>JACQSX010000008.1 GCA_016211105.1 Acidobacteriota bacterium | reverse complement strand
CACCCGCATGAGTCTCCCTGGGTGATGGTGGGGCCGCTGGTGGCGCTGGCGATTCTGTCCATTGTGGGCGGTTACGTGATGGTGCCGTCGTGGTTTCCGGTGGGGAGCCAGGGGCTGGAACATTTTCTGGAGCCTGTGTTTGAGCATCAAGCGGTGTCGGTGGCGGCTCCTGGGGGGGGGACAGGGTTGGAGATGGGGTTGACGGCCATTTCCGTGTTGGTGGCGCTGTTGGGAATGGGGATGGCTTACTATTTCTATCTGGCACGACCACAGTTGCCGGGCCTGCTGGCCCACCGCTTCCGCACCCTTTACAACACCCTCTATCACAAGTATTACGTCGATGAAATCTATGACGCGCTGGTAGTGAATCGCGCCAAGAATCTCGGTAATTTCCTGTGGAGTTTTGACGCAAACGTGGTTGATGGTCTGGTCAATTTCTCTGCCGCATTCACTCGCTTCAGTGCCTGGTTTTCGGGAGTCCTTGACGTGCACGTTGTGGACCGGGTGGTTAACTTGGTCGCCAGCACGGTCCAATTCTTCAGCATGGTGTTTCGTAAGCTGCAAACCGGCCTCGTGCAGCGTTATGCGCTTTTCTTCTTAGCGGGGATCCTCTTGGTATTAAGCCTGTATCTGTATATAGGAGCTTAGTCGATGGACTTTTTCATGCGAAACATTCTCAACATTGTTACCTACTTTCCTTTGGTGGGAGTGCTGTTGATCATTTTGTGGCCCAAGGGGAAGGAACACGAGGATGGAATCCGGTGGATCGCCAATTTGGTTGGTTTTATTGGTTTTGTTATTTCGCTGCCGCTGATGCTTAGCTTTGATAATCCAAAATATATCGGCGCCGACGGCATGCGTTTTGGGCTGGACCACGAATGGATTACCGCCATTGGCGCACGCTATCATCTCGGTATCGATGGCATTAGCCTATTGCTGACCCTACTGACCACCCTGCTGGGTTCTATCGCCATTCTCTCATCCTGGAGTGCCATACAGGAGCGCGTACGCGAATATTACTGCTACCTGTTGTTGCTGCAGACCGGGATGATCGGTGTTTTTGTCGCCCTCGACTTTTTCCTGTTTTACGTCTTTTGGGAAGTCATGTTGGTGCCGATGTACTTTTTGATCGGGATTTGGGGTTCGGAGAGACGGCTATACTCCGCGATCAAATTTTTCCTGTATACCCTGTTTGGCTCGGTCGTAATGTTGCTGGGAATTCTGGCCCTGTACTTCTTCCAACACAGCCAGACCGGAGTCTGGTCTTTTGATATTCTGCGGTACCAGAGACTCTCGATTCCGGCAGAGCTGCAGTGGTGGGTCTTCCTGGCATTTTTCCTTGGATTTGCCATTAAAGTTCCAATGTTTCCCTTCCACACGTGGTTGCCCGATGCGCACACGGACGCTCCAACGGCCGCCTCGGTGATCCTGGCGGGAGTACTGTTGAAAATGGGCACGTACGGCTTTGTGAGGATCAGCCTGCCAGTCCTGCCCCAGGCGACGCTTCACTTCCTCCCCTGGATGATGACGCTGTGTGTGATCGGTATCATCTATGGAGCGCTGGTGGCGATGATGCAAAAGGACTGGAAGAGACTGGTCGCATACTCATCGGTATCCCATCTTGGATTTTGCATGCTGGGTGTGTTTGCGGCGACGCCCGTCGCTCTGCAAGGCGGAATTCTGCAAATGATCAATCATGGGATTTCTACGGGCGCCTTGTTCTTGATCGTCGGAATTGTTTACGAACGACGCCACACGCGCCTGATTGCGGAATACAGCGGCCTGTCCCATGTCATGCCACTCTATGCGACCGTATTTCTCATCATGACGATGTCCAGCATCGGATTGCCCGCCTTGAATGGCTTCATCGGCGAATTTATGATCTTGCAGGGCGTGTTCGGCGACAACAATCTGCGATTTTGGGCGATTCTGGGCGCCTCTGGTATTGTTCTCGGAGCGGCCTACATGCTATGGCTTTATCAGCGGACCATGTTTGGAAAAGTGGACAAGCCGGAAAATCAAAAACTGCAGGATTTGAATCTGCGGGAACTGGCGACATTTGTGCCTCTCATCATACTTGCATTTTGGATTGGTCTTTATCCCAAAACCTTTCTGCAGTATCTGGATCGACCGGTGATTCAAATCGTTCAACGGGTTCGTCCAGGGATTTTGCAAGGCCAGGAGATCAAAACGACGGCGGTAGTGATGAAGTCCGGACAATCGACGACGGAACGATAACAGGCAAGCGATGGACCAATACAACGTTGCGAGCGAAGTTTTCAGTTTCCTGAGGAAGAATGCGGCGTATATTGGGCCGCAGATTCATCTGGTGATGTGGGGAATGGGACTGCTCATATTGGATTTTCTCATTCCTAAAGAAAAGAAGCGCTTAATCAGTTTGTTCGCCCTACTGGGAATCGCAGCCGCCATGGTTCACTGGTACCGCCTGTACCACGCAGGCGTGGGACGCGCTTTCTTCGACATGATCTCACTCGATTCATTCTCGCTGTTTTTCCAGTTGACGGTTCTGATCGCGGCAGCTCTGACGGTCATGATGTCCTACCGGTATCTGGACGAGGAGGGAGAACAACATGGCGAGTACTACGCGCTGATCCTTTTCGCCACTTCCGGGATGATGTTCATGGTGGCCGCTCTGGACTTGGTTACCATTTTTGTCGGCCTGGAATTAATGTCTATTTCTGTCTATGTATTGGTGGGTTTTCTGCGTTTCAACCTGAAGTCGAACGAGGCTTCACTGAAGTATTTTCTGTTGGGGGCATTTTCCACGGGTGTGTTGCTTTATGGCATGTCTTTACTTTACGGTATCAGCGGTTCCACCAATCTTCAGGTCATCGGTTACGCCGTGAGCCAAAATCCGACGAGTCCAGCCGTAGTCTTAGGAATGATAGGGATGCTGGCGGGCCTCTTTTTTAAGGTTGCGGCTGTGCCGTTTCATATGTGGGCGCCGGATGCTTATGAAGGCGCTCCAACTTCGGTTACAGCCTTTATGTCGGTTGCTGTGAAAGCTGCTGCCTTTGCCGTTTTTTTCCGAGTTTTGATGGTTTCGCTGGGAAGCTTGCGTGACCTCAGCACAATCTTGATTTCGGTCGTGGCGATCCTGACGATGACCGTCGGCAACTGGGCTGCGGTGACCCAAAGCAATATAAAGAGACTCCTTGCTTACTCCAGCATTTCCCACGCGGGATATGTTCTGCTGGGGTTGGCGACAGGGAGTGAATTAGGCATCCGGGCGGGCGCTGTCTATCTGTTCCTCTACACTTTCATGAACTTGGGCGCCTGGGCGGTCGTGCTGCTGCTGCGGCGCCGCGACATTCCAGGTGAACAGATCGATGATTTCAACGGCCTTTTCTTCCGCAATCCATGGGTAGCCGGATTGATGCTGCTATTCCTGCTTTCGCTGGGAGGTATTCCGCCCTTGGCGGGGTTCATCGCCAAGTACTACGTTTTCGCCGCGGTCATCCAGGAGTATCTGACAGCGGGTAGCAAGCTGATGCTCTGGCTGGCGATTATCGCCGTACTCAATGCGGTCGTGGCCCTCTACTATTACGTCAAAATCGTGGTGGCGATGTTTATGAAGGAACTGAGCGAGCCTGCGGAACTCAGTTTCTCTGTTGGCAACACGATCACCTTGATCATTACCGCCGCCGCGACGATCATTCTGGGCATTTATCCCAATGTTGTCATTCGCTTTGCCGAGGTGGCTGCTTTGCCGCTGTTGTGAGCTGATATCAAGATCACCGTTGTCATTCCCACCATCAATGCAAGTTCGACCATTCATTCCTGTCTGCAACCACTGTACGGTAAAGCGAATGAAATCATGGTGGTGGACGCTTCCAGTGACGGCACCGCCTCGCTGGTAAAAGCGCATTTTCCTTACGCGCGTTTGCTGGAGTATCCATGTGGCACTTCAATTGAAACGCTTCGCTATCATGGATTGATGCACGCGACTGGCGACATCGTGGCGCTCACGGAACAACATGCCATGCCTGCATCTGACTGGCTGGAGCAGATTCGGAGGGCGGTCGAGGCGGGTGCAGAAGCGGGGGGGGGGGGCGTCGCGCAATATGGTGGCGCCAGCCTGCAAGGCTGGGCCCTGTATTTTGCCCGCTATTATCGATTCCTCCCCCCTTTGCCGCGACAATCATTTACTGACTTTTCAGCCTTGAATGCTTTCTATCGTCGCTCACTCCTGGACCGCTACCTAAAGGAGATGCAAGGATGCTTTGCGGAGACCTTTTTCCATGCCCTCTTGCGGACGAACGGCCACATTCTGACTGCAGTACCGGGAGCTGTCGTGACAAATTTGCAGGAGTCGCCTTTTGGCGAGTTTGCCTTGAATCGTTATCGCTCTGGACGCTTTTTCGGTTCGCAATTGGCCACCCGGGCGGGGCGATTTCGCCGAGCTGCGGGCGTGGCACTGTCTGCTCTGCTTCCGGCCATCTTTTGGCTGCGCTGTGCGGCCGCAGTGATGACTCGCCGCAGCTATGTCGGCGCTTTCCTGCTGAGCACACCCTTGCTGTTGTGCTACTTCGTCTGCTGGGCCTGGGGGGAAGCGCTGGGATGCGCGTCCGGTAGAACATGAAGATACCAATTTTGACCTATCATCGTCTCGATGAGAGCGGCTCGGTGCTGTCGACCCCGGTCGCGACTTTTCGAAGGCAGATGGAAGATTTGTCGACGTGGGGATATCGCACATTGCGCCTGGAGGACCTGGTCACGTATTGGAAGGAACCGCCGGATCGTCAACCGCGAGCTATTATCACCTTCGACGATGCGTATGTCTCGGTGAAGGAACAGGCGATCCCTGTTTTGGAAACGCTGCGGTTTACGGCCACGATCTTTGTCCCCACGGGAGCATGTTCGGGAACGGCTTGCTGGAATGGAACTCGAGAGCAAGTCATGAGCTGGGAAGATTTAAACGAACTGGCTCGCAGCGGTTTTGAACTGGGTTCCCATGGTGTGGATCACTTGGATCTTACTGGCCTTGACAGCGAAGGAATGGAGTTCCAGCTACGCCAATCTCAGGTGGAAATTGAGAAACAACTATCTCGACCCTGCCCAGTTTTGGCCTATCCTTATGGTCGAGTAAACCCCGCGGTGCGAGAAGCGGCTGGCCAGCGTTACCGCGTCGCGGTCACGACGAGACTTGATTGGGCCAGTCCGGACAGCGACCTGCTTTGCCTTCCTCGCCTGGAAATGTATTACCTGCGAAACCTTGGCATCTGGAAACACTTCAATGATGGCTTGGGAGCCGCCTATGTTTGGCTTCGGGGCGTTGGGCGATCGTTAAGCGGACGATGACAGTTGGCTGGTTGGAAGAACTCCTGGCGTGTCCCGCCTGCGGTGGAAAACTACATGGCGACGATCGTGAATATAATTGTCGCGCTTGTAACCGCAATTACCCCATTCGTTTTGGCATTCCCGATTTTCGTCTGCAACCGGACCCGTTTATTTCGATTGCCAACGAAGTCGATAAGGTGACGCTGCTGACAGCCGGTGGCGGAGGGAGTTTTGACGAGTTGCTGGGACGATACTACAGCCTGTCGCCGGAAAACCCTCCGTGCTTGCACCGCCACTATATTGCGTCCATGCAAGCTGCTGTGCAGCGAGGGGAGGCTCTTCTGCATAAGTTGGAAGACAGATTCCCTGATGTCGGTCTCTCCACTGTCCTTGATCTTGGTTGTGGTACTGCCGGGATGACCGTCGCCGGAGCGCGCCGCTACCCGCACGTCGTGGGAGTAGACGTAGCGCTGCGTTGGCTGGTAATCGGCAGCCGTCGGCTCGCGGAGAACCATGTGCAGGCAGCGCTGGTATGCGCCAACGCTGAGTTTCTCCCCTTCCGAACCGGTTGTTTCGATGCAGCGGTTGCCGATTCGGTGCTGGAGCATGTTCGAGACAGCGTTCGCACCAAGGATGAAATGCTGCGCGTCTTGAGGGGAGGCGGCGTTTTTTTCTTCACTACGAACAACCGGTACAGTCTCCTACCCGAGCCGCACGTGCGCCTGTGGGGGTTTGGCCTGCTGCCCCGCCGCTGGATGAAAGTGGTGGCATGGTGGATTCGCAAGACACCGTATCGAGCTCGGTTACATTCTCTGCGGGAGCTGAGAGCATTGTTTGACGATTGTGGTGAGGTAGTTCTGCCTTTTTTTCAGGAACAGGAGTTGGGCGCTCACGCGGAGCAGTTGCGGAAATGGTGGGAAAGATTACGTAAAATCCTCATTGTGCGATTCCTCTTAGCTGGAATCGTTCCGCTTTATTTTGTGTTTGGGAGAAAGACAAGCACTGACTAACTTCTAAGAAACTCCTGTTGTAAGTGGCTGTTTTTTTCTGTGGCTTGTGAGAGTTTCAGTTTGAAATTTCCCATCGCCCCAGGATGGGTAAAAAGGCTGACCGCTAAGCAGTCGGAAAGGCTGATGCTGGATTGAGGTCCTCCCCGGGGGGCCCACTTGAGCCAACCCAAGATAATCCAACTGCATGCTTATATCATTCCAAAATATGTACGCGACACAATTTTATTGATCGTGTGACTCTGATATGAGACTATATCTTCCAATGTTAAGCATATCCACTCCTTCCGACTATTCCTCCCGCATCCGCCAGTTGCGCATAAAGTTTGGCTTGACCCAAACACGCCTGGCGGACCTGCTCGGCGTCTCTTTTGTCACCGTAAACCGTTGGGAAAACGGGCAATCTCGTCCTTCGGCTCAAGCGCGGCAGCAGATCACCCTGGCTGAGAAGTTCGGGATCGAAGCCCTATCCAGAGATTACGTGGAACCAGAGGTAGTCCGGGAACCGGAGGCCGTCTACGGCCCTAACGACATCCCCAACATTGATTTTTCCGCAGATCCGGAAGTCGTCCGGGTCATAGCCGAAGGGGAGCGGCTAACATATGGACACTTGTTTAACGCGGCTTTTGCCACAGAAATTTCCCTCATTGACCCGCTTCCGCACCAACGCATCGCGGTCTACGAGCACATGCTCGCGCAGCCGCGCCTTCGCTTCTTGCTGGCCGACGATGCCGGCGCCGGTAAGACCATCATGACGGGTCTCTATGTGCGCGAAATGCTTTCCCGTCGCCTGATCCGCAGGGTGCTTATTGTTCCTCCCGCGGGCCTTCTCGGGAACTGGGAGCGGGAGATGCACACTTTGTTTCGCCTTCCCTTCCGGATCGTCACGGGCACGGACGCACGATCGGCAAATCCGTTCGTTGGCCCTGAGAGCGATTTATTGATTATCAGTGTTGATACCCTGAGCGCAGAACGAGCCTTCACTCGCCTACAGGAAACTGCAGTAACTCCATATGACCTGGTAATCTTCGATGAGGCTCACAAACTGTCGGCCGACCGCGAACCTGATTTTACCATCCGCAAGATTGACAGATATCGGCTCGCCGAAGCAGTGGCCGGGATCCAAAGCGGGGATCTACGTTGGAGTTTAGACTGGAGCTGCCAGCATCTTCTTCTATTAACTGCGACTCCTCATATGGGGAAAGACTTTCCGTACTATTGTCTGTGGCGCCTGCTGGAACCCGACATTCTCTCCACGGTTGACGCCTTTAACGCCTTTCCGGCCGATGCCAGGAAAAAACATTTCATTCGTCGAACGAAAGAGGAGATGGTCCGCTTTGACGGTTCTCGCATCTACCCAACGCGCATTTCCGACACGTTGAGCTACGATCTGACGCAGGGTGAAATCAGCGAGCAGGCGCTCTACGATCAAACTACGGATTACCTCCGTACGTTTTACAATCGGGCGCGCATCCTGAATCGTTCGGCGGCCCGCTTGGCAATGAGCATTTTTCAACGCCGGCTGGCAAGTTCGACCTACGCTCTCCTGCGTTCGTTTGAGCGGCGCCTGGACAAATTGGATGGGCTGATCGAGGACATCGAATCGGGAAAGTTGACTGCTGAGGGCCTCCTAACAAGACAGCGGCACCTGGACGAAATCCCCGATGTTCTCGACGAAGCCACCGGCGACGAAGAGGAAGCCGAGGAGGGACGTGAAGAGAATGAGGTTGTGGAGGAACGGGTCCTGGGTGGCGTGGTCGCTGTTTCCCTTGCGGAACTCCAGGCGGAGCGCAATCAGGTCAAGACACTCCGCGATTTGGCGCAGCGTGTCTACGACCAGGGTGAAGAATCCAAGTTTGAAAAGCTGAGGGAAGTTCTCCGCGACCCACGATTCAAAGATCAAAAAATTCTGATTTTCACTGAGCACCGCGACACGCTCCACTTCCTCGTGCGACGCCTTGAAGGATTGGGGTTTGCCAGCAAGGTTGCGCAGATCCATGGCGGAATGGACTATCGGGAGCGTGAAGAACAGGTCGCGTTCTTTCGCAAGCCGGCAGAAGAGGGCGGCGCGACCTATTTAATTGGTACCGATGCCGCGGGCGAAGGTATCAACCTGCAGTTCTCCTGGCTGATGATCAACTATGACATCCCGTGGAACCCAGCCCGCCTGGAGCAACGGATGGGCCGTATCCATCGCTACGGTCAAAAACATGACCCTGTGTTGGTAATGAACCTGGTAGCGGGGAAGACGAGGGAAGGCCGGGTCCTGGCAACGTTATTGAATAAGCTGGAGCGGATTCGCAGAGAACTTGGGTCCGACAAGGTTTTCGATGTCATCGGCCGATTTTTCGAGGGGGTCAGTCTCAAAGAGTACATGGAACGATCGGTCACTGAAGAGGGTACACGGGAAACAGTTATCAACCTGGAAGGAAAACTCACCAAGGAGCAGATACAGGCTCTCCAGGAGAAAGAACGCCGGCTGTTTGGGGATGGCGGCGACGTCAGTCTGCAGCTCCCTGCCCAGCGGGTAAAACTGGAACACGAGGAACTGCGCCATCTGCTCCCAGGTTACGTGCGTCGTTTCATTGAGAAAGCGGCGCCGCTGGTCGACATTGGAATAGAGGGAGACCCGGACGGACTGTTCTCGCTCAAACCGCTGAAACCCTATGCGCTCGATCCTCTTCTGCCCACCCTAGAGATGTATCCGGCAGAGCAGCGGAATCGCTTCACTGTTTACAAACCCAGAGACGCATCAGAAGAAGCTATCTTTTTACATCCAGGGGAACCGTTCTTCGAACGACTGAGAGACTATGTGTGGTCTCGCTTCTCCCTTGATGCACTGAAGGGGGGAGTGTTTATTGACCCATACGCCACGCGCCCATACATATTTCATCTCGCGCTTGCTGCTGTTTCCAGAAAGTCGGACCTGAATTTCCGTCTCTTTGCCCGGAAGGAGATCCTCGATTGTCGTCTGATTGGTTTGCGAGACGAGGAATTGGGACAGATTGAAGAATGTCCGGTAGAACAGCTTCTTCTTTTAAAGGGGGGTTCCGGTGTGCCGATTTCTTCCATGCAATTTGCAAGCACGGCTAGGAGGTCGCGGGATGCTGCCCAAACTTACAGCACTGAAAGACTTGCCCGGCCGCTCGCCGAAGAGCGACGTAAAGCCTTACTGGAAAGCCTCCCGGAACGCGAGACTTTTGTGACGCGTGGCTACGACTACCAGGATGCCGAATTGGCGGCGATGCGAGCCAGACTTACAGAGAAAGCTCGCGCCGGCGATCCCAAAGCAAAGGGAGATCTGACCAAAATCAAGGAGCGACAGCGCGCTCATGCGGCACGGCGTGATGAAACCCTCGCTTCACTTCGCCGAGAGCCTGACCTGGTGGCTTCCGACGAGGTCATTTTCCTAGCACACGCGTTGGTGATACCGTCGAGCGACCCGGAGGATCGAAGGCGACACGACGATCAAATTGAGGCAATTGCCGTTGGAGTTGCCTGGGCCTACGAGGAAGCCAACGGCGCGGCCGTCAAGGATGTGTCCACTCCAGAGCGTGCCCGCACTGCAGACCTCACTGACCGCCCCGGTTTCGACATCCTTTCGTTACGTTCTGGTGGTGAGGAACGCGCCATTGAGGTAAAGGGCCGTGCCGGGATCGGGGACATTGAAGTTACGGACAACGAGTGGGCGAAAGCGTGTAATCTGCGCGGCCGCTATTGGCTCTACGTCGTTTTCGAGTGCAGCAGCGCCGCGCCCAGGTTGCTAAGAATACAGGATCCATTTAGTAGGTTGCTCGCAACCACTAAGGGCGGGGTCATCATTGACGAAAAGAGTGTATTTTGCGCAGCAGAACCAGAGTAGAAAGGATTAACAACGATGCCTAAACGCGGATTTTTCTTTGACCTCAGGGAGGAATAGATGTCAATGTGCAGGTTCGAGCATAGGTCTCAAGCCGAATGCACGGTGTACGGGAAGTTTGGGGCGGCCATGAAAATCTTGAAGTCTTTGCCCATTCTCTCTCGGGTCTGGCGATATCTCCCCAAGTCTTCACTGTCCGCAATCGCCGAGCCTACTAGCTCCATGAGTTCTTCGGCAACTGGGAGAAACTGCGGATCGGCAACAGGAGTGTTGAGGCAGTCCTCTATGAGTTTCTCAAAGCTATCTTTTAAAGCATTCATTGCCATCAGTCAGCCCACTTTCAATATTTGTCTTCTATCTTTATACCCTGACACGCACCCTAGGGCAAGGAACTCATTTCTTAGGCGGCCAATTCTACGCCATTCGGTAAATTGCTGGCGACTGCGAAGGGTGCGGTCGTTGTTGATGAGCGGGAGATTTTTGCGGCCGCATAGGACGGCTGAGCCGAATTTCTGCCACCAGCAGGGGAGGCTCCGATGATGGAGAAAATTATCAAGCAAAAGGAGAGCTTGCTGTCGGCGGAGCCGCGCGGGTCTGAATCTGTGGAAACATCCGAGCCGCGACCGTCAGGGAGCGGACCCTCCGGCGAGAGTCCGGCGAGAGTCCGCTTGCTTACGCGCGCGGCTCTGTACGCACGCGGCTCTCATAGCTCTGAATTATTTCACACATTCTCATCACACAAACGTCCTGGCGCGGAAGACATTTGCCGCAAAATACGTTTCCATCGGCCTTCCCTGCAAAAACAGAACATAACAAACCGCGGCCTCGGCATCCTCTTGGGTCCAGAGATACTGAGTACTTCCGTGTCGAGCCCAGTTCTTGTGACGAAGCAAACCATGTTTTTGGTTAAGTGTGCGCGTCGCATAGGCCTTAAAGTCGTTCATGATCTTCTCGGGCGCGACCAGAGCGTGAACGACGGCATGCAAATGGGTTGTGCGAACATGAAGTCCCAACGGAATCCAACCGCGATACCAGCAGACCTCCGTCAATGCGGCCAGTACGCTTTTACGATATTCCGGCGTAAGCAGAAGCGGAGTTTCCTGCAATCTCCTGCGAATTGCTGCGACTCGGTTCTGGCAAACCGGCAGATACGGAGAACGAGGCAGATTATGATTACGATCAACCGAACCAGATGGATCCCCGAAGAGGCGTGTCCCGTAACAGGCCAACGTTATGTGGTAGGCCAACGGAAATTCTGCGCTGCAGTGAATGGAACGTAGTAGGCTGATGATTTTTCGCAGTTGGAGTGGAGTTTGACAGAAAGCGCCATTGTCCATCGATTGACACAACTGGTGTCGGCCAAGGATTTACGAATGAATTTCAATGTGTGAAACAATTCAGAGCCGCCACGGCCGCGCACGTACAGAGCCGCGCGCGTAAGCAAGCGGACTCTCCGCGGACTCTCCGCGGAGGGTCATCGGAGGGTCCACTCCCTGACGGTCGCGGCTCGGATGTTTTCACAATGCTGACGCTCGCGGTCGGGAGTAGGTCGGAGAAAAAGCATGAGACGTTTATGACAGACCGCAAAAGGCTAATCGAAGTCGCTTTTCCATTGAAACAAGCGTCCCTCGATTCAGTTCACGAGAAAAATGTTCGGCACGGGCATATTTCAACACTTCATATCTGGCCGGCGCGGCGACCATTGGCGGCGTGCCGGGCGGCGCTGATTGCCACCTTGCTCCCTGACCCTGGAAATCCAGAGGAACGAAAACGCCTGTTGGAGAAGATTGGCGGGACTGTTGTCCAGAAGGTGGAAAAGAAGAAAGTGGGTGGCAAAACCATCGAGGTCATCAGAGAAGAAACCGTCGGTGGCATTCTCCACTGGGGGCGCGAGTCCAATCCTGACCTGGAGTGGTTCCGTCAGGAGATCCGCAAGGCCTACGGAGGGCGCGCGCCCAAAGTCCTGGATCCCTTTGCCGGCGGTGGGGCAATTCCATTGGAGGCAATGCGGCTCGGCTGTGAGGCCACCGCAATCGACATCAACCCGGTAGCCTGGTTCATTCTCAGGTGCACTCTGGAATACCCGCAGAAGCTTGCCGGACAACATCGGCCCCTTCCGCAGTTCGCCTTGGAGTCCCCTGAGTTCATGGAGAGCTTCTTCAAAAGCACTGGGAAACTCACCAAGAAGCAACTGGAGCGAAATCTGGATGCCGTGCAGAAAAAACTCTTTCCTCCTCCGGATGTCGATCTCGCGTGGCACGTTCGCGCATGGGGATGGTGGGTGCTTCGGGAAGCGCGAAAGGACCTGGCAAACTTTTATCCGACGTACGCCGAGTTTGAGCCTCTTTCGGGAACAACGAATAATTCTCTAGAACGCGACTTAAAAAAAGTGCCTCTCAAATCCGACGGGACTTTAGACCTCGAAGCTCTCAATAGCGAATTCAGTACGGAGTATTTGAGTAACCCACACAACCCGCGCTGGGTCCCAAAGCCCACGGTGGCCTACCTGTGGGCCCGCACAGTCACTTGCAAGAACTGCCGTGCAACGGTGCCACTCCTGAAGACGAAGTGGTTGTGCAAAAAAGATGATAAGCGTGTCCTACTCTGTATCGAAGCAAATGCCGAGAGGACCGGTGTCGTTTTCGAAATCGAGCATGCTGTCCCTTTTGTCGGCGGAAATGCGGCTCAACGCAGAGAACATGACAAGACAATCGGCACCGGCACAATGTCCCGCTCTGGTGCGTCTTGCCCCTGTTGCGGCAAACCGGGACAAGCCACAATGACAATGGAGGACATCCGCCTGGAAGGTCAGGCAGGACGGTTGGGCGCCGTTATGATCGCCGTGGTCACTGACAGCTCGCAGGGGAAGGAATATCGTTTACCCTGCCCGAACGAACTCGACCTCCAGACAAAGGTCGAACGAGAATTGGGTCGCATATTCGCCGCAGTTAAGTTTGGAATACCAGAGGAGCCCTTGCCAAGTAAGGAAGCGCTTGGTTTTCGTGTTCCGTTATACGGTTTCGACAAGTGGTACAAACTTTTCACTCAACGTCAGCTCCTGGCACTGGGAGTAATGCTGAAGCATACACAATTAGCCCGCAGGTCTATGCAGACATGTGGTTATCCAGCGCAATGGCTAGAAGCTCTACAATCCTATCTCGCAATGGCTCTGGACCGCCTAGCTGATTACAACAGTAATGTCTGTAATTGGGACCCTAATGGAGAGTACATTACGCACACATTCCAACGTTTTGCGTTGCCGATTAAGTGGGATTTTAGTGAGATCAATCCACTGTCAGGCGCAACGGGCGACTACGCCGGAGGGTTGGATTGGATTGCTCGTTGTGTCGGCCATTCTCTGGCAGCGTGCTCGTCCGCTCCACGCCCGGATGTGAGGACTGGTTCAGCAGTCCAGTTGTCAGAGAACGGTTTCGATTTGGTGCTGACCGATCCACCATACTATAACGCTATTGCATATGCCGATCTTATGGATTTCTTTTATGTCTGGCTGCGGAGGGCACTCCATAGCTTGACATTAGACTATGATCACGCCTTCAGTGAACCCCTCTCGCCGAAGTGGAACCATAGAGAAAACGACGGTGAGCTGATTGATGATCCAAGTCGCTTTGGCGGCGACAAGACAAAATCAAAAGCTGCGTATGAAGATGGCATGTTCCGGGCGTTTCAGGCGTGCCAACAGGCACTAAAGCCTGATGGTCGGCTGGTTATCGTTTTTGCCAACAAACAGCCAGATGCCTGGGAAACTCTTGTTTCCGCGATGACTCGTGCCGGTTTTGTTGCGGACGGGAGCTGGCCGATCCAAACCGAGATGGGCAATCGGACACGTGCACTTTCCTCTGCGGCGTTATCCTCCTCGGTCTGGCTTGTCTGCAAGAAACGCCCGGAAGCCACCAAGCCAGGATGGGACAATCTCGTATTGGCCGAAATGCGTAATAACATCTCATCGCGGCTGCGGGAGTACTGGGATGCCGGCATCCGGGGCCCCGATTTTGTCTGGGCAGCGACTGGACCGGCCTTGGAAGCTTACAGCAAACATCCCATCGTTAAAAAAGCCAACGAACCGGGCCAAGTCATGGAAGTCCCGGAGTTCCTCCGCCATGTCCGCCGTATTGTTGTGGACTTCGTCGTGGGGCGAGTGCTTTCCCACAATGGAGACACGGAGACCGTCACTGGATTAGACGATGTGACGACTTACTATCTCCTTCACCGGCACGATTTTAGAATGGATGATGCCCCCAGTGGCGCATGCATCCTGTACGCAGTTTCGTGTGGCCTGTCGGACAAGGATCTTGCGGAGCAGTATGACATCCTGATTCGCACCGGCGGTCAAGAAACTGAGGAGGAAGAAGGCAATGAGACCCCCTCTGATGAAGACGGAACAGAACCCGAAGAAGGCACTGGGAGCAAGGTAAAGCTCAGGCCCTGGCAACAGAGAAAGAGCAAGAGCCTGGGTTACGAGGCGCCGAGCGGTCGAGTTGTTCCTCTCATCGACCAGGTTCATCGGCTCATGCATCTCTGGAAGGCAGGCGACCAAATCAAAGTGGACGAATACCTGGACGCAAGAGCACTCCGCAAAAACGCCATCTTTCATCAGTTGCTCCAGGCTCTCATTGAATTGGCTAAGGAAGCCACTGAAGAGCGTTCGCTCCTGGAAAGTATCAGCAACCACTTGGCTGCTCGGGGAGTGGTACCTGAGCAACTGCAGCCTAGCTTGCCCAAGATGAACTCAGAGTCGAAGGAATGAGCTTGAGACTATCGTCATATAATGGAGTCCGTTTAAGCTGGCTTCTGGCTGCAAGTCCGTTGCCACGATTATGGGCCCCTGGGAAGTCGATTCGAGACGGAGGCTCGAGCGCCGATGAGTTCCATGGATGATCATGAACTGGCCGCTCTCCTTAATGAGATTGAGTCGGATCGCGTCGAGCGAAAAGCTTCTATAGCGGAACGAGATAGAATCTGCGAAGCCATCTGTGCCTTTGCCAACGATTTGCCGGGTCATCGACTGCCAGGCGTCCTTTTCGTTGGAGCCAACGATAACGGAAGCTGCGCCAATCTTGCAATCACGGATCAACTCCTGCTAACCCTCGCCAACATTCGCTCGGACGGCAATATCCTCCCGTTTCCGTCTATGACTGTTCAAAAGAGAACTGTTGGCGGATGTGAATTAGCTGTGGTTATCGTCGAACCGTCTGATACTCCCCCGGTACGATACAAGGGACGCATCTGGATTCGGGTTGGCCCACGCCGAGCGATTGCGACCGCTGAGGAAGAACGTCGTCTCAATGAAAAGCGGCGAGCAAGAGATTTACCTTTTGATATTCGTCCACTTCCGTCTGCAAAACTGCGGGATCTGGATCTCGATTTTTTTCACCGAGTGTATCTGCCCTCAGTGTTGCCGGCTGATATTCTCGAACAAAACCGGCGCACAGATGAACAACAGCTTGCCTCATTACGTTTTGGAACCATTGAGACTCCACCCACTCCCACCATTCTCGGAATCCTCGTGTTAGGTAAGGACCCGAGGCAATTTGTTCCGGGCGCTTACATTCAGTTTCTTCGCATCGATGGCAAAGATCTGACCGGCCCCATCAAAGATCACAAAGAAATAGATGGACCCCTAACGGACCTGCTGCGAGTTCTGGACGAGATATTCCAGGCACACATATCCATTGCGTTGGATATTAGGACTCAAGCGGTTGAGCTCAGACACCCGGATTATCCGCTGGTTGCGCTTCAGCAATTGGCGCGTAATGCAGTTATGCACCGCAGTTACGAGAGCACTAATGCTCCCGTCCGCATCACGTGGTTTACCGACCGGATCGAGATTCAAAATCCTGGGGGACCCTTCGGACAAGTGAATCGACAGAACTTTGGCCAACCTGGCATCACTGACTATCGCAACCCACACCTAGCTGAGACAATGAAGAATCTGGGCTACGTGCAACGTTTCGGCATTGGGATCGAACTGGCCCGAAAGGAACTCCGTGAAAACGGCAGCCCTCCGGTTGAGTTCATCGTCGAGGATGCTCACGTGCTGGCCATCGTTAGGAGGAGAGAGTGAACAGACCCGTGATAGCTTTTTTTAACAACAAGGGGGGAGTGGGCAAGACTTCGCTCGTTTACCATCTGGCGTGGATGTACGCTGAACTTGGTAATCGCGTGGTTGCCACTGACTTGGATCCACAGGCAAACCTGACCGCTGCGTTCTTGGACGAGGAGCGCCTGGAAGAGCTGTGGCCGGATGGTGACCATCACGACACCATATTTGGTGCGGTTCAGCCTTTGCTCCGAGGAACTGGGGATATCGCAGGTCCACATTTGGAAGAACTGGGCGATAATTTGGCGCTCCTAGTAGGGGACCTTGCACTGTCTGGCTTTGAAGATGAACTTTCCAAGGAGTGGCCAGGATGTCTGGACCGAAAAGAACGAGCTTTTCGAGTTCTTTCCGCTTTCTGGAGAATCATGCAGAAGGCAGCCACCGCTCACGAAGCCGATCTCATTCTTGTGGACTTGGGCCCGAATCTAGGCGCTATCAATCGTGCAGCACTGATCGCTGCAGACTGTGTCGTAGTTCCACTATCTCCTGATCTATTTTCATTACAAGGCTTACGCAACTTGGGACCAACATTGCGCCGTTGGCGGCAAGAATGGAATGAGCGCTTAGCAAGGAACCCCGTTACCAATTTGGGACTCCCAACAGGCGCTATGCAACCCGTGGGCTACATCGTGCTGCAACATTCCGTTCGCCTGGATCGTCCCGTGAAGGCTTACGATCGTTGGATCGCTCGTATTCCCGGAACTTATCGCGATGCTGTGTTGGCTGAGCAGAGCGGTGATGGCATCACGGTTGAGAACGACCCCCATTGCTTGGCGCTCCTCAAACATTACCGAAGTCTTATGCCCTTGGCACAAGAAGCACGAAAGCCAATGTTCTTTCTGAAAGTGGCTGATGGAGCCATAGGCGCACACGTGCAGGCCGTTCAAGGCGCCTACCATGATTTTGAAAAGTTAGCGTGTCGGATAGCTTCCGCTGCCGGCATCAATGTCGCAGGCAGAACGAGCAGTACGGGTTGAACGCATGGGTGAGGGCAGAGAGCGCGTTGCCGCAAAGTAGGTACAAGACCCAATAATTAGGTACTGACCCACACTTAGTACGTAGATCCAGACCATGGATCTGATGACATGCTATACGCATAACGCATTTATTATCAGTATGATATATGAGCTGAGACCCTAACGAGGAACCGACAAGATGAGTAAACTTCCTTGGACGCCATGGCACAAAGTGGTCACGATCCGAGAAGACCTAAGGACGGGCGAGTTATCGCTGGCCGCTTTTGCCGCCGATCTGTACGACGTCATGATGGGCAAGGCGCGACCCGTTTACCAGGATCTGAAAGAATTCTTTACGCTGACATATCCCACGTTCAACCTCCGAGAGCTGGCTAAGGACGTTGTAATACGACTTGCGGGCAAGAACGAAAAGGCCGTTCGGCAGTTGGAACTGACCTACGGTGGGGGCAAGACCCATACTTTGATCACCCTCTACCATCTTGTCAACGAGCCAGAAAAGTTGCCGAAGCTCCCTGCCGTTGCCGAATTCACAAATCACATCGGAATCCCCCCTCCAAAAGCACGCATTGCTGTGCTGGCATTTGACAAACTCGATGTTGAAAAAGGAATGGAGGTGAAAGATCCCACAGGTCAGACACGATGGCTTAAGAATCCCTGGAGTGTCCTCGCCTTTCAGATTGCCGGTGCGGATGGACTTAAACTCCTGCATGCCGATGGCAAGGATGCGGAACGTGACAGCGCGCCAGCCGAAAATCTTCTGGTTGAGCTGCTGGCCATGCCAGGGAAACAGGATCTCTCTACGCTGATTCTCATTGATGAAGTGCTCATGTATGCGAGAGAGAAAGTAGGCCTTGATCCTACTTGGCGTAGCAGGCTAGTGAACTTTTTTCAGTACCTCACGCAGGCCGCAACAAAAGTGGATCGGTGTGCGGTTGTCGCATCGCTACTGGCCACGGATCCCGCCAAAAGCGACCATCTCGGAAAGGAAATTACCCAGGAACTTTACGCAATCTTTCGTAGAGAACGGGAAGAGGGGGTGCAACCGGTCATAAAGGAAGATGTCGCCGAGGTTCTGCGGCGCCGGTTTTTCAAAGCAGAATCGATTAAGGACCGGGAAGCGTTTCGGCCCCATGTTGTGGCAGCGCTCAAAGGTATCGCTGATCTGGATGACCAGACCCGCAAAGACGGGAAAGCTGCAGAGGATCGTTATCTCAAGAGCTATCCCTTTCACCCGGACCTCACCGACGTGTTCTATACGAAATGGACTAATCTGGAAGGCTTCCAGCGCACGCGTGGCGTCCTGCGCACCTTTGCCCTGGCGCTTCGCGACGCTGAACAGTGGGATGAATGCCCTTTGATTGCAGCAAATATTTTTCTGGGCAAACCGGGAAGTTCAGGGATCTCGGAGGCAACCCGGGAATTAACCACTGTTGCCGGGACCGAGGAATATGAAGGGAAGCGACAGGAGTGGACGGGCATCCTAGAAGGAGAACTGGCAAAGGCGCGAGAGATTCAATCAATCACACCCGGGATAAAGTTCCGTGAGATGGAACAGGCTGTCTTTGCCACTTTCATACATTCGCAGCCGATTGGCCAAAGAGCTTTGACGCGAGAGCTGATGGTTCTCCTTGGGCAAACGCGGCCTGACAAGATTGAGTCAGAAAAGGCCTTAAGGCAATGGTCGGAGATTTCTTGGTTCTTGGATGAGGGTGCGATCCAGGATGCCGACGTCGGTCCCGATGGCAGGAAGCAACTTCCCAAGTCGTGGAGGTTGGGATCCAAGCCGAACCTGCGGCAAATGCATCACGACGCCTGCAGCCGAATCTCACCCGATCTTGTAGAGGCAAGATTACTAGACGAAATCGGAAAGCTGAAGAGTCTTACTTCGGGAGCATCGGCGTCTGGAGCGAGGGTGCACAATCTTCCTGAGAGACCACGGGACATTGAAGACGACGGCGAGTTTCATTACGCGGTGCTGGGGCCAAAGGCAGTATCAGATTCGGGCAAGCCAAGCGGGGAGGCACGGCGATTTCTGGATGAGACGACTGCGCCTGACAAACCACGTGTCTATCGAAACTCTGTAGTTCTGGCGGTGCCATCGCGGGAGGGTTTGGAAATTGCACGCAACCAGATCCGCGACTATCTTGGATGGGAGGAAGTTCGCTCTCAGCTTAAAGATCAGGAAGTTGATCCCATCCGCCAGGCAACTCTATCGGCATATATCGACAATTCTAGAAAGAAAATTTCGGAAACGATCCAGCAGGCTTTCAGCATCGTCGTTACGGTCTCCGACAAGAATGAGGTGCAGGCTTTCAAAATCGCGGTGACTGATAATCCGCTCTTTCTCCAAATTAAAGGGGATCCTCGTTCCCGAATTCAAGAAACGGCAATAAGCGCCGATGCCCTTCTACCGGAGGGACCCTACAATCTTTGGCGAAAAGGAGAAACGTCGCGCCGCGTGAAAGATCTTGTAGGCGCCTTCGCTCAATTCCCCCATTTGCCCAAGATGCTGAATCGGAAAGCAATTGTAGATACGGTCGTTCTCGGTTGCAGAGAAGGACAGTTTGTCCTTCATGCCGTACGTCCAGACCGGTCGGTGAGAACACTGTGGCGTAAAGAACCCGAAGAGGCCGATCTGAAGGATCCAAGTCTGGAGGTCGTCTTGCCAGACGCCGCGACGTTGACCGAACTTTCTTCGGCTTTGCTGATTCCGGGAGTACTTCCTGAGCTATGGAAGGCAACCGAACTCTCGGTAAAGAATCTTTATATCTATTTCTCAGGTGGTCAAATCGTTAAGGTCAAGAAAAACGGGTACGTAGAGCCCGTGGTTATTCCGAAAGCGGAAAAACCGGCCGTGGATGAGGCGGTTTGTGCGGCCGTCCGAGATGGGAAAATTTGGTTAACCTCCGGCCCTGCCAGCGTATTGGCAGAAGAAATACCGGCCGGCCTGTTGACGGGTGACACTCAACTTCAGGCGCCACCGCAGCCGATCGCGATCACTGACGTTTTGCCGGCAAATCTTCCTGAAGCCTGGGCCAGCGACACGACAACGGCGTTGACGCTTGCTGTTGCGCTCTCCAAGAGGGTCGGGAAGAACCTTCCGTGGGTGACCGTCCGTGAGGTGATTGATGGAGCGTTTCGCGGCAGGTTGCTGGAACGCACATTGGCTTCTGGCCCTTGGCCGTGCGAGTATACCGGCGCTGCCAACGTTAAGTTAAGAATCGCGAAAGAGGAAGTCATCCCTCCGGTTCTTCTGCCACCGCTTCGAAAACCTGGCGTTTTGGTGGCGGAGTCGGAATTGCGGGCAAATGAAATTCAGGACTTGGCGGATCAGATCGGAGAGATCACGAAAGCTGCAGTAGGAGCAGATTTGAAATTTTACCTTCGGGTGGAGTTAGGTGAGTCAACACCTCCGCAGGATGATGTGACGGCAAAGATCAACAAATTGCTTGGCGAAATCACCGAAGGCTTGAAGTTGAAGTGAGCATGTCTCAGTGGGGATTCGCTCGAGGCCCAGTCTGCAAGCGCCGGCCTTGCATAGCTCCCTTGGCTGCCAGTCGTAGTTGAGTTCAGGCCAAAGCTCTTTTTCGATCGCCTTCCTCGACGCGAATTTCCTCCTGATACTCGCTGTCAGAGTTAACTTCCCAGAGATCGTATTTGGCTCCCCCCAGGTTCTCCACAGCGTAGCGGGCACAAAGCATCGAGTGATCCTGGTTGTTGTACTTGTGTAATCCATTTCTACCCATGGGCTGCAGATTTTCAAATTGCGCCAGATAGCCTCGAATCATGGACAGGTAGTCGCGGTAATCGCCGTTGTACATGGGGTAAGCTTTCGTCTCTTTGAAAACAAAGCCGTCTATCACGTCCTCGGGAGCGGCCAGCTTCAAAAAACTCAAGTCTCTCTTGGCCACCTCAATCAGCTCGTCTGAGCTCAGATTCCAAAGACGGTCCCCTTCAAAACAGAAATACTCCATCCCGAGCGACGTAGTGTTTGGATCAGGCGCCATGGCAGCGCTCCAATTCTTGTAATTTTGAATCCGAGCCGTCCGGACATGATCGGTATGGATGTAAAGCCAGTTGTCGGGGAAGAGCGAAGGCTTGTTGATAATGAGGTTGACCGTGATGAAGTCTCGGTAACTCAACATGTTGGCTGCCTTTAAGATAGCGTCAGGTGGAGGTGGGTCCAACATTTCGATCAACTGCTGTAAGGGGATACTGGAGAGAAAATGATTAGCATCAACGGTGCGCTGGCCCAAGCGGGTCTGAATGACGGCCTCCAGGATTCGGTGATAATCGTGGTAAAGCTTGACCACCGGCGTATTTACGTGTACTCGGCAACCACGCGACTCCACTAACTCCTGTACCTTCTCCCACATCATTCCCGGTCCGTATAGGGGATACTCAAATTGCTCTATCAGGGTTTTGATTTTGTTCTTGTGAGGCCTGAAGGCGTGGAGTGCGGCGGCCCAGAGGGAAAGCCCTTTGATCCGTTGCGCCGCCCATTCGGCGCGGATCTGTGTACAGGGAATGCCCCACACTTTCTCCGTGTAGGTTCGGAAAAAGATTAGATAAAGCAGCCGTCCGAAGCGGTTGACCACGTAGGGCTCGAAAAATTCCTCGTTTTCAAAGGGAAACAGCTTGACTCGTACATAGCTTAGAAACACATGAAAACTTCTCCAAAGCCCCAGGCCGGTCAAAGCGTTCCAAGGGCGCAAGGGATAGTGAAAGAACCTGCCGTTGTAATAGATGCGGGAGAGGCGAGGAACGCGGAGAAAACTGTCGCCCAGAATGGTTCTCCAAAATTCTTGTACCCAGGGAATTTTGGTAAAGAATCGATGGCCTCCAATATCGAATCGGTATCCTTTGTATTGGATGGTCTTGGCAAGCCCGCCCACTTGGCCATCGCGCTCAAAGACCTCGCAAGATCCTTTTCGATCTGAGAGCAGCTTGGCCGCTGTTAAGCCTGCAGGACCTGCACCTAGGATCATTACTTTCATGGAAATTTTCTCCACCAGCCTGTCTCTAAAATACAGTGATTATGGCAAGTCCCTTGTCGCAGCGGCCTCGGACCGGATTGTCGGGGGGCTGCTTTGCGCCCCGCGCCCCGCTTTCCCAACTCTGGCATGAAACAAGCTGGTCGCCAGTTGATGGGGCTGAAAAACGATGCTGGGCCAGAGGAAGACCTCGTTTGTGCAGTAGCACTCCTTGTTTCTGATACCCCTCCGCAATCGGTCCGCCTCGGATGAATGCCAGATTTCGCGGAAGCTGCTGCATCTGAGGTTTCCCAAGGGCCTGTGGGTTTCGCAAACGCTCACGTCTCCGTTGGAATAGACGACCGCGCTCAAAATCCCGGCACGACAGGGCACTACCTGCCGTTGCAGCCTGGCGGTTTGAATCTTGGCCCACTGCAGCAATGGCTCGACCATGTGTCCGAACCGGTGCTTCTCGCGCGCAGCCCAAAGACCGGAAACGAAATCATAGAGGACTCTGTACTGATCTAGCCTGGGGCCCCGCAAGGACGGATTCTTGCGATCACCGCGAATGAGCGCGATATTGTGGTGATCCATCCGCCGGCAACGCTGATACAGGTAGACGCTCAGGCGACGAATCTCCTCCATGTTTTCAACGGTGGCGGTGGAAACGGCGTGTATACGCAGGCGATCATCCTTCTCCTGGAGCTGTGCCAGAGCATCATAGGTTTCCATCGCTTTTTGGAAGGATTGACTGGAACCACGAAAACGATTGTGGAATTCCGCCATTCCATCCAGCGAGATCTCGACGGCGAACAATTTCAGGCTTAGCTCTTTGAGCGCCTCGCGGACGTGGGATACGGTCCTGTCCGGAAAATAGGCGTTGGTGGGGACATAAATTTGTTCTACCCGGTTATTTTGTATGAACATGCGACAAATGTCGCTAAACTCCGGGCGCAAGAACGGCTCTCCACCCGATAGGTTGAGCGTCTCCACGCGACCCAAATTCTCCGACAAGGCTTTGATTTCATCCCAGGTGAGATCATCGCGACGGTTGAGGTTGCGCCAGTAAAAGCAGTGCTCGCAAGTTAGATTACAGATAGAGTTGACAAACAGAATCAAAAAGGGAGGGCTCGGAATGTGCGGGAACGCGAGATTTTTCCAGGAGATTCTCAGATGGCGGATTAACCTGTTAATAGAATTCACGACGCCTTCGTTATTATGAGTTCAAGGTGTGGGGAGCACGGATCCATTGGCACTATACAATAACCATGTTGCGCGGACAACCGCTGAGATGGACAACGCTGAAACACGGCCTATTCCGTGAGCGCCCAGCATGCCGCAAGTTGAAACAGAGATGAGCAACACCGCTGAAGCTTCACAACCCGCTTCCAGCCCAAAACTCTCCGTTGTTGTCACCTCCACGGGTGGCGATGCCTATCTGACGGTGTGTCTTGATGGTTTGCTGGAACAGGCGCATGGTGTGGAACTAGTAGTGGCCGTGGTGGGAGACGAGGCCACCGCGCGGAGAGTTCGTGAAGCATACCCTGAGGTGCATCTTCTTTCATTTGAACGCGGACTATCCCTGCCACAGGCGCGTTATCGTGCCCTACAGGTTTGTAAGGGCGAGGTGGTGGCTTTTACCAAAGACACGTGCACAGTACGGCGCGACTGGTGCCGCCGGTTGATGGATCTTCACCGTCAAAACAGTCATGGCGTCATAGGAGGCGCCATCGATTTTTGCTCGCGCGAAGATGGTTGTAACTGGGCGGCCTTTTTTTGTGAATATGCTTGCCTTCTACCTCCCTTGCTTCAGAGTAAGGATCCCGCGATGAGCAACGTGTCTTACAAGCGGCAGATATTGGAGACTTTCAAAGAGGTCTTTAGCAGCGGTAACTGGGAAACTCTGACACACGAAAACCTGCACACGCGAGGCGTACGCTTCCTGGCCAGGCCTGACCTGTTGGTGGACTATCGCAAGACCTTCGGTTTTACAGAATTTCTAACACAGCGGTATCATTTCGCGCGATCTTTTGCCGGTATGCGGGCCGCACAGGTGCCCCTTTGGAGACGGGTATTTTGGACATTGGGATCTCCTTTTCTTCCCGTACTATTTCTGACGCGATTGACCCGTCTCCTCATTCCCGTCACTCAATACAGAAAAAAATTCCTCGCAAGCAGTCCCTGGCTGCTTCTTTTTCTCTGTGCGGGAGCCTGGGGGGAGCTTCGCGGCTATCTGCAAGGCGCAGGAGATAGCGCCGTAAAAGTACACTAAAGTTGTGTGTCAAGTTGGCCCGAAGCCGCATACTTCGAAATTGTCCAACATCAGCGGCCCCGGCGGGCCAGCACAAACGTGCTTTGCCCATAAGGGAGGCGGATTCCTTTAGTGACAACAAGGGCTTCCAGTCTCATGTACCAGTAGAGAAGGGAGTTCAGCCAACCCAGGTGCGGAGGCAACGGGCGAATTTGAAGGCCGCTGTAACCCTCTGCCGCCGGCCGCCGGAGCAAGCTTCCCAGAGAAGGAAGACAGTTTACGTAAGAGGCTGTTAAGATTTTGAAGCCGTTACTGTCCAGGATTGCCTCGAGCTCACGTAACAGAAAGCGGCGAAAGTCGGCCTCCGTCGAGCCTCCCGCGCGAAAGCCCATGCGCGAGTTACTTCGCATCACCAGAAAGCCTCCCCTTTTCAGGACGCGGCGGATTTCAGACAACGCGCCGTCCAGATTTCTTTGCGTCACATGCTGCAGCACATCATTACAGATTACGCAGTAGAAGACCTGATCCCGGAAGGGCAAACTGGCGATACTTGACTGCAGCAAAGGGCGCTCGAATCCTGAGCCACGACAGAGTCGTAAAGCGTGGGGTGAGATGTCAATGCCTAGGCTGCGTTCCCTCCACTGTTGAGGCAGCCGCCGCAGTTGCCCTCCTGTGCCACACCCGGCGTCTAGCAACAGCCCGTCCGGCGCAATTGTAACGAGAAAATCGCCGGCCAGAGCAAGCATGCCTCGGGACCACCAGTGCCGCCTTTCGACGTCGGCCAAGCGCTGGTAGTAATTGGGGTCGAATATGCGGGGAGCCTCCATTGTAAAAACCGCCAAAAACTAACGCTGATGCAGCGACCGATATCGCCTGTGCAAAGTAGCGGCGCTGCTGCCCGGTGTCTGCTCTAGCTATGCAGGCAATCAGGATCACACTATGTTACCTCGGGAGATTGATTCCACGGTCGGAGAAGTTTGACTTGCATTGGATCGCTAAAATAGACTCGCGTCCCCAGGACGGCCGTCTCGGGATGCGATGATACAAAGTCGCCTTCATCTAGGGCGCTATAGCAGGAGGACCAGGACTATGTTTTCCTGTAGAGACGCCCCGCCGGGGCGTCTCTACAGTGCATGCCGGTACGTTCCTGCTGTTGCAGTGCACCGGGATCAGCTCCTATGATTGATCACAAAACAAATGTGGGCTTCTGTTCTATGGGTGACATGGGGAGTAAGGAAAATTTTGAAATCAGTGATCCTCTGGTTACCATCTGCGTGCCAACGTATAATGACGGCCGGTTCCTGAAAGCAAGCCTGGACTCCATCCGAAAGCAGACTTATGCGGATTTAGAGATCATCATCTCCGATGATGCCTCCGATGATGATACGGAGTCTATTGTCGGATCGCTTAACGACCCAAGGATATCGTATCACCGTCACTCCAGTAATGTTGGCGGCTTTGAAAACATGAACCGCTGCATCGCGCTAGCCCGAGGGGACTTTGTAGCGATCTATCATTCCGATGACATCTATGAACGGACTATCGTCGAGAAAGAACTTCGCTTTCTGCAAGCGTACCCGGAAGCTGGCGCCGTCTTTTGCCTCGACAGATACATCGATGATGCGGGCCACGTTTTTGGTGAAATGACGTTGCCCCGCCAACTCGTTGGAAAGACCCTGTACGGCCTAAGGGAGATTGTTCCTGCGCTTTTAGCCAACAAAAATTGCGTCTTTTGTTGCCCGACGTTTATGACGAGGAGAGAGGTGTTCGCCAAAGTCGGATTGTTTGACCAGCAGCAATTTGACATCGCGGCTGACTTGGACATGTGGCTCCGGATTCTTCGGCATTGCAGGGTCGGCATTCTCAACGAACCGCTGATGAAATACAGGGCAGGTCGGACCCGTTGGTCCACGAACTACAATTATCTTCGTACGGATCGGGATTATTTCTTTTTTGTCATGGATCACCATTTGCGGTCCGGCCTGACCGCAATGAACCTTCCCCGCGGCGTCGTGCAGGATTACGAGTTCCACCGATACGATGACGATATTTTTCGCGCTTTAAATTGTGTGCTGCGCGGCGAGACAACGGCAGCCGAGAAATTGCTGGACGCGCCGATACCCTGGGAAAAGATCGGTTGGAGACTCAGCAAGCGGCGATTTCGGCTTTTCATCCTGAGACTGCTGCTGCGCGTTGCAGTCAAAGCTGGTATTGCGGGGCGCCTTTTGCCTGCTTTTTACTGGATTGAATACCGGAGGAGGATCGTTCCATAGAAGCTGCCACTGACGTCGCTTTATTCGTCGATCCCTTTTCGCATCACTTCAACCGTGATCAGTTATTTTCTCCGCACTCTCAATACAACCGCGACAATTGCCTGGCCCCTTATTTATACCTGAGGGATTTTTTCCAGTCTAAAGGTATTCCGGTGCATACCGCCGATTTTCTCGTTCGAAATGAGCACGCCGCCAAAAGCAATATCTATGTTTCCTTTGGAATTGTGAAGAATTTTAGGAGGTTGGCCGGAAGAAAGGATACCGTTCTAAGTTCTTTTTTTGCTTTTGAAGCTCCGATTGTCGAGCCCAGCCTGTACACAAAGCTGCCGGAGATCTCCAGATATTTTCGCCGCGTATATTCGTACAGCACCGCTCAGGCGCTGCAACCCTTCGTATGCCGAGACGTGAGCCTTTTGCAATTTCACATCCCCCAGGCCTATGACGACGTCTTTGAGCACTTGTGGCGCAAAGAGGATCGCAAGTTTCTCACCATGATCAATTCGAATAAGCTTCCTCGGCTCTACAGGCAGGAACTTTACCAGGAACGTCTGCGTGCGCTGCAACATTTTGGGAAGAACAAGGAAATAGACCTGTACGGCGTGGGTTGGGATAGGATGCCCTACCGGGTGGGAAAAACGTGGCTTCCCGTGCCCGTGCGGAAGCTCTATCGACGGGTCATAGAACGGGTCTCATTTCCGATTCGTCCCGGCTGGGACATCATCCCAAAAATCTACAAGGGACCTGTCAGGTCAAAGTACGAAACTCTGAGCAATTATAAATTCGCTATTTGTTACGAGAACATGATTCTCCCAGGTTGGATCACAGAGAAGATCTTTGACTGTTTCTTTGCAGGCACGGTTCCTGTCTACTTGGGCGCCCCTGATGTGACCGATTACCTGTCTGAGAATGCGTTCATCGACAAGCGTAAGTTTCCCGACTATGCTGCTCTCGAGACATTCTTAAGGTCTCTGACTGATCGAGCGATTGCGGACTATAAGCACAACGCCAGGGAGTATTTGTCCTCAGACCGGTTTCGCCCGTTTCGGAAAGAGACTTTCACCGAACTTTTGGCTCATGCAGTTGGGGAAGATCTGGGTATATCGATTGCGAACACTGTGTGAGCGATGTCCGATTCTTATTTTTACACTTTGCTGTAGACTGTGTCCTAACCCGCGAGAGTTGTCTGGTGATGTTGAGAATCTTCTTTGCGATTGGCACGATCCAGGTCCTAATCATCATCGTGAATCTTGTCAGGTCGAAAGTGATCGCGGTGCTGTTGGGTCCTGAAGGTATCGGCGTCATCAGCGTGGTGGATCAGATCGTCCAGGTCGTGGCTCAAATCACCGCCTTCAGCGTTCCATTTTCGGCTGTCAAATTCCTTTCTCGGTCGCACAGTGAAGGGATTGAGGCCTTTAAAAAAACATATTCAGTTCTCCTACGGCTGTTGTTATGGCTCGCTTTCACGGGTGCGGCAATTAGTGTCGGATTGGTGGGCTTGAGCGGAGACCTCCTGTCGCGTGAGATTTTACCCTACCGGTCGGTTCTAATAGTTGCGCTCCTGGCAGTGCCAATCATGGCTCTTGGCGGTTTTACCAGTAATGTGCTTGCGGCGGCTCAAAAACCCAGACTGTCGGCTACCTTGACGCTGGTCATGGTTGTGGCCATCGCCCTGGCGGCTTGTATCGGTGTCCCGCTGTGGGGCATCCCCGGTCTGTACTGGAGCAGTCTGCTGGCGGGAACGCTGGTGACGGTCGCAGTCCTCGCCTATCTCTACCGGGAGTTTCGCCTGCCGGTGTGGAACGGTAGTGGGAGCATTGTGCGGGAACTAAAGTCGAATCCGGAGATCGTTCTCTTCTCGCTGATCCTGTACATTGCCTCTTTTACCCATCCTCTCTCGTACCTGATCGCGAGATATTCTGTACTGAAGAATTTGGGTGAAGCACAAGCGGGCTTGCTGCATGCCGCAATCATTCTTGCGGGTTCCATGGGTATGGTAATTGCTCCGGTAAACGGTCTGTTTCTTACCCCCATCGTGAACCGTAACATTGCTAAGAAGGAGAAAATGCAAAGAGCCATTGAATTCCAGAAAAAACTTGTGCTCATTTTTACTGTGGCCGCTATTCCTGTTGTGCTATTTCCAAAACTCATTCTCACGTTACTTTTGTCATCGCTGTTTGCTGAAGCCAGCAAGTTCATCTTTGCGTTTGTCGTGTCACAATACCTGCTGCTCCTGGCAGGGGTCTTCCAGGCCTTGATCATCGGATTGGACGACCTTAAGACATACGGTCTCATCTGCCTCGCCGGACATTCCATTGCCGGGCTTTTTTCATGGCTTTTAGTCCCGCATTATGGAATCCACGGAGTCTCAACTGCCTTCGTAATCTCAGGCTCGGGCATCTTTGGGATGACTTGGATGCGGCTTCGAGGCAAACACGGCTTCACCATGACATCAAGTTCAATTCTATTGATGATTTATGGTCTGGCGGCTGTAAGTGTTGCTTCCCTGCTTTTCGGCAAGCATGAAGATTTGGGGATCCAGACGGTGTCACTCAAAAGCGGTTTCTACCTTTTGTTCTTGGGGAGTGTGTTCCTTTTCATTCTGGACAAGAGAGAACGGAATTCACTGTGGCGCCTGTTCCCGAGGACCGAAGCCGGCAAGATGCCCGAACGGTGAACGAACCGATTCACAACATTGATGACTGCCAAGATCGAGCATTGACAAAGCGGCGGCGTGACCGGCCGCAATGGGCGTTTCCATGACTCTAGCAGCTTCTAGAAAGCGGCGGGACAAGTTTGCGCCTACCTCCGGTGCAGCAGAGTATTTTAACGCGGTGGCCGAGGTATACGCGTCCAGATATGACGAAGATTCGCCCGGAGGTTGGGCTCTTCGGGTGCGGAGACAAAGAGTGCTGGAGGCGCTTGAGGTACCGCCTGGCAGGATGTTGGACGTTGGTTGTGGGCCCGGATTGATGGCCGGGGATCTGATCGACAAGGGATGGGAATTCTGGGGTGTGGACGCTTCGCCAAGGATGATAACAGAGTGCCATAAGCAGTTTGGATCGACGCAGGGCGCTCATTTTTCCACCGGAAGCATTACAAGTTTGGACTTTCCCGATGAATTTTTCGATGCGGTGATCTGCATGGGAGTGATTGATCGGATTCAGGCCGACGAATTGGCGATCCAGGAGATGAGCCGGGTTGTCAAGAGACACGGAATACTTCTCATCTCGTTTGCCAACCTTCTCAGCCCCTACGCCGCCTGGAAGAACTTTTTCTTTTACCCCGCCGTCGGCCTGCTCCGACCGGTTTATTACGGTGTTGCGGGGCGTCGTCCGCCGCCGTCGCTGCCCTTGAGCTTTGCCAGGCTCTACACGGCGCGCTCTGCAGCGGCGCTGATGGCCAAGTATGGAGCGGAGGTCAGCGACGTCGACTACTTCTATTTCAATGTGTTCTTGTCGCCTTTGGACGAACTTCTGCCGGGTTGGACTCTGCGGCTGACGCAAAAGTTAGAGCGGCTCCGTTGTAGCAAGCTGAAATGGCTGGCGGTTGGGTTCGTCCTCAAGGCCGAAAAGCGGTGAGCAACATCGTCATGGCGCCGCCCAAGATACTGGTTATCTCTCGGAATTATCCCAACCACGCGATGGCTCAATTGGGCCTTTGGGTTGAATGGCTGGTAAAGCACACGGGCAAACTGTGTGAGATTCGGGTCCTTGCCCCGGTCCCCTACTGTCCGCCATTGCCGAGATGTATGCGCTTCAGTCACTTTCGGCGCATTCCTGCGCATGAACATCTGGATGGCATCGAAGTGTCGCACCCGCGCTTTGTCACCGGGCCTCGCTATCTTCTTCACAGCTACGAGGCAGACAGCTATTACTGGAGCCTCAGGCGCCATGTGGAGCAACTGCGTCGCGCATTCCCATTCGATCTGATTCACGCACATTTGAGTTATCCCGAGGGTGTCGTGGCCGCGCGGCTCGCGCAGTCTTACAAGGTACCCGTTCTTATCACCGAGCATGCGCCTTGGCTGCCATGGATGGAGGAGTATCCACGTGTGCGCCGTCAGGCAGTTAAGGCATCCCAGCAGTCTGCTTTTCATATAGCCGTCAGCCGCTTTACGCGGGACACCATCGCGCGCTTTACCGGGCCTTCAGATAATTTACGTGTCATTCCCATTGGGGTGGACGGGTCCGTTTTTGGCCCAGACTCACTCGGTTACTTGGCAGATCAGATCCTGTATGTCGGACGGATCCAATTTGTCAAAGGGATCGACATTCTCCTCCAGGCGATGCGGCGTTTGATTGATTGGCGCTCCGGGCTACGCCTTGTGCTTGTGGGGGGAAGTTTTTATGGCCACCAGCGCTCCCAGGAGGAGCGCCTGCGCTCCCTGGTCTCAGACTTTGGGCTGGAGGGACATGTCCAGTTTGTTGGTATGAAGTCTCCCCTGGCGGTCGCCGAATTTATGCGACGCAGTGCCTTGCTGGTCCTGCCCAGTCGGGCTGAAGCGTTTGGCGCCGTGCTGGTAGAGGCGCTGGCCTGTGGAACGCCCGTGGTGGCCACTCGCTGCGGAGGGCCGGAGGATATCGTCAACGAACATGTGGGTCTGTTAGTAGAAAAAGAGGATGTGGAAGCTCTGGCGTCAGGTCTCCGGCACGTTCTAGAGCATCGCGCTGCCTATGATTCGACCCTTCTCCGAACCCATGCCATAGAAAACTTCGATTGGAAACTGGTGGCGAGCCAAGTCGTAAATCTTTACAATCAGGCGCTAAACCAAAACAGTACTCACGGACGGATAAGATGAGTTTTTGGATCGACAAGAAAGTTTTGGTCACGGGTGGCGCGTCCTTCATCGGCAGTCACTTGGTGGAAAAGCTGGTGTCTCTGGGCGCGCACGCGCGAGTGGCAGATGATCTGTCGAGCGGGAAAAAGGAAAATCTGAAGAAAGTTGCGGGTCACATCGAGTTTGTACAGGCCGATCTAAGAGACCGCTGCGCTGCCGCGGATGCGGTTTGCCGGATGGAAGTCATCTTTCATTTGGCTGCGAAACACGGCGGCCGAGGTTACATAGATACCCATCCTGCGGATTGTTCCTCGAATATGGCTCTTGACGGTACGCTCTTTGAAGCAGCGGTAAAGGCCGACGTGGAGCACATTTGCTTTGCCAGTTCAGCCTGTGTCTATCCGGTTGGCCTGCAAAATAAATCTGATCGTCCAGCAATGAATCTGAAAGAGGAAGATGCTGATCCTTTCAAACCAGGAGGGGCGCTGGCTGATGGCGAGTATGGTTGGGCTAAGCTGATGGGGGAAATGGCGCTTCAAGCCTACCATAAGCAGTACGGACTGAAGTGTGCATCATGCCGCATCTTTACAGCGTATGGCGAGCGTGAGAACGAAACTCATGCTCTGATGGCTCTGATCGCCAAAGCGTTTGTTCAAGTCGACCCGTACATCGTTTGGGGTACCGGTGAACAGGATCGCAACTTCACCTATGTGGGGGACATTGTGGAAGGCTTGGTTTTGGCTGCGGAAAAGATCGAGGATGGAAGTGCCGTTAATTTGGGGAGCAGTGAGCATATTAAGATCAAAGATGCGGCTCAGAGCATATTGGGGATCATGGGCTTTCGTCCAAAGCAAATCGTTTTTGACACCTCGAAGCCTTGCGGAGTTTTCAGCCGCGCTGCCGATCTTAGTCGGGCTCAGTGCCTGCTGGGCTGGCAACCCCGCCTCTCCTTCAAGGATGGCCTGAAACGAACCATTAACTGGTATTTGGCTAGCAAAGACAGAGACGAGGTGCTTCGCAATCTGGACGTTCGTCTGTGCGAACGGGAGTCCTCTTGATTGCAAAAAGGTATTGCTCGGAGCCCGGCGGGAAGTTTCAGCCTTGGAGGACGTTGACGCAAGAACATCCGGTCTCATGACCGGCGCGCGGATCTTTGACTCTTAAACTTTATTAAATCTGCGTGGAATGGCCAACACGTACCCGCACCATTCCCCTACGGACCAGGCTGTTGCGAAAAGCGCCAACAGGGGGAACGAGGCCACAGCGCGGCAAAACGAAAGTCTCTTTCGAAGGACCCAGCGAGCGTATCGGAAGAGCATCAGAAAAGGGAGGCCTGCCGTCAGGACAAGAAGAGTCAGGTGGGCGACGGCTGGAATCCGCCCGGCTCGAACGCGCCCGTAATCGCGGCCGTAGACAAAACGCTGGAGTGTAAACTCACCCACCTTATATCGTCTGCTGTTAATGATGTGCATTCTGCCGGTTAGAAGCAACCTAGCGCCGACCTTTCTGGCTTCCTCGTGAAGTACATTTTCCCAATGCTCCTGGCGAATCGCGCCCTGGCACTTTTCCAACAGAGCTTTCCGATAAGACACATTAAATCCTGAGAGATCCTTTGCCGGTCCCTGATCCACAGGGCTGGTGTAGGCTCCATACTCACAGATGTGAGCGGCCCAGCTTCTCAGATCGAAGCCCGGATCGGGATCAATAGGCCCCCCTACCGTGTTGAATCCGCGTGCGTGTCCCTGCAGCATTCCCTGGATCCATCCCTCCTGGAAGATGGCGGAAGATTCCGTCATCGCCAAGATTTCACCGCTGGCTTGGCCTACCCCTGCGTAGCGAAGCGCCGGGATCGAATTGGCTGCAGCTATTTTTATGAAACGAACTTCCGTGAATTCCCGCGACAGGGTTTCTTCGCCCGGTGTTCCGGCTGGATAAGTCACTATCACCTCCGCTTGCAACCGGCGCGACTGGGGAAGAAGGCTGCTCAGGCAGCGGCGCACATAACTGTCATTCAGCTCGGATGCAATGATCACGGAGACCGGCGGTGCAGCGTCGCTTGGGCATTCAGAACCGGCGGTTGCTTCTGGATCCATCGATTTTTCTCTCCTTCAGGGATTCGATCAGCGCCAGGTACCGCGCTAGATATTGTTTCTCGGTCCAGTGGGTAAGAAGAGCATCCCGCCCACGCTGTCCCAGGCATTCTCGCCTGGCGGAATCCGCCTGCATCTTGTTGAGCAAGGAGGGCAGTTCTGCTTCATGGGAATAAAGAACACCGCCGTGACTTTTCTCGATGATTTCCGTTAGGGCGCCGATGCGCCGCGCGATTACAGGGGTTTGTTGAGCGAATGCCTCCAGGATCACCATCCCAAAAGTCTCGTAGCAGAGCGAAGGAACGATCAGCGCTAAAGCATTGCGATACAGTTTTCGGAGTTCCTCCTCCGCTTGAAATCCTAAGAATTTAACGCGTGGATTTCCAGCAGCCAGCCGCTGCAGTTCTCTCTTGTAGTTGCCCGTTCCCGCAACCCACAGCTCCGCTTGATCGTATCGGCGAAAAACTGATAAAAGCGTCTGCACCCCTTTGATCTTCTCCAGCCGCGCCACTACCAGGAAGTATGGAACAACATTTCGATCCCGTTCCGCCTTGTCGAGAGGAAGCGGGACAAAGTGAGGCAGATGCACCAACCGCGCCTGGACACCGTCCTGTCGATGTCGGTCCAGAACGAATCGGCTAGGACATAAAATTGCGTCCAAATTTTCGATCGTCCGGGACAGGAAACTGGAATAGCGCCATAGTTGAGGCGGCCGGCCTGAACGGAGGGTGCAGGCCATGCAGGATTTTCGAGTGCAAGGTTCCCGGTCGAATTTCCACAGCAGATGGGTTGGACAGATCAGCCAGTATTCGTGCGGTGTGTAGAGCTTGATGGCCCGGCCATAATTTAAAAGACCCGGTCCCCCCAAAAGAGAAATATTGTGAAAATGGAGCACATCAAAGTTTCGCTGCTGAAGGATTCGCTTGATGGGCGTCGCGTACAGACCCGGTCTTCCTGACTGGTGGGTGACCAGAAGCGACAGGAACGGATGCTTGCTCCGGAGGCGATGTATTCGAGGGTTGTTCGATTCCCTCGCCGCAAGCGCTCGACCTCCGAGAAAGTGGTATGCGTCCACATTGTGGATCACATCGATGATGTGTCCCTGCCGCGCCAGGGCTTCGGAGAGTCGCTCGATGAAAACGCCATCTCCCCCAAAGTGGGATGGTGGGTAGAAGGTAGTGAGCATGCAGATCCGAAGCGAGGAATCACTCATGACGCAACGATCTGGCGGAAAATCGCCATCAGGACCTCTGCGGCGCGAGTCCAGCTAAATTGGAGAGATCGTTCACGAGATCGCGCCGCCAAGTCGTGCCTTAATTGAGGATCATTCAGAATTCGGAGCAGAGTATTTTTCAAGTCGTCTCGATCGTGCGGATCAAAGTACAACCCGGCTTCACCTGCGACCTCGGGCAGCGCTCCCGCATTGCTGACGACGACCGGCGTTCCACAGGCCATTGCTTCCACCGCCGGTAAACCGAATCCTTCTTCCACCGAAGGCAAAACCAGGGCTAGCGCCCCGTTGTACAGTTGGAGGAGCTCGTGGTCGGTCACATACGCGGTGAAGATCACGCTCCGGTTCCAGCGAGATGATTCAGCCAGCTTCTGCAACCCGGGGAAACTGGAGTGAAACACGTCTCGTTCGTAGTCTCCAACCAGCAGTAACTTGGTGTCCGCGTAACACGGTTCTCTGATGATGTCATCGAAGGCGCCGATAAGAAATTCCAGATTCTTATGGGGACTTATCCCGCCTACATAGATTAGGTAGCGCGCTGTCGCCGGGAGATCAAATCGTTTTAGGACGGAGGCGAGGCCCAGCGGATCGCGCACAGGTCGGAAGATGGGACTGGCGGCCTCGGGAATGACTTCAATTTGGTCTGGTGTGATGCCAAACTCCTCGATCAACGTCTGCCGGGAATGAGCCGACACGGTAAGGATTCGGTCTGCGCGGTGGCGCGCGAGCCAACTTTTCCACCGCCAGAAAAGGCGGGCGCGCTTACCGGGAAAGATCAAGTTCGGGTGGCGTTCAGCAATGTTGTCATGAAAGGTGACAACACATTTTGGACCCGGGGGCAGAGGGAAATAGCTGTAAACGGCGGGAAAGAAAAAGAGGTCACACCTGGCCTTGGCGGCTGCGCAGCTCATCCGAAGCATATCCGACAGGGTGCGATGGCCCTCGGCAGAGGCGGCCGCTGTCGACGATTGGCGCGTCGATACCGCGATCCGCGGGATATGCGCCGGTAAGGCTGATTGTTGCAACGATTGCTGATCTATGAGGAGAATATACTGGGTCTGTCGGTCCTTCTCGAGCAACGCGCTGACGATTTCCCTGGTAAAGCGGCCGAATCCCCGTCGGTTAGACCAACAGGAGGCGTCGACACCTATTTTCATACGATTGGTGATCGGATTCCTGGTTCAGTAGCCGATACTGGGTCCTGCCTACAAACGTTTGCATTGTACACGTTTTATGCTTTGACTCCTGCCCGCTGTTTTTGCCACATTATCTGACCACCCGGTATTGGACGGTTTTGAGCGCCACGATGGGAATATAGAATTGCCGCTCTCCCGCCCTTTTAGATCAACTTGACGATTTTGTACCATGGGTCCAGGAACTTAACCGAATGAAAAAGAAGATCGCCATTGCCGGTCTGGGAGCGGCAGCTCAACAAATGCACCTGCCTGCCTATGCGCAGCTCCCTGACCTGGAGATTGTGGGCGGATTTGACCCAGCAATTCAAACCGCGGGGTTGGGCTTTCCCCTGTTTTCTTCACTCGAGGAGATGCTGGAGAAAACCCATCCGGACATCCTGACGGTCGCCGCCCCTCCCTCTTCGCACTTTGATTTGGCCAAGCTGGGCCTGTTGGCCGGCTGCCACATATTCTGTGAAAAGCCGTTCATGGAGACGCTGGAACAGGCAGCGGAAGTGATTGCGCTTTCTAAACAACTCAAACGCTGGGTGGTGGTGAACCAACAGTTTCGCTTCATGAATATCCACAACGAAGCACAGAGAAGGATCGGCAGTCCGGAGTTCGGTGAACTGCTGTTTTTATGCGCGCACCAAACCTTCTATACCACACCGCAAACAGAAGCGGGTTGGCGCGGAGAAGATCTGCGGCGCACCTGCAAGGACTTCGGTATTCATGTGCTGGATCTGTGTCGCTTTTTTTTTGGCGAGAATCCCACCGCTATCAGCGCGCGCATGCCCAAAGGCTGTAACCCCGATGGTCCCGACTCCTTGAATCTCATACAGCTTGAATTCTCCCGAGACCGGGTGGCCCACATCATCCTGGATAGAGTGTGTCGGGGACGACATCGTTATCTGGATATCAGGTTGGATGGGAGCCAGACGTGCATCGAAACACATTTGGGAGGAAATATGGAGGTTGCTCTGGGAATCCGGGGAAGCACCCGGAGACCCTACGTTCACGCAGATCTTTCAATGGGCGGATACGCTCGAATTTACCGTGGCGAAAAGTCCAAGAAGATCGCGTCGGACCCGTTCGATGTGTTTGCCCACGCCACCACGAGGCTTCTCCAGTCGTTTCTGAAAGCCCTTGACAGTGGCGGCGTCCCACCGTGTCATGGGGACGATAATCGGCACACGCTGGCTCTGATGCTGGCTGCATACGAGTCCTGCGAAAGACGGTGTCCGATCGGAATGCAGTACGAACCACAGGCTGGGAGAATTCCATCCGAAAGATGAGAGGGTCGTCAAGAATCCGAATCGCCATTGTAGGCGCCGGCCTGATGGGTCACTGGCACGCCCATTTTGCCAGGCGCGCAGGGGCCTCGGTAGCGGCGGTGGTGGATACAAATCCGGATGGCGCCGCCGCCCTGGCAGCAAGGTTCCGCAATGCAAAGGTCTTTGCGCAGTTAGGTGAATGCCTCCATCGCTGTGAAGTGGATGTGGTTCATGTCTGTACCCCGGTTGACTCCCATTTTGCGCTGGTTGCCGCTGCCTTGAAGGCTGGCAAGCATGTGATGGTGGAAAAACCGACTGCTGGTACGGCGGCGCAGACGGAAGAGCTGGTTTACCTGGCAAAAAGTGAGGGATTGAGGCTCAGTCCCCTTCATCAGTTTCCGTTTCAGCAGGGATTTCAAAGACTCCGGCGGAGCGTGGGCCGGTTGGGGGAACCAGTTTATATCATTTGCAGTATCTGTTCTGCGGGTGGGATGACTCTTGCAGGAGTTGACCGGCACGAACTCCTGCTGGAAATTCTGCCTCATCCTCTTTCCTTATTTTTTTCCTTGCACGGGGAGGCTGTGATGGACCCTTCTTGGGAAATCGTGATGTTCACCGACGACGAGCTGAAAATTATCCGGAGGGTGGAGGGATCTCTGCTTTCGATTTTTTTAAGCCTGCGCGGGCGGCCTCCACACAATGAGTTGATCTTTGTTGGTACTAAGGGAACAGCGTATGCGAATCTCTTTCACGGCTATTCGATCATTGAAACCGGAGAAATTTCCAGAAAAGCAAAGCTGGTGCAGCCCTTCCGACACGGGACGAAGCTTGTTTTTGCCGCGGGAGCCAATCTAGCCCGAAGGCTGGTGGAGCGCGAGTGGGCATATCCGGGCCTGGGAAAGCTCATCACTCTCTTCTATAGATCGATTCAGGCGGGCGGCGCTGCGCCAATCAGCGACGAGGAAATCATTCAGATTGCTCGTCTGAGGGATCATATCCGCTCTCTTGCCCACAACTCGACCGGCTTCCAACCCTAGGGTGTAAACAAGACAAGTTCACGCATTGACCGTGACAATGGGCAATCGGCCGTTACAGATCAAAGAACGACGTAAAAGTTACCATCCCAGCCCACAACACCGGTGGGCTTGCGGTCTCCAGGCAACATGCCGGCGATGCCACCCTCTCCGGTGAATTTGCCGTCCATGGTGTACCGGGCCCACTTTACTTCCGGTCCCCGTTTCCAGACAAAGAGCACCTCATTTTTCTGATTTACAAGAATCAGCGGATATTTCTCTTCCCCTTTTCCATCGGGGGTCCCGATTCTTGGGCTGAAATTTGTCCAGCCCTTTTGTAGGACTGACCAAAAAGCTTTATCGCGGCTTCGCCAGGCAATGAGGAGGCGGCCGGTACTGCCGACGCTGAAGTGCGCGCCAGCCATCGGACAGCCGTCCAGCTTCCACTGATCCATGCTGACGCGAATGGATTTAAAGCTGTTCTCTGTCTTCCTTCCTTTGAGCAGGTAAATATCTCGGATATTTTGGTAAGCGCCGCGGAAAGAAAGGTAAAGATAGCCGTCTTCTACCACACGCGCTTCCAGTCGACAGCAGGCGCAGGCTCTTCCCGGGTGGTCGTGTCGAACGGGCTGATTGCGGGAAAAAGTACTACCGCCGTCTGTGGAGCGCGACATGAAAATGGGCGAGGCAATCGGGCTTTGTGGATCTGGCGGCCACCGGCCGTCAAGCCAGAAGACAAGAACGTTGCTTTCTGTATCAGCAACCACGGTTGCAGCATCGCATCCAGTCTGTGTGTCGAGAAGGTTGCGTTCCTTTTCGAATGCGCGCCCGTTGTTAAAACTACGAGTATACCAGATGCCGCCTCCCCGTTGGTAATGTCCCAACCAAACGACATGGATCATGCCATCCTTTCCGAGAGCCAGCTTGGGACCGCGCTCGCCACCGACCGTGACGGTGGAGACGCGCTGGTTGAGACGGACGGGATTCGTAAAGGTGCGGCCACCGTCGCGGGATTGGACGTAGTAGGCGTCGTTGCCGAGCCCGTAGGCGAGGTGCAAAATGCCTTTTGAATCGAGAAGCGCTTCCGGGGTTTCTGCTCCATGGGGCGTTCGTATCGTTCTTACCGCGGCATCCCCTTGTACCGTCATCCCTCGGGAAAGAAACAGTAGAAAGAGAAAAGCAGCAATAACAACGAAAATCCGGCCGACGCGGCTTTGGCTCTTGCCACTTGCTCTGTAAGTGTAGGGACCCAGACATGATGACGTGTGCATACGATAAACAATGATTCTCCAAATTGCGGTGTGCGTCAATCAATTGAAGGATCTCCCGATTTTGATTGATCTTTTCCCACCGCGTAGATTAGGGTCTATGCGCAGTCACAATGACAACAAATCAGTTTCCGGTCAGTGTCACACTTCATAATTGCGGTGACATTAGGCAAGCACTTGCAAGGCGCGCATTTTGGCTGATCGCCATCATTTACCTCCTCGCCTCACCTTGGCAAATTCCGCATGCAAACAATGACACCGCAGGCGTATTGTGTTTTTTCAGATTGGGATTTAGTGGCATCGCTCTCCATTACCCGACCGTAATGACAGGAGATGAACCCCATTATTTGGTTGTCATAAACAGTCTGCTTCAGGATGCAGACCTGGATGTGGCCAACAACTATCGTGGGGCGCTCTCTGGAGGGCGGGATGCAGGTTTTTGGTTCCGAAACTATCCGTTGGACCAGCATGTGGTGACAGCGCGGAACGGACATCGATACAGCTATCATCCAGTAGGGATGCCACTAATCATTGCGGCGCTGACGTTTCCATTTCGTGGAACCCGATGGGTAGAACCGCTCGCAGTGATGTGGTGCACTGCCGCGACCCTGCTAGGGCTCGTCCTTGCGGGAAAAGTTCTCGAAAGGTCCGGCCGGCCGGACCTAGCGGGCCCGGCGGTGCTATTGGGAGGACTGGCGACTCCTGTTTTTGCATACGCGCGCGGCCTGTGGGCGGAAAATCTTGTGCTGCTCGGATTTTTTTCCACCCTCTGGCTGTGGTCGCAGAACCGGGCGCGATGGTTAAGCGCGCTGATTGTCGCCTTGACGATATTCTGTCGCTATCCTGCGGGGGTTTTGTTTGCAGCTATTTTTCTGGTGGGGGTGTGGTTCCGAAAACGGGGAACGGTAGCCGTAGGGTTAGGGGGGATTGGCGGCGCGTTGGCCATCTTGCTTTACAACCGCATTTTCTTCTCGAATCTGGCTTCTATCTATTCTTCAGCGCAGGCGCCAGACCTGCCGAATCGATATGTACTGGGGAACTTTGTCGTCGGCCTCGTGGGCAATCTTTTCCACCCGATGAAGGGCTTGTTGGTTTTTTCTCCCGTCCTGGTGTTTGGCTTTGTTGGCCTGATCTGGTGGTTGCGCCAGAGGGAGCTTTTGGCCGCAGTGTTGTGTGTGACCGTCGTACTTCAATTCGCTGTTATTTCTTTATACCGCTATTGGTTGTTAGGGTCATCGTTTGGAAACCGTTATCTCTACCCCGTGATGATTCCACTGGCGATTGGGTGCATTGAATTTTGGAAGAAAAGCTCATCCCGCTACTCCAAGGCCATCTTCCTGTTGCTGCTAACCTATTCGGCGGCGATCAGTTTGTATGGAGGATTCTTGCCTGGGGCGGTCTATGAGCGTACTCCTGTGGGCATCGTGAGCCACATAGTGGAGCGTTTTCCAATGTTTTTCAGATCAGTGGAGCCGTAGTGGAACGGCGTGGTACCGGAATTTCTGACTCTGGCAGAACATTTGAAATGTGAGCTTGCTTCCTCGTTTTCTCGCTTTTTCGGAAAGACGACTGTTACTCGCGATCTTGCTGGCTGCTGCTACTCTGCGAATCATCGGCGCCAACTCAGAATTCTGGTTCGATGAAATTGTAACCGTGCAGTACTCGGTACGATTGCCTGCGCTTGAAATCGTCTCGGATTACACGTCCACGAATAACCATGTGCTGAACTCGTTGCTGGCGCACGCTGCGGCGGTGACATGGGGAGAGCGACCTTGGGTGATTCGCCTGCCGGCCGTTGCTTTTGGAATCGCCGCTGTCTGGGCATTTTATTTCCTGGCGCGCGCAATTTGGCCAGGCGGTGTGGTCCTTGCCGGGACGTTTTTATTTGCGCTTTCCTACCCTCATATTTTTTATACCCAGAGCGCGCGGGGATACTCCGCGTTTATGTTTTTTGCGCTGCTGGCGAACGGGCTGTTGTTTCGTTTTTTCGGCGCGGAAGGCGGAGGGCGCAAACGATTTTATGGCGCCTGTTATGCGCTTGCCTTGGGATTGGGCATGTACGCTCTTCTGTTGATGGCCTTCGTCGTTTTGGGACACGGGTGCGTCGCTGTCATCACCCGCTGTTGGCACGCATTGGCTTGGCTCGCCGCCGGCCTTTTGATGGCGCTTTTGCTTTACGCTCCGCTGGCTCTGGGTCTGGTCAACGATTTGGTAAGTCATCCCGCCTGGACCGGCTACTCCTTGTGGTCTCGGACTTTTTGGGAGGAACTGCGACCGATCTGGATGCTATTGCTCATCGGCGTGCCTCCCGCCGTGGCGCTGTTACTGCGGATGGTGAGCACAAAACCTCGAGTTACTGCTTTGCTGGTTTTGCCGCTCGTTTTCAATGTCGCATTGCCGGCAGCGGTACAGACCCAAGGAATCCATCCGCGTTTTTTCATTTATGCGCTCTCCTTGGTTTACTTATTTCTGATCGAAGGCTTGGACTGGATTGGCCAACATTTGATTTCGGCGTCCAGGATTATCGTGTTGGGCCTGAGCCTGACTTCCCTCGCCGCTCTGCCGCGTTATTACTCTCTTCCCAAACAGGGTTTCCAGCAGGCCCTTGCCTATATCAACGCTCGGCGCGGAGCCGAGGATGGAGTGGTTGGTCTGGCGCTGGCGGGCAAGGCGCTGCGCTATTACGATGGGAACGTATTGCTCGTGGAAGATCTCGCTCAACTTCAACAGTATCTGGGGCGGACGCGACATCGCACCTGGGTGCTCTTCACATTTGAAAAGGCGCTGCGCCAAAGTAAACCGGATCTGTACGCTTGGGTGAAGAGCGCGACGATTCCTCAAGCGATCTTTCCAGGTACCATCGGAGATGGCGCGGTGCGAATACGCCTTTGGGTACCTGACAAGTCTGTGAATTTCGAGTTACAAAGCAACTGACCGTTAAGAGAAGGATTCTAGATGCGGCTTGGAGTCAACGTGGTGCGACTGACCCGCCAGTACACGGGGGTAGGACGTTATATTGAGTGCCTTCTATTGGAGTGGAGCCGGACTGCGGTGCCTTTTCGGGAAGTGGTCCTTTTTGCCCCCGCGCCCATTGATCCGAAGCGCACAGTTTTCCCTCTCGATCGATTTCAAGTTGAGATCACGGGGCCGAAGGCGCCAGATCCTGTATGGGAATGGACTCTCCGGCAGAAGGCCAGGGAAGTAGATGTGCTTTTTTGTCCTTCTTATACCATTCCCGTTGGATACCCGGGAAAGTGCGTCGTCACTTACCTGGGACCGGCCGAGAATGTCTTTGGCACAAAGGAATGGTGCCGAAATTTGGTGTATGAACAGCTCTACCGTTACAGCGTCCGCAAGGCTAGCCATGTGCTGGCCTGTTCTCATGCGGTGAAGCGCCGTTTGACCGACGTCTACGGAATTCCGGGCGAGCGAGTGAGTGTGACTTTCCTGGCAGCCAGTCATTTTTTTCGACCGGTTTTGGATGAATCGGTCCTGGCCGCGGTGCGGGAACAATATCTCGGCTGCCAAGCGCCCTACCTGCTGTTTGTGGGCAAACTGGCAGGGCGCCATCACATCCCGAATTTACTGCGGGCCTTTGCCATGCTTCGCGTGCACCATAAAGTTCCCCACAAGTTGCTCCTGGTGGGGCCGGATTATCTGAAACTCAATGTGCCAAAACTGGCCCGGGATCTCGGGATCGGTGAATCGGTCATCCATGTTCCCTTCATTGACCACAAAGATCTCCCCCCTGTGTACAGCGCTGCGGAGGTGTTTGTTTATCCTGTTTCGGAGGCAGAGGGCTTCGGCATTCCCGTGGTGGAGGCCATGGCATGTGGCACGCCGGTAATTTCGAGCAAGCTGGGTAGTCTACCGGAAGTTGCCGCTGGTGCTGCTTTGCTGACTGAAACCAGTGCTACTGAAGAACTGTATGGGGCCTTAAACAGAATGATGTGCGATGGGGAGTTATGCCGGGATCTGCGGAGCAAGGGGTTGTTGAGGGCCAGCCAGATTACATGGCCGGTGACGGCAGCAAAGACCATGGAAGTGCTTTGGAGAGTCGCTGGCGCCTGATATCGGGAGTCTCATGGGGTCGGAATCTTCTGCTGCAGGCTGGAATAAAAGAGTCGACGCCTCCCGCTGATGGAACGAAGCCAAAAACTGGCGATTCCGCATCCAAATCCAAGGGCGCTGTAGCCGCAATAGAGAAAGTGGAAAGGCACCGCCGTGTACAGAAACTTCGAACCTCCGCGCTTTGCCAGAAAGCGGTAAAAATCCTGATTAAGCGCGACAAAACCTAACATGAGCAGCAGACCAATCGCCAAAGCCGATTTCAAGAAAAGGCTCAAGGACAGAGTCCCGAGGATGGCAAATACCAAAAAGGACGAGATGCGATGGCCGTGAGTGAAATTCAAGTCTGCGGGAAACATCCTCATCTCAAACATTAACTCGGTCCAGGGAATGGCCCGACAAATCAGATCGGTTTCAATCAATCCTCTGAATGTCCACTTTTTCAGATGTTTCGCCTGGATCTCTCTGCGCATTTCGCACAGCAGCCCCGACTGATACAGCCGGTAACCGAATTCGATATCCTCTACGGAAGGCCGAGGAAACAATTCATTCATGCCGCCGAGCTGTAGAAAAGTTTCGCGTCGTACCGCCCCGCACCCTCCCCAGAATGTGGTAGCGCGCTGCCATGCGTGCTGGTGTACATAGTGGTGCAAGAGGTTCTTGAAAAGCGATATAGTGGAGCGCTCTTCGGGAGCGTCATCATAGCTTCCAATGATCGCATGCAATTCGGGCCGATCCGCGAACACCTGGGCGATCCTGATGAGAGTGTCAGCATGGACTTCGACGTCAGCATCGATGAAGACCAGAATGTCGCCGCTGGCTACGCTGGCCCCGAGGTTTCTGGCTCGCGCCGGACCCGCCGCAGTCAAGTTTTCCAGCTTTCGTACCGGGAATCGATCGATCAGAGCAGAAGTGTTGTCGGTAGAACCATCGTTGACAACGATGGTTTCGAAATCGGGACTGGATACCAGAGCTCTCAGACATCGTTCAATGGTGCGACTTCCGTTATGTACAGGGACAACGACGGAAAGTGTAGGCATGGGTAATGCCACCTTCAACAACACGTCTTCGACTTGAAACCGCAACCCAATGAACGCACCGTACGATTCTAATCGTCGTAGGCATTCTCTACAATTCCGATAATATCCTGTAAACTTGCCCTGTGGTAGAAGATCCCACGGGAGTGGAGCGCCGCAAGACGGCGCGAATGCTGGCCGAATGGTCATCGATAATTTTGCTTTTGCCGTCGGCAATGACCGTCGGATTCTTTCTCGGTTATTGGCTGGATTCGGTGCTGGGCACATCGCCTTGGATGAAGATTGCTTGTTTGTTGCTGGGCGGTCTAGCAGGCTTTTACCAGACGTTCCGGATTGTCGGTCGAAAGTAACCAGAACAAGGTATTCTCTGGGTTGGAGGGAGCTGTGGCATCGGGGCTTGAAGTTTCGCGCGCAACCGTTGTCATCCATGGCTTTCGTGACGGTCATGGATGAGTATAGGAGTAAGGATGAATTGCGGGCTTGAAATTTCGCGATCCGAACGAAGGATCCACCGGATCGCACTTGCGATTGCCGCTGTCTCGATCGTCGGCTACTGGAGCCTTTTTCGTTTCTGGTTGGCCCCGATTTCTGTGTTGCTGGGTGTGGTCCTCGCTGCAATTAACTTTCACTGGTTGCGCGCGGGGGTGGAAGGGGTGATTCTGCCATCTAACCGTAAGAAAATAAAGTGGTTAGTCTTCAAGTTCTTGGCGCGTTTGGTATTGATCTTCGGGGTTCTCTATGCTATGATCCGCGTTTCGCTGGTGGGCGCTGGAGGTGTCCTTGTGGGCCTCTCCATGTATGTGTTGGCGATTATGGCGGAAGCGGTTTTTTCTCTGCTTTCTTCCACAAAAAACAGATGCCGGAACATGAATTCTTTGTAAGTACGCTGCTGAATCAACACGTCTTTAACCCTCTCGCACATGCCTTGGGGATTCATTACTCTGGGCATGAATCGGTTCCACCCCATATCGTAATGCTGATGGTGGTTTGCCTACTTCTCATAAGCCTTGCCGCTTATCTTCGCGGTCGCTTGACGGTTGAGAATCCAAGCAGTCTGCAGCAGGCTTTCGAGGTTCTTTACGAAGCGCTGACAGGGTTCATGCGAGACATTATTGGATCCCATGGGGAGCGCTTTTTTCCGCTGGTGGGCGGCTTGTTTCTTTTCATTTTGACCGGCAACCTTCTCGGATTGATCCCTGGGTTCATGTCTCCTACGAGCAACATCAACGTTACGGCGGGCATGGGTATTACAGTGTTCTTGTATTACAACGCGCAGGGTTTCCGGGAGCACGGATTCCTAAAATACATGGCGCACTTCGCCGGTCCTTCTCTGGCGATCGCGCCATTGCTTTTTGTCATTGAAGTGATCAGCCACATGGCGCGTCCGTTCTCGCTCTCGGTCCGACTTTTCGGCAATATCTTCGCGGAGGAGCTGATCATCAGCACACTAAACAATTTGTTCCCATTTGTCATTTCCTTGCCGGTCATGGCGTTAGCCTTGTTTGCGGGTACGATACAGGCCTTTATTTTTGTCGTACTTACGATGGTGTACCTCGGGGGGGCTGTCGAGCATACGGAGACGGAAGAGGTACGCCACGCGCTTCCTGAAGTTACCGTTGAATCTTCAGGATTTCATGTCCCCCGGTAAATTTAATCGCGTTTTATAAACTGTTAACCTGGAAGGAGAGTTTGGATGAAATACCTGGTTGTGTTGATGTTCATTTTTGCGGCAGTGACGGTAGTGGGTGCGATCCCGGTGTTTGCCCAGCAGCCGGGGGGGTCTTCTGCGGCGCAACTCCCGCAAGGATTATTGATGGTCACCGCAGGCTTTGCAATGGCGATTGCAGCCGCAGGTTGTGGCTATGCGCAAAGCAGGGCGTTGACTGCCGGGTGCGAGGGCGTATCTCGAAATCCTGGTGCGGCGGATACGATTCGTTTTTTCATCATTTTGGGCCTTGCGTTTATTGAGTTTTTGGCATTGTTGACGTTTGTTGTTGTCGCCATCTTGCTCTTTACTCCCAAGTTTTGGCCCGTGGCATAACCCGTTACAAGTCAGCAGGCTGCAGGTTACAGTCAGAAATTCGCACGTATCAGGTTCCAGGTCTTCTTACAACTTGGATCCAGACCTGTAGCCAACAACTTGTGTCCTGTACCCTGTAACTTGTGACCCGGTAACGAGCAACTGACGCCCTGAGTTTTTATTTCTCGATACCGGTGTCTTCGTCGGATCCTTGATGCATCCAGTATGCAACTCCTAATTCCCTGAATTGAATACTGTAACGGCCTAAGAGCAGAAAGCTGTGCTGCCGAGGATTCTGGTTGGAGCGATCCGCTGTCACGATAAATGGCGGAGTGGTTCCGAGAGCCGAGCTCATCACCGTACAATCACGAGTGCCGCAGTTGATCGACGGGCTCTCGCTGACAAATGCCGTCCCGTCCGCCAGCTCCTGGCGCAAGCGGTTGAAACGCATCCAACCAGCCGACAAGTCCGTGCTGGCCTGGGGGGGATCCGGCACCGGTCCAGCGAGATGTTGTGAGACGCTTCTCAAAGAACCGAAAGGCGCTAGCTGATAGAAGTCACGTAAGGTCAGATCGCCGAAATTTGTTCCCAGCGTGAAGCTTTCGTCCGATTGAAACGCGCTGATGCAGACCACGGCCAGCCTGTCGATCGGTAAGATTGCAGGTGGCGGGAAAACAAGAATCTCGGGAACCACCTGGGATAGGGGAGATTCGGCGTTGTCATAGACTGCCGTAGCCAGCAGCGTGTGAGCCGGCCAAAAGCCAGCCAGGCGCTGATCCAACGGCCCGACCCCACTGGTACGACTGCCATTGTAATCATCTTCCAGGCTGATCAGATTTAAAACCTGTTTGTCCGGGCTGGCTCCCAACAGTTCGGCTTCGTCCGTTGGGAAAACGCGGTCCCAAACCAAAGCTCCCCCTTTGACTTGCCAGCCAACCCTCACACTGACGGTTCCGGCTACGAGGCTGGCTTTCAAGAATGGGCTGTAAAAGCCGTTCTGAATTTCGCTCCTCAAGAAATTGTCATTGGTGATGATCGTCTGGTTAGCGACGTCCGGCAGGTCCTCCTGGCCCGCCAAAATAACGCGGAAATCCGCCGCAGGACCGTCCCCATCCCGATCGTAAGAAATGTTCAGAAATTTAATCGTGCCGTTGCCGTCACCCAAACCGAAAGTCGCATCGCTTTGGGTCAAACGATCAAAAACAACCGCAGGTCGAGCCCAAGCAGCCGAACCAAACGCCCGCCGTGTGCCGTCGGGTAACGGCGGGGTTGCCAAGGTCTGAGAACCGACCAGGTAATTGAAGGAGATGTGCTTGGCCGTGAGGGTGTTCAAAACCCGATTTGCACCCCTCTGTCCGCCAAGACCCGCCCCCACTCCCAAGAATCCCGGAAGAGGATTGGATCCGCCGATGTCGTTATCCCTCTGGTAGATCGAATTGGGGAACAGGACATTTGCCGTCTGGCGTCTGGAACCATCCGGAAAGAGGGGTTGAAAGGATGACGGGGAAGGATCGTATGCGCCGGATGCCGAGATCAAGATTAGAAAGCGGCCATCGCCATAAGCACTGGCACTACTTGCGTCCAGCAGAAACGCAGATGCTCTAACGCCGGTGCTCAAACCATCCGGTCTCGGGATGGCAAGGTTAAAAGGGTCAAACTGCCAGCTATCATTCGGCGTCAGCACCAGAAGGAATCCTAAAACCTCGCTGCAGGTTTGCGCACTCAAATAACTCACGTATATCGTCACCGCCTGCTTCGAATGAAGATTCGTAACACTAAGGAAGTTCGTCGGTCGGTTCGCGGCCGTGAGCGTTCGGGCGCCAAAATCAACCAAGTAAACGAGCATCGATCCGGGTTCTCCATTGCCGTGCGGAAAAACTTTGGACCCGGTGTCTGCGACGCGCGTTCTGTTGGCTTCAAAACGACCGGGTTCGTCCACGGGAGCTTGGGCTCGTACCCTGCCAACGCCAAAGCCGGCGACCAGTCCAACCAACGCCATGATGGAAAGAAATCTACACATTGTTTGCATCTTAGGAGTTCCTCCAGGGAATGAACCAAGGGCTAAAAAGCATCTAAAGCGAACCTGAACGAGTGGCCCTTCCTCCCGCCATACCGTGAATCTCAGAGATGGGGGCTCGGTCTCTTGGCAAGCTAGAACGTTCCATCGAGTTGTGCGAATGCTAGCAAAAAGAAGAATCGTTGTCAGCAAGCAAATCGGTTTGCTAGAATAACAGCTATCCTTCATGCAAAGGAGAGACCTAAGATGGGCAAAGGGCGGTTTAAGTTAATTGTCGCTGCCGCGATTGTGGTTGCTGGTATCTCTTACCTGATGATCAGCGGCATCAGCCAAACCACTGTTTACTATTACAAGCTTTCAGAGCTCATGGCTCGCCCCTCCGCCAACACCGACAGTGTTCGTGTCAGCGGTAAAGTTGTTTCCGGCTCCATCAAAAAGGACTCTCGAACTATGACCGTCGATTTCGTGATGGCTGACAACAATGTGAGGATCCCCGTTCGTTACACCGGTATTATTCCCGATACTTTCAAAGACGATTCTGAAGTTGTATTGGAGGGGAAACTTGACGCAGAGCGGACCTCTTTCGAGGCTCACACGCTGCTGGCTAAGTGCCCTTCCAAATATGAGAGCCAGTTCACGAGCGAAACTGGCCGTGAGCATCAGAAGAAGTACGGGATTCAATCTGATTTTCGGTCGATCTCTCGCTGAGAGCCATTCATGAACGATTTCGGTTTCTACTGCCTGACCGCGGCGTTGTTGGTCAGTCTCTACGCGTTTCTCGTCAGCATTCTGGCCGGGAAGAAGGTGAATCCAATCTTGGCACAGAGTGGAGAGAACGCGATCATCAGTTCATTTGTGCTGGTTGCGCTGGCTTCCGCTTCCTTGATTTCTCTACTAATTCAGAGTGATTTCAATAACGAATATGTGGCCAGCTATACCAGTCTTGACCTTCCTCGTGCGTATAAAATTACCGCGTTTTGGGGCGGCCAAACCGGCTCTCTGCTTTTCTGGACATTAATCCTGACGGTGTTTTCCACCATCGTCGTCTTCCAAAATCAAACGAAGAACCGCGAATTGATGGCTTATGTATGCGCCGTCCTGGCAAGTGTGGAGCTATTCTTCTTGTCTGTCCTGACCTTTGTGGCTCCGCCTTTTGCGACGTTGGGAGCTCAGCGTCCCGCCGATGGTAGCGGTCTGAATCCTTTGCTGCAAAACTATTGGATGGTCATTCATCCGCCGCACCTGTATCTGGGGTTTGTGGGGTTCACTGTCCCGTTTGCGTTTGGCCTGGCCGCTCTGATCAGCAACAATTTGAATCCAGTTTGGATTAAGACCACCCGTCGCTGGACGCTAGTGGCATGGTTGTTTCTTACCGCCGGCATCTTCATGGGGGCACATTGGGCTTATTTAGAACTGGGGTGGGGCGGCTACTGGGCCTGGGACCCAGTGGAGAATGCCAGTTTTATGCCATGGCTGTTTGGAACCGCCTTTCTGCACTCGGTGATGATTCAAGAGAAGAAAGGCATGTTGAAAGTCTGGAATCTCGTCCTCATCGTCATGACTTTCGAAATGTGCATGTTTGGAACCTTCTTGACTCGGAGCGGCGTGGTTTCTTCCGTTCATTCTTTTGCTCAGTCCAATATCGGGAGTTTCTTTGTCACTTTTATTGGCCTCTCGTTGGCAATTTCACTTTACTTCCTCTTTCGCAGGCTGCAAACGCGCCAGCTTGATCCGGAACAGCGCCTGACGGCCTTTTTTTCACGTGAAAGCTCCTTCCTGTTTAACAACCTGCTGTTTCTGGGAATTGCATTTGCCATCTTTTGGGGGACAGTGTTCCCGATCGTATCTGAGGCGGTTCGTGGAGTGAAGGTTTCTGTCTCGCTCCCTTTTTTCAACAACGTCACTCTCCCTCTGGCATTCGCCCTCCTGGTGCTCACTGGGGTGTGCCCTCTTATCGCGTGGCGTAAGGCGAGCGTTAAGAACTTCAAGCGAAACTTTCTCTACCCTTTGATTGCCGGTATCCTTGCCATTCCCGTGGTGATGGCATGGGGCGTCAGGGGACTCGTGCCGGTGGCATTTTTTTGCGCCTGCGCCTTTGTGTTCGCCACCGTCGTATGGGAGTTTTGGAAAGGAGCGCGGGCTCGACAGGCGGCTAAACTGGAAAACGAGCAGCCAGAACCTTTCTACCACGCTGTTTACATGCTGGCGACGACGAACAAACGACGTTATGGCGGGTTTATTATTCACGTTGGGGTAGTGATCGTCTTTGTAGGGATCATCGCGTCCTCCTTCTTTCGAACCGAACAGGATTTTGTGCTGAAGCCGGGAGAAACTGGCAAGTTAAAGAGCTACACCTTTACTTACAAGAGCTTTGGCCAACGGCGGCAAGAGAACAAGGACATCGCCTTGGCTCGCGTCGATCTTTTCAAGAATGGGAAGAAGCTGGCAACCATGAGGCCGGAGAAACATTTCCACTTTAAAGGCGAGCAGCCTCAAACCGAAGTAGACATCCTTTCGCAGTTCGACGAAGACTTTTACATTGTTTTGGTAGGTTGGGATGACGCGGATGCGGCAACGTTCAAGATCTATATCAACCCGATGGTTAGCTGGATCTGGTTTGGAGGGTTCGTCATTGCCTTGGGAACTTTGTTTGTGATGGTACCAAACCGCCAACGGCGAGCTTTAGCGCGAACCATGCGTCAGGTGGAACGCCATGCGGCCTAGATTCGTCTTGTTTGTCGCATTATATCTCGTGCTGGCCGGAGTGGCTTCAACCGCCCAAGGACAGAATGTAACCCGAGAACAGGTGAAAGCGATCACCTCCAATTTGGTATGTCTGTGTGGTTGCGGCAACAAGACCGTTTCGGTTTGTGGATGCAGTACGGCCGACGCGACTACAAGAGAAGTGGAGCAAATGCTGCGCGAGGGGAAAACGGCTGACCAGATCTTTGCCCATTACGTCAATGCCCGTGGAGACATCTCAGTGCTGGCAGCTCCTCCCAAAAAGGGCTTCAACCTCCTCGTGTGGGTTTTACCCTTCTTAGGGATCTTCGTTGCTGGCATATTCTTGGTGGCAAAGGCGCGCCACTGGCAGGCAGATACAGACAAAAGGGAAGCAACTTTAACCGCAGAAAGTGCTCGCGCCAATCCGTCAGATTCTGCCGATGTGTATCGTGAACGCCTGACCAAGGAGCTGGAGAAGATCGATTGATTGAGTTGGTGGCCGCCCTCTTGTTTCTAAGTTTGTTGATGTTCATCGCTTATCCCTTCTTTCAGGCTGCAGAAGCGTCTCCGACCACGATTCGAACTCAGAGCCGGTTGGATGAACTGCTGAACGAGAAGGAGGAGGCCTATCTCTCTTTGAAAGATATCGAGCTGGATTTTCGCATGGGAAAGCTTTCCGGGCGCGACTACGAAGTACTGAAGAAAGAATCTGAAAATAGAGCGATTGAGGTATTAAAGCAAATCGAAGCTACGCAAGCTTCGTTAGGCTCTTCCAGAAAAACCATCAAAGCAAAATGAAGTTTTTGCTTTCTCCCGTCGCGGGCGCCGAAATCCAATCGATGGGTTCCTGATGCAGCCGCCGGTGGTTGAGCTTGTTCAGGTTGACAAGATATTTGGGACGCAGCCAGTGCTGCGCAACATTGCGCTTAGCTTCCAGCAGAAAGAACGACTTCTGTTGTACGGACCGAACGGCGCAGGGAAGTCGACACTGCTAAAAATCATAGCCTCGTTGAGTTCACCTACTTCCGGCTCGGTTCTTTTTTATGGAAGTCGTGACGGATTGGCGCGTTACCGGAGTCAGATGGGCTACCTGGGACACAGCACGTCACTTTACCCTGATCTCACCGGCGAAGAGAACTTGATTTTTTTTGGCAGATTGCGCGGTGTGCCGGGCGACCGCTCACGGCAATGGTTGGAAAGAGTGGGATTGAGTGGGAGTGCTTCCCAGCGACGGGTTCGTTTTTATTCCGCTGGGATGAAACAACGTCTTGCGGTGGCCCGAGTGATGTTACACGATCCGGAAATATTGCTTCTCGACGAACCCTTCAATGCGCTGGATGCTCGGTTTGTAAAGCTTTTCAGCCAATGGATACAAGAGAAGACCGTCGTACTGGTGACCCACCAACTGGATTTGGGATGGCCGCTTGCGAGCCGTGCGTTTGAAGTCCGCGATGGACAGATCAGGGAAACACCGATGGCAGGAAGTTCTCCGCAACATGAACTCGGACTGATATGAGTTCTGGCTTACAAGCGGCGATCGCCATCTTGAAGAAGGACTTGTTGCTGGAGTTTCGAGGAAAAGAGGGATTCCTCTCCAATTTATTCTTTGGCCTGATGGTATTGTTGCTCTTTACGTTTGCGTTTGATCCATCCTCAGAAGCGCTGCGGCAAGGCAAGGCGGCAATTTTCTGGATTGCCGTCGCCTTTGCCTCAGTGCTGACTCTGAATCGCACTTTCCAACGGGAGAGTGCCGACCGGGCGATTGACGCGCTGGCTTTGTTGCCCGTCGACCCGGCGTGGATCTTTTTGGGGAAGTTTCTAGGTAACCTAGCTTTGATTACCCTCTTGATGTTGCTTATTTTCCCCTTGTTCATGGTGTTTTTCAATCTCACGGTGACGTCCCGTTTCTGGTTGCTGTCGGCAGTTTGCCTGCTCACCGCCCTCGGTCTTTCTTGCGTGGGTACGCTTTTTGCCGCCATGGCAGAGAGTTCCCGATTGCGTGAGGTAGTGTTATCGATCATGATGTATCCCATCACGATCCCAGTCCTGATTGCCGCGGTGCAGTTGACGCAACAGGCAATTAAACTGACGGGCGAAATTGAAAATTGGCACTGGTTGACGCTTCTGTTGATTTTCGATGCAATTTTCCTGGCTGCTGCCCTGGTGATCTTTGACTACGTATTAGGAGAATAAATGCGCGCCATGCTGCTCGTATTGCTTTATCCAGCAATGTTGTTCGCTCTCTATTGTGCTTTCATTTTGGCTCCGCCAGAAAGGGAAATGGGGGAGGTACAGAGAATTTTTTACTTTCATATTTCTGCTGCCTGGCTTTGCATGCTCGCTTTTTTCATTCTTTTCCTGTTCAGCGTTGTCTATTTGTTGACGGGAAACCGAACCTACGACGTTTGGGCTTCAAGCAGCGCAGAGATTGGCGTCATTTTTGCCAGTCTGGTTCTGATTACGGGCCCGCTGTGGGCGAAGCCGGTGTGGAACACATGGTGGACATGGGACCCGCGTCTTACGACGTTCTTGATCTTGTGGTTAATCTATGTTGCCTACTTGCTGCTGCGCGCAAATATGCCGGAAAGCGATAAAAAATACAAACTATCTGCCGTGTTCGGAATTTTGGGATTCATCGACGTTCCAATTGTTTTTATGTCGATCCGCTGGTGGCGTACGATTCATCCGGTGGTAATTACTTCGACCGGGATGAACCTGGATCCTGACATGAAAGCGGCAATGTTTGTGGCGTTGGCGGCTTTTACTCTCTTCTACGTCATATTGATGCTTTTGCGCATGGGGCAGAAAAAACTGGATTACGAAATCTCTCTAAGATTGGGGGGTCTATGAACTACTACCTCTTTGCGGCCTACGCGCTCGTCTGGACCGCCTTGTTTATTTATATCTTCGCTCTGCACCGCAAGCAGGAAGCGATCGAAAAGAAACTGAAAGATCTCGCGGAAAAGTAGGAAAAGTAAGCGGCGTCACAAAGCTTCTTTTAAGGCCGTCTGTAGACTCCCAATCACAGTTGGAGAAGGCGCGATGAAACGTTGGTTATGCTTTTTCTTGTTTCTATTAATCATGAGCTGGGAGATTTGCAGGGGCGAAGTTCTCTACGTGGCCCGTCTTCTTGCTGATGCGTATTCGACGGAGGAATTTATCCTCGTGGATGATACGTCCAAGATCGATGAGTTAAAATCAATCGAGATCATCAGCCGTGATCACCAATACCGCGAACTGCATGGGATCAGGCATGTCTACGACGGCCGCTCGATTTATCTAACGGAGCGACTGAAAAGAGACTTCCTCTCGGGCGCGACTATTTTTCAGACAAAATAGGACAAATTCTTATCTGTTACTACTGCTGAATGTCTTGATGAATCGTCGTCAGTTTTAGTATGTTATAAGTTTTCCTTCCTCCCGGGGTTTGAACTTCCACTTCGTCTCCCTCCCGGTGTCCGATTAAAGTGCGCCCGATGGGTGAGTTAATGGATATCAAGCCCTGGGCGGCGTTAGATTCTTCGCTACTGACCAACTTATAGATAATTTGCTTTCCGGTTTCCGAGTCATGCAAGACGACGGTGGAGCCGTAGGCTACCTTGTCCTCGGGGATGTTCTTCAGGTTGACCATGGAGAGCTTTGCCAGCCTTTCTCTCAAGTGAGCTATCTTTGCTTGGATGAATCCCTGTCGCTCTTTGGCTGTCTGATATTCCGCATTTTCCCTTAGGTCTCCTAGCTCTCTCGCTCTTTGGATGGCCTTGGGAAGTTCGGTCTTCAACTCCATTTCGAGATCGCGAATTTCGTCTTCGAGTTTCTTCCTGATAGCTCTCATCCGATACCTGCGACGGTAGCCGCTTCGGCCGCCTGCATAAAAATCGTTGGAAAAATTCCCAAAACCAAGGTCCCCAGCGCTGCCACCGTAATAACGGCGAGTGCCCCCAAGGGGATGCGGATCGTTTCTTCTTTTGCTTCAGGCTCGCGCATGAACATCAATACAATGATGCGGATATAATAATAAACGGCGATCGCGCTATTGATCACTGCCAGAACCACTAACCAGTAAAGTCCGCTCTGAGCTGCGGCTGAGAAGAGGAACAGTTTTCCCATAAATCCGGCCGTGGCCGGAATGCCTGCCAACGAGAACAAGAACAGCGATAGAGAAACAGCGAGCCAGCGGTGTCGGGTACCCAATCCCACGTAATCGTGAAGTAGGACACGGTTATCACCCTGGCGGCTGATTAGCTGTACTACTGTGAAAGCTCCCAGATTCATCAGTGCATAGGATAAAGTGTAAAAAAGAATCGCTTCGACGCCAAATCTACTCCTAGAAACAAAACCTATCAGTAGATAGCCAGCATGCGCAATGGAAGAATAGGCCAGGAGGCGCTTGATATTGCTCTGGCTTAGCGCAGCGATATTCCCCAAAAACATCGTCAGAACGGCGGCCACCCACAAGATATCGCCCCACTCCTTGTTCAGTCCTTCCAGTGCCATGTAAAAGACTCGAACGAAGGCTAATACTGCGGCTATCTTGGAGCCGGTCGACATAAACGTGGTGATGGGGGTAGGCGCGCCCTCGTAAACGTCGGGCGTCCAAACGTGGAATGGCGCCATCGCCACTTTGAATCCAAAACCCACGAGAATCAGCGTAAGGCCCGTAAATGTCAAAATGTCGGGAACTGTTTGCAGGCTGGTTGCCAGCGCCTGGTAGCGAGTGCTGGTAGTCTTGCCATAGAGAAGCGCGACTCCATAGAGAAAGAAGGCGGTGGAAAATCCGCCCAGTAGGAAATACTTTAATGAAGCTTCCGTGCAGCGTGGGTCTTCGCGCTTGAAGCCTGCAAGGACATAGGTTCCGATAGAAAGTATTTCAATGCCGAGAAAAGTCAAGATCAAATCAGCGGAAACTACCATCAAGGAAGCCCCCGTCGTGGCAAACAGGAGCAACGCATAAAATTCCCCGAAATTGATTTGTTCTCGCTTGAGAAAGTCTATCGCGGCAATAGCAACGCAAAATAGGATCCCATATAGTAGAAGACGACTCAACTGCGAAAAGCCATCAATCAGAACCATCCCGGAAAATCCAAGCGCGCGTTGGCGCCAGGTTAAGAGCGTTGCTGCGGTAGCTAGGAGCAATCCCAATCCGCTCAATATGCCTGGGGTGTTGGAGTCCTTGCGGTCCAACAGAGGCGAAAGAAGCATGATCAGAGACGCAACCACGCTCAGGATTACCTCAGGTAGCAAGTAACGGAAATCAGACATGTACTAACGACGCACCCGATAGATTTTGGGACTGATCTGTTGGCGTATGCTGTCAATGTCAGACACGATTCGCGCCGTGGAAACGTCGATCTTTCTCAAAAACGTTGCGGAATACATTCCCATCCATACCATCATCACGACCAGCGGAACCAGGATCGCATATTCGCGCAGCTTCAAATCAGACAGGAGACGATTGGACTCAGACAGAGTGCCAAAGAAGACACGTTGGTACATCCAAAGCATATAAACAGCCGAAAGAATCACTGCTGTTGTAGCAAATGCCGCTGCTTGGCGATTGGCCAGGAACGATCCCTGCAGGATGAGCCATTCACCTACGAATCCATTCAATCCGGGCATCCCGATGGAAGCGAGCGTGGTGATCATGAAAAATGAGCTGTAAATGGGGATCACATGAGCTAAGCCACCGAAGTCGCGGATCTGCCGCGTATGTTTTCGTTCATATAGGATTCCAACCAACAAAAACAGGGCGCCAGTTGAAATTCCATGATTCAGCATCTGGTAGTTGGCTCCCATCAGTCCCTCAACATTGAAAGAAAAAATTCCTAGTACGACCAATCCCAGGTGGCTCACCGAGGAGTAGGCGATTAGCTTTTTAACGTCCGGCTGCACCATGGCCACGAGCGCGCCGTAGATAATTCCGATGATGGCCAATGTAATAGCGACCGGCGCAAGCTTGATACAGCTTCTTGGAAACAGCGGGAGGCAAAAGCGGATCAAGCCGTACGTTCCCATTTTAAGCAAAATACTGGCGAGGAATACCGATCCGGCCGTGGGCGCTTCCACGTGCGCGTCGGGCAGCCACGTGTGCAAGGGGAAAAGAGGGACTTTGATGGCAAAGGCCAAAAAGAAGGCAAGAAACAAGAAGGCCTCCACTCCTCCCGGAAGAATGAGTGACCGTTGCTGCACGTTTGCCACAATGTCCGGGAGGCTAAAAGTGACGGCTCCGTTGTAAAAATACAGAGTGATGATGGCCGCGAGCATCAACAAGGATCCAGCCATGGTATAGAGGAAGAATTTTACGGCAGCATAAACGCGTCGCTCGTAGCCCCAAACGCCGATCAGGAAGTACATTGGGATCAGCATCACTTCCCAGAAAAAATAAAAGACCACGAGGTCCAATGCCGCGAACACCCCGATAATACCGGCCTGTAAAAACAGTAACAGAGCAAAAAAAGCTCTTATTTGCTTTTCGATTGTTCTCCAGGAGGAGAGTATTGTAATGGGAGTGATGAATGTGGTGAGAAGAATTAGTAACAGGCTGATTCCGTCGATTCCAAGATAATAGTCCACGTGAATCGAACTGGAATGAATCCAGGGATAGCGCTCTACAAACTGCATCAGGGGAGCGCGGGAATCAAAACGCAGAAATAACGCGATGGCCAGAGTGAAAATCAGTAGGGCCGTAAAGAAAGCGACGTGCTTGGACCACCTCTCAAGCGATGCTGGAACCAGCAGGACCAAGCAGCCGCCCAAGATGGATAGAATGATGAGTGCGCTTAGTATTGGCATCAGTATCGAGCTACGAAGTAAAGAAGAATGATGAACGCCCCAAACAAGATCCACGTAGCGTATGCGCGTGCGTAACCGCTCTGCATTCGCCTCAGAAAATCGCCTCCCTCCTGGAATAGGGAACCAACTCCGTTGACGACTCCATCGATCACGGAAACGTCGATGCCCTTCCAGAGCACGGATCTTGACGTCTGTTCCGTCGGATGAACAATGAGCGTGTCATAGATTTCATCGACGTAATACTTGTGATAGAGGGTGTTGTAAAGGGCGCGGAAGCGGTGGGCCAGCAGGCCCGGCAACTGTGGCCGTGCCAGATAGAAATAGTAAGCGATCCCCATCCCCAGCAGCGCCACCAACACGGAAATGGCCGTCAACCCCATCTCCAACCCTGTCCCCCCCCCAGGAGCCGCCACCGACACCGCTTGATGCTCAAACACAGGCTCCAGAAAATGTTCCAGCCCCT
>JACQSX010000003.1 GCA_016211105.1 Acidobacteriota bacterium | reverse complement strand
TCCCCAAAATAAAACCAAAATCCCCAATCCGGTTGACCACAAACGCCTTCTTCGCCGCGTCCCCCGCGCTCTTCCTCTCCAGGTAATAGCCAATCAGCAGATAACTGCACAGCCCTACCCCCTCCCACCCAATAAACATCATTACAAAGTTGTCACCCAAAACGAGGGTTAACATGGCAAACATGAACAGATTCAAATAGGCAAAAAAACGATAGAACCCATCGTCGTCCCACATGTAGCCCACTGAGTAAATGTGAATCAGCGATCCAACGCCTGTCACAACCAGGATCATCACCGCTGACAGTGGATCAAGCTGGAATCCCCAAGACACCAGAAAGTTTGCCAAAGTCCCATCGCCGATTTTGACCTGCAGTCCCGGAATCCATGTAAACAAATCTCTCTTGTAGACATGCTCGGGAACAACGGATAGCTGCCACACCGCAATCACTGAGAAAACAAAAGCCGCAAGCGCGACCGCTACGCCTACCATCGACACGAACGCCTTGTTCAACCGCCTGTCCCTGCTACGCAGGATCAATCCCACAACTCCGTTGATCAATGTCCCCAGAAGCGGAAGTAATGGAAGGATCCAGATGTAATTCAACATGAGCCGGTCACCATTTCAGAAGGTCAATTTCATCCGCTTGGATGGTCTCTTTATTGCGAAACAGTGCGATAATGATTCCCAACCCTATGGCTGCTTCGGCGGCAGCGACCGTGATCACAAAAATTGCAAATACCTGCCCCACGACATTCTTTAGCAGATAGGAAAAGGCCACCAGGTTGATATTGACGGAATTCAAGATCAGCTCGATCGACATAAAGATGATGAGAATGTTGCGGCGCGTCAACACGCCGATTACTCCAATCGTAAAAACAATTGCGGCCAGCACCAAATAGTGATTTGTTGTGATCATAAATTTAGTGACGTCGAAGATCGAAAGTCGAAAACCAAAAGTCGAATAACAAGAACCACGTCTCAACGCCGCTGGTCGTACCTCGGCTTTGTCAGATCTTCTTCTTCGCCAGGACGACAGCGCCAATCATCGCCACCAGCAGCAGCACCGAGGCAATCTCAAACGGAAGCAGATAAGTGGAGTACAGCGCCTCTCCTACAACCTGCGTGTTCTGGCTTTTCGTCAGCAGCGCATCAGGCGGTTGCTTGGTCACAAAAATAGAGCCCCCACGGACAATCAGATAGATCAATTCGGCTGCAACCCCCAAAGCGATGACAACAGCAGCTTTCCATTGGCGCGTCTGTCGCGCCTGATGTTCCATCGTACGGACGCTCACCAGCATGATTACGAAGAGGAACAGCACCATGATCCCGCCGACATAAACCAGGATCTGGACTCCGGCGAGAAGCTCCGCCTGCAACCTGATATACAGCGCAGCGAACCCAAGCAGCGCAGAAATGAGATACAACGCGCTGCGCACAGCATTACGCGCCAGAATCACCATCAGCGACATCGCCACGATTATGAAGGCAAGGGTGTAAAAGATGATTTGATCTATCATGTACCCAAGTGCAAGGGTCGGCGCAAAAGGTCGAGCCAGACATTTTTCATAAGAACTTCAACAGGATTGCTCCTGTGACCATCACATTAGCCATGGCCACGGGCAGGAACACTTTCCATCCGATGCGCATCAGTTGGTCAAACCGAAAACGAGGCAGAGTTCCACGTACCCAAATGAAAATGTAAAGAAAAATAAGAACCTTGATTACAAACCACAGCGGCGGGGGGATGATATCGAGAAAAGACAACGCGGCGACACTGGAGAACGGCCGCAACCATCCTCCAAAGAATAGGGTAACCGCCAAACTGGACACCGTAATCATATTGGCATACTCAGCGATAAAGAACAGCGAGAAGCGAAAGCCACTGTACTCAGTGTGAAAACCGCCCACCAGTTCGGTCTCAGCCTCGGGCAGGTCGAAGGGCAATCGGTTCGTCTCCGCCATTCCACAAAAGTAGTAAATAAGGAACGCGATGGGCTGGACAAAGAAAAACCACACGCCCATGGATCTCTGCTTCTCCACAATCTCCACCAAACTCAACGAATTCGCCACCAGCAGCACCCCGATGATGCCGAAACCCATCGCTACCTCGTAACTGACCATCTGCGCCGAAGATCGGAGCGCTCCCAACAAGGGATACTTGCTATTGGAAGCCCACCCTCCCAAGATAACCCCCAATACTCCTACCGACGAAACCGCTACCGCGAACAACAGAGCAATATTGACATCGGTGACGTAGCCACCTGTGCCCCATAAGGAATCAGGCGGTCCAAAAGGGATGACCGAAAACACGATGAATGCCGGCACCAAAGAAATGCCAGGCGCAATCGTAAAGACAAAGCGGTCTGCCTTGATTGGAATAATATCCTCCTTGATGATGAACTTCAGTCCATCGGCGATAGGTTGCAAGATGCCGTGCCAACCCACCCTCATTGGGCCCAGCCTGTGCTGTAGCCGGGCGATGACTTTCCGTTCCATCAATGTCAGATAGGCAATGCCGCCCGATAAGATGGCAACAATGACGACAATCTTCACCAGCGGAATGACAACGTAATTAACCAGGATATTCATGAGTTATCTGTCGATTTCGCCCAGCACAATGTCCAAGGTCCCGATAATGGCAACAACGTCGGCTACCAGGTGACCTTTGACCAATTTCTTCAGCGCCTGCAAGTTAATAAACGTGGGAGGACGAATACGGACACGATAGGGACTGGTCTTTCCCTCACTGACGATGTAGTAGCCCAGTTCCCCCTTGGGACCTTCCACGGAATGGTAATACTCTCCCACCGGAGGTTTGATCACACGCGGCGCTTTCGCCCGGATCGGACCGGTCGGCATCCGGGTAATGCACTGTTGGATGATCCGATTGCTCTGGCGCATCTCTTCGATGCGAACCAGGTAACGGTCGTAAGTATCTCCGTGCACACCCAACGGTATATCGAAGTCAAAGTCTGCATAGGCGGAGTAAGGGCGCGCCTTGCGCACGTCGTAGTTTACGCCCGACCCGCGCAGCACAGGCCCCGTAAGACCGAGGTCAATGGCATCCTGAGCCGAGATGACTCCGATGTCCCTCGTGCGCTCCAACCAGATCCGGTTGTTGGTCAGTAGCCCTTCGTACTCGTTTATGTGCTCCCCGATCGTATCAGAGAATCTACGACACGCGTCCAAGAAGCCGACAGGCAAATCCTGCCACAAGCCTCCAATTCGAAACGCGTGAATCGTCAAGCGAGCGCCAAACAATGCTTCAAACAGCTTTAGAATTTCTTCCCGCTCCCGAAAGGCGTAAAGAAAGACGGTCATGGCCCCGATATCCAGCGCATGAGTTCCGAGCCACAGCAAGTGACTCGCGATGCGCTGGAATTCCGTCATCATCGTTCGGATGTACTGAACTCGAGGCGGTACTTCCACGCCCAGCATCTTCTCGACACACTCCACATAGCCGAGATTGTTGGAGACCGCCGCAACGTAGTCGGTCCGGTCAAAGTAAGGCACGCCCGCTGCGTAAGGACGGTTTTCAACAATCTTTTCCGTCCCTCGATGGAGGTAACCGATGATGCAATCGGTATCAATGACGCGCTCACCGTCAAGCGTTAGCTTGACGCGCAACACCCCATGCGTAGAGGGATGCTGCGGACCCATGTTGATGACGACCTGATTGGCGTCCAGAACGGTCTTTTCGTCAATCGCTCCGAAGATATCGTGTTCCATAAAACTTCACTTTCGAATTTGCAGATGACGTTGAATCCAATCCTCATCCTGTTTGTGCACGTCGTAGTCCTTGCGCAGCGGGTGCCCTACCCAGTCCTCCGGCAGCAGAATGCGCCGCAGATCAGGATGCCCTAAAAAGATAATGCCGAACATATCGTAAACCTCGCGCTCCAACCAGTTCGCCACAGACCAGACGGACGTAACCGACGCAACTTTGTCGTTTTCCGCGATATTGCACTTCAGCCGCACCTGGACGTTTCGACGGATAGAACAAAGCTGGTAGACCACTACAAACCGCTTATCCCTCTCCGGAAAATCTACTGCAGTGACATCTTCAAGAAGATCGAAATTGCACTCGGGATCGTGCTTGAGGAAATCACAAAGTGGAAGAACAACCAACGGATCAACCGTCAGGATTTTTTGACCCAGAAACGATTGAGCGGCAAGCACAGCGCCTGGAAATTTTTCTTGAATTCGTGACACTAGAGGATCTTGAGAGATATCGAGGTAGGTTGGAGTTTCCACCGGGGACTTCCGCGGCGGCGCACTCGCAGCAGGTTTTGGCGGGGCGGGCGATGCTTGCGCCGCCGCGGGAGGCTTTGACTCTCCAGCGCCTCCTACACCCGGTCGGGCCGGACCTGCGGCAGGAGCCCCTGGCTTAGCCCACACTTTCGGCTGCTTCTTCGGCTTCTCAGGTGAAGGCGCTTCCTCAGAAGTTGGTTTTTTCTCTTGCTCTTTGGATTTCTCTTTCTCCTCGTCCATTCGTAAGTGCGGTCTCGGGTCAGCAGGTCACAAGTCAACAACTCACGTTGAGCTACGACTGGTTGACCTGTGACATTTTTACACCCATTCCAGCGCGCCCTTTTTCCAGATGTAAATGTAGCCCACCATCAGGATCAGGATGAAAATGAGCATCTCAATAAACCCAAACAGCGCTAACTTCCGGTAAAGAACCGCCCAAGGAAACAAAAAGATCGTCTCTACATCAAAAACGACAAACAAAATCGCAATGATGTAATACCGAACCGAGTAACGCTCACGGGCGTCTCCTTCTGGATCAACGCCACATTCATAGGGCATTAACTTTTCTTTGAAGGGATTGAAGGGGCGCAGCAGCCTTCCTGCAGCCAACCCGACCACGGGAAGGGAAATGGCCACCACAAGAAATATGATGATCGGCACGTAAGAGACTAACATCCAGACTCCAAAAGGCGCATCATACAATGCAATGCCCCAGAAGGGCAGGCAAAGCGCTACATGTTATGGAAAGTGGGATGGGATTGCAACCCACCCGTCACAACAGATCACAACAGGCTCCGAGTCAACAAGTCATAAGTCGACGAGTCAGGCTATCACCTCAGGAGGTCTGCCCGTCTGCGTTTCAAGCCTGCGCGTCGGCAAGGCAATCACAAGAGTCAACTGGGAATTTCTAAAAAATAAAAATCCAAATTTAATGACCGCAGGATCAAGCTTGCTGATTTTGGACTCGCGACCTAACAACTGTGACTCGTTGACCGGTGACGCTGACCTGCGACGGATGGCCGACAACCGGTCGGCCCTTCACCTCAAGCAGATTGCGAAATCCTTCTGTCAAAATAGTCGATCGTCTTTTTCAACCCTTCTTCAAGGGTGACTTTGGGTTCCCAGTTCAGGATCTTTCGAGCGTAAGAGATGTCCGGGCATCGCCGTGTTGGATCGTCAGAAGGAAGCCGCAAATGACAAATTGGCGACTTTGATCCGGTCAGCTTTAATACCAGATGCGCCAGCTCGTTGATGGTGAATTCGGTCGAATTTCCTAAATTGATTGGGCCGGTGAACGAAGGATGATCCATCGCCACGACCAATCCGGTAATCATGTCATCCACGTAACAGAATGAGCGCGTCTGTTCTCCTGTTCCGTAGATCGTAAGGTCTCGCCCCGCCAGGGCTTGAACGATGAAATTGCTGACTACACGGCCGTCATTTTCCAACATGTTCGGTCCATAAGTGTTAAAAATGCGAACAATGCAGATGTCAACGTTGTTTTGCCGGTGATAATCCATCATTAAAGTTTCAGCAAGTCGCTTACCTTCGTCGTAGCAACTACGCACTCCAACGGGATTCACATTTCCCCAGTACGTTTCGCTCTGAGGATGTTCCTTAGGATCTCCGTAAACTTCCGAAGTCGAAGCTTGTAGGATACGCGCTTTGACCCGTTTTGCGATTCCCAGCATATTAATCGTGCCCATCACGTTTGTTTTTACCGTCTTTACCGGGTTGTGTTGATAATGGATGGGAGACGCCGGACAGGCCAAGTTATAGATTTGTTCCACCTCCAACAAGATCGGCTCGATGATGTCGTGGCGCAACAATTCAAAATGTGGATTTTCCATCAGCCGCAGGATATTGCGCTTGGAGCCGGAAAAAAAATTATCAAGACAGATGACCTCTTCTCCGCGTTCGAGAAGTCTCGCACACAAATGACTTCCCAAGAAACCGGCGCCACCCGTTACCAGGATTCTCATAGGCTCAGCGATCCATTCACTCCTAAAGTAGAAAGCGCGCTCATCTGGCGCACGATCTTCTTACATGCAGCTTGCAGAGAGCCGCTCCGTGCTTCAGAACGAGCCCACAATGCTACTCGACTTGGACTGAAAGTTAAACACATGGGTATAACGCGGGAACCTTACGGGGACGCTGTACTTCACCTCTATCCGCACCTCTCCTCGCGATGGCCCCGACCGAGATATCGTGATGTTCTTCTCTTGAAGTTGGAAGCTGCGAAAACCTGCCATCTGCAGGACATCCTGTTTCATTTTTTCGTCAGTCCAAAAATTCGCTCCCGCTCGGCTCGCCTCGCGCGCGAGATCTTCTTCGAAGTTCATGCGATCGATGTATACTGGAATCACTTTAAAGGAGACAAACCCGAATATGAGCGCCAACAGCAGGACGATCAGACAACCTAGCCGTCCTTCACCCCTCTGGTCTTCGTAAGAAGCAATCATAGTCCAGCTCGATAAGACGGTAAGCAGACACCCACCGGCATGCCAGCTTAATCTTCCACTTTCAGCACCGCAAGAAACGCTTCCTGCGGTATTTCAACGCGCCCCACAGTTTTCATTCGTTTCTTTCCTTCTTTTTGTTTTTCCAGCAACTTCCGTTTGCGCGTAACATCTCCTCCGTAGCATTTAGCAATCACGTTTTTCCTGAGCGCTTTGACGGTTTGGCGCGCGATCACTTTGCTGCTGATAGCCGCCTGTATGGCAACCTCAAACAATTGGCGGGGAATCAAGTCGCGCATCTTATCCACGAGTGTTCGTCCTTTTTGGTAAGCGCGATCACGATGCACAATCAGAGACAGCGCGTCAACGGGCTCTCCATTCACCAGGATGTCAAGCTTCACCAGATCTGATTCTCGATAATCCGAAAAATGATAGTCCAGGGAGGCATAGCCACGTGAAACACTTTTCAGCTTGTCGTAAAAATCCAACACAATCTCATTAAGTGGAAGCTCATACGTCAGCAGCACCCGCCCGCTCGCCACGTAGTCGAATCCCTTTTGAATTCCACGCCGCTCTTCACACAACTTCAAAATTGCACCCACGTAGTCGTCCGGAGTCAATATCATTGCCAGGATGATCGGCTCCTCAAACTTCGCAAGGACACGAGAGTCCGGGAGTTTTGCAGGACTGTCGATCTCCAACATCTCTCCTCGAGTGGTCGTGACGCGGTAGCGCACTCCGGGCGCCGTCGTGATCAGCGAAAGATCAAATTCTCTTTCCAGCCTCGCCTGGATGATCTCCATATGCAGTAATCCGAGAAAGCCACAACGAAAACCAAATCCAAGAGCTACCGACGTTTCCGGCTCATAAAAAAATGAGGAGTCGTTGAGGCGAAGCTTCTCGAGCGCGTCACGCAGGCCCTCATATTGGTCCGAGTTCACGGGGTAAAGGCCTGAGAATACCATGGGCTTGATTTCCTGGAAGCCCGGAAGAGAAGAATCCGTGGGGCGATCTGCATCTGTAATGGTGTCTCCGATCTTGGTGTCTGAAACCTGCTTGATATTGGCGTTTACGAAGCCTACTTCTCCCACCGAGAGCCGATCGATGGGCTGAAACTTCGGTGTTAACACGCCTACCTGCTCTACTTCGTAGACCTTTTGATTCGACATCAACTGGATTCTCATTCCCGGAACTATCGTCCCGTCCACCACCCGAACTAACACGATCACTCCACGATAGACATCAAACCAGGAATCAAAAATTAGCGCTTTCAGCGGCCGATCATAGGCGCCCTGAGGACATCGGATGCGCCTCACCACCGCTTCCAGAATCTCAGGGATCCCTTGACCCAATTTTGCAGACGCTAGCATACAGTCATTGCGACTGAGCCCGATGATATTTTCGATTTGATCCTTCACACGTTCGGGGTCGGCGCTTGGAAGGTCTATCTTATTCAATACCGGGATGATTTCCAGGTCGTGCTCCAGGGCCAGGTAGGTATTCGCCAACGTCTGCGCTTCCACTCCCTGCGAAGCATCCACTACAAGCACAGCGCCTTCGCAAGCAGCTAGACTGCGCGATACTTCGTAAGAGAAGTCCACATGCCCCGGCGTGTCGATCAGGTTCAGGACGTAGCTCTGCCCGTCGGCGGCCCGGTAATTAAGACGTACGGCATGGGCCTTGATGGTAATGCCACGCTCGCGTTCCAGATCCATGTCGTCGAGAACCTGATCAGACATCTCTCGGGAAGTCAGAGCGCCAGTCAACTCCAGTATGCGGTCCGCCAGAGTCGACTTGCCGTGATCGATGTGAGCAATGATGGAGAAATTGCGAATGTACTTAGAGTCCATAGTTGCCCATCGCGATTGTTTTTTTCAGGTAGCCGTTGTGGCGATCTGGCAGAAGCCGCATCAACGAACCCCCGAACCGAGCGCTCATATTCATCGTTCAACGATCATCGCTGCTGGCCATTTTCAATTCGAGGCCAACGAAAAAGCAATTAGAAATGAGTACCGGCGTGACTGAAGCCAAGCGGTAAATTGAAACCAACCAATCTCTCTCCCGCCGGAAGCCTATGGAAACGCGAATCTTACTCAGCTTGCCAGCCGTCTTGACAAATTTGGGCGAAGTACAGATGATGGAACCCTGTCAACGGAGGGGAGATGCGCATCGGCGAAAGTTTACTTCGCACCGCTAACGCACACGCAGAAAAAGTGGCGCTGCTGTACCGGGATCAAAAAATCTCTTATGGTGATCTGCTCAAGAAGACCCGTCTTTACGCAGCGCTTTTTCAGCGGCAGAAAATTAAAGCCGGTGATACGGTGGCGATTTGCTTTGAAAACTCTCCAGAGTTCATTTGCAGCTACTACGCGCTGAGCTGGCTGGGTGCGACCATCGTACCGGTGAGCGTGGTTCTCACTCCAAGAGAGATTGAGTACATCTTGCGGGACTGCCAAGCCTCGGCCTTGATAACGCGAAGCGAATTCTGGCCAAAATTTGGCGCGGCGGCGAGTAGCAACTTGGGGCTACATCAGGCAATTCTAGCGGGAAATCCCACGTCCCAGCCGGCATCGATTGCGCTTGTGGATCTTGCCGAGCATCGTACCCAGCTTCCCATCGAGTCAGAGCCCCTCGCCGTGCCGGAAGATTCACTCGCGGTACTGATTTATACGTCTGGAACCACCGGCACGCCTAAAGGGGTAATGCTGAGTCATCGCAATCTGATGGGTAACGCCATGGCGGTGGCGCGCGCGACGTCGGCCCTCGAGGACGACACTTTCTTCTTGCTTTTGCCGCTTTTCCATGTGACTTCGCAGACTGTTTGCATGCTCACACCGGTCCTCATTGGGGCCTCCATCGCCATTGTGTCAAAGATGGACCGCGCCGAAATGACTCACGCGTTCCGGGAATTTCGCCCCAGTGTTTTTGTCGCCGTGCCATCGATTTACAACATGCTCGCATCCGCCCCAGCCCCACCTCCAGACAAGAACCCCGTGCGAATCTATGTTTCTGGCGGCGCGCCACTTCCGGCTGAAGTACAAAATCGCTTTGAGGCCGCCTACCGGAAACCGATTTATGGAGGTTATGGCCTTACAGAAGCCTCTCCGGTCGTCTCATGGAATATCCCTGGCGCCAACAAGTCCGGTTCCGTGGGTCGCCCCCTGGAGGGCGTTCAGATAAAAATCGCCGACGCCCAAATGCAGGCATTGCCTTCACGGGAGGTCGGCGAGATTTGCGTCAAAGGGGATCTGGTAATGCTCGGCTATTACAACCGCCCGGAAGAAACGGTTCAGACCATCGTGGATGGCTGGCTGCTGACCGGAGATATGGGCTACCTGGATGAAGATGGTTATCTTTACGTCGTAGATCGAAAAAAAGAGATGCTGATTTATTCGGGAATTAACGTCTATCCGAGAGAAATCGAAGAGACTCTGCACGCGATCCCTCAAGTCGTCGAAGCTGCCGTCGTTGGAGTTCTAGACAGCGCCCACGGAGAGATTCCGGTCGCTTTCGTTACCCTCAAAAACTCGTGCGACGTGTCGGAGAAGGAACTCAAGGACTTCTGCGTTGCCAATCTGGCTCGCTACAAAGTACCCCGCCGAATTTTTTCCGTGCAGGAATTTCCACATTCCGGCTCAGGCAAGATCAACAAGCTGCAGCTTAGGGAAGAAGCCAAAAAAAGAATGCGACAAACCGGCGCTTCACAAAATGGAAAGTGAACGACTCCTGGGGCCAAGCGGGGGCGTTACGTTTGTCACACGTTCTGAGAGATGGACGCAAATGTGTTGCTAGTTCGCGGAAGGCACGATTAGAATGAGGACCGCTTAGAATCAAACCCAATCGAAAGGGCTGGGGAAGAGCCAACCGTCAAGAGCTCAAAGGAGATCGACGATCTCATGGCACTTACACGACTCAGCCGCTGGATTGCAACCGCTTTCTCTACCCTGATCATGATCGAAGTCCTGATTATGATCAGCCCGTTCGCCTTCTACTGGTATTCCTTTTATTCTCCCACATTACAGGCATTGCACCGCTCTCCCTGGACCGCCTGGATGGAGAGCTTTTTCCTGCCCCATTCGGTCATCTCCACCAGCGCTTTCCTGGAATTTCTACGGTGGAGGTTGGGTCCCTACATGTTCAGCATCGGTCTATTAGCATTCCTGGCGTTCGCCGGGCAGATTTATTCCGCCAAATTGCGCAAGAAAGGAGTGGTGGCGGGAGGTGTCTACCGCTATCTCCGCCACCCGCAATATCTTTCTCTCGCCATTGCCGGCCTCGGACTGATCACCTTCTGGCCAAGGATGATTATCCTGGTTTTCTACCTGGCCATGCTGGTCGCGTACTACTTGCTGGCCCGCTCCGAAGAAGGCCGAATGCTGCGAGCCTATCCGAGCTATGCCGAATACCAACGGCGCACGTGGATGTTTGTTCCCGGCTCTCCCGGACGTCACCTACGTCAATGGCTGTTTGGGTGGGTGAAGAATCCTGCTCTTGGCACAGCTTTGTGCTGCATTGCGGCCTTTGCCGGGGGCCTTGGAGTCGCTCTTGCCCTGCGCCAGTACACGGTGGCTCATGTCGTACAAGAGACCCTTCCCGATCAGCGAATGCTGGCCATTGCCGTCTGGCCTGAGGACAGCGCGCGAGTAGAAATTGCGCGACTGACGCAACAGGTCTTGCAGGATCCGCAGGTTGCTGGCCGGATACGCCAGGAAGGTGAGGGATCCTTCGCTGTCCACCTGCTGCCGGGCGATTACGGAATGGTGAACATGTTTGCCAATGTCGGCCAAAGGACCATGACGCCGGAGTTCAGTGCGGCGCGATTTCAGTTTGTGGCGCGTTACCTGTTTCCATTCTTAGAGCCAAATCGGCGCTACCGCCCCATGGGCCATCCGGAGCAAAAAACGCTCAAAATGGTTTTCTCTCGCGTGGAGGAACCAGGCCAGCCTGTCATCCCGTTGGATTCGGTGCTGGACATGGACGCCAAGATGACGCCCGTAGCCATGATTAATGTGGACACGGCCACGGGACAAATTCTAAAACATGAAGACCCGGGAGGCCGAAGCGTCTGGGGCCCGATCACCATGCCGATATTCTGATTCGCCTGAGACCCGCGTTTAAACACGACTCAGCATGGCGGAGTACGGTTCTGCCGGTCAAGATCGTAGCAGAATAACGCAATGAACGATGCAAGATGAAACCAGAGACGCCCTCCGCAAAGAGTTTTTGGCAGACCGGAAAAAATTTCAGCAACTCTCGCACGACTTCCACAAGCATTATCGCGCCTCTGCTACGGCAATATCTGTGACCATAATAGGTTTATCGAGTGCTGGCATGGTCTCTCTCAAAGATGTGCCTCTCACGCCATCGTTCCTGAAACTCATTCCGCTTATCTGCGCGGTGGCCACCGTCGGTTCCCAGACGGCATGCTGGAAAGGACCCTGCCAGAGCGTTCCTGCCGTATGATGGAGTTGATTGTAGCAAGTCGAGATGTGCCAATCGATCCGCTGCATCAGCTCACTGATGGAAACATCGTTTTGAGTGGTG
>JACQSX010000044.1 GCA_016211105.1 Acidobacteriota bacterium | reverse complement strand
GACTGAAACAATCCGGGATGCGGTGGTCCGATCCCGGAGCCCAAGCGGTGCTCAACCTCCGAACGTGCCACCGCAATGGAGATTTTGAGCAGTTCTGGGAAAACCACGCAAAATGCGGATAGCAACTTTCACGTCGCGCACCCAATTGGATGGGGCGTGCGACAAATTTGTGGGTGTGGGAAAAACCTGGCTCTTCACATTTATGTCGCGCACATAATTGGATTAGCTCGATCAGAAGAAACGGCGCGCAAAATCAGGACTAGCACGGACTCTTACCCGTACATCTCCGGCTCTCCCATCCTCGGCAACGAAAAAACAGACGCTCAGACCTCGGGCTTCGGCCCAGGCCAGTCCGTCCTCCGGCCCCATGATATAAAGAGCAGTCGAGAGGATGTCAGCAACCACCGCGCTTGGATGCCACACCGCCACTGAGCCCTTGAATTTTACAGGTCGACCGCTACGAGGGTCGACAATATGGCTGACGTGTTGGCCGCTTACCTGCAAGTCTCTTTCTGAGCCGCCACTGGTAGCCACCGAGCCGGAAGTCAGATGGACCGCGAGTGCGGATCGGCGACGCTTCAACGGATGCGCTAGATCTACCTTCCAAGAAGCCATCTTTGGAGGGAGGCCATAGACCATGACCTGTCCTCCAAGGTCAATCAACCACGGGCCAGAGCGGTGACGCAAAGTATAGTTGAAAACCCGGTCCAAAGCCTCACCTTTGCCGAAGGCCCCTGGATCCATCGTGGTTTCCCGTCGGCGTACAATCTGACACAGAGACGGCGCGAAATCCAAATAACGCATACCGGCACGTCCTCGCGCCTCCTCGAGAACTTCGGCCGTCGGCAAGTTACCGCCTTCGTGAAGCCTCCAAGCCTGGATCAGAGAGCCAATCGCGGGATCAAATAAAGATCCGGTCTCTTGATGCCAGAAAAAGATATCTCTAAACAGCCGGCACGCCGAGGCATTGAGCGCGAAGGGTACTGCCACCGGCTGTCGGTTCAGTTGGCTCAAGACACTATCAGGCCGCCACGTGCTCAATTCCTGTTCCGTCTTTTCCAGGATCTCTATGAAAAACTCCAGTTGTTGAAGGCCGCTCTTACGGTCGATGGAATACGTGGCCAGCGTAGCGCGCGTTCCCATCAAATACACCTGCCGCTGGACTTCCAAAGGTTGACGGGATCCCTGTTGTACATGAGCTGACTGAGGAGCCCAAGCAACTGCCGGCGCCAAAGCAAGAATGATGTCAATCAACGAGCAGGTGAAGAATCTCATTCATCCGCTGGAAATTAGCTAACCGAATTCCTCACACGGTCGGCTTGCAACCAACCTTAATCGTAGGCGCTACCCGCCAGACGACGACAGCGACTCATACCGGGCTGCTGGGCTACTCGAGGATTTCTCGATGACTCGGGGAGGTAGCGCCTGGACAATCGAAAACTAATGACTTGGTGGGCAAGATACGTCGTGACAAAAATGGCTCCGGTCGCAAGATGCAACACCAGAGCTAGTCGGTGCACCGTCGCATCCGAACTCACTTGCAACAGGTAACCCGAAATCACCATGGGCAGAAAGGAAAAAAGCGACGCCATTCCGGAACGGCGATTCCCTCCGTTCGCTTTACGGAGTTTACTTGCGATGTGGGAGTTAAAAATTATTCCCACTGCGAACACGAGCAACGGGGCACTCAAGATATGGATGCTCAACATGAATGGTTGCAGAGGATGATTGACCAAGCTGAAGGGGTCGTCGGTCTCCATCAGGTTCTTCATCCAAAAGTAAACTGCGCCCGTTAAGGAGACGACGGCAGTCAAAATGTGGAACAACCATGCTTCCCAGCGACTCATGGTTTCCTCTCAGAGGTGCGTCTGGCGTTCAGGATCTGTTCGATTGCAAGAACCCGCCGCACCGCCTGGTTGGCGGCAAGGGCCGTGAGGGTTGCCCCTGCAATCGGGCGAATCGCGCGCTGGAGATTCAAATCGTCATTCAGGCCCTTTCCGCGATATTGACCATACCACGCCGGACGCGCCTGATACTCGGAGGGCTCCAGAAAGGCCGTGACCTCAATACGCTTAACATTCCCATTCTCATCCAGGCAAATGAGCAGGCTCTCTTTCTTGGTGCGCACAACGTGAGTATCCACATAAGCTCGACCTACTACCCTTCCATCCTTAAGCGCCGAATAGCGCGCAACCAGGGTACTTGGGACTTCTACACCACCGAGAGCCGCCGCCGCCTTCCGCTGCTCCTCGGTCAGAAATATCCGCTCCGCACGGATGGTAACCCCGGGAAACACGGCGGCCAGCGCTTCCTCGCGCGTGATCAGCGAGCCAGCGGCGGCAGAGCACAGGAGAAACGGGTACAGCCAGGCGTAAGATAAAGGGGCGATCCGGCGCACTCTGTCAGAAAGCATAACCGATTGCTAGGTTAAATTGATTCAGGCCACTTTTGGCCTTATTTCTGCTCCACTGGTAATCAGTCTTGATAACGATCGGGTAGATAGGCCGAAACTCAAATCCAAGCGTGTGGAATGTTCGGTCCCGCGCGCCATCAGCCGAAAACCCAGGAGGAACTTCATGCTGCGTATTGAGTGTCTCGAAGCGGTAGTATGGGGTAAGCCCTGGGGTCTCCCTGAACTGAGACAATATGTTGTAGCCCACCTGCAGGTATCCGCCCTGCATGGTCTCTCCAATAGAAGCCTTCCCGGTCAGGTTACGAACCTTATTCAGTTCCGCCACATCATCCAAGACGGCCCGCGCATACAGGCCACGAACATCTGTCCCACGCCACTGTATCTGACCGTGAAACTCGCCCAAGGTGGTCTTCACGTTGAGGTCTCTCCCGTCGACGGTGAATTGATCCTGGCCAGAACCTCCCGCGTAGATGGATCCTCCAAAGTAGAGACCTGGCGTAGGCACGATATCGAGACGTCCAACAAATGCCAGATCCGATGCTTTGGCTCTCGAACCCTTCTGGCGGCCACCACGCAAACCATCCGAGCTGAAGCCTTTTGCATCCAGACCGTTGACGATGTACGCGCGGTAGTTAAATATCCCCGCTGAACCCAACACGCCAAACCCATTTTCTCTCCAAGTGGAAGGAATGATGCGGTTTTCTGTCTCAGTCCTGCGCGCGCCGAGGAAAACGTTTGGTTCATGAAACTCATTGATTAGGCCCATCGGGACCAAAAGGAGGCCCCCTCGCAACGTGAAGGATTTGTGGGCAAGGTAATCCAGATAGGCGAACTCCACCCCTACTTCGTTGGCGTGTTCAGCCTCAAGCTCAGAGTTAAAGACGAATTTGTCGTTAAAGCGATAACCGGTGTACAAGACCGCTCTCAGAAAATCTAGCTGGCTGGGGCTTTTGAGGACACTCCCGCTTTCTATTTGATCAGCAAAGTTCTCATACAGCATCTCGCCATAGCCAGCAAGGGAAACTCCCTTGGTCTTTCGATAGACGGATGCGGCCGACGGGCCTAAGCCCATTGCCTGGGCCCTATCGGGCTTGATATCAATTTCCTGCTCGCCGCTTCGGAGTTTCTCCAGCTCTGCCGCCAACACGTCTAGCTGGCGACGGAGTTCTGCTACTTCTACAGTCCTGGGCTCCTCGGCCTGCGCCGTCTCAGCCCTACCAGAGGCGGCGGTTCCTTGCTTTTCTTCTAAGCGCTTTAACCTCGCCTCGAATTCCTGGAGCTTTCGATTGATTTCGGCATCGTCGGCGCCCAGAACAACACCCGGAACAATGCAGTAAAACACCACACTTAGACTCAAAAAGAATACCTTTGTCCCCCAATTCCTTCGGTCAGAGTACGACACTGTGTCACCTCAATGAAATTGATAATGAATTTCAAATTCGATTATTTATCCCGCATGTATATCAATTGTCAAGCAAAATTCGATGATTGAAAACGAACCTACAATGGGGAAAAGCAGTGCGAGAGGAGAAACCACTCGCTCATGGCCGAAGGGCCGAGAAAACATTGGGCCGATGACGCATACGCCAGGAGATCAAGGCTGGGAAGGTCGCTTCAAAAAGGCACTTCAAAGGGGGATTATCCAGCCATCCCCCTCCCTACCGACGTCATTTTGGGGACGGATTTTTCTTGCGCCATAAGAAGTAAACGGGTACCCCAGTCAGCACAATGAGCAGCCCGCGAAAGCTGAAGGTCGGTTTGTAAATCAGAAGAGAAACCATAATGCCCGTCGCCAGCAAGACATAGAGCGCCGTCACCACTGGATAGCCAAACGCCCTGTAGGGCCTCTCCATTTCAGAGCGTTTTCTGCGCAGCACAAATATGCCTGCCATCGTAAAGGCATAGAATAGCAACGCGGCAAAAATCACATAGTCCAACAACTGGCTATACGTTCCACTCATGGTCAGAAGACAAGTCCAAAGCGCTTGAATCCATAGGGAAAAGCGCGGCGTATGATGTCTTGCCTCTACATCCGCGGCTTTTCTGAAGAACAACTCATCTTTGGCCATCGCGTAGTAGACGCGAGCTCCCGACAAGATCAATCCATTAAGACAGCCGAACGTGGAGATCAGGATGGCGGAGGAAATCAGGCTGCGTCCCCAAGACCCAAAGAGCATTTGAAACGCATAGGCAGCCACTCGGTCTTCCGGGGCATGCGCAATTTGTTCTAATGTCAAGGCGTGTAAGTAGCTCACGTTGGTCAGGATATAAAGACCGATCACGAGCAATGTACCCAAGGCCAGCGAAAGCGGGAGGTTCCGCTTAGGATTGACGACTTCTCCGGCGGTAAATGTGACGTTATTCCATGCATCCATGGAAAAGAGCGGGCCCACCATGGCCGCTCCAAAGAGTCCCAAAAGATGGGGATTCCAATGAATGGGCTGCGCCAACGTGGCTGAATTCTCCGCTTTTCCCAAAGCGATTCCTACCAGCGCTACTGCAAGAAGGGATCCGATTTTACAGACCGTAAAGATATTTTGAACGGTAGCTCCCGCGCGCAAACCCTGAGTATTAACCCAAGTCAGAAATACCACGATCACAACGGCCACCAATACCTGTGACGTGAATGGCACTTTCGCAGATCCTAAAGGAACATAAAACAAGACGTTCGCAGCGGAAACCCAAGGCCAGAAAATCCCAAGAAACTTTCCGAATGCAACCGCCACCGCAGCGATGGTTCCTGTCTGGATGACCGTAAATAGCGTCCAACCATAAAGAAAACCAAACAGGGGGGAAAAGGCTTCACGCAGGTAAACGTACTGCCCGCCAGCGTTGGGCATCGCGGCCGCCAACTCCCCATAAGATAGGGCAGCGAAAACTGTCATGATTCCCGCTGTTGACCAGGTGGCCAGCAGCAATAAGGGATGCTGGACCGTGCGCGCCACGTCGGCAGAGACAATGAAAATCCCCGACCCGATCATCGACCCTGCAATGATCATGGTGGAATCGAATGGGCCGAGACCACGGATCAGTCTTGTCTCCGGAGCTGGTACAATCGAATGAGGGGTTGCTTTCATGGCGGTACTAAAGAAGACAAAACCGGCTGCAGGTTATCATGGAACCGGACTGGTAAGTTAGCAGGTTAATAGGTCCACACACCATTCAAGCACGATTATTGAGCTGAACACATCCTATTCTCGAACATGCTCTCCAAGAAACAGCCGCAGTTGTCCACCATTCTATTTTTACTCGAGGGAACGCGCTCACCCAAATCTCCGTAATATACTAGCCGAGTTTTACCCGTGTTCTTCAAATCTGAGGATCTTGCGGGCACCTGGGCTAAGCCAACACCCCGCGTGTTCGGATTCGGGACGCTCCGTATAAGGGTATTGAAAGGCAAATCTCCAGATTATGACGGTTTCCCAGAGCGGCGCCTTGGCCTAGAAACTTAAGATTGAGGAGCAATGCAGTGCACGTAAGGAAAACAGCTAACTGGCGTCACTTGGGGGGCGGTAGACGAAAACTCCCGGACTGTTGTCTGTGCCTCTTTTACTTATTCTCTTTTTTTCTTCTTCAAGCAGGAGCTCTGATGGGGCAGGCGCCCAATCCTGCAGAAGTTTCGGTGGAGGGAAAGAGCAACCGCCGGGCAACCGCCGCATATATTGAATCGGGACCGGTGATCGACGGAAAGTTGGACGACGCAGTATGGAAGCAAGCCGTTCCAGCCTCTGACTTTGTTCAGCATGAACCGTACGAGGGTCGACCGGCAACGGAGCGAACGGAAGTCTATTTGCTTTACACTCAGAAGGAACTCTTTGTGGGTGTCATGTGCCATGACAGCGAACCGAGCAGGATTCTGGTGACGCAGAGCGAACGTGATTCCGACCTCACCAATACGGATTCTTTCTGGATGGTTTTTGACACCTTTCGCGATACCCAGAATGGTTTCGTCTTTGGCACTAATCCTCTCGGCCTTGAATTTGACGCCCAGATTTCCCAGGAGGGACAGGGTGGGACTGCTGGCGGTCCCGCCCTCGGCAGCCGAACGGCGCAGGCCGGATCCGGTGGGGGTCTGAACAAGAACTGGGATGGAAATTGGGAGGTGGCCACCTCGATTACCGAAGAAGGATGGGTGGCAGAGTTTCGAATCCCCTTCAGCACTCTGCGTTTTCAAGGCTCAAAGCAGCAGGTCTGGGGCGTCAACTTTGCGAGAAATATTCGTCGCAGGAACGAACAGGACTACTGGTCTCCCGTGCCGCGCCAGTGGGATCTGTACCGCCTCACAATGGCCGGGGAACTTCATGGTCTGGGGATTGAACCCCCGGTCAACTTCATCGTGACCCCTTATTTCATAGGCTCCATTGGGCAGGATTTTGAAGGCAATCCTCTCGGGGATGCCGTTCGCCGGGGGGACACGGGAGTAGATGTCAAATACGGGCTCACCGGCAGCTTAACTCTTGATCTCACCTACAACACCGACTTTGCACAAGTCGAAGTTGACGAGCAGCAGGTCAATCTCACCCGATTCAACCTGTTTTTCCCTGAAAAGAGACCGTTTTTCTTGGAAAACGCGGGTCTTTTCGCTGTCGGATCTCCTCGCCAGGTTGATCTGTTCTTCAGCCGTCGTATCGGCATTGACAGATCCGGGATTGCCGTTCCCATTTTGGGAGGGGCGCGCCTTAGCGGCAAGGCCGGCCGCTGGAATCTGGGCTTTCTCAACATGCAAACGGAAGAAGTGGGAGATTGCGCGGTTTCCCGTCAACAATGCCTTACCCCAGGAAACAATTTTTCGGTGGCTCGGATCAACCGGGAAATCGGAGCTCGGAGCAGCGTCGGGGGCATTTTCATTAATAAAGAAGCCAGCGGCACTGGAATTGACAGCGGCAACTATAATCGCATATTTGGACTGGATACCCGTATCGGCATCGGGGAGGCGTTTCGCGCAAACGGCTACTTCGCCAAAACGGCGACTTTCCGTGAACAGCTCGGAGAGGAAGCCTTTGACGGGAGTGATTACGCCTTTTCGATCAGCGGCGAGCATAGCACGCGGGTAACCCGTTTCAACGCCGGGTACCGCGAAGTAGGAAGAAATTTTAATCCGGAAGTCGGGTTTTTGCAGCGCAGAGCTTATCGAAGCTGGAATGCTGCGGCGTGGGGTTTTCTTCGTCCCGACTGGCCCAGCTTTCGCGAAGCACGCCCGCATGTGACCTATACCGCCTTCTACAATCTAGAGGGCTTCAAGGAGAGCGACAATCTTCATATGGACAGTCATTTTGACTGGGAAAACGGCACCCATTTCAGTCCGGCTGTGAACATCACTTTTGAAGGACTGAAACAGCCGTTTCAAATTTTTCCAGGCGTGACCGTTCCACCAGGGGAGTTCCGCAACGCCGAAATTGCATGGCGCTACAACTCCAACCTGAGCGCTCCGGTTTCCGTGGACGCCGGAGTGGATGCTGGCGGACTCTACCGCGGAACGCAGCAGACCTACTTCTTGGGAGTCAATGCGCGCAAGGGCGGCAACTTCAACGCATCGGTCAGCTTCACTCACACCAGAGTCGACCTTCCCATCGAAGGGCCGTTACGTGAGTTTGGCGGAAAATTCGACTTCAACCTTGTTCGCGCTCGGATCAACTACTCCTTCACGCCCCGCATGTTTTTGCAGTCCCTGCTCCAATACAACGAGGGAGGAGACAACTGGTCTACCAACCTGCGCTTCGGTTGGCTGAACACGGCCGGAACAGGTCTGTTCATTGTCTACAGTGAGACGCAGGACATCCGTGGGATCGACCTGAGCGTTGACCCGCTGTTTCGCCGAAGCGTACTGCCCGGCGACTCGATGGGTCGTTCCCTTGTGATCAAGTTCACGCGTGAGTTTCGACCATTTTGAGAAACTGCGGCAACTGCCACTACAACTTATGTCTTTAACCCCAACTACCACGACAACGATAACTTTGACAGAACCCATCTCATACCGTGCATCACAAAGCCTCCTGACGTGTTGACTCAGCGCCGTACTAACCCGTTTACGTCCTGAGGTACTTAGGCGCCAAGCGGTAAACTTGTTCACACAACTTCCACTTCTGTAGACTTTTGCTATGGACGATGAAGTGATCTTCGAAGTTGGAAAGCAGAAAATTCGCCTGGGCGCAGACACCGTGGAAGAGGACATCGACCACTTTTTCAACGCAGTCATCGAAGAAGTAGTAGTACCGGCAATGGAAACCGCCTCGGTGACCCCATCGGAAAAAAGTCCCTTTTGTGACCACTTCTGGGAAGATGTTTTCTCCCGTATTGCCGAGATAGTGGACGACCTGTCCGGGAGCCAGCGAAAAATAATGCTGCGCGCTTTGATCAGCCTCGAAACCTACCGCAGATTCCAGCGGCTTCTCAATGAAGAGATACAAGGAAGTGCCTGCGGATGAGGGTTTTTCCCAAAGGCTGCTGTCAAACGGAATGGAATTTCCGGTAGTCGATGTGAGGAAAAATATTGTCCAAGAATTCAACTTTCGATACCCACGCCTCATCGACTCGGTCGGACTCGAGCTGATCCAGCAGCTTGAAAAATCTCGCCGCGTGGCGCTTGATCCGGCCGACTGCGTATTCCACCATGGTTCCCGCCTTCATAATAAAGGGCCAATCGCTGCTCTGCGCCAAGAGTAACTCGCGCGCGGCCTGGTTGAGCAGACGACGCTGCAAGAGGGAGGGCACAGGGTAGCGATTTGCTGCTTCGATCATGCGAAACCCCATCTCGTGCAAGTGCCGGTAAATCCAGTCATTCGCGCCGTCCAACCAATAAGAGGCGTACCCTTGGTCCCCCCAACTGCTGAACGAAGGAGCACAGACTTGGTGCGTGTCATGTTTACGCAAAAAGTTGGCAGGAGTGATCAACTGGAACACATTTTGGTCGTAAGCGATCTTGCGAATGAGATATTCGAGCCAAATGGGACCCTCATACCACCAGTGCCCGAAAAGTTCCGCATCGTAGGGCGCCACCACAATAGGAGGCTTGCCCATCACCCCGTGAGCATATTCAACTTGCCGCTCGCGGTTAAACATGAAGTTGCCCGCATGAAGATCGGCTTTCTGCAGGGCTCGATACGGATCGTAGGGCGCTTTCGCCCCCAGATCGACCTCTCCGGTGATGCGATAGTATTTAATTCCCGTATTCTTACGCTTCCCGTCCGGTTGCACATAGCGGGCAATATATTCCTGATCCAAGTCGAATCCAATGTCACGATAAAACTCTCGATAATCAGGGTCGCCTGGATACCCCTCCTTGGAACTCCAAACTTGCTTGGAACATTCCAAGTCTCGCCCGAACGCAGCGACTCCGCTACCAGGACAAAAAACAGGAGCATAAGTTCCGTAAAGGGGCCGGGGCGTAGAGTGCAGAATTCCGTGAGCATCCATGAAGAAAAAGCGAATATCCGCCTCGGCAAGAAACTCGTCGAGCCGTGGGAAATAGCCACATTCGGGAAGCCAGATTCCTTTGGGATCGCGACCGAACGTCTCACGGTAGTGGTCAGTGGCAATTTGAATCTGCGCTCGCACCGCTTCGGGCTGCACTGCATAATTGGGGAGGAACGCATGCGTGGCGCCACAAGTGACTATTTCCAAGACGCCCATCTGCTGATACTTTCGGAACGCGTTTAATATGTTGCACTGATAACGATCGCGATAGATTTCACGCGCCACTTCGAGGCGCTGGCGATAAAATTCGGCGAGATAAGCAAAGTGTGGATCTTGCCGGGTACGCATGCACTCTTTGCCCGTCAATTCCATCACCTTGTCGAAATACTTGATGTAACGCTCCTGCAGCAGTGGGTCTTCCAGCATGGTAGCCAAGGGGGGGGAAATCGTCATCGTTAGTTCGAAAGGAACTCGGTCGGCTACCAATTTGTCAAAAATCTCTATCAGGGGGAGATAGGTTTCCATGATGGCCTCATACATCCACTCCTCTTCCAGAAAGTACTCATACTCGGGGTGCCGAACAAAAGGCAGATGGGCATGCAACACCAGAGCGAGATAACCGATGGGCATAGAATGCTACGAGGACGGTTGTGAAAACTGTATCAAAATCTCCTCCCTCCCTTTTTTTTCACAGGAGTACGCGACGACCGGATGAACTTGGCGGCCAGCAGGAAAGGGGATCCGGAACCAGAAGTTCCCGCTGGCATCCAAATCCACGCTCTCTCCATTAATAAAAACCATGGCATCAGGAGCCGTCCGCCCACTTACAACTAGGTCCCTTTCCAGTCGAAACCAGCGCAGTCTCGCTTCAGGGACCGAAGCCAACATTTCCACACGCGACCACGCGGCGCCTCCTTCCGGCGCCAGCCCCTTCACTGCGCCGGTGCGATCCGACACAGCCGGCTGACAAACCGGGGGCAGAGACAACCGTGTCATTTTCAGGTGAACCCTCGTGCTTCTTACAGCAGCCTCAATCGTCTCACGCGTGCGCAGCTTTCTTTGCCTCGCAAGCTCGCCTAAAGGTTGATCAAAGGGTATGGTGGCAAAACGGTCTTCAATCAAGGGGGAGATTCGGGCCGCCGGCGTCTCTACCCGATTGGATCTCAGGAGCGGCAAAAATTGGCCCCGCCCATTCACATAGCCCACCTCGATCACATAAGCGCGTCCTGCAACCGGCACATATATGTGCCAGGCGCGCGCCTCTTCACCCCGATAGACATCAAAGTAACTGTGCCAAGACTCCGAACCACCCAAATCCGTAACATCATAAACACGCAATAACGGAGTCCGGGCGCCCTGAGAGCGGGCCCAGTCAATTCGATCCTGCGTCACCTCCCAATAAACAAAGAGCCAGTTGGGATCACGCACAAGCAGCGCTGCGCGATTGCTGCCATAGCTGTCTGGCAGTTGCGCATCTTGATCGATTAACAGTTCATGGCGAATCGTCGGAGTAAACTTGATCTGCATGACGTCGAGCTGTTCGCGGATTAGCTCTTGGGGAACGTCTTGCCGCACGACATTGTCGGTAAGACGTTCGGCGACGACGCTTGGCGAACTCCCTAGCCACTGAGCTCGCACCAGCTCATCCAGCTCCCGAGCAGTCAACCCTCTCCCCGCCGTTTTCACCTCAGCTTCCTCTTTTTGAGCAAATTCCCGCCTTAGTCTCTCCACCAGGATCTTTTTGGATGCCTTGCTCATTGCTTTCATGCCGAGATATCGGGCCATGGCGTATAATTGCTCTTTCCGCAGAGACCTCAGATCTAGGGCCAGGAGGATTTTCACAAGTTCTTGACGACGCCTTTTGCCAGCGCGCGCCACGCCCGCACGATGGGCCAACTCCACAAGTTGTGCTCGCCGCAATACGGACAACGGTCTCATACAAACGTTCAAGGAAGCATCTCTTTTGGGAGAAGTCAAGGACTCCTTTGTACTTATCTTCGATAGGGGGTCATGAGCTGGTCCCATCGGGCGCCGATCCGTGTCGACGGAGCCGCTCTAGTTCGCCGCCGGCAGTAGTTTTGTGCCTTCCGATACCGCTACGTAGGTTGCCGCGGTAATGTCCCCCACGACGTTCAGCACGGTACGACACATATCCAGGATACGATCCACGCCAAGGACCACAGCGATCAGTCCCGGGTCCAAACCCACCGTGGCCAACACCATGACTATAAAAGGGATCGAACCTGAGGGCACGCCTGCGGTTCCCACCCCGCCCAAAATGGCCAGATAGACCACCATTAATTGTTTCCCAAAAGATAGATCTACTCCCGCCAACTGCGCCAAAAATAAGATTGTTACACCCTCATAAAGCGCCGTTCCGTTCTGATTGGCGGTGGCACCAACCGTCAGTACAAAGGAGTTGATGGCGCGCGGCACACCGAGATTTTCCTCGGAGACGCGGAGCGCCGTGGGCAACGTCGCGTTTGAAGAACTCGTTGAAAACGCGGTAACCATTACCACTTTGACGCGACGGAAGAATTCAAGCGGTGAAATGCGAGACAGGAATTTTACCGACAGCGAATAAACGACAAACATGTGGATGGCAAGGCCCAGCAGAACCGTTAGAACAAACCATCCAAGCCCTACGAGAAATCCAAAGCCGAATTGTGCAGCTATCGAAAACAGCAAGCACGCCACAGCAATTGGAGCAAACCTCATGATGAGCCCAATAATCTTGCCAACCGCTTCATACACGCTGGTAAAAAGGGCCACCACCGGAGCTGCAGTCTCGCGCTCTACCAGGGTTAGCGCTAACCCAAACACCAACGCAAAAAACATCACTCCTAGCATGTCAGGTGTGGAGCGTGCGGCTGATTCCAGAGGGTTGGTGGGGACGATCGTCTTCACCACCATCATCAGAGGAGCGTCCGCAGATTTCGACTTCTCGGAATCGTCCCGCTCAGACTTCCACGCCTCGGAGGAATAACGCGCCATAATCGCCCCACGCTTTCCCGCCTCCATACGTGATCCGGGGCGAATCGTGTTCGCCAATGTCAGCCCGATTGCAACGGAGATGGCGGAAATCGCCAACGTATAAGCGAAGGATTTCAATCCGACGCGACCAAGCCTCCGAAGGTCCCCTATTCCGGCCACCCCAATCACCAGCGATGAAAACACCAGCGGGACAACAATCATCAGCAACAGCCTTAAGAAAAGCTGTCCGACAGGATCCGCCACATGCCTTACCATCCAGACAAGCGTCGCCGAGTCAACCCCTAGGATCGCCTTCAGACCGCCACCCGCACCGGCTCCAATTGCCAGTCCAATTACGATACGTGTATGAAGTGGGATGGATCGGGGAGGCGCCGGCGCCTTCGCGTTGCCCGTCTCAGCGACCGGCCCGCACGTAACTTTCTTGTGGAATGGGTTATTCATCTCGAAAACCAAAGACGGTCTCTCTGCTGTGAATCTACATCCTGAAGGTAAAACCCGGTACGAATTTTTCAGAGAAGTGGATACGAGGCGCGAAAAAAGCTACCTGATGGGACTCGGGTTGGTTCGAGGATCGAAGGGCGTTGGCCGCTATTTGTGACGTTTCAGGGGAGAGCGGCTGATATCTCCTTCCGCATCAATGAAGTACAGGAAACCCTTTTCCCGATGTAGCCCGATCTGCCTTATTCTTTCCTTGTTTCCCTTCTGGCCCATTTTCGCGCGACAAATGTCACCCTCCTGATTGATAAAGTAGACATAACCTTTTTCGCGCTTGACTCCTGTCCGTTCCACTTTCTCTGCCATAACCCTTTCCCCCCAGCAGATTCATCTGGGCTTCAACCCGGCAGATCCCGCCCGGTTTCATCTCTGATGCGGCAAAAAAGCGCCTTGTATCGTTCTCCAGCGTGATCTGGGGTGGCAATCCTATCATAGGTGAGCTGAAAAATCCTTCGGGAGAGACCCAGTGGGCTGCGCGACGGGAAAGTTAACGGATAGGGCCGTAAAATAGGGTTGTGTGGTATCCTAGTATTTATATTGTACTAGGAGGAGTCATGACCCTATCGCGTACCTGGCTGTGGAAGAAGATGATCAAGTTATCGCCTGTCTGTTC
>JACQSX010000007.1 GCA_016211105.1 Acidobacteriota bacterium | reverse complement strand
GGCCGTCATGCTTGGATCTCATCACCTTGCTGCGTAAGGAAATGGTTCGACAGCACGCACTACTGGCTACTTTCCGTCTACATCCCAGCTTTCAAAGCTATACTACCGCCGCAGCAGCATGAAAAATGTATAAACTCCAGAGAGACGCCCCGACGGGGCGTCTCTACCAGTCGCAATTCAAATCTTGTGAGAAATGCGGCTGGAAGTGGTTACTAATCTTGCTGCGGTCGTAGCATCGTGTGCATTAGATAAGCTTCGCCACTCCTTTCATGCCCTGCCAGGACAAGTGGCAAAATCTCCGAAGATAACCCGCAATGAGCTCTCCGCCCGTTGAAAGTCCGTATTGAACCCGCATAAATTCGGGAGATGGGAACAAAAGAGAAAGACTGTAGCGCGCTTTTGCGCGCAATCCCTTTAGGTGGAAAAAAAGAGCAAGGCTTTCTCTACCTTCCACCCCCGACTCCGCAAGGAGTTGGGCAACTCCACTCTTGGCAGGGTCTAAGCAAGAAGGCGCAAGCGAGTCAAAAAGAGAATCGGGAAGAGAAGTGTCGAATAACGCGGTAACCCCCGCCAGGATCTGGGAAACAGCAAATGCCACTCCTGTCTTTCGGCTGGTACGGACAAATAACGGCCAGTTTAGGTTTTTCCCCTCTTGCATCAGCAGGCGATGCAACTCGTAAAGCCAGAGGAATGGCGCCGATCCGTCCCGATGGGCTATGTGCAGGCACAAGTGAAGTAGGAGGTCTTCGCGTCCCAGTTGCCATATTTCTACCCCGGCCACCCGTCCTTTGACGCAGCGCTCCCAAACAGGCTGCATGTCAAACCCATCCGTAAAAGGTGGATATGCGAGTGTCCAATGCGGCTCTACGATGATCCAGCCGTGCATGTCTTTATAGAATTTTCGCGTGTAAGAGAATTCTTGTGCAAATCCAGGCCGGCGATCCATCTCTCGAAAGCCTAGGCTTTGAAGAATAACTGCAATCCGCGGCAGGTCAGGCTTGCGGATGAGAAGATCAAGGTCTCCCATTGGACGGGCGATGGCCTGGCCATAAAGACGCTCGGCCAGCGCCGCGCCGCGCAAGGGTGCGCAAGGCAAGCCGCTTGCTTCCAACGCTCTTAGGATGACGACCAATTCCTTCAACAACAGGGAATTGCGAGCCCACACTTCGAAGTACGTCCTTCTGACTTCCTCGTCTATCTTAGCCGGAGCACTTTCGGCAGCCACGATCCACTTGTAAAGAAACGGAATTAATCCTTCCCTGATTGCTTCGCGGACGATAACTTCCCAATTCTGATTCTCGAAAGGATGTGGCGGCACACCACTCAAATCTTGGCTGCGGAGCAAACTTGCCAGAAATACGCGAGCCGCGCGGCGACGCTCATCTTGATCTTCCTGTTTCCTGGTGCGATTCGGGGAAGGAATCATCGGGGCAGATCGGAAAGGATGGCCCTTCGCACTTCGGGCAGACACTCCAGTCTCCTTGGATAAGACAATGACCTCACAGGAACGCAGGTTGCCAAGCGGGCAGCCAGAGAAAATTGCCGCTCAAGTCGGTTCCGTTCGACGATCATTGGATTGAAAGTACTCTTGAGGATTTCAATTAAGGCTTGTCGATTTGAGAGGGGCCGGATTGTAATCTTTGCGCTCCGAGGATTGCTTCCGGCAATCGGCCTGAGCGCATAAATTGCCTTCAGAGGAGCAGCGGTTCTATGGAACAGCGGAGGATCCAATGGAATGATCATTTTCGGGGTCACGTTGTTCATGGGAACGCCTGCTACATCTTTTCCCAGAAGGGCCTTGGCGATCTCTGGAAAAAGCTTGAGCCTGGGCAGACCGGGATGGACGCAGAAGCAGCAGTCCCTCTCAGTCAGGACCAGCAAATCGTCAGTTACCAGCGGATCACCGCTCCGCAGAAAAGCAGCTCCCAGGGTTGATTTTCCCTGTCCGCAATCGCCTAAAAAAGCGATGGCTGATCCTTCGACCAGCACGGCCGTCGAATGGAAGGATTCGATTCCCTGTTTCAACAGGGCAAAGGAGAGAACCTGTCCCAGCAGGTAGATTTGAAAAGATTCCAGTTTGGCGCCGTCAAGCGAGCGGCAGGCAATCCTTCGCCCGTCGGCAGCCACTAGAAACTCAAACAGGCCGGACCAGCGCAGATAATGCGAGCCGTCATCCAGCCGAACATGCCAAAACCAGGACACCCGGTCTTGTTTATGGTGAACCCTCTGCTGGACTCGCGAAAAAAAAGAAGGCGATTCCGACAAAATTTCGACTCCCAGCCCGCTTGCTTCTATCGAGGGCTGGCACGAAATAGGGAAAGCGCTTGTCAATGATAGGCCATACGCCTGATAGGTGCGCATGCTTTCCCGATCAAGCACAAGCTCTCCCAAATTCTGAAGCTATGCTGTGCCACTGCCCCTTGTCTTGGGACCGGCCACGTTAGCCTCATTTTTGTTTTGCGCACCGCCAAGTGTGAGCGTTCTTAGATCTCCGTAGCAGCTCAATCTGGGAGGCTTATAGGGCCTTTTTGTCAGCCGCTTCGTCTTACGCATTACGCCCTCCTTTCCAATGCCGGAGAAGCCACCGATCAATGGTAATCATTAACCAAATGGTATGCCGAAAGTCGTACTTTCCGCGAATAAATTTTTCAACTAGCTTCCCAGTCCCTTCGAAATCTAGGTATCGCTCCATCCGGCCAGACGAGTTGGCCAGCGGTTCAGGAGGAATTCGCCGGCACAGGGACAGCAGAGACTGATCCACTTCGTCCGTGTAATCCCCTTTACCCTGCCGGAGCCGCGTGGCCTCCGGGAGCACTCCCTCCATGGCGCGCCGCAAAAGGTATTTTCTCTTTCCGCCGACCGTCCTCACATTTGGCGGAATCGAAAGCATAAACTCTACTAATCGGCTGTCAAGGTAAGGGTAACGGACCTCCACTCCCTGCCGTGCCGCCGATCGCTCATCGACCTCCATCGACAAGGCATGATAAGGGTTAAATGTCTCCAAATACGAGATGCTTTGGGAATAGGAAGGGAAGCGTAGGGTATGCCGGGGTCTGCGCGTGCGCTCCCTCAGGCCCATTTCGAGGGCCAGCTTCCTGTTCATCCAGTACGGAGGCACGCCTCTCACGATATGCTTTCCCCAGTATTTAAAGATCTGCGGTACGATGTTGTTGAAAGCCATCCGGGCGAAGCTCCATGGATCGGCGCCGTAGTCTGCAGCGAATGTTCTCAGGTCGCTGGCAATGCGCCAGGGGCGGAGACTTTTGACGAGATCTGCCGCGTGCCCGTACTCATCCAGGATCTGGTCTCCTCCCGCGCCGCTCAAGATCGCCCGGCAGCCTCTCGATCCCAGAAGTTTTCCAAGCTCCGCGGCAAGCTTCCGGTTTAATGCGACCACGGGACACTCGAAGCGATCCAGGTCGTCATCCAGATCCTCAAGCGGATTTAGACACGCACTGTGGAACTCAGATAGCTCGGCCCGAATCGCTTGGGCAACCTGCCGGGCCCACCGCCGCTCGTCCGAGTCGGGATGATCGCCGTAGATGGTAAAGACTTTGATGGGGACAGTCGAAAGCTTGGCAGCCATGCATGCCACGGAGGCTGAGTCCAGTCCACCGCTGAGGAAGACACCCATGGGAAAGGCGCTGCGGGTACAGGATCTCATCACCTCTTTAAATAAGGCGAGGAGGCGCTCTACGTACTCTTCTTGTCGCGAATAGCGGGTCTGATGGGTTGGATCTATCGCCCAGTATCGTTGAAGCCTTAGCTGTCCGTTCTCAACGACCAGAGTGTGAGCTGGAGGCAGGCGGCGGATATCTCGAAAGAAGGTGCGTCCCTCATCTCCTTCTCGGAATTCGCGCAGGAGTAAGGCCAGGATCATTTCATCGTCGGGCTCGGGATACTGTCCGTTGACATCAAGGAGGGGCTTGATTTCCGAACTCACCCAGAGCGTGGCATCACTCCATCGGTAATGAAGCAGTCTCAAGCCCATCCGGTCGCGGGCACAGAACAAGCGCCGGCTTCTTGGATCCCAAAGGACGAACGCGAATTCTCCCAGGATTTTCTTAGGGCATTCTGTGTTCCACTTTTTGTAGGCTTGAAGCACTAGGTCAGGATCTGTGGGGCTGTGGTATTGCGTGCCCTGCGGAACAACCCAGTCGCGAAGAGCGTTAACGAGTTCCTCACGGTTGTCAACGCGCCCGTCAAAGATTAACCTGCACCCCGTTTCGCTGTCGACAAGCGGTTGTTTTTCAGAAAGCGACTCAGGTGTCGTGTGCAGCAGGTTGTGAGCTAGACCGATTGCGCCGTCGATCCACAGACCCTGTCCATCCGGGCCTCGGCGCGCGATGGTGTCAGTCATTTGTCGCAAAAGGACGGGATCTGCCTCTCGTCCATCGGTTCTAAAAATGGCACTGATTCCGCTCATCTAACTCCTTGGCCTGTTTTCCGGTGGAGACGCCCCACCGGGGCGTCTCCACCCCATGTATTGACCTCGCCGTAGAGATGCCCCGCCGGGGCGTCTCTATCGGATCGCCGACGTAATGGAGACGCCCCACCGGGGCGTCTCTACGGGGATTATGCGTTTCCAATTCCCATTTTCTGGGATTGTTGATGATATATTCTCGAATCTCATTGAGAGATTCGTCGTCCTCAATGATGTGGTCATAGAACCTGGATTGCCAGCCAAAATCAGAGACTCCCATGGCTCTGATGCGTTTGGTGCAGATAGACTTAAACTGGCCGATAATGGATCCAATGGAATTAGGTCGCCATTGAGATCGTGCGGCGCAAGATAACGTCGTAGAGACGCCCCGCCAGGGCGTCTCTACCAAGGGCTGATGTTCCGTGGTGATCAATGGCCAATGTCCCGTGGAGACACCCCGGCTGGGCGTCTCCGTCTCCCGCTGGGGCCATTCCGAAGGAATACGTGCCCCTTCATTCATGATGACAACAATTCCGTGCAGATGGTTTGGCATAAGAATCCATTTATCTAAGCATATGTTTGCACGGATTTTTCCTGTTTTTCGCCATTCTTCTTCGACAATCTTCCCGATTGGCGACAAGTGCACCTGCTCCTCTTCTATGCGGCCAAAGAAAGATTTTCCTTCCAAGGCGCAGATTGTCACAAAGTAATATCCGTTGGAATCATAGTTCCAGTTCTTTAGTCGTGTTGATTCCACTCGATATTTCTGCCTGTAGAGTGTCATGCCTTGGTCTCTGGTGTATAAAACCAGGAGACCCCCGTTTTTGCGAAGCTCGGAAAAATTATGGGGCATTGAAGTAGCGCTCAGGTAGAGACGCCCCGCCGGGGCGTCTCTACGGATCGCCGATGCAACGGAGACGCCCCGCCGGGGCGTCTCTACGGATCGCCGACGCAACGGAGACGCCCCGCCGGGGCGTCTCTACGAACACGGCAATGTTCATTAGGAAAACCATTTCTGGAGCCACAACTCCAACTTCACAAAACTCCAAAGCAGGTTGCGCTTGCTCTTCTTTGCCTCTCCTCGGAGATACTGATCCACGATCCGCAGGGCCTCTTGCCGATCCACGTACTCAAACAGCATTGCTCCATCCTGCAGCAGACTTTCTTTCATCCGATGCGCTTCGGCATCCCTGCACCTCTGGGGATCCATTTCGGGAACGAAATAGGTTGAGCCTTCTCTGGGACGGGGTGGCCCCGGTACAACTTCTTCCAAAGCCCGCTGCACAAACATCTTCCGGTGGCCAAATTTCATCCTCGTTTCCGGTGGAATAGCCAAAAAAAATTTAACCAGCCTTCGATCCGCATATGGATGCCGGCATTCGATCGAAAAGCCAGAGGTCAGTTCGTCAACATAGTTCATGCCCAGCGTCCAAGCTGCGGCTGTCAAACAGTGGCGGGTCTCCTCCTGGCACAGGGTCGGAAATCGGCGCGGAGTTTGCCGCTCGGTCCGCCATTTTAAGTTCACCCTGTCTGCAAAGCTGGGCTGAAACCATTGCGGCACCTGTCTTCCTGAAATCATTTTCACTAGCCAGCGAATTCGGGGCGGTAGTTCGGTCCACAAAAGCTTTAAGACCATGGGTCTCCCGTTTCCGTCTCCCCCATAGGCGGTAGATCCGGCCGCTGCCTCTCGAAGAAGGCGGGTCAGCCTTCCTGACCGAAGAAGATCCTTCAGGAATCCGATCTCTCCATATTGGCTCAACTCATCCGCTCCCAGGCCTGTCAGTAGAATTCGGCAGCCTCTGGCAGCCGCGGCGTTCAATATCGCAGGCACGGTCAAGAAGACATCGTGATGAAGGGTCTCACCCGGATGCAGGAAAACCTCAAACAGAGTTAGAGGCTCGTAATCCTTGCGTTGCGGTATGGAGTGCACTTGTGTCCCGCACTTCTGCTTCAACCGCTCGATGGCGTCCCATTCTTCCTGTCGTAGTCCTTCGGCCAATAATGTGAAAGCCTCCAGTTCTGGAGCTTGACCGTTCCCGAGACGAATCGACTCCGCCATGGCTGTGACCGCGGTGGAATCCACTCCTCCGCTGAGAAGCATGCCTGCTGGAGACTTCGCGCGGAGACGACATTGGACCGATTTTCGGAAGAGGTTCCGAAACTCGTCGAGGTATTCCTCGTCACCAGAATAATGAACGTTGGCGCTTGGATCAAAGTCCCAATATCGGTGTAAAGATAGTGATCCCTTCTCCACGCACAGAAAGTAGGCAGGGCGCAGTTGCTTAATCCCTTCAAAAAAGGTCACCTCCGGGTCACGGAAGTCCATGAGAAGATAATCGGCAATCATCGACTCATTGGGTCGCTTGACCACGGCTGGGTGGTCGAGAAGAGACTTGATCTCTGACGCAAAAATGAATCGTCGCCCGTCCCAGTGGTAATAGAACGGCTTCACACCAAAGGGATCTCTGGCACAAAAGAGACGCTGCTTCTTTGCATCCCACACTGCGAAAGCAAAATCACCCAGGATCCTTTTTACGCATTCCAGATCCCATCGTCTGTAAGCTGCCAGCAGCAGGTCTGCATCGGATCGCTGCAGTTCGTCACCGTGCAGTCCGGTTACCGATAGCAACTCGTCGCGGTTATCGATCCTGCCGTCCCACACCAGAAGACATTCGCCCCGCGCATCGGATATTGGTTCTTTCTCAGAGAGTGATTCGGGCGTGGTCCGGAGAAGCCGATGCCCCAAGCCGACAGACCCGCTGATCCAATGGTTGGCGCCATCCGGGCCGCGATGCGCCATACGATCCATCATCCGCTTAATGAGAGCGGGATCCAGGGGCCTTCCTTCCAGATCCCAGATGCCGACGATACCGCTCACACAGAGTTCTCCTTGGCGGATACGAGAGGGTGCTCGAATGCTGAAAACCGATCGTGGACGTTCGTATTGTCGTTGATGGCAATGCCCTGATGCTCTACCCAGGCATGGGCCGCGACTCGATCTGTTTCCCTCCGGATACCAATCCTCAAATCACTTTGGATACCTTGGCGGCGGAGCAACCACCAAAGAACGCAGGACTGCTCGAGACAGGTGGGCCGATAAAGGCCGTGTCTGGCGGCTGCTTTCACCATACGAACAGTGGCCTGCACTCGTTGTGTGGTAGAGACGCCCCGCCGGGGCGTCTCTACAGATCGCCGACCCACGGTAGAGACGCCCCGCTGGGGCGTCTCTACACTGCTCAAAATTTGCTGCCAACATTTGAGACCAAAGAATCGGAGTGTCAAGGCCGTGAGCGGTAATAACAGGAATGACTCGATAAGCCACCGCCGCTCAGAAAGAGACAGGCTGCAAAACTTCGACCAGCTATGCCGAACTGATCTCCACCAATCCATGTTTCACCAGTCTCTCGACTAGATTATGCAGATCCTGACGCAATCGATCCGAAGGCACATCATACTCGGACAACAAAGCTTCGAATGCTGCCTGAATTGAATTCGAAGTAGACAGGACCCCTAACATGTGAGTTCCGACCTCATCGAGCCCAAAGTAGCGCCCGTTGTTGAGATTAAGGATGACTGATTCGCCGTCCAACTCCCGGATCAGCACATCGGCCGGAAGAGCGACGCGCATCGAAAAGGTGAGGGCCAAGACTACCTCGTCCAGACATCAATCGTATATTTGCGCTCCCACGCTCCTTGTGCGAGCAACAACCCTTTGACCAGTGCTGGAGCGCTCCTACACGTTTTCCGCGGCAGCGCCGGCCTGCGTTGCAGATTTCCACCTTGTAATCCCTGCAACTCGTTTAACTATACTGCACATACCGCATGTTGAGCTATGCAAAACCAAGGACCGAGGCAGTCTTTTGCTGGCCTCTGATTGCCGACTCATTGTTTCGCTAACTTTCTCGGAGCTGCTCAAGGACCGGAGTACGACCGCAGGAAGAGCGGTATGCGGTCGGAGTAGCCTGATCGCTTGCAAGTCAGAAAACCTTCTGCTGTAATCAGCTCGGTGTTCGGATGGATTGCGATCAACGATTGGCTTAGAACTTCAGTGACTGAGGAACAACTCCTGCCTTATTCCCCATTTGTCTTTGTAAAGAGGGACGAGAAATACAAAGGGCCATCGCTGTGAATTACCAACCTCTTGCCATTAAGACGGAAGGGCTGACGAAGGTTTTTCGGGCCGGAACCAATATCCTGGAGCTTCTCGGAAGACGTTCCGAGGCAAGGAGATGTACGGTCGCCTTGGATGACATTGACCTGGGGGTAAAACAGGGAGAGATCTTCGCCCTGTTGGGACCTAATGGCGCGGGCAAAACTACGCTGATCAAAATCCTTTGCTCTCTCATTTTGCCGGATGCCGGGGATGTCAGAGTAATGGGTTTTGACGTGGTGAGAGAGCAAGACAAGATCAAGACCTTAATCAGTTTGGTGGTGGGTGAGGAACGAAGCTTTTACTGGCGTCTCACGGGAAGGCAGAATCTTGAATTCTTCGCCTCCCTCTATAATCTTACCGCAGCGGAAACGCGCGACCGGATTGAGCGTGCCGCCTCTCTGCTTGAACTCACTGATCTTGACAAACGTTACCAGGAATACTCTACAGGCGCAAAGCAACGGCTAGCGGTGGCGCGAAGTTTTCTGAATGGCGCCAAGTTGATCTTTATGGACGAACCGACGCGCAGTTTGGATCTTAACGCGGCGGCAAAGTTAAGAGATTTGATCCGAAACCGTCTTGGAGATTCCGGTTGCACTTTCTTTTTCACCACGCACCACACGCAAGAGGCAGAAGTACTGGCAGATCGCATTGCCGTTCTTGATCAAGGGAAAATCAAAGCGTGTGGCACTCTTCGGGAGCTGAGAGATTGGGTGGGGAATTTACGGGTTTCCCTGGAAGAAATCTTTCAGAAACTGACGCAATCCAGGGGGATCCTGCATGATGGCGGCAGGACTTTCAATTTTGGGACGTCAAGATAACACAAGGACGCTGGTGCCGGCTGCTGGCATATTTTTCAGAAAGGCGTGGGCCGTTTTCAAACGGGATATCATCGAAAGTTTGAGTTACAAGGCCTCTTTCCTGTTTGACCTTTCGGGTATCCTGGCCAACACCTTGATCTTCTTTTTCGTCGCCAAACTTTTCTCGAGACAAGCAGATCCGTATCTTGAACGGTACGGGGGGAGTATTTTCCGTTTGTCCTGATCGGGATCGCCTTTGCTGGTTATCAGGCAGCGGCGTTGCATAGCTTTGCCAACGCAATGCTTGCGGAACTAGAGACTGGAACTCTGGAAGCCCTTCTCATGACTCCGACCCGTCTCAGCACGGTGATGTCCTTGAGTTCCTTCTGGACTTTTATGCGGACTTCCTTGCGTGTCGTCCTGTACCTCGCGATTGGCGCTTTCGTCTTGGATGTGAATCTCTCCCGAGCAAATTTTCCAGGCGCCTGTCTGGTCATCGGGTTGACAATCACCGCGCTGGCGGGCTATGGGATCTTTTCGGCCGGTTGTGTCCTGATCTTTAAGAAGATGAACCCGATCAACTTTCTTGTGAATGGGGCCTCCAACTTCCTTGCGGGCGTCTATTTCCCCGTGGGAGTGTTGCCCTTGTGGCTGCAGAAATTTTCCTTGCTGGTTCCCCTTACCTATTTTCCTTGGAGGGGGTGCGCAAGGCGATCCTGAACGGCGACAGCGTCCTTCTGCTGGGTCCCGAGTTGCTGGCGCTGCTTCTATTTTCAGTGATCCTTTTGCCGCTGGGAACTTGCTTCTTTGGGTGGGCCCTCATAAGGGTCAAGAAAAAAGGATCTCTGACATTTCGCTGAGAAGGTGTGAAAAAATTCGAAATATAAGTCGCATCGATATCGTAGAGACGCCCCGGCGGGGCGTCTCTACGCGAGATTACCGTATTTGTGGAGACGCCTCCGCCGGGCGTGTCTACGATGGCGACAACCAAGCCGGCAGGGATGGTACGCCAATGTTTTCACACGTTCTAGCCACCGATGATGCAGGGTTGACGGACCATTGGTTGCCGTGCATGCCGTGTACCCGGGCGCTTACAAGAGTCAAACCGCCCACGTGTTGATTGAAGGGCGCCGGCCGGAAAAACGATGCAGCTATCCCTCGGAACGCGCCACATACCCTTTCTTGTGGCGCAGCTTTATGTTGTCTTGCGCGGTTTTGACAGTGATGACCCGGTAGGAGCCGTCCCTCTTCTTGTTGGTGGACTCGTAGGCGAGATTGTACTGGCTTCGCAACTCTTGATTGATTAAATCAAAGTGTTGTTCCATCTGTGAGGCGGTATACGGAAAGTAAACTTTGCCGCCGGTCTCTTCCGTCAATTTCTTTAAAACCTTGTCACCGTCATGATCTCCGCTGGCGCCGTACGCGGATGTGCCAATGGCGTACACCGTGATGTCGGCGCGCCGAACGGCTTGCACCGTATCCTCGAACGTGGCTTTTGAATTCAGATCATCTCCGTCGGACAAGATCAAAATTACTCTGCGTCCAGAAACGCCTTGCAACTTCTGGAGGGCCACTTGGTATAGGGCGTCGAACAAGGAGGTTCCTCCTCCGGCCCGGAGTTTGGCAATTTTCTTGACAATCTCGTTTGCGCTGGGAGTGAGATCCTGCAGCAGGGTAACGCCGGTGTCAAATTCCACCAGCAGTGCCTTGTCATTTTCACGCATGACGGAATAGATAAAGTTGGTAGCCGCCTCTTTTTCAAATGCGAGCTTTACGGCCACACTGCTGCTTGTGTCGATCAAAAATGCGATCGTGAGAGGCAGGTTGGTTTGCCTGCTGAAGTTTGTGATTTGCTGCAACTTGCCGTCTTCGTAAATTTGGAAGTCGGGTTGTGTCAGCTCGGTGACGAAGCGTCCCTTTTTGTCGGTAGCCGTCACCAGGACATTGACCACTTCCACTTTGGCGGTGAATTGCGGGTTTTGCTCGGAAGGGGGCTTCGAGGTTTGGGAGAAACCATCGCTGCCTGCCAACGCTATCATCAACCCCAGAAATGCAATGCGTCGCATAGAAAGCCTATTTTAACATGCGATCTTCCGCTTTGAGGAACTCCAGAAGCGAGGTCAGGTCTTGGGGTAGTGGGGAGCTGAACTGTAAAATTTCTGCCGTTTTGGGATGACGAAATTGCAGGAATGTCGCGTGCAGGAACAACCGATTCAGGGTTGTGAGACGAGTTTGAATCTCTTTGCTTCTGACGTTTTCTAGTCGGCCTTTGCCGTACACGGAATCCCCCGCGATGGGATGGCTGACGTGCGCCAGATGAACTCGGATTTGATGGGTGCGTCCCGTCTTGAGAGTAATTTTCAGATAGGTGAAATCTCGAAACGTCTCCAGTACGTCGTACAGCGTCAAGGCGTGGCGGCCACTTCGAGTCACTGCCATCCGGGTTCGGTGCAAGGGATGACGTCCAATCGGGGCGTCGATCTTGCCATGCAGGTCCAGGCCGCTTCCGAAAACCAACGCAAGGTAATGCTTTTCCACCTCACGCCGCTGAAACTGCGCTGCCAGTTTGTGGTGCACGCGTTCGGACTTGGCCACCACTAACAGTCCAGAGGTGTTGCGATCAAGGCGGTGAACAATGCCGGGCCTTTCGTGATTCCGCCAGGATAGCCTGGAAAAGCGGTAGACCAGCGCGTTGACTAATGTTCCCGTTTTTTGCCCTGCGCCGGGATGAACTGTCATACCGGCCGGTTTTACCAGCACGACGAACGACTCATCTTCGAACACGATATCTAAAGGAACGTCTTCCGGCTGGATTCCTGTCGGCTCGGGCGGGGGAAAATCTATGTCGATGCGATCTCCTGCGCGCACGATGTGTCGGCATCGCGTCTCCATTTTTCCGTTCAGCTCCACCCCGCCACTTTCGATCAGCCGGGCCAGATAGGTGCGGCTGTGATCGGATATCTTTAGCGCAAGGAAGCGATCCAGGCGGTTTCCGGCGTCTTCCTCAGTCGCGATCAGCCGTTGGCGCATCTTCGATCAAGCGGCGCCTTCCTGCGCGCTTTTCCTCTTCTCTTCGATGATCTTGGCAGCAATGTGCGCCGGAACTTGATCGTAGTGAGAGAACTCCATGTGAAAACTTCCGCGTCCACCTGTCATGGAGGTGAGATCTGGCGCATAGGTCAGCATCTCGGCGAAGGGAACCTGGGCGCGGATAATCTGCATGTGCCCCTTAGAGTCCATGCCAAGAATTCGCCCGCGGCGACCGTTCAGGTCGCCCATCAAGTCTCCTGCCGACTCTTCGGGACAGTAGATCTCCGCGTTCATTACCGGTTCAAGCAGGACCGGCTTGGCCTGTTCCATTGCCTTCTTGAAGGCGAGTGACCCGGCGATCTTGAAGGCTAGTTCCGAAGAATCCACTTCATGATAAGAACCGTCCGTGAGCGTTACCTTGAAGTCCACCACGGGATAGCCAGCCAGGTAACCTCGCTGAGCAGCTTCCTGAATGCCCTTCTCCACTGCGGGGATGTAATTCTTTGGGATCGCGCCCCCAAAGATTTTATCTTCGAAAACGAAGCCTTCGCCGCGGCCTAAAGATTCGATCTTTATCCAGCAATCCCCATATTGCCCATGGCCACCGGTCTGTTTTTTGTGTCGCCCTTGTGCTTCTGCAAATGCAGTAATCGTTTCCCGGTACGGCACCTTGGGCGGCTTTAAGGTGACACTCACACCGTACTTCTTTTTCAGCCTTTCGACGGCGACTTCCACGTGGAGCTGGCCGGAGCCGGAAAGCAAGAATTCATTCGTTTGCGGATCCCTTAGAAAGCGCAGCGAGCCGTCTTCTTCCAGAATTTTCGCTACGGCGCTACTGATTTTGTCTTCGTCTCCACGGCTCTTAGGTTCGATGGCAAAACTGATCGCAGGTTCTGGAAACGAGACCTTCTTGAAAAGAACAGGATATGCCCGGTCCGTCAAAGAATCACCGGTGGTTGTGTCTTTGAGTTTGGCCACTGCGCCGATGTCTCCCGCCTTTACCTCGGGCATGTTCTCATGAGACTTTCCTTGGGTTGCCTGCAATGCCGCCAGCCGCTCTGTGGATTCCTTGTTGACGTTGTAAATGGCGCTGTCAGTCTTAAGTGACCCTGAAAAGACCTTGAATAATGAAACACGCCCTGCGAATGGATCCGCGATTGTTTTGAAGACAAAGGCGGCAGCAGGCCCATTGGGATCCACCTTCACCGCCATTGCTTGCTGGGTCTTCGGGTCTTTGGCTTCCACCGGCTTGCGCTCCAGGGGAGAGGGAATCAGTTCGACAACGTGGTCCAACAACTGTTTCACTCCGGCGTTGCTGGTGGCCGATGTAATGAAGACAGGTATCACCGTGCTGTCCATGACAGCTTGCTTCAGCCCGGCGATCATGTCTTCTCCGTCCAGCGTCCCTGTTTCAAAAAACTTCTCCATCAACAGGTCACTGGATTCGGCAACCATCTCCACCAGTTTTTCTCGCGAGGAACGAGCCATCTTCTCCTTCTCAGCTGGAATCGGCTCCTCGGTGAATTTGCCTGAACCGTCCAACGAGTAGCCGTACGCTTTATTCGTGAGCAAGTCGATGATGCCGCGAAAATCCTTCTCCTCACCCAGAGGGAGCTGGACGGGAACCGGCGCCCGGCCCCAGGTAGATTCGATGGATTGCATCGCGCGCTCGAAGCTGGCCCGATCACGATCGATCCTGTTGATGACGATCATGCGTGGAAGTTCGAAATCTTGCGCGTACTCCCAAACCAGCTCGGTTTGAACTTCGACTCCACTTACCGCATCAATCACAACGATCACACCCTCGACGGCCGGCATGACAGCCTTTACCTCGTGGATGAATGCCCGGTAGCCCGGAGTGTCGATCCAATTGATTTTTGTTTTATTCCATTCACAAAATGCCAACGCTGCCTTAAGAGTGATCTTCCGCGCAATCTCCTCTTCTTCGTAGTCGGTGACCGTCGTACCCTCGTCGACCCGACCGAGGCGATTGACGGCGCCCGCCGAATATAAGGCGGCGGACAGCAGCGAGGTCTTGCCGGCCCCGCCGTGTCCCACAAGTGCGATGTTCCTGATGTTCTCAGGCTCGAAGATTTTCATAAAAGTGGCTCCTCCCACCCATTACAGCCTAGTGTCTCGCTCTGCAAGAACGAAAGATCTTAGCACAGGCCAGATTACAGCGTAAAATTCATGCGAGATGTAAACCCAAGGATCGTCATGTACAAGAAAATTCACGTGGTTCTTATCGCAGCATTGCTGTTATTTAACTGTTCCGGTGGCGGCACGAAGAGTGACATTGGAGATCTGAAACTGGAATCGGGTCACGCTCTCTTGCATGTGCGCCGGTTGGTAGAGTTCGGACCCCGCGCCGTAGGAAGCGAGGGTCACGGCAAAGCGATCGAATACATCCAATCCGAACTGAGGAAACTCCCTCTGGAAGTGGAGGCGCAAAGATTTGATGCGATCACGCCTAAGGGGACTCTATCCATGGAAAATATTATCGCGCGGCAGCAGGGTGGCCACGCTCCTGTGATTATTCTGGCAAGCCACTACGATACCATGGCCACCGATCGGTTTTCTTTTGTGGGAGCGAATGACGGTGGTTCCAGCAGCGGCTTGTTGTTGGAATTGGCGCGAGTATTGGCGCCTCGAAAATCTGAATTCCAATACTGGTTTGTGTTTTTCGATGGAGAAGAGGCGATGGAGCGCTGGACGGATTCGGACAGCCTTTACGGCAGCCGACAATTTGTCAAAGAATTGAAAATGCGGCGCGAATTAGTCCGTGTTAAGGCGCTGGTGTTGATGGATATGGTGGGCGATAAAAATCTCAACATCAAGCGAGATCTTTACTCTACTGCCTGGGTGGTCGATCTGTTCTGGACGACCGCAGCGATGGGGAGATATTCCGGTTTTGTAGATGCGACGCTGGCGATCCTCGATGACCACATTCCGTTCCTTCAAGAAGGCATTCCTGCTGTCGATCTCATCGACTACGACTTCGGCCCCGACCATGGCTACTGGCATACCGCCGAGGATACGCTGGACAAAATCAGCGCCGACAGTCTGCGCCAGGTGGGTGACGTAGTGCTGAAAACCTTGCCTGTGCTGGAAAACGCGATCAAGGCAAGGGAAGGGAAGTAGTGCGCTCAAGGATGCTGCCTCGAATTTTGTCCTTGATTGTGCCTGCTGTTTGGCTGATCTCATTCTTGATGACGCTGCGCCATGTGGAACCTTTCTACACGAACTTCTATTCCATCTCCTGGTGGTGTTACATCGTGTGGCTGGCTTCACGAAATGAACTGCGAAAGGAAGGGTCGCTGTTTTGTTTCCCGGCATTGTTCCAAAAGCCGATTCCATACCTGGGGATGGTTTTCTTTTCTGCAACGTTGTGGTTCTTCTTCGAGTTGTACAATTCCCGCCTGCACAATTGGAGTTATGTAGGGGTACCGGCCGAACGTTGGATTCGATGGCCTGGGTATTTTGTCTCGTTTGGGACGGTCCTGCCTGGAATTTTCGAGACGGCCCGCTGGCTGCACGGTTGGCTGCCGCTTGGCGCGTGGACGACGCGGGGACTGGGTGACACGGAGAAAAGACACGGCTCAGCCGTTTGGAATAAGAGTCTGGCGACAAGCGCCGTGGTGCTGGGCCTGTTGTCTATGGTCTTGCCCCTGCTTTATCCCGCCTGGTGTTTTCCCATGATCTGGGTTAGTTTGGTGTTGATCCTCGACCCAATGATGGAAGCCGTGGGGGAAACCAATCTTGCGGCAAACCTCTTATTTGGCGATCGGCGCCGTCCTGTTTTGTTGCTTTGCAGCGGAGCGATATGTGGATTCTTTTGGGAATTTTGGAATTACTGGGCGGGCGCAAAATGGATCTATACGCTGCCTCACTTTGGGTCCTGGAAAGTCTTTGAAATGCCCCTTCTCGGTTATCTCGGATTTCTCCCTTTTGCAATGGAGTGCTGGGTGACCTATGCATGGGGGAGGCGCTACTGGGACAAATCCACGCTTGGTGGACGTACTGTAATGGCGCTGGTGATGTGCGCCATTTGCATCTGGGGCGTTTATCTAGTGGATCACTTCGTGGTGCAAAGCTACCGGTAGTAGACTGCGGACGAACGCGCCAATTTCTTACACGTTCTCATCCTGCAGATCTTTAGCTCGAGGAGAGCGGCTTTGTCTTGTTGATTTAGAACCAAGTCAGGCATGCAGGTAAGATGGTAGCATCCGCCGGTGAGATCGTCAGTCTGAGCCCTACCCGCCCCAGTGTGATATGGCCGGCAGCTCCAGGTGTGTTGGTTAGGCGCTGGCGGCGGCGCCCTGTGCAGTCTCCTTGTAGTGGCAATTCGATTTGTGGCAATAACGGATGGCACCCTCCCTTTTTGTCTGACGTTCCAGCAAGAACTTTTCGCCACAGGCGGGACAAGAAATGGCTACCGGCTTGTACCACAGCACAAAATCGCAGTCGGGATAGGAACTGCACCCATAAAATGACTTCCCGCGCCGGGATTTCCTCGCAACAATGTCGAACTTGCCGCACTTAGGACAGATGACGCCAGTCGATTCTTGCTTGATGTACTTGCAGTCGGGGTAATTACTGCAAGCGGTGAATTCGCCGTAGCGACCGTGCTTGATTACCAAGATTTGGCCGCATCTGGGGCATTTTTCATCTGTCGGAGTGTCTGTTTTGACGAGGCGCTCTCCGTTGCGCGAGATGATCCTGCGCGTGTTCCTGCATTCCGGATATCCGCTGCAGGCGAAAAATTCGCCGAATCGTCCCTTTTTGAGGACCATCGGTTTGCCGCATTTTTCGCACGGCTTTGTTTCTACCTCCGTGTCTTGTGCCGCAGCCTCGGTGGAAACTTCTTTGGTCAGTTCCTTGGTGTTCTTGCAATCGGGATAATTGCTGCAGGCTAGAAACCGGCCAAACCGGCCCCACTTGATGACCATCTTGTTGCCACATTTTTCGCAAACCTCGTCGGTTTCGATCTCGTGCTTTTTGAGATTTTGCATTTCCCTGCCGGCCACCTCGAGTTCTTTTTTGAACTCCCGGTAGAACGAAGCCAAAGTTTCAACCCAGTCCTCCTTTCCCTCCTCGATTTCATCCAGCGCTTCTTCCATACGAGCGGTGTACTGGTAGTCGAAGATTGCTTTGAAGTGCTCTACCAAAAGGTCGGTGACGACGATGCCGGTTTCGGTGGGGATAAATCGGCCGTCTTTCTTGGTCGCATAATTCCTGTCTTGTATAACGTTGACGATTTGTGCATACGTACTGGGCCTGCCGATCCCCTTTTCCTCAAGGGTCTTGACCAGCATCGCTTCGGTGTATCGCGGAGGGGGTTGAGTAAATTTTTGCTCCTTGGTCAATTGATTCACCGCCAGTACTTCGCCCTCGCTTAGCTTCGGCAACTGGAAAATGTTTTCCTCACCCTCGGTCTCCGCCGCGGCCTCCTCATCCCTCTCTTCCTGATAGACCTTGAGGAATCCGTCAAACTTTAGCACGGCGCCGGAAGCCTTAAAAGTTGCGCGCCCGGCTTGGATTTCAATCTCTGTTTGGTCAAAGACGGCCGGCTGCATCTGTGAGGCAAGAAACCGTTTCCAGATCAACTCGTAAAGCCGATGCTCATCCCGGTCAAGATATCTTTTTAGACTTTCCGGACTCCGCTCCACCATCGTGGGGCGAATGGCTTCATGCGCCTCCTGCGCGCCCTTCTGGCTCTTGAAACGCGCCGCGGTCTTTGGGAGATAGGCGCCGCCGTAGCGCTGTGTTATAAATTTGCGAACTTCGTCCAGCGCCGAATCGGCAACACGGGTGGAATCCGTGCGCATGTAGGTGATCAAACCGATCGATCCCTCTTTTCCCAACTCAATGCCCTCATAGAGTCGTTGCGCAACCATCATGGCCCGCTGCACCGTGAAGCGCAGCTTGCGCGCCGCCTCCTGCTGGAGCTTGCTGGTGGTGAAGGGAGGCACGGGATTTTTCTTTCTCTCCTTCTGAACGATCGAAGCCACTCGAAAGGAAACGTGTCTTAAGTGTTCTTCGATTTCCTCGGCCAGTCGTTGATCGGCGACGCTGAATTTCTTGCCATCCAATTTGACGGCTCTTGCGTCAAAGGGTGGCGGATTGCCGCCGCTTAAATTTGCGGTAAAAACCCAATACTCTTCGGGGCGAAACTTCTGAACTTCTCGCTCGCGATCCACAATCAAGCGCAAAGCTACCGACTGCACCCTGCCGGCGGAGAGGCCGCGGCGTACTTTTTCCCACAGTAACGGGCTGATCTGATAGCCGACCAATCGATCCACGATGCGTCGCGCCTGCTGCGCTTCCACCTTGTGTTCATCGATTTTTCCCGGATTTTCGAAAGCGTGCTGAATGGCGCTTTTGGTAATCTCGTTGAAAAGTACTCGGTAGATCTTGAGACCACTTTTCTTGGAGGAGCGAAAGATTTCTGCCAAATGCTGGCAAATGGCCTCACCTTCGCGGTCCGGGTCTGCAGCCAGATAAATTGCGGCTACATTTCTTGCGGCCCGCTTCAGTTCGTCCACCACCTTTTCTTTGCCATGGATGATTTTGTAGATCGGCTCAAAATCGTTCTCAACGTCCACGCCGAGGCTATTCTTAGGCAAATCCTTGATATGGCCAGACGAAGCTTTCACTACAAAATCTTTTCCCAAATATTTGCTGATTGTTTTCGCCTTCGTTGGCGATTCCACAATCACCATCGATTTGGACATACGCTTGACCCCAGAAATTTGAAATTTTGGCGCGATACAGCCAATTTGCTTGCGCTGCATCCATGTCTGCCGGCTAGGAACAACCGGGCAACCAAATTTTGCGCCAACGCTACGGCTGCGCGTTGCGGTGGCAGCACGTTCCTAACTGGACCCCGAAAATCATTGCGATCCTTTTTACAAAATAGCACAGAGAAAAAAATTTCGTAGGAAGTAAATTTGTGACCTGTCATGCAGTATTCAAATTTTTCGTTCCCCTGCTTTCGCTTGCGTTTCATTCGCGCTCCATCCGATTTGTGTTGGTGCGCACATCTGCTCCGTTATCGCACGTCCAATTTCCGCACAAAAAGATTACCCGGAAGCCTCCGTACTTGCCCGTTTACCTCCAGTTCAAACAGGCGGGCACATAGCTCAGAGAACCCAATCCCAGTCCGTTCCAGCAGTCGATCGAACGTAACCTCAGAGTCTCGAGGAATTTGCTCCAGTAATGGGTCGGGCTCCTGCGCGGCAGACTGGCGCCTTGGATGGTGAGGTTGCTTGCGAAATTTCTCAGGTAATTCATCCAGAATGTCCTGAGGAGACTGGACCATTTTGGCTCCTTGTTTAATAAGAAAATTCGGCCCGAAACTTTTTTGTGACGTGATATTTCCGGGCACGGCGAACACTTCTCGGCCCTGTTCTAAGGATAAACGAGCGGTAATTAATGAACCGCTAAATTCAGAGGCCTCGGCGATGACCGTTCCATGGCAAAGCCCACTGATGATCCGGTTTCTGATGGGGAAATTGCAAGGCGCAGGATAGAACCCGGGAGGAAATTCCGAGACGAGACACCCTTTTTCAGCAATTTGGAAAAAGAGCTTTCTGTTTTCGCGCGGATAGACAATGTCGACGCCGTTGCCGAGTACGGCAACTGTTTTTCCTTGAGCGGCCAAGGCGCCCCGGTGCGCCGCCGCGTCGATGCCGCGCGCCAATCCGCTGACAATGGTTAATCCGCGCATGGCAAGTTCGCTGGAGAGCCATTCGGCGGCATGAATTCCGTAACTGGACGCGCGTCGCGCCCCTACGACTGCAATCGCATCGCTGCCAGCCAGTGAAGTCTGCCCGCGCAAATAAAGCAGCAGGGGCGGGTCGAAGATCTGCTTCAGAAGGTGCGGATAGGAGGGATCATGAAAAGTCCAGATACCGGCTTCGCACTTCTCGCAACGATGTAGGATCTGTTCGGCCCTGCGTAGGATGCGCCCACTGAGGACTTCCTGAATGCTCTCGGCGCTTAACCCCAGCAACTCCAGGTGCTTTCGGTCGCTCTGGAAGAGGGGTTCTGGCGTGCCGAATATGCGGAGCAGCCGGTGACCGTTGCGCACACCACAAGCCTCTAACGCCTGCAGAGCAATCCAGTAAATTGCTGACGGCTCCATGCGAAACATAACCGAAGACCCGATCTGTTTGCGAGAAAACGTAGAAATTGAAAAAATGACATCCTTCTGCTAGTGTCGCGTCTTGGAATTACGATGACTTTTGCAGAGGGGGTTGCGGCGGGAGGGCCCCGCCGTCCTTGTCGCTCCTTTTCGTCAATGGGGCGGCACTGACTCGTCGTTGTTTTGCGAAATCGGGGTCGTCGCGCTCGCAACAAAAATTATCGTAATTCCAAGAGGCGACACCAGGTTCACCGTTGTGAAATTGCGGCTCTCTTTTATCCACTTCGTCAATGCATTTCCGCTGCAATGGGGTTTCATGCGCGGAGGTCTTGGGAAGCTCTTCGAGATCTCTTACGATTTGCCGGCGCTGTGCGCAGACCGCCTAGCTTCGGGTGACGCGGACGTGGGACTAATTCCAGCAATTGAATACCAGCGTATTCCTGGCCTGCGGGTCATCCCCCATCTGGCGATCGCTTCCAAGAAACAGGTCGAGAGCGTATTGTTTGTCAGCAAGAAACCGATCCATGAGGTGAAGACGGTGGCCTTGGACACCAGCAGCCGCACTTCTGTGATACTGATTCGTCTGTTGCTGCGGCGCAAATTTTTTCTCCACCCGGAATATCGCCCCGCGGCGCCGAATTTGGAAGCGATGCTCCGGGAGAACGACAGCGCGCTGATGATCGGTAACCCTGCCCTGTTGGTCGACCGCAACCGATATAGGGTGCTTGATCTAGTAGAACAGTGGGTTGAGTTCACGGGAAGGCCGTTTGTGTTCGCTTTCTGGGCAGTGCGTGAGGGGGTCAAGATCGAGCCCTATGTGCATTCTTTCGTGGAGAGCAAGGCCTACGGTTTGAGTCATGTGGACGAAATAGCGGACTACTCTGTTTCGCAAGTCTCCGTGTCGCGACGGCTGATCCTCGATTATCTTGAAGACAAGCTAAATTACGATTTGGATCGTGAAAATCTCGAAGGGTTGGATCTTTTCTATCGGATGGCTGCTTCAGAAGGCCTGATTTCATCGTTGTCTCCAGTTCGTTTTGTGGAAAGTGTCAGCGAGCATCGTCTAAGGTGACCCCGCAAAGAGATTGGTTCGGCTTGGCACAGTCGGTTTCTGAATCGGACTGGGAGCTCGTCGATGTTGTCATCCAAGGCGTGCTTCTCGCCGATGAGCTCAAGGGAGACGGCGGGACTTCTCTGGCGCCCGCGAGGTTGCGGGCACTGTCGCGGGCCAGTTGGGCTGTGACCGAGTGTGGACAACTGATTGATCGCATCCGACTGGTTGATGTTGGAGATATCCACATTGGCAAGGAGCGCGGAGTGTTCCACCGCTTCCTGTCACAGCGCATTGCAGCTTTTCCCCGTAGCGCGTTCCTGATTCATCTTGGAGGGGATCATTCCATTTCGATTCCTTTGGTGGAAGGCTTTGGGTTGCGGGAGAAAGGAAGCTGCGGAGTGTTGCTGCTGGATGCTCATGCCGATTTGTCGGACGCCGATGAGAGAGACCGTTTTGGTCCTGCTTGTGTATTGCGGCGGATTCTGGAGTTCTCTTTTTTATCTCCTAAGAAAGTCATCCTTGTCGGCGTGCGTTCCTTTACGCCGGGTGAGGTCGAGTTTCTTCAACGTTGCAACATGTCCTTCATCCACGCCCGTGATTTTCAATTGCGGGGATGGGAGCGGAGCGCGCAACAAGTCATCGAGGCTCTTTATGAGTTCGATAGCGTCTACCTTTCCATTGATATGGATGTTTTCGATCCCGCATATGCTCCCGCAGCCACCCTCCGCGTCCCGGCCGGATTAACGAGTCGTGAAGTACTTTCTTTTCTGCGCGTTGTTTTCGGCAAGCTGAATATCTCAGCCATGGATTTGGTCGAGATTTTGCCCTCTCAAGATCCTTTGGATGTAACCAGCAGCCTGGGTGTGAGGATTGTTCTGGAAGCACTCGGGCTGTTGCAGGCTCGAAAAGGAAGGCTGGCGCTGTGAGGTTTCCTCGACCCAAGGTGCATTCCGGCCTGGATGAAGCATTCTCTCGTTTCTCCTTTTTCAAAGGAAAGCGACTGGGCATTATTGCCAATCAGAGTTCCATCAATTGGCGATTCCGCCATGCATTGGACCTTTTTTCTGAACACAAGAAATGCAAGGTTGTCGCCGCGTTCGGTCCGCAACACGGCATTCGAGGCGAGACGCAGGACAACATGGTGGAATGGCGGGGTTTTCGGGATCGCCGGACAGGTTTGATGATCTACAGCCTTTACAGTGATCGTCGCAAGCCGACGCCGGAAATGTTGCGTGAAGTCGATGCCGTGGTATTTGACGTCCAAGATGTCGGCGCCCGTTACTATACGTTTATTTCCACCCTGGCCCTGGCGATGGAGACATGCCAGGAGTTAGGTAAGGAGATGATTGTGCTGGACCGTCCTAACCCGATCAACGGCCTGGGGGTCGGCGGATATTTGATGGAGGAAAGCTTTCGCTCCTTTGTCGGGTGGCATCCGTTGCCCCAGCGTCACGGAATGACTGTGGGGGAGTTGGCTCATTATTTTCGAGAGGAGCGCGGGATCCGGTGTGGCCTGCGAGTGATTCCGATGCGTGGTTGGAAGCGCAAAATGTGGTTTGACGAGACCGGACTACCATGGGTTCTGCCTTCACCCAATATCCCGACGTTGGATTCTGCGACCACCTACCCAGGTACCTGCCTACTGGAAGGAACCAATGTTTCCGAGGGACGAGGCACCACACGGCCCTTTGAACTCGTGGGGGCTCCGTGGATTCGGCCGGAGAGACTGGCGTTGAGGTTAAACCAGTTTCGGATGCCCGGTGTTTATTTTCGTCCCGCAAGCTTTATTCCAACGTTTCAGAAACATCAGGGCCAATTGTGCGGCGGAGTGCAGATTCAGGTGATCGACCGATGGTCGTTGGATCCGTTCCTGTGCGGTTGCGCGCTGCTACTGGCGCTGTATAGCGAAGACCCAGGGCGCTTCCAATGGAGGAATCCCCCTTACGAATATGAATACGAAAAGCTTCCGATTGATATTCTCTTTGGAACAGATCGGTTGAGGAAAATGGTGGAATCCCAAAAGAGTCTTCGCGAGTTCCGACGGGTTTGTGCCGACAGCACACGAGGGTTTTGGGAGATTAGAAAGAAATATTTGATGTATCGATAACGGAATGCGATTCCGCGCACAATTCTTTGGGGGTGGGTTTGTCGAAAATCTGACTCCGAGCCTTCCGTTGGAAATTGAATGAGTCAAAGGCAAGGAGAAGTGCTGTTTGCTCTTTTCGAGGCGGACATCTTCCATCCGTTTGAAGAAAAAAAACGACGCCATGAAATTGGAAGTAGAGATTAAACTGCAAGTCGGAGACTTGAAGGAGTTTCTGGAAAGGTTGGGAGGTCTGCGTCCTCGCAGGGTTGCCGAAAGAAAGAGTCAGGACGACTTTATACTGGATCTTCCCCAGATGCGGTTCAAGGAGAAAGGGTCGCTGCTGAGAGTTCGCAATGAGGGGGGCAGGGGCTTCGTGACTTTTAAAGGTCCCGCGCGGGTGAACAAAAATTTCAAAGTTCGCGAGGAGCTGGAAACTGAATGCGATCCTGTGCAGATGTTGGAGCTTTTTCAAAAACTGGGTTACCAGATATCCTTCCGATACCAGAAGTACCGCACGATTTACCAAGTACGCGTCGCCACTCGAAGGAAAGGAAGGCCGCAGCCGATTAGCGTCATGATCGATGAGACGCCGATTGGCAATTACGTCGAGTTGGAGGGAAATCCGCAAGGAGTTTCGCGCGTGGCTGGAAGTCTCGGATTTAAGAAAAAGGATTTCATTCGGGAAAGCTACCATTCACTTTTTCTCTCCTTCTGTAAGAAGAACCGGTGCTCTTTGCGCGACATGGTTTTTAGATGAAGTGCATGGTCTTGGCGGCGGGCTTGGGAACCCGTTTGTTGCCTCTCACGCTCTGCCGTGCCAAGTCGGCAGTGCCTTACCGTAATCAACCTCTCATTTGCCATTGTCTAAAGAAGCTGGCCGCCGAGGGAATCGATCAAGTGGCGGTCAATCTTCACCATTTGCCTGATTCTGTGCGACAGGCGGTGTCCGCAGCGAACTTGGACCGTATGCGTATCCGCTATTCCTACGAACCGAAGATCCTGGGCACGGCGGGGGCGCTCAATCCGGTAAGGGACTGGCTCGCCAAGGAAACCTTCCTTCTGGTAAATGGAAAGATCGTTTTTGACTTCGATCTGCGTGCAGCCCTCACGTGCCATCGCCAGTCGGGCGCTTTATCCACGCTGGTGTTGGTGGATGATGTCAAGGAGGAGGATTTCAATCCGGTTTTTGTGAATCCTCAAGGAGCAGTCACCGGATTTGCCAGGACCGGGGAGGAACGCGTGCTGCCGGGAATGGTATTTACCGGAATTCATATAGTGGACTCCAGGATCTGGCAGTATATTCCAGTGTCGGGCGCTACCGATATGGTGAGGGACGTGTATGCGGCTGCTCTGAAGCGCGGAGAGTTGGTCGCGTCCTATCATGCTACGGGCTCCTGGTTAGAATTCAGTACGCTGCCGCGATACTGGCGACTGAATGCAGAAGCAGGGGGAAACTGTATCGGCTACGATGCGCGCATTCACCCGTCTGCAGAGCTGACAAATTGCGTGGTGTGGAACGGAGTTTACATCGCGCAAGGATGTGAACTTGAAAATTGTGTTGTGGCAGACGGCGTCGACTTGCCGGAGCATACCAGACTTAAGAACGTCGTGATTGTCCCGGCTTGGCTGGCGTCCCCCGAATTTCAACCGTACGTCAGAGGGGAAAACATTATTTATCCATGGGAGATCGCGCGTTGAGCGAAGCGCAGGAAACCGTTTCCATACAGCAGCGGCTGATGGAATTCGTCCAAGAGCGCGTTGCGCTCGGACAGAGTTACTGCAACGTTTCGAAGCTGATGGGGGATGCTTCGACCCGCCAGTATTTCCGGCTGATTATGGAGGACAGCCAAAGTTTCATCGTCGCCGTCTACCCGGAATCCTTCGAGTTGGAAAACTTTCCCTACTATCAGGTTTATAAGTTGTTTCGGCGTGTCGGAGTTCCTGTTCCTGAAGCGCTTGCCTTTGACGGGAGGAGGGGAATCGTGATGCAGCAGGATCTGGGAAACGAATCTCTGCAGAGGCGCTTGCTGGGTTTGCCCCTTGCCGGATGGGAACCTCTGCTGAAGCAAGCCATCGACTTGATCGCGCGTGTCCAGTCCGAGGGAACCCAACACTGTCCGGGTGAGTACCAAGCGTGCCAACTTGCGTTTGATTACGAAAAGCTCTTGTTCGAATTTGACTTTTTCTTCCAGCACTATGTGGCCGGCTATCGCGGCATGGAGTGGGACGAAACCCGGAGGTTGGCCTTGTATGGCGAGTTTGAAGCCATTTCCCATGAGCTAGCCTCTCAACCGCGATACCTTGCCCACCGCGATTATCATTGTCGCAATATCATGTTAGTCCACGACCAGATGTATTTGATTGATTTTCAGGACGCTCGTATGGGACCGGCGGCTTACGATCTGGTTTCCATCCTGAAGGATTCCATCGACATGACAGAATCCACGATGCATTTGCTGGTACGCTATTTCTTGTCCTTGAAACATCTGAGGAGCGAGGATTACTGCGATTTCTGGAAGCAGTTTGAAGTGATGTCGGTACAGCGCCTCTTGAAGGCGCTCGGGACCTATGGGTATCAGATTACGACGCGAGGTAATTTCATCTACCAGCAATACATTCCCGGCACACTGCATCGGGCCTATCAGTCGGTATTGAAGCTGAAGCGCTTTCCCCAGATTCAGACTCTGTTAGAGCGGGAGATTTTTGGCTGATGCGAAGCGTCTATGTAGACGACCTACAAAACCATGTAGGTGAAACCGTCACAGTCCGGGGATGGCTTTACAGCAAGCGCTCTAGTGGAAAGCTGCTGTTCTTGATTGTCCGCGACGGCGCTGGACTGGCGCAGTGTGTTCTCTTCAAGGGCGCCGTTTCCCCTGAGCTCTTCGAATTAGCCGATTCGCTTACACAGGAATCCTCGTTGAAGGTAACTGGCGAGGTGAAAAAAGAAGAGCGAGCGCCAGGAGGGTATGAGATCAGTGTGACGGGATTGGAAGTGGTGCAGATCACGAAGGACTACCCGATTACTCCGAAGGAACATGGCACCGCTTTCTTGATGGAACATCGCCATCTCTGGCTCCGCTCCTCGAGGCAGCATTCCATCTTAAGAGTACGGCATGAAATCATTAAGGCGTGTCGCGATTTTTTTGATTCTCGTGGCTTCACGCTTGTCGACACGCCGATCTTTACGCCCGCCGCGTGCGAAGGGACCACCACCCTTTTTGAAACGCAGTACTTTGATCAGAAGGCGTATCTTACGCAAAGCGGCCAGCTTTATAACGAGGCTACGGCCGCTGCCTTTGGAAAAAGTTATTGCTTCGGTCCCACGTTCCGCGCGGAGAAATCCAAGACACGACGCCATTTGATGGAATTCTGGATGGTGGAACCGGAAGTTTGTTTTGCCGAGTTGGAAGAGGTGATGCAGCTTGCGGAGAACCTGGTGGTTTTTGTCGTGCAGCGGGTGTTGGAAAACCGGCAAGAAGATCTGAAGGTGATAGAGCGGGATATCGCAAAATTGGAGCAGGTTCGAAGTCCTTTCCCCAGGCTCAGCTATGATGAGGCGGTGAAGACCTTGAGGGAAAGCGGTTCTGGGATTGAATGGGGTGACGATTTTGGAGCGGCCGATGAAACCATGCTGTCCCTGATGCACGATCGGCCGGTGATGGTGCACCGATATCCCACTTCGGTGAAGGCCTTTTATATGCAGCCGGACGCCTCCCGTCCTGAAGTGGCGCTGTGTGTGGATGTGCTGGCCCCGGAAGGATACGGAGAAATCATCGGCGGCGGCCAGCGCGTTCACGAGGAATCGCTGCTGAGGCAGCGCATCGCCGAGCATCATCTTCCTGAGGAAGCTTTCCGCTGGTATGTGGACTTGAGAAAGTACGGGGCAACTCCTCACGGAGGCTTTGGCATGGGAATTGAGCGCGTCGTGGCATGGGTATGTGGAATCGAGCATGTCAGAGAAACCATTCCTTTCCCCAGGATGTTGTACAAGATCTATCCGTAAATCGTCGAACCATCCCAGGACCTGTCAGGCTGGGGGCCTCTGTCACCCTTTCGAAAAGTTGGTATATCAGAGACTAGGATTTATATCGCTTGGGCCCCGGATTCCAGCTTGCTTGTCGCAACTGTCGTGGGCGCCGAAATTGAAGCAACCTTACGAAAAATCGACGAAGCAGGTAGACGATGAACCAAGCCACAACAGTCGCGATGAAAAGCAGGACTACCAAGATCCGAGGGTGGTGCAAGAAGAGCCAGTAAGCCGCCGCGACAGAACCGTCCTCTGCCAGACTGACAAACCAGTTGGTGAACGGCTCCGGAGTGCTGTTTAATGCAAGGCGCACGGTCGACTTGGCGCCATGAGTCCCAAACGCGATGAATCCACCAACTAATGCCACAAAGAGCGATGATGGCCCGGGTATTTGGTAGGCTGCGCCCAGAGCCAGCAAAATTCCCGCGGGGACACGGATGAATGTGTGAACTGCGTCCCAAAAACTGTCCACATAAGGGATCTTGTCCGCCACAAATTCAACCAGGAACAAAGCCGCCACAATCGCCAGACTCCAAGTGGTTGTGAGGAAGTCAAGCTCTTGAGGAAGCCGGATCCACTGCATTCTCCCCACCAATCCGGCAAGAAGTAACGTGAGGTACAGATTGACTCCGGCGCCCCAAGCCAGCAGTAGCGCCCAAAGTAGATTTTGATTCATGGGGACGATTGCGCCACGGCGCCATTTCTTGGAACCGGGGGTTTCCCTGGTTTCACGCACATAGCGGTTGTCCCTTCGAAGTTGCGATCAGGACTGGTTGTAAACAATCTTGTACAGTCGGTAATTCCCCATGACTCGCACGACATAACTCTTGGTTTCGGGAAAGCCAATATCTGCGACAAAACTCGCAGCTTCAAACGCCTCGGTCGTTTTTCTCCAGCGGAGGACGTTGTCGCTCCCCCCATTGTAAGCGGCTACCACCATTTCCGGATATTTAAGTCGCTGAAAAAGCTTATTCAGATATGCCGTTCCCAGTTTCACGGAGAGCGCGGAGTCATATAAGTCCTCCAGCGAGGGGGTTGGCAATCCGATTTCGTGCGCTAATTCTTCGGCGGTAGAGGAAAGCAATTGCATCAAACCGCGAGCGCCGGCGGCACTTTTGGCGTCCGGCTGAAAACGACTTTCTTGCAAGATAAGCGCAGCCACTAATTCCGGTTCTGCCATGGATGCAATCTCAGCAGTGCGGGTGGAAAACGGGAGCGGCAAGAAAAAAACCACCAGCCGTGGCGGCATCAATTCTGGAGTAGGGAAAGGTAGATGGACTGCCAACGCTTTTGCCTCTGCCAGCGCTTCGCCCCAATGATCGGCGTGTCCATAGTAGGTGGCGACCGTCCATGTCTGTTGTAATTTACTGGCAAAATCTCTAGCTTTTGACAGGATTTCGGCCGCCTCTTGAAAAAAACCGAGAGCGGCCAGGACGGCGGCGACGCGTCTGTGTTCCGAGCCGGAGACCTGGCCGAGCACAGCGTCGTTGATCTGCTCTGCCGGCCACAGGTGAAGAGAATTGAGTGTCTCCCATGCGGCATCCTGCGCCAGATGGACCAACAGCTCGGCACGGGCTACATTTGCTTCTTTCTCTGGCGCAGTGTAATAGCGCTTCCACAATGCATTTCGATATTCTTCAATTTTCTTAGCCGCTTTTGCCTCCTTCGCCTCCGACAGGAACCCATCCGACCAATTCCGCACTTCCGCATGGGCGGAGTGTAAGTTTCGCAGGGAATCTCGTGACAGGAAGGCAAAGTAGCCGGTGTCTTGCAGAGCGGATTCCAGGTATGCGGCCGCTGCAGCCGTCCAATCTTGCAATTGCTCATTGCAACGACCGATCCAGTAATGCAATTCCGCTTTTTCCAGCCCGGGAGGGAAGCCGACCTGCTCGCCTGCCTGCAGTGATTGCAGAAAAAGGTTGGCGGCGGCAGCCGGCGAATCGCTCATGACGATTTTCGCTTGGATGTAGTAAAGCTCGGCTTTGTGGAATGTTTTCAAGCGCTCCGTTCCTTCCTGGGCGATTTGAATTGCTTCCCTGGATTGTCCCGTCGATCGGAGCGCCCCCACCTGATTTACATAGGCGCCGCCCAGCCATTCCGAATCAAGGTGCGTTTCGATGATCTGCTGGTATACAGCGGCTGCCTCCCGATATCTTTCCATGCGCAGGTAAACGTGGCCGGTATAGTATCGAGACTGGATTGCCCACTGGTCTGCTGGAAAGCGCTCGTAGTTCGCATCGAACTCTCGGATCGCTTTTGGAAACTGCCCATCCAGCATCCAGGTGCGACCCAAGAGAAAATGAAAGAAGGAAAGCCGCGGGCTCCGGGTAAAGTGGTCGACGAAATACTGCGCCACTCGGCGTACTTCGGTGAGGTCCCGGTTCAGCATTAGGACATTGGCAACGGCCGCAATTTGGCCCTCGCGAAGCGCTGGGAGGTTCTTTGCCAGCTTCTTGGCTGCTTGATAAGCATCCTCATCGTTGGCTCTTTCGGAAATCAAGCGTTCCCGCAGGCTCTTTTGTCTTGCTGGATTGATTTCCAGATCACTCCACCGAAGTTGTGCCGAGCGCCGAAATCGGCTGCGTCGGCGCACCAGACTTTGATAAAGCCTCTGCGCGCGACGAGGATCTGTTGTTTGTAACAGTTGCGCGCGTTGCCAGTCGGCCCAGTCTAGATCGACGAGCGCTGAACTGTCAGCTTTGTACTGCTGCAGCCACTGCAACGCTTCCTCGTTGTGGCGCTGTTCTCTGGAAAGCTCAAATAAACGCCGTAGCACCAAAGGTCGAAGGATTGGATTTTCCTTTAGAAACCTACCCAAAATTTGACTGGCCTCTCGGTACCGATTTAGCTTCTCCAATGCCGTGGCGGCAAGGAAGTCCGCCTGACGAAGTCGGTAGCTCTCAGGATCGGACTGCTGAAGAGCTTCCAACTGTTCCAGGACGGATGTCCAATTTCCGGCTTTCTTACCTTGTAGAATCTGCCTCCACGAATCAGAGGAAGCGGGGTCGATCGGGGCCTGCCGGCGAGCAAGTGCTGCCGGCGACAACCATTGGATAAAAACACAGGAAAAGAAAAGACAAGCGATTTTCATCGGTTCCATCTTACGTCAACAAACTCCCGTTCCGATTCATCAAAAGTGGTCACCCTCTTGGTCGGCTGATTTGGTCTGCGCCGCCTGCCACGGGTCATCGCCGATTTTTCTTGATCGCTCACTCGTTCAACCCAGTTCGCGGGGATCCATGTGCTAACATATGTATTTTTTGATAAACGATGTCTCGCATCCTGGATGGAACTGCCGTCAGCCGGCAGATCAAGTCGGAAATCGCAGCGCGTGCGGCGAACTTAAAACGGCGCGGCATCCAACCGGGCCTCGCTGCTGTGCTGGTGGGCGACAATCCCGCCAGCGCAGTCTATGTGAAAAACAAGGTTCAAACCTGTGCCGAACTCGGCATTTACTCTAGAAGATTGGATTTTCCAGTGGCGATATCGACCGCCGAGCTCCTGGATCAGATCCGGATCCTGAATCACGACGATGGAATCGACGGCATTTTGGTCCAGCTTCCTTTACCATCGCAGATCGAAACACGTTTGATTTTGGATGCAGTGGATCCCCAAAAAGACGTCGATGGTTTCCATCCCGAAAATGTGGGAAGACTTTGCGCCAATCTTCCTGGTTTGCGCCCCTGCACGCCGGCCGGAATCATGGAATTGTTAAAGCGCGAGCGAATTGAGGTGCGCGGTAAAGAGGCGGTCGTGATCGGACGCAGCGATATTGTGGGAAAACCCCTGGCGTTGTTGCTACTGCATGAGAGCGCTACGGTGACGATTTGTCATTCTAAGACGGTCGACTTGCCGGGGGTGTGCCGGCGTGCGGATCTGCTCTGTGCCGCAATGGGAAGACCCGGCTTTGTGACACCCGACTTTGTGAAGTCTGGCGCTGTGTTGGTGGATGTGGGGATTAATCGCATCAGTGATGAGTTGCAAGCCGAGAAATTTTTTGCTGGCAGTGCTCGCATGGACAATTTTCGGGCCAGAGGTTCCGTTCTTATCGGGGACGTTCATCCGCAGTGTTACGCCGTGGTCTCTGCTTATACACCGGTGCCGGGAGGCGTTGGGCCATTGACGATCGCCATGTTGATGGCCAACACAGTGCAGGCAGCGATGCTGAGGAGAGGCTGGTTCTGAGGTCGAATGACTCGCCGTCCGTTATTCACCGTCCGATGTTTGATTGTCCTGGCTTGGATGATTCTTACCCCCTCGGTGATATTTGCAGCGTCTTTGCCTCGTCTGGAATTGCTCAAGCCGATTAAGTCGGGGAAAGCACCTTACGGACTGCAGGTCAGTCCGGATGGAAGGCGCTTATTTGTGGCCAACTTTGCCTCCGATGAAATTGGCATGCTGGATCTTTCAGACCCGAAAGCGAATATGGAGCTGATTTACGGAGGGCCGGAGCCAATTGATCTGGCGCTGAGCTTGGCTGGCGATGGCGATAAGCTTTTCGTCGTAAATTTCCGGGGCGGTCAGGTAACGGTGGTCTCCACGAAAGACGTGAGGGCCTCCGACAGCATTAAGGTGGGGGGACAGCCTGTCGCGATTGGGATCGCGCCGGGAGGAAACCGCGCGTTTGTTGCCAACTGGGGCAGGAGTAGGATCGGCCATGTTGACATCATTGACACGCAGAGCCATGAGGTACTGAAGAGCGTCGACGTGGGAATTCGGCCGGTCGCAGTTGTGATCAATCGCGACGGCGACGTTGTGTACGTGGCCAATGGCGGGTCAAATTCCATCACACGACTCGAGCTTCAGAACTACAGAACCACCGAGTATCCATGTATTGAAAATCCTGACGGGTTGGCGTTGTCAGCCAACGGTCAGTGGCTGTATGTAGCCGGAGCCAACGGATCGCAACTGGCGTTGATGGATGCGCGTACACTCAAGGAGGTACGCCGGGTGGCGGTAGGGGCCCGGCCTTTTGGCATCGCCGTCCATCCCCGAGGTTGGGTGGTGACGGCGGATCGAGGCGACGGAACGATTTCGGTTCTTGATGAAGATTTGTCCGGCGTGGTTAAGATCAAAGTGGGTAAGAGCCCGAACGACATCACTTTCAGCCGCGACGGAACGCTCGCTTACGTCAGCCTCGAAAAGGAGAACAAGATTGCGGTTGTGCGGCTGATTCCATGAGGTTGCATCTCCTAGGCAGCTAAGGTCCATGCCAGGACTTTAAACTGCCACTTTGTACTCCTTTTGGAACCATTCGACAAAACGGTCGATTCCCTGACCAATTGTGAATTGAGGTTGGAAATTTAACATTGTCCGAGCCTTGGAAATGTCAGCGTGGGTAATGGGGACGTCTCCGCACTGAACCCCGCACTCCTGCAGTTGCGCGGATATCCCCAAGGCTTTTTCCAACAAGTTGATCAATCCCATCAACTTTACCGGTTGGTTGCTTCCTAGATTGAAAATCTCAAATCCGAAATTTGCGTCCAATGCCGCCACCAGTCCGTCCACGATATCGGCGACATAGGTATAGTCCCGCTCCGACTCCCCTCGGGCATAGACCGGCAACAGTTTTCGCTGTATGATCAACCGGGCAAACCTGTGAATCGCCATATCTGGCCTCTGGCGGGGACCATATACAGTAAAGAAGCGAAGGCAGCAGATGTTCATGCCGTAGTTGTGGTGATAGCTGTAACAAAGCAGTTCGCCGCCTCGTTTTGTGGCTGCGTAGGGTGAAATTGGCTTCTCGACTGGGTCGTTCTCCTGGAACGGGAGCTTACTGCTGAGGCCATAGACGGACGATGAAGAACTGAACAGGAAATTTTGGACCTCATATCGGCGCGCCAACTCCAGAAGCAACGCGGTTCCGGTCATATTTACCTCCGTGTATGCGCCAGGATTCTCCAACGATGGGCGCACGCCAACAGAAGCAGCCAGGTGGATGACCTTATCCGGCCTTACTTGCCGGAACGCAGCCTCCATAGCTTTCCGGTCCAAAATGTCATCTTCGTAGAATTCGAAATTACGCATGGAACGGATCGTCTGGAGGTTGCTCTTCTTGATGGCAGGATCATAAAAAGGGTTAAGATTGTCCACAATTGCTAGTTGATCGCCACGTGCCAGCAATCGCTCCGCTATGTGGGATCCGATAAAGCCGGCGCCTCCCGTTAGTAGTATCCTCATGCGGTCTCCATTCGATGCAGGGATTCGTCCAGGTGGTCCTGTTTCTTGTACAGTGAATAAAGGAGGCCGCCGGGAAGAGCGGTAAGTACCAGTACCAGGTAGTAGAGGAGCCCCATGGAAATACATGCTTCTCGCGACATCCCAACTTGGGAAAACAGCAGATAGAAGCTCCCTTCCCGCAACCCGATACCATTGAGGGTGAGAGGAACCATGGTAACGATGGTAATGATCGGAACAAAAATGAGAAAGTAAATAAAAGGGATCTGGGTGTGCAAGGCCAAGCTGACCGACCAGACAATAAGGACGACCATGAATTGAACTGCGAACGAAATTAGTAGGGACTTGCACAATGCAGCCGGATTTCTGCTCAGGGTCGCTAACCCCCCGGCAATGGCATCCAATCTTTCCACGGAACGGGTCATCCCTCGGCCTCGCAGAAAGCGATCCAACCATCGATGCAGAGACTGGTTAAAGATCATTAAGTTGGCCAGAATGAACAGTCCCGTTGCACTGGCGACACTGGGAAAGATGGGAAACCCCTGTACCGACACCGATCGAATAGCTGCAAATACGGTTCCGATGGCGAGCAATGCTAGAAAGCCCGCGCTGCGGTCCAGAATGGTAGAAGTGAGCGTGGTCGTAAGCCGTTGTTTTCGGTCTTGCGCTAAATAATAGGCCCGGAAAAAATCTCCTCCTACCATCGAGGGCAAAAATAGACTAAAGAAACCGCCAATGAAAGTGATTCGCACCAATTTTCCAAAGGGGGCGTGGATCTTGAAGTTTTCAAGGATGATTTTCCACCGGCCTGCACTCCAGAAATAGGTCACGTAATGAATGCCTAGAGCAACCGCGATCCAAAGAAAATTTGCCTGATGCAAGATCTTGCCGAACTCAGGCCAGTCGATTTTGGAGTAAAGAAAAAACAATAGCAGCAGGGTAACAACGATTTTGGTCAGAAACAAGAGTCGGTGTCTCATGGAAAAGCAGTAAAGTAGCTGAGCCAAACGGGAGTGTCAACTGTCGTTTGCGCTTGTTTTGGTCCGGTATTCAAAAATACTTTGGCGTTTGCGGGTTTTTTCCTCTTTCTGAGAAGACGGCCATGTCCGAAAATGTTCCGATGCTCAGAGTTGGTTTGACCGGGGGATTCGCCACGGGAAAGAGTCATGCGCTTGCCGAATTCAAGCGCCAGGGAGCTTATACCCTCGACGCGGATCAGCTAGCGCACCGCGTGATTGAAAAAGATCAACCCGCCTATCAGGAACTGTTGCAAGAATTTGGAGAGGGAATTTTGAACTCGAATTGTGAAATTGACCGAAAGAAGCTCGCGCAGATTGTGTTCCCCGACGAAACGAAGTTAAAGAAGTTGAATGCAATTGTTCATCCAAGGGTCTTTGAGGAGGAAGAAAGGGAATTGACGCAACTGCAATCTCGCGGGCGTAAGCGCCCTTTCATTGTGATCGTCGATGCTGCGCTGCTGATCGAGACAGGGAGTTACAAGCGTTACGACAAGATCGTAGTGGTGTTTTGTTCACCGGAGCTGCAGCTTGCCCGCTTGGTGGCGCGTGATAGCCTGAGTCCGGACGAGGCGGCGTTGCGGATCCGTAGGCAGATGCCGATCTTGGAAAAAGTCAAATATGGCGACTATCTCATCGATACTTCCGGTAAGTACTGCGATACCCAACAACAAGTCAAACAGGTGTATCTTCACTTGTTGGCCGACTACGAACAGGTGGCGAGGGAACGGTAACACCGGAATCGGTAGCACGGTAGAGACGCGACATGTCGCGCCTCTCTGGAGTTTATACATTTTTCATGCTGCTGCGGCGGTAGTATAGCTTTGAAAGCTGGGATGTAGACGGAAAGTAGCCAGTAGTGCGTGCTGT
>JACQSX010000042.1 GCA_016211105.1 Acidobacteriota bacterium | reverse complement strand
TGGCGATCCGGATCTCATTTTCCGGTACGAGTGGATTCCGTCCATTCCTGGAGTCAATGTTGCTGGCGACTACCAGCAAGACTACGCGTCGGATCCCTGGAACTGGATGTTGAAGGAGTGGGAGAAAATCCGTGCAGGCACGTATGAATACTACGTGGAAGGCTATTCTCTCAAAGGCCCACCGATGTGATGCAAGGTGATCAGGAAATAGGCAGCATGTCTTATCTGTAGTTGCTGGCCATGAAGTATCACTTTTGGCAGTACCTCGCGCGTGATGAAGTTATGGAGGAAGTGTATGGAAACGAAAAGTGTCTCCTTTAGTTCTTGGCTGAAACAATCGCCCTTTTGTGGTTGGGGCGTGTTGGTTTTTTCCCTTCTGGTCTTCGGTGTTAGCTGTGCGCGCCAGAAAGAGGCGCAGCGCGAAGAAGCATACCCGAAACCTCGGTTCCCGAAGTATCTGGTGAATGCAAAGAAGGAGGAGCTTTTGGAGGCGGCTCGGCTTGCAGTCCGCCAAAGCGGAGGGATGAGCCCACTGGGGAAGATGCAAAGCGGCCAAATCGTGTATGTGCTCCTTCAGTGGGGCCAGGATTTACAGGTCTGGGAAGCCATGAAACAGGCCTGGGCGGAGAGAGGGGTTCAAGCTCGTGAAATGTGGATGTGGGACGTCATGGGAGTGAGCAAGCAGGAATATGAGACGAAGGTGCAGGAGAGCCTCATGCATGGCAATGAGGCCTGGAAGGAGCTTGGCAATTTTGAGCCGCGCTACCGGCAGTTTTTCCCCGCAGAGGTTCAGAAGGAATTTCTGGAACCTCTGGGAGATGGATATATAAGAAGTCACGGTCTTTTGGTTCCCTATCTGGAGAAGCATCCTGAAATACAGTACTTTTACGCCGGAGGCGGCGCTGGTGGTATTTGGGTTCGTTCGATTGGTGAAAAGCACGGGAAAAAGTACATGGGCAACTGGCTTTACATCCGTGTCCAAGACCTGCTTTCGAAGGCCCCTGAGTTTCCACCGGATGTATGGAATTTGGTGGAGGAAAAGATCCTGGAGCCGACCTCCTTTGTCTCGGAAGTCACTTTTCAAGACCCGCAGGGGACCAACCTGCATTGGACTCTAACGCCGGAAGAGGCAACGTATTGGGCAAACGCTCGGAGCGGCCGGTCGGACGCTTCCAATCACATCAGTATTTATCCCAGTCCCTTGCACTCCACGTTGAGTGAAGGAGCCGTGGTTGTAGCCACCGCCAATCATACCGGGCATTTTGCGCAGATGTCGGCCTATCTGAGCAAGCACGGCAAGATCGAGAGACTCGAGGGAGGAGGGAAGAATGGGGATCTGTTTCGCATGCTGGTGGAAAATCCGACGCTGAAAAATGCCAAGTTTCCTGGCTCTCCCGAGCCGGGCTACTGGTTCTTGCGCCAGGACGGCTATGCCACCAACCCCAAGTATGTTCGAAACATGGCGGCTTTAGTGGAAGGAGACCCTTGGACAGCCAATCTAATGGAACGCCAGCGTGCCGGTATTCAGCATTTGGCCTTCTCCTACAATATCCAGGATCAAGATAAAGAATATGCCAAGACACTGGGGCTGGATAATATGCTGTGGGGGCATACCGCCCATATGCATGTCTATTTTCCCACGATCCGGTGGAAGCTGAGAGATACGGGCGAGTGGATTACCATTGGCGACAAAGGATATGTCAAAGCGTTTGATGACGCGGAGGTGCGCGCATTAGGAGCAAGATATGGCGATCCGGATCTACTTTTCCGATATGAGTGGATTCCGTCCATTCCTGGAGTCAATGTGGCAGGTGACTACCAACGAGACTTCGCGTCAGATCCGTGGAACTGGATGTTGAAGGAGTGGGAAAAAATCCGTGCAGGCACTTACGAATATTACATCGGCGGCTATGCTATTAAAGGTCCGCCGATGTGATAAAGGTGATCCGGAAATAAAGAGCGGTGCCTTGCCTGTCGGGCCTGGCACGAGATATCACGTTTAAAGAGTAGGCGAGAGGGTAAGGAGGAGTGTATGGAACGGGGAAGTATTTCTGTTAATTCTTGGCTCAAACGATCGCCCTTTTGTGGTTGGGGCATGTTGGCTTTTTTCCTTGTGGTCTTTGGTGTTAGCTGTGCGCGCCAGAAAGAGGCGCAGCAGGAAGTAACCTACCCCAAGCCTCGATACCCGAAGTATTTGGTGAACGCGACGAAGGAGGGGCTATTGGAGGCGGCGCGGCCTGCGGTGCGTCAGAGCGCGGGAAGGTGCCCGCTGGGGTTGATGCAAAGCGGGCAGACCGTTTACGTGCTGCTTCAGTGGGGCCAGGATTTACAGGTCTGGGAAGCCGTGAAACAGGCGTGGGCGGAGAGAGGGGTTACAGCCCGTGAGATGTGGATGTGGGACGCCATGGGGATGAGCAAGGAAGAATATGAGAAGAAAGTGCAAGAGGGACTCATGCATGGTGACGAAGCCTGGAAGGAACTCGGCAATTTTGAACCCACATATCGACAGTTTTTTTCCGAGGAAATTCGCAAAGAATTCAAGGAGCCTTTAGGGGATGGGTATATAAGAAGCCACCGCCTCTTGGTCCCCTATCTGGACAAGCATCCTGAAATACAATACTTCTACGCCGGACAAGGTGGTGGTGGCTTCTGGCGTACTTCGATCGGTGAGAAGCACGCAAAAAAGTTCATGGGCAACTGGATTTACATTCGTTCCTTAGACCTCCTGTCGAAGGCTGCTGAGTTTCCCCCGGATGTTTGGAATTTGGTGGATGAAAAGATCCTGGAACCGGTTTCCTTTGTCTCGGAAGTCACTTTTGAAGACCCGCAAGGAACGAACCTACATTGGACTCTGACTCCGGAAGAGGCAAGTTTTTGGAGCAAAAGAACAGGGGGTTCCAATCATATTTTTATCTATCCCAGTCCTTTGCACTCCACGTTGAGTGGAGGAGCCGTGATTCGAGCTACCGCCAATCATACGGGGCATTATCCCCAGATGTCGGCTTATCTGACTAAACATGGCAATATCGAGAGACTCGAGGGAGGAGGGAAGAACGGGGACCTGTTTCGCATGCTGGTGGAGCATCCGACGCTGAAAAATGCCAAGTTTCCTGGGTCTCCTGAGCCGGGCTACTGGTTTATGCGCCAGGACGGCTTTGCCACCAATCCAAAGTTCGTTCGAAGTATGCCGGCCTTGGTGGAAGGAGAGCCCTGGACAGGTAATCTGGTCGAACGCAACCGTGCGGGTGTTCAGCATTTGGCCTTCTCCTATGATATTGAAGAACCTCAAGATCAGGAATACGCCAAGACAGTGGGATTGGGCAATATGATATGGGGGCATACGGCCCACATGCATGTCTATTTTCCTACCGTGCGATGGAAGCTGAGAGATACGGGCGAATGGATTACGATTGCGGATAAAGGTTCCGTCAAAGCGTTTGATAATCCAGAGGTGCGCGCGTTGGGCGCACGGTATGGCGATCCGGATCTAATCTTCCGGTACGAGTGGATTCCCTCAATTCCTGGAGTCAATGTAGCGGGTGACTACCAACAAGACTTCGCGTCAGATCCCTGGAACTGGATTTTGAAGGAGTGGGAGAAAATCAAGACAGGCAGTTATGAATATTATGTGGAAGGCTATTCTCTCAAAGGTCCACCGATGTGATGAAGACGCTGTGGAAACGGGTGGAGGTGTCTTATCCACTGAGACTCGGCGAGAGCGCTGAATTTTGGCTCTTTCTCTAGTGCAAGGAGGCAAGGAGAACTGTATGGATCCCGATAACTGTGTGAGGAAAGTGGCGGGGCGATTTGCTTTCTGGCACAAACGATCGCCGTTTTCTACTTTGAGCCTGCTGGCTCTTTTCTTTGTGCTGGTGGGTGTTAGCTGTGCGCGCCAGAAACAGGCACAGCAGGAAGTAACATATCCAAAACCTCGGTACCCCAAGTATCTGGTGAATGCAACGAGAGAAGATCTTCTGCAAGCAGCTCGACTTGCAGTCCGCCAAAGCGGAGGGATGAGCCCGCTGGGGAAGATGCAGAGCGGGCAGACCGTGTACGTGCTGCTTCAGTGGGGCCAGGATTTACAGGTCTGGGAAGCCATGAAGCAGGCATGGGCGGAGAGAGGGGTTACAGCACGGGAAATATGGATGTGGGACGGCATGGGAATGAGCCGGGAGGAATATGAGAGGAAGGTGAAAGAGAGTGCCATGCATGGGAATGAGGGCTGGAAGGAGCTTGGCAATTTCGAGCCGCGCTACCGGAACTTTTTCCCCGAGGAGGTTCAGAAGGAATTTCTGGAACCTCTTGGAGATGGTTACATTCGAGCCAAGGGCCTTTTGGTTCCCTATCTGGATAAGCATCCTGAAATACAGTACTTCTACGCTGGAGGCGGCGCCGGTGGTAGGTGGGCTCGCTCGGTCGGCGAGAAGCACGGAAAAAAGTTCATGGGCAACTGGCTTTACATCCGTTCCCAAGATCTGCTTTCGAAGGCCGCTGAGTTCCCCCCGGATGTCTGGAATTTGGTGGAAGATAAGATCCTGGAGCCAATGCCCTTTGTTTCGGAAGTCACCTTTCAAGACCCGCAAGGGACAAACCTGCATTGGACTCTGACCCCGGAAGAGGCAAAATATTGGGCAAACTCTCGGGGAGTTAACCAGTCAGATAGTTCTTCCAATCACATTAGTATTTATCCCAGTCCCTTGCGCTCCACGTTGAGTGAAGGAGCTGTGGTGGTAGCCACCGCCAACCATACCGGGCATTTTGCTCCGATGTCGGCCTATCTGAGCAAACACGGCAATATCGAGAGACTGGAGGGGGGAGGGAAGACCGGCGACCTGTTTCGCATGCTGGTGGAACATCCGACGCTGAGAAATGCCAAGTTTCCGGGCTCTCCTGAGCCGGGCTACTGGTTTTTGCGTCAGGACGGTTTTGCCACCAACCCGAAATATGTTCGAAACATGGCGGCTTTGATAGAAGGGGAGCCTTGGACGGCGAATTTGATGGAACGCCAGCGGGCCGGTATTCAGCATTTGGCTTTTGCTTACAACATCGAAGAACCTCAAGATCAGGAATATGCCAAGACCGTGGGACTGGACAACATGATGTGGGGACACACGGCGCATATGCATGTCTATTTTCCCACGATCCGGTGGAAGCTGAGAGATACGGGCGAGTGGATTACCGTTGGCGACAAAGGATACGTCAAAGCGTATGATGACCCGGAGGTGCGCGCATTAGGAGCAAGGTACGGCGATCCGGATCTACTTTTCCGGTATGAGTGGATTCCCGCAATTCCTGGAGTGAATGTGGCTGGAGATTACCAGCGCGACTATGCGGCGGATCCGTGGAACTGGATGTTGAAGGAGTGGGAAAAAATCCGTGCAGGCACTTACGAATATTACATCGACGGCTATTCTCTTAAAGGACCACCGATGTAATCGGGCCGCTTTCCTCCTGCGCGAAGATCCAAGACCACTGAGACAGTCATTTAGAAGATTTTGTGATTCGGATTAAGGAATTATCAGTTCTCTGAGTTTACTGAGGTAAAGATGCGTTCTTATTTATTCAAGGTCTTCGGCAAGAGGGTATTCTTTGGGTACGGAGCGGTTGCTCTACTTACTGTCTCCATCCTTACTGCGCTCGACCTGGCTTCTCGTTACGGTCTGCACGCCTATGTGAGCGATCAATTGAATCGCATTCCCTGGGATATGGCGCTAGTACACAGGGGCGAAACACATCGTTTCAAAGAATTACAGCAGGAGTATGCGAAAATCCCCGAGATCCGTTCCAACGAATTGGTAGGCTTTCTCAGGATGCGAAACTTGGCTCCTTTAGAAGTGGAAATCAATGGGGAGCGTGCTGCCATTCGCTGGCTGGGATTCATCGCAGCCACCAAGCCCGAACTGCTGCCTACCGAGCTACGGGAGTTGCACGGTCAGATGGAGGATACCCCATCGGAGAGTTCCCTCCCTTTTATTAAAGCGGCAGCACTGGTGGGAACGCGCCAAAGCGTGATGCAGAGCGATCTCGTGCGAGTGAGCTATCGGTCCCGCGGCGATCTAGAGGAAGGACACCACCACGGAGATTCTCATGTGCAAGCGGAGCAGCACTCGTCTGAGGTCTTGTTTGAAGATCGGCTGACGACAGCGCCCAGCCACATGGAGCGACAAAGGTTCAACAAATGGATGCTGCGAGAAATCGGTTCGCTTTCTTACATTCCCGACGATGCAGTGGTCCTGGTTGTGTCCATGGAAACTTTCGAGGAACTAGCTCAGCGATTCCACAGGTTCTACTTCACAAGTGAAGGAGTTCATGAAGGAGAGGAGGCGCCTCCTTATCTTCCGGAAGTGACTCATTTATTATCTCTCAAGAGGGAAGCGGTCGTGTCCACTTGGGACCTGGAAGCGTCGCTGCGGCGCTTGGGTCCGCCCTTAAACGGGCTTTATGAGGCGGGGCGAAAGCTCACTCCTTTTTCTTACGTCAGTAGCGACCTTCTTCTGCTTCTCGGCCGGATGAATTCTTTGGCCCGATTAGTGAGTTTGGCGACTTTGCTCATAGCGATCCCATTTCTGTGGATGGGCTGGGTATTGGCCAGAACTTTGGGTCGCTTGCTACTCCTCAACGAACGCCGCCTGGTCGGCCTAGCCTTAGTCCGGGGGGTGCCGATTGAACATATCGGGCACGCGCTGCTTCTCGCTCTTGTAACGGGAGGAGTGGGGGGCGGCGTACTGGGGTTGATCGCGGGGACAGGGTTGCCCCTGCTCGGCTACAGCCTTGCCGGGTATTCAGTTCCCCCTCTCCATGTGCTTTTGCGTGAGATGGCTTATTTTGTGTTATTTCTCGGACTCGGCGTCTTGCTGGCGGTCCTTTCAGGCAGGCAAGTCCTTCAGTATGTCCGCCGGTTGACGCCGCGCGAAGCGGTAGCCCGGGTGGCGGCCGCGGAGGAGCGCACTTTCCAGGCCAAATTCTCATCGGTCTTTGTACTCACGTATTTGGGAGCGGTGATCGTCGGAGGATACAAAATCGTTGCCTGGATTGCGGGGCGCTCTTTGGTATTGGCGATTTTGCAGGATCGTGTGTCGCAAGATACTGAAACAGTTCTCTTGGCGACGGAAAGTTTACTCAATTTTCTTGCGCTTCCTCTTTTCCTGTTCGGGTTGGCTGGGCTTGTGATGTGGAAAATGGATTGGGTTCAAAAGGGACTCAGCACTCTGACTGCGCCGTTGGTCGGGAACCTGGGCTGGTTCGTGAGCCGGCATATGACGCTTGGCCGTCATCGAATCGCCAATCTGTTCTTCGTGGCCGCCCTCGCAATGTCTCTTAGCATCTTGCCCCAGGTTGCCGCAGACGGTTTCTACGGCCGGATCCTCCGGGGCGTACGGGCCTCCATCGGCGGAGATTTACTCTTCGAGTTTGATATCACGCGCTTGATAGGGGGACAGTTGGAGGCCCGCCCTATTTCACAGTATCAAGAGAAACTGCTGCCTCAATTGAACTCCATCCGCAGCACAATAGAAGCTCACGAAGACATCGCTTCGGTCGAAATGATTGAGCAGTTCTTCATTCCAGGGATTTATATGCCGGGCCAGAGTGGTCTGGCGTTGAACGTCATTCAAAACCCCAAGGATTATTTGAAGCTCATCTTTTATGAAGATCGTCTGGGAATAACCGCGCGTTTTTCAGACATCATTCGTTCTTTAGAGAAGGGGAGTGTATCCGCTTCCCAGGGCCTGTTCCAAATACGGTCGATTCCTCGCGCGCAGGAGGCAGTGTTGGATTATTGGTCCAATGGTAGGGTCATTCATGTACCTCTAAAAGACGTGATTGCTTTTCTGCCGGGACAACCCGCTCTCGGGATACAGAACCGGGAAGGATTTGTGACTGCGGAAGTAAACTACTTGAATTATTTACAACGGTCGGAAGCGAGGATTGTGATGGCCGATGATCATGCCCGTGGTCCGTCGCTTGGGGATCTTGAGGTGCTACCGTCTCGGGCGGTCTTTGTCGTCAAATCCAAGGAAGGCGTGGACAAGGAAGCCGTGGCCAGGAAAATAGCCGCCACCATGCCACTTCAGCCCGAAGAGATTCGATGGGAAGCTTTGGAAACGAAGCGTCTCAGCAAGGATATGTTCCTTTCGCTGGCCCTGGAGAACATGAAAGTTTACGTGCTGGGAGGACTAATCCTGGCTCTGGCGAGTGTCGGCGCGATTGCTTTGGTTAATTTTGCCACAGACCGCCGCACCTTCGCCCTCCTGAGGCTGCGCGGGATACCTCTATCCATAATTCTTCAGATGGCGATTTCCATCTTCCTCATTCCGGTGATCGGAGGAGTAATCATCGGCATTGTGCTGGGAGCGATCTCCGGCTATGGGATATCACAGGTTGTGTGGGACTTGCCACGCGTGCAAGGCACGGCAGGTTCCTTGTCCAACCATCTTATATTTTCAAACAGTGCCTGGGCAATTGTGCTCGGCTTGAGTTTTGTTTTTGCCATGATTGCGTTGAGTTTCGGTTTGTGGCTCTTCCGCAAAACGGCACATGAAGCAATGAGAGAGAACTAAATGACAAGTACAAAAGAGCTTTTTAGTCGGCAGGGGATGAATGTCAGCGTGCAGGGATTGTTTAAGGAGTACCGGATAGCAGAAATGACCTATCCGGTATTGAACGGCATCGACTGCGAAATCAAAAAGGGGGAGGTGGCAATTGTTCAAGGCCCTAGTGGATGCGGTAAGAGTACATTTTTGAACATGCTTGGAGGTATTGACAGGATTGACAAGGGTACGGTGCATGTGGGGGAGAGGGAACTGGGCCAACAGATGACTGAGAGAGATTTATCCAAGTATAGGCTTTGGGATGTGGGTTTTGTTTTTCAGGCGTTTAACTTGATACCGGGTCTCACAGCGCTGGAGAATCTCTTATTGCCGATGACGATGACTGGGAAAGGGCCTGCCGAGAGAGTGGAGAGAGCCGGGGCTCTCCTGCAGTTAGTGGGCATGCGAGAGAAGGCCTCCAAGCGTCCGGATGAGTTGAGTGGGGGGGAACAGCAGCGAGTGGCTATATCTTTAGCTTTAGTTAATGATCCCCTCTTGATTCTCGCGGATGAACCCACCGGTAATCTGGACAGTACTAATTCGGCGATCGTATCCGACCTGCTTTGTTCCTTAGCCCATGATTATGACAAAACGATCGTTATTGCCACCCATGATCCTGCCGTTGGCGCTAAGGGAGATGTGGTGTTCCGCATGCGCGACGGAATAATATCGAATGGCGGGAAGGCATCATGAGTGGGCGATGAGTCGCCTGTAGGATGCGATTCGACACTCAACCTAATTCTGAAATTGGATAGCTTCTGAAACATTGGTACCTTCAGCTTCCACAACTTAAACGGAAAAATCCAACCTCGCTGAAGTTGAAAAAGTTGAATCTAAACTCCCACATGGGAGGGTTAGGCTTATTAAGCATTGCATAATCCAGTGACATCTCGCACTCGCCGCGTTCCCGTGTCTCCGCGTCTTGCGGCCGGCGCGATTGTCACTATGATTTGGAATGCTCAGTAAGTAGCAAAGAACTTGCTACCTTCGGTGGATTTTGAAATTCTGAGTTCGGGCTCGGTATTCAGGAGGTCAAGGATTTTTGCGTACCTGAACGAGCGAACTTATCAAGGAAGAGAAAGAGTTTGCCTGATATCGACCATGAATTGGAGGTTTTAGTTTAGCTTGGAAAGTGGATGGAATAGTGGGGACAAGGAGAGCTCTATGAGAAAACGGATTCAGATATTTGCTTTTTGGCTGAAACGATCACCCTTTTGTGGTTGGGGCATGTTGGCTTTTTTCCTTCTGATCTTTGGCGTTAGCTGTGCGCGCCAGAAAGAGGCGCAGCAGGAAGTAACCTATCCCAAGCCTCGATACCCGAAGTATTTGGTGAACGCAACAAAGAACGATCTATTGGAGGCGGCGCGGCCTGCGGTGCGTCAGAGCGCCGGAAGGTGCCCGCTGGGGTTGATGCAAAGCGGTCAAACCGTTTATGTATTGCTTCAGTGGGGCCAAGACCTGCAGGTCTGGGAAGCGATTAAACAGGCGTGGGCGGAGAGAGGGGTTACAGCCCGTGAGATGTGGATGTGGGACGCTATGGGGATGAGCAAGGAGGAATATGAGCAAAAGGTGCAAGAGGGCCTCATGCACGGCAATGAGGCCTGGAAGGAGCTTGGCAATTTTGAGCCCGTGTATCGACAGTTTTTTCCTGAGGAAATTCGCAAGGAATTCAAGGAACCTCTGGGGGATGGATATATAAGAAGTCAACACCTCCTGGTCCCCTATCTGGACAAGCACACTGAAATACAATACTTGTATGCCGGAAGTGGCGGTCGTGGCACTTGGGCCAATTCAATCGGTGCGAGACATACAAAGAAGTTCATGGGCAACTGGACTTACACCACTTCCTTAGACCTGCTTTCCAAGGCTGCTGAATTTCCACCAGACGTATGGAATCTGGTAGAGGAAAAGGTCCTGGAACCGGTTTCTTTCGTTACGGAAGTCACTTTTGAAGACCCACAGGGGACGAATCTGCATTGGACCCTAACTCCGGAAGAGGCAAAGCTTTGGGCCAAGTCGACAGGTATTTCCAATCACATTAACATCTATCCCAGTCCCTTGCGCTCCACTTTGAATGAAGGCGCCGTCATTGGAGGTACCTCGAACCATACCGGGCATTATCCTCAGATGTCGGCCTTTCTGGACAAACACGGCAGGATTGAGAGGCTCGAAGGAGGGGGAAAGAATGGGGATCTGTTTCGCATATTGATAGAGAATCCAACGCTCAAAAACGCCAAGTTTCCTGGATCTCCTGAGCCGGGCTACTGGTTTTTGCGCCAGGATGGTTTTGCCACGAATCCCAAGTTTGTTCGAAATATAAAGACCTTGGTCGAAGGTGAGCCTTGGTTGACGAATCTGGCTGAACGTAACCGGGCGGGCGTTCAGCACTTGGCCTTCTCCTATAATATCCAGGAACCCCAAGACGAGGAATACGCCAAGACACTGGGACTGCGCAATATGCTGTGGGGCCACACGGCACACATGCATGCCTATTTTCCGACCGTGCGATGGAAGCTGAGAGATACGGGTGAGTGGGTTACGATTGCGGACAAAGGGTATATCAAAGCCTTTGATGACGCGGAGGTGCGCGCGTTGGCGGCAAGGTATGGCGATCCAGATCTAATCTTTCGGTACGAGTGGATTCCCTCCATTCCTGGAGTGAATGTAGCGGGGGATTACCAACGCGACTATGCATCGGATCCCTGGAACTGGATGTTGAAAGAGTGGGAGAAAATCCGTTCAGGTACCTATGAATACTACGTTGAAGATTATTCTCTTAAGGGCCCGCCGATGTGATTTGAAACCAAGGTCGGCACTTCTGTGAGCTTGCCGGTGTAGAGATGCGTTCCTATTTATTCAAAGTATTCGGCACCCGGGTATTTTTCGGATATGGGGTGGTTGCTCTGCTTACCGTCTCTATCCTGGCTGCGCTGGATCTGGCTTCCCAGTATGGGTTGCATCTCTACGTCACGGATCAACTGCAGCGCATCCCATGGGATATCTCACTGGTACACCGGGGCGAACCCCATCGTTTCAAGGAACTGCAGCAGGGGTATGCGAAGATTCCCGAGGTCCACTCCAGTGAGATGGTGGGCTTTGTCCGAATGCGAAACTTTTCTCCCTTCCAGGTAGAGATCAATGGGAATTTCCCCGTCCTTCGTTGGGTGGCATTCATAGCCGCGACCAAGCCGGAACTGCTGCCTGCAGAGTTTCGGGGACTCCACACACAGTTAGAAGATGGCGCGGACCAAAATCTTTCCTCCTCTATCAAAGCCGTGACGCTGGTTGGAACGCGGCAGAGCGTCAGTCAGGGAGATGTGGTAAGAGTGAATTATTTGTTCGAAGAGCAAGCGGGTGGCGGTCATGTTCACGGACATGCGCAGGAAAATGAGAAGTTGTCGCCGCGTCTCTTGTTCGAGGATCGAGTGATGAGGGCTCCCGGGCGGATGGAGCGGCAAGAATTCAATAAATGGATGCTACGAGAAATTGGTTCGCTTTCTTACCTTCCGGACGATGCGATGGTTTTTCTGGTGTCTATGGAGGTCTTCGAGGATTTGGCTCGGCGATGCCACACGTTTTATGTTGCAGGCGAGGGGATGCATGAAGGAGAAACAGCGCCTCCGTATGTTCCGGAAGTCACGCATTTGATTTCCATCAAGCGAGATGCAGTGGTGTCAAGTTGGGATCTGGAGGGCTCACTACGACGCCTGGCGTCGCCGGTACAAGAGCTTTTTCAGATTGGGCGCCAGCTTACTCCCCAGTCTTATGTGAGCAGCGATCTGTTCTTGGTCCTTGGTCGCATGAATAGTCTCGCGAGATTAGTGAGTTTGGCTACCTTGCTGATCGCAATCCCGTTTTTGTGGATGAGCTGGGTACTGGCTAGAACCTTAGGTCGTTTGCTCATTCTCAATGAGCGCCGTCTGATCGGTCTGGCGTTGGTGCGTGGGATCCCGATTGAGGACATTGGACGCTGCTTGCTTCTCGCTCTTCTACTGGGAGGCGTGGGAGGGGGCGTCCTGGGGTTGATCGCCGGGACGGGATTGCCCCTTCTTGCGTATGGCCTTGCTGGGTATTCGACTCCACCTGCAAACGTTCTCCTACGCGAGATGGTCTATTTTGCATTGTTTCTTGGGCTGGGTATCTTGATGGCAGTCTTTGCGGGGAGACAAGTACTAAAATATGTCCGGCAATTGACGCCTCGTGAGGCCGTCGCTCGAGTGGAGGCGGCGGAAGAGAGCACTTTTCTTGTGAAGTTTTCATGGCTCTTTGTATTTACCTATCTTGGAGCCCTCTTCATTGGAGGATACAAGATTGTCACGTGGATCAGCGGGCGTTCCCTGCTCCTGGCGGTTTCCCAACATATGCAGTGGCAAGATGCTGAAAGAGTTTTTTGGATCGTGGAGAATCTGCTGAATTTTCTTGCGCTCCCGCTTTTCCTGTTCGGATTGGCTGGACTGGTGATGTGGAAAATGGATTGGGTTCAAAAAGGGCTCAGCGCCTTGACGGCTCCACTAGTGGGTGACCTAGGATGGTTTGTAAGTCGACATATGACGCTCGGACGTCATCGAATCGCAAATCTGTTCTTTGTCGCAGCCCTGGCGATGTCTCTAAGCCTTTTGCCTCAGATTGCTGCAGATGGCTTCTACGGCAGGATTCTGAGGGGAGTGAAAGCCTCGATAGGAGGGGACTTACTCCTTGAGTTCGACGCTGCACGTTTAATAGGAGGGCAATTGGAGACACGATCTATTTTGGAGTATCAGCAAAGACTGCGTCCCCAATGGAACTCAATCCGGAATGTAATAGAAACCCAGGAGGGAATCGCGGCAGTCGAAATGATTGAGCAGTTCTTGATTCCTGGTATTTTCATGCCAGGTCAGAGTGGTCTTGCCTTGAATGTCATCCAAAACCCAGCCAAATATTTACAAGTCATTTATTACGAAGACCAGTTGGGAATCACGCGAGCTTTTTCGAATATTATCCGTTCCTTGGGCAACGGTAGTGTGTCGGCTTCTCAGGGTTTGTTTCAAATTCGCTCCATCCCAAGGAGCGACGAGGCCGTGTTGGACTATTGGTCCAACGGCGCCCTTGTCCACGTACCTTTGAAGGATGTAATTGCGTTCCTACCTGGACAGCCGGCCCTCGGGATACAGAATCGCGAGGGATTTGTCACGGCAGAAATCAACTACTTGAACTACCTGCAACGCTCTGAGGCAAGAATCGTGGTCGCAGATAATCAGGCGCACGGCCCTTTGCTTAGAGAACTCGAAGTGGTGCCGTCTCGGGTAGTCTTTGTAGCGAAGTCTAAAGAGGGAGTAGACAGAGAGGAGCTGGCCAAGAAAATAACCGCGGCGCTACCTTTTGCAGCAGAAGATGTCCGCTGGGAAGGAGTGGAGAGGAAGCGACTCAGCAAAGACATGTTTCTTTCTTTGGCTCTGGAGAACATGAAAGTTTATATGTTGGGGGGCCTGGTCTTGGCCCTGGCGAGCGTGGGCGCCATCGCGCTGGTCAATTTCGCGACGGACCGCCGTACTTTTGCGCTTCTCAGGCTGCGGGGAGTGCCGCTGCCCATCCTTCTTCGGATTGCGATTTCAATTTTTCTCATTCCGGTGGTCGGGGGAATCCTTATTGGGATCGTGCTGGGAGCAGTTTCCGGTTACGGGATATCACAAGTGGTGTGGGAGTTGCCGCGCGTTTACGGCGTGGGGGGGTCTCTTTCAAATCACCTTATATTTTCAAATAGCGCCTGGGCGATCGTGCTGGGCCTGAGTCTTGTTTTTTCCGTTATTGCATTGAGCTTCGGACTGTGGCTCTTTCGCAAAACGGCGCATGAGGCGATCAGGGACAGATGATGTCTCCGGAGGCCAGGGCAGGCCCTGTAAGAGGTTACCTCCCGACAGGAGCGAGCATGCGTTACGTCCTCAGCGTAGTTCTTCCGTTTTTCGGTGTCAGTGCTTGGGCCCAAAGGCCAACCGGCACTCAGGATTGGGTTTTTCCCGTTGTGGTCGACATGCCGTTAGCAGCGGGCTCTTCGGAGTCTATGCGCACCTTATATGTCGTGACCAACCTCGGGCCTGAAACCGTAGGACAAATGGATTTCTTCGCCACCATCGGCGCTGGATTCCAGTCCGATTTTCGCATTCCGGCTAAGGGGACGCTATCGATACAGCGTTTCCAGGACCTTGCCGGATCGCGGCAGATTGGGTGGACGCGACTTCGCCTCTCTTCCAACGCGAAGATTTCTGCCCGTGCTGTGTTGTTCTCCGTCACTCGCGCCGAAATCCAAGCAGCGGTCAGTAACACCGGCCTCTCCATCGAAGCGGTTCAACCCTCTACAACTTTCACGGCCTCTTTAGTCAACAGAGCGGATTTCGGCGAAGAGTTTTCTCTCAGCCCCACCTCGCTACAGACGGCTTACGCGATCGTAAACCCAGTTCGAGAGCAGACTGCCAACGTAAACCTGACTGCATACGACGCCCGGGGAAATATAGCGTGTAATGCTTCTCTGTTCATAGACGGCGGCAAGAGTATGAACAGATTTGCATCGGAACTGTTTGCTCCCTGCACGGTTCCTCCTCTCGGGCAAATCGTTATCTCCAGCAATAATCCGATTGCTGTCGCGGCGCTCGACGTCTTGTCTCCCGGCGGTCAGTTGTTTGCCGTTCCTGTCAGCTCCGAAGCGGTGCCTTGAGAGTTCATCGGATCCAGCGGCGCTGGGCCCCTTCCAGGGCTGAGGCACTTGACTCCGACCCGAGTGCTGCGCTTCGCTTGCCCTGGGCTGTAATTCTTGGCACCCCTCACAGAGCTGCAGCAAAACTAGTCTTTCCAATTGACAATTCTCCTCGGTCGATCCAATACTGGTAACAATCGGTTGTGATCATGCCTTTGTGGAGGGAGGGGCTATGTGGAGAAAATCCTTTTGTGCGTTTCTGGGCTTTGTGTGTCTGTCCATTTACTGCCAGGTGGTTTTGGCGCAGACGACAGCAACCATTTTAGGAACAGTCAAAGATGACACAGGAGCTGTGCTTCCGGGTGTGTCGGTGCTCGTGAAGCATCTGGATACGGCTAGAACAAGAACTGTCGTGACAGATGACGCGGGAAGGTACCATGTGCCCAATTTGGAATTGGGAAGTTACGAACTGCAGGCGGAGCTGGCAGGTTTTCAGACCGCGGTGCGAAGCGGTATTAAGCTGTCGGTAGGACAAGAAGCCGTAGTGGATTTCTCTATGAAGGTTGGGGAAATCACCGAGAAGGTGATTGTCAGTGGAGAAGCGCCGCTGGTGCAGACCACAAGCTCTACCTTGACCGCTCTGGTGGATGACAAGAAAATCCGGGATCTGCCTTTGAACGGGCGCGATTTTAGCCAGCTTGTAACCCTTCAGGCCGGCGTCTATGCTCCCCCGTCTATGGGCCAGGCCATTACTTCGATTTTTGGAGCAGGACCGCGCATCTCGATTTCAGGGGCGCGACCTACGCAGAACAACTTCTTGTTGGACGGATCCGATGTGCAAGACGCAACGGGAAGGACTCCGGCAGGCGTCTCGGGGACCACGCTGGGTGTGGAGACGGTCAGAGAGTTTTCGGTACTGACCAGTATCTACAGCGCCGAATATGGAAAGGTGGCTGGGGGAGTGGTGAATGCCGTGACCAAGTCAGGGACCAATGAATTCCATGGATCCGTATTTGAATTTCACCGCAACGATAACCTGGATGCCCGCAACTTCTTTGACACTGTCAAACCTGAGTTCAAGAGAAATCAGTTTGGGTTTACCGCTGGAGGTCCGATTCGAAAAGACGGGACCTTCTTTTTTGGCAGCTACGAAGGGCTTCGTGACCGCCTTGCTTTTACGCGGCGAAGCATTGTCTTAACATCTCAAGCCCGTCTGGGAATTTTTCCTAATAGAACAGTTACCGTCCATCCCCGAGTGAAGCCGTACCTGGACCTATATCCTTTACCCACTCCGGGAGGCAGAGATTTTGGGGATGGCCGAGCTGAGTTTGTCACCGGTGTTACCCAACCGACAGATGAAGACTATTTTTTGGTCAAGGTGGACCATACGCTATCCGCCTCCGATTCCATCTTTGTGCGTTACAGCTTTGACGATTCTTCGCTTATCAATCCGCGCTCTTTCCCGGGTTTCCAGGATCTCGGAAAAACACGAAGGCAGTTTACAACGATTGAAGAAAGAAAGGTCCTCTCTCCAACCTGGCTTAACGAATTACGCATTTCGTTTAACCGCAACATCTTCGGAACCGTGCCGGAGCAGACCATTATCCTGGATCCGGCGTTGAGTTTTGTTCCCGGCCGGCCCATGGGGTCACTCTTAGTATCAGGGCTTTCAGGGTATGGCTACGGCCGAACCGTGGATCGCCTCTTGACCCAGAACATGTTCGAATACATTGACAACATCTCGTACACCAGGGGGCGGCACTCAATACGTTTTGGCGGTCAAGTCAAGAGGATTCAGTTTAATGCCTACTCCGCGTTTTCGCGGAATGCCGAATGGCGCTTCTCGAGCATAGACAACTTTCTTACCAACAGGCCCTTAACGCTGGATGTCTCGATTCCAGGTTCAGACTACAATCGAGGGTGGCGCCAGATTTACTTTGGGGCTTATATCCAAGATGACGTAAAGCTGACGCCCACTTTTACACTTAATCTGGGACTGCGTTATGAATTTTCGAATGAGCCGACAGAAGTCAACGGCAAAATTGCCAATCTGGTGCATCCGCTGACGGACAAGGAAGTATCGGTGCTTGAAACGCTGTATGAAAATCCCTGTCTGACCTGTTTTGCGCCGCGGCTTGGCTTTGCCTGGGATATTTTCGGCAATGGCAAAACGGCGCTGCGCGGTGGTTTTGGGGTATTTTACAATGTCCTGCTTCCAACGGATTGGATTTTTACCGCCACCAATTTACCGCCGTTTTTCAGAAGACCTCTACTCTCCAATGTGAGTTTTCCCAGTGTTCCGGAAGCGCTGGCTAGTGCACAGATTCCCGTATTGCTGATCGATTCCATCACCTTTACTCCGGATCAACCGTACACGTTTAAATATAATTTGAACATCCAGCGGGAACTCCTTCCGGATCTGGTGCTGACTGTAGGGTATTCAGGATCAAAGGCGGTCCACGCGGGCCGAATCCAGAATTTGAATATCAATCAGTTTGTGGTCCTTCCGGATGGGCGAAAGTTCTTTCCGGCAAATTCGCAACCTTTCAATCCGAACTTCTCCGCTTATAGCTATAAGGTATTCGACGCCAAAGCGAATTACAATGCACTGCAGATTTCCGTCAATAAACGCTTCAGCCATGGCTATCAGTTCCAGATCTCCTACACATTCTCAAAAAATATGGACGAAACTTCTGGGCACGAGGGCGGTGGGGAAGCCACGGGGACGAGCGTTGCGTCGATGGATCCCTACGATCGGAGTCGCGACTATGCTCTTTCGGGCTTTCACGTAAGGAATGCGGCAACGCTGAATTTTGGTTACGAGTTGCCTCTGAGAGTGGCGGGCGCTTGGGACAAACTGATCGGAGGCTGGCAGATGAACGGCATTGTCACTCTTGCGGATGGAAATCCGGTGAATCTGTTAAACAGTATCGATCGTTCGCGCGCCGGCAACCTCAGAAATCCGTTGTATAACAGCGAGCGACCGAATCTGCGCGCGGGTGGCAATAACAATCCATTTCGTGATCGCAACCCGAACAATTACTGGGACGGAACTCAGTTTCAGCTCCAGGAAGAAGGTTTTTTTGGCACTTTGGGGCGTGACACGGGTATTATGCCGGGAATCATCAACTTTGACTTTTCGCTGATTAAAAACATTTCCATCGACGAGCAAAGGACAATTCAGTTCCGCTCTGAGTTTTTCAACGTTTTCAATCGCGCCAATTTCGGTCTTCCGGATCAAACCGTCTTCAATAACACATCGGGGATTCCCAGCGCTACTTTTGGCCGCATATCGGGCACCACGACCACTGCTCGGCAGATCCAGTTGGCCCTGAAATTTCTATTCTAGCGCCCGCCGATTTTGGGCAGGCGACATCTATAAGAACGACTGACCGATCAAGCAAGATTTTTTTAGAAAAGGACACACCGTGTCCCGCAGTCCCTAAAAGAGCTTTTTCGCTTGACCATTCATCAACGGTGACGCATCGCCTGGTTAGCATCTAACGAGGCCCTTCCCTAGCCATCTATTCGATCATCAAAGACCATGATGTCGCATTCGATCTCATCCCCTTGCAGTCAGGAATGAATCGGCAGCCCAATCAGAGGTTCGGTCATCAAAGACCAGCCGCCCGCACAGGCATGCCGATGCCAGGTGTTCGTCGCCAGTGACAAATTTCAAACTCCGGAAAGCAACCACGGCCCAGATGAGGCCTGCTCAAAGCGCGCAACCCGAGCCGGGAGCGTTCAGTGAACTGTCCAGCCAATCGATAATGCGAGCGCTCCAAGGGTATGCATGTCTCATTGTGATCGCCTTTTGTACGGATAAGCGCACATCTGGATGGCGCCTGAGCGCAATCGGGAAGAGCATTGTGGATTTCGGCCGCCTTCTGCGTACCGCTTTCCGCTTTCCGCCTTCTCTTACGTGTGGCTCTGGGGAACGGACCGCCCGAACTGAGCGGCGTAGTGTCCCAGTCTAGTCCGTTGTGATACGATCAGGGTTTAGTCAACAATCAAAGGAGAAGAGTGATTTGACTTTGCGATCTGTTTGGTTGCAGGAGCTAACTTGGGAAGACGTGAGGGACTACTTGCAGGGGAAGAATACAATCGTGGTTCCGTTTGGGACCACGGAGCAACATGGTCCGGCCGGACCGCTTGGGTTGGACAGCTATGTCGCGATCGGCCTTGCCGAGGATGCGGCGAAACAAGCGGGTGTTCTCGTCGCGCCTCCGTTGTGGTATGGCGATTCCAGTCATCACCTCGGGTTTCCCGGAACGATCTCCTTGCGGACAGAGACGGTGATCCAGATTGTGTACGACATCGTTCGGTCCCTGGCCAAGCACGGTTTTAGGCGCATTTTGTTGCTGAATGGCCATAAAATGACAAATTTGCCCGCTTTGACCAGCGCGGCGCGAAACATCCGCGAATTTGAATTGCCTGGAGTTCTGACCGCGGTGGCCGACCCGATGTATCTTGCTCGGGGCATCGCAGGAGGGTTGAAGGAGACGAACGAACACCACGCAGGAGAGCTTGAGGTGTCGCAGGTATACTACAAGTTTCCACACGTGATCCACCCGGAAAAATTTTCTCAAGCGCACTGCAACTTTGAGGGGGTATTTGGGCCGTTCGGCGGGGGTGATCTTTTCGGCGGTGGGGGCCGGGACTTTATTGAACAACCCTGGACGTCGGGGGAACAGCGAGAGATTGCTCCCACGGGTCAGTTTTCCTCCAACGTAGCGGCTTCACAGGAGAAAGGGAAGTGGTATCATGAATATATGGTCACCCGTTTGGTGGAGTTCCTTAACTGGTGGCAGGCGTACAAGGGCCCCTTGGGGAAAGGAACATCATGACCCATCTTTCGACGGACGTGCTGATTGTGGGTGCAGGCGGCGCGGGGATGTATGCGGCCATTGTTGCAGCAAGGAGCGGCGCGTCAGTGCTTTTACTTGACAAGAGCCTGGTAGGTCGTGGTGGAGCAACCATCATGGCGCAAATGACGGTCGCGGCCGCGATCGCGCAGCAGGAACCGGATCATTGGACGCTGCACTTGGCCGATACGATTGAAGCGGGTCGCGGCATGTGCAACGAAGAGTTGTCAGCCATTCTGTGCGAAGAAGGCCCCGCGAGAATTCTGGAGATGGACGAGTGGGGCGCCCGTTGGGCGAGGGAAGAGGGACATATCAAACAGGTAAAGGCGCCTGGGCATAGCCGCTGCCGATGCTGCTATGTAGACTTTCTCAATACCGGACCAGCCGTAGCGGCGACGTTGCGGCGTCAGGTGAGCAACATGGACGCGATCAAACGGCTCAGCAATATCGCGGTGACCGATATCGTGGTGGATGGCGGGCGTACGGTGGGGGCGGTAGGACTGGAGCTGGTCAGCGGCGATGTCATCACATTTGAAGCGGGAGCAGTGATTCTGGCCGCAGGTGGATTGACCAAGCTGTTCCGGCGCAACAGCGCGTCTACGAATATGGGCGGCGAGGCCTATGCGTTGGCCTTGCGGGCAGGAGCTGAATTGGTAGATATGGAGTTTGTACAGTTCTTCCCGATTGCGCACCTGGCTCCGCGGCTGGTGGGGATGGACCCGATCATGTGGGATCCCTTCCGGTATAAGCTGGGTGGGAAATTGTTGAACGGAAACTTTGAAGAATTCATTCACTCGTATGGCGGCAGCGATGCGGGTAAGTACACCACGGTACGAGATCAGGCCTCCTACGCAATTCTGAAAGAGGTGGAGGCGGGGAGAGGCTCTCCTCATGGTGGAGTATATTTGGATTTTCGGCATGTTCCTGAACTCGAGCTGCGCCAGGCGGTGGGTCCGGTGATTGATCGGCTGCTGACCAACGGCATTGATCTCACGAAGATGCCGGTGGAGGTTGGTCCGATGGCACACTACCACATGGGGGGCGTAAGGGTGAACTCGCGCATGGCGACTCGGGTGCCAGGACTGTATGCTGCCGGCGAGGCGGTGGGCGGCGCAAATGGAGCCAACCGGCTGTCGGGGAACGCGATCACGGAAGCCTTTGTCTTTGGAAAACGCGCGGGGAGATTTGCGGCGGAAGAAGCATTGCGCACGAAAAGCGCTTGGAATGCAAAATATGCGGCCGAGGAAGTTGAACAGGCGCGCACCTTGCGTCAGGGACACGAGGGTAGCGACGTAACTCCGGTAGAGTTGCAAGGGGAACTGAAGGACTTGATGTGGGAAAATGTGGGTCCTTTTCGGACTGGAGAAGGGTTGGCAAAGGCATTAGTCCGTATCCGAGAGATGAAGCACCGTGATTTCGCCGATCTTTCCATCTCGCGCGAAAAGTATTTCAACCTCGATATTCAGGATTGGTTTGAATTGAGAGCCATGCTCACAACTGCCGAGGCAGTGGTGATGGCTGCGTTGGCGCGGAATGAGAGCCGAGGAGCGCACCAGCGTTTGGATTTTTCCGGCAGCGATGCTTCCCTGCTCAAGAACCAAGTACTGGAGCTTGAAAACGGACGGTTGACTGCGAGCTGGGCTCCTGTGGTTTGTTCCAGCGTGAAAGTGGAGCCTGTATGAGCAAGGGAGCGAAACAGGACACGACAGCGCTGCGCGTATGGCGCGGATGTCCTGATCAGCAGGAGCGCTATGACACGTTTCATGTGCCCTTTGAAGAAGGCATGTCGGTGCTGGATGCGCTTTGCTGGGTCCGCTCTCATGTAGATCCGAGCCTCGCCGTTCGTTACAGTTGCATCAACGCCAATGCCTGCAAAACATGTATGGCGCTGGTTGACGGTGAGGTCGAATACACGTGTACGGCCCGCTTGAAGCGTCCCATGGTAACCGTGGAGCCATTGCCCAAACGTCCGGTGATCCGAGATCTGGTCACCGACACGGCGCCGGAAGAGGAAAAACTCCAGGGCGCAGTGCGCGAAGCGCCCTAACGGGACTTCAACAAGCTCGCCGCGTTTAATCCTAAAATCTTGGCTTGGTCAGCACGGGACAAGGATGCAAGCCGCGTAACCACCTCTACGGGGCGATTGTAACCAATCTCGAAGCAGTAATCACTTCCAAGCATGATCCGGTCCGCTCCGACTAACCGGATCAGGTAGAGCAGCGCCCCAGAGTCGTGACTGATCGTGTCGTAGGCAAAGCGCCGCAGGTAAGTTGATGGTTTGTGTTTTGCCAGCCGGCACTCTTGTGAGATCTGGTAGCCCCGATTCATCCTGCCAACCAGGTATGGCATTGCGCCTCCTGCGTGGGGAAGGCAAACCTGCAGACGCGGAAAACGATCTAGAATTCCACCGAAGACAAAGTGGGCTGCCGCCACGGCCGTCTCAAAAGGAAACCCCAGCAGGTTGTAGAGGAAGTAACCCTTCAGACGTTCCACACCGAGAACCTGGATTGGATGAAGAAAGATTGGGAGCTGCAGTTCGGCGATGCGCTGAAAGAGAGGAAGAAAATCGGGATCGGACAGGTTGCGCCCATGGATGTTGGTTCCCATGTAGATGCCGCGCATGCCAGGCAACTGGGAAACCCGTTCGAGCTCTTGTAGCGCTAAGCGGGTGTTTTGCATGGGGAGAATTGCAAGCCCGAGGAATTGGTCGGGAAAGGCTCGATGAGCCTCCACCAGAGCATCATTCATCACCTGGGCAAGCTTTAGGCCCAGCGCTCCATCCGCCCAATAGATCATTGGCCGAGTGAGCGAAAGGGCATGGACGTCTACTCCCTGGTGCCGCATCTCCTTACGCCTGCGGTCAAGGTCGATGAAGGCTGGCTTCAGAGGGCCCAGCGAGCCACCCTTCATTTCGATCACTGGCCCCTCGGGATGACTACGGCGCACGCGGATACCAAAACTTTCGCCTTCCTCGTGCAATGCTTGAAGGAAGGTTTCCGGGTAGAAGTGAGCGTGGATATCGATACGTGGTCCACGAATCATGGCTGAGCTTAACACTCCTCTCTCCTCTGTACTGAGGGTGCGTTCTTATAACGTACGCGCATCCGGGAGTCAATTGAAAGCTTTTCCGGCGGAGAGCGCTAGTGCGGAGTTCTGGCTTGTGTTCAACAGTTTTAGGGTGATAACCTCCGGCCCGAAGCTATTGAGGAGGTGTTGGCATGGCTTACTACGAAGATTTGCGCGAATACCTCGATGCACTCGACCGTAACGGCAAGCTGCGCAGAGTAAAACACCCGATCAATAAGGATACAGAACTGCACCCGTTAGTGCGCTGGCAGTTTCGCGGCCTGGAAGAATCTCAACGCACCGGCTGGCTCTTTGAAAACGTGCACGACCTCAAGGGCCGGCACTACGACGCTCGCGTTGCGACCTCAATTCTGGCGGGCAGCCGTGAGATTTACGCCATCGGACTGAAGTGTAGGCCGGATGAGCTCTGGGAGAAATGGCAATCGGCCTATGCGCATCCCATTGATCCCGTGTTGGTTGGGACCGGCGCCTGCAAGGAAGAGATTCATATTGGCGATAATTTGCTCGAACACGGTGGCTTTTATGAGTTCCCGATTCCGATGTCCACCAATGGCTGGGAAGCGCTGCCCCGCCTGACGGCGGTGACTTGGCATTCCAAAGACCCAGAAACGGGAGTAATCAATATCGGTACTTACAATGGAACCTTGATTGGCCCGCTTCGCACGTCCTGTCGCCTACAGGCTGGCGCGCACATGCGGAGGCTTTTGGAAAAGTGTCAGGTGATGGGCAAGCCGCTCCAGACAGCAATCGTTCTTGGCGCGGTGCCTGCGGTAGCGATGTGCTCCGTTACAAAGATTCCATTTGGCTTGGGAGAACTATCAGTGGCGGGCGGCCTGGCCCGGGAGTCAATCCCAATTGTGACGTGCGAGACGATCGATGTCGAAGTTCCCGCCAATGCGGAAATCGTCATTGAGGGCTACATCCCGACCGATTATCTGGAGATGGATCCGCCAAGCGGCGAACACACCGGCTATACGGTCGTGGGGGCCTACATCAACGCATTTCACGTTACCGCGATTACACATCGGAAGAATCCGATTTGGCATGATTTTATCAGCCAGATGCCGCCATCGGAGTCAAGCACGATTCGCGCGGTAGGGATGGAGGGAACGCTTCTCTCGTTTCTCCGCAAGGATTGCGGGATACCGCAGGTTAAGGATGTTGCTTTTCCGCATGAAGGCGGGGCGTGGCGGATTATGGTGATCCAGTTCCAGGACATTGGAGGCGTTCGCACCAGCCCCGGGGTTGTCTGGCAAACGCTCTACGCCTCACTCGGGAAGAACCCCGACTATCCGAAGATTTGCATCGCTGTCGATGACGATATTAATCCCCATGACTATGCGTCGATCATGTGGGCTCTTAGCTTTCGCTTTCAGCCACATCGAGATATGCGCGTCGTGCAAGGCCGCACGGCGCAGCTTGATCAGAGTGCGATGCCGCATAGTCTGGAAACCGCATACTCCGCCTCTTGGATTCAAAACCTGGGTGGACCGATGGGGGCATCTGCGATGCTCATGGATGCAACTCGCAAGTGGCCCTACTCGCCGGTTTCCCTACCGAAGAAGTTCTACATGGAACGTGCTCGTCAAATCTGGCAAACGCTAGGCTTTCCTGAATTGCGCCCTCGTGATCCGTGGTACGGTTACAATTTGGGTATCTGGCCTGATGAGTATCGGGAGATGGCGGAGGCTGGCGAGCGGGGTGACTTCGAATTCGTCCAGCAGAAGATTCTTGCGAGCCGGCGTCCCGCGGCAGGGGACAAGCCACCGAAGCACTAGTGTCAAGCAGGTGATCTGTCGAGTTCTTAAGCGATCGATTTTCGTTTAGGTGGTTGACTGCCGACTTTGTGTGGGTGTATAACCCAGTACTCTTGGCTGGTTTTGAAATTCGTAATCGGAAGGCAAGGAGCTATTCGCCGGCCAGACAGCTCCGAGAGATACTTCTAGCCCAAATTCAGCAGGGGACTGGCCTGCTGCCGCGTTCAGAAGTTTGCCCTTCGAGCAAGTGTGAGCGGTTTGTGAATTTGCTAAGTGAGGATGGGGTCGAACTCGACACTCCCGGGTGTGACAGCGTCAAGAAATCAACCCTCCTCCCTATCATCGTCAGGAAGGATTCATGCATAAGATCAAAGTAAGGATCAACGGTAGAGACTTCGAGGATGAAGTCGACTCTCGACTTCTGCTCGTGCATTACATTCGACAAAAGGCTCGGCTGACCGGGACCCATGTGGGGTGTGATACCGGAAATTGTGGAGCATGCACCATCATTTTTAACGGCAAAACAATTAAGTCGTGCTTAATGTTGGCGGTTCAAGCCAACGGAGCGGATATGACTACGGTGGAGGGACTAGCTAAAAACGGCCTGCATCCAATCCAGGAAGCTTTTATGGACAGGTTTGCCATTCAGTGCGGTTACTGTACTCCGGGGATGATGCTTAGCGCGTGCTCTTTACTCCAGACCAATCCTCAGCCGAACGAAGCAGAAATTCGAGAGGCGATCGAGGGGAATTTGTGCATGTGCACGGGATACCAGCAGATTGTAGAGGCTATACAATATGCGGCCGAAAAAACGAGGAAGTAGCAAAGGAGAATCATGTTGAAGTTAGAAGAGATTTTGGTCACGCGAAACTGGGTAGGCAAACCCGTTCGAAGGAAAGAGGACACTAGGTTTGTCATGGGAGTGGCTACCTATGTGGACGATCTGGATATCGACTGCCATCATGTGGCGTTCCTGAGGAGTCCTTATGCTCATGCGCGTATTTTGAAGATTGATACCAGCAAGGCTGAGGCGCTGCCTGGAGTCATTGCTGTTATTACGGGGCAGGAGATAGCGCGTCAGACCAAGCCAGTCGTCCCACGGGCTTTCAATAAACCCGCAGTACAGTACGTGATGGCGGTAAATAAGGTACGGTATGTGGGAGAACCCGTCGTGGCCGTGGTCGCCGAAAATCAGTATCTGGCCGCCGACGCCCTGGATCTCATTGAGGTTGAATATGAAGCATTAAAACCCGTAGTGACCATCGAAGACGCTCTGAATCCTAAGTCTCCACTGATTTTTGAAGAGGCCGGCAGTAATGTGCTTCTGCACGACAAGATGGTGCATGGCAACATCGAGGAAATCTACAAAGAGGCCGATTTAGTCATCAAAGAACATTTTAAGGTCCACCGGTACAGCTCAACGCCGCTGGAGCCCTGGGCAATCATTGTAAAGTACGAAAGAGCGAACGACTCCTTTGTGGTTTGGTCGAATGACCAGCAGCACGGAAGGAGCATTGTAAACGTGTGTCATACTCTTGGCATTTCCACTGATAAGCTGCGGTTCATCGTGCCCGACAGCGGGGGTGGGTTTGGCGTCAAGCTAGCCCTGTGGCCCTACATCGTCACCCTGGCCCTGCTTTCGAAGAAAGCGAATAAGCCAATCAAGTGGATACAAACAAGAACAGAGCATCTCTTGGGGGGTACGCATGCTCCGGATGCCGACGTGGAGATTGACCTGGCTCTCAAGAAAGATGGAAGAATTCTTGGGCTTTGCATCAAGGACATCCAAAATGACGGATCTTTTGTCCACACGACGGGAATTTACGGACTGATAAAATTCGCAACCATGTCAGGTTGTTACAACATCAAGGCCACCAGTGCCGAACTGGTGAGCGTGGTGACCAACAAGGGTCCCACGGTCCAGAACCGAGGCGTAGGAAAACCCACGATGATTTTTGTCCTGGAGAGGATGGTGGATCTTGCGGCCAAAAAGCTCGGCCTGGATCCGGCTGAGATGCGTTTCCGGAACTTTATCCAACCCGGACAGATGCCTCACACGACTCCTTCGGGCGAGGTGTATGAGAGTGGCGATTATCCGGAATGCCTGCGGAAGGGCTTGCGTCATCTCGGTTACGATGAGTTCAGGAAGCGGCAAAAGGATTTAAGGAGCAAGGGCCGGTATATTGGAGTCGGGATCAGCGCTGGCGTGGAGCCGGGAACCTCGAACCTGGGATATTACTACACTTCTCGCGGTGTTCCCGAGTACATGGGAAATGCCGAGGGCGCAATTGTGGGCGTCGATTATGATGGTAACATCAACGTGCTCCTTGGTTCCGTGGATTCCGGACAGGGGCATGCCACGACGACCTCTCAAGTTGTCGCTGATATGCTCGCCATCCATCCCGATCGGGTGTCGATGACCAACCAACTGGATTCTATTATTTCTCCTTTCCTAGGCCATTCGGGAGTCTATTCCAACAAATTCAACGATGTGGATCTGGGCGCGGTTATTATGGCCACCAAAAAGGTGAGGGATAAAATGCTGAGGATTGCCGCCCACATGTTGGGAGTTGATCGCTCAAAACTCAAGTTAAAGGACGGCACCATCTATTCTTCAGAGAATGGGGCAAAGGCGGTCTCTTTCAAGGAAATCGCCTCGGTTGCCTATAAGCGGATCCTTTTGCTGCCGGAAGGGGAGGAGCCCGGGCTGAAAGAAATAGCCTATTACAAGACTCCGTTCGCCAAGATGCCCAGCAGAGAGAACTTCAATATCCAGATCACCCACTCAAACTCTGTGCACATTGCCGCCGTTGAGGTGGATGTGGAATCCGGCTCGATCAGACTTGACCGGTACATCATCGTGCATGACTGCGGGAACCAGATACATCCGGAAATCGTGCGGGGGATGGCGATCGGCTCGACGGTACACGGAATTGGAGCTTCCCTTTATGAGAACTTCGTTTACAACGAAGATGGTCAACTTTTGGCTTCCACGTTTATGGACTATCTGAAGCCGCTGTCTGTCGGCTTGCCAAACTTTGAGGTGGTTCACATGGAGTCCCCTTGCCCCTATTCGCTTCTGGGTACGAAATCTGCTGGGGAAGGTGGCGCCATTACGTCTCTCACTGCGCTTGCCAATGCGGTGGAGGACGCCCTCTCGCCCTTTGGGGTCAAGGTTACCTCCTTGCCTTTAGCGCCGGAAAAGGTGGTGAAGGCGATCAGAGAGACCAAGGAGATTTAACATCGGTGCAGGCGAGGAGAAACTAAATGATTCCCAACAAATTTGAATATATCCGTCCTAATACTCTCCAAGAAGCCCTTTCGATTCTCTCCGCGTATCGCGAGGATGCGAAGGTTCTAGCGGGCGGGCAAAGCCTACTGTCCCTCATGAAGCTTCGCTTGGCGAGTCCCAAGTATCTGATCGATCTCAGTGGTGTCCCGGAACTCAACTACATCCGGGAGGAGAGCGGGCGAGGAAACTCCGCCAGGATCGCCATCGGCGCCCTCACGACATATGCGCAGATTAAAGAGTCCGCGGTGTTGCAAGCCAAGTCCCCGCTTTTGGTTCAGACCACCCATTTGATAGGCGATGTTCAGGTCCGCAACCGGGGGACCCTCGGCGGCAGCCTAGCTCACGCCGATCCTGCAGGTGACATGCCGGCCGCGATTTTGGCGCTGGGCGCGGAGATCAAAGCGGTGGGACCGAAGGGCGCCCGATGGATCAAGGCAGAAGATTTCTTTGTCACCGCATTTACAACTGCACTCTCCTTCGATGAGATCGTTGCTGAAGTCCGTGTCCCAGTCCTGAAGGGCTACAAGACCGCTTACATGAAGAATGCTCCTCGACCCTCGGATTTTGCGATTGTCGGCGTCGCCGTCTGTTTGCAGCCGGACGGCGGAAGGACTTGCCAGAATATTACAATTGGGATCACAGGGGTGACCGATAAGGCCTATCGTGCAGTAGGTGTCGAAGAGTCGCTACGTGGAAAGCAACTCGATCCAAAGATCATCGAGCAAGCAGCCTCTCGAGTAACGGATGGCGTCGAAGTCAATGGTAACATCCACGCGTCCAAGGAGTTCCGCTCTTATCTTGCCAGCATCTGGGTCAAGCGCGCGATTCAAGCTGCAATGTCAGGGGCGTGAAAACTGTTGGCGGGGACCTGGAAACGAGAAGCGGGGCCTTAGAATGACTGTCTGACTGGGGCCAGAAAGGAGCAGCACCGTGGGCTATACTGAGAAATTTACGTGGGGAGGCAAGGAACTGATCCTCAAACGCGAAACCTCTCCGGTGGACGTTTCGATCCAAGGCGGACAGGTGAAGCTTGAAAAAATCGATGTCAACGATCCTAATCTGCGCCCGTCCAATTATGCGAAGGCCGAGGGAACTCCTCTGCCAATTTTGCAGGCCGAAGGAGTGCGAGTCGATCTTTCAAAGCGGACCAAGGAGCCGATGACCTTTTGGCATCGCAATCTGGAATGTGACGAATTGATTTTTTGCCACAAGGGTTCGATTCACTGGGAGACCGAACTGGGTAATATCACGCTCCACGCAGGCGAGATGTTTGTGATCCCCAAGGGCATCGCTCATCGCTCCCTCCCTCCAGAAAAGTCTGAAGGAGAAAACATCATCGTAGAATTTAAAATTCGCGGCACGATCTCAAAGCTGATCTAGCCGAATATTCGAAGAATCCGGTCTGAAGTTTTACAACCAAATTCCCTCAGTCTCCAGAATCCTGCTCCGAGCCGAGGACTGCCCGAATCGCCGCAGCCTTTCGAGCACCGCAACCGGGAACTCCCTCCAGTTTCGACTCATCTGCTTGCATCACTTTCTCCACGGAACCAAACTCCTGCAGGAAACGTGTGGCCAGCTTTTGCCCGACACCTGGGAGTGCCTGCAATACGAATATTCGTCGTCTGACTCTGTGCTTGTGGATAGAACCAAACGGTATTCTATTCCTGCCCTTGATTGCCTGGCTCTGTTCTGCCAAGATCTGTAGCAAAAGGATCGACTCCTCGGGGTTCCGGCTGAAAACAACAGGGAGTCTCCAGGCAACCGCCAGTGACAGGACCGCCCCCTTAAGAGCATTCGGATGCACTCTGGGGATCATTTCGGGCTTCGGACCCTCTACGAGAACAAGAGCGCGTTGCGGAAGACGCGTCAGCATCGCCGCTTGGTGGAACAATCGGCCGTCTATGATCGAAAGTGCAAAATCATGGTGGCTCTTACGCTCCACGATAATCCTGTCATTGACTAGGTAATCGCCTGCTTGGAGTGTTTGGATCTGAGTATCGAAGTCCTTGCATTCTCCTATTAGTTCCAACAGTCGAGAACCTCGCTCGCGGTGATCCACTCGTAGTTTCCACTTCATATGGTTTGGTGGCAGCAACCCTGTATCCATCGAGGTCATTTATAGATCCGGTTTTTTACCTCCCAGAAACTGAACCGGCAGGTGTGCTAACTTGCGAATGCGAAATGAAATAGAAGGACGCCTTGGAGACACGGATGACTTGAAGAAGCGACTTACTCAAAGATGGTCATTCGATGCTATAGTTCCAGGATGAGAAACTCCGACATCGTCCAAGCTTGGAAGTGCATTCTGGCCGGACGAACGCCAGCCCTTTCCATTGAAATTACGCGTGAGTGCCCGCTTTCTTGTCCAGGCTGCTATGCCTATGGCGAGAGTCACCTGGGGGGCGACGTATTGCTCAAACAGCTTGGCGACTACAGAGAAGAAGATTTGGTAAGCGGAATTTTGGAGTTGGTCGAACGCTACCGCCCGCTGCATCTGTCAATCGTGGGAGGGGAACCTCTAGTGCGCCTGCGGGAGCTAAGCCAACTATTGCCTCTGCTGTCGGCTCGTAGAATCAACACACAGGTGGTGACTAGCGCAGTGCGTCCGATCCCGGCGGATTGGGCTGTGCTGGATCGCGTGACATTAGTCGTCTCGATTGATGGACTGCAGCCCGAACATGACGCGCGTCGCAAACCCGCCACCTACGACCGAATTTTGAGGCACATCGCCGGGCACCGCATCATCGTACACTGCACGATCACGCGACAGATGACGGAGCGTGCAGGCTACTTGCGTGAATTCATGGATTTCTGGACGCCGAGAGAGGAGATCTCTAAGATTTGGATGAGCATTTTCACACCTCAGATTGGAGAGACTAGCTACGAAATTCTTCCGCAGGAAGTTCGCGCGCGAGTGATCGGCGAACTGCTGAAACTACGCGAAATTTATCCGAAGCTGGACATGCCAAGAAGCTTGATTCACGCCTATGTCAAACCGCCGGCCGATCCGGATCACTGCATTTTCGCCAAAACGACTCGATGCGTGACGGCTGATTTGAGACGGCGGATTATCCCGTGCCAGTTCGGCGGGAATCCAGATTGTTCCCAGTGTGGCTGTGTCGCGTCGGCGGGTCTGGAGGCGGTGGGGCGTTATCGTTTGCCGATGGGTGTCAGCGTTGGATCCATTTTCAATCTCTCCCTTAAAATAGGCAGCCTGATTGGCGGCTTCGCGGGAGACGGAATAGAACCACTTTCCTATTCTTCCAAGGGTGGTTGAGGACCGGGCACAATTCCTTCCAAGTCCGGATCGTACCCAGCTTCAGGAGCGGGACGATTCTTCTTTAGTTCTCTTATTTCAGCGCGGCGTGCAGCTTTTGTCTTTTGACGCTCCTGGCGGCTTTTTTCCTTCTGTCTTTTGCTAAAAGTTCCCCCTTTCTTCGCCATGAATCCTCCAACGATGGAATCGCTACTCCTCTGAATCATCTTCACGGGGTGGCGCAGACGTGGCGAGATTCTCAAAGTCCACTTCTTCGGAGTGGTGGTTCTCCTCCCCCAGATCATGCAATCGACCACTGCGTCGCTCCCGAATCGGTCCCTGCGGTACCTTCGGTTTATTTTTCTTGCGGCTGCCACTTTTACCCGCGCCTCGATGTCGCGAAGGCCGGATTTCACCAAAATCGTCCGGTGGCTCCGCATTGTGACCTCGACCTGCTCCAATCCCTCCTCCACTCAATCTATTCCGGCGAGGAAAGCTTCCTGAATGAGCTGGGCCGGATCGCTCGCCGGAACCTCTCTCTTCGCGCGGCCGTGCTTCACTGACGCTAATCGTCCGCCCATGAAAGATCCCGTTATTGAAACGGCGAATTGCGTTTTCAGCAGTAGCTTTATCTTCAAAATCAACGAAGGCGAATCCCCGTTTTTTCCCTGTTTCGCGATCCGTAGGCAGTATGACTGCAGAGACGGCGCCGACCTGTGAGAAATATTCCCGCAGGTCGACTTCCGTCGTATCGAAAGGCAGCTTTCCTACAAACAGTCTGACTGACATTTACTCGTTCAAAAGACTCCTTCGAGTGACCAGCGGGCGGAATTGCCAAAGGCTATTCGCAGCAGGCAATCATCAGATACTTGATCCTTCATTATAGTGTCCCAAACTTCAGTGTACAGCAAATATGCGATGGCGGTGAAGTTTCCGGAAGTTACGACATGATTGAACTGGACAAATCTCACCAGTTCCTGTAAACTCTCCTTGGTCTTGATCAGGTTTTTGTAATCTGTAATAGGAAAACATGAGAGCTGCAGGATCCTGGGTCTGCAGCTCTTTTTTGTTGCGTGGAATGCTACAAGAACGGACAAGCAAAATTCACAATTGAAAGAGGAAAAAATGAATAAAGAACAAGGAACAGTTAAGTGGTTTAATGACGCGAAGGGCTTCGGTTTTATCAGTCGCACCTCCGGTGGAGACGTGTTTGTGCATCACACCGCGATTGAGGGAAGTGGATTTAAAACGCTGGCCGAAGGCCAGGCAGTGGAGTTCACTGTGACTCGCGGAGCTAAAGGCGACCAAGCCGAAAACGTCACCAAGGTCTAAAACTCAGTTTTCGCACCGCCGCGCGAGGCCCAGGACTTTCGCGGCTTTTTCTCCTCTCCACCTTTACTTAGTACCTCCTTCATAACGACCCAAGAAAAGCTCTAGTCTTGCACGCTGGATTCCACGAAAGCCTTCAACCGTCGCGAGCGGTTACGATGACGCAGCTTGCGGAGCGCCTTGGCTTCAATCTGACGAATTCTTTCCCGTGTCACTGAGAACCTTTGCCCCACTTCTTCCAACGTCTGTTCAGTTCCATTGCCAATGCCAAAGCGCCTGCGGATAATCTCCTCTTCGCGTGGAGTAAGTGTCCGCAACACCGACGCGGTCTGTTCCTCCAAGTCAGTGCTGAGGACCGCTTCTACGGGAGAAAGCATACTGCGATCTTCGATAAAGTCACCGAGGTGGCTGTCCTCTTCTTCCCCAATCGGTGACTCTAAAGAAATCGGTGTCTGCGCAACTTTCAGGGTCTTTTGGACCTTGGAAAGCGAGATGTCCATCTCATCGGCAATTTCTTGCAAGGTCGGTTCACGCCCGTACTTCTGCACCAGGCTGCGTGAAGTACGGATCAGTTTGTTGATGGCTTCGATCATGTGGACCGGAACGCGAATGGTGCGTGCCTGATCGGCGATGGCTCGGGTGATTCCCTGCCGTATCCACCATGTGGCATAGGTGCTGAATTTGTACCCGCGACGATATTCAAACTTGTCCACTGCTCTCATCAGGCCAATATTGCCTTCCTGGATTAAATCCAAGAAGTGCAGACCACGGTTGCTGTACTTCTTGGCGATCGAAACGACCAATCTCAGGTTTGCCTCTACCAATTCCTTCTTGGCAAGGTCGGCCTCCAACTCGCCGGTTTTGATGGTGGCCAGCGTGCGCTTTAACTCCGGAGCTGTCTGCAGTGTGGACATTTCAATTCCCTGAATCTCCCGGCAGACTTGTCGCAAACGTTGGCTGATCTTCGCGGACTCTTCCAGCTTGAATGAGTTTCCTCGTAGTCGCTGCAGTCTGCGCAATTCCTGGTCGAGCGCCACAACACGGCTGGTGGTGAATTTTAGTTTGTCTACAAGATATTTATGCGTGGAGGAAGTCAGATCCAGACTGCAGATGCAATGCGCCATATGGATGCGCAAACGCGCTAGGCGGCTGAGCAGTCTCTTGTGGCGAGTAGAGCCCTTTCGAGGGCCGTCCAGCTTTTTGCGAATTTTGAGCGCTTCATTTTCCAGTTCGGCGATGTGCCGGATCAAGCGCAAAGCCCGCCTTCGGACCTGTGCCAGTTTTTGTTCGGTGACCTCTTCGTCCCGGATGGTGATGACTGTCTTGACTCCGACTTCACCCTTGTGCAGCAGGTCCCCGATTCTGAGGACTTCGTTGACGATGATGGGAGAACGGGACAGAGCCTTGGTGACGACCTTTTGACCCCGTTCGATGCGCTTGGCAATTTCCACTTCACCTTCACGGCTCAGCAGGGGAACGGTTCCCATTTCCCGCAAGTACAGGCGCACGGGATCGTTCGTCGCATCCAATACGTCGGAACCAAGTTCCGATTCACTCCGGTCCGACTCTTCGTCGCCCTCCTGATCCGCGCGCACTTGAATTTCCTGCAAGGATGCCGGTGAATTGGCCACCGCAACTCCGGAGTCTCCGAACAAGTAAAAGATGTTGTCCATATCTTCCGACGAGCTTGCATTCCCGGGCAGAGCGGCGTTGACTTCATCATACAAGACGTATCCCCTCTTCTTACCCGGGTTAAGCAGTTCCTTTAGCGCGTTATATTTGTCTTCCACAGCTAATCTAACTCCTTCTTGATTCAGCGGACTCGTTTACGACAGTCCCTGCTCTGCTGGTTGAGACAGGCATCGCCAGAGGACAGTAACTCTAAACTATACCCTTTCCGATGCTGATTTGCTACTTTCGCTGCGAGGACTGCAGGACTCTCTTGCGAAAGCGGAAAGCTTTAGGAGTGACCTCTACCAGTTCGTCTTCTCGAACGAATTGCAGCGCCTGCTCCAGACTCATGGAGCGAGGTGGAATCAGCCGCACGAATTCTTCCGCCGTGGACGATCGCATATTGGTGAGTTTTTTCTCCTTAGTAATGTTGACATCCAGGTCGTTGGGACGAGAATTTTCCCCTACGACCATGCCCTGGTAAGCAAGTTCTCCCGGAGCTACAAATAAAAGACCGCGCGGCTGAAGGCGCTCAATTGCGTGAGCGGTAACGCGCCCGGGACGATCTGCTACCAGCGCGCCGGTGGACCGATGGGCGATTTCCCCTTGCCAGCGTTCATAGCCTTCGAATAAGTGGTTCATAATCCCGGTGCCTTTCGTGTCGGTCAGAAACTCGTTCCGAAATCCGAACAGGCCCCGCGATGGAACTCGAAACTCCATTCTTACCCGCCCAGTTCCATGGTTGATCATCTTGGTCATTTTCCCTTTGCGCGGCCCCATCTTCTCCGTGACCACGCCAATGTATTCCTCCGGACAGTCGATTACCACCGACTCCATTGGTTCGTGAAGGACACCGTCGATCGTACGAGTGAGCGCCTGAGGCTTGCCCACGGACATCTCATAGCCTTCCCGACGCATCATCTCAATCAGAATTGCGAGTTGGAGCTCCCCCCTGCCAGAGACTTGAAAGGCATCAGAAGAGTCGGTCTCCTCGATACGAATGGACACATTGGTCAGGGCCTCCTTAAAGAGGCGCTCTTTCAGCTTTCTGGAAGTAACGTGCTGCCCCTCCTTTCCGGAGAAGGGCGAGTCATTGATGGATACCACGATCGCAATGGTTGGTTCATCCACCTTGATAGGGGGAAGGGGACGCGGCGCCAAAGGGTCGGATAACGTCTCGCCGATATTGATCCTGTCGATGCCGGAGACCGCAACGATATCGCCCGGCGCGCCTTCGCCGATTTTGATTCGCCGCAAACCTTCATAGCCATACAGCCCGGAGATTTGGACAGACAGGGTGGCGCCGTCGAGCCCACAAACTGCGACATCTTGTCCTTGGCGCAGCTTTCCGTTAAAAATCCGGCCGATGGCCAATCGGCCTAGGTAATCATCGTAATCCAGCATAATGATCAACATTTGCAGTGGGCTCTTGCAGTCGTAGTTGGGAGCGGGCACAGTGCGGAGGATCTCGTCGAACAGCGGTGCCAGGGACTCGTCGGTTCCCTGTGCGTCTTTCCGGCAGAGCCCCTTCTTGGCATTGCAGTAAAGGACCGGAAATTCCAACTGTTCCTCGGTCGCATCGAGGTCGATGAACAAATCATAGACCTCGTTGAGAACCTGCTGTGGGCGAGCATCGGCCCGGTCGATCTTGTTAATCACCACAATGGGTGGCAATTTCGCTTCCAAGGCTTTGCGCAAAACGAACCGGGTTTGGGGTAAAGGTCCTTCACAGGCGTCCACTAGCAGCATGACTCCATCAACCATTTTTAGGATGCGTTCAACTTCACCTCCGAAGTCTGCATGCCCCGGGGTATCCACAATGTTGATGTGGGTCCCGCAATACGTAACCGCAGTGTTCTTAGCCATGATGGTGATGCCCTTTTCCCGTTCCAGATCGATGGAATCCATGACTCGTTCAACGACGTCCTCGTTCTCCCGGAAGATCCCGCTTTGCCAGAGCATGGCATCCACCAAAGTCGTCTTCCCATGGTCCACATGAGCGATGATTGCTAGATTTCGAATGTCGTTTCTTCTTTGCAACATTGCCTTACATCGTCCCACCGGGGCATCGGCCCGGAAATCGAATAAAAAAAGGCCGAAGGTCTAAGCCTCGGCCTCATGCTTTTAGAATACCATGAAAAGACACAGATCGAACTCAATGCGATGGTGATGCATCGCTCGAGGGGCTTGAGTTCCAGCGGCGGCGATGATCGTGGTGTCTAGACGAGGGGCAAGGGGTTCTTTTTGTCGGTGGCTTTGGTAGCATCCGGTCACAGTCTTAGTGCACTACCGCGGCTTTGGTTCATGGTTGCTGGTTTCTCTGGCGGATCGTGCCCCTCTCTGAGAACGCTGTCGTTTCTTTCTCTTAGGTAGGTTGGCGCAGATTTCAATTTGGCTTGACAGTCCTTTCTGCTAAATTGATCTTATCCATGTGGGCCCGTAGTCGGGTTGGGATAGAGCGTTGATTCACGAAATCGTCCAGAGGAACTTGGCCAAGGGCTCGAAATGTCAGCCAAGTCTCGTAATTATTTGGCTTCCTGGTCCTTTCGCTCGATCCGCGTTCAACTCATTGGTCTGTTTCCGGTCCCGCTGTGGGCACGATTTGAACGCAAAACTTCTGCGCTGGTGGGGCTGGTCTCTGTAGCTTGTGAAATGCGAGCTGGCCCCAAGGATCGACAAACTACGTGACGGTTTTAAGGAGGAGGGCTGCAATGAGAAAATGGAAGAATTATCTCTGGTCGTCTGTTCTGTTGGGTTTCATTCTGCTGACAAATACGGCGTGTCCGGTGGTGATTTCTCCCTCGCGCACTGGATCGTGGGCGGACGTGGATTTTGCCTATGAACTCTTGTACAAGGGGTTGATGATGAACTGGTACTGCCCGCTCGATGTGCCGTGGCCGTCAAGAGTTCGTTGGGGACTTCCGAATAATGTTGAGTTTTTCGGCTTTCAGGCGAATCAACCTGCAGGAGTTCTCGGCATCGATGGCGATTTTGACCGTCGGCTGGCGACTTCCGGGAAGGACTACAGCTTTTACTTTCGAGGTCTCAGTTCCATGCGTGCCTTTGTAGATTTCAACGCCAACGGAACGCTTGATTCCAGCGACGCCAGCGTTGACTACAGCTCGAGCACACGGCAATTCGAATTGAATTATCCCGGCTCGAATTTTCTCGCTGCAGGAGGATACTCCGTCAATATCCTTCCTACGAGCTTTCAAATCAAAACAGGAGTCGACAATGCGATTGGAGATGTCCCGCTTGATATTGTCACTGCCACCGGTACGACGCACCGGAACCTGGCATTCCTGAACAACACGCAGATTCTACCGCAGTTCGCTTACGGAGATCTGGGTGGCGGCCGCAACTTGACCTCGCAGATCGTTGCGAACAATCCCACTGGAGTGCCGCTGTCCGGTGTGGTGAGTTTCTTCAACCATGACGGAGGATCTCTGCCGGTGGAATTGGGCGGAAACACAAGTAATGTGCATGCCTGGACGGTTCCCGCAGGCGCCAGCCGAATCTGGGAACCCTTAAATCCGGTGGCACCGTTGAAAGTGGGATGGGGAATCGCTTATGGGGGCGTCGAATACGCGGTCAACTACGGGATTTATAGCGGCAGGCAAATGCCGAAGAATATGGGCGCAGGCAACGGGGCGCCCCAGTGGGTAGTGGGGGATCTCGCCATCGAGGCGGGGATCTCTGCTTCGGATGTGTCGTTGAAGCATGTCATGAACGTTACAAAAGCGTCTGGTGGCATTGACACGGCGTTTTCCATCGTCAATCCGACATCGGCGGCTGCAATCATGCTTTTAATTCTCAGCGACGCATCGGGTGAGAGAGCGAGAAAGGATCTGACTCTTGGGCCGAAAAACGGGATTGCGCGCTTCTTCGGTGAATTTTTCGGCGTGAATTTTGATTCCTTTTCCGGCACGCTCCTAATTCAGAGTGACACGTCCGTGGCCACAACGTCACTGAAGACGTTGAACGGCGAGCCGAGCGCGAGTCTGCCCGCGGGGACGTTCCGGATTCGGTAGCCGGAAGCGGCGTCGGATCGATTCAGTGGCGCTACCGGTTGAACCATGAAAGGTTGTCACGCGGTCTCCCGCTTCAATGGGGTGCGCCGTCTCTTACGCTCTTCCTGGAGTACGAAAGTGGAGACGGTCCCTGAGGTTTTGCAACTCGCGATAATAATACAGTGCAGTAGGCCGCTTTTCTTTGAATCGCAGCTTTCTTAGGAATTCGATCTCCTCTTCGGTTGCATCGCCGCTGAGAGCAGCATCCTGAAGGAACTCGCTGAGCCCTGGCTCTTCGTCGAAAGGCGGTTCGGTTTTCTTTTCAACAAACTCAAATTTCTTAGGGTCTCCCGGCGCTACCCTTCGGTTCAAGACGACTTCAATAGCAAAAGTCGCGAGGTCGATGTCCCAGGATTCAATCAGCGGGTCCAAGAAGGATACAAAGTTTTCAACCGACACGTTGAAGACGTCTGTATCCAGGAACTCGAGAATGGTGACCCGCATATGTTCGTAGCTTCGACCGCTGAGTCGCGCCACCAACCGGCCCCAGTTTTCGTCTTCTAATTCGTCTTTGGCGACCTTCTTGGCCACGTCCAAGAGCTTTTGGGTGACCATGCGTTCAAGTTCGCCGAAGGGCTGTTTTTCAAAAATTGCCCGTATTTGTTTCTCTTTATCGGATTTGCATTTGCGAAGCACCAACTCTCGAACCTCTTTAAATAAGGGTATGGGCGGATCCAACAGTTTTTTCTTCAATTCTTCCTGGCGATCGAGGTCAGCCAACTTGGCAAGCTCGCCGATGGGAAGCTTCAAGAGTTTACCCATCTTGTCATAAATATCTGTCCGGTTCGGCGCGGGAGGCACTTTTTTTCGGGTCAGCAACTGTGAAATGTAGGACTCGGTGACTTGCGCGGCGTTTGCCAGATCCTTCTGCTCCAGGCCCAATTCTTCCAGCCGATGCTTGATCACCAAAGAAACATCCATTGAAGTTCCTCCTTGATTAACCTTTTTTGATTAAGTAACTTCTGCATTCAAAAACTATCCCACATTTCACTTGACAAGTAAAGTCAATTAACTTATTGTGGTTAATGAGAGTGACTATTTAAGCCGTTCTCGCAGGCCATCTGAGCTAAGTCAGGTTATCTGGAATCGCAAGTCTTAGACGACAACCAAGGTGGTTGCCATGTTTGCACGAAATGTTTCGATACAATTGAAGCCCAATTGCGTTGCGGAGTTTACCCGGACGCTTGAGAAAGAAATCATTCCCATGCTTCGAAAACAGAAAGGCTTCCAGGACGAAATCACGCTCGTCGTCCCGGGCGGAGCGGAAGCAGTTGGAATCAGTTTGTGGGACAACAAAGAGAACGCGGGGGCTTATGACCGCGGAACCTATCCACAAGTGCTGAAGGCCCTGTCCAAAGTGGCTGAGGGAACTCCTCAGATTCGCACCTATGAGGTTTCCAACTCGACCTTCCACAAGATTGCAGTTCCCGTAGCAGTCTGAAGGCGATAGGTCTCTTCGTTCGGTTGGGGCGGCCATGTCCGCCCCTCTCTCGCGCCCATCCGGCTTAGAGACTGATTGTACCGATTGAGAGTATCAGCCGGTAGGGAGACATTATGGAAAACGAGGCGAAAGAATGGTTGGAGTTTGAGAGATGTGGCTTTGCTATTCTTCCGATATGGTCGGGTAAAAATAATCCACAAATCACTCTGAAATTTGCAGACGGAGTAGTCGCTGGTTCAAAACTAATTCCCGATTCGGAAAATGCGAGCTTCAGCTTAGAAAGTGTTCCCAAGGAGTGGGAAGACCATGGAGTTAAAGACGTCCGAGTCGACACTGAGCCACGAAAGTCGATTATTTTTGTTCACATGACCGGTCAATCTGAATCGCTCAAATGTACTAGACACTATTCCTAATGCCGACCGATCAGCGAAGGAATTACGGGAAGCGCAGAGCAAAGGGCCGGACGTAAGGCCGATGAACTGCGCTCGCAGGGATCAAGGAAGGATTCGCTATGCAGATCCAGTATGTCGGTTTCAACGTTGCGGCCAGTTCTCGTATCTATAATTTTCACGTGGTCGATGCGCCCGATCAGATACGCGAATTCGTGCTCGAAGTTCAATCCGAGGCATTTCGGTCGTCCTCCTTAAAATTTCAGGATGGTCCGGCCCTCTGTTTGGCGCGGCTTAAGCGGGAGTTAGACGGAGAAACGCAGGTACTGCCCGCCCAGGCCTGTCTGTGCATCGGGGAGCAGGACATCGAGGAATACATAGAACGGCACTATCCGCGCAAGCGCCGGTAGACAACTTTCTCTATTCGAGAAGTCCAAAAGTGCTGCACACTGGGAGAAAAAATCGTTCGCCGAATTCCGGAAGGTGAGAAGTGAAAAAGTGCCCCTACTGTTTGGAAGAAATTCAAGATGCGGCAACTGTGTGTAAACAATGCGGAAGCCTCTTGTATCAACCCAAACAAGGCAGTGCTCTGCGATCGGAAATTTCAAATCGACGATTTGCCAAGAAGGTTCAGACTTTCGGAATCCTGCTGACCGGAATTGGTACTTTGCTGATGTGCGTACACCTTGAGGCTGGAACTCGACCAGGTCGCGTAGGTTATGTTGGAGTGGTAGTAATGCTACTTGGAATTGTGCTGTTGGGTTGTGGCAAACTCAGGCAGTGGTTTCAAGTGGAATGACGAAGGAGAGATTAAAGAATGTCACCTTGCAGTGGAGTCATGTTGAGTCATTGCGTATTGAAGATCCTGGCATAGGTTAGGATTTGGATGACCTGAGCGGATCGGATAAGCTAGCGACGACATGAAGCACGATACTCTGCAGGCAGTCTCGGGGTTCTCCGCCCTTGGTATTGCACCCGCGCTCCTTGAGACGCTGGCCCGGCTGCGATATGTGATCCCCACCCCGATTCAGCAACAGGCGATTCCGGTCGCCGTCCAGGGCAAAGACGTTGTCGGCATCGCGCAGACCGGGACGGGAAAAACGCTCGCCTTTGGGATTCCGATGATCCAACGGCTGGCCGCCCAGGCGGAGGGGCGGGGCCTGGTGGTCCTCCCCACGCGCGAGCTGGCTCTCCAGGTGGACGAAGCGCTGCGGCGGACTGGTCAGAGCCTCGGCATCAGGACCGCGGTCCTCATCGGTGGCGTTGCGCAGGGGCCTCAGGTACAGGCACTTGCGAGAAATCCTCACATCATCGTTGCCACGCCCGGCCGACTGATTGATCACTTAAATCAGAAAAAGCTCAAGCTCGATACCGTGCGCATCGTGGTACTCGACGAAGCCGATCGTATGCTGGACATGGGCTTCGCACCCCAGATCCAGAAGATCCTCTGCGCCCTTCCCAGCAAGCGTCAGACCATGCTCTTTTCCGCGACGATGCCCCCGGCAATCATGAAGATGGCCACCGCACACATGAAACTGCCGATTCGCGTGGAGATCGCCCCCGCAGGAACCCCGCCCGAGCGCGTGACGCAGGAAATCTTCATTATTCACAAGGTCGCCAAAAACCGGCTTCTCGCCAAACTTCTGGAGCAGTATTCCAGCACAACACTCATTTTCACCAGAACGAAGCACACAGCAACACGACTGGTCCGGGCAGTTCGCGCTATGGGGCATAGCGCTGCCGAGATTCACTCCAATCGATCGCTTGGTCAGCGGCGCGATGCGCTCGATGGGTTCAAATCGGGGAGGTACCGCGTGCTCGTTGCAACGGACATCGCCTCGCGGGGGATCGATGTGTTGGGAATCGCCCTGGTAGTGAATTACGACTTGCCGAACAGCTCCGAGGATTACGTGCACCGCATCGGCCGCACGGCTCGCGCTGGCGCTGGCGGACACGCGATATCGTTCGTCACGCCGGAGCAGCGGGGCGAACTGGGCGGCATTGAGCGGCTGATCAGAAGAACTCTCCCAATTTCGCGGCTGCCGGAACTTCCACCTGAACAACCATCCCTCGGGAGACTCCTTCCTATCAACGCCCGCCTCCGGTCCCGACCGGGCGCCGGGCGCCATCACCGACCATCGTCGCACGACCGCAGGTCCCGGCCTTAAAAGGAGAAAACCTTGCAAAAATCCTGTATGCGGTTGGGTTGAAGTCTCGATCCTGGCGGCTTAACACCCAAGGGGGCGAAGGCGGAAATGGTTTTGGCCGCCATCTCCAACCAGCTTAGAGAATTTCGGCTGGCGGACATCGAGCGCACCTGTCCAGGAGTGGATCGGGAATGGATTCGCGCGCTCTCTTGTCGGGAATGAACCCGTGAGATCACAGAGACCGGAGTGACCTTATCGCGAGCTCGAGCAGTTCGCAGGCAAAGTCAGCCTTGCCGAGCCTGATGGAGTAACAGTAAACTGCTCATCTGACAATAGGCGCCCGTAGCTCAGTTGGATAGAGCGTTGGTCTACGAAACCAAAGGCCGGGTGTTCGAATCACCCCGGGCGCACCACTAAGTCCTAACCTACTCGCCATTTATGGGATGACAAAGAGTTACGCACATGCGGAGTCATTCGCTTGGCCTCCCGTTTGCCTCCCATTTTTACTGGTGGAGACCGATTCGCGTTATTATTCTAGATGGGGACAAGGCTCATCAATGGCTAAGCCAGCGAGTGAAAAAATAAAAGGTATTGAGTTTGTGATCGATGACAAGGGATCCAGGAAAGTTATCCTCATTGGTCTGAAAAAGCACGCCCAGCTTTGGGAAGATATCGATGACAGTTTAGTTGCCCGCCAACGTGCCAACAAACCGCGAGAATTCCTGGAGCCGGTCAAGAAGCGCCTACGCCGCCAGGGAAAGCCGAGTGGCTAAATACCGCCTCACTTTTGCACCTTCTGCGCGAAAAAAACTCGAGGCCCTTGAGAACTACATTGTCGATCGCATTTTTCGATAGGACGTTGGCTGAAGAGCCGCGCCCTCCCGGATATCGTAAGCTGTTGGGCGAAAAGAACCTGTGGCGAATCCACGTAAAAGTCGCACCAGGACGGGGCGAGTGCGGATTTCAGATTTCAGATTGCTGTTAAGCGGTTTACTGCCTTGACTGGATCCCCAATCCCCAATCCGCAATGGAATCGTCCTGTCACGCCTTTTGCAACGCCGCGCCATTTTGTGTTGGTTTTCGTTCAGGGTTTTCCCCCTACGGCTTGCGAAAGGTGAGTAGAAGGTGAAGAAAGAGTAAGTAAAGAAAGACATTGATCCGGGCACGTCACTGCTGGTAGAGAATAATGTAAAGGAAGGCGTTTCCCGAAAAGGAGAACAAGATGACCATCCGCCCCGGATTCCTTCGCGATCGCCGGAGGTCAGGGTGGCGAAGTCTGCTGCCGGCATCGATTCTGGCGCTCGTCCTGATTGCCAGCGCGGGGATGACGGCCTGGCAGTCCGCTTCGCGGCGACAGGCGCAAATCGAGGGGTTGTCTGCTGCAGAGTTTGCTCGCCTGATCCGTGAGTTCTCTGAGGCGGACGGATATTTTCACTCCGATAATTTCGTTTCCAATGAAACATCTTATCTGCACGTGGTGGACAAGCTGCGGCAGCTCGGTGCTTCCAGGGGGGCCTACATCGGCGTCGGGCCGGAGCAGAATTTCACGTACATTGGTAAGCTGCACCCGCGCATCGCCTTCATTGTGGATGTTCGCCGCCAGGCGATGATCCAGCATTTAATGTACAAGGCCGTCTTCCATTTCTCGTCCAATCGTGTCCAGTTCCTTTCCCGCTTGTTAAGCAAGCCTTTGCCCAAGGAAAACGCTCCTCTGCCTGACGCTTCGATCTATGAATTAGTGACCTTTTTCGACAGGCTTCCTGCAGATGACCGAACATACACGGCCAACTTGGCCAGAATCCGTAAAGTAATCCAGGAGGATTTTCAGTTCCCACTTTCTGAGCGTGATCAGGCAAGCCTGGAGTATGTGTACAAGAACTTCCGCAACCAGGGTCTTGATATCGCATATCGGATGGGTGGCTGGTGGGGCAGCTATTTTCCGACCTTGAAGGATCTCGTCACGGAGACAGGCCTGCACGGAGAATTGGGCAACTTTTTAGCCAGCACAAAGGACTATGATTTCGTGCGCGGCCTGCACCGCAGGAATCTGATCATCCCCGTGGTGGGTGATTTCGCAGGAAAGAAGGCTCTGGCTGCGGTGGGTGATTATTTACGGAAAGGCGGCTTTACGGTCGCTACCTTCTACACGTCCAATGTGGAGCGATACCTTTTCGACGGCAGGTTTGCCGCCTTTGTGAACAACGTGCGGAAGCTCCCGATCAACGACCGCAGTCTTTTCATCCGCTCCATCGCCGGAGGTTATCGACACCCGGCACGACTGCCGGGACATCGGTCTGCCACCTTGCTGCAACCGATGAGGGTTTTCTTACGAGACTTTGACGAGGGGCGTTATCAAAGTTATTGGGACTTAGCCACCACGCACTATATCGGGGTTGAAAAGCCTCGATAGAAGCGCCAACACGCCTTGCGCAGCTACTCGGAAGGATGATTCCTAGAACGGTCTCACTTCAAGCGCGCCATTTTTGTCTTCCATCATTCTTCTGGAAATGTTCTTCGCTGCTTAAAGCTATGTTCCCAGGTTTCTAGAAAACGTAATTCAACATCAGATAAGGAAAGTGATAGGGCTTTCCTGGAGTAGCCTTTTGCAAGAAGTTTCCTGGAAAGAGGTAGGCGTATCCACCGGAAACCTGAATCTGTTTCTGCAAAGAATATACAGCCTGAAAATCCAGTTCCTGACCCACGTGGCGTCCGGCCGATCCATCGGCGACTTGGGCGATCAGGACGCCTCCTGCATTGTAAAGACCGTCACGGGCGCTGGCCAGCCACCACGAGTGATAATTGCCCATCATCAGCCATTTCGGGTTCGGTCGAAATTCGAAACCCGAGCGGACATGATGGATATTCCTCCAACCCACCTGGTCGGCTAGGCCGTATTTGTCGTGGGCGGTAGGGTATAACTGATCAAACGTGCCTCGCTTGCCGTCGAGAGGGGCGCGGTCGCCGGAGGCATAATTGTATTCTATGATGAGGCGCGGCTGGTAAGGAGCGCGGGTGACCGTACACCCGATGAGCCAATGGCCTGCCCAAGCGCCGATGTCGTCCGTTCCAACGGAACCTATTTGTCGAGCAACCTCGGTGTTGTAGTCGAAGTTAGCGGGAAGTTTTCCGACGTAGCGGAAACCGAAAGTTTTCAGGTCGAGGTTTGCCATCGTCCCCAACTCCGTTTTCAATCTAGGAGCCAATCGCCATAAAACGTAAGGTTCGAGCACAGCTTTTGGGACGAGATGGTCGATCGCGCCGTAAAGCCCATGAAGGTTGTCGCCAGCCGCACTCTCATTGAATTTTCCGTCTCGTATGTTCACCACAGAGGTGGCAAAGGCATCGACTCGATATCCGTTGTGGTGAACGGTGGCACGAACGGCGTCAAAGCTTCTGGCCGTATTTAGCCACCCCCCGTGTCCTACCAGACGCCGTTCACCGAAGAGTAATTCCTGGCGCCCGACGCGAAATCCCGTCGCCCTTTTTTCAACATCCCCTAGTTCTACGTACGCCATGCGCAAGTCCATGATGTCCTGAAACGGCGGTCCGTAGGGGGCGGAATTCTTGCTAAACACCCGGGCGTCCTGACCCTGGAAGTAGAACTTCAACCAACCTATGGGTTGGATGCTCATATTCAATCGGAGGCGATGTAGCAGGTAGAAGTCCTCGTTATCTGTATGGAAGCCGCCGCCGGTAAAGCCCTCCAGCCGAGATCGATACTCCCCAGTGAAGCGCAGCCATCGTGGCAGGTTCTTATTGAGTGCATCGGAAAGGAGCTTGCTTCCGCCCGCTTTCGATTCTGGGGTCTCGGCATTGTTTCGTTGAGCCGCCAGATCCATCGTTAATCCGGTGATCAGTATCGCGTGAAGGAATGTTAGAAGAAAACGGTTCAACTGGCCTCCTCAAAACGTCCATTCACCGGGCCTGGGTCCGGCCGCACGGCAGCGCATCCACTAGACTCCAGTATCTTGCGTGTCATACTTAGTGCCTCGATTCATGAATACGATAACGTTTGTTGCGGGCTGGTGGGGTCGGACGATCTCGTCTCGCAAGCTCCACCAGCAAAGGTTATCGTATTTATGAATCGAGGCACTAAGCCTTCTCCTTCTTGAATCCTAGTATCTGCTAGGAATACTCGCCGCTAAATCCAGGCTTCGATCCATCGAGGGTAAAGACGTCACCTTTCAGGAGGAAGTCGTAATCCTTCCAGGCGGGCTTAAGACTTCCTCCATTCAAATCGTCATTCAAATATTGAAGCTATTCCCCCTTGGAGCTAAAAGCATACAGAATACCAAACGTCAGCGTGCTCTGGGCCTTGACCAGGCGATCGCCGGATTTTTGGAAAAATCCCTGGTCGGAAAAGTCCCGCCGATATTCAAAGCGCGTGAGCAAGCCTCCGTTTATTTTCTGCTCGCTCGTGATGGTCAATTCCTTCACCCCCTGTCGCACTCCTGTAGTAAAGCCGTCAGGATCATCGAACCATTCAAAGCGGGGAGAAAGCGCCCATACTTTGTTGACTTGATAGCGCGCATAGCCGGCAAAGCCCTGCCAGTGCACGCGCGACCCGGAAGATCGGTCCATACCGTAATCATAGTTTCCCATTAGGCTAAGCTTAGGAGAGACGCTATAAGTCACGGTAGTGTCCCAGAGATGACGCCAGTCATCGTTGTCTTTGGCTTGTTCAGGTCCGAGCATGTAGTTATGAATGATTGACCACTTTGCATTTGGCTTTAACACAATCTGAAAGCCGAAGGTCTTACGCTCGTTGTTGTCCACGACATTATTCCAGCCATTGGAAAAAAACATGCCCATGGAAGCCCGATCGTTAGGCGAGTAACCAATACGAGCCCCCATGTGATAGTACGGGATCGCCAGCGCAAACAGCAGTGACCGGGAGTAGTTCCAGTTGTCCTTGGTTTCAATTACCTCGGCCCCGTGCTGGGTCACAAACTTTCCCACATCAATCTGCAGGCCCTTGCCCACCGGCGCCAGGTAACTCAAATAGCCTTGCTGAAAATTTCGATACACTCCAAGTCCGCCCGGCTCCAGCGAATGGACCATCTCGGTCGCCGGACCGAAATCCAGATCCAGTCGGAAACCTAACCTCTGCTCTGGCGTGGGTTTCTTTTCCAAACCGATCTCGGCTAGGTTGAGGCTGAACTGGTTGTGCTTTGTGTCAAAATTGCGCAACAGCGCATCACCGGTCGGCTGGTTGAAGTTGTAGCCGTAGTAGCCGTCGACAAACCCAAAGAGTTCGGTGCTGCGGAAGAACGCGAGGAAACCGTTGTTCCCGTTATGGTTCGATTTCGGGTCCTGCTGTGCGGTACCGGCCGGGACGGCAGACGCACTGCCGGCCTGTGAAGCGGAAGAACCCTCCGCAGCGGATGTGGAAACGCTCTTCTCGTGATTTGCTTCCAGCTCTTCAACTCGCGCCTCAAGTTGTTGAATCGTAGCCAACAACTCCTGGATGCTCGCGTCGCTGTCGTTGGTTTCGGCAGCGGCGGTGACCGCTCCCCCCCCAGCAGCTTGTTCGGCCAAGGCCTTATCGGTGACGCATTGCAGCAACATCAAACCAAACAGCGTCGCCCAGCAAAGGCTGCGCGGTATTTTCTTGTAAACGCTAATCATTTGTCTACCTCCTTCATTGCAGTTCATGGGGAACTTCCCGCGCAGCCTTCCCCGAACTTGCACCAAGCGGCAGTTCGTTTTATCGTTGAAAGGCCGTTACGCGGGTGGTTACTAGGCAAACTGAACGCGGCGGCAAGGGAGGTCTTTGGAGAGGTGGTTCCCAATCACTTGCTCCAAAGACTCCCCGCGAATGTGCCACGCCTTGTGTTCATCGCATCTCTTTCCTCCTTTCCCATTTTCGGCGCCACGTTTTGCTGTAGAGACGCCCCGTCGGGGCGTCTCTACACGCTGCATACCGGTTTCATTCCGGTTGTCACAGTGCCAAGCCATGCGTAATCCGCAATCCGAATCGACAATGCCCAATCCGCAATCCGTAATCCGAAATCTTCAATGCGGTCATCCCTCTGTCGGTTCTGCTTTTAGGGATGCATGACTGGGAGCGGGTCGAAAGGAGTCGGTCGGAACGGTCGCGCCTTCAGTAAGATCCGCGGAAATTGGAAAGTCCGGATAGGCAAGCGCTCCCATTTCGGGTAGATCCAGTCCTCCCACCTCTGCTTGGGCAGGAACTCGATTCCCAACCAGGACATCGAGCAACTTGAAAAACACGTAGAACGACGTGAATACAAAGGCAAAGCAAGTAACGACCCCGATTGCCTCGGCGGCGAACTGCTTTGGATCTCCGTAAAAGAGGCCTCTCAGCGGGCCAGCGACGCCATTGAGACCCTCGCCGTACACCCCATCGGCGAACAGCCCCAGTGAGAACACTCCCCAGGCGCCGCAAACCCCGTGAACCGAGACTGCTCCTACAGGATCATCTACTTTCAGCCTGCGCTCGACGAAGGACACGGAGAGCACCACCAGCACTCCCGCAATCAAACCAATAACGACTGCGGAAACACTGTTGACGAATGCGCATGGCGCCGTGATGGCCACCAGGCCGGCAAGCATGCCGTTTGCCAGCATGCTTGGGTCAGGCTTGCCGTAGCGCGACCAGACGTAGACCATGGCTGAGAAAGCTCCGGCCGCAGACGCCAGCATGGTGTTGGTTGCGACGACAGCAATGCGCAGGTCCGTTCCGGCAAGCGTGGATCCAGCGTTGAACCCAAACCAGCCAAACGCGAGAATGAAGGTTCCCACGATCGCCATGGGTAGATGGTGGCCAGGAATGGCGACCGGCTTGCCATCCTTAGTAAACTTGCCGATGCGCGGGCCAAGGACCATCGCGCCGGCCAACGCAGCCACGCCTCCCACCATGTGCACGACTGAGGAACCGGCAAAGTCCACGTGTCCGTGACCCAGGCCGAAGTTTGCGCCAAGCTGTGAAAGCCATCCTCCGCCCCACACCCAGTTGGCAAACAGTGGGTAAACGAACATGGACATGAAGAAGCCGAAGATGATGAATGAAGAGAACTTCCATCGCTCAGCCATCGCACCCGTCGGAATCGTCGCCGCGGTATCCATGAATACCATCTGGAACAGAAACAGGGCAAATACGCCAACGTCATAAACATTGCCGGAACTCAAGAAGAAACCGTTCAGCCCAAACAGCCCGAACGGCTTTCCGAAAAGATTCACCACGAGCTCATGGTTTAGGGGCGGCGTCCCTCCGAGGGAGGCCACGGCTCCAACGCCTCCCATCTGCAGGGCAAAGCCACAAATCCAGAAGCCCAGCATACCGATGGCGTAGACCATAAAGTTCATGGCCATGGTGTGCGCGGCATTTTTGGCCCGGCAAAATCCCGTTTCCACCATCGCAAAGCCGGCTTGCATGAACATGACTAGGAAGCCAGCGATCAGCGTCCACACAATGTTGATGGCAATCCGGTTATGACCGACCGCGTCGATCACATCCGACAAGTCCGGTTTGCCGGGCACTTTGGCAGGCACGTCGCTGGCCGTTCCGGTAGCGCTTCCGCTTGGGTCAGAAGCAGGCGCCTTCGCTTCGATCTGCGTCGGCGCAGCGGCCTGTTCCTGCGCTGAAGTAGAGGGCGCGAGCAGCGTTGCGACAAGCATCACCGCAGCGCCCAGTCCAAAACTGAGAAAGAGCTTTCGTTTATTCATTCGTTTCGACCTCCATTGTTAACCCTCCTTTGGTTTGTTTGTGGAGCTTCTGACCGACGACGGCACGAAAAGCTGCTCCGTCGCGGTCTTTTAGATTCCCGGCGGCTTCCACGTATGTGGTTTGAAAGCCGGTATCATCGCTTTGAAATTTTGCTTGAAGGCAGCTTGCAACAAGAAGACGGTTGGTCTATCTTTGAGGAACCGCGCCGGGAAACCGTTAGGTAAACCGAGCGGCCCGTAGGGGAACCTTTTGAGAGGTGGTCTCCAATCACGCGCTCAAAAGGTTTCCCGCGCAACCCGGCCCTCAAGATCGGTCATTTCATTCTCGCATCCGTCCTTTCGCCCATGGCGATCAAATCATGGTTGGGCAGCGCCAACCCTAACCGCCAGCCGCACTTTCTGAAGTTTGAGCGAGTCCGTGATAGGCCTCAATGCCGTGCTCGCCTATATCGAGACCATCCATTTCTTCGGCTTCCGTGACCCGAAGGCCGATGGTGGCCTTAATCAACCACCAACTCAAAGATGAGATGACGACTACCAGCGCCCCACAGCCAAGGATGCCAATGACCTGAGTGAGTGCTTGCTTAGCGCCGGCGCCGTAAAAAAGCCCATTGCTGGTGGAAAACAGGCCATAAGCGAAAGTACCCCATACCCCGTTGATCAAGTGAACCGACAATGCGCCCACCGGATCATCGACGTGCCGCCGATCAAAAAAGAGGACCCCGGCCACCACCAGCGCTCCAGCCACGATCCCTATGGCGACGGAACCCATCACGGTCACATCGTCGCAGGAAGCCGTAATTGCCACCAGACCAGCTAAGGTTCCATTCAATATCATGCTCAGGTCCGGTTTTCCTAAAACCATCCAGGCAACGACCGTGGCGGAAAAAGCGCCGGCGCACGCTGCCATGTTGGTGTTTACCGTAATCTTTGCAATGGCGGCCCAGTCGGCTGCCATCGTGCTGCCGGGATTAAAACCGAACCAACCGACCCAGAGAATGAAGGTCCCGAGAGTCGCCAACCCCATGTTATGAGCTGGGATCGCATTGGCGGTCCCATCTCTGTTGTATTTCCCAATACGAGGACCAAGGAAAATTGCCCCCATCAGCGCTGCCCAGCCGCCGACACTGTGAACTACCGTTGATCCAGCAAAATCGTGAAATCCCAGTTGGGAAAGCCAGCCGCCCCCCCAGGCCCAATGACCGAAAACGGGGTAGATAACCCCAACCATGAGGTAGGAAAACACGATAAAGCTGATGAACTTGATTCTCTCAGCCACGGCGCCGGAAACGATAGTGGCGGCGGTACCAGCAAAGACCAATTGAAAGAAGAACTTTGCCAGAAGAGGAACACCAGTCCAGTTGAGCGAGGAGAAAACGCCGGAATAAACCTCTGCTTTGGCAGGGCTATTGTCTGCACCGGACAAGAACCATCCATGCAAGCCAATCAAGCTGTTGCCATCGGCAAACATGAAACCAAATCCGACGATCCAGAAGGCGAGAGAGGAAATGGCAAACACGATCAGATTCTTGGCTAGAATGTTGACGGCATTCTTGGCGCGGCACAGCCCTGACTCCAGAGTGGCAAATCCGGCGTTCATGAAAAACACCAGCATGGCAGTTATCAAGGTCCACACCGTATCAGCCGCGATTCGCAGCTCCGCCGTCTGTTGTGATGTTTGCTCCAGGGTTTGAGCCTGAGCGCTTACGGCCAGCATAAGCACTAGAACTAATCCGATGATCACGTCATATTTCTTCATCATTTTTCCTCCGGTAATGCGCGGTGGATCTCTGCCGATTCACAATGCAAATGATGGTCAGAGAGCATATGCCGCGCGCTCGCCAGTGCGAATGCGTATTGCTTCTTCGACCGGACTTATAAAGATTTTGCCGTCACCAAACTTGCCCGTTCTGGCTGTCTTTATGATGGCCTCGATGGCCGGATCGACGAGTTCCTCTGGCAGTACCACCTCGATCTTGACTTTAGGAAGAAAGTCAACCCGGTACTCGGTGCCTCGGTAAGTTTCCGTATGTCCCTTCTGGCGACCAAAACCCTTGACTTCGATGACGGTCATGCCGACGACGCCCACCTCCTGTAACGCGTTCTTGACCGCGTCCAGCAGGTGTGGCCGAATAATGCTCTCCAGCTTTCTCATGCTCTCTCCTTCACGAAAGTGACGTTAAACTCGATTGGCGCCTGAAACATCATGGTTCAGGGTCACTACGGGCAACCGCTAATGCAAAGACACGGCGTTCTCTGTCTCGACGGGTAGTCTGAAGTCTGCACATCCTGCTCCAAGGGCCTCCAAGAGCGCACGTTCAATTGAGGACATGTCGCTTGGAATCAACTTGCGCCCTGCTGCGTCGGTGACGTAAAAGACGTCCAACGCGTGATTCTTCTCGGTGGCAATCTTGGCAAAACTGATGTTGAGTCCGAGGCTGGCCAGCGTGCGCGCAATTCGGTATGCCAGGCCGGGTTCGTCTTCCGCTCTCACCTCGATTACGGTGCTCGTTGCAGACACTTCGGAATCAAAGTGGACTGCTGGTTGTATCAAGTGGCGGCAGCAACGCCGTTTTGGCCAGCCTGCCATTCGGGCGCGCCATTTCTCCACAGCGGTCGCCATATCGTAACGGCCCTGAACCGCTTCGTTCAGATTCTGTTCGACCAGGAGCCAATGCTCCGGTGGAACTGGATGATGGCTACCCACCTGGCACACCTTGAAGGTGTCGATGACCACGCCATCGTCGCGAGTATTCAAATCTGCGCTCAGGATGTTGATGCCGTGGGCGGTCAGCGTTCCGGCCAGGCGAGCAAACAGTCCGGCGCTGTCTCGCGTGCAAATGGTCAGTTGCGAACAGTGGCCATCGGCCAGCGCTTGGCACTCCGCGGCAAGAGGCTTGCTCTCGAGTCGCTTGATCAATTGCAGTTGCTGTGCGATCTGATGCGGCGCAACGGTGCGCAAATATCTTTCGGGCAACATGGCAAGGTGGCGCTCGACGTCCAACGGTAAGAAGTCAGCGAAAATGTCGGCCCACCAATCTGTCTTTCGAATCGCGAAGCGATGTTCGACCTCGCGTGGCAAAAACTCGCGAAGCATTTGCCGCACAATCTGTTGCTTGAGAAGGGCAGTCCGATGAGGATCCCACTTGGCCGGTTTGCTTCCCGTGAGACAAGATCGAGCGCTGCTGTACAATTCCCAAAGCAATTCGCCTTTCCAAGGATTCCACGCGTTTGGTCCCACGCTGGATGCATCGGCATAGCTGAGCAGCAGGAGCATGTTCAGTTGCTCCAGCGTGCCCACGGTAGCTACGAAGTCTTCGATCAGGCTCTCTTCCGAGAGGTTCCGCCGCTGGGAGAGCCGGATCATCAAGAGGTGATTTCGGACCAAGAAGAGCACCTGGGATGTGCGGTGTGCATCCAGGTTCAGTTGCCCGCACACCCGCTTGGCGACGCTCGCTCCTTTGGACACATGATCCCGGCCATGTCCCTTACCGCAGTCGTGCAGCAGCAACCCGAGGTAAAGAGGAGCGGGGTCTGGAACTTCGGCCAAGACTTTTCTGAAACGAGCCACCTTGGCGTCGTTTCCGTGCACGATGCGGTCCAGCGAGTCAAGCGCTCTGAGAGTATGTTCGTCGATCGTATAGTGGTGGTAATGATCATGCTGCGCCAGAAAAGTGATCCGTCCGAACTCGGGCAAGAATTTGCCGAGGAATCCGACTTCATGCATCTGGCGCAACACTGCCGCGACCTGACCGGAATGCCGCAGGATTTCCCAAAATGTCTTACCAGCTTCAGGCGAGCTTCGGAAATTGCGATTCACCAGGAAAAGTCTGCTTCGAATCAATTGGCTGAGACTTTCACTAAGTTCCACCCCTTCTCTCTGAGCCGTAGAAAATGCCTCCATCAGCGCGCTTGGAAAGGATTTCATCTCAAGGGAGCCTTCGCCCGGATAAAGTTTGCCTTGCTTGACTTGGAAGCCGCCCGCAGGGCCTCTCGCCTTCGCGGGCCGGTTGAAACGGCGAGTCTTAGCCTCCGCCTCGAATGCCCGCTCCAGGAAACCCTTAGAGAACTGGTGAAGCTCGTTGGCCCGTTGGTAATAGTCACGCATAAAGAGCTCTGAGGCGAGGAAGTGTCTCTTGGGTGTGTAGCCGAGATGCAGAGCAACCAACGGCTGGAGTTCGAGCGTCAGGAGGTCAGTTTTTCGTCCGGATGAGAAATGGACGTCGTTTCGAACGCGGGCCAGGTAGTCATAAGCGCGGCGCGCAATTCTATACTCCCTGTCCGAAACGCGGCCATAGGTGCGTAGGTCCTCCAATTTCCTACAGCCGAATAGAGAGCGCGCCACCCACACCACAGCATGTAAGTCCCGCAGCCCGCCGGAGCTCTCCTTAATGTTTGGTTCCTGTAGACAGACGGTCGACCCGAACTTCGCGTAACGTTTTTCAATCTCAAGCCGAGTGGCTTTAAGAAAAGGCGGCACATCGCGCTTGTTGTCATAAATTTTCCGGTCTAGTTCATCCGCCAATCGGCGAAACGCATCCTTGCTGCCTGTTACGAATCGCGATTCGGACATGGCGTTGCGTGAATGCAGGTCCTGTCTTGCCATGACGACACATTCACTCACGGAGCGAAAACTGTGACCGATGGTCAATCCGGCATCCCAAAGCAGATACAACACACGCTCGGCAATCGTCTTGAAGCCCTTAGATTGCTTGGTCTCATGCAGAAACAAGATGTCCACATCGGAAAATGGGGCAAGTTCCCGACGGCCGTATCCTCCCAATGCCACGACTGCGCAACGGTCCGGCTCTTCCGGAGAAGCGTTAACAAGGGTGGCAGCCCACTGGCAAGCCCGGCACACCAACAAATCTACCAAGTAGCTCCTGGCGCTCGTAATCTCGGCGCCACCGAGACCGAATTGATGGCGGATTCGCAACCGTTGGGTTTCCACCTTCAATAGTTTCTTGAAGATATCTACCTGCTTTTTGTGTTCCGTTATGGAGTCGCTGCCCGCGAATTTCTCCTTAGCGTGATTCAAGAGCTGATCCAATTCGATTTGCATAAAAAATCCAACCGTTGGGGCAATAAGCAAGATAGATACCAGGTAGGGTTTGTGCCGGGCTGGTTCGATATATCAGGCGGGTATCTTTTTGATACGAGAAGACTTAATGGGTTGACGAAGAATTTAGGTGCGGAAACCTGCTACCAAAAAGAAATTACAAGATTGTTAGTTTCTAATGCTAAGTCTACAAAAATGTAGGAAACTGACGATGGGCGAGGGACCGGCCCACAGAATGCCATCTCACATTGAAAATGCGGCGTCTGGTCCAAGTCCCCATGTTGTAAGTCACAAGACATAGGACTTAAAACGTTGCTTCGAGTTAACCTCAACCAGGCCCGAAGGTGTCTCGGCGCGATTGAGTCGCGTGTTTTCGATAAGTCCAGAGTCAATCATGAGCCTACAAATTTGTAGCTTCGAATCTCAGAAGAAACATAGTTGTCTATGATCGGGTTAGGAGCAGGTTGGCCTCGAAGATTCAAAACAATTCACATCGGTGGGCCTTTCAGAGAATAGCCTTCCGCGTAGTATTCATATGTGCCTGCACGGATTTTCTCCCACTCCTTCAACATCCAGTTCCAGGGATCCGACGCGTAGTCTTGCTGGTAGTCGCCAGCAACATTGACTCCAGGAATGGACGGAATCCACTCGTACCGGAAAATGAGATCCGGATCGCCA
>JACQSX010000041.1 GCA_016211105.1 Acidobacteriota bacterium | reverse complement strand
CTTGATCATCTTCTTCCACAGCCAGGTACGCGATAGGGTCATGACTCCTCCTAGTACAATATAAATACTAGGATACCACACAACCCTATTTTACGGCCCTATCCGTTAACTTTCCCGTCGCGCACCCCATCCAATTCACGCGCTTGACTCAGCGCCCCACCCTATTGCAAGATTACCAATTCGACTGTGATGGGTTGCTTCGGCTGGTTGTCTGGCGGTGTTGAGCGCTGACGATTCGCCGTCACAGTTGAGGATGGGCCGTTAGCTCAGGCGGTAGAGCATCTCCCTTTTAAGGAGAGGGTCGATGGTTCGAGTCCATCACGGCTCACTTTCATTACAGAATGTGGATTGCGGAGTGTGGAATTTCGATTCAGTCGTTTTTTAATCTGAATCTTTTGAGGTAGGAATCATCAGCACGCCTGTAGCCCATACGCGCAGCCTGTAATTCGTTGGATTCTCGATCGGCGATATGGAATTCCAAATTCTGCGTTCCGCGATCCGCAATCGCAGGTCCCCATCGTCTAGAGGCCTAGGACATCGCCCTTTCACGGCGGTAACCGGGGTTCGAATCCCCGTGGGGACGCCACTTTATAGAACACCTTCCAAATTTTGTGCCAGATTTGTGCCAGATTTTGGGCTAAAAAAATCAGCCCTGGGCTTTTGAGTGCCTGCCTTTACCCAACTTGTCCAGGCATTCGACGGCGAATCTCAAATGTTCCGGCGACAGATGAGAGTAGACCAAATGTGCTGCAGCACATTTGAAGTATTATGCGCAGGCACCTGATATGTGCAGTAACGAGATCTAACGTACTGATGGCAAGGTGATGCACATTGGTTTGACTCAACATAATATCCCGCCTGAGTTTGGTGGATCCTGGTTCAGACAAGTCATGCGCCGGTGTCCTCCCGAAGAGTTATAAAGAACGGAGCCAGTCAAGGAGATCCTTATTTTGCTGCCACGACGGAATGGTTCGAACTGGCGAAGGATCGGTGATTTTTTCAAGCGCGCTTCGTTTCATTTCGAGATTTGCCCTCGCGTAAATTTGAGTTGTTTTGACATCGACGTGACCCAAGAAATCCCGAATCATGTCGAGCGAGATTCCACTCTGTAAGAGGTGCATTCCTTTCGCGTGCCGAAGAGTATGTGGACTCATCGTCCGGTTGAGGCTTGGAAGTTTGCTTCGTGCTCTGACGAGATACTTTTTAAAAATGTAACGGATTCCCGAACGTGACAGGCGTTGGCTGCGTGCGTTCTGGAAAAGAGGCTTGTCGAACTGTTTGGGACGATTGAGGTGGTTTTCCTGTAAGTGGTCGCGCAGAAGCTGGACCGTGTTATCCATCAAAGGTACAGCGCGCATCTTGCGTCCCTTCCCAAGAAGCCGAAGCTGCGCGGGTGGATCCAATCGGACATCTCCAACGGAAAGATCGATCAACTCCTGAACACGCGCTCCGGTGTCGTAGAGGACACTCAGCAAAACGGCATCTCTTCGACCCTCTGAGGTTCGCAGATCCGGCTGCGCCAGAATCTCAGCCAGTTCTTCTTTTGAAAGGTATGCGACCGTTGGACGAGCGTGCCGCCGCAGGGGAATCGCGAGGATTTTTTGGCACTGAAGCATGTGGGCCGGTTCCTCGGCCTGAACATATCGGAAGAATGCGTGCAAAGTAGCAAGCCGATGATTTCGCGTACGCGGCGAAGACTTTCTTTCCGTCTCCAAGTGATCCAGGAATGCTTCCACCAATGAAACATCGACCTGTTCGAGACGCAGTTTTTCGGGAGCGATTCCCCGCACGTCACGGCAGAATCGCAGAAGTAAAGTAAACACATCGCGGTATGCCTTGATCGTATTGGGGCTGAGATTCCGCTGCGCGGCCAGATAATGGGTCAAAAAGCTCGTCACGTGAATGGAAAAATCGGTGGGCTTCATCGTTCGATCCTCCGAGGAATGACTTCACCAAAGGCCACGTCGACTCGTGCGGTGATCTCGGGAAAAAGTTCGGCGGTGAGATGAAGATATCGCTGAGTTCCGGAAAGGTGTTGATGCCCCAAGCAGGTGGCCAGAAGAGGAAGTTTGGCGTCGAGATCCTCACCGTCTCGATACCAGCGTCGTAGGGTATGGAGAGCGAACAGGTGCCGATAATCGTGAATCCGCGGACCCTTGCCTCGTCCCGCATGAGGAATCCCACACTGTAGCAGCAGTTCACGAAAAAGTGTGTAAACGGTGCGTAAGGCGAAAGGCCCTCCGCTGGGCCCCGGGAAGAAGATCGCATCGAGCGGCCGGCTTGCGAAATGGTTGGCATACTTGTGCAATCGGTTCACCAAGGACAATGCGGGAGGAACCAACCGATCTTTGCGGAACTTTCCTTGTCGAACCGTGATGATGCCTTGATTGAGGTCGACGTCTCGAACACGTAGTTTCAGCACTTCTCTGACACGAAACCCGCATCCGTACAGGAGCCGGAAAACTTCCGGCATAATGAGGTGCCGCAAAGGTGAACGCGCCGTAGGTTCGAGCACATCGACCGCATGAAAGAACTTTCGAAGCTCTTCGTCGGTTAGCATTCTGGGCACGAAAGTCGATGGATTACGAGCAGCCAATGTGGAGTCGGGCAGTAGGCGGGATAGCCGGATCGCAACAAGAACGTCGAGAACTGACCAACGAGGGTGATCCGTTGCTGTTGGGTGCTCGCACTTTCGTGCGGTTTCTTTGCCAACCAGTTCCGGGCCGCGGATCGAGGCAATTCCAGTGTTGCCAATCCTTGCTGCACCAAGAAATCGTCAAGACGGTGCAACATTCGAGTCGACTCATGATAGGCGTAACCACAGGCGTGCTTTTCCTGGAGAAATTGATCCATGAAAGGAGCGAGAACGCTCTGGAACCCAGTGTTGGATGCATCATTCGACATGATTCGTCTCCTCCGGATCCAACGCCACGCTCCGTAAGGCTTCCACATCCGCCTTTGCGTAGATCCTTGTCGATTCCAAACTGGTATGTCCCAAGATCTCAGCAATCGTTGTAAACGGCGTTCCCTTCTGCAGAAGCCGAGTCGCTAAAGTGTGGCGTAGCGAATGGATACCCCGCTTTTGTGGAGTTCGAAAGGTGATCCCAGCCAGCAGGCGCCAATACGTGACAATGTGGTGCAGGTTGTTTCCGGTAAAAGGATCAAAAGGAGGGTTCACTTTGAGGAAGACCTCTCGATGCGGCGTTGGGGGACGGCCTGACTTCAAGTAGTCGATCAGAGCTTCGCCCACCTCATTAGTCAGGGGCAGGCTCAATAGCATGCCCGTTTTCGATTGCGTGACTTCTATTGTCGAATCCTCCCAATGAATCTGATCGAGTTTCAATGTACGAATGTCTCCAACACGCATTCCCAACCGGCATGCCAATAGGAGAATGGCGTAATCTCGTTTACCTTTCGCCGCACTGCGATCGACTGCCTCCCAAAGCCTGACGACGAGTTCCTGCTCCCAAACCGACGGGATCGTTGCATCCCGGGGAACGCGGATTTTTGGCAGCTCCACACTGAGATCCTTCTGAACAATCCCACGCATCGTCAGAAACCGGAGAAAAGAACCGACATCTGAGACGATTCGCGAGACCGTCTTCGGCTGCAAGTGATCCCGCCAAGACACGAACTCCGACAGATCCAGCACCTGAATTTCGTGCAGACTCCGCGCTTTCCTGGAATGGAGAAAATCTAAAAAGATCGTGAGTTCTGTCGTACGCCGATCGAGGGTCGACGGTCGAAGATAGAGGCGATCCTTGCAGTACTCTTCGTAGTCACGAAGTGTATTCTGCATCGCCGGAACCAGATGGATTGCCTCAACCTCCGTCTTTCCTCGATCAATGCGGCCGCTTTTAGCAAAATCCGCAAGCACCTTTACACCCCACGCCATATGTCGGCGCCAGCCCTGGCCCGAACTATCCGTCTCCTCATCAGCGACGCGATACTCCTCTAAAAAGCGGACTGCCAACTCTCCGGAAAACTGATCTCCTCGCCCCTTCCGGCCGGAAAACTCGATGAGGTGTTCCCAAGTTGCTCGATATCGATTCCGTGATCGCCTGCTGTAGCCCAAACGCTCGATCTCGCCTATCGCATCACCGACAAGGCGCTCCAACGACAAGTTTTGCGAGATTGGAAAAGTGGTTTGCTCCATGACCGACCTCCTGTGAAAAGCGGCGGCCGCCATGGCCGCCGAGGAGGTGCATCATCGAATCTTATGTGCTGGGATCCAAGAGGAATGATCGGACTGGCAAGCACTTACCAAAGCGACTCTACATAACATTCCGCTGCGCATAATAGCGCATAGTCATCTTCGGGTCTTTGTGTCCCAATAGCTCCTGAATGGTGCGTTGATTTTGCCCTTTCATGGTCAGGTGGGACGCGAAATGATGGCGCAGATCGTGCAGCCTGAAATCTTCGATTTTTGCCTTCTTACAAGCCCGTTTGAAGGCGACGCTTACTCTGTGGCCTTCCAGTGGCTCACTGTCGGCGTCAGCAAACAAATAAGTTGTGTCCAAACGTGGCGGCAGGCTCTTGAGTACGGAGTAAACCGTCTGATTCATAGGTATGACGCGTCGCTGGTTGTTCTTGGTCTTCTCGAGAATAATCAGTCGGGTCTTCTTATTGATGTTTTGCCTCTGTAGCCCCAAGATTTCTCCACGGCGCATTCCGCTGTTCATGTCGATGAGCACAATAGGCTTTAACCAAGCGGGACAGGCCTTCATAAGTTTGGGAATTTGATCCAATTGTAGATACCGTATCCAGCCGGGTGGCGTTTTCAGTGGCTTGATCGAAGAAATATTGTTGGCTTTGATCTTCCCCCATTCCACCGCCTTCTTAACGACATTCTTGAGTAGCTGCACCTCCTTGTTGATGGTAGCCGGTGCGGCATCGTTGCCACCCTCTCTTGAGTCATTTGCAGAAATTCAGAAGCTCACGACCTTATTTGTCTACGAAGAGATCGTCTTGTGTCGCTCCGCAGTTCTTAGGTGAGGTTGTCGCGTAGCAGTTCGCCTCACTGGGTGCCGGCGGGCACGGCAGAGCGAGTGAGTTCGTTGGGGAGCCGCTGCCGCTCTTCGGCAAATTTGTACAGTTGATGTTTAAAACCCTGATACCACCATCTCATGCCGATCTTGCGCGCTTCTTCATAGGCCTGACGGCCATCCCAGCCTTGGAACGCAATCCGATAGATACCCACCATCATCCCAGTCCGATCGGCGCCGCGACGGCAGTGAACAAAAATCGGATAATTGGCCGGATCACCGACGACTTGTAGGAATGCCTGGATGGCGCCATCAGGGACCCGCTTCAAGGAGCTGAGTGGTATGTGAACATATTGCATTCCCAGTTCCTGGACGGCCTTCTCCTCATCCCCCTCGGGGCGGAGATTGATGACGGTTTTTACCCCTTTCTCCTTTAACAGGTGAAAACCAACTTGGCTGGGTTGACCTCCGCGATAAAAGTCTTGGGTCACTGTGTGAAAACGTGGGACGTCGTCAGAAGAAGAAGCTGCATCTTGACCCGCATATAGAGCAAAGAGCGGGAGTAACGAGAGAAGGATGCTCCACGTCAAAAATTCGAAAGTATTGCATAAGTGTTTATTCCGCTGTGCTTCTGACCTGGGGCCCCTACGGCGTACGCGGCGCTGCTAGCGCTCTGTCAATTTCCTCAGCGCTTCTTCCGCCTTCTGCTTGAACTCGTCATTTAATCGGGTGATCTTGCGCAGCTCTTCCATGGCCGCCTGGCGTTGGTTCAACTTCCATTCAGCAATCGCCAGATACCATCGGACCTGCGTCTCATACCCGATTGACGGCCCCGAAAGTGCCCGCCGGAGATTCTCGGCCGCTTTTGTGAAGTCACCGATATAAAGACTGCTTACCCCGATAAAGAACGCCGCCTGCTGGTACTCCCCCTCGATCCTTGAAGCTTGGTCCAGTTCCCGGATGACCTCAGCAAATTTTTTCTGTTTGTATAAATCAATCCTGGCCCGCAGGCGTTGTGCACGCGATAAATTTGTTTGAAGTGGAATCATCGGCGGCTCAATCGGCAAGGCAAAGAGAGCTTGCAGGTCGTCACGAGAGGTCCAGGGCGCCCAGTAGAGAATTGCGCCCACCGCCACGGCTACGACCAGAACGGCAGCTATTTTGAGAAGCTGCGGTGAGGCAAAAAGCTGGTTCCACCACGAAATCTTAACGACAGATCCTTCCGTCGATGCCAGCAAAACTCTCCCCTCGGCTCGGAGCAGAGCGGACACATCAGACATGTCGTAGAGATCCTGGGCACACTTCTGACAGTTGAGAACATGTTTCTCAAATGCAATCGGTTCTGCCTCATCCAGAAGACCTGCCTCCTACAGGGCAATGCCGTCTCCGATTTTGGGGTCGGTGCAACGGTTAAAGCCAACAACATTCGTGGTGCTATTTTTTGGCATGATCCTTTTCTAAGTCGAAGATCGGAAGGTGACAGCTGACGGCTAACAGCTAACTCCTGACCACTGATGACTGACAATGACTGACGACTAACAATTTCACCACTTTAGTCGTCCGTCTCGATCGTCGTTCCTGTCAGTCGTCAGCTTCCGTCTTTCGACCCTTCGACATTCAACTAGAATTGATACCCATTCTTCTCCAACAACATCTTCAACCCCTTCCGACACCGGTTGGTCCGCATCTTGATGGCCGCCACGCTGGGCGCATTCAGCCTTTGTTGCATCTCGACCAGGGTCAGGCCGAGATACAACAAGGCAAACAAGCGCCGGCATTCTTCCTGCAACGCATCAATTCCTGCATTGAACCCTGATTTGCCTTGTAGACCGCCCCAAAATCAGCCCCTCCGTGGTGTTTGAACTGAAAGAGGCCATCGCCGGAACGAACGCGCTGGCGGTAATGCCGTGCTATCAGGGCAAGCGGGGGCACCCGATTGCCCTGAAGGAAGAGATCATTCGCGCGGTCCTTCGAGCTCCCAACAGCTCAAACCTCAAGCAAGCTGGTAGAGCGCTGGGGGGAGGTAATGGAAATTGAGACCACGGATCCCGGCGTGATTGCCGACATCGATACGCCGGCCGATTATGAACGATTCTTGGGACAAAGTTTCCCCAGAGGAGTGTGAGCCACGTACAGTTCGGCGGCGGAGAATCTCCCGCAGCAAATTCAGGTGAAGACCAGAAAGCAATCGGTAGAGTGACGACTTGCTGCCAGCATCAGTGAATCGGCGGCATTCTTTTCTGAGGACAATTATGAATCTGCGCAATTATCTGGAATTTACGGAAGAGGGGTTACCGGCAAGGTGGTAAATTGCCCGGCCTGAGAACCGAGTTCCAATGCCGTCGCCGCAACCTTCCCTCCGCTTGCTTGGACGCTCAGCGTTCCCTGGAAATTATCGGTTGGAGCACCTGGAAAAAGTTCATTGACGAACTGGGCCAAATGTCCCCCCGGGTTCAGATTCCGACTGGCGCCGGCCACAAAGATTCCTTGCCTGTCGCGGAGAGTCAACGTCAGGGCAACGCTCGAACCGGCGACATTGCGAATCGCCGCGCCGGTGTTGATTTCGCCGGACTTTCTGCGCACGGGAACAATGAAGCCGGCTACCGGTTGGCTTTCGCCGACGCCGGCAATTCCGACACCCACGATGGCAAAGCGCACGACACCGCCGACCCTGCTGTCGGAGAGAAATCGCGCCGACCCCACGATCGGCGTCCCCGCGCCATCGGTGAAGACTGTGGCGACGCCAAGCGGGGGAACCGTAACATCAACGCTTGTCAGGGGGCCGAGTCCTGCAATGCCGACCTCCAGAGGCAGACCGTTGTCGTCAAAGAATTCCAGTTTGCCGACGGCTGGGGAGACCGCAGACCCGTTGGTGAACACCGCGTCGGACGTAATTCCGGCGCCGTTTCCAAGCTGGGCAAAATGCAGCGCGTAGCTCACCATGACCGTTGCCGTTGCGGTATTGTTGCCGATGACAGGATCGATTTCATTTCCCCGAACCGTAGCCGTGTTGCTGAGGGAACCGACGGTCGTCGGAGCAACGATGAGAGTCACGCGCGCCGCGGCTCCCGCAGCCAGCGCTCCAAGGGCGCACGTAAGCGTGCTGGTTGCGCGACTGCAACTTCCCTGCGAGGCCGATGCTGAAACAAAACTGACACTCGACGGGAGCACGTCAGTGACGGTCACGCCGCTTGCGGCCGACGCGCTGAGATTGGTGGCGCTGATTGTGTAGGTCAACTGTTCGCCGAGCGCGATCTGACCCGACGCAGCCGTTTTGGCAGCGGCCAGATCGACCGACGCGCTGGCACCCTCTGTATTAACCGCGAAACCCGGGCTCTCAACACTGGTCGTCGCAGTCAAGCCCAGACCTGAGCCGGTCATTACCGTAGTCCAGTCGCTCTCGGTCAAGGTTCTCGAGAAATCCGCGTGGACCGCCCGACGGATTACCGAAACGCCACTTCTGGTTACATGTGTGTAAGTCCAATATCTCGAGGTGGTCGCATCGTAGTAACCCGACGGAACCCCGCCCGTGTCGTTGGACAGATCTGCGACCTTGGCGTATGTGCCTCGAAGATCGGCCAAGGTCCACACCCAAACACTCGGGCCATGCGAGGTGTACAGCACATATTGCCGGCCGTCAAAAAAGATATCGGGGTCGGAAGCGCTCTTCACGGGGCCTGCGGAGTTCAGCGCCACAGTCGCCCGGTCTCCCGGATCGAGAGTAAATTGCGTGCCATCGCTCCCGACAACCTCCGTGGCCGAGCCGAACCTGTTTGCACAGGTCGACTGCCCGGCCGGGCATCCGGCGGGATCGCCTTCGCCCCGGCCGTAAAGAAAAAACAGCACCAGCCGCCCCTGATCGTCCAGGATCAACGAGGGATCCACAAATCCGCTGGGGACCCCGGTGACGGTCACCTGGATCGGCGCCTCCAGCGTGTTCGTGTCCAGGTGATAGCGCGCGACCCCCTTCCCGGCTGTATAAATATACAAAGCGCTTCCCCGCCGAATCACGTCAGGAACCGATCCGGAGAATGGCGTCCAGCGCGGAATGATGCTCCATGCCGCGCCGTCGTTGCTCTGCGCCAGGTAGACCCGGTGATTGCGCGGATCCATGCAGTTTGCGGTCGCCGTGTCGCAGGCATGAAACGACATCACGTAGACACCGGTCACGGGCCCGACCTGACCCGGCAGCGGGTGGATCAGCAACACGAAGATTCCAGCAATGTTCAATTGCCGCAGCAGAACAAGCAGCCAGTTTTGAGCGTGTCGGTCTTTTCGCATCCCCCCGGTCACTGGAAATTTGACGTTCGGGCCTGGCTGCAGCGGCGCGCCGCACGCAGCGTGTAGATCAAGGCCGTGCTGATATAAACCCATATCTCCTGTTTGGCTTCCTGTGGCCGAAGGTATAGGCCATTCGCCGATTCCCGACCACAATTTCTTCTCCAGGATTGTCCCATTGGTTTCCCACCACTCTTCCACGACTTGAATGCCCGACAGTGTGCTCGTGCAACCAGCCTTTGCCGAAACCGCAACATGCCGGGGCCTTTGATAGAGAAACCCCTTGTACTCGACCAGCGGTCTCTTACTCGGTCTTCCCACCGGGCGCGGCACCAGTTCAGCAATGTCTCGTTCCAGATTGTCGTTGGCCGGAATCCGGATGGCGTGCTGCACGCCCCGCTCTTCCAAGGTCTCGTAAATCTCCGGTTTGGCGAAGGCGGCGTCAGCCCGGAATGCGATTTCCTTGCCTTGCTCCTCCTGTCGTTCGATTTCCGGCAGCAGGAGTTCTTCCCAGCCTTCGGCACTGTGAACATTGCCGGGGTGCAGCTTGGCGGCGAGACAGTCGCCAGCGCCATTAAATAGCAACAGCGGGTGATAGCAGGTCGATTTAAAGTGCCCGTTATAGGCGCTCTGCTCCTGCTCGCTATAGACGGCAATCTCAGTCGAGTCCATGTCCAGCACGACTCGCTGTGCCGATTCTAGGGATTCCGCCCGAGCCATCAGCTCCCCGTTGATTGCGACCAGCCCAGAGAAGTTCTCTTCTTGGGTCAGCAACTCAGTTTCGAACGATTGTAACCTGGATGTCAAGGCCGCGCCTCGGTCCCAGATCTTCTCCGAACCGATCAGTCGGAAGGTTGGATCTTGGGAGAGTCGCTCGGCGTCGTTGACGTCCTCGTATCCTGCCAACCGGCTGTAGATCGATTGCCGCAGCAGGTCGGCCAGCGGCAATTGCCTATTCTTCCCCCCGAGAGTCAGCCAAGTGTTGCGCAATCAGTATTAACGTCGAAGGTAAGTAGAAGGTTCCATCTGCGACCTCAAACTGGAAATGCGGGTTGGATCCATTGAGCAGCATCCGAAAATGTATCGCATCGTTTATAGGCGCATGCGTCGCGCTCCGGTGGATATATTTTCCTCCCAGATTTTTTACGAAATCGACAAAGATGAGATTGTGATTTACGCGGTGTATCACTCCGCTCGTGATCCGAAAAGCTGGAAGCGCCGCGCGAAAGCATAAGCCGACAGGCTCTGGTCCCTAGCTTCTCTCGCTGGGGAAATTGTGAGCGCCTTAAAGTGGCTTTCCCTCAGCAGGTTGCCCCTTCAGGAGGAATGTCTTGGGGAACTTGCCCTGGCCACATATTTTGAACGAGCCGAAGTCCTTGTACCACAGCCCGTCTGGCGCATCAGGTTCCGATTTCCGCCGAAGTTTGAGCTTATAGAGGTCCTCGGCAGCTATTTGGCGTTCCTCTAGGCGATCAAAAAGGTGCTTTCGGAGGGCCAGCGGAAGACTGGTCCACTGAATCTTCGGCATTAGACACCGAAAGTCATGCGTGCGAGTTCATCTTTAAGGCGCTGCTGCTCGGCAGGATCCGTAGATTCGGTCAGCCGGTTCGCGAGCGCGAAGAACCGTTCTTTTTCGGCTTGTTTGGACTCCAGACCCGCCTCGATCAGATCTACAAGGACTCGATTAGCGCTGGTCTTTCGGGTCTTGGCAATGGCCTGTACATATTTGGCGATGCGAGCCGGAAGCGACACGCTTTGACGAACAGATCTTTCTGTTTTGGACATGATCCCCATTCTACACCATTTTTCACCATGATGCACCATTCCAGCAGGACGTTCCCTGCTTGGTATTGGAGGCAAGTGCTGATGGCCGTCCTCCGAGCTAGCGGGGTCCTCTGAAGTGGCTAGTAGGTTTATACAGAAAAATGAAAGATATGGGTTAGAAGAGCACGCACCTCTCCGAAGAGAGGTGCAAGGGCCAACGTTCCAATTTCACGCAGGGATCTTGATCGGCTTGCCTTCGACACTGATCGAGTCGAACCATTCATCGATGCTGAACGCATCCAGCCAATTCTGAAGATTGAATTCGAATCCGAAAATCACGAACAGTAACACCATGGGAAAAAGTTTGCTTTCTAACACGGAAAACACCTGGATATGGGAGGTCTAAAGGTGAACGGAGAAGGAGAGGTCTTTATTCGTACCTCAAGACCTCCTTTGGAAAACGCCGCCGCTCTGCTGGTAGAGACTGAAGACTGCTCATTGGTTTAAGCCCCGCCGTTCGCGGCGGCAAGTGAAACATCTCCGGAAGGAAGCCGTTTCTCGTGCCGGATGGCCCGATCATTGACTTCCTTCCAGAGTAACCTCACCCAAAACCACTCTGGGCGATTCTTCCAAGGAGCCGGAGTGCGCAACCTCCGGCCCTGCTTTTCTTTTAGGTCTTACTGGGGGAAACGTCGATTGGGGAGGTGGGTCAAGGTGAGAGAAGGTGAGAAAAAGAGAAGGCTAGTTTGTCTTGGAGTCATGGAGAATGTATCGATCCACATCCGTTCGGTTTGCGGGTAGACTTGATCCTTACCCTGAAGGAGGTTGTTGAGCATCAAGTGTTATAATCTCTGCATGAGCGTTAAGGTAAAATACTCAAACGGCGTCTTCCAGCCTCTCGAAGAAGTCAAGGGCGCCACACCAGGAAAGATCTACGAAGTTTTTTCAAGGGAGGAATTGCAAAAGCTTGCCGAAAATTTGCACTGGCTGAAAGCTGCCGAGAAGAGCTTTGACTTCTGGAACAATCAGGAGGATGCTGTTTACGACAACTTCTAGGCAGGACGACAGCGTTCTCGTCTCCTTCCCGTTCACCGACTTCACCTCGTCCAAAAAGAGGCCAGCACTTGTAGTCTCACCCGACGCCTTCAACAGCCTCCAGGACGATCTTGTACTTGCTGCTATAACCTCTCAGGTCACTGACGATCCCAATGTCATTCCTCTGGAGATTGGCGACTTCATCGATGGGCAACTCCCGAAGACATCCTTGGTCAAGACCACGAAGCTGTTCACGATCCATTCTTCGCTCATCGTCAAGAGAGTCTGCGGTCTCAGGAAGAAGAAGATCGATGAAATTCTTGAGATTATCCGGCGCTTCTTCTCGTGATCCTGATTCAAGCGTCCCGGCAAGTGAGCGCTCAACCCCGGCTCAACGCACACTTTAGAAGGGCCTTTGGGTGCCGCAGACGGCCTTGGCTGACGCTATGGGACTGCGACCGACGAAATCGCAGACAGCGGAACAATGACCTTCATGTTTGCCAGCAATGGCAAAAGATGAGAAACAGGAATAGCAAAGTTGAGATTCTGCCCTCCGCTGAACCTTCCGTCAACAATGCCTATGACGTGACCCTTGGAGTTGAGCACCGGACCGCCGCTACTTCCGGGTGAGACCAGCGCCGTGATCTGCAGCAATGTTCCGGAATCGATTTAGCGGATCCCGCTGACAATCCCTTGGGAGAACGTACCCTCCACATGGGAATAGCAACGTAAAAGTGACCCACTGTGATCACGGAAAAGTGTCCCACCCTAGCCCGACTTTGACAACTGGGGGGTAGACTGTCGGATAATCCCACGCCTCTTTTCCACCTCTCGCAGCAACAGCACACCCCCCTCCGAGGCAATCTCACCTCCGTCAAATCGCGCTACCACTTCTCTTTGATGACAGGCTTGAAACGGAAAGGATTCTTGCTTACACTCTGTAGTCATTAGGCTGTCTCCTTGCCTGGTTATAAGAAACTGCGTACACAGAATTTATAATCCAGAAGACGGCCTTTTTTCTTTTTTTGTGTGAGAAATGCGGGCTAACGTTTCAGGCGAGGGCACTACCGGCGCATACTACCTTGCGGTGGCAGATTTCCTGGGAGCTTCCACGACGTGAGCCCCTCCGGTGTGCTCAACTCCTATTGGCCTGATTGACTTGTTCTGACTGTCACACCTCGGCGCTCGGCCCATCGTGTGCCAAGTTCGGTCAGAGCGCCTTCACCCAGGAGTCGTTCCGCCGCAGGGTAAAGGACTTCCTCTTCCCGAGCAAAATGGTCTGCCATCAAATCCATGACGCGGAGCAGCAAATCCTGGACCGTGTACAAGCGGTCTGTCTCCAGCAGCTTTGCAAGAGTCACTTCCATCTCCTCGTGCTGCGCACGGAGCACGTTTTCTCCTTCTCCCGTTCCCTCTACAGTCGCTATTATAATTGCAGTAAGTCTCGCGAATAAGGGTATCGATGCCAGCGCCTTTTGGATGCACATGTTTTTTGACAAAACGAGCCGGGGACATCGACGTTCTTCAAGGAGTTATAGAGACGCCTCGCCGGGGCGTCTCTACGCAGGGGCAGGAGAATGGACCATGAGTGACAAAATTCGTAAATCTGAGGCGGAGTGGAAGCAACTCCTTACGCCCGAACAATTTCAAGTTACGCGCAAGAAGGGAACGGAGAGAGCCTTTTCCGGTCAGTATTGGGACACGCATGATCATGGAACCTATCAGTGCGCCTGTTGCGGCAACGACCTGTTTAGCTCGGACACAAAATTCGATTCCGGGACTGGGTGGCCCAGCTTCTGGGTCCCCCTCGCGAAAGAGAATGTCCGAAGAGAAGCCGACAACAGCTTCTTCATGCGGAGAGTGGAAGTGTTGTGCGACCGGTGTGATGCCCATCTGGGGCACGTGTTTGACGACGGACCGGAACCGACGGGGCTGCGCTACTGCATTAACTCCGCCGCACTGAAGCTGGTCAAAACAAAGTAAGCTGCACAATTTCCTCCGGTCAGAGAATCGGATCAGTAGTTCGACAACGTCAAGACCCGATACGAGAATGCTGGCGCGCCTTTGCGGAATCTCTGCTTGTCTCCCGCAAGGTGGCTACGGCGTGGTTTGCGACGAAAAGGAGGATTGCTGCAACATTGGCGAGACCACCCCAGCGCTGCGCAGGGATGTAGCCGGCAAGCTCCCCTATGACTCGCACCAGCAAAGAGAGATGCAGCAGACAGAGATGGGTGTAGAATGCCGGCCTAAAAGAAAGGGTGATGCCCAAAATGGAGGGAAAGATGATGGGGGCATGGCCCACGATCATGGAAAAAACGAAACCCAAGAAAATTGCGTGGAGCATGGCGTCGTATTCAGGTCCAGGGAGAAAACGGGGAGTTAGCAAACACCATAGAATGCCTCCGGCGGCAAGCCACAAGTAACCTGTCAGCAAGGAGATGGCGACATAGCGTGCCAAACCCCCATGCCGCACGGTGCGCCGAGCGATGTCGTGACGAAGGAGCCAGAAAGCTAGGGCGGCTAAGCCTGCTCCCGCCACCCGCATTCCCAGATTAAATCGCCACAGGGAAAAGACCAGACCGCAGAGAAAAATGGTGGTCGCACAGAGAAACACCGCTCGCCTTCGAGGCAGGAGGCCTGTAAAACGCGACAGTTCCAGCCGTTCGCCTGCGATCGTGAGTACGAGAAAACCAACCCACCATGGAATGACGTTGCTTTGATAAAGCGGTTGGCCTTCTTGCCAGAGCAAATGTCCCACGAGGAGCAGTAAGGCGCCGGTCCCCATAACGACAACAAAAATTTCGGCTTGCCTGCGATAGAAGCTGGTGAAGACGAAGATCAGAAACAAGCTTCCCGTCACTATCAGTCCATGGCCCAAACGCCACGGCAAACCTGCTACCAGCACGAAAGTCCCTAATCCTGGGAGGGCAGCCGCTCCATACGCCCAAAAGCGCTTCAATGCGACTGCTCGCTCCAGTCCAATCAGCGTCGCCAGAAAGCCGACGACCATCAGAGGTCCGTGGTAAGCGGGCAAACTCCAGCTTGGAAGGGGAACGTCCCATCCGAGTCGCGCAAGTCCTGCCCAAAGAGCCGCCAAGAGCGACACGCCGGCCATCACGATCAGCAAAAGACGGGCAGGACGTTGAGATTGCATTACGTTGATGAAGTGGCCAGCGACTTTTCGCGAACCGTTGAGATCATGAAAGTCGGAAGACGCGCATGCTGGGTTGCGGAAAAGTCTAGCGAAAATTCACAATGGCGGTATGGGATAAATAAACAGCATGTGTTGACGCCTGGTGGTTTCCAGGGGTCGAATCACTCATCAGAGCCGCTCCCGAGAGCAAACACTGGATCAATATCCACGGGCACGTCGGCGGCCGCTTGCAAGGCGGACTTCAGCTCGGGTGGCACTTTTTCGTAGCGATGGAACCACTCCTCCGCGCGCGCGCGATCCCCGGTGGCTTCGATGGTAAGCAATTCCTTCGAGAGTTGTTCCAGAGCCGGCGCTATCTTCGAGTAATCGATCCCGTGTCGGCCCGAAGGATCCCTTGTCAGAGCCTTTTGCTCCGAAAGATAATTGAACTCCATCAGTTCGGCGCGGCCGTGCGCTTCTCCAGTCCCGTAACGCACGGTACGAAAAATTCCTGCGACGTAGGAAGCGTAGTACTCGGTCAGCCGCGTCTTTGGCAGTATTCCGCGATCGACCAGCAGCTTCAAACCGTACATTCCTACAACGTCGGCCTTGGCTTCCTCCAGCGCAGAGAATACCGGTCCGAGGGCTTGGCGAATGTCCACCTTTGCGACTCCCTTGCGCGCATACGTAGGTCCTAATCCGTGCGCGATCTCGTGCATGATCACACCCGCCAAATATCCCTCGCTTGATACGATCGAAGCCTGATCGCTCCACATCAGATGCTTGGCCAGTGGGACAATCACATACTCCACCCGGGCGTCCATGAAATTTTTGAAGAATATCTTCTTGCTTCCCTTTTCCTGGTGAATTCTTGGATCGTTGGGCAGGTTGTCAGCCACCGCCTGGTAGCCATGTCGCAAGTCTCCGGCTCGGAGGGGAGCATCCATGACTTCCATCGGACTTAGATGGCCGCGCTTGGATGGGCGATCTTCCGGCGCTAGTGGCAGGGCATCCTGGATATCCGCGACGTACTTTTGGAATAGCGCTAGTTTGCTGCTCTCCGCGTCATTACGAATCAGGATTGCAGCTCCGTAGGAGGTTTTGATTCCCAGCACTCCGTCCAAATAGGTTTCATAAGGCGCGAAGATCAGGTCAAATTTGGGATTCTTCAAGTCCAGCCAAGCGAGGTCGCTGTTGTAATAATCGTCGGTGAGCAGGGCGTCGGCACGTAGGCGCAGAAACTTGGCGAACGACGGATCTTCGCTCAGCGCCGCCACGTCTTGAAGTGCTTTGGCGGCGGGCTCAAGAAAGCTCCGATAGACGATATGGTACGATACTCCTTCGAATTCATTTCCGTTCCGTCGCACGATGGTGTACGGACTGAAAATCTCTCCTTTCTTGTCAGGGTGCCTTTTCACATACTGCTCAAGCCGCTTGCCCGTAATTCCCTTGGGATACAATCCTCGCCCGGGTGGGAAGGGCTCGGTCCCGACAAAAGGTTTGTTCTCGTCGAGCAGGTCGAAGCGGCTGCCGTTGATAAGGAGGAATCTTCGCAGCTTCTGTTCCGCCGCATTACGTGCGCCCCGCAAGGATTGGTAGAGCTTCAAGCCTTCGGGATCGCTCTGCCGCCAATAAATTTCCTCCAGATGATGCAAGGCCTCTGTGAGCTTCTCAATCATCTGCAACTCACGGCTGCTCAGCCCGGCAGAACCCGATGAGATCTTCACAGGATGCCACTTGGCCAGTCGCTGATTCAGGTCAGACACCACTTGTCGGCCTTGCCCTTGCCTTGCTCGAGCAACGTTCATCTGTGCAATGAGCGTGGAGGAAGATGTTTCCGCAGGTTGCGCGAGCCAAGTACCGATCAAAACGATCCATAAGGCGGCAAGTGTCAGCAACTTCGGCATGCGCATGGCACCAATAACTACTTGGTCACTCTTAGAAGTTCAACTTCGAAATCCAGCGTCGCGTTGGGGGGAATGGCGCCGCCCGCGCCACGAGCGCCGTAACCCAGCTCGGCAGGAATGATCAATTCGCGCTTTCCTCCGACTTTCATGCCCTGGACACCCTCGTCCCAACCTTTAATGACACGTCCCGTCCCAAGCGGAAAACTGAACGGTTGCTTCCGATCCAGTGAGCTATCGAACTTCTGCCCGCGTTTTCCACTCTCGTAGAGCCACCCGGTGTAGTGTACTTCAACCGTTGCTCCCTGAACGGCTTCGTCTCCGGCGCCGATTTTGCGATTAATGTATTTCAAACCTGATTTTGTGGTAATCATTTTTTCTTCACCATAGACGGCAAGGGTAAGAAGAGTCAGAACTCCAAGACAAACATAAATCTCTTTCATTGCATCCAACTTTGCCTCCTTCAAAATTAAACTACCCAAAGCTAAACTACCTAAAGCTGAACTACAGGAACAGGCATGGTGATGATGGGAGTATATCACTGCAACCGTCCCAGGGCGCAAGCTGTGGAAATCGGTGAGGAATAATGGAAGCGAGCGTTTCATGAGCAATTGCCCCGTGTGTCTTTCTGAGGCCAGTGAGGTTTTTTCGACGGCGTGTGATCGTGTCCGTGGGAGATTCGAGGAGCGCTGGACGATCTTACGCTGTCGAACTTGTGGCTTCGGTTGGACCGATCCACCCCTGAAGGAAGAGGAAATTGCTGCCTGCTATCCCGCAGGTTATCTGGGAGATACTCTGAAAATCATGAGCGAATTCAGGCTTGGGAATCTCCAGCGCACCCGCTCTTGGAGAAGGGAAACTGAAAAGGTTCGGCTTGTAGAGCGTTTCACAACTGGCGGCAGCTTGCTGGACGTGGGATGCGGAGATGGTAAGTTCTTGATGGCCTTGGATGGTCAAAGGTGGAAAAAAACTGGAGTGGAATTTAATCGCGAAGTCGTCCAACTGGTTAACTCAACGTTCCCAGACCTTCAACTCATCAGGGGTGATCTTTTTTCCGAAGAACTGCAAGAAAGTTCTTTCGACGTCATCACCTTTTGGCACGTGTTTGAACACTTGCCCGGTTCCCGCCGGGTGCTCGAGAGAGCCCGCCGACTGTTGCGCCCGGAAGGCTGGATTTTCATATCACTCCCGAATCTAGAGAGTTGGCAGGCGCGGTTGTTTCGCCACAACTGGTATGCTTTCGATGATGTGCCGCGCCATCTTTACCATTTTTCTCCGAATTCTCTTGAATTGTTGCTGCAAGAAGTGGGACTGAGGTTGATCACGCATCGGTTCTTTTCCCGCATGGTGAACATGCACTGCCTGAAGCACAGCTTGATCCACTGGTCCGAAGAGCAATTCGCAAGTCGCATCCCGTATTATTTTCTAAAACCCTTACTTCTTGGATTTCCACTGATCGAGCGCATGACTGGACGCTATGGAATGCTGACCTCGATTGGTCAAAAGCCGTACAGGTGAGGTCGGCGAGGCGGGATTCGTTCCAACCGCGACGGATCGATCGCAAAGATTCTATTGGGGACCATCTCTTTGTCGCTGTAAAGCTGAGTTGAGGTTCGTTCTCCGATGTTTGTGATGATGCGACTGGAATAACAGGGCCGGTCGCATCGCCGATGTGGTTGTTATTCCAGGTCTGTCGGTGTGACCTTCTTTATCCACTCGCGATAGCCGACATATCCGAGCTCACTCATGCGCTGAACAACCCTAGCCAGGATGGAGTTAATGCATGAGGCACAAAGCGGTCGCTGGCGTTGTAGGAATGTCTCTGCTTTTTCAACCGCTTGCTGCGCTCGATTTTCTGTCATCCGGTGGAGGGGAGAAATATCCCCCTCTCCGTTTCCAATCCCGAGATAGTTCGCCAAGACATATTTGGCGACCTGAGCGCTATGCTTTTGTGAGACGGCGATGTTGCCCTGCCCGGTTACGACGTTTCCCAAACCAAAGACTCGTTCGCAGGGCACATATTGTCCGGTGTCCCAGTCCTTGAAGCAATAGAGGTCCCCTTTCATCTCAATGCCAGGGATTGGCTCCGGTATGCTGCCAATGGAAGAAATCACAAGGGATGACCGAACGTCTACTTCTGAGCCGGGAATAGGTAAAACATTCCGGCCATCCACGCGGGTTCGCACAAAGCGCAGCCCAACTAACTGGTCGCCTTCGACCAGAGGTGCGACAGGCAAGTGGCAATCATGGAATCGAACCCGGTATTTTTCCAACACTTTCACAAGAATCTTTTTGCGGACGTTTTGAGTTTTCTCAACCTGTTCGGAAGTGGGATGATCGGGCATCTGGGCAAGAGGCATATCAATCACACGCCGCCGATAGAAAAGCACGCAATCTTGGACGCCAAGTTCCTCGGCATCCAAAGCGTGCCCGGCACACACGGCCTGGATCCCTTTCTGTTCCAGTTCCAGCATGGTGGTCTGGATTCCTCGGGCGGATAACGCAGCTTGGTAGAGTTCGATTTGTACGACCTTGACTACGTCGATGGACGCCAGCCCACCTCCGACGATCATGGTTCCCGGCGGTATTTCGTAGCGTGGCTGTTGGTAATCTCGCTCATTCTTATGGTTAAACCAGTAAATGAATGGATTCTGATAGATCAAACCTTTCCCAACGTAGCGATCCACGCCTTCTAATGTCAGCGGCCGATCTCGCCACGCGCCGTTGGCCAGCAATATGGCGCTGAAGCCCCAGTTGCTGAGCAGGTCTTGAAAGTCGAGGTCGGTTCCCAAGCGCGTGCGCGGGACGAAGAAAACATCGGGTCGATCAAGGCGTGAGTCAATCGTTTGGTATTCCATTTTGCGCTGCTTGACGTGCCAGCGAGGCAAACCATCCTCGATCTTGCCATAGGGCCGGTCATTCTGTTCAAACACGATGCAAATGACGCCGGCGCGGGCAAGGGTTTCCGCGGCGGTTGAGCCGGCGACTGCCCCGCCGATGATGGCAACACAGTGCTTTGGTTCACTTACCGTTGCAATCACAGATTTCTCTCCTTATACGAATCCAAATGAGTTCGGGTTGGGAAACCGTTCTTGATTTTGCCAGAATGTGCGACTCAACCCGGAAAGCATCTATTATAAAGTTTTGACTGCACCCGTTGCAGACTGGTCTGAGTAACGTTTGAATGCGCAAGACTCTTGAGGAAGACCAGCCCGGTCGAAAGTCTTCCATTCACTTCATCCTCTGAGGGCACATATCGGCGCATGTAAAGGAAGCAACTCGTAAGCGGGTCGGCCTGTACCGTGATCTTTCCACTCGACACGCGGTTATTTCTGAGGCACGGCGGTAGCATCAACGGAGTTATGCCGGTAGACAACACGATCTATGATCGGATGGCGGATACCCGGTGGAATGTCGTTTACTGCTACGAGACGCTAGTCTCCTGTCCCATTGATTCGTGACATATATTGAGAAGCCTGCACATCGAGGGTTTGGCAAGCGAAGCGAGCGATATTGGCCAGGATTTGATCGGCGGACTTAGTCCACTGAAAGGACTTGGGTTGAGCGTTGTGCG
>JACQSX010000039.1 GCA_016211105.1 Acidobacteriota bacterium | reverse complement strand
TTCTGAAACCTGCCCCGCAACTGCGAAATCAAGTCAGAGAACGAAAAGAAAGAACAAGGACCTCACACAGGGAAAAGAAAAAAAGCGCTTATGGAGTTGTGTGCCTGTTGACAACCGGGGGCCTTATAAGGGTTAGCCCGCCCGGCCCCCGGATCCAGTGGAAACTTCAGCCCACCCGCGCGCCATACGAATCAGGTCGTTCACCAAATGGGGCCAGTCATGTAATGTCGCCGGATCGAAGTCCGCTCCGGTGGGCCAGACTAAGGTATGCGCCTCCGGATCTATTCGGACTTTGTTAAAGACAGCAGGGTCTTGCAGCGGGCCGTATAGTTCGCCCTTCAGGACCGGCCAAAAATCGATGATCTGTGTGACGCCGTCTTCGAAATACACCTTTAGAGTAAAAGGGCCAACGATGTGGAAGGTCTCCACACGATGAATCGGATGGCTCATTAACCTTTCTCCCTATTTGAGGGGCTCGATCTTGAACGGAGGCTTGCCCTCCTGGAGACGTTGCTAGTTTTCCATTAGTTCAGACTGATGAATCTCGGTCCAAGCCTCCACAAGACGCTGTTGCCGGCGCGGTAAGTTGCCCCCGATGAGTTCGATTGGATCGATGGCGATAATCGCGACATCATCCTGATAATAAGCGTGAAAGTGAGGCCGATGGTGTTGACCGAGCGGCTCAGCAAACATTCGCACAATGACGCCAAAGAAGCGAGAAATTTCCGGCATTCCGACCCGGGGCCTCGCATAAGCTTACCACTTCCATTCTATCTTCGTCGCTTCGATTCGGTCCAACCTGTCCAGCTAGCTCGGCATCAGCCGCGCGCCAGGAAATGTAGCAATCCAAGGGAACCGCAGTGGCGCGCCGGCTGCATGCCGTTGTTAGCCAGCAATGGTCTCTACCGAGGCTGGAAGTTTGCTTACGGTGAGCTTATGGATTTCGACCTTGGTGCTTGCGTTATCAATGTCGATTCCGACGAGGTTGCCCTGGGCGTCGTAGTCAAGAACAACACCCTCGGAAACCTCACGGCTTTCCACGCTGGCCTCTTCCGACAGATCGATGTACAGCGAATCCGTCTCGGGATAGTAATTCAGTTTCATACTTTGAACCGCCGATCAAGGAACGCGTTGTGGATGGTAACCTTGTCGCCGAGCGTTACAACCCTCAAGAAGCGCCCCTCCAGTTCTGGTATTTTCGCCCAGAAGCGGTATCGATTCTTCTCCTGTGGCTCGGAGCGGATCGGTTGCTCAACCACCCGAAGGCACCACTCCTTCTTCAAGTATGGCCGCTTCCGCAGAACTTCGTTCTCGAAGTAGTCGGTAAACCGATACTCTACCACATGCTAAGCATAACCTAGTCACGACATCCCGCAACCTGAGTCAACGGTCTGACGATCAGCCGCAAGCGGCGCGGGTTCCACTTGAATCGAACGAAAACCGACAGCGCCGATTGGCGGCTGCATCGTCGTGTTGGGCCGCCACTTGACACTCATCTCACCCAACGGAGCCAAGGGGCCAAAGCCTTCTCCCACATTTCCCGCGCTCCCCAGGTTCCGGAGGTTTCTGACCCGTATGCCAATTGGATTCCGATGTGAAGGTCAATCCAGAAGAATCGCAGTTCCGGCCGTTCCTTCAGCCACACTGCTACATCTCTGATGCTCCTGCTTGAACCGAGTGTACCTAACGTCGTTGAAACCGAAGAGGTACCAGCAACTTCAAAGTGCGAGCCCGAAGGCTCTCGCACAAGCTGCTGGGATTCATCAGGTCCAACAGTGTTTTCCGGAGTTGGAACGTGATTGAACGCGTAGATCTCCACCAACAGGTGCGCGGAACAAGCAGATTGCCGCATCAAAGTTTCAATGACCTCATCGAAGTCCCCTCTCTGAGCAGCTGTCAGAAACTCGTGCCAATACCAATCGTTCTGTAGGATGAGTGCTGTGTCAACGCCTGGCATGGACGCCAAGCTCCTGTCCAAACCTTTTTCAGCGTAGAACCCTAAATACATTTGCTGTTCAGGCGATTTACGTATTGAAAGCTTGCTGTGACGATAAGCGGGCCAGTCGGTGCTTGGGATGAGCCACCAGCGCGAAAACTTTGGCTCATAACGATTGAAAGGACGGGCGTGAAACTTTTGCGGTGTGCCGCGAGACGAATCCAAAAAATTCAGAACGCCACGAGCCGCTGCGGCGTTGTTTTCAAACTTTGAGGCTGGTAAAGGCATTGATGGATGACCTCTCAGCTTAGATTCAGACTCACTCGTCGGCCGGCCATCACCCGCGGGCCGGTCGCCGCTGTTCGCAAGCAGGGTGACGGCCGAGACCAGCGGGTGCATGGCCTTGTTAGACGCTCTTCAGCTCTTTGGCGAACTGCTCCACCGAAATAACACCTTTCTCCTTCGACCGCTTCTTCAGAAATCTCATAAACTTCTCGCTGCTACCGAGTTTTGCTACTTCACGATCGAAGTCATCTGCTTCTTCGAGGACGAAGCGGGTGCCGTCCTCTGAGACCAGCAAGACAGATTCACTGCGAGCGATGGCCACAAGCTCGTTTACCGAAGGGGCCTTCCTGTCTAACTTTATGGTTTTCATAATTGAACCTTCTTTCCACGAATGAAAAGCTCGTTATGTTCTTTATGACCCACCGCAACAACCTTAACAGTGTCAGTTTCTTCGATCGAGTAGAAGACGCGAAATTTGTCGATCCTCAGCTCCCAAGGAGCGATGGGGTTTGGTCGAAGTGGCTTTTTCTTCCGGGTCCTGATTTCTGCATCCACCTTCAGGTGAGCGATGATCCCGGCTACGATGATACGCTGTTCTTGTACTTTAAAGTGAGCGATGTCTCCTTTCGCGCTTTCCGTCAGCGAGACCCGATATTCCATCTATGAATCGTATCGGAGAAAGGAGCGTCGCTCCAGCAGCCTCTAGCGTCGGGCCGAGTATGCATAACTACATACAAAAGTCTATGATTACAAGGCTCCCAAGTATAACCAACACAAGTGGCAACTTGCTCACCTGCACTGCTGTATAAATGATGAGCAGCGACCACAGGAGAACATTGGTAACCAGGAGGAGACGACCGGCTGGCTGGTTTCCGCGGTATTCGTAGTTGCTCACTCGATGGGATTGCGCAGCCTGAACTTCATGGGGGATTGAAAAAAAAGACTTCGTATGCGTTCATGACATGCGCCTTGTTCACGCAAATGTCGTTTGTGCCCCATGGCCTCTACGTCGCGTTCACTAACAAGGACACTCTGTTGAAACTCCATTTGTCTGTCTATACGTCTTTCGATTTCGTCAATCCGCTCTAACTTCAGGTGCTGAATGCTCCACCATCGTTTGGCAAAGCGCCACCACACAAGGGATGCATTGATGGTAAAGACAGCCGCCATCGTCACCTTGCCAAGATATGCAGTGGTATTTTCGTATTTGTCTGCAAGCGAAACAAGCCCAACGGCAGAACCAATGCCAAGGAGAGTCGCTGTTTGCCAGATGTACGATTCCAATCTAGAGACTTGGTCATTGTAGATTCTATACACGTCGACTAATCGATCAACACGTTCCGAATGCGCCTGAGGAGTTGAATGTTCCATGATGCTAATCTTTTTCGACAGATCAAGAAGGCTAACGCTACGCGCTTGAGTGGCCGCGTTTTCCAGCGGTCCGCTCCAAGCGCTTGTTAGCCTTCCGCTGGGTCAGCACCGCTCTCTTCATCTCATCCAACGAAAGCGTTTGACCTCTGGCGAATTCGGCTCGCGAGCGGGCGATGAGATCTAAGAACTCCGGATGCGCGCTGAGCATGAGTGACTCCTGATCCACTCCTTTCAGTGGAACCACGGCTGCCACCGGCCTGTCGCCGTCGGTCACTACCACAATGTCTTCATTCAGTTCCCTGGCATACTCAGCCAGCGGACGGGATGCGTTTGAGAGCTTGATGGTTTTCATAACTTTATCTCCTGACCTGCTATTCGAATGCTGTTTCGAGCCTTCTTCCCTACGGCGAGTATCCTTCACGACACCAGGTTCGCCCGGTGCTACTTCGTAGAATACCCGGAGAGTGCCGATCCGCAACTCCCAGGGGGCGATCGGATTGGGGCGCAAAGGCTTTCGATTCCGGGCCTCCAGAAGCGGTTCGTGGACCAATTGCCGTTCGATCGCGTTCAGTGCCGTCGATCGCTCCCGTGTTGTGAGCGCCTCCAGGTGTTCCCTCACACAGGCAGCAAACTCGACAGCGTAAACCACCGAGGAAGTTTATCAGAATTGTCCCTTCCTCCGGCAAACCACGCCACAGCATGCTCGGGAAGGCTAACGTATAGAGTTTTATCCAGAATGCCTCAGAGAGCAACGAGGAAATTGAGGCAGTGTTTGGAGGCATTGTGGATAAAACTTGTTGAACTGAACCGCGCAACGGGAAAGTTACGATTTTCTATGGGGATTGTAAAGGGACAAACTG
>JACQSX010000040.1 GCA_016211105.1 Acidobacteriota bacterium | reverse complement strand
ACTATAAGAAACGCTCTAAATCTACCACTGTTTTCGAATGCGAAAATAGAAATGCTTGCCCAACCCGCTGGATTTTACGTCAAAGGTAGGATTTTATACGCTACTTCCAATCACCAGCCCGCGCTCTTCCGAAACGGCTGAGGGGCACCTGTCGGATCACCGTGTTTCGGTTACCATAAGGATCGGTCATTTGCCAGCAGGTGATTGGATCGCCACCACAAACTGACAAGCACTGTCTAGCGGATGGAGCGCTGGTTAGGGATGACTAAAAGCTGAAGATGTACGTCAATTTGCCGATCAACGCGCGCTCCATTACCTCTCCCGTAAAGGCTCTTCTCTCGTTGTAAACCAGGAAAAAGTCACTCAGGGAGTGATGTATGAGATTAAAGCGGATGTTGCTAGTGACCTCACGCTGATCCGTGTTGTACTGGATTAATGCGTTCAGGAACATTTTGGTGTTGAAGGAATATCCAAAGCGGGCAATTACCAGGTTGGTATCGAAACTGCCCGAGGGGAGCTTTATGTTGTCCTGGGTCCAAGTAAGTTCCGCGCGGAAATGGCGTCCGGGTTGGAAGCGCCCGCTGAGCCGACGCGAACGTTTATCTCCGTCATAGAAGCCACCTGTGGTCAGCAGCAACTCCCCGCTGAACATGCGGCTCTTGTCAGTTGATAGAGAGAGCTGATATTCATCAAATTGATAGTCTCCCGAAGCGATGAACTGATCAGTGCGAATACGGAATGGCTCCGTCAGCCGCTCAAAGCGGGACTGCCGACCCAACCAAATGACGCTGCTGTTTTGAAATGTAACGGTAAAGCGACTGTCGACGGTGCGCGTCTCCAGCACATTGTCCTGGTCGGTGATATATTCCACGCCGATGAAAGGTTCGAACTCACGAATCACCGGGATCCGTTCCTTGGGCCTTGGCCGTAAAGCAAACTCGCCGGTACTTTTTCGTATCCCTCTGCGGGGAACAAAGCCGACTTCGGGGTTGAAGTGTTCTCCGATGGAGAGGTGGCCGGCATGCACTGTCAGCAATGGGTCGGTCCAGCCGATTCGAAAGTAACCGGCCGTATCATCGCTTCGAATGTCCGGGGTGTCGGTTTTCAATAGGAAGGAGGAGATGTCCAAGAACCTGAAGAATGTGAAATTGGCATCCGTCCCGTAAGTGCGATTGGAACTTCCGCCGGTTTCGTGTTTGTTGACAAAGATTGCGCCGATTTCGGATTTGCGAAAGAGATCTCGACGAAGACGGATCACTGAAAAATTGGTGGAAGGAATTTCCTCAAACTGGTCTTGCTGCAACGAAAGCAGACCCAATGTATAGTTGCCCAGTCTGCCTGTCAAACGCGTCCCTCCCAGGATGGGGACCAGCCTGCCTTGTGAAATCCCGATGCGTCTACTAAAGAATGGGATCAAATCGCGAAAAGTGTTCTGTCCCGCCCTCGAATAACCCCGTCCAAATTGGAATATGTTGGAATTTTCCAGAAAAAATTCTCGCTTCTCAGGAAAGAAGAGGCTGAAACGGGTCAGGTTGATTTGTTGGTCATCGGCTTCCACCTGTGAGAAATCTGTGTTTGCCGTCAAATCCAACGTCAACTGGGAGCCCAGAGCGTACTTAACATCGAATCCAGCGTCCGGAACAAAATCGACATCGTCGTCCCGACGGCGCGTCAGCGGCGCGCTGATATAGGGCTTCACATAGAGATTCCTTCCGGGTTGGATGCCGCTGATACCTTCCAGCGTTCCAGCAAGTGAGACGCGATTTGCGCGGTACGGCCGCGGAATAAGAGACCATTGAACTACTTCATTCTTTCGCCGGATGCGCCGCTGGAAGTTGATGCCCCAGACCTGGTGTTCAATATTCCGAAATCGCAGAGTCTTAAATGGAATCGCTTCTTCCGCCTGCCATCCTGATTCGGTGATCTTCGTTTTGACATACCAAATGCCATCCCAATCTGAATTAATGTTCGCTCCATCCGCGCCGATTTGCTCGTCAAATTGCGCTCCTCCCGGGTTGGTGTTTAGAAGAATTCCGTTGCGCTTGTCGTGAAACGTGTCAAGAACCATCAGGAAAGTATCGCCGTCGAAAGGAGGAAAATCTCTGCGCAAATCGTTTGCAATGATCCCGTTCTTTCCTTCCGAATCAAAGCAATAAACGCCCACATAAAGATTCTGATCATCGTAGAGGAGACGTACCTCAGTCCGTTCGGTAGGCGGTTCCCCGCTGTGCGGCTCCTGTTGGAGGAAATCGCGGATAGGCTGGGCCAGACTCCATTCGGATTCGTTCAGTTCGCCATCAACCGCGATCTTTCCGCTTTCGATCCGCATGGCTGTGGCTTTCTTGTTGCGCGTGTCGTTGGAACGAATGTCGGAACCAAGGGCAGAGATCACAGACAAAGTGAAGAGAAACATGCCGATGGATAGGCGCCAACCAAGCGCGCCGCGCAATAGGTTATCTTGCCTCATTCTGTGCCCCTAACGCTTTACGCATGAACTGAGCAAACACAACCGCTATTTGACCCTGGCAAGTTGTTCCCGGTTATAAACGATATTGCCGTTGAGTCCAGTCATTATCACCTTCACCTTGAGAATTTCTCTTCACGCGGATAGTGAGAAAAACCGGTGAGTACCCCGCATTTTAAACCAGAAATTTCGATCATGTCGCATTGAGAGTGGCCGTATGGTGGATCGAAGCGATGGCTTTGTCAAGGGAGACTTTTCTTTCTTGTCGTCGCCCAATTTTTGCAAATACTATTGCTTTCCAGAGACATCCGTCATATTTACTCTGGCCACGAATTTGGTATATTGAGTCGGTCAAAAAGGGAGACTCTTGTGTTTGCTTGCAGGATTGGTGAAGATTTTTTCCCGCGATTTTTCAAATCAGGGTGTCCGCAGGCTGCGGCGCCTGAGCCCTTTGCGCACCTATGACACTTGCCCAAATGCTTGAACGTGCGGCCCTTCGTCGTCCTGTCTCCGATGCTGTCATCGACGGGACAAGGCGCCTGACCTATTCCCAACTGAAACAGCAGGCGATGGCGTGCGGGGGTGGTCTCGTGCAGCTCGGCGTGCGCAAGCGCGACCGCGTCGTGATCGCTGTCAAGAACCGCCTGGAACATGTAATTGCCTACTGGGCACTGCAGAGGATTGGAGGCGTGGCGACCCCGGTTAACTTCCGGTTCTCAGCGGGAGAAATGCGCTACGTGCTGGAAGACTCTGGCGCTTCGGTGGTGATCTTTGAATCGGGGACGAAAGAAGCGGTACTTGAGGCCACGCGCGGACGCTCCATCCCTCTTGTTTTTGTCGGCGATGATGCGCCTGGCGGGGTGTTGAAATTTTCCGAACTATTGACGGAAGGTGCGGGGCCGGACGTAGAGGTGAGGGAAGAGGACCTTTCGCTGATCCTGTATACCTCCGGTACTACCGGACGACCGAAAGGAGTGCCGCGCACTCATAAGAACCACCATATGGGCGCCCTGGCTCATGTGATTCAGTGTCATTATGAATGGGAGGAGCGTACTCTGGGCGTCATGCCGCTCTATCACACCATGGGCATCCACTCGCTTACTAGCATGCCGGTGGTGAACGGTTGCTTTGTCTGTCAACCGGAATGGAATGCTGAGATAGCCCTGCGATTGATAACCGAGGAGCGGATTAGCGCGCTCTACCTGATCCCCACCCTTTTTTACGACCTTGTTCAAGCACTGAAGGAAACTCCTGTGGATGTTTCTGCGGTGAGAAAACTTGCCTATGCAGGTGCGCCAATGCTGGCCCATCTGACGCAGGCCTGCGTCGAGGCATTTCGTCCCACAGTTTTTGTCAACCACTACGGCTCCACCGAGGTCTATACTTTCTCAATTCGTCCCAATGTGCATGTGAAACCTGGGTGTGCTGGGTACCCAGGGGTCCACTCCGCGCTGCGCATCGTGGTGCCGAGCACAGAACGCCCCATCCGGCCCGACGAGGTGGTTCCACAGGGTGGAAAAGGTGAGATTATCGTTCGGCTAGATTCGGATGAGGCATTTGCCGGTTACTGGAATCGTCCCGACGCGGATGCAAAGGCCTTGCGTGATGGTTGGTACTTTACAGGGGATATGGGGTATCTCGATGCGGACGGCGAGCTCTACGTCTCGGGTCGGGTAGACGATATGATCATCAGCGGAGGGGAAAACATTCATCCGGTCGAAGTCGAAGAGGTGCTGGCGCGACACCCTCAGGTGCTGGATGTCGCCGTCGTCGGCGAACCGGATGAGAAGTGGGGCGAAAAGGTGGTGGCATTCGTTGTTCGAGCTGACCCCATGGTGGACAGTGAGGCGCTGGATCGGCACTGCCGGGAGAGCGCGGACCTGGCAAACTTCAAGCGACCACGGCGGTTCGTGTTTGTGACGGAAATTCCCAAAACACCCTCAGGCAAGATCCTCCGGCGAGTGCTCCGCGAACGCCTCCGTACTGAGATCCAGCAGGCGACGTAACCCGTATCTGTCGTCAGATTTGGAAGTAATGTGGGGACGATCTACTCAGTTCCCCTTTGGCCAGTCGTGCGAATGGGGAAATGAGTGGACTACTTCGGAAATAGCGTCGTTAGCTCTTTGCTGGCATTTTGGAGTTTGTGCGCCGGCCAGACACTCTAGTAGAGACGCCCCGGCGGGGCGTCTCTACACATCTTCCGGCGAATCTTTGCCTACTTCGTACCGGCGAGCTGGTCCCGATCGTAGACGATATTGCCATTCAGGCCGGTCATCACCACCCGGACCTTGGGGATTTCAGATACTGGAACCGTAAAGTAATCCCGGTCCAAAACGGCAAAATCCGCGTGCTTGCCCGGCTCTAAGGTT
>JACQSX010000038.1 GCA_016211105.1 Acidobacteriota bacterium | reverse complement strand
CTTGTGTCGATAGCTGCTTCGGAGAAACATCCACCGCTACAGTGCCAGAAAAATAATGGCGAAAAAAGGGGGTAGGTCTTCACCACAGCCAACTCGCCCAGGCGTGCGTTGCAGATATTGAGGTTACGGCAGAATCACTGCTCTCTTTGGACTGAAAATAGGTTCCAACTGCGAAAGTCGGGCTAGCCGAGAGGGGCGCCAAGCTGGAACTGTCGGCGCCGTGAAGCAAGTGACGCCCACGCTTCCTGAGGGAAGCTGATCGAGGCTCTCTGGCCGTGATTGCGCGTGGCCTGAAGGCCAGGAAGGGCGGTATAGTGAGAGGAGTTGTTTCCCGTCACGGCTTTTGCTCAGCGGCGAGAGAATCAGGATTTCAAGTTGCTTTAGGACTCTTTCGTTGCCAATTGGGCGCAGGCCCACTTAGTGATGCCGAATCGTAGAGACGCCCCGGCGGGGCGTCTCTACCAGCTAACGAGCGCTCTAATTTTTACCTTCTCACGAAGGCATGCGAGCAATCCCTCACTTCAGAATAAGAATTTCAGTCCAAACTGAATCTGGCGTGAGGTGGTTGTCGTGCTGTTGATACTCCCGACCCCGTTGACGAGACCACCGCTGGAGTTGGCAAAAATTGAAAGCGCCGGAATCCCAAAATTGGCTCGGTTTAGGATATTGAAAAACTCCGCCCTAAACTGCAACGTCTTGTTCTCTCGCACCGACGTATTCTTCATCAGGGAGAAATCGAAGACGGCAACCCCAGGACCGTAAAGTGTGTTCCGGCCCAAATTGCCATAAAACCCCGCAGAGGGTAATTCAAAAGCTTTGGGGTCGAAATACAAGTCGGGGTTTCTGCCGCCGCTCAAAACCGGGCTATTGCTGGCGCCAGACCTCACGTTGGGTCTCTCATTGGACCGGTTCAGGTCGCGGTTCCAGTCAATCAAACTGCCCAAAGCTACCTGCATGGGGGGACCGTCTGACAAAGAGAGTATTCCGCCGAGTTCCCATCCTTGTAAAAGCTTCTGCGCAATCCCCGAGAGGCCGTTGATGGGCAAGGCGTAGACATAGTTCAACGAGAAGTTATTGCTGATGTGGTGGTTGCATAAACCTCGATTGCTCCCTTTGACATCATAAGGATCCTGAGCTTCATAACCCTGTCCGCTATAGTCGCCCCCGATATATTGCGATCCCTCATCGATGCAGCGAGACCATGTATACGATCCCTGAAATTGTAGCCCGCTGCCGAACCGTTTCCTGGCGCCTAGTTGCAGGCCGTGGTAGGCCGAGTTGTAGCCGTAATCGTAGTACCAGAGATCATCCCAATTGGGATTTCTTCGGCGCAAGCCAGCGGCGAAAAATTTTCGCCCGTCGGGAAGAATCTCGGGAACAGCGACGTTCAGATTGTGGTTCCCTGATAAATGAACTCCTCTTGACCCGACATAGGCGACCGTGAAAGTGGTGCTTCCCGGCGCCTCCCTTTGCAGCGTCAAGTTCCACTGCATCATGTACGGTTGACTTGGCTCAAATTCTAGCGGGCGGATTGCCCTGGCGGTCCGGACATTTGTCAGCGTGGGTAGTGGAAATGTCGGATTGTCGATGTTAATCGTGGTGCGAAGCGGAGCCTGGTCCCGCATCGGATATCCGAAGTGATAAAACAAAATAATGTCGTCAAACACTCCGAATCCGCCTCGTACCGAAGTCTTGCCATCCTTAAACGGATCCCAGGCAAATCCGATCCGAGGAGCAAAGTTCTTCTTCGATGGATTGTTGAAAAATGGGAAACCTTTGGTTGTATCCGCCTCGTGGAGCGGATCCCGCAGGTTGACCATTTTTCCGTTTACTTCAAAAGGCGTGGTGCTGAACTCGTACCTTAAGCCGAGATTGAGAGCAAAATTTGGCACGATCTTGATGTCATCTTGCACATACATGCCAATGACTGTTTGCCTGGCGCCCCGGTGCGTGTCGGAACCCGGCGCATTCCCGGTGTAAGTGTTCGGCTGCCCGGTGATAAATCTTTCCACGGTACTGAAGGTGTAAACGCCTTGGAATTGAAAATCGAAAAAGTCATTGTTCTGATATCGAGTAACGCCAATTCCCGTTTTCAAGTCATGGCGGCCGTGAGTGATAAACACGTCGTCGACGTACTGGTATGCATTGGTGGTATTCTGTCCTACAACCATAATCCCGACGCTCGAAACGCCTGAGCCTGGGTTGATTGTTCCCATCGGCTGATCGGGGATCAGTGAAATCGACAGTGGAGGAGAATCCGGCGGCGGCAACTGGCTCCAGCGATTGCGGCTGAAACCAAATCTGGCAGTCATGATCAGATGTGGTGAGAAGATGTGTTTTTCCTCCAACGTGCCATAGTGGTTTCCCGAATCGGAAACCCAACCTGTCCCCGGGAGCCCGTTGCCGGCACGAGTGACGTCGCTGACGTCGACGGTATAGCGCATCATAAAGGTGTCCGCCTCGGAAAACGTATGATCGAGTTTGCCTGTCCAGAAATCATCCCCCGTGGGCTGAGTTTTAGCCACAATGTACTCTGCTCCGCCCCCACTAAAAACGCGACCCCCCGCCGAGGGTAAAGGATACAGATCCAAGAATGGTTTTACGCTCGGATTGAGTGTCACCGTCCTTCCATCGGGTAAGAGGCCGCGGCGGACGTCAGCCGTGGGCACAACAGGACGAAATGTCAGGCCTAGACTTTCCCGAAAGCCCTCATAGCTGCCGAAGAAGAACGTTCGGTCTTTCTTGATTGGCCCGCCTACGGTGAAACCAAACTGGTTGCGTTTAAATTCCGGTGGGACCTTGGGATCGAAGAAATTGCGCGCGTCCAGATTGTCGTTGCGAAGAAACTCAAATATGCTGCCGTGGAATTCGTTGGTTCCAGATTTGGTAACTAAGCTGACCACTCCGCCTGCGAAACGACCGAGTTGAGCGGAATAGTTATTTGTTAACACCTGAAACTCGCGCACCGTCTCGACGCCAAACAGAGAGCCTGCCGCCCCCGCGACACTCTTGCTGCGCGAACTGTCGGTGATGTCCACTCCATCCAGCAAAAAGCCGGTCATCATCACTCTTGCGCCGCCCACGGAGATCTTTACCGTTGCCGTCCCGCTATATTGAGTGCCGGAGGGAGCGGTGCGGGCATAACTGACGCCAGGAGTAAGCAGGGACAATTGGGTAAGATCCCGGGCGTTCAGAGGCAAGTCATGAACCTGTTTCTGGTCGACCAGTTCTGACAGAGTGGCCGTCGTTGTGTTTACCAGCGGGGCTTCCCCGGTCACTACGACTTCCTCGGAAATTTCTCCAATCTGAAGAGCAAAATTCACAATGACCTCTGTTCCGACTGCCAGTTCGATCCCTTTGTGGACGGCCGTCTGGAAGCCGGCCAGCTCTGCCCGAACTTCATAATTGCCCACCGCCAACTCAGGAGCGCGGTATCGGCCCTGATCGTCGGTCACTACCTCGCGTATGAGACCCGTGTCCACATTATGGATGGCGACGGTAACTCCGGGCAAGATCGCTCCGGTGCTATCGTTGACGGTACCAGAAATAGCTGCCGTTCGGGTCTGGCCGTACAGGGGATGCCAGATCAGAACAAAAGCCAGTACCAGACACACAAACAAAATGGTCGTCCTGCCCATAGTTTTCTCCTTACTCGGTTGTTCGGTTCAATGTTAAATGATTTGTACTACTCTCCTCGGTTACCGGCCCTAACAATCACAGTGCCAGAGTGCGCCACAAATGATGGAATCAATCACTTATGGTTTCCCCGTTCAGAGATTTGAATATAAAAGATTCAATATTCCGAATCCAGGCGGACCAAGAAGTCACGTTAGGGGGCGCTTGCCAGCACCGCTTTTCCTACGTATTCCGGAGACTTGAACAGCCCTTTATCGACCGGCCCAAAGTCGGGACTGGCATAGCCGACTTTGCCTCCGATCACGGTCATCAGTACTTTAATGTTGCCGATATCCTTTTCGGGCATGGTCAAGTAGTCATGATCGATGACTAGAAAATCCGCCCACTTGCCCACTTCCAAGGAACCAATCTTGTTTTCGCGCAGCAAATAATAAGCGGGCCATTTTGTAGCCATCATGATCCCAGTAATTCGGTCGACTTTTTGCTCGGGCGCGATGAGCATGCACTTTCTTACGCCAATCTCTCCCTCGCCCGGCAGCCGGGGCGTAAAGCACGCCTCGCGTGTCACAATCCGCTTGACGGACCCAAAGGGATTTCCGCTGATAACACTCGACACTGTGGATGTATCGAGGTCTTCTCCGTACATCTCATTGAGAAAAACGTTGACACCTCCATCCAGGAAACGTTTTGCCGGCATCTGCCACTCTAAATATTCCTCGCCGAAGTTCTGAGCTACATTGTCCGGCTTGTTGGGGTTCAGGTTGCTTTCCATGTAATAAGTCCCCATGCCCATCAGGATTCCGTATTTCTTTAATTTGGCGTCCTGGTCCGGCCGGATGATGTGCAAATGCTCGAAAGCGATCCTCTTGTCCTGGATTTGCTGGTCGGTCATCCCGGTCTCTTTCTGCACTTCTTCGATGATCTGCAGCATCAGATCGGTGGTCTTATCCCCTGAGTTGTGGTAGCCGGTCGCCCGTTGAAACTGAATCTGGTCCTTCACGGTAGCCCATAAGACCTTGTCGTACTCCAGAAAACAAGTGTTGATGCCGGCTCTCTTCAGCCTTTCAGTCAGAGCGGCGTTCTTGCTAGGAAGCGTGGTACACAAACCAGTTGAGGGTGAGTCGACAACTTCTTCTTGCACACCAGCGCTCCAGAGATACTTGCTCCCCACGCCGGCTGTGTTTGGCAGGCGCCGGTAAAAGCCCTCGCCGTTGTAAAAGGAACCGTCGCTGTACAGCCAGCCAAACCGGTAAGGCATCTCACCTTTGGCATCCAGAATGTGGAGCGCCTGAAGCGGAACGCGCATGATTCGAGTGGCCACAGCCGTGATCCCAAAAGGAAGTTCGGTCGCAATGATTAACTTCTTGATGGATTCGGCGTATTCCGCCTCTTTCCCTTGCAGAATGATGTCTTTGATCACCAGGCCGGTCAGATTGACTCCATCCTTCTTGATCACTTCATCGGTGTAAAACTTAAAACCGGGCAACTCCTTTTCGATGACTTTCCTGGCAGCGCTGTTGAACCGGATCTGGCTGTTGGGACCGGAACCAACTTCGTTGAGAACGAGCAGGTGGTTAGGAGCGGCGCGATCCAGGTCGGCGCGTTTGATGTCTTCAAACAAAATCAACTGACGCGCAACATCTCCTTGGGGATTGATAATAACCCAATCGCCTGGCTTCTTTTTTTGTACTTCCTGTTTGATGGCATCAAAGATCCCCTTCCGCACTACTTCCTTGTCGGCGCTGGGAGGTACTTTGGTAGCCTGTACCTGTGGAAAGTCTTGAGGAAGGTAGCCTGTGGTGTGGCGGTGGGAGTCGACGAAGCCGGGAAGCACCATCCTGCCCTTTAAGTCCAACTTCTTGGTTTCGGGCCCTGCTAGCTTCTCAATCTCGGCGGTGGTACCAACGGCGACGATCGTGTCGTCCTGGATCGCCATCGCCTCCACAAGCCTGCCTCCATATTGGGTTTTAGGCCACTGGAACCAAACATTCTCATCCAGCGTGAGGATCTTTCCATTGACTACGATCAAGTCTGGTGTCTCAGCAGCGAGTGCGTTCTCGCTGTAACACCATAGTAGGAAGCCGAAAAAAAGATATATCGATAAGATCCGGAGAACTTTCATATTTGCACCTCCTTGAAGGGCAACACATCTCAAGCTGTGAAAAAATTCCGAGCCGCGCGCGTAAGCAAGCGGACTCTCGTGGGAGGGTCCGCTCACTGGCGATCGCGACTCTGACGCAGCGGTGTGATGGACTTACGGTGCATTTGCCAGAACCGCCTTTCCCAGGTATTCCGGAGACTTGAACAGTCCCTTGTCGACCGGCCCGAAGTCGGGACTTGCATAGACCACTTTGCCCCCGATCACCGTCATCAGCACCTTGATGTTGGCAATGTCCTTCTCGGGGATGGTCATGTAGTCACGGTCGATCACCATGAAGTCAGCCCACTTACCTGTTTCCAGCGAACCGATTTTATCTTCCCGCAGCAAATAGTACGCGGGCCATTTTGTGGCCATCATCATTCCACTGATTCGATCGACCTTTTGCTCCGGGGCAATGACCATACACTTCTCCACGCCGATCTCCCCCTCGCCCGGCAGTCGAGGTGTGATACACACTTCGCGGGCGACAATTCTCTTCACTGCCTCAAATGGGTTTCCCAACATTTCGTTGAGGAGAACGTTGACCCCCCCATCCAGGAAACGTTTTGCCGGCATTTGCCACTTCAAGTACTCCTCGCCGAAGTTCTGGGCGACATTGTCGGGCTTGTTCGGATTCAGGTTACTTTCCATGTAGTAGGTCCCGATGCCCATGAGAATTCCGTACTTCTTGAGCTTGGCGTCCTGGTCGGGCCGGATGATGTGCAGATGTTCGAAGGCGATCCTCTTATCCTTGATCTGCTGGTCGGTCATCCCGGTCTCCTTCTGCACTTCTTCGATGATCTGGAGCATCAGATCGGTGGTCTTATCCCCGGAGTTGTGGTACCCGGTGCCGCGCTGAAACTGAATCTGATCCTTCACCGTGGCCCGCATGACCGGATCGGCCTCCAGAAAACAAGTGTTGATGCCCGATCTCTTATGTCTTTCGGTCAGCGCCGCGTTCTTGCTGGGCATCGTGGTGCACAAACCGGTGGAGGGCGAGTCGACAACTTCTTCTTGCACTCCCGCGCTCCACAGATACTTGCTTCCCACTCCCGCCGTGTTCGGCATGCGCCGGTAAAAACCGTCGCCGTTGTAAAACGAACCATCGCTGAACAGCCAGCCATGGCGGTAGGGCATCTCCCCTTTGGCGTCCAGAATATGAAGGGCTTGCAGCGGAACGCGCATAATTCGAGTGGCCACCGTGGTAACCCCGTAAGGGAGTTCGGTCGCGATGATTAACTTCTTGATGGATTCAGCGTACTCCGCTTCCTTTCCCTGCAGTATGATGTCCTTGATCACCAGGCCGCTCAGATTGACTCCATCCTTTTTGATGGTCTCATCGGAGTAAAACTTAAAACCGGGAAGCTCCTTCTCGATGACCTTTCTGGCTGCGCTGTTGAACCGAATCTGACTGTTGGGCCCAGAACCCACCTCGTTAAGCACGAGCAGGTGGTTGGGAGCGGCGCGATCCAGATCGGCGCGCTTGATGTCTTCAAACAGAATCAACTGGCGGGCGACGTCCCCTTCGGGCTGTACGATAATCCACTCGCCGGGTTTCTTATTTTGCACTTCCTGCTTGATGGCATCAAAGATCCCTTTTCGAACTACTTCCTTGTCGGCGCTTGGCGGTACCTTGACAGGTTGTATTTGCGGAAAGTCTTGGGGCCGGTAGCCGGTGGTGTGCCGGTGAGAATCGACAAAGCCAGGAAGCACCGTCCTGCCCTTCAGATCCACCTTCTTGGTTTCGGGCCCCGCTAGTTTCTCAATCTCGGCGTTGGTACCGACGGCGATGATCGTGTCATCCTGGATCGCCATCGCCTCGACCAGTCTGCCTCCATATTGTGTCTTGGGCCACTGGAACCAAACATTCTCATCCAGCGTAAGGATCTTGCCGTTGACAAAGATCAAATCCGGTGTTTCGGCAGCCATCGCGCGCTCGCTGTAACACGGTAGCAGGAAGGTGAAAAAAGCGCCTATGAATAACGTCCGCAAAGCTTTCATATTCGATCCTCCTTCGAAAGCTAGTAAGAAAATTAGATTCGTAAACCCAGCTCTACTAAAAACCGCTGGCCTTCAAAGCGGGCAGATTATACGTCTTTCTCAGGTGAGGATGTCAAGGCGGATCTATCGATGGAAAAACGGATATCGAAAAGAAGTTTTCTTCCAAGACTTAAGATTCCTTCTAGCACCCCACCTGCCGCGGCATTGGAATGATCTGAGATCGTGGGGCAAAATGCGGACAAGCTCTTACATCAACGTGCAAGCTTATCCTTTCTTGGATCTTGAGACCCGAGCCAAGCACTCGCCGGACCGACCCGGAGACTCTTGTACAACGATCGGTCCGGGAAGCGCGAAACCAATTTAGTGATCGCCGCCTTACTGGGCGCCTGCCAGCACCGCCTTTCCCAGGTACTCCGGAGACTTAAATAGTGCCCTGTCGACCGGCCCGAAGTCGGCGCTGGCGTAAACGACCTTGCCGCCGATCACCGTCATCAACACGGTGAGTTTCCCGATCTCTTTGTCGGGAATCGTCAGATAGTCCCGGTCCATCACAGCAAAATCCGCCCACTTTCCTACTTCCAGTGAACCAATCTTATTTTCCCGAAGTAGATAGTACGCCGGCCATTTGGTAGACATCAGAAGCGCGGTAATGCGATCCACCTTTTGTTCCGGGGCGATCAGGATGCACTTCTCTATGCCGATCTCTCCCTCGCCCGGCAGCCGAGGTGTAAAGCACGCTTCTCGAGTAACCACCTTTGACAACGAGTCAATAGCGTTGGGGTACATTTCGTTATTGATGGTGATGACTCCTGCATCGATAAAACCCTTTGCCGGCATTTGCCACTTCAGGTATTCCTCACCGTAATTCTGAGCCACGTTGTCGGGCCGGTTCGGATTCAAGTTGGCCGACATGTAGTTGGTGCCGTTGCACATGATGATTCCATACTTCTTCAGCTTTGCATATTGATCCGGGCGGATCAGGTGGAGATGCTCAAAAGCAATCCTCTTGTCCCGGATCTGCTGGTCGGTCATCCCCGTCTCCTGCTGGACTTCTTCGATGATCTTGAGCATCAGATCCGTGGTCTTATCCCCGGAGTTGTGATATCCGGTGGGGCGCTGAAACTGAATCTGGTCCTTCACCGTGGCCCGCATGACGGGATCATTCTCCAGAAAACAAGTGTTGATGCCGGCCCTCTTATGTCTTTCGGTTAGCACCGCGTTCTTGCTGGGAACCGTGGTACACAAACCGGTCGAAGGCGAGTCAATGACTTCTTCCTGGACTCCGGCGCTCCAAAGATACTTGCTTCCCACTCCCGCGGTGTTCGGCATGCGCCGGTAAAAACCGTCGCCGTTGTAAAACGAACCGTCGCTGAACAGCCAGCCATGGCGGTAGGGCATCTCGCCTTTCGCATCCAAAATAAGGAGCGCTTGCAGCGGAACGCGCATAATTCGAGTGGCCACCGTGGTAATCCCGAGGGGAAGTTCGGTTTCGATGATCAACTTCTTGATGGATTCGGCGTACTCCGCTTCCTTTCCCTGCAGTATGACGTCCTTGATCACCAGGCCGCTCAGATTGACTCCATCTTTCTTGATGGTCTCATCGGAGTAAAACTTGAAACCGGGAAGCTCCTTCTCGATGACCTTTCTGGCTGCGCTGTTGAATCGGATCTGGCTGTTGGGGCCCGAACCCACCTCGTTAAGCACGAGCAGGTGGTTGGGAGCGGCGCGATCCAGATCGGCGCGCTTGATGTCTTCAAACAGAATCAACTGGCGGGCGACGTCCCCTTCGGGCTGCACGATAATCCAGTCGCCTGGTTTTTTCTTTTGCACTTCTTGCTTGATCGCATCAAAAATGCCCTTTCGAACTACTTCCTTGTCCAGGCTTGGCGGCACTCTGACAGGTTGTATCTGCGGAAAGTCTTGCGGCCGATAGCCGGTGGTGTGACGATGAGAATCGACGAAACCGGGAACTACCGTTCGACCTTTCAAGTCCAACTTCTTGGTGTCGGGTCCCGCTAACTTGCTGATCTCGTCGTTGCTGCCCACGGCGATGATCGTGTCATCCTGGATCGCCATCGCCTCGACCAGTCTGCCTCCATATTGTGTCTTGGGCCACTGGAACCAATTGTTCTCGTCCAGGGTCAAAATCTTACCGTTGACCACGATCAAGTCCGGTGTTTCGGCAGCCATCGCGCGGTCGCTGTAACACCATAGCAGTAACGTGAAAAAAGCACCGATGAGTAACGCAGGCAAAGCTTTCATATGGAATCCTCCTTAAAAGCTAGTAAAAAATACTTTCTGAACCCAGTCCCACCTAAAGTCGTTCGCCAGTTGAGTGAAGGTTACGCTTTTGCAATTCCTCCCTTTCGCAAGCTTGTCACTGAAAAAGTCCCACTCTCCCGCAACTGAGTCGCCCCTTAGGCCGACGTGCCTCAGAACAAGAACTTCAACCCTAGTTGAATTTGCCGGGAGGTGGTGCTGGTGCTCGAAATGCGCCCGACGCCGTTGACAAAATTCCCCTGCGCGTCAGAGAAAATGGAAAGCGCGGGCGATCCAAAATTAGCCCGGTTGAAAAGATTGAAAACTTCAGTGCGGAATTGTACGTTTTTCCCTTCGGCGATCGATGTGTTCTTGGTTAAAGAAAAGTCAAAAGTAGCGACCCCAGGTCCGATGATCGTGTTGCGGCCCATATTGCCGTAAAATCCCTGCCCTGGTAGTTCAAAAGCAGTTGGATCAAAATACTTGTCGGGTCCTCCCAGAACGGGGTTGTTGCTGCGGCCGGACTTCACATTGGGCCTCTCCGGGTTATCACCGGTACGGTCCAGGTCGCGGTTCCAGTCTACCAGGCTTCCCAAACTTGGCTGCAAGGCCGCACCGCTGGCCACGGTAACGATTCCATTCATCTGCCACCCGTCTAGCATTTTCTGCGCAACTCCAGACCGGCCAAGGGTAGGAAAGTTATAGACAAAGTTTGAGGAGAGATTCTGTCCGACATGGTGGTTACATAAACCGCGGTTGCTACCTTTCACGTCATCAGGATCTTGAGGATTCCAACCCTGGCCGGAGAAATCGCCGACCACCTGAGATCCATCGTCCAGACAGCGAGACCACGCGTAAGACCCTTGAAACTGCAGTCCACCACTGAGCCGCTTCACCACACTCAATTGCATGCCGTGATAAAAGGAACTGGCGTTGAAGGCATATAGGTTCAAATTATCGAAGTTTGGATTTCTCCGAGATAAGCCGGCTGCGAAAAACTTTCGGCCGTCGGGAAGAATCTGGGGCTGAGCAATGTTCACATCTCGCCGGCCCTCAAGGTTCACGCCCCTGGATCCCACATAAGCCAGAGTCACCGTCGTCTGAGGCAGTACTTCTCTCTGCACCGTCAGATTCCACTGCATCATATACGGCTGCTGGGCCTCATATTCGAATACCTGAAGAGATCGGAGCGGTTGAAAGTTAGTTCCGAGCTGTGGCAAGGGGAAAGTCGGATTTTGGATATTGATGTTGACGTTGAACGGAGGCTGATTTCGGACAGGCCAAGCGTAATGATAAAAGAGGATCGTGTCGTCAAACAGGCCAAAGCCCGAGCGCACAGAGGTTTTGCCGTCCCCGAATGGGTCCCAGGCAAATCCGATTCTGGGTGCGAAGTTCCTCTTGGAAGGATTTGTAAACAGAGGCGTGCCAACGGTTGTATTGGCGTCTCTGAGTGGATCCCGCAAGTTGGTGATTTTGCCGTTTACTTCGTATGGGCTGGTAATCACCTCGTATCTCAGTCCCAGATTCATCGTGAAATTCGATCGCAATCGGATGTCATCCTGCACGTACGTACCGAAAACCCATTGCCTGTAACCCCGACGAGTGAACGACTCTGGCAATACCCCCGTGTAGGTTGACGGTCTTCCGCTTAGGAATGCTTCCAATCCGCCAAACGAATAGACCCCGCCGTATTGAAAGTCATAGTACTCATTGTTCTGGTATCGATACGCGCTCACACCTATTTTCAGGTCCTGTCGCCCTTTGGTAACCAGAAAATCGCCCGAGTATTGGAATACATTCTGTAAGTTTCGTCCGAGAGGACTTGCATTTCCCATCGTAGAAATGCCACTGCCCGGACTTATTTGTCCCAAGGGATAATTGGGTTGCAGGGAAATTGACAGTGGCGGAGAATCGGGCGGCTGGGATTGCGTTGAACGAGAGCGGTTAAAGCCAACACGAAGGATATTCAACAAAGTAGGGGAGAAGATTTTCTTACTCTCCAGAGTCACATATTGGTTGCGACCATCGATAACATAGCCCCCACCCGGAATCGCCGAAGGCACCACGCGACCGCTGTCGTCAAGAGTGTAACGCCCAAAAAGGGAGTAGGAGTCCGAGAAGTTATGATCGATCTTCGCCATCAAATAGTCGTCGCGAGTAGGCTGGGTCTTCCCTGCAATATATTCCGCCCCGCCTTGACTGAAGACGCGACCTCCGGGCGTTGGCAGCGGGTAGATGTCTAAAAACGGTTTCACCGTGGGGGAAATGGTGATCCGTCTCCCGTCCGGCAAGATGCCCTCGCGTACCTGAGCCGTGGGAACAATGGCAATTAATGTCTGACCCAAACGGTCACGAAGTCCCTCGTAGCTGGCAAAGAAAAACGAACGATCCTTCTTGATCGGCCCTCCCAGGGTGGCGCCGAACTGATTGCGTTTAAACTCAGGTGGGTTAGCCGGATCAAAAAAATTACGCGTGTCTAGATTGTCATTGCGGTGAAATTCAAAAACACTGCCGTGAAATTCATTCGTGCCCGATTTCGTAACCAAAGTGATCAAACCGCCGGCGAAACGGCCGTATTGGGCCGAGTAGTTGTTGGTTAAGACCTGAAACTCACGCACCGTTTCCACACCAAACAGAGATCCCGCCGCTCCGCCTACTCCCTTACTGCGGGTATCGTTAATCTCAGTCCCGTCCAGCAAGAACCCGGTCATGAAAACTCTGGCTCCACCAACAGAGATCTTTATATTGGCGTTTCCCTGAACGTGGGTGCCGGAAGGCGCAGTGCGTGCAAACGTCACCCCGGGAGTCAGCAGCGACAACTGGCTCAGATCTCGTCCGTTGAGCGGCAAATCATGAACTTGCCGTTGATCGACTAATTCAGACATGGTGGCACTCGTGGTGTTTACCATCGGCGCCTCGCCCTTCACGACCACTTTTTCGCTAATCTCGCCCACTTGGAGGGTGAAATCAACGACGGCTTCCCGCCCGACCGTAAGCTGGATCCCACTGCGCACGGCGGTTTGAAAGCCTGCAAGCTCCGCTTGTACGTCATAATTTCCCACTGCCAACTCAGGCGCCCGGTAGCGCCCTTCATCGTCTGTAATCACGGTCCGGCTCACACCCGTTTCTACGTTCCGTATGGTCAGCGTCACTCCAGGCAGGATGCTTCCACTTGCATCCTTGACGGTGCCGGAAATCGTTCCACTCGCTACCTGAGCATAGACCGAGCAGGCACAGCCAAAAGTCAGTGCAACCCATGCGCACATGACAAAAACCTTACGGTTACTTCTCATTTCCTCCTCCTGGAAATTCATCGTACTGACCATCGAAAGCCCGGTCCGCGGTCCTTGCAAAGGTAGTGCTCAAAGAATTGAGCCGTGGTATCGACCGCACTCCACCTCCATTTGAAACTCCTGTTGCGGAACCTCGCAGCGACCCTGTGATGACAGATCATAGGCCCTTGAAACGCGCGAATCAAGGCTTTTTCCAGGGGGAATCAAAAATGAATAGCAAACACAATCCATCGCGTGGAGGGTATGACGTGTGGCGGCGCCTGCTTTGTGGATGATTAACGCTGAAGGAGTCGCCTTCGAAGCGCCAAGATTCCTTCCAACACCCCGCCGGCGGCGGCGTTGGAACGGTCTGAAATCGTATAGCAGAATTCTGGGCAAGTTCTTGGATCGATGTCTGCAAGCTTGGTCCCTTTCTGGACCTTCAGGCCCGACCGAAGGATTCCTCTCACCGTACCGGAGACTCGTGAGACAAGCATTGTTTCCCCGATTCTGCCGATTACCACTCCCTCACGGACCGCCTGGCCGATATTGGCCAGCGCTTCGAACGCTCCGTACTGGTCGGCGTACAAGGTTCTTTCGTTGCTGTATCCCATGACCGGCGCAGGTTTTCCAGTGTCAGGCTCTGCAGACCCCTGATAGATGGCGCGTCCTAGATTGTGCCCTCTCTTCGTTTCCACGACGAAGTGGCAATCCAGACCTGCGGTGTACCCCGGGCCAAGCGCGCCTACCATGGGCGCCTGATCGATTCGAGTATCCACATTTTTCTTTAATATCCGCGCGTCAATCAGAACGTCCGGACGCAGCGCCCGAATGGAGTTGCCCTCTGCGTCTACGATGATCGGGATCGCTTGCTCAAAAGGCCACCTGGAAAGTTCACCGAATTGGGCGAGGCGTCCCTCGATTCCCTCCACCAAGGCTTTCCCGTCGTACACGGCTTCGGCGAATGAGACGGTGCGGCGAATGCAAAGAGGTTCTGGAAGTTCGGTCATGACCACTCGAAATCCAGCGAGGAAGAGGCGCTTCCCAACCGCCGTAGCAGTGTCGCCGGCTCCGCGAACGAGAACAAGTGTATCGGTGATGTCCACGGTACTCAGGCCTTACGTTCTTTGCGCGCAGTATGAAAGAGTTCCAGGCATTGGCGATACTCTTCAGGAGTATCCATATCTCTCATTGTGAACGGGTTATCGATGGAAACGTGGCAGATGTGCCGGCGGAACTTCTCAATTAGGTCTTTTACCGGCGCCTCAGGACTGAGCGCGAGTATCTCATCCCGCAAGGAAGCGTCGAATAAAGCAGGCCGCCCCTCTTGCGATCCAAACCTTGGAATGAAAATCTTGCTCTTGCCGTTGCGGTTCCGATATGCCTTCACCACTGCATCGATTTCTGTTCGCGTGACCAGAGGATGGTCGACGGGAAGATTCACGAAGGCCTCCGTCGCCGGGTCCATCGCGCGGAGCGCGCATTGAAATGAGCTGGTCTGCCCCTTCCTGTAATCGGCATTCACCGCAACGGTAACCCCAGAGAAGTCGATGCTCTTAAGAATTCTCTCCCTCTCATGTCCGAGAACCACTACGATCGCATCCACCAGAGATTTGCGACATTCTTCAAGCAGAAGTCCCAGAAGCGGAGTGCCATCGAAATCAAGCAAGGGCTTGAGGCTTCTCATCCTGCTGGATTGACCGGCCGCAAGGAGAATTTGTGTGATCATCCTTATCATTATAGCGGCCGGCATGCAGCGGGGTAAGCAAGCCCACTATTTGGACTGTAGCGCCGAAATCGGTAGCAGGGTAGAGACGCGCCGGTGGAGATAGCTTCAAAACTCGCCAATTCACTATGGGTGGAGACGTCCCGGTGGGGCGTCTCCTTGGCGAATGCACTGAAATGTGGCAATGAGACGCGCCACCGGCGCGTCTCTACGAGTTTTGAGACCATCTCCATGTCGCGTCCTCTACAAAGGGCGCCGTTCTCAGTGCGCTACCCATTTTCGGTTACAGGCCGCTAGGCCCGGATGACGCGGCCGTTCGGCAAGGGATTGGCCCTCCCCCATCGAAGAGAGCGTTCTTACGCCCGTCGGGCCGCTGATTGGAGCACACGCCGCACGAGAACGCCCGCCATTGCCCGGCGGTATTCGGCAGAGGCCCGGACATCGGTAATGGGTTGGGTGGCGGCCTGCGCCAATTCTGCCACCTTGTCTAGAACTTCCTCCGATAGGGCGCGACCCTGCAGATAGCTCTCGGCTTCCCGCACCCGGATGGGGGTTGGCGCTACTGCTCCAAGTGCGATGCGCGCTTCCTGTACGTTCCCATCGGCCAGCACTACGCGTGCGGCGCTGCATACTAAGGCGATGTCCACCGAATGGCGGATATGGACGCGCTGATAAGCGCTGCGGCGCCCGTCTACCCCGGGCGGAATGATGATGGCGGTAAGAATCTCGGTTGGCTCAAGTGCGGTTTTGCCTGGTCCCAGCCAAAACTGATGCACGGGGATACTGCGCAGGCCGGAAGGTCCGCACGCTTCGACCTCGGCGTCCAACACTAACAGAGGACCAGCGGTCTCCGCAGCGGGCGAGGCATTACATACGTTTCCCGCCAAGGTGGCCATGTTTTGAATCTGCCATCCTCCCAGGAGTTTACCTGCGTCTACAAGAGCCGGACAGGCTTGGCGGACAACGGGATGCTCGATGATGTCGGTAATCTTGGTGGCGGCTCCGATTCGCAAGGAACCATGGTGGTTCGCAATACCGATCAGTTCCCGAACCCGGCTCACATCCACCAAACAGGATGGGCGTATGCGTCCATCCCGCATGCCCACCATCAGGTCCGTCCCGCCCATGATCACACGAGCGCCCTTGTGGGATTGTAAAGCTGTCACGGCTTCCGCCACGGACTTGACTGCGATGTATTCTACGGTATTTAGCTCGGTCATTCCTTTTTCCGCGCCTCAGTGCGAGCGGTTTCGAGCAATTTCCACAACCGCTCCGGCGTGACGGGAGTCTGGTGCACCCGAACACCGACGGCGTTGTAAATGGCGTTGCAAACCGCCGCGGCCGTGGGATTCAGAGAGGACTCACCAATACTCTTGGCGCCAAACGGGCCGTAAGGGTCCTTGGTTTCCACAAACTCCACATACATCTCCGGAATATCCTGGAAGCCAGGGATCCGGTAATCGAGAAAGTTCGGATTGGTGACTCTTCCATCCTTGACCAACACCTCTTCCAGGAGCGCCGAGGCGATGCCTTGGGCCACACCGCCGTGCACCTGTCCTGTCGCTGTGGAGGGATTAATAATGGTACCGCTGTCATGTAACGCCCAGTAGCGCACCACGCGAGTGGCCCCCGTCTCAGTATCCACCTCCACTTCCGCCACGTGGGTACCGAAGACGTACGAGGTTGATAAATTCCCGTACTTGGTGGCGTCAGGGATCTCGGTGGGTGGGGTGAAGTGCCCGTGCCCGATGAGAAAAGCGCCGCCATATCGAGTCGCATATTCACGGCCCAACTCCGCCATGGAGAGACTACCGCCGCCGCTTGCTACCACGGCGCTGCCGCTCTGCAAGCGGATCTCCTGGGGCGGAACGCCCAACAGTTCCGCTGCCAGCGAGACCAGCTTGGTGCGGGCGTCCTCAGCGGCTAACTGTACGGCCCTCCCAGCCACCGTAGTCCCGCGAGAGCCCAGAGTTCCCACTCCATGCGGACTGACCAGAGTATCGATGGGGAGCGAGCGGACGCTGGCGGGATCGACGTCGAGCACCTCGGCGGCAATCTGCGCGAACACCGTGTTCATCCCCTGGCCGATGTCGGGCTCCCCGACGATGACGGCTACCTGGCCGTCAAAACCCAGCCGGACCTGGGCCGATGCGCCGTCGTATTCGTTGATGATAATTCGGTTGCCGGAGATATGATGCCCTGCCGCCAGACCTATGCCGCGCACCACGCCGCGCCGAGGCGGAATCTTGGGAGGCGGTTTGCGGTTGCGGAACCCGGAGACGGACTCCGCCCGGTCCAAGCACTCTCTCAAGCCGCAGGAGGCGATGCGCCACCCATGCAGGCTTACGTCACCCGCCTTGACGCCATTCATCCGCCGAAGCTCCACCGGATCGATGCCGGTCCTTTCGCCTATTTCGTCGATGAACGTTTCCAGCGCTGTTAGAGCTTCGGCGTTGCCGAAGCCTCGAAAACAAGTGGCGGGACTTTGGTTTGTGTACACCAAAAATCCTTCAGTGCGCACATTCTGGAAGTGATAGAGGCTGTCGATTCGGTAGCAGGCGGTAGACAGAACGGGAGGAGTCCAGAAGGTTCGTGCTCCGCCGGTTCCCACTACCCGAGCCTCTTTGGCAACAAACCGGCCGTCACGAGTGACACCGAGACGATAATGAAAGTGCAGTCCCATGCGAGGATGACCCGCGCCGATATCCTCTTCACGTTCAAAGAATATCTTCACCGGCCGTCTGGATTTTTTGGATAACAAAGCGGCGATACAATTGATGTTCAATTCATACTTCATTCCGAAGCTTCCGCCAAAGGGCGGAACCACGATGCGGATCTTATCCATGGACACGCCAAGGCCCTTGGAATACGTCATGCGGGAACGGAATGGCAGATGGGTCGGGGTCCAAATCGTGTAGCCGCCATCAGCATGGTATTGGACGATGCAACCCATCGGTTCCATTTGTCCGTGGTAAAAACGACCGGTATAGAAGTCGTGTTCGAAAACATCGTCGGCTCGGGCGAACCCCGCTTCTAGATCACCGCGCTCAATATGGAAGCGGTAGGCGACATTGTCAGGATGCTGCTCCCAGAGAACCGGGGCGCCAGGTTTCAGAGCCTCGAAAGGATCGTAGACGGCGGGCAGTTCCTGGTACTCGACGCGAACCAAGGCTGCCGCCTCCTTGGCAACGTCGGGAGAAATGGCGGCTACGGCCGCCACTTCGTCTCCAATGTATCGAACCTTGTTTCGGCACAGGATCTCCCAATCTTGCGGCTCCTGCGGCCCGAAGAGCACTCCGGGACAATCGCGGGCGGTAATAACCGCGCGCACGCCAGAAAGTCGCTCAGCGCGCGACGTATCAATCTCTCGTATCAGGCCGTGGGGTATGGCGCTGCGAACGATGGCGCCATAGAGCATGCCCGGCACTGAGAGATCCTGCAGATACTGCGTGAGCCCTTTCACTTTCTCTGCCGAGTCAATCTGGGGGAGGGGCTGTCCCACGCTTTTTCGTTTCCGGATCTGCGATGTGACTGCTACTGCATCAGCCATTGCGCTGCACCTCCCTGGCCGCTATTACAACCGCCTCGACAATCTTCTGATAGCCGGTACAACGGCACAGGTTGCCGGAGAGAATCAGCCGGACGTCTTCCGAACTGGCATCAGGCTTTCGGTCCAAAAGGGCCTTAGCCGCCATAATCATGCCGGGAATGCAGAACCCGCATTGCACCGCGTTCTGACCAACGAAAGCTTCCTGCAATGGGTGCATCTGCGTGTTAATTCCCAGCCCTTCGATCGTCTGAACCGACCTGCCGTCTGCTTGGGCCACCGGTACCAGGCATGAGGTGACGGGACGTCCGTCGAGAAGTACCGTGCAAGAACCGCACTCGCCGACCTCGCAACTCAGTTTGGTGCCGGTGAGCCCCAGTTCGTTGCGTAAGAAAGAGGCCAAACTTCTGTGGGGGACTGTATCCGCCTCGACCTCTCTGCCGTTTAAGTCGATCCGAATCCGCATCTATTGTCCTTTCAATCGGCCGATGAAAGACCGCTCTCGAATTCTCTTGACCAATGTATCACACTTGTGTGCCAGCTGAAGCAGATGTTGAAAAATGTCGAATATTGAATTGCAAGTATCGAGTTACCGATGTCGCGGGATCAAGTCAAAAAATAAGAAATTGTTTTTTTCTACCCGGCCGAGAATGGCTTTTAAGGAGGGAGCTGACAAGACAAAATTCTGGACTGACCCGTCGGGGAGAAGAAGGAACCCTTCAGCCGCCGAGATAAGCTTCTTGGATGTGCGGATTCTTGATGAGCTCGCGGCCCGTGCCCTCGAGGGTCAGCGTCCCTGATTCCAGGAGATAGGCGCGGTCGCACATGTCGAGCGCGGCATACGCGTTCTGCTCGACCATCAGCACTGTTGTCCCTTGGTCACGAATGCCTTTGATGATCTGGAAGGTTCGTTCCACAATGTTGGGCGCGAGGCCCAGGGACGGCTCATCGAAGAGAACGAGCTTCGGCCGGGACATCAAGGCTCGGCCGATCGCAAGCATCTGTTGCTCGCCGCCCGACAGCGTTCCCGCTATCTGCCGGCGGCGTTCGGCGAGCCTCGGGAAGCTCTCGAAGACGCGCTCCATATCAGCCGCAATTCCAGTGGCATCCGACCGGAGATAGCACCCCATTTCAAGATTCTCCTGCACCGTCATATGAGGGAACACGTGGCGGCCCTCCGGACAGTGCGCGATGCCACGGGACAAGATATGCTTTGGAGAGGCGCGTGTGATGTCTTCTCCCTGGAAAAGCGTGCGACCGCCGGCCGGGGGAAGAAGGCCCGAGATCGCCCGAAGCGTGGTCGTCTTGCCGGCGCCGTTGGCGCCAATCAGAGTGACAAGCTCGCCTTTCCTCACGACTAGGGAAACGCTTTTGAGCGCCTCAACCTTGCCGTATCGGCAAACGAGCTTCTCGATCTCAAGCACGCTTCACCTCCTGTCCGAGATAGGCGCGGATGACTTCCGGGTCTTGCTGGATCGCCGCAGGCGGACCTTCCGCGATGATTTTTCCGTAGTTGAGAGCGACGATCCGGTCCGACATGCTCATGACCATGTGCATGTTATGCTCGACCAGCAACACGGTCAGTCCCCGCTGTCGGATCTTGCCGAGAAGTTTCATGAAGCTTGCCGTTTCGGAGGCATTCATGCCTGACACGGGCTCGTCGAGAAGCAGCAGCGTAGGTTGCGCCGCAAGCGCGACTGCGACCTCGAGGAGCCGCTGCTCACCATAGGGCAACGCGCCACCAAGTTGCGCCGCGTGCTTATCGATGCCGACGAAGTCAAGGATTTCCCACGCTCGCTCGCGAAGTCGCTTCTCCTCCCGCCGGACATGCGGTAGAGCGAGCACCGTCTCCCAGAGCGACGAACTCCCGTGCCGATGCAGGCCGATGAGCACGTTGTCGAACACCGTGTTCATGCCGAAGACGCTGGTTTTCTGAAAGGTACGCACGAGCCCCAGGTTCGCAACCTCGTGCGGTTTCAGGCGGTTCAGCGCGGCGCCTCGATAGCGGACCTCGCCCTTTGTCGGCCGCAGGAAGCCAGTGACCACGTTGAGGGCCGTGGTCTTACCGGCTCCGTTCGGTCCAATGAGACTCAGCAACTCTCCTTGGTTGAGTGCAAAGGTCATGTCGGAGATGGCGACGAGACCGCCGAAATGGACGCTTACCTGCTCGATGGACAAGACCGCGCGGGATGAACCATCGTGTCGGGTCATAAGCGTCCACCCGTCCTGGCGCCATCGACAGGCGCTTGCGTGACGCCCATCTTGCTCTGCCACCAGTCTTGGACTGCCGGAACGATGCCGCGGGGCAGAAAGAACACGATTAGGATCATGAACACGCCGTAAATGATCCACTGGGCCTCGGGGGTAGCCATGGGGCGCAGCATGACCGGTAGGATGCCAAAGATGATTCCGCCGACGAGGGGTCCGGCCAGCGTTCCCTTCCCCCCGGTCACGACCATGATGACCATCGTCACGGTGTAAATAAACAGAAAGATGTCAGGGTCGATGATCCTGATGTAGTGGGCATACAGCCCTCCGGCCGCGCCAGCGATCCCCGCCGAGACTACGGCGGCGAGCACCAGGAAGCGGGTGACGTCGATCCCGAGGGAGGTAGCGAGCGGCTCATTCTCTTTCAGCGCGACCATCGCGCGCCCGATCCGCGAGAGCACCAGACGCCGGATGAGGATATGAGCCACGGCGCCAACAGCGAGCACAGCGTAATAGTTGGGCACCTTGCCCCACAGCGTCTGTTCCCAGAGCCCCGGAAAACCGATCGTGAATGGAGGGATGTTGTTGAGCGCGAGCGGGCCTTGTGTCAGTTCGACCCAGTTCAGCGCCACCAGCCGAACCACTTCGGCAAAGCTGATGGTGACGATCACGAAGTAGGCCTCGCGCACTTTGAACGAGAGCTTGCCGATCGCGTATCCGCACAAGCCCGCGACGAGGATGCCGACGGCGAAGCCAGTCACCGCAGGCCAAGGCTGATGCACGATCCGGAAGCCGCCGAAGATGTGCACGTCGAAGCCAAGCGACGCAAGCGCGCTTGTATAGGCGCCGACGCCGAAGAAGGCGACGTGCCCGAGGCTCAGTTGTCCGGTAAAACCCAGGAGGAGGTTCAGGCTCATCGCGGTGATGGTGAAAATCCCCGTTGTGATGAGAATGTGCAGAAAGTACTGGTCGTGAAGCCACAGCGGAACCGACAGCAGAAACCCGACCCAGAGATACGGTAAAGTGCGCCTCATCCGATTCTCTCCGCGCGCGCAAACAGCCCGGTCGGCTTGAACAAGAGCACCACGATGATCATGAGGAAACCCATCGCGTCCCGATAGCCCGACGAGATGTAACCGGCGCCCATCTCCTCGGCGAAGGCGAGGATGAAACCACCGACGGTGGCCCCCTGGATGTTTCCAAGCCCCCCCAGGATGACAATGGCGAAAGCCTTGAGGGCGGCGAGATTGCCCATCGTCGGTGTCACCAGATACACGGGGCCGAGAAGAGCGCCTGCGGCCGACGCAAGACCGGAACCGAGTGCAAAGGTCGCCGTGTTGATCGCGTTGATGTTGACCCCCATTAGAGAAGCCGTGTCGCGATCTTGGAACGTTGCGCGCATTGCCTTCCCCAGTTTCGTCCAATGGATAAGCGCGTAGGTTGCTAGGATGAGCAGCGCCGCCACGACGAAGACAAAGACACGCAGCCACGCCACTGAAACGGACCCAAGGACCAAGGGCTCCTCAGGGAGAGGCGACACAACTGCCTTGGCGACGCCTCCCCAGATCATCTGCTCGGTGTTTTGCAGGACCATCCAGCAGCCGATCATCACTAGCATGGTGGTGTCGATGTCGGCGCCGCGCAGCCGCCGCAACAGTACCAGTTCAATGACGGCGCCGAGCAGAATGCCCAGGACAAGGGCGACGATCAGCGCGGCGTAGAAATTCAACCCGAGCACCGAGGTAAAGAGGAAAATCATGTAGCCGCCGAAGGAATAAAGCTCGCCGTGGGTGAAATTCACCACTCGCATGATGCCGAAGATTAAGGTCAAACCAATCCCGAGGAGGGCGTAAGTCCCCCCAAGCATCAGCGCGTTTACGATGTGCTGAGACAACTGGTCCACGTCAATGCTCGCTTATAGCGATGAGAGGGGTCCGTGGATGGGGCACGGAACCCGGGGCGTTCGGGGTGGAGCGGTCGGAAGGAGATTGCGCGGCAGGCGCTCCGCGGAATCCTTCTTGTCCCGCGTCAGCGCAAGTGGAGAGCAACTTTCCCGTTATCGATTTTGATCAGATAAACGTCGGGAATGCTCTGCCCGCTCTCCTTGCCTTTAGGGCCCGCCTTCGTGAAAGCGATTTTGCCGTTGAGACCCGTCAACTGCGTGTTCCAGAGGGCCGTGCGGATGGCCTCCGGCTCGGCCTTGCCGGCTTTAGCGATCGCCGCTGCGATCGTGCGGATACCGTCGTAGCCGCGGAAACCTTCCGTCAACCCGGCAAACTTGTTTCCCCGCTTCACCCACTCGGCGATGAAGGCCTTGGTTGCCTCCGGATTCGGGGACACCCCTGGAAACCACGGGGCGAACGTTGTAAGGTGCAGAGTGCCGTTCGCCGCGGCCCCCGCCTGCTCGATGAGCTGATCCGGATTCTGGGAGCCGCCGGTTGTGATAATCTGGCGCTTCAGCCTAAGAGCGTAAATTTGCTTCAGCGCAAGGGTCAGTTGCTCGACCGCCGTTGTGATGAACAGGGTATCAGCGTCCGAGCCCTTGATCTTGGAAAGCTGCGCGTTGAGATCCTGCGCCGCCGCGTCCATCGTTTCGACCACGCCGATCACGACACCCTTGTCTTTGAGCATCTTTTGGAATACGTCGGCCGCTCCCTTGCCCCAATCATTGTTGACCACCAGGAAGTCGGCTTTGCGGATTTTGAGCCGTCCAACCTTGTCGGCAAAGGCAGCCGCCTCCATCCCGGACGTCGGAGATATACGGAACACGTAAGGGTTACCGGAGGTTGTGATCTTATCCGACGAGGATGTCTCGACCAGCATGGGAATCTTGTACTCCATGAGTTTCGGCATTACGGCGAGCGTGTAGGTCGAGCTCCAGGCGCCCATCATCACCGGCACCTTGTCGCGCACGATGAGCTTTTCCGCGACGGCAACGGCTTCGGTCGGATTGCTCTTGTTGTCCTCAATGACGAGCTCGATCCGAGTGCCACCAATGCCGCCCTTGGCGTTGATCTCATCGGCCGCAATCTTCGCCCCGTTCGCGACGAAGTTGCCCGAGGCGGCGACGGCTCCCGTCAGAGGCTGGTTCACGCCGATTTTGATGGTGTTGGCCGCCTCGAGCGCGCCTCCGATTGCAAGACTAACGCCAGCGGCAATCAAGGCCGCTTTCATCCATGTCTGCGCCATTTTGGCTCCTCCCGTTCAGAGATTCCCTGCCCCGGAGGGATTCTATTTTTGGTAGGTTGGTGTGTCAAGCTGAAACCGGGCCGTGCAGCAAACGCCCATCGCCCGAGCGGACGGACGGCGCTCGAAGCGGGCATTCGGCAAGCGAACTAGCGGGCGACAGCAGCACACGATCGCATCTGTCGCACGCCGCTGTCGAAAATGGTTCCATAGTATGATGGTTAGTGGGATGTACCTATGAGCCAACTCAGTCTGGTTCCCGAGATCGCCGATGCAAAGCTTCGCCGCAGCGCGGTGGAACACTTGCGCAAGCGGAAGGTCGCCTTGCCCACCCTGAGCCAGCTCGCGGATCCTGACCTCATCCCCGACTCGCAAGGGGCTGCCCTTGCCGGTATCGATCCCGATGAGCCGGTGGCGGCGAATCTTTGGCGCGTCCATTGGTTCAACGACAAGGCGCGCACCGGCCGCGCCGATGTTCCGGGCTACCTCGTGCTTCCTGAGGCTCTCACGGGTGTGAAGGCCAGAATTATCGTGGTCCTTGGCCGGCGCTTTCCGATGATCGGCGCGCACAAGGTTCTGGCCGCTTATGGCTGCCTGGCGCCTCGTCTTGTCACCGGCCGCTTCGACCCGACCCGCCACAAGGCGATATGGCCGTCAACGGGCAACTATTGCCGCGGCGGCGTGGCGATCTCACGCATTCTCGGGTGCCGCGGCGTCGCTGTGCTGCCTGCCGGCATGAGCCGGGAGCGCTTCGATTGGCTCGAGCATTGGGTGAGCGATCCTGCGGACATCATTCGAACGCCCGGGACGGAGAGCAATGTTAAGGAAATCTACGACAAGTGCGCCGAGCTGTCGCGTGACCCGCAAAATATGATTCTCAACCAGTTCTCTGAGTTCGGCAACTACCTGATCCACTATCATTGCACCGGCCGAGCGCTAGACCGAGTATTCGGCGACCTGCGCCGCAAGGAGCCGCGACTCCGGCTTTCGACCTTTGTCTCGGCCACGGGCTCGGCGGGTACCATCGCCGCGGGCGATTACCTCAAGTCCGTTCACGGCACAAAGATCGCCGCCGCCGAAGCAGTCGAATGCCCGACGATGCTGTACAACGGCTACGGCGAGCACAACATCCAAGGAATCGGAGACAAGCACATCCCACTCATCCACAATGTGCTGAACACCGACCTCGTCGTCGGCGTATCGGATCGCAGCTCGGACGGGCTCAACCTGCTGTTCAACGACGGCGTCGGCCGCGCCTATCTCACCAAGCGGCGGAAGATCGATCCGGCCCTGGTGAAGGAGCTCGACAATATCGGCATCTCCGGTATCGCCAACGTCGTCGCCGCGATCAAGATCGCCAAACACTTCGAGCTCGGAGATTGCGACGCGATCATCACGGTGGCAACGGACAGCGCCGCGCTTTACGACAGCGAGCGCCAAACCTATCTTGCGCGCCGTTATTCCGGCGGTCTCGACGAAGTGCACGCCGGCGAGATCTTTGGGCGCCATCTCCAGGCGGTCGCCGACGATCACCTGATCGAGCTGACGCATGTGGACCGCCGACGCATCTTCAATCTCGGCTACTACACCTGGGTCGAGCAACAGGGTGTGCCGACCGCTGATTTCGACAGCCGCAAGAGCGCGGCGTTCTGGACGGGACTCCAGGCGTCCATCTCCGCCTGGGACAAACTCATCGAAGATTTCAATGAAGACACCGGGATGATGCGCGCGAGCGATTGACAAAATTTTTGGACGATGATAAGTTCGCGTAAACCTTTTAGTGTGTTGGAGGGAAACCAAAATGAGGAAATGTCACCTTTTACTATCGATCGCATTGACAACAAATCTGGTCCTGACGATTGGCAGTTCCCGAGCTCAACAACAGGCCCTGGCCCCTGAGGTGATCGCTTATGCGGATATGGTCTTGTACAACGGCAAAATCCTGAAGGCCGACGACCAATTCACGACTGCCGAAGCGGTGGCCATTCGAGACGGAAAGTTTCTGGCGGTGGGTGACAGTGATCGCATCCGGCGCATGGCGGGCCCAAGTACGCAACAGATCGACCTCAAAGGGCGAAGTGTCGTCCCTGGTTTCATTGAGCCGCATTTGCATCAAGTCTGGCTCGGCCAAATTTTTAAGGAAGGGATCTCGATTCGACTGCAAAACCTAGGCCTAGATCGCGGCTTGGCGGAGATAAAAAAGGTGGTTGACAAAGCCCCTCCCGGGGAGTGGGTGTTTTTCAAGGATAGCGACAACAAAGTGCTATATCAGCAGATGAACCGTAAGGTTCTCGACCCGATTTCTCCAAATAATCCGCTAGTGATTATTACCAACTGCAATGTTGGTGTTGTAAATTCGCTTGCGCTTAAAGCAGTACCTCCGGAGACAGCAGGCATCGTTAAGGACCCGAAAACCGGAGAGGCAACGGGAATGGTCTCTGGATTTGCTTTGGGAGTGATCGAGTATGACATGCGCCCCCAGCCGCCCATTACAGAAGAGGCTATCCAACTCCAGAAACAGGTCCTCAAGAAAGTCAACTCTCTGGGGATGACGACCATCATGGGCCAAGCACAGGGGCTCAGCGTTTCCTATTTAAAAGAGGTATGGGCACGGGGAGAGCTGACAGCGCGGATTCGGGTCGGTCATGAACTGGTTCGGCAGAATCCCAATGCGGAGGCTTATTTGAAGCGCGTAGGCAACCTGAGCGGTTTTGGCGACTCCATGATGAAGATCCACGGAACCACGGTTCAGCCGGTTGATTGTCAATCCAACACCGGGGATATGCTGACCTGGAAGCCCAAGATTCGCGAGCTGGATACTTCTCCCTTTGGCCCCAATGGGTCAAACCACTGGGAAAGTTATGGCAATGACCTGGAACACAGCGAATGGCAAAACATCATTTTAGCCAATCGATATGGGTGGGCGATCACCAGTGTCCACACTCAGGGTGACCAAGCGGCCAGCGTGATGCTGGATGCTTTCGAGAAAGCCAACCGTGAGAAGCCCTTGAAGGGTCGATGGGGATTTGATCACGCTTTAACCCGCACCCCTGATGACATCAAGCGGGCTGTAAAGCTGGGGGTGATTTACAGCGTGGCGCCTAAGTACGTGTTCCAAGATCCCACCCACCTTGTTTACCAATATGGAGCCGACCAGGTCAATGGAATGGGCTTTACACCGGTCAGAACTATGATCGACTCGGGTATGAAGCCGATTATTGAGGCAGACATCACGGGCAAGTGGTCAGCGCCTCTGTGGCTGATGGAAGCGCTCATTACGCGTAAGGACGAGAAAATGGGAAGAATCTGGGGTCCCGATCTAAGGATAACTCGCCAGGAAGCTCTCTGGATGAAAACGAACTGGACTGCCTACTATTCGGGAGACGAAAAACTTTTGGGAACTATTGAAACGGGAAAGCTCGCGGATCTGGTTGTGCTGGGTGGCGATTACATGACAGTCCCGGAAGAAGAGATCTCGGAAATACCCATTGACCTCACCGTAGTTGGCGGAAGAGTAGTTTACGACAGGAGCAAAGACGGGATCATCCGCTTGCCCTATTGGGACGGTGGAAGTGCAGACCAGAGTTTTGTACCTCGGTAGACGCTTCATCCACCTGTTCAGGTGAGAGTGGTACTGGATCTTTGAGGTGCGCTCCTTGCGGGTCGCCTCGAAGGTCCAAAATCCCTCCTCGATACCGTCCAGACCCTTCCCCTGGAGGCAACGCGGCAAGACCGCCAATTCCGGCGCCCACAATCGCCGCAGAAGGTTTTGTTCCTGCCACACCTTCTCCTTGTCCTCGCTTCGACGATCAGGCCTTGGGTATAAGAGGGATAACTAAGAGGGATAACCAAGAATAGCCTTAATTTCCTTGCCGTGGGTTTGGCAGGACGCTATATTATTTTTGACACTGCACTGTCTGTAATTGCGGTATACGGCGCATACAGGCCCAATTTCTGGTGGGTTTTGCCTGCGGTGCTCACTCCTTAATCGTGAAGTTGGAATGATACGGAAGCATTGCTTCTTGGAAAGACGTGCTTTGTCTGCTCTACTGCTTTGTCTGTTGGTCCCGTTTGTGAGCCAGGCCCAGAATATCGGCGATGGAACCGGGACACACGGGAAGAGAAAACTAAAAGCGGTGCGAACGGAGTTGCCGGTAACTTTGGATGGAAGTCTGGAGGAGCCGGCCTGGAAGAATACCCCCGTTGCCTTGGGATTTACGCAGAAAGAGCCGCACGAGGGCGAAGAGTCCACGGAAGGGACCGAGGTGCGTGTTCTCTACACCGCCTCCACTCTCTATATTGGAGTGATCTGCTACGACTCCCAGGCTGACCGCATTTTAGCTACGGAGCGCCGCCGGGACAACAACCTGGGAAATGACGATACGATCAGCGTCGTGTTGGATACTTTTCATGACCACCGCAATGCCTACCTCTTCCGCACCAATCCCTTGGGAACGCAGTACGACGCGCTCATAACCGACGAGGGAAACAACATCAATGAGAACTGGGACGAGAAATGGGACGTGGTCTCGCAAATTACGCTGGTGGGTTGGACGGCAGAGTTTGCCATCCCGTTCAAAAGCCTGCGGCTGAATGAAAACGAGGGGCAGATTTGGGGATTCGATCTGGAACGAGTGATTCGGCGGAAGAACGAGTTGACATTTTGGAACGGGTTCCGGCGAGGATTCAAGCTGGAGAACGTCTCGCAAGGTGGGCATCTGGAGGGGCTGGAAAATATCCAGAGCGGAATGCGGTTTCGGGTCAAGCCGTTTCTGCTGGGAGGATTCCAGCGTTCCTCCAACCAGTTTCACAGCAGGCTCGGCGGCACCTCGGATTTTGGAATGGAGGTGATGAAATATCGGATCACGCCCAGCCTGACAGCCGATCTGACTTGGAACACCGACTTTGCTCAGACTGAGGTGGATGATCAGCAAGTGAACCTTGACCGCTTCCCGCTGTTCTATCCGGAAAAAAGAGAGTTTTTCCAGGAAGGCGCCGGGATTTTTGAGTTTGGTTTGGTCAGAGCCGAAACCGCCACGGACATGAAACTGTTCCACAGCCGTACCATTGGCCTCTCTCCTGAAAGACTCCCCGTGCCCATGACCGCGGGCGCCCGGTTGACCGGTAATTTGGGAGGTTTCACCTTAGGTCTGTTGAATGTGCAAACGGATCAGGAGGAATCGAAGGCCGTTCCTGAGAGCAATTACAGCGTAGTCCGGGTCAAGCGAAACCTGCTGTCCCGCTCCAACGTGGGAGGATTTATTCTGAATCGCGAAAGCGCGGGGAAGGGAGATTTCAACCGCGTTTATGGCTTTGACACAAACTTTACTTTCTACAAATATTTGAGTGTGACGGCGCTATGGGCCAAGTCAGATCAGCCAGGAATCAAGGAAAAGAACTGGGTCAGTAGTGGGACGGCCAAGTGGGACAGCGACTTTTGGCTGGCAAGCCTGGAATATATTTTCATTGAACCGAATTTCCGCGATGATCTGGGGTTTGTTCCTCGAAAAAACATGCGACGCTTCACCCCGATCCTGGGGATTAGTCCTCGCCCCCGAAGCGGTCCTATCCGCCAGATCGGTCTACAGGCTCGGTTTGATTACATCACCGACCGGGACTGGAAGCTGGAAAGCCGGCGCAATCACTACACCATTCGTGTTGAGCTTCAGAGCGGAGATTCGTTCAGCGTTTTGCCGCATTGGCGGTTCGAAAGGCTGGCCAAGCCGTTTACCCTTCGTGATCAGGCGGTGAAGATTGCTCCGGGCGTTACTGTCCGCAAGCCTTTAGTGGTCGTGCCACCGGGAGAGTATAGCTGGTGGTATTCGCGGTTCCAATACGCTGCCAATCCGGCCAGAAGACTCTCCGGAAACGTCAGCGTCGAGCCAAGTCCCGGATACTTTGGGGGCGACTTGGTCGAATGGAACATCAACCCGAAGCTGAGATTAACCAACACTCTCTCTGTCGAGCTTGGCTATACAATCAATGATGCAAGTTTCAGCCAGACTAACTTCACGGACCACGTCGTGAATTTCCGCGTCAATTACGCTTTCAACAATCAATGGCTCACCAGCACCACTCTGCAGTACAACAGTGCGGACTCCTTTTCCGGGATCAACTTCCGCCTGAACTACATTTTCAGGCCGGGCGACGATTTCTTTTTCGTCTATAACGAAGGCCGCCAGTTGGGCGGGTTGTTTGACGGCCAAAGGGACCGGTCGCTTCAGGTCAAGCTTACCTATTCCTTCGATTTCTGACGGATTTCGCAAGTCTTACAGCGTCATTTTTTGATGTGGCTCCTCGTTTGATTTGCTTATAATGAGCAAAATTTTCAGAATCCTAAAAAGGTGAATACCATGCTCTTTACATCTGCTGAGAGCCGGTTGGAAACTTTTCAGTCGATAAAGTCGTGGCTCCGGCTCGGGGCAGTGGCCGCGCTCATGATGGTTTTTCTGCCCGAAGAAGGGATCTCGCAACAACCAGATGGGGCCACGGTTCGCGGCACGGTGCGTGAGACCACGCGGCATCCCGTGCCAGGAGCGACGGTTGTGGCGAAGCATGTGGAGTCTGGGCAGAGCCGCACAACAAGCACGGATGCCGAGGGCCAGTTTGAAATTTTGCGCCTGCCTGCTGGGACTTACAATTTCGAGGTCAAGCGGGACGGATTTGCCAGCCAGACCCAGCAGCGCATCCAGTTAACTTTAGGCCAGTTGCTCTTCTTGGACTCGGTGCTGGAACGGCGCACGGAAGCCTCTGCGGCCACCCAGCGGATTAGCGAGAGCCAACTGATAGGACTTCCGCTCCAGGGGCGCAGCTATAGCCAACTGGCGACCCTGCACGCAGGCATTAGCGATCCGTCGCCTGCTTCGCCCTCGCGCGGGATTGGCGGTGGGGGGCTCAATGTGGGTGGCGGGCGAGCCACCTCCAACAACTTTTTGCTCGACGGCACAAATATTATGGACAGCGATAACCAAGTGCCACGCAGCGCGGCAGGAGTGCAACTCGGCTCGGATGCCATTCTGCAGGTGCAGGTTCTCAGCACGAATTATGGCGCCGAGTATGGCCGCAACAGCGGCGGGGTCCTGCACTCTATCACCCGCGCCGGGACCGAAAAGTTCCACGGCGCCGTGTTTGAGTATTTTCGCAATAGCGGTCTGGATGCGCGGAACTTTTTTGACCCTGGCGCCGAACCTCCTCCCTTCAAACGCAACCAGTTTGGTTTCACCCTCACCGGTCCTGTGCGCAAAGACCAAACTTTCTTCCTAGTGAGCTACGAAGGGTTGCGAGACCGTCTGACCACGACCAAGGTGGACTTCTTTCCGGACGAAGATGCACGGCAGGGCAGGATTACCGATCGCGATGGAAATCTGCTGCGCTTGGTGGAAGTGCACCCGAGCGTTTCACCCTACCTGGCGCTGTATCCCCTCCCCAATTCCGCGCGCCTTGGGGGAGGCATCGCGGAAAATCGGGCTTCGCAATTCCTGCCTACCGATGAAAATTTCTTCACGGTCCGTGTGGACCACGAGATCTCTCCCCGCGACAGCTTCTTTGCTCGCTACACTTTTGACGACGCAGCCAGCTACTCCACGCAGTCTTCGATTCTGTTTCGGACGCGAACCAAGAGCCGGCAACAGTATCTGACCTTTGTGGAAACCCACATCTTCAGCCTTAGCACGCTGAACTCGGTCCGTCTGGGCTACACGCGGCCCGTGAACGCTTCGGACAACGTAGCTGCGGTGGAGATTCCCGCTACCTTAGTTTTCTTCCCGGGGGCGCCTGGAATGGGTGATATTCAAGTTCCAGGCTTGAGCACACTCGGCCCGCAATCGCCTCTTCCAAGATTCGAGATCATGAACTCGTTTCAGTTCGCTGACGATGTGATGATGCAAAAGGGGACTCATGGGTTGAAGTTTGGTTTTGAGATTCACCGCTACCGCTGGGACACAGACCTCAGTGCGGAGAAACGGGGCCAGTGGGCGTTCAGCAGCTTGGAGAGTTTTTTGCGGGGCGGTCCTGGAGGCACCACCGTCAAGGTGGCTCTACCGGGCTCCGATTATCGCCGCGCCTACCGGCAGACACTGGTGGGGACGTATATTCAGGATGAATATCGCATTCGCCCAGGGTTGCAACTCAACCTAGGCCTGCGCTACGAATTGACTACGCTCATCCGCGAGAAGCAGGGCAAAACCGTGTTCCTAGCGGACCCCTGGCGGGACACGGAAGTCCAAATCGGGCCGTTGTTGAGCCACAACCCGTCGCTGCGCAACCTAGCCCCGCGACTGGGTCTGAGCTGGTCTCCCACCGGGAGCGGTACCCTGGTGCTGCGCGGGGGCTTGGGCATCTCCTACGACCAGATGCTGCGATACGCCCTGGTCCACCGGGACAGCGTGGCCCCTTTTTTTAAGCGAGTCGTGAGGACCAACTTTGACTCGCGGGATAACTTTCCTAATGCGGCAGCGGCTGCGGTCGGCTTGCCGGTCGAAGCTCGCATCATGGACTACCCGAACATGACCACTCCCATGGTCCTGCGCTACCACTTGAGTGTACAAAAGGAGCTGCTGAGGGGTTGGCGCGTCCAGGCATCGTATGTGGGCGCCCGAGGGAATCATCTTTATCGCGGCTACGAAGCCAACCTATTTCCTTTGCCGACGGTTCGACCCGACGGCTTGCTGTTTTTTCCTCCCGACGCGGGCCCAATCAATCCGGCGTTTGCGTCGGGGATCAAGATGACCAGCAGCGACGCGCAGTCCTTTTATAACGCGCTGCAGCTTTCCGTTGCCAAGAGTCTCAGCTATGGATTCTCTTTCGAAGCGAACTACACGTACAGCAAGTCGGTGGATGACAGCTCGGATACTTCGAAGGAAACGGCACAATATGGCTATGAGCGAAAGTCGGGTCGCGGGCTTTCCGATTTCGATATCCGCCACCGCGCCGTCGTCAACTACTTCTATGCGCTGCCCATGGGAGGCGGGCAGCGATGGTGGAATTCCGGCCTGCTTTCGCACATTTTTGGCGGGTGGCGTCTGGGAGGCATCCTGCGGTTCCGCACGGGAACTCCGTTTGATGTGCAAGCGAACGTGCGCACGCCGGGTTACCTGTTTTCTGCGACTCGCCCGAACCTATTTCCCGGCGCCAGCAAGAACCCCACGTCAGGCGCCACGGTGGGCTGCGAAGGAGTGCCCGCGAGCCAGCGGCTGATGGCTCCAGACCGCTATTTTGACCCGTGCGTCTTTGGCTCGCCGGAACCGGGCATGTTGGGAACCCTGGGGCGCAACACTCTCATCGCCCCGAGTATCTTTGAGATGGATCTCTCCCTGCAGCGGGAATTTCCGCTGGATGCCAAGAAGCGGCTTCAGTTTCGCGCCGAGTTTTTCAACCTGCCGAATCATACCAATTTCTCCGGCGTGACGGGCGGGCCGGCAATCGTGTTCTCCGGTTCGGGCGCGGCCCCCCGTCGCAACGCCTCTGCGGGAAGAATCAGCAGCACCATCACCACCTCTCGTCAGATCCAGTTCGCCCTGCGGTTGTCATTCTGACAAACCTTGGTCTTTGACAGGACGCACAGGAAAGTCTTGCATGTGAAGACATCTTGTGTTATTCCATGATTATCTCGCTACAAGAAATTACTTTTTAAGGATAGCTTACAAAATATGCGATCGTCAGGATCTTGGGGGAAAGTGTTATGCCGGGTAGCAGCCCGAACGGCTTCCAGAAGATCGGATCCTTACTCGCAAGTGACCAGCGTTGGGTGTAGAAGCGAGCCCGATGGCAAACCAAGAAGATTGAGTTTCTGAGATTGGGAGGATTCTAATGTTAAGAAAACTGTCTGTCCTTGTAGTCTTGTCTTGCGTGTTCATGTGTACGGGCGCTCTTTGGGCGCAAGTTACGACGGCAACCATTCTGGGGACTGTTAAAGATGAGAGTGGAGCGGTACTCCCCGGTGTTTCTGTCCTGTTGAAGCAGGTGGATACTGGAGGGACCAGAACGGTGGTTACCGATGACGAGGGGAGGTACCGTGCGTCGAATTTGGATTTGGGAAATTACGAAATACAGGCCGAGCTGACCGGATTCCAAACGGCGGTTCGAAGCGGCATTAAGCTTTCTGTAGGGCAGGAGGCCGTTGTGGATTTCGCCATGAAAGTTGGCGAAATGACCGAAAAGATCGTGGTCAGTGGAGAAGCTCCGCTGGTAGAGACCACAAACGCGAGCATGATTGCCCTAGTGGACGATAAAAAAATTCGTGATTTACCTTTGAACCGTCGCGATTTCGCCCAGTTGATACTGCTACAGGCGGGCGTGTACTCCTCGGCAGTTCATGGGCAAGCGATCAATGCAACTCAAGGCACAGGACCCCGGATCTCGATCGCGGGGGCTCGTTCTGACCAGAACAACTTCCTCTTGGACGGAGCGGATGTGCAGGATGCCATGGGAAGGGCTCCATCCGGGGTGTCCGGCGCTACTATGGGAGTGGAGACGGTGCGGGAATTTACGGTGCAGACCACGATCTACAGCGCCGAGTATGGAAAGGTTGCCGGGGGAGTGGTGAATGCCGTGACCAAATCCGGGACCAATGAATTCCATGGGACGGCGTTTGAATTTCATCGCAACGACAATCTGGACGCTCGGAATTTTTTCGATGTGACCAAACCGGAATTCAAGAGAAACCAATTTGGCTTTACCGCCGGCGGCCCGATTCGAAAAGACCACACGTTTTTCTTCACCAGCTATGAGGGCTTACGAGACCGCCTGGGGTTAACACTGCGAGGCAATGTCTTAACCCCTGCAGGACGCCAAGGAATTTTGGGAAATCGAGTGGTGCCGATCAATGACCGGGTCAAACCCTATATAGAACTTTTTCCTTTACCGACTCCAGGAGGCCGAGACTTCGGAGATGGGCGGGCCGAATTTATCCGCTCGGTCAGCCAGCCCACCGATGAAGATTACTTCATGGTGAAAGTAGACCACACATTTTCCAATTCTGATTCGATTTTCGTCCGTTACAACTTCAACCCTTCCTCGGTACTGGAATCGCGAGCAATTCCTGGTTTTGAGTTTCTGGGTGAAGCCCGCAGGCAGTTTGCGACCATTGAGGAAAGAAAGATTATTTCGCCGGCGCTGGTCAACGAGTTTCGCTTTTCTTTTAATCGCAATATTGCCGGGCAGGTCAACGACCAGACCGTTACTGTTGACCCTAAACTGAGTTTTGTTCCGGGCCTGCCTATCGGCGCTCTGTCGGTATCGGGACTTGTCTCGTATGGAAATTCCCGTACCGTTGGCCGGAAGTTGACGCAGAACATGTTCGAATACATCGACAACATGTCGTACACGCGGGGGCGGCACATGCTGCGTTTTGGAGGACAAGTCAAAAGAATTCAGTTTAACACCTTCGGCGCCTTTGCTCAGTACGGAGAATATAACTTTACCAGTGTAGAGAACTTCTTCAGGTCCTCGCCCCGAAGTTTGGACTTGGTCTTGCCGGGTACGGATTTTTGGCGCGGCTGGCGGCAGATCTATTTTGGAGCGTACCTTCAGGACGATCTAAAGCTTGCGCCCACGTTGACCCTCAACATGGGACTGCGCTACGAGTTCTTGACCTCGCCTACGGAAGTGAACGGGAAAGTGGCGAACCTGGTCAATCCGCTTACCGACAAAGAAGTGTCAGTACTGGATACTCTTTACGAGCAACCCTGCCTGAAATGCGCCTCGCCTCGCCTGGGATTTGCCTGGGATGTTTTTGGAAACGGGAAGACGGCGCTGCGGGGAGGAGCTGGCATTTTCTACTCGATGTTGCTGCCTGCTGAGTGGACCTTCCCTGCCACCAACCTGCCGCCATTTTACAGGAGGACACTTTTATCCAACCCTCCTTTTCCCAGCGCCAGTGAAGCTCTAGCCGGAGTGACAATTCCTCCATTTGGAGTCGATTATATCGACGTGCGACCCGCTCAACCCTACCTGATTAAGTACAATTTGAACATTCAGCGGGAAATCGTTCCCAATTTGGTGTTAACCATCGGATATACGGGCTCCAAGGGAGTGCACCTGGCGAGACAGATCAACTTGAACATCAACCAGTTTCAGATTTTGCCCGACGGGCGAAAGTTTTTCCCAGCGCAAGTTAACCTCGCCAACCCTGTCTTTTCCGCTTTCTCAGGAAAGTACTTCGACACAAAGTCTGTCTACAATGCGCTCCAGGTCTCGGTGAACAAGCGCTTCAGCCATGGCTTTCAATTTCAAGGGTCCTACACCTTTTCTAAATCGATGGATGAGGCGCCCGGCACATCGGGAGCGGGCTTAACGGCTGGGGTAGCGACCAAGGGGATGGACCCATACGACCGCAGTCGGGACTATGGCCTTTCAGCTTTTCATGCAAAAAACGTGGCGGTATTTAACTTCACCTATGATTTGCCGGGACGGGTCCCGGGTGCTTGGGACAAGCTCGTGGGTGGCTGGCAGGTCAACGGCATTGTCACCCTGGCGGATGGAAATCCAGCCAATCTTACGATCAGTCCCGATCGTTCGCGATCGGCAAACATTGGGATTGGGGGCGCCGCAGAACGCTCCGATCTCCGGCCGGGAGGAAACAACAATCCTTTTCGCGACCGCGACGCGAATAACTACTGGGATGGAAGTCAGTTCCTACTTCAAGAGGCGGGGTTTTACGGCAACTTGGGACATGATACCGGCATCATTCCAGGAGTGGCCAACTTTGACTTTTCAACCATAAAGAATCTTTCCATTGACGAAGAACGGACGCTGCAGTTTCGGTTTGAGTTCTTCAACATTTTCAACCGCGCCAATTTTGGTATTCCCGACGTGACGGTATTCAATAATACGACGGGGATTCCCAGCAGTAGCTTCGGCCGAATCGCCAGCACCGCAACTTCGGCTCGGCAGATTCAACTTGCTCTGAAGTTTCTTTTTTAGCTGAGACTCTCACTTTGAACTTTTTCATACGCCTGTGAGAACGTGCGAAGAAAGTTGGCCTGCCGGTCTGCGTGAAGCGTTGATACAGAGAGACGCCTCATCGAGGCGTCTCACCACAGCGGAGATGGCACTGTATAAACGCCCCGGTGGTGAAGTCTCTACGAATGGACAGAGCTGTTATTTCCTAATTTTCCACAAGTCCTTACCGTTGTGGTTCGGATTTTTCGCGCCCTGAGGGCGTCGATCCCAAGGAGAGATTTCTCCGTCCGCTGACACTCGTGGCTTTGTGGCCAAACCGGGGTAGGCTCGGGATTTGAAAGGGGACAAATTTTGGCACAAGACCTCAGAAGTTTTCTAAAGCAGATCGAAAAAAGTTGCCCTACTCAACTGCTGCGGGTCCAAGAACCAGTCGACCCATTGTTTGAAGCAACAGCGTTGGTGTTGGAAGCGGAGAAGCTCGCTTCCTGCCCGGCGGTACTCTTTGAGCAGGTCCAAGGAAGCGATTTTCCGGTTATCAGCAACCTTCTGGCCCACCGCCCGAGGTTGGCGTTGGCTCTGGGCGTGTCTCAGGAGCGGCTCATCGAGGAATTTCGCTTGCGGTTGAAAAGCTCCATTCCCCCGGTGATTCGGGGCGACGCCCCATTTCAGGACAACATTTTTCTCGGCGACCAGGTAGACTTGGGCCGGCTTCCCATGCTTGTGCACTTTGAACAGGACGGTGGACCGTATTTGACCGCTGCTCTGGTGGTGGCGCGAGACCCTCATTCCGGCATCCGCACCGTCGGTTACCATCGCATGCAGCTCAAGGGGCCACGCAAGATGGGGATCAGCCTGCACTCTCGTCGGCGGATGTATGAGTATTTCCGCCGCGCCGAGGAGCAGAACCGTCCTCTTGAGGTTGCTATTTGCCTCGGAGTCCATCCGATTCTCTCTCTGGGTGCGCTGAGCCTTCCGCCCGCGGATGTGGACAAATTCGACCTGGTGGGAAGCGTCTTGGGAGAGCCTGTGGAACTGGCGCCATGTCAAACGGTAGCGCTTGAGGCGCCGCGATGGTCAGAAATCGTCATCGAGGGTCGCATTCTTAACGGCGTTCGGGAAAAGGAGGGGCCGTTCAGCGAGTTTACCGGTTACGCTTCCGAGCGGAGCACCGAGAACGTTTTTGAGGCGACGGCGCTCCTTTACCGCAACGAAGCTCTCTTCCAGGACATCAACAGCGGCAACAGCATGGAGCATTGCCGTTGTCTTTCCCTCCCGCGGGAAGTGGAGTTTACCAATGTGTTGAGTAAAAGCATCCCCAACCTCAAGGCAGTTCACGTGCCCGTGCGCTCCGGCATCGGCAGTTTTCACTGCTACGTGTCTTTGCGTAAAACGGCCGAGGGCCAGGCCAAACAGGCCATCTTCAGTGTCTTGGGAGCCGACCACTACGTCAAGCTCGTGGTGGCCGTGGATGAGGATGTGGACGTCTTTGACGAGGAGCAAGTGCTGTGGGCCATCGCAACCAGGATGCAGGCCAACCGCGATGTTTTCATCATGGGAGAGTGCATGGGGACTCTTCTAGATCCCTCGGCTTCGGATGACGCTGTCACAGCCAAGATGGGCATCGACGCCACCAAGCCGCTCGGCCGTTTCCCAACGACCCTAACGGTCAACCAGAAGGCCGTGGAGCGGGCCCGGGAGTTGCTCAACAGCAGAGCGGAGCTGGTGAAGACGTAGAAAGTCGCAGTGCAACCTGGTGAGCTTTTTCGCTCTTCGCGAGTCCTCTAAAATTAGGTTTTCAGACGAGTATCCGGCTACCGCCCGAACAGTATTTCCATGCCTAGGGCCCGGATGACCTCCATGGCTTCTGTGTCGCCCTCAAACACACCCAGATCTTCGGTAAATTCAAGAAAGAGCGGCTCGACCTGCTCAAAGAGAATCTGCGCCAGGTTCTTATAAAACGTCTGCATTTCGGGGCCCGCCTTGGCTGCCTCCTTGAGGACCTTGATCAGCAGCCTCCGCTTTCCGAGGAAGGCGTTCTTGCCGCCCACTTTCTTGAGCCACAGATCTTTGAACCGCTGCTCCATTCGCTCCAGGTTGTTGCGCGTCTCCTGGCGCGTCCGGCTGATCAATTCGGCAGTGCGCTCGCGCTGCTTGCTGACTTCCTCCTCCCTTTCCCGGAGTTGCTCGGCGCTCTTTTCGTATTGCTGCCACTTGGCCTTCTTCTTCTCCGGATCGGACTCGAACTCGGCTTCAGTCTTCTCCATTTCCGCCACTGCCCTTTGCCAGATCAAGGCGGTATTCTCCGCAGCTTCGATGTCCCGCTCCCCGCTGCTGAAGGGGCTCCCCTGCAAATCCCGTGAATACCGGTTCATCGCCGATACCAGGTAATCCAACTCCTGCTGTTCGGCCTGCGTCAAAGCCCGGCCCGTAAAGTCGGCGTATTGCAGCGGATTGTTGCGTGCATACTGGTACGGGTTGATCTGGGCTGGATCATCGATTTCCGGCCAGACTGGGTCCCTCGAAATAAACCGCGCCGTCAGGGCGTCATAGTACCGCGCCCTCATCTGGTAGAGCGTGCCGCCGGGACCCTCCTGGCGCACGCCCCAGCGGCCGACAAAGGTGAAAGGCTGCGGCTGGATTCCCTGATGCGCCAGCACTCTGCCATACGGATCGTAGGCGTAGCTGTCGGTGACCTTGCCGGCCGCGTCGGTCAGCGCCAGAGTCGAGCCCATCCGATCAAAGTGGTAAAAGTACACCTTGTTGCCGTCGGCGGCGTCGATCATGTAAAGCAGCGCTCCGCCGGGAGTCCAGACGTAATAGCGCAGAAACTTCCCGGTCGCTTCGTCTTTCTCCGCCACGACGGGAGTCAGCGCAAGCGCGTGGTTGTAGTAGTAATGAAGCGTCGTCCCGGCTTCCGAGCGCGCCACGACCTGCCCAAGACCGTTATACGCAAGGGTCGTTGCGCCGACTCTGACCAGCCGGGAGGCTCCATCCCATCGATAGGATCTCTCCTGAGAGGCCGTCAGCCTCCCCTTGGCGTCATAACCATAGCCGTCCGAGCGCAGTTGCGAGGCGGCATCATAGAGAAAAGTCTCGCTGGTGGCCGTGAGCGCGGTGCTGGGGTCCAGTGGCGCGGTGACGTCCACCTGCGCCACCTGCCCTGCTGCATCGAGCGTGTACTTCAGATCGACAACGCTTCCCTCCTGGATCCGCGTCAGGCGCGCCGCATTGTCCCAGGTCAGCGCCGTGCTGACGCTATTCGGGCGGGTGATACCCGCCAGTCGAAAATCATTGTCATAGGCAAAATCGAGCTGAGTTCCGGTCAGGCTGTCACTGACCCGGCTCAGCAGGCCGGTCGCGGCGTCGTAAGCGTACGTGACGGTCAACGCGTTGTTGTTGTAGGTGGTGCTCTTCAGTCTTCCCGCGTCGTCGAACGTCGCTCCAAAATGCACCCCCGGGTTGTCGGTATCGACGATGCGCCCCTCGGCATCGTACGTGAACTGAAGACCGTTGGTCTGGACCAGCCGGCTCAGGGAATCGTAGCTGAACTGAATATCGGTTCCGTCGGAGTACGCCCTTTGCGTCCTGTTTCCAGCCGCGTCGTACTTTGTCATCGCGGTGGTTCCATCCGAAAAAACCGTTCGCGAGGGCCGGCCGCGGCTGTCGTAGCTGTATTGCTGCACCCGACCCAAAGGATCCCTCTCGGAAGCCAGTCTTCCCATCGGCGTGTAGCCGAAGCTCCAGTTCTGGCCGTTTAGATCGGTGATCTGGGTCAACTGCCCAAGGAGGTCCCTCTGATACGCCGCCGCTCCCACGACCGGCAGGGTGACTCCTGTCAATTGCCCTCGGGCGTCATAGGCGAGAGCTGTCGTGCGGCCGAGAGGATCGGAAACTGACGTGACGCGGTTCAGGGAGTCGCGCAGCAGCGTGGTGACCTGATTGAGCGGGTCTTCCAGAGCGCGGGTCAAACCCAACACATCGCTTTCAATCCTGCTGGCGTGACCGAGCGGCGTTGTCGTTGCGGCCAGAATCCCTTCATCGTCATAGCTGAAGCTCCAGTTCCGGCCGGAACGAGTCAGGCGCGCCAGCCAGCCGCGGGGATCATAGCTGAACGCAGCGGAGATTCCCGTAGGGTCCGTCACCGACGCCAGACGGCCCATGGAGTCATAGGCCCACGTTGCTGTCTTGCCCAGGCGATCCGTGCTTTGCGTCCGCCGGTCCAGCGCGTCGTACGCGAACTGGCTTGATTTCCCCGCGGCATCCGTCACGCGGGCCAAATTCCCATTGCCGTCATACGCGTAGGTGGTGACCCGGTTGTTCTCGTCGGTGATCGACGTGATCCGGTCCCGGGCGTCATAGGCGATCTGCAAGGCCGTCCCGTCAGCATGAGTGACCTGGGTGATCCGTTTGAGGGCGTCGTAGCCCAACGTTATCACGCCCGTGTCGGAATCTTTCCGAGTGGCAACCGTGGCGTCGTCGTTGTAGGTCATGGTGGCCACGCCGCCTGCAGGGTTGGCGGCCGTAAGGACCTGCCCCCGGCTGTTGTAGGTAAACGTCCAGGTCTGACCGGCCTGATCTACGCGCGTCAGGAGATTTCCCCGCGTGTCGTAGGTGAACTGCTCGCTGGCGCCATCGGGATAGTCCGTGCGCGCCAGGTTGTAGAACGTGAACGCGGCTGCTTCGCCGCCGACCGGATTGGTGAAGGTTTGATCCTGGGGAGTGTAGGTAAAACGGATGGTATCCCCTTTGGCGTTGGTCAGCGACGCGATCCTGCCGCTTGGGGCATGATAGGTGAACGAAGTCCGGCCGCCCGAGCGGTCGGCAATGCCGGTGAGCTGTTCGCTGGCGTTCTTGCTGAATTCCCCCTTCTTGCTGGCGGCGTCGGTCAACGCTTTCGGCTGGCTGTACTGGCTGAAGTGTTCAAAGACCGATGTCGTTCCGTCGGGGTTGGTAACGGTAACGACATTGGACTGCGCCTGGTAGCTGAACGTCGTCGTGTTGCCCAGCGCATCGGACTGGGACGCGACCCGGGGGAAGATGCTGCCATTCAAAGCAGCATTCCGGTAAGTCTGGCGGTACGGGGCGTTGCCCCGCGGCAAATCCACCTGGACCAGGCGGTCATCCAGAAAAACATTGCCCCCATAGCGAAACGTCGTCGTTTGACCGGAAGCGTCTGTCACCGAGCGCAGCGTCCGGCGGTTGGCATTGTCGGCGCCGCGCTCTTCGTACTGAAGCCGGATCTGCCGGCCTCCATGATCGGTCACCCGCTGCAGGTACGTCACGCTGGCGACAGCCCCGTAGGAGAGCGTCAAGCTCCGCCCGAGGCCGTCATCGATACGGGTGGGCCGCTTGTCGGCCAGACTCGGATTGACGCCCGGATCGTAGGTATAAATCCACTGGTTGCCGTTGCGGTCCAGGACGCGCACCAGGCGGGTGATAAAGGGGAAGGTCGTGCGCGTCTTCTGAAAAAAGTAGATCCTTTCTTCAAGGGGATCCTGGAGATAGAAAAATGTGGAGGTTTCTTTCAGGACATACGGGGTTCTGGAGCCGTTGTCGACATAGTTGAAAAACCCCATGTTCTCGGTGACATCGGCCGGCACCCAGTCGCTGCCCGGTTTCTTGAACGAAACCACTTCGCCGCTTGGAAGCTCCACGGAAATATAGGGTATGCCTTCGATTCGGATGGGGGAGTTGAGCTGCCCGAAAGGACGCCACCAGAAGGAAGGGGGGACGCTCGTGTCGAACCGGAACAGATCGGAGCGGTAGGTTAGCTCAAAACCGAGCTTGGTCGGGCCGCGCAGCGAGAGCAGCGGGAGAGGGAACGAGTAGGCGCCGTTGCTCATCGAGACCGGGTCCCCTGCTTTCAGCGCCTTGGCCGGGTCCCGGTTGGCCCCGGTCGTGCCCGCCTCGTAGTCGCTCTGAGCCCGCGCGTAGTTGCCCAACAAGATGAAAACAAGGCAAAGGAGAGCTGTTCTTCTGGAAGGCGGCGCATTCCTGGCGGCTTTCCTCATAAAGATTGCTCACCCTTGTTTTGGTCCGGAAACTTTTCCGGGGTTATCGCGTTGAGCAACTGCCATAGCTGTAACCACATTCTCGTGCGAGCCACCTGATGGGTCAAGCATATTGTTGCCGATCTGAAATCCGCAATAGCGTGACGGACCACAACGGAGTTTCTCTATTGCATAAGCCGGGGGATCACTTCTCCGGCAATGAGTTCGACCTGTTCCGGTTGGTAACGATAGGGGATAAGGATAAGCCGGTCTACACCCGTCTCGACATGGGCTCGCAGTTGATCGACGCACTCTTTGACGGTCCCTCGGATCGCATGCTCCAGTGTGGAGTCACTCCCCGCCGCTATATCCCACTCAGTCTCGAGCCAATGCCGCATGAGTGGATCCGCTTCCGACTTCTGCGGCCCGACATAGATCGCTAACTGGTTGGTCGCGCTTAAAGTACGTGGGTCGCGGCCATATTGGCGCGCGTACTCCCGGATCTTTTTCCATGACTGCGTGAAGGCATCGGGAGCATAAAAATACGTGAGCCAACCATCCCCGACCCGGGCTACACGACGGAGGACTTTTTCAGCATATCCTCCGATGAGGACCGGAGGATGCGGCTTTTGGAACGGCTTAGGTAGAAGCACCGCCTCTCGCAAATTGAGCTCGTCCATCTGCGCAGTTACCGAGTGTTCTTCCCACAGCCGGAGCAAGATTTCCAGATTTCTGTCGAAGATCCGGCCCCGCTGCTTGAATGGAACACCGACCGCGTCAAACTCCCGTGCGTACCATCCCGAGGCTGCCCCTAAAATGAGACGCCCTTTGGAAATCTGATCCAGGCTTGCAAGAATTTTGGCAAGCACGACCGGGTTGCGCAGCGGAAGGACCAAGATGCCCGTTCCCAACTTGATCCGGCTGGTCCTCATCGCAATGGCGGTAAGGATGGAAAGAGAATCCAGAATCGGAAAGGCAGGCTTCACTCCCAGCAGCACGTGGTCCCAGGCCCAGAGCGACTCCAGACCCAGAGCCTCGGCGCGTTCGGCGTAACGGAGGATTTCGTCCACATCCGGCGCCTCCTCGGGCCCTACAAAGTTCTTGATCGCAAAACCGAAAGTGATAGGTTTTTGACGGTTCGCCACGCTGAGGTTCCCTAGTGATCTTTAATGGTCTTTGTGGGCAGAGGCTGGAGCGGGGCTGTCGCCCAAGTATCTGCCATCCGGATCCAGGCTGCGGAGCAGATCCAACTCCGACGCGGTCGGAAGTTCAGTGATCGCCACTTTCTCCACGATTCGCAGTTCAAATCCGGTATGGTCAACGACGTCTTGCACCGACACGCCGGGATGTAAGCTTTCTAGTTGCATCGCCTTTGTCTCTTCATCGAAGCCGAGAATACCGAGGTGAGTCACCACCCGACTCACCCGGCCGAACAGGAGGCCTGCTTTCTGGCGGGTGTTTTCTCCTTTTAGAAAACCGGGGCTTGTCAGAAAATCGACTTGCGGCACAAAGCGGCGTCGTTCATGCATGGTCACAACAATCACCCGACGGCACAGCGAGGCGATGTCGTTGGCGCCGCCGCTACCGGGAAGCCGCACTTTGGGAGCCTGGTAGGCGCCCATAACACTGGAATTGAGGTTGCCGTAGCGGTCGATTTGAGCGCCGCCGACAAAGCCCATATCCAGAAAACCTCGCTGGGCAAACAGAAAGGTGTCAGTGATCCCCGGAAGCATTTGAGCCCGGTAGGCCACTCTCATTTCGTTGGTAGAAATCGGCAGCCGGCCTGGAATCAGTTGCGCGCCGATGGTCCCCCCTTCGACGACAATTGTGAGATCGGGCGCGACGGTTTTCTGGGCCAAGACGGCTGACAGCAACGGGATTCCCACCCCGGCAAACACCGAGGTAACTCCGGCAAGCTCGCGTGCGGCCGCAATGGCAAGCAGCTCGGAAGGGGAGTAGTTCATGATCTTCCTGCCAGCTCGCGAGCGTAACGGGATTGGCGACGGAGTGCTTCCTCCCCGAAGAGAGCCAGATACTCCTCATGCCTTCTCGTTCCATGGACATAGCGGTCGAGATATTCTTGCACTGCCTCAGTTCCTTTGGCCTTAATCTTAGTCACATAGGTGTCGAAGTGCGAAAAATCGGCTTCGTAAAGGCCGTAGCACTCGTGCGGGAAGGCGCCGTAGGGTACTTCAACGACAGCATCTACTACCATACCTGGAAGTACGGTGCGGTCGGGATGGCTTCGAATTTCCTCCTCCGGAACTATTTTTTCGGCCGTGACCAGTACGGTGGTGGCTGCGCGCGCGATATCCGCGTCCATGTGGGGATAGCCGTCAATTTGGCAATTGCCGAAGCGGTCAGCCCGGTGCACGTGGAGGAGCGCCACGTCTGGAAAAAGGGCGGGAACAAGACAAAGGGTTTGGCCCGTAAAAGGGCACTGCATCGTCTTTGCCGGTGTCACCGCCATGAGATCGGAGCCCAGCATCGTGACCGTCGGCAGAAACGGGACTCCCATGGCCGCAGCCCGGTAGCGCAGTCCCAGTCCCAGATGGCTCCATTCCTCGAAGCGGATTCTTGCGTTTTCAACGCGTTCACGGAGGATCTTTGACAAGCCCCACGGAAGACCAATACCGAACCAACTTGTGACCAGAGCTTCCACCGCGCCTGCGGCCATGAACCATTCGCCTTCATAGCACATCAAATTCCGCGAAAGCGTGAGGCTACGTTTGTTCTGGCGCAAGACTTCCATGAGCAGGCCCAAGGGGGTACGCGAGAAAAGGCAGCCACCAATAGCAATGTGATCGCCGTCTTTCACACGCTGGACCGCCTCGCCGACCGTGGTCAGTTTTTCTCCGGTGACAGCAGGCTTGATTTCAAGCCTCCGTCTGGCCTCAACAAAATCCCCGGGCTTCAACTCAAGACCTCCCAATCTCGCCGGATGCTATCCAACATGAACGATCGTGTCAACATAAGGAATCGCCCCCAGGACTGTGAGTAGGCCAGTACAAGCGCGCTGCCATCAAGACGAAGAGCAGGTATGAGGCTGAGAACGTGAAAAAATGGCGTACCGTCCGTGCCAGGCCAGGTGGTCAACGCCGTAGAGACGCCCCGCCGGGGCGTCTCTACTACCAATCGATGGTACTCATTTCGAATTTTTTCACGTTCTGACCATGAGGAAACACGGGTGTCGGTCAAAACCTTTGCTACCGTCGAGTGAAGGCACAAGCCCGATGAGGAGTTTGCGCACCAGCACGTTGCTCGAAAAGTACCCACCGAAGCCTGCGTGATAGTGATCGGATGCGCAGGCCGAGCCGGGCGCGAAAAGAAAATTCGCCAAGACAAGAGATAAGTCAAACGAATGCCTTTGACCACGCTCGTCTTACCACAGTTCTGACGCGCAGGCTGCGATCCTTATCTCTATTATCTTTATTATCATTATCTTTGTCACATCGGCGAGCCTTTCACAGAGTAGTTGTCGATGTAATATTCATACGTGCCTGCACGGATTTTTTCCCATTCCTTCAACATCCAGTTCCAGGGATCGGGCGCGAAGTCTTTTTGGTAGTCACCGGCCACATTGACTCCAGGAATTGCGGGAATCCACTCGTATCGGAAAAGTAGATCCGGATCGCCGTACCGTGCCCCTAACGCGCGCACCTCCGGGTCATCAAACGTTTTGACGTATCCCTTGTCGCCAATCGTGATCCACTCACCTGTGTCTCTTAGCTTCCACCGGATCGTGGGGAAATAAACATGCATGTGGGCAGTATGGGCCCACAGCATATCATTCAACCCCAGTGTCTTGGCATACTCCTTATCCTGGGGTTCTTGGATGTTGTAGGCAAAGGCCAAATGCTGAACACCCGCACGCTGTCGTTCCATTAGATTGCCCAACCAAGGGTCGCCTTCCAACAAGGGCTTCATATTTCGAACATACTTGGGGTTGGTAGCAAAGCCGTCCTGGCGGACAAACCAGTAACCCGGCTCAGGAGACCCCGGAAATTTGGCGTTTTTTAGCGTCGGATGCTCCACCAGCATGCGAAACAGATCCCCAACCTTACCTCCCCCCTCCAGTCGCTCGATATTGCCGTGTTTGCTCAGATAGGCGGACATCTGCGCAAAATGCCCGGTATGGTTGGCGGTGGCTACAACCACAGCTCCTTCACTCAGTGTGGAGTGCAAGGGATTGGGATAGATATTAATGTGATTGGAGGCATTATCTGATTGGTTCCGGGAGTTTGCCCAATACTTTGCTTCTTCCGGGGTCAGAGTCCAATGCAGGTTGGTCCCTTGCGGGTCTTGAAAAGTGACTTCGGAGACAAAGGAGGTTGGCTCCAGGATTTTTTCCTCGACCAAATTCCACACATCCGGTGGAAACTCAGGAGCCTTCGACAGCAAGTCGTGGAGATAAATGTAAAGCCAGTGGCCCATGTACTTTTTTGCGTGCTTTTCACCGATCGCTCCAACCCAATTGCCACCGCCTCCGGCATAGATGTGCTCTATTTCAGGATGCTTGTCCAAATAGGGCACCAAAAGATAGTGACTTCTTATATATCCGTCCCCCAGAGGCTCCATAAATTGCTTCCGAACCTCCTCGGGAAAAAACTGTCTGTACTGGGGCTCGAAATTGCCAAGCTCCTTCCAACCCTCATTGCCGTGCATCAAGCTCTCCTGCACGTTCTTCTCATATTCCTTCTTGCTCATCCCCATGGCGTCCCACATCCACATCTCTCGTGCTGTAACGCCTCTCTCGGTCCAGGCTTGTTTCATGGCTTCCCAGACCTGCGGATCCTGGCCCCACTGAAGGAGCACATACACGGTCTGCCCGCTTTGCATCTTCCCCAGTGGGCTCATCCCGCCGGTCTGACGGACCGCGATGCGAGCTGCCTCCAGCAGAGCTTCCTTGCTGGGGTTTACCAAGTACTTGGGAAATCGGGGCTTCGGATATTCCTCCTGGCGTGCTTCTTTCTGGCGCCCACAGTTCACAACGACCAACAGAAGAAAGGCAGTCAGTATTGCACTGCCATAAAATAGAGACCCCTTGGGTCTCAAAATAGAACCTTTACTTCTAGCCATACAGCCTCCTCCATCTCTCATTTGATAAACTCTCCCAGTTTTTCAGAAGATACAGAAGAGCGTTCATTGATGAACCCCACCCCCTGTCTGTGCGTTCTCATGCATGAGGCACAGGCGGCTAAACAATAGGCGCCGTATCTTGAAAATTTAGGATATGGGGCCCACCGTACTCTCACGCCTTATCCTCAGTCAAGAAAATTCTTGCGTGTGGATTTAACAGTGTCCCGGATCCCAGTCCTCTTCGATCCCTCTGGCGTTGTCGGGGGCTACCGGGACTGATTGCACCAGTCATAGATGGCTAGCGCGATCACTTTGGTGGCGATCACTAAGTTGTCCACAGGCACGTACTCGTTCATGGCGTGCATCTGGCTTGTTACTCCGGGGCCGAAGATTACGGTTGGTGTGTGCCCCTCTCGAATCAGGAAGCGGGTGTCAGAAGCGCCCATGCGGCCGCTCAGCACTGGCTCCCGAGTCGTCACCGCCTGGAATGAGCGCCTGACTGTCTCCACGATCGGGTGGTTGGCCGAGATCTCCGCTCCGGCAGCGACGTAGCCCCCCGCAGTGGTCAGTTCAGGAGGATTGTTTCTCAGCCACGGGTCCGCGATACAGATTCGCATGATCTGCTCTCTGAGCTGTGCCTCGACGTGTGCTGGATCCTCATAGGGCATCAGGCCCATGCTCCCGCGGAGGGTGGCTCTCTCTGGCGTGATGCTCGGGAATGTCCCTGAGTGAAACATGGTTACTGCGCAGGGGAGGGCTCCCCGGTTGTTGGGATAGAGCGAGTGGCGGAGATCCTCGATGCGCATGGCTTCCAGATCTTCCACCGCCGCGACGAGTTTGATTGCTTTGTCGATGGCGCTTACACCTTCCCACCGTGCCGAGATGCCGGCAGGCTTGCCGCGCAGGTGGATCGTGAACCACATGCGCCCAATGCACGCGGGCATGACCTCCAGATCGCTGGTCTCGCAGCAAATCCCTGCGTCTGCCGTATACCCCCGGTGCACGCAGGCCAGCGTTCCTAGCCCTGTCCGCTCTTCGTCCACGACGTACTCGAGGGTGATGTCGCCGTGGGGCTGGAAGCCCATGGCGCGCAGGATCGAAACCGCCATGGTCATGGCCGCTACTCCGCCCTTCATGTCCGAAGCGCCTCGTCCCCACACCCTGCCATCCGCGACGACTCCTGACAGCGGCCCGAGGACCCATTCGTTGATTGGCTCCAGGGGGACAGTGTCGACGTGGCCGTTGAGCAGGATCGATCGGCCGCCGCCCCGGCCTTTCCATACGCCCACTACGTTCGGCCTGCCCGCAAAAGGTTTCTCTGGCTCTACAAACCCAGGGAAATGACGCAGTGCGCTCGGATCTGGCTCAAATTGATCGACCGTCAGCCCTAATCCGTCCAGCGTCCGGGCTATGGAGGCCTGGATGCTGGATTCATTCCCGGTAACACTGTCATGCTGGATCAGGCTTTGGAGAAACGTCACGACCTCGTCCTGTCGGGCCTCCACTGCAGCGAGGATCTCGGTGCGGGTCTTGGGGTCCATAGTCTCGGCTCCTTGGAACATTACGACAGTCTCTTCTGGGAGTGTCCCCACTCGGTGTCGGGAGGGCGCGAGGGGAAGCCGCGCGCTCAGCCGATTCTGGCCGGGACCTGTACGACCGCGGCCCGCCGATCTGTGCACTCTCGGCCACGTAACCGGAAGATCGGGGCCACGATGTTCAAGGCGGCACCCGATCGCACCACGTAGCCCTGACACAGCCCAGAAATAAGAGACAGGAAATTGTTTCTTCTGCCGGGCCAAGAATAGCCCTTAAGGTAGAGAGCTGACAAGTAAAAACCCAGAAACCAGTGCTTTCCTTGCGCAGTAAGAGGATCTTGACGATGGCTTCACACTCCTGTTTCAGAATCGGTTCTTGCGGCTTCTGGCAGAGTAACGAATTCGACGTTCACCCAAAGGAAAAGTCGTGGTGGAAACTCGTTTTGATGGGTAGCAGCCGTTTGCGTTTCGGCGGAGAGCAGGAAATTTTCATTGAACGCCGGCACGTACTTCCTTTTGGCTTGCTATCTATCTCCTCTAGCAATACATTGGTCGGCGACACTTCCGAAGTCGAATGAACCACGCTGTCAGACCTAAAAATCGTCGACGATCCCGGGGCTTCCGGCCTGACCGATGAAGCCATCGGTTGTTTCTCTGGAAGATCTGGTGTGCTCTTCTTCACGCGCCCTTGTCCTCGGTGTGGGCGGGGGTGGAGATGTCGTCGGCGCCCTGGTGGCGGCTCGATTCCTCGAGTTCTGCGGCCTGGAATTCGAACTCGGAGGCCTTTCCTGGGAACGCTTCGTCCACGACCCGGTTCCCGGCCCGCGTTCTCTGAGAGAAGTCCAAGAGGTGCGCCCTCTCCATCCCCGTGCTTGGTTCGCCAATCCCAACAGCCGCACCTTCACCGGTGTTCCCTTCGCCGAGTCCAAGATGGCCGCGATTATTGGCCGCGATACCCTCCTTGTTGACCTCAACGGAGGAGTGAAGGGCGCGGTGGAAGGATTGAGAGCGGCCTTGAAGGAACTCCGGGCCGATCTGCTGGTCGGAGTTGATGTGGGAGGCGATTCGTTGGCGCAAGGCGATGAGGCGGGACTCCACAGCCCGTTGGCCGACTCCATCATGCTTGCGGCTTACGCCGAACTGGAACAGAGAGGAGTACGGGCCTTGTGGGCTGTCTTCGGTTATGGAAGCGATGGGGAGATGACAACCGACGAGCTTGAAGCTGCTCTCCAGAAGGTGACCAGGGCCGGAGGTCTGTTGGGAGCCTGGGGCATGACAGGTAAAATGGTTTCCCAATTGGAGGAGGTCATTCAAAAAGTTCCCACCGAGGCCAGCGCCATCCCGGTGGAATGCGCCCGCGGCGCCTGGGGAGAGAAGAAAATTCGCCAGGGGAAGAGAAGAGTCAAACTTACACCTTTGACCACCCTCACATTCTTTATGTCGCCCACGATTATCCTACAGATCCTGTCACGCCCGGCGCAGGCTTTGAAGCACAGCACCTCCTTGGAAGAGGCCAACGAGGCGTTGCACGCCATTGGGCTGAAAACCGAACTCGATCTGGAGCGGGAGAGATACAGCGGCACAGAGAAAGCCAACTGAGGTGCAGAAGTGTTTCTGGGCCGGTCCAGGCTCTACTCTGTTTAGCACAGCCGCCGAGCCGCGAGCGTAAGCAAGCGGACTCTCGATGTATCGATTCGCCGCCGGAATAGACGAAGTCAAGATGTTTGCATATTCTCGCCAGACGCAGTCGTGTCAGTCATGGAGAATATGGCTTTCCGCCCAGTTCCACACCAACTGCGCAAACTCGCCAGCCGATTATCTTGCATTCACTGCACCACAGAATTTTCCTTAGCCTATCAGGTAACGGTAGCCGCAGAACTGACACATTGCGAGTCCGCTTGCTTAGAACGTGTGAAAAAATTCGAAATCGATCTCATCGGTTCGTAGAGACGCCCCGCCGGGGCGTCTCTACAGTCGCGATAGCCTGGCGCGGCAGGGATGGTATGCCAATTTTTCACACGTTCTTATGCGCGTGGCTCGGCCGGCTTGCCGGTCAATGCATATAAAAGAAACAACTGAAAATTACAGGCGCAGTCTCAGCGATTTTTATTTCTCCCGACCTTCCGGCAATGGGATCCACCGGTTGCGCTAGGTCCTCGGCAGTGAAAGCGCTCGCCTTGTTGTCAAGCGCGATGGACTGTTCAAGAGGAGCCTGCTCGGAAACTTTGAAAGCGAGATTGGCGACCACTCCGCCGGGGATCGCGTCTCCCTTTTTGCCGGTTACCGTCACCGTCACGATGGATTTCTCCGGATCTCTCTCATCCGCTTTTACGTTGGCGCTCACCATTGCTGTCGCCAGATCAGCCGAAAGCCCTTGGGTTACTCTCTCAAAGGTGAGCAGTTTATGTGGGAAAGTAATTTCGTTTATCGTGGTTCCAATCTTAATCGATGCTGGGACCTTGAGTATGATCGAGACCGTCACACGGTCGCCTGGTCTTGCCGTTTCAAAACTCAAATCCAGGCGGGTTGTCCCCTCCGTTGCTGCTTCTTGTGCTTGCGCATCTATGCTCGTTGTTGCCAAGGGCAGAGCGGCGATGCAGACGGCAAGGAATGCTTTCCATGCGGCGTTTGCCACGGCGGATTAGGCTCCTTCCATGGATGTCCTGCAGCTTTGCGACACGTTGCGTGGACCCAGTAGACCCAAGCGTATACGCCTTTGGCCTGTGGCAACCTGTGGCTCGGACTTTCCCGTCAAATCAAGCTTTCAGTTTCCGGCTAGAAGAGAAATTTGAGCGCCAGTTGAACCTGCCGAGCCGTTGTGTTCGTGGTCGTGATACGCCCAAAAGTACTGCTGGGAATTCCTGAAGTGTCTTGAAACACAGTGTTGCTGGGCAAACCGAAGTTAGCACGGTTGAAAATATTGAAGAACTCAGATCGAAATTGGATCGTTCGCCGCTCGTCGATGGAAATATTTTTTATCAGTGAAAAGTCAAATGTTGCGATCCCGGGAATGATACCGGTATTGCGTCCCAAGTTGCCAAAGAACCCCGGTTCCTGAAGCTGGAATTGGGCACCATCCCAGTAATTGTTGGGATCCCGGTCCTTGAATGGATTGTTGTTACCACCCGATTTCAGGTCGGGGCGGTCGTGCAGGCCCTGCGTTACGGTGGAGTTACCGGCGCGAGATCGATCGACGCTATTGATCATATTGATCGGACTTCCGTCGGCCAGGGTGAGGATGCCATTGACCTGCCAGCCCCCAACCAACCTGTCCAACGCTCCACTCACCTTGATGGGCAAGGTGTAGCTGAAGTTGAAGGTCGCGGCGTTTTTCACATGGAAGCCGGAAAGCGCGTAGTCGCGGCTTCGGTCATGGGGATCCATCGATCCAATCGTAGTCCCGGTTGATTCCCCCGAACCGGAATGTCCTGAAGTCTCATCCATGCTCTTGGAAAACGTGTACGAGAGTTGGAACTCCAGGCCATGGCTGAAGCGCTTGTTGACCGATAACTGGAGCGCATTATAGGTGGTTGTTGAGTCAAAGACCTTAAAGGCGTAGGCGGAAAAGATCGGGTTAAACCGCAGGGCCCCCACCGGGAAGAACTTCCGTCCGTCGGGCAGAATCTGGAATTGATTGATGTTCAAATTTTGCTGTCTTCCCGAGTGCACCGTCCTCGACCCCGAGTATCCTACCGTCACAACCAGATCGGGAAGGATCTGGCGCTGAATATTCAAGTTGTACTTGAGCAGGTAAGGCTGGGCTGGCTTGGAATCGATGAAATCCAGTCCGAAGGGGGGAATCGCCACACTCGCCAGGGCTTCAGGAACGCTTGGAAAACCAGGGGGACTAAATAAGAGAGGTCTCTTAAAGAACGGGGGCAAGTTGGTTGCCGAGAAGATCCAGTCCGTCGGCAGCAAGACGTTGTAAAAGATTCCAAAACCTCCACGCAGGGCTGTCTTGGCATCGCCGAAAACGTCCCACGCAAACCCAACGCGCGGCGAAAGACATTTAAGACAAGGATTTTCGTAGAGCGTTTCTACCACCGACACCTCTTTGTCCGTCAGCGGATGCACCAGGTTAGCTACCTTTCCGTTCACCTCCGTTGGCTCCGTTGAAAACTCGTAGCGGAGTCCCAGGTTGAGGGTGAAAGTGGGCGTCAGCTTTACATCATCCTGAATGTAGGTCCCAAAGTACACTTGGCGAAATCCACGGTTCGTGTCTGAACCCGGAACCATGATGTCTAATTGAAAGGTCTGCCCTCTGAGAAAACTGTCCACGCTGGTGAAAGCCCATCTCCCATTCTGCATGAACGCGGAAACGGCGTTGAACTGAATTCTCTTTAGTTGGCCTCCGAACCGGAAGGAGTGGCGACCTCGAGTGTAGGAAACGTTGTCAATATACTCAAACAGATTTTGGGTCAGGAATCGGTCCTGGCGGCCATTGTAACCGTACGTGGAAAGACCACCCACGTCGAGTTGGCCCATAAGAGTGCCAGGCACGAAGCTTAGCGATGGGTCCAGCGTAATGGTCTGTCGCGTTCCTACGCCATAGATGTTTCGGTTGAAGGAAAAACGAAATTCATTGAGCAGAGAGGCAGAAATTACTTTCTTTTCTTCGATCGTCGTAAATTGTCTTCGTGTCTTGCCTTCGTCCTGAAAACCAGGAAAAGGCCGCTGGACGGTGATCGCTGAATCGTCAAAACTGTAGCGGACAAAAATAGAGTCCGAACTGGAAAGATTGTGATCAACTTTGACCAAAAAATAATCTTCTTCGGTCGGCTGGTTGACCCCACGGATGAACTCGGCTCGACCATCTCCAAAGTTCCTTCCGCCGGGAGTGGGAAGAGGGTAAAGGTCCAGGTAGGGTTTGACTCGGGGATTCACCGGGACGACCCTGCCACCGGGAAAGATCCCCTGTCGGGCTTCCGGGGTCAAAACGGTTTCGCGGCTCGTCAGGCCGAGGCGATCCCGGAGCCCTTCGTAGCTTCCAAAGAAAAAGGTTCGATCTTTCCGAATGGGCCCGCCCGCAGTAAACCCAAACTGATTTCTCTTGAACTCCGGCTTGGTTCGGTCGAAGAAATTCCGAGCGTCCAGGTTGTCATTGCGGAGGAATTCAAACACCGTCCCATGCAATTCGTTGGTCCCAGACTTGGTCACTGCGTTGATAACCCCTCCGGCCACCTTTCCATACTCGGCGCTGTAGATGCTGGTCAACACCGTAAACTCCCGTACCGTCTCCACACCCAGCGTGGTGCCCGACACGCCCGCCGGGGTTCTGCCGGTGGCGTCCTGCACATCCGATCCGTCTAAAAGAAAATTGTTCTGGTTCGGACGAGCGCCCGAAATGGAGATCCGCGGTCCGGCGCCGAAGATGGAGCTGATACTTTGCCCCATGGAAGGGGGAGCGTAGACGCCGGCTTGAAGGGTCGCCAATTGGCTGAAGTCCCGTCCGTTCAATGGCAGGTCGCGAATCTTCTTGTCGTCCACCAGCCCGGTGAGCGTTGAACTGGTCGTCTGTACCAGCGGCGCTTCTCCACTGACCACCACCCTCTCGCTGATCTGTCCCACCTTCATCACAAAATCTAGCACCGCCTCTTGTCCTACCGAAAGTTTGATACCGCTTCTCACTGCCGTCTGAAAACCGGTCAATTCCGCCTGCAGTTCATAGTTCCCCAATTCCAGATTGGGAGCGGAATACCTTCCGGCGTCATCGGTGACCACGGTCCTGGTCCTTCCCGTGTCCACGTGCTTCAGCACAACGGAAACCCCAGGCAAGACCGCGCCTGTGTCGTCCTTTACGGTACCCGTGATGGTTGCAGTCGTCTGCGCTAAGGAAACATGGGAGCAAAAAACCAGATAAGCAAGAATAATAGTAGCGGAACTAAAAAATTTCTTCAGCATCATAGCCTCCAAAGCCAAGAACTTCGACTTGTTGCCAGCATCTAAGCAATCACAGTACCAGAGTGTGCCAGAAATAAAATCAATTATTTACAGCTATTTACAGCCTCTAGATTCGGGGATTTGGATCTATAAGATCCAATATCCCGAATCCGGTCATACGAATGACCTATTGAAGTGGGATTCTGTGATTGTCATGCGACCAAAATCTGCGGGCAATCAGACGGGACCAAGACAATCACCATGAGGACAGTCAAGTATAAAAGCAAGTCACAACAGTGTTTGTGATCAGGAGTGGCGTTTGTGGTTTGTTTACCTGATAATCTTGTCAGTCCTCGGACTCCTTTGAGGTGTCCTGGCCAACGTGCAATAATTAATGACCGAGATGACCCGCAGTCCGTCGGCGCCTTCGCACAAATTGGGGAAGGCGCTCAAGGCTAGAAAAGAAACTTTAACGCAAATTGAACCTGCCGAGCGGTGAGGCTGGTCGAGCTTACCAGACCGAATGTGGTACTGGGGTTGCCTGTGGTGTTGTTAAAGACCGTTAGATTCGGCAAACCAAAGTTGGCATGGTTGAAAATGTTGAAAAACTCAGTGCGGAACTGCACTGACCGCTGTTCGGTAATGGCTATATTCTTGATGATGGAAAAGTCAAAGTTCTTCACCCCCGGGGTAATACCGGTATTGCGCCCCAGGTTGCCAAAGAACCCTGCATCCTGAAGCTGAAACTGATTCCCGTCCCACCACCTGTTCGGGTTGCCGGTGACTGGATTGTTGTCTCCACCGGGTTTGAGATTGGGCCGCTCCCAGGCGCCAGCGATGGGATTGGTGCTTCCGGACCGAGAGCGCTCAACACTGGTAGTAAAATTTACGGCGCTTCCATTAGCTAAGGTGAGAATCCCATTAACTTGCCAACCTCCTGCAAGCCTGTCCAACACGCCGGTAAATTTGAGAGGTAAATCATAACCAAAGTTGATGCTGGCGGTGTTTCTAACGTCGAAGCCCGACGGGCCATAATCCCGACTCCGGTCATACGGATCCATCGACATAATACTCGCCCCGGTTACATCGCCTCCTCCTGTATGTCCCGAGGCCTCGTCCATGGTCTTGGAGAATGAATAAGAGACCTGCAACTGAAATCCGTGGCTGAAGCGCTTGTTGGCGGATACTTGGAGCGCATTGTAAAGGGCTTTTGTATCGAAGACTTTGTATGCGTAGGTGGAGAAAGCCGGGTTAATCCGCGGTGAGACGGCCGGGAAAAACTTCTCACCGTTGGGAAGAACTTGAAACTGAAAGACGTTCAGGTTCTGGATTCGTCCCGCGTGCACTGCCTTTGATCCTGTGTAACCGATGGTGACAACCAAATCGCGAAAAATTTCCCGCTGGATGTTCAAGTTGTATTTAATCAAATACGGTTGCGCCGGCTTGATATCGATAAAATCTGGTCCATACGGAGGTATCGCCACACTGGCCAGCGCCGCGGGTACGCTCGGAAACCCAGGAGGGGAGAATAGCAGCGGCCGCTTGAAAAACGGCGGCAGGTTGGTGGCGGAAAAGATCCAGTCGGCGGGAAGTAAGACATTGTAGAAAATGCCGAAGCCTCCACGCAGCGACGTTTTCCCATTACCGAAAATATCCCAGGCAAACCCGACGCGCGGCGCCGCGCACTTTAGGCAGGGATTCTGATACAGCGTCTCTATTACCGATGCTTGGGTGTCGGTCAAAGGGTGGACCAGGTTGGCTACCTTACCGTTGACTTCTGTCGGTTCGGTGGCAAACTCGTAGCGAAGTCCTAAATTGAGCGTAAAGGTAGGCGTCAGTTTTACGTCATCTTGGATGTAGGCCCCAAAGTAAATCTGCCGAAATCCGCGATGCGTATCCGAATCCGGGAGCGAAATATCCAAAGTCCTTGGCTGCGCCGTAAGAAAACTCTGCAAACTTGCGAACTCCCAATTCCCATTGGCCATAAAAGCCGAGGTAGTGTTGAATTGAATTCTCTTGAACTGAACTCCAAAGCGAAAGGATTGCCGGCCTCTGGTGTAAGAGAAATTGTCTATTCCTTCAAATAGATTCTGGGTTAGAAACCGATCCTGCCGGCCATTGTAACCATAAGTGGACAACCCAGACACGCCAAGCATGCCAAAGGGTTTCCCGGGAACGAAGCTCAGCGATGGATCCAGCGTAATAGTCTGAAGGTTTCCCACGCCATAGATATTGCGATTGAAGGAGAAACTGAACTCATTGAGAAGGTTCGGTGAAATAATCTTCTTTTCTGTAATCGTCGTGAAATTTCTTCTGGTTTTCCCTAAATTCTCAAAGCCCGGGAAGGGTTGCGGAGCATCGATTGAGGAATTGTCACGGCTATAGCGGACAAAAATGGAATCAGAACTTGAGAGCGTCTGATCGACTTTAACCAAAAAATAATTTTCGTCGGTCGGCTGGCCCACAGAGCGAATATACTCAGCGAATCCACCTCCCAGATTCCTTCCGCCCGGCGTCGGCAGCGGATACAAGGCCAGGTAAGGCTTGACGGCGGGGCTGACTACGATGGTTCCACTCGGAAGGATCCCTTGACGAGCTTCCACGGTCGGGACTGTGTTGCGCTGCGTCAAACCGAGGCGATCTCGAAGTCCTTCGTAGCTGCCAAAGAAAAAGGTCCGGTCCTTGCGGATGGGACCACCTGCCGTAAATCCAAATTGATTTCTCTTAAATTCCGGTTTGGTCCGATCAAAGAAATTGCGTGCATCCAGGTTGTCGTTGCGCAGAAATTCAAACACTGTTCCATGCAATTCATTGCTTCCCGACTTGGTCACCGCGTTGATAACGCCTCCGGATACCTTCCCATATTCGGCGCTGTAGATGCTGGTCAAGACGCTGAATTCCCTGACCGTCTCCACTCCAAGGGTGGTCCCGGACACGCCGGCTGGAGTCCTCCCGGTGGCGTCCTGCACATCCGATCCGTCTAACAGGAAGTTGTTCTGGTTGGCACGAGCGCCTGAAATGGAAATGCGCGGTCCGGCCCCGAAGATCGCTGTAAGGGTTTGGCCCATCGTGGGAGGAGCATACACACCGGCCTGAAGTGTGGCCAATTGACTAAAGTCCCGCCCGTTCAACGGCAAATCACGAATTTTCTTGTCATCAACGAGCGCCGTGATGGTTGAGCTGGTGGTCTGAACCAATGGAGCCTCGCCGCTGACCACTACTTTCTCACTGATCTGGCCTACCTTCATTACAAAATCCAGCACCACTTCTTGCCCTACTGAAAGTTTGACGCCACTTCTCACCGCCGTCTGAAAACCGGCCAATTCAGCCTGCAGTTCATAGTTCCCCAAGTCCAGATTGGAGGCTGAATACCTCCCGGCATCATCGGTGACGAGATCCCGGGTTCTCCCCGTGTCCAGGTGTTTCACCACAATGGAAACCCCAGGCAGGATAGCGCCGGTGTCATCCTTGACCGTGCCAATGATGGTTGCGGTTGTCTGCGCTAAGGCAATAGGGGCGCAAAAAACGAAACAAAGAAAGATCATCGTGCCCGCACTAAAAAATTTCTTAAGCATGAATACCTCGCGACCTAAAAACGACCGAAGGGAGCAGATTTCACTGCTGTGCTATTGGTCGGATGTTTATGATTCCAACGCTACCCGCTTATTTGCAAAAAATGACCTAAATTTCTTATCGATTGTCCCACGGTTGTTCAGTCGGCTTTTTGTCGATTTGAAAGCAACCGCAAAAAACTGAGGGTGGAGAGTTAATACAACGGTTGCCGCAATGTCAAATAAAAACAGCTTTTTATTTTCATTGACATCGGTACCCTCTTCGAGTATACGTCCTTTAAGAGCGTTGAAATTTACGGTTGGCGAGAGGGTCCGCTGGCGACTGCGATAGCCGGATATTCCACTACACTGGCATTCCTGCAGACGCGGTAGGCGCAAGGGCAAGTGAGCTGGGAATCCTTTCCGGCGCGCATCGCGACGCTGATCGCTTTCAACGAGGGGAGGGAATGCGATGTTCCGACGATCCTTTTACTTTTCCATTTTGTTTTTCTACGCAGTTTCCTGCTACCAGAGGGTCGTGGCGCAGACTACCACAGCAACCATTTCCGGAACGGTCAAAGACGACACGGGCGCCGTACTGCCGGGTGTGTCGGTGACGATAAAGCATCTAGACACCGGAAGAACAAGGGCGGTGATCAGCGATGACGCGGGCCGGTATCACGGACCCAATTTGGAACTAGGAAACTACGAGGTACAGGCGGAACTGGCTGGATTCCAGACCGCAGTGCGCAGCGGAATCAAGCTGTCCGTGGGACAGGAGGCGGTGCTGGATTTTGTGATGAAGGTGGGGCAGATCAGCGAAAGAGTGGTCGTCAGCGAGGAAGCGCCGCTGGTACAGACGACCAGTTCGACGCTCACCGGGCTGGTGGACGACAAGAAGATTCGCGACCTGCCATTAAACGGACGGGACTTCAGTCAATTGGCGACCCTTCAGGCAGGCGTCTACTCGCCGCCGTCCATGGGACAGACGATCAATGCCATCTTTGGCGCTGGGCCGCGGGTTTCCATATCGGGCGCCCGCCCCAACCAGAACAACTTTCTCCTAGATGGATCCGACGTGCAAGACGTCATGGGAAGAACTCCGGCGGGTGTGTCCGGGACCACGCTGGGGGTGGAAACGGTGCGGGAATTTACCGTATTGACCAGCATTTACAGCGCTGAATACGGAAAGGTGGCGGGCGGAGTTATCAACGCGGTGACCAAGTCTGGAACCAACGAATTGCATGGATCGGCCTTTGAATTTCTCCGCAACGACAACCTGGACGCGCGCAATTTTTTTGACCGAGCTAAACCTGAATTCAAACGAAACCAGTTTGGGTTTACGCTTGGTGGGCCCATTCGCAAGGATCACACCTTTTTCTTTGGCAGCTACGAAGGCCTGCGCGATCGCCTGGGTTTAACGAGAATAGAAAATGTCCTGACGGCTGAGGGGCGTAAAGGGAACTTTCCGGGGGGCCGAACGATCCCGATCAATCCTCGGGTGCGACCTTATCTCGACCTGTACCCGCTCCCCAATGGAAGGGATTTCGGAGACGGCCGGGCCGAGTTTATTCGCGGGATCACGCAGCCGACCGACGAGGACTATTTCCTGATCAAAGTCGATCATAGCTTTTCCGCGTCGGATTCCATGTTTGTTCGCTATAGTTTTGACGATTCCTCGATTATCGTCGAGCGACCATTTCCCGGCTTTCAGGATATCGGCCAAACCCGCCGGCAGTTTACGACCATTGAGGAAAGGAAGGTGATTTCAGCCGCTCTGCTCAACGAGTTTCGCTTTTCCTTCAATCGCAACATTTACGGAACCGTGTCCAAGCAGACTATTACGTTGGATCCTGCGCTCAGTTTCGTCCCCGGTCAACCGTTGGGCGGATTGGTCGTATCCGGGCTCTCCTCGCATGGGTACAGTCGCCTCTCAGACCGGGTCTTGACCCAGAACCTGTATGAATATATCGACAACGTCTCTTATAACAAGGGGCGACACTCGTTGCGCTTCGGCGGCCAAATCAAAAGGATTCATTACAACACCGTCTCGGCCTTCTCACAGAGGGGGGAGTGGCGTTTCACCAGCGTGGAAAGTTTTCTCAGGGGCACGCCGTTCAGTTTAGACATCATGGTCCCTGGTTCGGATACTGTGCGGGGATGGCGCATGGTGTACTTTGGGACATACATTCAAGATGATGTAAAGGTGACGCCTACCTTCACCCTGAATCTGGGATTGCGCTATGAGTTTACCACCGAGCCGACCGAGGTAAATGGAAAGGTCGCCAACCTGGTCAACCCGTTGACCGACAAGGCGGTCTCCATCCTGAATCGTTTCTACGAGAACCCCTGTTTGAAATGCTTGGCGCCTCGCCTGGGATTTGCGTGGGATGTTTTCGGCAATGGAAAAACGGCGCTGCGGGGAGGCTTTGGGATTTTTTACAACGTTTTGCTACCGGTCGATTGGATCTTTTCGGCCACCAACCTTCCTCCCTTCTTCCAAAGACCGCTGCTGGACAATCCTCCGGGATTTCCCAGCGGTCCGGAAGCCCTCGCCGGCGTCGCGATCCCGCCCTTTTTCATCGACGCCATCGACATCAGCCCCAGTCTGCCTTACACGCTCAAATATAATTTGAACGTTCAGCGTGAGATTCTTCCCGATCTTGTGCTGACGCTGGGGTACGCCGGCTCAAAAACAGTGCACGCGGGAAGAGAGCAAAATGTGAACATCCGGCGGTTTGAAGTGTTGCCCGACGGACGCAAGTTTTTTCCGCTCGGGTCTCCGCGGTTTAATCCCACCTTTGGCGTAATCGCCCGCAAGGTTTTCGATACAAAAGCCGCTTACAATGGACTTCAGATATCCGCCAACAAGCGTTTCAGTCATGGCTTTCAGTTTCAAGTTTCCTACACTTTCTCAAAGACGATGGACGAGACCTCCGGACAGACAGGCGGAGGCGAGGTTCCCGGGACGAGCGTCGGTACGATGGATCCGCATGATCGCAGCAGAGATTACGCGCTTGCGGGCTTCCACGTAACGAACACGGCGACTTTTAACTTTTCCTATGACCTTCCGATCGGGGCCGCCGGCGCCTGGGACAAGCTGGTGGGCGGCTGGCAGCTCAACGGTATCGTGACTTTGGCTGATGGAAATCCTGTTCTCCTTGGGATCAGCATCGATCGGTCGCGGGCTAGCAACCTGACTCCGACGAACTCGGCAGAACGAGCCAGTCTACGACCCGGTGGCAACAACAACCCATTCAGAGATCGGAACCCGGATAACTACTGGGATGGCAGCCAGTTTGAACTTCAGGAAGCTGGGTTCTTTGGCAACCTGGGGCGTAACACCGGCATCATTCCCGGGGTGGCCAACTTGGACTTTTCATTGGTGAAAAACATCGCCTTTGACGAGCAACGCAGGTTGCAGTTTCGTTCCGAGTTCTTCAACATTTTCAATCGCGCCAATTTCGGTACGCCCAGTACAGCCGTCTTCCAGGACGCGTCGGGGATTCCAAGCAGGACTTTTGGCCGCATAACAAATACGACCACGACGGCTCGGCAAATTCAGTTAGGTCTGAAATTTCTTTTTTGATCCGATCCTCCCGTGTCTCGGTTCATAAACATGGGTACCCTTGGAATGAAGGAGATCATCATGAAGAAAACGCACGCGTTATTGTTGTCACTGGTATTGCTGCCTGGGTGGCTGGTTGGTCAGGACAAACAGAATCCACAAACCAATCCTCTTGTCTTTACCCACGTCACGGTCATTGACGCCACTGGCGCCCCGGCGCAATCCGACATGACCGTGATCGTCACTGGCGATCGCATTACCGAGATCAGCCGGACTGAAAAAATCTCCATACCTAAAGATGCGCAGGTGGTAGATGCGGGTGGCAAATTTTTGATCCCGGGTCTGTGGGATATGCATGTCCATACATGGTATCAGAAGGTAGCGTTCTTGCCCTTGTTCATCGCCAACGGAGTCACCGGTGTACGCGATGTTCACGCCCCTCTAGATCACTTTGAACAGATTAAACAATGGCGTCAGGAGATCGCGTCGGGGAAGCTCTTAGGTCCGCGCATCTTCACCTCGGGGCCCCTCGTGGACGGACCAAAACCGCAACATGCTTCCTTTGTTGTGACCAGCCCTGCCGGGGGGCGAGAAGTAGTGGATGCTCTCAAGAGGCGGGGCGCCGACTTTGTGAAGGTGTACGACTGGCTGTCCCGGGATTCGTACTATGCGGTCATCGACGAGGCGAAAAAGCAAGGCCTGCCGTACACCGGACACGTCCCTTACTCCGTCAGCGCGGCTGAAGCTTCCGATATCGGACAACACATCGAGCATCTTAAAGGTGTTTTGCTGGCCTGCTCCACCGATGAGGCCAGGTTCCAGAAACAATTGGCGGAGGGGAGTTGGAGCCCGGACGACACCGACCTTTTGGATACGTACAGTGAAGAGAAAGCGGCGGCGCTGTTTGCCCGCTTCGTAAAGAACGGCACCTGGCATACGCCTACCTTGGTCATCACCTGGAAGAATCTAAAAGCTTATGCCATGGATGATGCGGACTTCAATGCGCGGATCAAGTACATTCCTCGAGGCATGACGTGGCCGGTTCCGAGAGAAGCCCAGTACGGAGGCGTCCGGGTGAACCCATCTCGAGATGAGTGGGATCCAAAAAGCTTTTTTCGAACTAGAGAGGAGTTGGAGAACACGAAGAGACGGTTTGAAAAATATCTCCAGATCGTAGGTGGGATGCACCGCATGGGCGTGCAATTTATGACGGGAACCGACACAGGGGCAAAGGCCTATCTCATTCCGGGATTTAGTTTGCATGACGAGTTGGTTCTGTTGGTACAAGCCGGCTTGACCCCCCTGGAGGCGTTGCAGGCCGCGACTCGCAATCCGGCCAAGTATCTCGGCTTGTCGGATTCGCTGGGCACGGTGGAGAAGGGTAAAATTGCAGACTTGGTATTGTTGGAAGCAAATCCGCTCGAGCAGATCCGCAACACTCAGAGGATTGCCGCCGTTGTTGTGGGCGGTAAATTCATTTCTAAGGCGTCGCTGCAAGAGATGCTGGCCAATATCGAAGCGGCTGCAGACAAGGGTAAGTAAATGCCGACGTACTGGAGGATCGTGAAAAAAATGTTTCTGCCATGATGGTTCTTGCTGTCTCTTACCCCGCTGCCGGTTGCCCAGGAGAGGCAAAGCCCTCAGCACAAAATCCAGCACCACCTCTTGTCCTACCGAAAGCTTGGTACCACTTCTTATCGCTTCTTACCGCCGTCTGAGAACTGGTCAATTCCGCTTGCAATTCATAGTTCCCCAATTCCAGATTGGGAGCGGAATGCCTTCCGGCGTCATACCACTGTTGCCGCAATGTCAAACAAAAAAGAAATCGTCACATAGACGCCGGTTGGAGGCAATTCTCCCTGATTGGGGCGCAGTTGTTCTTGACAAGGTTTGGGCGTTGTGGTTTGTTTGGGAGATCGTCGCTTCAAGGGAGCAGTTTTATGAAAAAAGTTTATGCCTTATGGTTCCTGCTTGTGTTGCCGGGCTCGCTTTTGGGCCAGGCTGCACTGAGTTCTGCTGGAAAGCCTCTCGTCTTTACTCACGTGACGGTAATCGATGCCACCGGTTCCCCGGCCAAACCGGGCATGACGGTCCTGATTACCAAGGATCGTATTACTGCGCTTGACGTGGATGGAAAGGTTCCCATACCTAAAGATGCTCAGGTCGTGGATGCCACCGGCAAGTTCTTAATTCCAGGTTTGTGGGACATGCACGTGCACACGCGCTATGCGGGAATAAGTTTTTTGCCTCTCTTCATTGCCAATGGCGTTACCGGGGTGCGCGACACGGGTAGTCCATGGCAACAATTCGAACAAATCAAGCGCTGGCGGAGCGACATTGCCGCAGGAAAACTAATAGGTCCTCGACTTGTATCGGCGGGCCCCTTGGTAGACGGGCCGAACTCGCGCTGGACTTATTCCACCGTTGTAAACACGCCCGTTGAAGCGCGAAAGGCAACTGATGCATTGAAGGAGAAGGGCGCGGATTTTGTAAAGGTGTATGATTTGCTATCCCGCGACGAATACGCTGCCATCGTGGATGAGGCCAAGAAGCTCCGCCTGCCGTTTGTCGGGCATGTGCCTTTTGCTGTCAGCGCGGCTGAAGCCTCGCTTGATGGCCAAAAGAGTATTGAGCATCTGAGCGGCGTTTTACTTGCCTGCTCGGCTGACGAAGCGAAACTCAGAAAGGCGTTGGTGGAGGAAAAAGAGCAACCGGACGGCAAGGCTGTCTTGGACAGCTACAGCGAAGAAAAGGCGTCGGCTCTGTTTGCCAGTTTTGCGAAAAATGGCACATGGCAGGTTCCCACTCTGGTCAACACCTGGATTCGGATTGGGGCGTACACGGATGACCGGAGTATCATGGACGCCCTGAAGTACATCCCGGGAGGCTATAAGAGTCAATGGAATCCGCGAAACTTCCGCTCCGCTGAAGAGCTTGCTGAGTACCAGAGGCGCCTGGACAAATATCTGGAGATCGTAGGTAAGATGCGCCGGGCGGGAGTGCAATTCATGACCGGCACCGACACGCTGAAAGCGTACAATATTCCTGGCTTTAGTCTGCAGCAAGAATTGGTCTTGCTGGCCAAAGCGGGTCTTACCCCGATGGAAGTACTGCAGGCTGCGACGAGCAATCCTGCCCGATTTCTTGGCTTGGCGAGTCTGGGCACGGTGGAACGGGGCAAGATTGCCGATTTAGTGCTGCTTGACGCCAATCCGCTTCAAGACATCGGTAACACTGCCAAAATTGCTGCCGTGGTTGTTGGAGGGAGGTTTGTTTCCAGAGGGTCACTGGACCAGATGTTGGCTGACGTCGAAACGGCAGCCAAAAATTGGACCGGTACTCCCTCAGGAAGATAGTAGACGAGGAGGTTTTGACAATGCGAGCGACAAAAAGTAGTGCAGCGACAGTATTTGTGTTTGCCGTTACCCTTGCGGTTTCTGCCTGGAGTCTAGCGTGGGCTCAGCAGGCAGACTTGATCGTTTTCAATGGGAAGATCGCCACGGTGGACAACAATGACTCTATGGTGGAGGCCATCGCGATAAGAGATGACGTGATCGTGGCGGTGGGGAAGAATGAGGACATCTTGAAGCTGGCGGCGCCGGGAGCGAAGAAACTGGACTTACGCGGCAAAACCGTGCTCCCGGGACTGATTGACGTGCATTGGCACGTGACCGGTTTTATGCCTCAAGACTTTCCTGAAGTGAAAGGGATCAATGTGCCCCCCAGCGCCGACAAAGGTGTGGTCAAGAGAGGGATCGAGGAGACGATTACGAAAAGAGTGAAAGAGGTGAAACCCGGCGAGTGGATCATTGTCACGCCGACGGGAGACGCAGCCAGGCAATTGATTCTGTATGAAGAAATTACTCGTGCTGAGCTGGATCGCTTTGCTCCCGACAATCCTGTGATGCTACAGGAGACGGGCAGTGGAGCCCCCAGCCAAATTCTGCTCAATACAAGGGCCAGGGAGATTACAGAGAAGCATTTTCCGGCCTTCAAGCTCTTCTCGGATCAGGATCTTAAGGCAGACGGCGTCAACGTCAGCGCCGTCATCGTTAAAGACATTCTTTTGGCGGGGCGAGAGGAAACCTACGCCAAGTCGCTCAAACAGTTGCTCATGACCAGCGCGCTGCCAGGCGGAATAACGACGCTCGGAACTCGAGTGTTGAGAACGCCGCTGAACTCGCTTTTCATGTTGGATCGCAAGGGTGAAATGCCCATGCGCTTTGGTTGGCTCTTCAGCGACGGTTCCTATTACAACCCGGAAGGATTTTATAAGCGATTTCCGAACATGGCTGGAGTGGGAACCAAATATCTCTGGAGTATCGGAGTAGGAGAGGAAGTCACCGACTCGCCGTCTACCGCGCTGTGCACCACCATGCCAATTATCAATGCCGAGTTCAAGGGAAGGCTGGAAAAGGCGGGAATCAATCCCTGTTTTCTCGAGCATCCGGTCAAGCGAGCTGCGGTCAAGGACCAGATTCAGTACGGTAGAGGCGTCGAGTATCATGCCAGCGGAGACAAAACGGTCGACATTTTGCTAGGGATCATCGATGAGATCCGGCGCGAAACGGGGATGAGCGTGGAGCAGATCCGTGAAAAACGGCTTACCATGGAGCATCTTCAAATGGTGCGGCCCGACCAGCTCCCAAAGTTGAAAGAATACGGCATCATCATGGCCGATACTCCCGACTATTTGATTCACAATCTTGATCCGACCAAACCTGCCAACGTGTTGAGAAACTACGGCGAGCAGTACCTGGGTTGGTACAGTCCGGTGAAAAGTTTCCTTGATGCGGGCCTCCGCACTGTAATTGCCGAAGCCTTTGGCAAACCGTTCGAAGCGATGAAACTGCTCGTTACTCGAGAGGCGTGTTTTACGCCGCGGCTCCCGGGGGAAGGAGAGATCGGTGTTGAGAAGTGCAGGGTTTTAGCCCCGGAGCAAAAAATCGACCGAATCAACGCGCTTAAAATGGTTACCCGATGGTCGGCTTATTACATGCTTCGAGAAAACGAATTAGGTTCTTTAGAAGTGGGAAAGTGGGCCGATTTCGTGGTGCTGGATCGGGACTACTTTACCATCCCGGAAAAAGAAATTGCACAAGTCAAAGTACTGCTGACGGCCCTGGGAGGGAAAGTTGTCTATACAAGTTCTGACTTCGGCCCGATTGATAAAGCGCTCTTTAAATCGCCGGAGTACTTTGGAAAGGCTGCATTGGCCAATTGAGTCATCGGGGATTGGGTCAGTGCGGAAGGAGGACTGTCGATGCGGTATATTCTGAGAAACATTACGAAAGGACACACCTGCTTATGAGGAAGAAGAGTTCAATTCACGTTGTTTGCTTGATCGTCCTTTTTATAGGGGCCTTCCTCGCCCAAGCTTATGCCCAACAAGCCCAACGTACGGGTGAAATCACCAAGATCGATACGGCGAAAAAATCTTTTATGCTGAAAACTTCGAGAGGCGAAGCGAACATCCTGACTACCGTTGCAACCGTTTTCAAAGAGGGAGATAAGAAAATAAAACTGGGGAGTTTGAAAGTTGGGGATAACGTCAAGGTGACAGGCGAGCGCAAGGGCAACGATGTCCAGGCTAAGGAGGTTGTAAAGGAGGCGGCCTTTCACGGACACGACCACGAGTAAAAACGGAAGGAGGAATCTCGATGCAACTAAACCCCTTTATTATAAGACCCATCGTTGAGGCGGCGCTGCGAGAGGAGATTGGCCCCGGGGATACTACGGGTGGTTTCCTTGTCGGACCCAAGGACACGGCGAAATGTCAAATTTATGTAAAGGAATCGGCCGTAGTTGCCGGCCTGCCTGTGGCAGAACAGGTCTTTCGGACGCTGGAGCCTGATTGCCAGATTGTCCATGAAGTTCAGGACGGTGATGAAGTTGACAAAGGAACGGTTCTCATGCGAGTGGCGGCGCCGTGTTGGGTGTTGTTTGCCAGCGAGCGGGTCGCGCTTGACTATCTCCAATACATGTCGGGCATTGCCACAAAGACGCGGCGTTATGTCAACTTGCTTCAGCCTTATAAAGCTCGTATTACGGATACGCGCAAAGGCGTCCCTGGCTGCCGTGTTCTGCAGAAATACGCCGTGCGGATGGGCGGAGGTCATAACCACCTGTTTGGGCTGCACAACTGCATTCTGGTCAAAGACAATCACATTAAGGCCGCAGGCGGCATCACCCGCGCAGTTGAAATCCTCAGAAGTCGAGCGCAGCACACTTTCAAGATTGAGCTGGAGTGCGAGTCGATGGGTCAAGTGAAAGAAGCGCTGGATGCGGGCGTCGATATCATCATGCTCGACAACATGACAATGGAGGAAATGCGCGAGGCGGTCGCTTATATCAACGGCCGCGCGCTGGTGGAAGCCTCCGGTGGAGTGCGCGAGCATACCGTCGTCGAGATTGCCAAGACAGGAGTGGATGTGATTTCCGCCGGCGACCTGACGAACAATGTCCAGGTCATCGATGTCAGTCTGGACGTCGGCGAAATGAAGCCTTCAGCGGTCCGTCAGATGGCGCTGGGCCGAGCGCATTAGGTGGTGGATGAGATCTACATTGCAACGGCTCGTGAGGCGGCGCTTGCCGCGGGCGCCCTACTCCGCGATCATTTCGGCGCCATGCAGGATGTCACTCAAAAGCGCGGTCAGGATTTGCTGACAGAGCATGACGTGGCGGCGGAACGGATCATACTTGAGATCCTGAGGCGCCGCTTTCCCGATCATCGGATTTTGGCCGAGGAAAGCGGAGAAGTGGGGGCTCCCGGAGGGACCTATTGCTGGATCGTCGATCCCCTCGACGGCACTCAGAATTATGCGCACGGTGTCCCGCACTTTGACGTGTCCCTTTCGCTGATTGACGGGGATGACGTTTTGCTGGGCGTAACCTATGCTCCCATCGCGCATGAACTGCTGTGGGCTGCCAAAGGTTGTGGCGCTTTCTTGGGAGATCGGCCGATCCACGTTTCGGAAACCGCCGATCTGGCGGATGCGGTGGTGACGACCAGCCTGCCTTCCGATTGGCGTCGCGCCCGCCGGCTTCTGCATTTTCACACTCGCCTGATCGGCAGGAGCCTCAGTCAGCGCCGGGCAGGCGCTGCAGCTCTGGATATGGCGTATGTGGCTGCAGGTCGTTTCGACGCGATGACCCATCCGGAGATCCAGCCGTGGGACGTGTCGGCGGGCCTTGCGCTGGTGCGAGAAGCGGGAGGGAAAATTACAGATTTTTATGGAGGAGATGTTTCCCCTCATGCAGGCAGCGTGGTTGCTTCCAACGGGCATATTCACGAGGCCCTTCTGCGTGCTCTTCATGAGCCTTGGGAGGACGAGTGATGCTGAAAATTCCTTCGCACGGGATCATCTGCGCCTGTGACCTTGACAACTTGGACGCGGTTCGACGCCTCCTGGAAGAGGTTGATTCGATCGAAGGCTTGGTGGGCTACAAATTAGGATCCTTGTTGGCGCTTCGGTACGGACTTGCGGCGGCGGTTCGAGCCATGCGCGAAATGACGGCGAAGCTTCTGTTGTATGATCATCAAAAGGCGGGCCTGGACGTTCCCAGCATGGCAGCGGAATATGTCAAGGTCTGTCGCGACTCGGGCGTGGATGCGCTCATCTTGTTTCCCTTGGCTGGACCCAGTGCGGTAGACGCGTTTGTTTCAGAGACGCTTAAGGCGGGACTCGTGCCGGTCGTGGGCGGTGCCTTGCCACTGAAGGACTATCTTGCCCGGAAGGGGGGCTATGTCATGGGTACCGCTCTGACGCGGATCGCCGAGCGCGCCTTCGATTTGGGAGCACGCGACTTTATTATTCCCGCAACGGATGCCAGAGCCATTCGGCGCCATGTTCGACGGTTTGCCGGGCGGGGCGCCCGCCTTTTTATGCCTGGGATCGGTCCGCTCGGTGGCGACATCACAAACGCGTTCACTGCGGCTCGAGGAATGTCGGCGTACGCGATCATCGGGCGGGCGATCTACGCAGATTCAAAGCCGGCTGATGTGGCCCGCAGCTTGGCTCGGGAAGCCATGTCCTTCGTTGACCAACAAGAATGGGTGCAATTCACTTGAAGCGCTTGCGCCGCAATTTCGCAAGGATGCTAGTTGCTTGTAACAGAAGGTTTGGTACGGTCCTGAGGGGTAGAGACCCGACATGTCGCGTCTCTACTCCGCGGCCGATCCCTGTGTTACAACCCACCAGCACCCCCTAAAGGGAAAGGGAAAAATATGGAGAGCTTCCATGGGATCGAAGTTCCATTTTGACAAAGAGCTGGATTTCAGCAAACTGGACGGCCTTGTTCCAGCCGTTATTCAACATGCCGATTCTGGCGATGTGTTGATGGTGGCGTTCATGAATGCGGAGGCCTGGCGCCGAACGCTCGAAACGGGCCGTGTCACCCTTTTCCGCCGCAGTTTAGGTCGGGTGTGGGTCAAAGGCGAGGACGACGGCCAGTATGTCGACGCGATTGAGATTCTGGTTGACTGTGACAATGATACGGTGATCATTAAGGCTCGCCCCACCGGCAATCTTTGCGGACATGGATATCCAGGATGCTTCATCCGGCAGGCGGCTCGGACCTGAGGGCGCGGGAAGAAATCGGCGGAGGAATGGCGCAGGCGATTGTCGGTGGCAAGGTAATTGATGGAACGGGCAGAGATCCGATCGTCCAAGGCGCGGTGATGATCGACCACGGGTCAATTGTCGAAGTTGGACGGCAGGCTTCGGTTACGATTCCCCGGGGTGCAGAAGTGTTGGATGCCGCAGGACGCACGATTCTTCCCGGTTTTATCGATTGTCATGTTCATTGCACGTATCGGGCGCGCGACATTCGTCAGCACCTTTTGAATCCGCCTACCTACAACCTCTTTCGTTCCGCATCGATCCTGCGCGAGACGCTTTACTGCGGGGTAACCACCATGCGCGATATGGGCGGTGCGGACACCGGCTTTCGCCGAGCGGTCGAGGAGGATGTCATTGTCGGGCCGCGCCTGTTGGTTTCCATTGCAATGATCTCGCAGACGGGCGGTCACGGCGACTGCTGGGTGCCGGCTGGCTTCCGCGTACCGAGGCGCAGCTGGTTGCCTCACAACGTGGTCGACGGTGTGGACGCGGTTCGCAAGCTGGCTAGGGAATTGCTGATGGCAGGCGCAGACTTTCTCAAAGTATGTGGCACGGGTGGAATTACTTCCGTGACCGATGATTACGACCAGCCACAGTTCACCGTGGAAGAGATGAGGGCTGCTGTTTATGAAGCAGCGGCGCGCGGGAAGCGGGTTGCAGTGCATGCGGAAGGTTTGGCGGGTATCAAGAATGCTTTGCGAGCGGGGGTGTATTCGATTGAGCACGGTTGGTTCATGGATGAAGAGTGCCTGGAGATGATGATTCAGCAGGGCACGTGGTGGGTACCCACGCTTGCGCTCATTCCGCTGTCGCGTGAGCGCCGCCGGAAGGATAAGGCATGGGATGAAGCGCAACTGAGCGAAGAAGACCGGAAGGATGAGGAAATTTACCGCAGACAACTCGAGCAGGTGGACCTTTGGAAATATGGGGTTCAAAAGGGACTCAAAATTGCAATGGGAACCGATCAGTCCCATCGCCTCCTGACAGGAGAAAATCTCGTGGAGCTCGAATTCATGACCAGGTATCTTGGCATGTCTCCGATGCAGGCGATTGTGGCATCGACCAAGACAGCCGCCGAGTGCGTGGAACGCCCGCAACTCGGCACTCTGGAACCCGGCAAAGTCGCGGATCTCGTGATCGTCGACGGGGACCCACTCAACGACATCCGTGTTCTTGGAGACGCCCAAAGGATCCATTTGGTGATGAGGCACGGGGTCCAGTACAAAAGCCAGCTAAACCATTGATTTTCTAGCGAGGCCATGTCATGAGCGATTTACAAACTATGGTTTTACCAACGCAGTTATTTCTTGCCGGCAAGTATGCGGAGGCGAGTGACGGCAAAACTGCGACCGTCTATGATCCATCGACGAACCAGCCGCTCGCCGCAGTCGCCATGGCGAGCAAGACCGACGTGGATCGGGCGGCCATCGCCGCGCGCAAGGCTTTCGATGAGGGTCCCTGGCCCAAGATGAGTCCTTATGAGCGAGGTCGGATGATCCAGAAGATCGCTGATGGCATTCGCCGCCGGTCCGAGGAAATCGCCAGGGTTGAAGCGCTCAACGGAGGAAAGCCGATCACGAATGCCCGCGGCGAGGTTCTGTCAGCCGCCATGGTCTTCGACTATTATGCTGGCGCGATGGAAAAATTCTTCGGCGAAAGTATTCCGATGGGCGACAAAATTGTCGATTTTACACTGCGCGAGCCGGTCGGCGTTGTGTGCCAGATTGTGCCTTGGAACTTCCCATTCCTGGCGGCTGCCTGGAAGGTGGCGCCTGCGCTGGCCACTGGGTGCGCCGTCATTGTGAAACCCGCCAGCTACACGCCACTGACCGCCCTTTTCCTGGGCGAAATCGGCAACGAGGCTGGTGTGCCTGAGGGAGTGGTGAACATTTTGCCGGGGCCGGGATCAGAAATCGGCGGCTACATGGCGGCCCACCCACTGATTGACAAGATTGCTTTTACCGGCGCCACCACAACCGGCGCTGAGATTCTCAAGCTTTCCGCTGACATGATCAAAAGGATTTCGCTGGAATTGGGCGGCAAGAGCCCTAATATCATTTTTGCCGACGCCGACGTGCAAAAGGCGGCGACTGCCGCCGTCAAAGCGGGTTTTGGCAACGCCGGCCAATCCTGTTCTGCACGCACTCGGGTCTTCGTTGCCAGACCGGCCCACGACGAGTTTGTGCAGGCGTTCATCGGAGCGACCGAAAAGTATCGGATGGGCCACCCTCTGGACGAATCGACCGAAATGGGTCCGCTCATCACTCCCTCTCAGTGGGAGCGGGTAAAAAGATATGTCGATATCGGTCGCTCAGAAGGGGCCAGGCTTGCCTGTGGAGGCCAACGGCCCCGAGCGTTCCCGGAAGGAAACTTTTTTGCGCCGACGATCTTCACCGAAGTATCCAACGGCATGCGAATTGCCCAGGAAGAGATTTTTGGTCCGGTGGTCGTGGTGATTCCGTATTCCACGGAGGAGGAAGTCATTCGTCTGGCGAATGCCAATGACTATGGCTTGAACGCCTCAATCTGGACCAGGGATATCGGAAAGGCGCTGCGCGTGGCGAAAGGTCTTCGCACCGGTATGGTCTCCATCAACGGGCACTCAAGCGCGAGCCGTCATGGCATCTTTGCGCCTTTCGGCGGCTACAAGAAGTCTGGCTTTGGCCGTGAACTCAGCATGCACGCACTGCAACTCTACACCGAAGTCAAGAACGTTTTCATCGACCTGGCCGATTGAGGAAGCGGCGCGGCAGCGCCCGGGTCGCGGGAATCGTTTGCAGGTGTCGCAGTCAAACTTTCGCTTGAGGAATAGTTGCTGTCAGATCGCGTGGAAGTGATAGGATTCCATTGCCTCTACACAGTCGCTGCAAATTACATAACCGGAGACGGCCTGAAAAAAAGCCATCAGAGAAAGGGCAAGGGGGTGTCAAATTGCGGACGGTTCCCCGGGCCTTGACGAGAAGAGATAGCAGTAACAAAACTGTTATCTTTGGGGAAAGCGGTCACATCCGACGACGAGTCCCATGAGCGTGGTTAAAGAACTATTTGATTCGATCTTTCGCCGCCCACTGTCGGTGTGGTCTGCGGCATTCCTGTTGGCGACCTTGAATATTCTGCTTTTTGCGTACGAAAGGCCTTGGACAGCCGCGGATGGCCTGCGAAATTGGGGCGACTGGTTTTTCCGGATGCTGGGTGCGCAGTCGCAGTCCCAAATTCTTCCACCGTGGCTGTATTCGGGTTCGGTGTTGAACTTTGGTTTACTTATTGGAGCGTTGACATCTTCCCTGCTGAGCCGTCAGTTTGCGATACGGATTGCGCCGCCTGCAGAATTAGCAAAAGGGTTGATCGGCGGTCTATTCATGGGTGTCGGCGCCATGTTGGCGATGGGCTGCAATATCGGTGGATTCTACAGCGCGCTTTCTGCTCTTTCGCTTTCCGGTCCGATGATGATGGTGGGACTGACGGTGGGCGCATATCTAGGATTGCGCTATTTGTTGTGGGAAACCGAGCGCCTGCCGCGGCTTCTGGCCGGGCCAACGCGGAATGTTTGGGGCGCCTTGGATGGCGGTCCCAGCTTGCAGCCGTGGCTGGGCGGTGTCTGCCTCCTGCTGGTAGGCTTTACCGTATTGATGTACGCCAGGAAAGGTTTTGAACAACGCGGCGGACTACTGCTTTTTGGCTTGCTTCTGGGGATTGTGCTGCAGCGCTCGCGTTTTTGTTTGGTGCGTGCGTTTCGAGAGCCTTTCCTGACGGGCGATAGCGAAATGACTCGAGCTGCAGTGTTATCCCTTCTGGTGAGCGCCCTCGGGTTTTCAGTGCTGAAAAGCACCGACTTGCGTTCAGTAGAGGCCTTTGTCTTCCCATCGTTCTGGCAAGGAAGTTTGTTTGGCGGCGTTATCTTCGGCGTGGGAATGGTGATGGCGGGCGGATGCGGCGCTGGCTCCATATGGCGGGCGGGTGAGGGACACGTCAAACTCTGGTGCGCGGTCGCCGGTTTTGCGATTGCCGGCTCTTCGTTTCGTGGTTTTCTGGAGCAGCGACAGTTGCTCCAGTTTCTGGGAAGCGCCGTATTCCTGCCAGATATGACAGGTTGGCCGCTGGGATTGGCGCTCACGATCGCCGTGCTGCTAGGTTGGTATGTGTTGGCCCGCTGGAACGAAAAATCCCGCTGGCTTATTGCAGGCTGAGTGGAGCAAAATATGTCTTTAATCATAATGAAGAGAATATGGATTTTGTCAGTTCTGCTCTTAAGCCGAGGTCTGGTAGCCCCGGCACAGGATGTCGATATCCTGGATGCCACCAATCGGCGTCTGGCGGCATTGTTGGAGAAAGTTCAGAGCAATTCGGATTCTCAGCATACGCCGCGCATCAAAGCGCCGCGGGTCGTGGAGACAGCCAACGAGGTGATGGTCACGGTCAGTGTGCCGCTCGCGGGCGACGAAAAACATCACATCCGTCGACTGGCTTTGTTTGACGAAAATAGTGTCGTAAAGCTGAAGTATGTCGCAACCTTTTCACCTGCGGTGCGTCAGGCTCAAGTAACTGTCGCAATTAAGATGGCGAAAAGCACCCGGTTGAAAGCGATCGCCGAGTGCTCCTTGCATGGCAAGTGGCTCGGCATTTCCAGCGCCATTGAGGTGGGCGTCGGGGGCTGCGGTGCGGGACAGGAGCCGACACGCAAGTTAGTGGGTGAGGTGTTGCGAGTTCGTTTCCAGGAGATAGGCGAGCTAGTGCAGGCCAATATGCTGTTCCGCCACCCGATGCTTTCCGGATATGTCATGAATGCGGATGGCCGTATCGCTAAGAGCTACGATCCCTTCTTTCTGAAGAGCGCGCGTGTGATCTATCGCGGGCAGCCAGTGGCCGAGTTTGAAATCGGCCCCGGGCTCAGTGATAACCCGCAGATTGCCATTCTGCTTCCGCGCCTGGGAAACGAACCTTTAAGAGCTGAAGCCATCAACAGTGTACAGCAGCAGTTTATGCTGATGGCGCGGATACCACAATGAAGGCAGGGCGCTGCGCGTAACTCTGGAGATCCGTAAGATAGGTGGCGAATGCTCCTGGCGAGTGTCCGGAGTTCGAAAAGAGCGCAGGGGAGCTAAGCGGAAAGTTTGATGCTCGGCGCTCACGTATATCTGCGTTTTTTCCTTTTATTTCAGACCGTTCAGTTGTATTTGTAGGGGACGCCGTTAGGCCAAACGAAGGAGGGGTCATGATCCGATACGACCGAGTCACTTGTCTTGTGACGCTAGCCTGGCTGTCTTTCAGTGGGGTTTTGGCGCAGGAGAAGACAGCCACAATTGCCAATCCACTGGGTGTGACTGCGAATGATTGCAAAGCGTGTCATTCGAGTCACTACCAAGAATGGGAGCGCTCCTACCACGCCAAGACCATGGTGGCTATGCATGCGGGTTTTAAGAGGTACATCACCACGCAAGAGCAGGCCAAGGGTCGAGCGCTCAATCGCAATGAGTTGATGGGTTGCGTCGGCTGTCATGCGCCCGCGATGCGCTTCTCCAGCGACGAAGACTTTGCCCGTCTGGCCCAGTTGGTCAAGACCGATCAGAGAGAAGCGCTGGCTGGCCTGAGTGTGGATTGCGTAGCTTGCCACGCGCTTTCCGCCAGCGGACATCCCGAGGTAAAGCCTCCGGAGGGGATCGATAAACAAGTGTACTACGGCACCATCAAGAACCCGGTGAATCCAGGGCATGGCGCGCAGTATGCCTCTCAAATGGAGAAGTCGGAATTTTGCAAGAGCTGCCATACGTATGTCACCCCGGCGGATATGAAGGTGAGCGCCGATTGGGATATCGTTTGCTCGCTTACTTTTGACGCCTGGGCTGCCGGCCCGTATGGGCCCAAAGCCGCTAAAGCCGACATGAGAGAGTGCCAGAGTTGTCATATGGAAAAGAAAGACGGCAAGGCAGCCGAGATTGACGGCGTGCCGACCAGGAAAGTCTCCAGCCATCTATTTCCTGGCTGGCATGATGCGGCCGCGCTGCGAGGCGCGACGGAGATTGCTTTGGCCACGAAGGCTGGCGCGGGTGGAGACACGGAACTCATAGTCACGATCAACAATAAAGCAGGTCACCGTCTTCCTGATACTTGACCGTGGGGCGCCAAAGCGGTACTGGATGTCACCGCAAAAGATGCTCAAGGGGTGCAGGTGTTTGGCGAAAGCAAGACCTTTAATATGGTTGGTTACACTCAGAAGGATAAGAAGGGCGAAAAGACGGTGGACAACTGGCTGATTCGTTCCTGGGACGACAACGCACTTCAGCCGGGCCGGACGACGCATTCGTTTAAACTAAGTGCGCCGCAAGGTACCAGCGAGATCCAAGTCGAGGCGTCGTTGACGTATCAAGTCGGCGACAGCGTAACACCCATGATCCGGGCGAGCCAGAAATTCTCCGTGGCTCAGCAGAAATAGTAAGGTCGGGGATTTCTTGTGTCGTCCACGCGCCCGCGTGGCTGCGCGAACCGTATGCTGATGGATTTCATGGAGAAAGCGAGTTTGCTTCTTCCCACCGCTTGCTTACGCGCGGGGTTTGGACATTGTCACAAGTACGCGCGGGTGCGTTACCGCTTGACCAACACGCTCCCCTTCGCAGCTCAGTGGCGAACTTGGGTTGACAGCGTCAATTATCGGTTGGATAATCGCGTACTTCAGGGTGGGATGAAAATCAACGTATCGCTCTAAACATATCCATCAAAAGGAGGATGTGAGCCATGACGCGGTGGTTGAAGTTCGAGGCGGAAGCGACATTGACGGGACTGAAAAGATGTACGTTTGGGCTCTTTGTGGTGGCGCTGGGCGCCGGGGTGGCACTGGTCGGATGCCAGAAGGGAACGACTTCTCCTGGAGCATCCAAACAACTGGATTACCTTATCTCGATTAACTATGAATTGGGGATGCACTGCACGGGCTTTGACTTCTCGTACTGCTGCGTGCTGCCACCGTACAACAGCATTCAGGCGCAGGTCGTGCGTCATGAGAGCACGACTGGGGGACTGCCGAAGCTTCTTGCAGCGGACCCAAAGGACCCGGGAATTTTGGTGGATGGCGAAAATCGCTACAAGCTCCACTACGAACATGTGGACAACTCGTATTCCGAAGGCAACAAAATGGCCTACTGGAATGTTCCGTATGACATCAATGGGAACGGCAACCCTTACGAGGCAAATGAGAATGTGGCGAATGCCTATTTCCGTCACCTCTATATATATGGGGATCTGGAAGGCTCGAACCCGAAGAATACAAGCCGGGACAAAGAAAAAATGCGCGTAGGGGTGGAAATACCCATCCCAATCGATTCCGGTCCTGCCGGTCAGCCGGTTTCCAACGGCTACATGAAGTATTCCGGGGAAAAGGGAACCATCGTTTTTACCAAAAGCCCGGTGCTTGACAATGTCCCGATCGTCCTCACGAATCCCGGAATATGGGAGGCGCTCGGGCTTCCGCTTACACCTTTTGCCGACAAAGATGCAGCCAAGGGCATTATGAAGCTGGAGGAGAAAGACATTCAGCCCTACCAGATGGCGCGTGTGACCCTGGTCGACGCCAAAACAGGGAAAGCCGTCTTGGGTTCATCTGGGAATCCAACGTCGTTTACCGGCACCAACCCCATCGATGTGCCAAACTGTTATAACTGCCATGCCAACAGCAATGCCAACGGGGTGCAATACAACAAGTACAAGGATGAATTAAATTACTGGAAATCGGTAGGAGCTTCCGAGTGGTTTGCGCACCTGAAGGCGACGGCGATTTCCATCATGGAGATTCACGATGCTAAACACGGAACCGAATTCTTGAAAAATTACAATGCTAAAGCTTCCGGTAACCGCCTTGGCCGTCAACCCGTGCTCTGCCAGGACTGCCATGCAGACAACGTCATTGGCAAACTTCATTCCAAAACGGTCGGAGAAGCTGTTCCGCGAGCAAGCGGCGAAGACAAACCGCGCCTAATCTCGCCGCTCACGGAAGCAATGCACGCGGTCCACCAACGTGTCCGGCCGTTGTCCGACTCTCAGGGACGGACCGGCGCCTGTCAAGGTTGTCATCCAGCGCACCGGTTCGACCGGAGCATGGAAAATTATCCGATTACCACGGTGGGAGAAAACAATTTCGCAAAGTCTGACAACCGTGATGCCGCCGGCGGATGTTTCGTAGGACGCGACGCGCATTCAAATGCAGACGCCAAGAAAGAGACAGCGAACCGGCCGTCGCATCTGAACGCTGTCGGGGAGTACCTGCAAAAGAATGTCGTGTATGAAAATGGCCGCTATAAAGGATTGTGGTGTACGAACTGCCATAACCAGCTTACTCGTGAACTCTATCAACGGGATAACCTCAAGAATCCGTTTGCCCCCTCCGAGCAGGAGACCATCCGCGGCAAGTCTCTTGCCCAGATTGCCAGCGCCATTGGTGTAAGCGAGACGGAACTGATCAGCAAGTACATTGATCCCAAGGTTCCCTTGAGTGGAGAGGACACGGATAGCGGCGTGCAGTTGACGTGGGCCAAGAAACGCCTGGTTCCTTCGATTGCCGTCATTGAAGTGGAGAATGGGGCGCCGGTAGTCGCAAAAGATGAGGACGGAGACGCGAATGTGAAGATTCTCTCCGCGAATCCGAACGAGGCGAGCCGATTTAGGAACGGTCTTGCAGTCCCCTATGAAGCGGCAACACATGGCCGTGACTACTGGCTGTCGGCAGGCGAGCCGCATTGCGCCGATTGCCATGCCGCGCCTTTTGTGGAGGCCCAGGGAGGCGTCGCATTCCCGATCAACCAGCCCGGGAAGTACTCGCTCATGCGATACTCCAAAGGGCACTCCGGCTTGGCGTGCCAGGTATGCCATGAGTCGATTCATGGTCTTTATCCGGCGAATCCAAAGGTGGATCCAACCACTTACAATCAGGCTGCGATCATGAACGCAGACGGAAGTCACGGTCCGGTAAAATGCGCCTCCTGCCATGTGGTGAACTCCGGTGGAGTACCGAAAATTGCCGAAGGCCAGGAGTACAAGGGAAAGAAAATCGGCACTGACCTCGAGGCCGCGATCGCCTTTATGCACTCGATCGCTCCGGATGTTGGTGGCGCGATCCCAAAGTGATCCGATCCGGGAGGTTAAATTGCCAGAGGCCGGCCGCACGTCTGCCGGCCTCTTTTTATTATGGCGCCTGATTTACGGCCCGGCAGGGCGCACCCAGTTTCGCGATTGTGAAACGTGACCCTGAGTGTCCTCAGGGCACGGCAAGCGTGAGAACCTGTCAAAAATCGGGATGGGCATTGAAAACGTGTTTGGGAAACTTCTAACAACGACGCTGGTCATTCTCTTTTTTGGTTTGCCCGCGTCTGCTCAAACTCCACTCGTCAAGGTTGGTGGTCGAGTCATTACGATGGAGGAACTCAGAAGGGTAGTGAACAGCACGCCGTATGCTATGCCGGATGCCAAGATCCAGCCGAGTTCCAACCAGAAAAGGGCGACCCTACAGATATTGGGGGAAATTATCGACTCGGAACTGCTTTACCAGGAGGCGATAGCCTCGAAAATCGAGCTCAGAACGGATCTGCGAAACGAGATAGATCGCTACGCTAAATCGTTGCTTGCAGACGCCTATCGACAGCGGCTCTTTGCGAAGATCCGACGGTCTACCAACGCAATTGCCCGGTACTCCGGAGAGAAACACGTTTCGGAAGAAGCGGCCAAGGCTCTGCTGCAGAATGAAGAAAGGCGGAAGGTTCTGACGCGTGAAAAGGAGCGCCTGTTTGACTTCTACCAGGTCAAATATTATCCGATCCTGGCGAAGACTGAAATCGCCGGACTAAAAGCTGCCGAGCTGCTGGTGTCGTCCGCGGCTTTCAAGATTTATTTCAGCGACATGCAAGATGCCCTGGCTGACTCGGGTAATACGAAGAGCGCCCTGCTGGATCTCCTGGCGCAGGCGGTTGAAGTGGAGCTTTTTGCCGCCGAGGCAAAAAAGGGTGGATTGGACCAGGATAAGAAATTCATCAGCGACGCTGCCGAATATGGAAAAAACCTGACTATTGTGGTGCACCGCAAGGAGCTGGAAAAGAAATATAGGCCCAACAATGGCGAAATCGAAGCATTCGTCAGGGAAAATGAATATCTCCGCTTCAAACCGCAACGGGCCGATGTGCTCTTAATTGTCGCCCGCGCTGAAAAGGAAGCTGCTTCCATTCGGGAGCGCGCTCTGAAGGGAGAAAACTTCTATCGCTTGGCGATGGACCGCTCGATCGCTCCGAATGCAAGGATTAACTCCGGGAGAATCGATCCTGTAATCATAGGGGACCATCCTTACACGTCCGTGGAAAAAGCATTGCTCGACATCAAGCCGGGTGAAATCACAAAGCCGATTAAGGGAGACAAGGGATACAGCATTTTTAAACTCATGGCGATCAGCCCCAAGGAATTGAAGAGCGCCGATGAGCTAAGAAGATCCGTGACGCGGCAGATCGCCGCGAGAAAGATGGCAGAGCACGTAGAAAAGCTCCGCGAGACAGCGAGCATTCAATTCTATCCGGCAGCCAAGGAAATTGGAGGATTGATATAAGGGAGACCGCGAGGGAGCAAGAATAGACAGGTAGAGGGGGCCAATGTGTCTTCGCGCAGCTCTTGATCCATTAGGCAGCCGTCTTTTCCGCCCGTTTTCTTGATCACCTTTTCCTCGGTCGATATAATCAATTTTCTGTACGTCGAGTCTTTAGTTTTTAGCTTTAAGCTAATAGGAGAGCCAAAAGATGGCGGAATACAAGCAAGACAGGGTTCTGGATTGTACCGGCCTGCTTTGTCCCATGCCGGTGGTGAAGACGAACAAAGCCCTGAAAGAGCTGCAGGTGGGACAGGTTCTGGAAATGATTGCTACGGATCCTGGGTCGATGCCGGACATGGAAGCGTGGGCTAGGCAGACGCAGCACGAATTACTCGTTGCCCATCAGCAGGAAGATGGTAAGTTCCACTTTGTAATTAAGAAAACTCACTGAAATGGGACGACCGCGAGTCTTGCTGTCAGCATCTACCTTTGTCCCTAGTACCGACCTCTGTGACGGCAACTTGCAAGTTTCGTTTTGAAGCGGTGCGGTGAAGGAGAGAATCTTATGTCCAAAGAAACCGGCAAACGGCGTCTGGCACTGGTTGCCAGCAAAGGCACGTTGGATTGGGGTTACCCGCCGTTGATTTTGGCCAGCGCTGCAGCCGCAATGGATTGGGAAGTGGCGATATTTTTCACCTTCTACGGTTTGCTTCTTCTGAAGAAAAAGCTAGATGCGGTCGTGTCCCCCGTAGGCAATCCGGCGATGCCGATGAAGATGCCATTTGGGCCTGAAGCTTTCCAGAAAATAGAATGGCCGATTCCCAATCTGCTGATGTCCAACCTTCCTGGGTTTGATTCTGTGGCGACAAGCCTAATGAAGCAGACCTTCAAGAAGAAGGGTGTCGCGACGCTGGAGCAACTGCGTGACACCTGTGTGGAATTGGACGTGCGCCTCATCGGCTGCCAGATGACAATGGATGTTTTCGGTTTCGCGAGAGACGACTTTATCCCCCAGTGCGAGATTGGGGGCGCCGCAACCTTTCTTGAATACGCGGCCGACGCAGATGTAAGCCTGTTCATCTAGTTTATTTTTGAGTGTCCCGTCTATCCCTGAGACAAGCTCAGAATTTGGTTTGCGCTATGAGTTGGGTCCAAGGATAGGTCGGCAATGGGATGGATGAAAGCAATGCATGATTGGACCGGCAAAGATATCTCCCTGCAGGAACTGGCCCGATTGTATCAAAGCCTGGCCGGAGAATGGCTGCTTTTGGAGGTTGTGGATGATGGAGAAGAAAAGCGACCCGCGAAGTTCCGGTTGCATGCACATCATGTCGAGAAGGACCGGCTGCGTGATTATATGCTGGAAAACGACGATTGGGGTTGGCATAGAAAGTACCTTTTTGTGCTGGCAGATCCGGGCAAGCCGTGCGACATAGATCTTGGTTCGCAACGCAAGCTATGATTGGAGGAACGGATAGACGACATGATTGACGGGGAAGGAAAGAAAATCCTGGTGATTCAAACCCACGGCGTGGAAACACCGCGCCGTACCTATTCACCACTTTTTTATGCGATGGCCGCCGCTGCCATGGAGATGGAGGTTATGGTCTGGTTCACCATGGATGGCACCAACCAGCTCAAAAAGGGTGCGGCGGAGACGGTCAAGCTTGATCCGAACAGTGATGTTACGCTCAAGACGATGCTTCAGCAAACCATGGAGTCTGGTGTCAAATTGCGGGTGTGCCAGCAGAGCATGGCGTTGTGGAATATGGCAGCAGAAGATTTGATTCCTGGTGTCGAAATCCTGGGCGCGACCAGCATTATTGATCTGGCGCTGGAAGCAGACCATGTGATGTACTACTAGTGACACTAGTGGCTCGTAACAGAAGATTGGGTACCGCGCTGAAAATGGCGCCCTTGGTAGAGACGCGACATGTCGCGTCTCTACCGTGCTACCAATTCCGGTGTTACCGTCCGCTGGATTGCGCGATGGGTAGTGGCGGTTGCCGTCGGGTTGAGACACGGGGAGTGGGGATCACACCATCCGATCCTTTCACGTCGCGTGCAAGATAAACCCCTGCTTTAATCTGGAAATTTGGAGAGGTGAGATGACTGAGAAGCAAGAGATCCGCGGTTGTGTGATTCGCAAGGACCTGTACTATCGCGTTGACGATCACACCTGGGTGAAAATTGATGACGACGGCACGGTGCGAGTGGGGATGACCGACGTAGCACAGAATATGGCCGGCCCGTTGCTTTATGCCAAAGCCAAAGGTGTTGGAACGAAACGGGAAAAAGGGAAGCCAATCGCCACGGTGGAGAGCGCCAAGTGGGTGGGACCGGTGAAATCACCGCTCTCGGGTGAGATTATTGACGTGAATCCAAAAGTCGCCCGAGACGCCAAGCTGGTCAACCAAAGTCCTTACAACGAGGGATGGATTGTGAGAATGCGGCCCACGAACCTGCAAAGTGAGCTGGCGGAAATGCTGTCGGGTGACGCTGCAGTCGAAGCCTACCGGCAAAAAATCGACAAGGAAGACCTCAAAGCGTGCGTGCACGTCGAGGGGTTTGAGGCTTGACAGTCCATTGGTAGAATGACCGCCCGGTCTTGTGCCAAACCAGTCCCGCCGTTCTGATTTAATGCTGGGCAAAATAAAAAAACACAAAATAAAAAAGCATTGACAAACCTTGGGCGGGTCCAATAAGGTAATAATAGTAAAAATTCTATATACGAAGAATTAAATATGGTCGCTTCCACGGATCTTGCGGCAGGGATTCTTCTCAGGGCTTCACGAGTCTTAAAAACGTTAGGTCATCCCGTGCGACTGGAGATCATCAAATACCTGCAAAGTGGTGAGCGTTCGGTGGCAGAGATTCAAAATCATCTGGGGATGATTCAATCGATGACATCGCAGCATCTTCGCCTTATGTACAAGAAGGGCATCGTACAGTTTCGACGTCAAGGGACCACCTGCTACTATTCGATCGCGAACGAATTTATTTACAAGATCCTGACCTGTTTTACCGAAGGCGAGAGCAAACTTAAATCCGGTGAATGGGACATGGGGTGGTTCGGCTACGATGTGGAAGAGAAGGGCCGAACTGTGGAGAGAGAAAAAAGTAACCTTGGTTGCATTCCGGGGAATTCTTGAGACCTCGGCCGCCGGATTCGGAACCAGGAAAAATCGCATCCAAGGCTTTCCATGGCCCGCAAGATGGAGCAGTGACAAATGGAGATAGATCATGGCGCTTGACCTATCGGGCAAGCAGTACGCGCAGGTCCCGTTTGAAGAAAAGCAGCGACTCTTCAATGAAGTGAAAGCGGACTTCCGCTTTGACGAGTATCTCTATGGTTGCTATGAGTGCGGAGTGTGCGTGGCTGCCTGTCCGTCGGCGCGATTCTACGATTTCAGTCCGCGAAAAATCGCGCAAACGGCTGCGCGGGAGGATGTCGATCTTTTTTATGTCTTCCTCAACGATAGCATCTGGGATTGTTCCCAGTGCTTTTCCTGCGACCGCTGCCCGCGCCAAAATTCTCCGGGAGGTCTAATCACCGTAATGCGGGAAGTGGCGGTGAAGAATGGCTTGGCGAGCGCACAGGAAGCACTGGAAGGTTATGGGCGGATTGTGTACAAAATCATGTCTACGGGTACTCAGGTCTCCCCGGATATGCTTCAGCCGAATGCCTTTCCTGACTGGGGTCCCCATGTAAAAGAGATTTCGAACAACCTGGATGTTTGGAGACGCGCGCTTCCGCCGGAAACTCTCCACACAACGGAAACGGGTTGGGCGGTGGATGACAAAACCGTGATCGAGCTCTACCTCATCTGGCACATGACTGGGGTGATGGACATCATCAAAGAGGTGGATGAGGGCTTGTTTATGATTTTGCAGGACGTGATGGAGGAAAGGCTGGAAGAGGCCGGCTATGACGCCTCATTCAACTAATATCGATTAAGGAGCACAAATCATGATTCCACGGGAGGGTTTAGTTTCTGTATCCAAAGCGAAGGATCGCCAGTTCGTTCGCAGTCCTGAACAGGCTCCAACGGAGGATATCCACGACATTATTCTGCAACTCGAGAAGGAAGGTGAATGGGAAGTTCAGCGTGTGCCGGAGCCCTATGTCGAGGTGGAGACCAAGTACGGCCGCAAGAAGAAAATTCCGTTGCAGCGCACCTGGCATCACAAGAGCTGCGGCCAATGCGGGCATATTCCTGGCTATTCCACTTCAATCTTCTGGATGAATCGCAAGCTGGGTTTCGACTATCTGGATCCCACGGATCAAACCTCATGCACCGCCTGGAACTATTATGCCTCGGCCACATCGAATGCTGCGGCGCAGGCTGCGGTAGCGATGCGTAATTTTGCGGCTGCAGCCGAAACCACCTATTACCCGATCATCCACTGTGGGACGAGTTTCGGACATTACAAAGAAACGCGCCATCAACTCATTCACAGCCCCGAGTTGCGGCGGCAGGTGCGAGGAATTTTGGCTCGGCTGGGCAAGAAGTTTGTAATTCCCGAGGAGATTGTGCATTACAGCGAGTGGGTACACGTGGTACGGGATAAGATCGCCGACCATCAGGTGCGCAACTTGAGCATGATTCGGGCCACCGTCCATCCGGCTTGCCACTACCATAAGCTGATTACCGAGGACGCGATTTATGATCCGGAGATTTACGGCGGGCAGCGGTCTGCGATTATTACCGCGACGTTGAAGGCGTTGGGAATTGAGGTGGCCGACTATTCCACGTGGTTTGACTGCTGCGGTTTTGGTTTCAGGCACATCTTGGTCTCGCGCGATTTTTCCAGATCTTTCGCGACCATGCGGAAAATTGAAGTGATGAAGCAAGAGGCAAATCCCGATGTTACAGTCACTCACGATACGGGCTGCGTGACCACTTTAGACCACAGCCAATTTGCCGCCAGAGCGCACGGCCGTAATGTGGGAATTCCCGTGATGTCTGACTCTCAGATTGCGGCGCTCGCCATGGGCGCGCATCCCTATAAAGTTCTGCAACTGCATTGGCACAGTACCGACAACAAGCCGTTTCTGGAGAAGATTGGCATTGACACGGAGAAGGCGTGGCGCGAGTTTGAGACAGCGGTCGAAGCTTTGAAACAGGGTGACAAGCAGTATCTCACCTGGGAAGATGCGGATGCCGAATCCGTGGCGGCGCCATCGGCGCACCCGGAACCTGCTCTTCATTGAGAGGCAGTGGGCAGCAGGCAGAAGTCGCGGCACAAATTTGACATCGCAATTGCATCGTTGAGAGGCGACAAACTTTATCTCACCTGGAGGGACGTGGATGCCTGAACAATCAATTCTTATCATCGGTGGGGGTCCGGCCGGCATGGAGGCGGCGCGTGGTGTCGCCGACCTTGGTTATCGCGCCATTCTTGTGGAAAAGCGCTCCTGTCTTGGCGGCATGCCGGACGAGGCTGGATACGCGGCGCTCACCCCGGACTTTCGCAGCGCTTCGGAGGCGACGGCCGAGATGGTTGCCGCGATTGAAAATAACGCAAACGTGACGATCCGGCTGAATTCGACCGTGACCGCGGCAACGGGCAGGCTGGGGGATTTTGAGGTCACGCTGAAAAACGGGCAAACCGCAGAGAAAGTAAAGGCGGGCGCCGTGATCATCGCCACGGGCTTCCAACATTTCGATCCAGGCCGTGAGACCCAGCAATACGGATACTACGAGTTTGACGATGTCATCACGCTGGTCGATCTGGAAAAGATGCTCAAGGAGCATAACGTGGTGCGTCCTTCTAACGGCCAACCGCCCGAGCGGCTCTGCTTTATCCAGTGTGTGGGCTCGCGTGACCGTCAAATAGGAAATGAGTATTGCTCCAAGGTGTGTTGCGGAGTCGCCTCAAAAGAGGCCATTGAGGTGCGCCAACAGTTGCCGAATTGCAAGGTTTTTATCTTTTACATCGACATGCGCATGTACGGTTATTGGGAGAATCTGATTTACTGGCCGGCGCAGGAGAAATATAAGGTTAGTTACATTAAGGGCATCGCGACTGAAATTATGAAGAAGGGGGATCGCCTGCTGGTACGCGGCGAGGACACCACCATGGGCCGTCCCATGGAAGTGCCCATGGATATTGTGGTGTTGTCCGTGGGCATGGAGTCGAGCGCCGGCACGCGCGAAATGGCGCAGATCTTTGGGCTGAAACAAAACAAATACAAATTCATTGAAACCATTGGCGGAGCATTGAACACGGTAACCACGAATGTGGAGGGAGTGTTTGTTTGCGGCGCCGCCACCGGCCCGGCGGATCTCGAAGACACCGTGTCATCGGCCAACGCGGCGGCGATGAAAGCGCTTGCCGCAGTGCAGCGGACGCAACGATTGGCAGGGTGACGGGGGCGGTTACAGGCTCAGGCAATACCGGAAGGCGTTGGAGCGAGAGGGGCTCGGTCATCCACGGGGTAAGACGAGCGCTCCAATCCATAAGTCAGAATCAGGAATTCAAAACCGATGTGCTCCAGCCACGCGCTCGTATTGGAAATCGTAGACGGCAGTTTAGCGCGTGACGGGAAGTAGTTGCATGGCTCAAGTCGTTGACACCGAAAGCGCCAAGGAGTTTATGCGCGAAGCGCTGGACAAGATTGCGCCGGAGGAGTTACAGAAAATTTGTAGCGAGGTGGAACGTAAGTCTCAATGGTTCCAGCAGAAGCTCAGCCGGGACGCGATCGGGCAGCTTTCTCCAGCCGAGTATTTGACTTTGCTCCGTCATGTGTTTTCAACACGCCGAAAAGCGGAGTCGATTCTGGAGCAGTTCCGCCTGGAGAGTTGGCGTAATTGGACATGGAATCTCCTTTACGGCGAGCGGGAAGTAGGAGTGCGCTTTCAGAATTTCCTGGACCATCTGGAGGGTGTGGAGGCCAACGTGCGTCAGGATTTTGCCAGCGAGATTCTGCACTTCAGTGATCCCGAAAGATATTGGCTGTGGACGCGTTGGATGTGGGACCCGAAGACCCAAACCGGGGCACTGCCGTTGGTAACCTACGAAGCGTGCGACATGAATGGGCCCACCGCCGGAGATATCTACATGCGAGTGGGAGAGGCGGTGGCGTTTGTCCATCAGGTGGGGGAAGCGGCCGGCTTCCAAACCATCAGCAAAGACATGTTCGGAACGGATGTATTTTTGGCCTGTGTCTATGTCGTCTATGTCTACACCGTCCTGCGCATGCGCATGACACAGGAATTTAACAAAGTAATGCCGGGGCTTTCGGAATTTGTGCGGCGGCTGCTGGGGGTGTACGAGAAAACGGCGGCATGAGTGGCGATGGGCTAAGCGGTGTATCGCCGGTCTGCCACGGAATGCGTCGATTCAAAGCATGGAGCGTTGAACTTATGGGTTCTCTTCGCACGGTTGACACAGAGCGGATCAAAGAAAAAGAGCATGTGGTCCAGGATGGCATGGACATTTCAGGACACTGGAACCGCATGTTTGAGCAGCGGGTTATCTGGGATTACCCCACCGACCTGATGGATAAGATTACCAGTCTTGAGGGCGGTGAGTCGTTTGGGTGGTGCTATCAATGCGGCCAGTGCGTTCCCGTTTGCCCAGTGGACATAGTGGGAAGCTACGGGCCACGCAAGCTTTTCCGCCAAGTTCAGACCGGCATGGATCTGCTTCAGAGTCCGGAGCTGTGGAAGTGCACCACCTGCATGAACTGCCTGCGGGTCTGCCCGAAGGAAGTAAACTTGATTCAGATCATGCCGGCGGTGCGGGAGCAGGCGGTCCTGGAGGGTTACGTTCCTCCGGAACTGCAAAAGATGTTCGAGAATTGCGCCCAGTATGGGAATCCTCTGGGCGAGTCCCCTCGCAAACGGGCGGACTGGGCAAAGAATTCCGACGTGCCGATACCGATTATGTCGCAACTGAATCGGCCGGTGCAGGTGCTGTGGTTTGTCAGCGACTATCCCAGCTATCTGAAGCGGGGTATCGACGCTTCCCGCGCGCTGGCTCGCGTTTTCCAGGCGCTGGGAGTGGATTTTGGTATTCTCGGAACGGAAGAGAAATGTGACGGTGACTCGCAGCGGCTGGCCGGGGAGCCGGGCCTATTTGAGGAACTGGCGACGCACAACATCAAAATGTTCAAAAAATACAAGTTTGACAAAGTTGTTGTCACCGATCCTCATGCTCTTAATGCTTTTCGTAAAGAGTACCCCAAGCTTGGCGTCCGGTTCGACGTGGAGCACTATACGCAGTTTCTTGCCGCCCGCCTTTCTCAGCTTCAGCCGATGCTGAGAAAGGAGATCAGATATAAAGTTACTTTCCACGACCCATGCTATCTCGGCCGCCACAACGGCGAGTATGAGGCGCCGCGGAAATTACTGCGCGGCATTCCCGGAGTTCAGTTCACTGAAATGTGGCGCTGCAAGGAAAACGGGTACTGCTGCGGCGGTGGTGGCGGCGGGATGTGGTTGGATTCGTTCATGGCCGATCACGTGAGCGAGCGGCTCTCGGAGCGGCGAGTGCGCGAGGCGGTGGAGACGGGCGCTGAAGTGCTCGCGATCTGTTGTCCCTATGAAGTATCTCGCTTTGAGGACGCGGTGAAATCCACCGGCAATGAAGGCAGATTAATCGTGCGTGACATTATCGAGTTGATCGATGAATCCATGCGGGGATAAGACTGCCGAATCGAGGCGCGCTTCTGGTTGACCAAGACGGTTCATCGCCAGCAGGCTTAGCGAGTTCAGGTGCAAAGGAGGTCGGCGATTATGGGAACTCAAGAGAGCGTTGTGCAAGGCTCTGCGCTTTTGGATAAGCTGCGCCGCGGGGTCGTTGGTCTGGATGTGCACTATACGCTGGCTACGGGCGAACGGACCCGGCGCATTTACCTTGACAGTACCGCCAGCACGCTTCGCCTTAAAGTGGTACAGGACGTTCTGGACAAATTTCAGCCTTATTATTCCAATACCCACAGCGTACTGCATTTCGGCGCCAAGCTTTCTACGGCGGAATACCGCTGGGCGCACGAGATGGTCTTGAGCTTTGTGCGCGCAAATCCTGAGATCTACACGGCGTTTTTTGTAGGCAGTGGCACGACTGCCGGGATCAACCGGGTGGCTCGGACCCTGCGGGAAAAGCGGCCGAACCGCGACGTGGTGATCACCTCGGTTATGGAACACCACTCGAACGACTTGCCTCATCGCAAGCACTTCCGCCATGTCGTGCACGTTCCCGTGGCGATGGCGACCCGTTCGTTCGGCTGTGTCGACCTGCGGAGACTCGAGGAAGCGTTGCGCGAACACTCCAAAAGGGTCAATTATGTTGCCATCACCGGAGTCTCTAATGTCACCGGTATCATTAATCCAGTGCATGAGGTGGCGGAACTGGCGCATCGGCATGGGGCGCTGATCGTTGTGGATGCAGCGCAGATGGCCGCGCACTTGCCGGTCCAGGTGAGCGGACATGGAAATCCCACTCAGGACATCGACGCGCTGGTCTTCTCCGGCCACAAAATTTACGCGCCCGGATCTCCTGGGGTCGTAGTGACTCGCAAGGAACTTTTTGCGGGCCTGGAACCGCAGGAAGTGGGTGGCGGCATGGTCGATCAGGTCGCTCTCAACCGTTACACGATTTCCAAACATTTTCCCGATCGGGAAGAAGCTGGGACGCCCAACATCTGTGGGGCGATTGGCCTGGGCGCCGCTCTTTATGCTCTGAGCAAGGTGGGTATGGACGTGGTCGCCGAAGAGGAGGGGAAACTGATCGACTGTGCGATCGGCAAGCTCGGCACGGTCCAGGACATCATCATTTATGGCGAAACCGATTGCAGCCAATGCCAACGAACGGGGGCCATTTCTTTTAATCTCAAAAACCTCGACCACGCGCTGACGGCCGCCGCGCTCAATGATTATTTCAACATCGCAGTGCGCAATGAATGCTTTTGCGCGCACCCTTACGTGCGCGAAATGGTGACTCAGAGTCTCACCGACGAAGCGGACGGACTCTCGGATGAGGAACTGGCGAATCAGGCCGAGTTGCATCGCGGGATGGTGCGCTCAAGCTTCGGGATTTACAACACGATGGAGGACGTGGATGCGCTGGCGGCAGCGCTGCGCCACATTAGCGCCAACAAAGACTTCTATCAGGCGCAATACACACGGTTGTCCAACGGAGATTACGAGCATAAAGTGTTTAAGTTTGACCACACGAAGGTTTTCTCGGTGAAGGGTGAAGTAGACGCGCTTCTGGCAATGTGATACGTCCATACACTAGCGTCTTTCGTTGCCAGAATGTGCTCCCCATGACAGCAGCGCCTCCTGGCGAGCGAACCCCGACCGGCAACTGATCGATTATACAAGGAGCGAGCATGAACTTTGTAGTCCCGATCAAGCAGGTACCCGACCTGGTTGAGGAACTCGAGCTTAACGAGGAAGGAACCGACCTGAGTCGCGACACTGTCAAATACAAGATCAACGAGTTTGACGATCAGGCGCTGGAAGAAGCGCTGCAATTGAAAGCTGAAATCGGCGGCGCGGTAACGGTGCTGGCGCTTGACGGTGAGGAAACGGACAAAATGCTGTTCACCGCCATCGCAAAAGGCGCCGATCGAGGCATCAAACTTATGGGTGATTTTGCCGGTGGCGTTGCCATGCACGCCGCGGCCAAAGCCATGGCCGGCGCCATTGCCGCAATTCCTTATGACCTGATTCTAACCGGTGTCCAGGCGGTTGACGACCGGGATGGCCAGCTTGGCGCGCTTCTGGCCGGCTATTTGGGTGTGCCGCAAGTGAGTGTCGTGACCGGGGTCAGGGTGGAAAGCGGCAAGGCAGTTGTCAGGAAGGAGTACTCCGGCGGTGTCATGGCTGAGTTTGAAGTGGATCTGCCTGCGGTTTTGGGTATCCAGGCGGCGCGTGAGATCCCGCGCTATGTGGCCGTCAGCCGCGTTCGTCAAGTAATGAAAAGTGCGACATTGGAGGAAGTGGAGGTCCACAATGCCGCCGGTGATGAGGGTTCCAGTGTACGGCGGATGATGAAACCCCCAAAAGGCTCACGGGCGCAAATGATCCAGGGTAGTCCGGAGGAAATTGCCGATAAGGTTATTGATCTCCTGAAGGCGAAGGGACTGAAGAAGTGACAGCGGGTGCGAAAGCTGGGAATCGTTGTTTTGGGACGCGACCTTTTCGAAGCAAGCACTCTTTTTTAAAAAGGATATACGCATGAGCCAAGACGTTTACGTGGTGGCCGAGCATTTTAAAGGGAAGCTGGTCGAGGTAACCTTCGAGCTGCTCGGCAAGGGCCGCGAATTGGCGGACGCGAGGGGGGAAAATCTCATCGCCCTGCTTTTCGGCCATGGGGTAAAAAACCTGGGGGCGGAATTGGGCGCCGCCGACCGGGTGATCGTCGTTGAGCATCCCCAACTGGAAAGTTTTAATCCGGAAGCTTACAGTGCCGCCTTGGTGGAGGTTGTTAAAACCAAGAGGCCGGCGGTTACGCTGGTGGCAAATTCCTCGATGGGAATGGATCTGGCGGCGTCGCTCTCAGTGGGAGCAAATCTGCCATTGGTCGCGTATGCAGTCGATGTGAAATGGGAAGACGGTTCGTTGCTTGCTACCAGCCAGCTTTACGGCGGCAAGCTTTACGTGGAATCGCAGTTTGTGGGAGCCGGTGTGGTGGTCAGCCTCTTGGCCGGAGCTTCGCCGGCCGATAAAGGCCGCACGACCCGAGGATTGCCGCAGGTCGAAGATTTTGCCACGCCGCCTTTAGGCGGTCCTAAGGTTCGATTTAAACAGCTCATCGAACCGGAAGGTGGTGATGTGGATATTACCACCCAAGATGTCCTTGTGAGCGTGGGCCGGGGTATTCAGAGCGCTGATAACCTACCGCTCGTGCAGGCCCTGGCGGAGGCTGTGGGGGGGGCGCTGGCGTCTTCGCGCCCCATTGTCGACAGCAAGTGGCTCCCGCGTACCCGGCAGGTGGGCAAGTCGGGCGTGAAGGTCAAGCCGAAACTTTATCTTGCAGTCGGCATTAGCGGCGCGCCCGAGCACATCGAGGGCATGAAGGACGCCGAGCTTATTATCGCGATCAATTCGGATCCCAACGCGCCCATTTTTGATTATGCCCATTATGGCGTGGTAGGAGACTTGTTTGATATTGTGCCTGTGTTGACCGAGAGGGTGAAAAGCTAAAGGGAGACTCGCTCGGAAGTCCTACCGATACAGATAGAGAAAATCTCAAATAGCTTCAGCGAGGCGGGAATGACAGATTCCGGAAATTTCCACATTCCAAATGATCGCTATTACGATCCTGTAAACCATCTCTGGGCGCGGGTTGATTCTGCCACCGGTCGAATCGTTGTGGGTTTGGATGCGCTTGGTCTAAGCGCGCTGGGCGACCTGGTATACGTCACATTGCAACCCGTCGGGACTCCAGTCAGGCGCGGCGAACCCGTCGGTACTCTGGAGGCGGCCAAAATGACAGGTGATCTGATCGCTCCAGTGAGCGGGATTCTGATTGGCCGAAATGAGCTGGTGCTGCGTGATCCCTCATTGGTGAATCGCGACCCCTATGAAGGAGGCTGGATCGCTTCGATCGACCCTACGAGCTGGCCGAAAGAGTCGGCGGAACTCATTGCAGGCGACGCGATTCCGGGATGGGTAAAGGCGGAGGTTGAGCGCTACCAGGCGCAGGGCTGGATATAGGCAAGGATCGGCACTAAGGGGGCGCAACACGAATGCGCGTTGGCCCGATCCGCTGCTTTTGTATGTGTTGGCAAACCGTGACTTGGTCTGAACCATGAAGGGTTCCGTTGGCTGGCGATTGGTAACGGACGATGGTGTCTCCGCCTCCTGGGGCTTGGCGGTAGATGATGCGCTTGCCCGGAGAGTCGGGACCGGCGGCTCACAGACAACCCTTCGCCTTTACACCTACCGTTCTCATTGTGCTCTCGTAGGGCGTTTCCAGCGAGTCGAACATGAGATTCACATGGACTACTGCCAGGAGCATGGGATTGCGATGAACCGTCGGCCGACCGGTGGTGGCGCGATTCTTATGGGAGAGGACCAATTAGGAGTGGCGCTGGCGGTCCCCGATGGGAGCGGGGACCCCTGCGGTGGGGCCCGCGCTTGGATGAAGAAGTTCTCGGCTGGATTAGTTGCAGCATTGCGCGATCTAGGCCTGGGGGCGGAGTTCCGGCGTAAGAACGATATCGAAGTCTCCGGGCGGAAGATCGCAGGACTGGGTGTTTGTCGTGTCCCAACGGGAGGGCTGCTGTTTCATGCTTCGCTGTTGGTCGATCTTGACGTGCCCTTGATGCTGCGGGTGCTGAACACGCCTTTTGAGAAAATCCGGGATAAGGAGATTGCATGGGTCGCGGCACGAACGACGACGGTGCGCAGAGAGCTAGGCAAGGAGATTTCGTTAGATGAAGTTCGTCGTGAAGTAGCGGCTGGCTACAGCGCCGTCTTTAACGTTGGCCTTCAAGCGAGTGATTTTACACCCGAGGAGTCTCAGGCAATTGCGCAGATGGAACGAGACAAGTATCTGGCGCGTGACTGGGTGTTTCAGACAACCGACGTGAACGACGCGGCAGGCGCCGCAAAGGTGAAGACACCGGCCGGTCTCTTAGACCTGAAGGTGACGTTGGCGGGGCGGAGGTTAAAAGCTGTGTTGATCGCGGGCGATTTCTTCGCGCCGGAGGTCGGCATTGCCGCTCTGGAGGCCGCTTTGCGGTGGCACTCCAGTGCGCCGGAGCAGGTAGTTGCGACGTTGCAGGAAATTTACGCGGCGCACCCAGGGCTATCGGAGGCGGTCCCGTTGGCGGGCCTTGCCGAGGCGATTGAGTTAGCGGTACAGAGCGCCGCCCTCGTTAAGAGCGGAATGCCGGGTGAGCCCTACGGATGTTTTGTAGTGCCGGAGAGCGCGCATGGCTGATCCGTTCATCGATGGGACGCCGCCCTCATCATTCAGGATCGATCCGAAATGTTTCGAGATACGGCGCGCTCATTTTCCGGATCAGATCGTGTTTCATGCGCCGGGACTGAAGCGTTACAAGACTTCAGAATACAGCGGGCAAAATTCCGCGGAATTTGTCTCGATCAGTCTTACCGGAGCCTCGTGCGCCTTGAGTTGTGAACATTGCAAAATGGCGGTGCTCAAGGGGATGACGGCGTTGCCGCAATTCGACGGTTCGCTCTTCGAATTATGCGCGGCGCTTGCGGACCGAGGAGCTCGAGGCGTGCTCGTTTCCGGGGGAAGCGACAAACGGGGACGCGTGCCTTTGCTCAACCATATCCATGACCTAATTCGAGTACGGCGGGAGTTGGGGATGAAGATCCGGGTTCATCCTGGCTTGCCGGATGCAGAAACCTGTCGCGCGTTGGGTGATATCGACATTGATGGCGCGATGATGGATGTCATCGGCCATCAAGACACGATTCGCGAAGTCTACCATCTGGACGCATCGCCGGAAGAATACCAGGCCGCGCTCGCGCTGCTGGAACGCTACCAGGTTCCCACGGTCCCTCACATTATTCTGGGATTGCACTTTGGGCGCATGTTAGGAGAGTGGGGAGCTCTGGAAATGATCGCCGCTCATCCACCGAAGCTTTTGGTGCTGGTGGTCCTGATGCCGTTGACGGGAACGCCGATGGCATTGGCTCGGCCGCCCAGGATGGATCAGATCGCTGATTTTTTCCAGCTTACGCGCAAGGAGTTACCGGCCACACCCGTGATGCTGGGCTGTGCAAGACCTCTAGGCGATCTCAAAGTGGCGATTGATCGACTGGCGATTGACGTTGGTTTCAATGGCATCGCTTACCCGGCAGAGGGGATCGTGGAGTATGCCCGTATGCAAAGCCTCGAGCCGCATTTTGTCAATGCTTGTTGCGGTGTCACTTGGTAGAGCTTAAGGAATCGTGAGGAAGTTATGGCCAGGGTCGTTGTTCCACTGGATCAGCAGAGTGAACAATTTCAAATCAGTCCGGATTACGTGCGCATCAGCATGGCTGCCGCGATTGAATTGCGCCTCAAGCCAGGCCGGTTGTTGCGCGATTGTGGCTGCGGTTGCATCAATTTGCTGCAGAATTATCCCGAGGGCTGTTATGCCAATTGTTCTTACTGCGGTTTGGCGCGGGAGCGGCCTGGGGTACCGGAGGACAATACGTTTATTCGAGTGGCTTGGCCGCTCTACCCCACCGACTTGGTGGCCGAGAAAATTGCCCAGAGGGAGGCGACCGCGGGCGTGGGTCGGGTCTGTATCGCGCAGGTACAAGATCCTCGGGCCTATGAGGACCTGATCGATATGACCGGTCGCATCCGGCGGGCCTCGGAAACGGCGCCAATTTCCGCTTTGGTGAGCGCGACCACACTCGATCAAGAACGACTGCACGCGATCAAGGACGCGGGCGTGGACATCATCGGTGTTGGGTTGGATGCAGCCTCTCAGCACGTGTTCTACCAGACACGCGGACGGGGCGCTCGGGGCCCGCATCAGTGGGATCACCACTGGGAGATAATCCGGCAGGCTCGTCAGATCTACGGCCCCATGAAGGTGAACTGCCACATCATTGTTGGCTTGGGAGAGACCGACGGTGAGCTGGTCGACTTGTTCTTCCAGCTTAAGTCGGAACAGATCGCAGGCTACCTTTTTTCGTTTAATCCCGAGCCTGGGACCACAATGCAAGACGCGCCGAGAGCGTCCATCCAGCGTCTTCGCCGTATTCAGTTGATCAAATATTTGATCGAGAATTCTAATCTGTCTCTTGAAAACTTGGAGTTTGACGAACAAGGCGCCATCTCCCGATTGGATGCGCCTGAGATCATGGTGGACGTGGCGGTTGAAAGCGGCCTGCCCTTTATGACCAACGGCTGCCCCGATCGGCAGGGCAAGTTGGCTTGTAATCGACCTTATGGTTCTTACCGGCCAGGCGAAGAATTTCGAGATTATCCGTTTCAGCCCGCGCGCGACGACCTGATCGTGATTTGCAGAGAAATGCGGTTGGATGAGGTCTGGTCAAAATTGACTCCGATGGCGAATTGATGTGCCCGCGATCGAACCGAAATGTCATCCGGTTGTTGGATTTGGGGTTGACCGAATCATGGCGAACGCAGGCTCTTTATCATGCAATTGCTGCCACGATGCGGATCGATTCTCCCGATACCATCCTTCTTTGCCGGCCGCGGGAACCTTACCTCTGTCTAGGCTATCACCAGGCTTATGATGCGACGCTGGAACGGCAAGAGTGCGAGCGGCGGGGATTGGCCGTTTTCCGCAGGCGCTTGGGCGGTGGCGCCACCTATTTGGACGTGAACCAAATTTTCTATCAGTGCATCGCCCATCATACCCGCATGCCCGTTGTATCTCGAGACATTTACAAAAACGTGCTTGGCGCTCCGACAAAGACGCTGCGGCGCTTGGGACTGAATGCCGAGTTATGGGATGCCAACGAAATTGAAGTGGCTGGAAAACGGATCGCGGGCACAGGCGGCGGCCGCATCGGGGAGGCCTGTGTGGTTGTCGGCAATCTGTTGTTTGACTTTGACTACGATATGCTCGCGCAATTGTGGCGTGTACCCTGGGAATCCTTCCGGGAACTGGCGCACGACGCGTTACCAGAATCCATTACGACTTTGAAGCAATCGATCGGCCCACTGCCGGTTGGCGTAGTGCAAGAGATCCTGGCCGAGGAGTTTGCCAACGCGTTTGGACGACCGGTTGTGCGGGGGGATGTGACCGTTTCCGAAGAGCAGTATGCTCGAGAGCTTGCGACTCGGATGACGTCTTCGGAGTACTTGAATCTGCATGGAGCCGATACGGTGGGGCCGGCAAAGTCACTGAAAATTTCCGCGCGCGTATGGGTCCAGGCCGAAGAGGTCAAGGTTGATGGACACCAAATCCGCGCCAGCTTTCGGGTACGTGAGCATGTCATCGAAGAAGCCCGGCTGGAGTCACGCCCGGCGCGGATTTGGCGCGGGGTCGAGGTTGCATTGCGAGGCGTCCCCTTCAACACATGGCAGAGAAAATTACTACAGCAGCGAATCCACTGAAGGAATACCTGGCGGATCCCTTTCTGGATCGCCTGTATTGCGAAATACGACGCGCCGGTCCGCTGAAATCGGTATCGGTTGACATAACGCAAGTCTGCAACCTTCGGTGTATCGGATGTTACTTCTTTGCAGAAAAGATGAATCGCCATGAGCCCGAGAATGAAGCGGCATTGGATGGTTTTATTGAGCGCGAAAAAGCGCGCGGCACCAACTTTGTCACAGTGGTCGGAGGCGAACCAAGTCTGGTCCTTCACCGCCTGAAGAAGATATACGAGAATTTTTGTATGAATGTAGCAACCAACGGCCTGTGTAGGATTCCCTACCAAGGCTTTGAGAATATGCCGATAGGGATTTCCGTATGGGGCGATCGCCAAACAGATCAGAAACTGCGCGGCGGTGACAAGGTGAGCGTGTTCCCAAAGGCCTTGGATCATTACAAAGGGGACCCTCGCGCATTTTGGTATTACACGGTGGTCCCCGGGAAGGCGGATGAAATCGAGTCCGTGGTGGAGCAGTGCGTGGCCAACGGCAATTACGTGCTTTTTAACTTTTACGGCGATGTTGGTGGTTTTGGTGGTTGTTTGGATCATCGGCAGGGTTTCGCCGCGGCGCGCAAAGAAATCCGTCGAATGATCGCGCGTTATCCGCAGCGGATTTTGATCACGTCCTACCTCAGCAAAGTCGTATCGACGGGAAGACTTTACGATGAAACATGGGGTTATGACGTCTGTACGAGCATCAGTTCGGACAACGAAGCAAACCAGGAGCGCATCAAGAACGGAAAGCCCTACAACCCACATTTTCGCGCCTACAATGCCGACTTTGCCACCACGCGTCGTTGTTGTACGGGCAAGGATCGAGATTGCTCAAGCTGTTTTGATGTGTGGGAGCACTTTTCATGGATCATGTTGAACATGAGGCGACATTTGGGATCCAAGCAGGAATTCACAAATTGGCTTACCACGATGTATCTGTTCTATTTGATTAACCGGATTATTGATTTCGAAAATGGGGTCAGGCTGTTGCCGGAAATTCACAGGAGAACCGGTGGTTTGCATCAGGACGAGGAATTGGAAGAACATCCCGTTGGGTTCCGTCCCGCGGTTGCCGCTCAGGGATCCACGCCATGAATGAAATACCTACTCGCGAGATCTTCGGACATCTTCCACTTTGGGCGCAGTTGGTTTTCTATGCAGTGAGCGCGCTGGCCTTGGCGGTGTTTGTTTACGGATTTTGGAGGCGCCTCGAGAAATATCGCCGAGGCCGATTTGTGAACCGCTTTGACAATCTTGGCCAGCGGATCATGGGCGCGGCAAAGACCATTGGGGAGAACAGGACACTTTTTCACCGCGATGCTTACGCCGGCGTTTCCCATTTCTTGATCTTCTGGGGATTCATTTTCTTATTCATCGGGACGGTGATCGTTTTCGTCGACCACGACGTATTGCGGCTTGCGGGCTGGAAGCTTTTGCAGGGCTCTTTTTATTTGTGGTTTTCTGTCGTCCTGGATGTCTGGGGCATCCTCTTTCTCGCGGGGCTGGGGATGATGTCTGCTCGCCGGCTTGTTTTTACCCTTCCGCAACTGGACTACCAGCGCCCTGATTCTCGCGGTGGAAAGGTCGACCGCTCCGGGTATGTTCGGGACGACCATACCTTCCTTGGCCTGTTGTTTTTCATCGGGGTGACCGGTTTCTTGATCGAAGGGTTCCGCATCGCCGAGCAAATGCCGGCATTCGAACGCTGGTCGCCCGTTGGCTGGCTGATCGCAAAGGGGGTGAATCGTCTGGGCCTTCAGCCGGATGTGGTGGGGCTGCATGTCAGCACCTGGTGGATTCATGCCATCGTGGTCATGGCCTTTATCGCGTACGTCCCTTACTCCAAAGCGATGCATATGCTGACGGACATGGCCAATCTGCTGTTCAAGGACGAAATGGCTGCGCGCCGGCTTCCTGCTCCGCCCGAGAAATCCGACAAAGCAGGCTATCACGCGATTACAGATTTCACCTGGAAGGAACTACTGGACCTGGACGCCTGTACAAAGTGCGGTCGCTGTCACGTGGCCTGTCCTGCCAATGCCGCCGGTACAACGCTTTCGCCGCGAGACCTGATCCTCGATCTGCGCACGTATGCCGATGCCACCTTCCGCACCAGCGAGTGGTTCCAGCAGAGATTTGCTTCCGACTCGAGTTGGCCGCACGGTGGCAACGGCAAGATCGACGTCGCGCAACAGGTGATCCGGCCCGAAACCTTATGGAGTTGTACCACTTGCATGGCCTGCATCGAAGCCTGCCCGGTTGGCATCGAGCATCTCACCCATATCGTGCAGATGCGCCGTAATTTGGTGGATGCTGGAACCCTGGATAGCAATCTGCAGGATGCGTTGGTCAATCTCGGCGAATACGGAAATTCCTTTGGACAGTCGCCCAAGACGCGCGGCAAATGGACGCAGAAACTCTCCTTCAAGGTGAAGGATGCGCGCAAAGAGCCGGTGGAGTACGTTTGGTTTGTCGGCGACTTTGCTTCCTTTGATCCGCGGCTGCAGCGGATTACATGCGCCGTGGCGGAAGTGCTCTACCGGGCCGGTGTTGATTTCGGCATCCTTTACGACGGCGAGAAGAATTCCGGCAATGACGTGCGCCGCGTGGGGGAAGAAGGTCTCTTCGAAATGTTGGCAGAAGATAATATCAAGATGCTTCGAAAAGCGCGGTTCCGAGAGATCTTTACCACCGATCCCCATACCTTGAATACATTGCGCAACGAATACGGTGAGTTGGGAGGCAACTACGTCATTCACCATTACACCGGACTGCTGGCAAAACTGATCGACCAAGGCAAGCTCCGATTCAATAAGAAACTCAACTATCAGGTCACCTATCATGATCCCTGCTATCTAGCTCGTTACAACCGCGAAACGGACGCGCCGCGGAACCTGATGCGGGAGCTTGGACTCCACTTACGTGAAATGCCGCGTTGCCGCGAGAATACTTTCTGTTGCGGCGCCGGAGGAGGTCGCGTGTGGATGGATACGTCAAATGAAAAAGAGCGCGCCAGCGAGCAGCGGATTCGAGAGGCCCTTGGTGTCGGCGATGTGCGGTACTTTGTTACTGCGTGCCCCAAGGATTACACGATGTATACCGACGCAGTGAAGACTTCAGGCAACGAGGGAAAGATTGAAGTGAAGGATCTGATTGAACTGGTGGCAGAAGCGATGTCGTAACTAACGCATGGCAAGAGTCGTGTTGGTTGGACAAAATTCGGATTTACGCAAGCGCTTGGAAGAGGTCGCCCATACCGCTGGGTTGGACTTGATCAGCTTTCCAGGTGTGGAAGCGCTGGCGGTGTCTGAGCCGCCGGCCGTTCTCGTCGTAGAACTGGAGCTGAAGGGAGCCATCGATGGTGTCGCAAACTGCAAGCGGCGCTGGCCCGCGTGTATGGTGATCGGCGCGATGAGGCTGCCGATTCAGGAGCTTTGGCATGCCGCGGTCGCAGCAGGTGCGGATCTAGTTTCGAACTGGGGAGCCTTACCCCGTCAACTCCAGCACAGGCTTGAGGCCTATCAGCGGGGAGAAAGTTTGGTGCCGAAGGCCGTCCGGATCAAAGTGATGCTCTATGACAGGCAAGGTGACGGTTTGGTGGGGCGCCTGCCAGACGCGCAGGGTGGGCCGGTGGCGGTTTTCCGCATCGATCAGAAGCTGTGCGCCATTCGCGACGTTTGTCCGCACGAAGGCGCCTCGCTGGCCGATGGGCAAGTTGACGGAAAGGTCCTGACCTGCCCGCGACACGGCAGCCAGTTTCATGTTTGCACCGGCAGCCGCCTGCGAGGTCCGGCGGATTATTCGATACGCACCTATCGTGTCGTGATCGAAGACGGTGAGACTTTTGTCGAGCTGTGATTTCAGTAGCATGGAGCATTGCAAGCCAAGATGAATTGTCCCTACTGTGAATACCGCGGCCATCGTATGGATTTGCACGCCCATCTGATCAAGGAGCACGCCGAAGGAATCAAGATCTATGTGGATGAGGCGCTGGGCAAAATGGTATTTGAAATGAGCTGTCCTGTTTGCAACGAGTCCGTCAAGCAGACGCTCAAGAAGAGTGCGGCGATCCTGGCGGAGTACGAGCAGGAAATTCGCATGGTGGCATTTGATTTGTTGCTGTATCACCTGCAAGAAAAACATGATGATCTTGTACAAATTACTAAGCATGACAAATCATAGTTTGAGGTTGTATTGAAAGAGTTATCGGAACTGACACTGGCGCTTGCGGAAGACCTGTGGCAGCGATTTCGCCTGCTGGCGATGATTGTGGATCGAACCGAGCGTTTTGTGGGCATGACGCCGGCAGGGTTCCCTGTCGATCCTCAGTTGCCCAACGAGGTTGCCGCTCCATGGCAGCAGTCTCTTGCTGGCAACAAGGATGAAATTCAAGCAATTGCCTTGGATTTGATTCTTCGAGCCTTGCAGACGGCGGTCGAGCCCACCAACTTCCAGATCCTGCAGATACTGAAAGAACAGCCGGCCGTGTCGTTTTCCGAATTGATGCGCGCCACACGTTTGAATTGTCTCTCCCTGATGGAGCGCGTCAATGATCTCATCCAGGTGGGGTTGGCTGTGAAAGACATACAGACCGGACAAGTGCAGGGAACCAAGGCCGCAGCAAGCTTATTGCGTTTTGTGGAAGAGACTCAAGGCCGCCTGTGCGAGATGATCCTAGAGCGGCGCCGCGAGTAGAAACTTTGTGAGACACACGGGCTGGGGTACCATTGGGGAGAGACGCGCCCGTAGCTCAGCCTGGATAGAGCAACTGCCTTCTAAGCAGTAGGTCGCCTGTTCGAATCAGGCCGGGCGCGCCAATTTTTCAATAGTTTACGGCCGATTCGCTGGCGGGCGCAAATCGTGGAGTGAACCCCTAAACTGAGACACTCGCAATTGCTACACTTTCCAGAGAAAGGAGCTGCGAGTGGCAAGAAAGCGAGTGAACAAGTTTCCGAAGCCGTTTCGAAAGATGGCGCTGGAGCGGTTGAAGAACTGCGAGAGCGTGACGGCGCTGTCTGAGGAGCTAGGGATTCATCGAACGCTGCTGTACAAGTGGCGGGATCTGATGGAACGGGTCGAGGATGGCCAGGGACCTCCAGCCAACAGCCGTGAGCTGGAGCTCCGGGGAGAAGTCCGGCAGTTAAAGCGCTTGCTGGGGGACAAGACGCTGGAGGTGGATTTTTTCAAAGGTGCCTTGCAAAAAGTCGAGGCTCGACGCCAGAGCAAAGGCAGCTCTGGCGCGAAGGCGTCTACGACCAAATCCGGGAAGTGATGTCGATGCCTCCGGTTGCTTGCTTGCCGTGGCCACCAGAATGGGATGCCAGTGTTGACCTTGAAAGAATCCGAACTCCAACCATACTATAGATAACATTAAATATTATCCATTTTTCAGTGACTATGCGATCAACCAAGAATGTTTCCATAACTGTTCCTCCGACTCTCCTGGAAGAAGCTGAAGCAGTGGCAAGACGGGAGGGGCGAACCAAGAGCGAACTTTTTCGGGAAGCCCTCCGCCGCTACGTCACGCAAAGCGAATACCGGGAGTTGCAGCAATTTGGTAGGAAACAGGCGAGGAGACTCGGCTTGAAGGCAGCCGACGTTGAGCGGCTGGTGCAGGAGTCTCGGCGTGAATCCCGGGAAACGGTACCAATAAGAGCTAAAAAACGGTAGATGCGGCGCGTCGTTGCCGATACGAACATCTACGTCTCGGCGTACAACTTTGGCGGGTTCCCCGGCAAGGTTCTTGAACTGGCACAGGAAGGTCAGATCAGCCTTTTTATTTCCTCGTGCTTTATTGCGCCTTGTCGTTGCTACCCACTTCGACCAAAGCGACACGGTTGACGCCGCTGCAGGCCAGGACGAGGTTCCCTCTGGATGTCGCCATCATGTTGCGCACCACGCCTCCGCCTGAGGGGATTACCCAGGTCTGGAATTTTTCCGTCTCCGTGTCAAAACGCACCAGCGTGTTCGGTCTGACTCCTGATTCGCTGTACCAGAGGATCTTGCCCACAGCCGCAATGCCGTAAGGCTGCGATCGCGACCCTCCGGGAGAAGGCCATTCACGGACCTTGCCGGTTTTAGGATCGAACCTGCCCAAATAGCCGCGAGCGTAGTCGGTATACCAGAGGACATCGTCAGGAGTAAGCGCCACTCGCCTCGGGCGTGCCGCCGGATCCGGCAAGGGACATTCGTGAATCTCCATTGTTTCCGGATCAACTCTTCCCACCCTGTTGCCCCGGAAGTCGACGTAATACGGAATGCCTCTGGAATTGACCACGATGCCATAGGGATACGAATTGGGCGTCGGCGTAGTTGCCAACTTCACTTCGCCTGTTTTTGGATCAATTCTTCCCACCATGCTCGATTGCAAGGTGAACCAGAGAATTCCCTTCTGGTCGAAGACAGGCGTATGGGGACCGCGAGCTTTAGGATCGGGCAGCGGGTATTCTGTGACTTCTCCCGTTTTTGGATTGAGCTTGCCCACATAGGTTTTAGAGTTTGCTGTGAACCAGATATTGCCGCCCTTGTCGGCAACCAAACCGTGGGGACCTGACTGAGCAGTCTTCAACGCGTACTCCTTCATCTCTCCCGATACCGGATCCAGCCGCCCCAGGACATTGGACCACTGGCCGGTCCACCAAATGGAACCGTCGGCAGCGGCCAGAGGATCGTGAGGCCGCGACCCGAGCGTCGGCACCATCCACTCCTTAAACGAGACGGTCACGCTTCCGGGAATCACAACCGCAGCCGGGCTCGGCTTCTCAGGGAAGTGTTGGGCGAGATATGCCAAAACAAGATCGGCCTGATCCTCGGGCAATTTGACCATCGAGTTCAAGAGGTTCTGCCACCCCTCCCGGGCATATCCTGATGAATTGGTTACCTGAATAAGACCATGGCACTGGCTGCAAACAATCTGAACGATCTCCTTGCCGTTTCCCTCCGGCAGTTGGACCTGCTGGCCCTGCCGACCCTGTTGCTGTTGAGCGCCAACGCGCGCGGCCAAGTAAAAAAAAGGCTGCCGCTGTTAAAACTGCTAGTAAGATCTTTTGCATAGTTCCTCCTCAGTCGCAGACGCCCTTCGTTTTGATAACCCTCTATAACGCCCGGAAAGCGGCCTCACTGATTCCTATCTCTTCGCAACTGATAGTAAATTACAGGCGTCACCAGCAACGAAAGCAGCATCGACACGGTGACTCCTCCGATCACGGCTATTGCCAGCGGCTGGAGCATTTGTGCGCCCGAGCCGACTCCCAGCGCCAGCGGTAACATGCCGAACACGGTTGCCAGCGCCGTCATCAGAATCGGCCGGAGGCGCCTCCGGCCAGCCTGAAAGATCGCCTCACCCAGCTCATAACCGAGGCCGGAAAAGTGCTTCTCCGAATCGAGCATGAGAATCCCGTTCTTGTGTACGATGCCAACCACCATAATCGCGCCCATGAACGAGGAGATATTGAGGGTGCTCTTGGTGATGAACAGCGCCAACAGAGCGCCCGATCCGCACAAGATTGTCGCAATCAAGATTGCTGTGGGATGTGAGAAAGATCGAAACTCGAACACCAGAATGGCGAAGATTAAGAGGATCGACAATACGAAAACTTGTGTCAGTCCCACGAACGATTCGCGCTGGATCTGGTATAGGCCGCCAAAGTCAATCGCCGTCCCTTGCGGCATCGGGACCTCTTTGAAAATCCTCTGGCGGATCTCATCCATCGCCGAGCCGAGGTCACGGCTCTCAAGCCGCGCGGTTACGGTGGCAATGTTGCGCAGATCGTCGCGACGAATCTCCGTGGTCTCTTCGCCCTGCTCGACATGCGCAATGCTAGAAAGTGGCACGGTGATTCCGGCCGGCGACGTCAGCAGCAGCGCCTTGAGTTTGTCACTTGAGGATCTGTATTCGAGCGGATAACGCACCCGGATTCCGATAATACGGTCGCCCTGAATCATGCTCGAGGCGAGTTCGCCGTCGAGAATCGCAGCCTGGAGGTCGGCCACGTCACGCACGCTGAAGCCGGCGCGGCGGGCCTTTTCCAGATCCACCCTGAAATTGAATGCTGGGCCAATGACGATGGTTTGGTTTACGATGTCCACGACGCCCTTTACGTTGGGCAGCCACTTCTCGACGCGCTCACCCACCTTCTTTGCCACATTGTAATCGTTGTTGAATATCTTGACCTCGATCGGCTGCGGCGACCAAGCGAGATCCCCGATCAGATCCTCCAGGATATGCGGAAACTCGACCTCGATCGCCGGCTCGGATGTCACTATCTTCCTGCGTAGTTCGGCCGTGACCTCTTCGAGCGACCGCCGACGATCTCTTCTCAGCTTTACTAGAAAGTCGCCGGTGTTGGGCTCGGCGATGGCAAGCGCCAGCCGCGCGCCGGTGCGTCGCGAATAACTCTCCACTTCCTGAGTCTCGCGCAGGAACTGCTCGATATGGCGCAAAATGCGGTCTGTCTCTTCAAGAGAAGTGCCAGGCGGCATGATGTAGTCGAGTACAAAGGCGCCTTCATCCATCTCAGGCAGAAAGCCGCTGCCAAGATTGAAATAGAGTACGACGGCGCCGGCCAGCACCCCGAGCGCACCGACGATCACGATGCGGCAATGCAGCAGTGACCATTTTAGAGCCGCCTCGTAGCGGCCGGTGAGCCAGCGCATGATGCGACCTTCGCCAGCTTGTTCCGCTTTCTGTAGATCCGTCTCCACGCCTTCTGTTCGGCCACGGAGAAAATGGCCTGCCAGCACTGGAGTGACAGAGATCGCCAGGAAAAGCGAAGCAAGCAACGACGTAGCCATCGTCATTGCCAGAGCGCGGAAGAACACGGCTGTGATGCCGCCCAGGAAAATCAGCGGAACGAAGACTACGATGGGCGTGAGCGTGGAGCCGATCAGCGCGGGCGTCAGCTCGATAATTGCGCTGCGCGCCGCCTCTGACGGCGCCTGCCCCATCGACAGGTGCACCATGATGTTTTCCACCATCACGATCGCGTCGTCGATCACCACTCCAATGCAGGCCGCCAGCCCACCCAGCGTCATAAGGTTGAAGCTCATGCTGAACCACCGCATGAATACGATGGCAATCAACACCGCAATGGGAATGACCACCGCGGCTACCAGCGTTGTACGCCAGCTCTTCAGGAAGAGCAGCAACACACCCACTGAGAGCGCCAGGCCGATAAGAATGCTCTCGGTAACCCCGGAGATCGAGTCACGCACCAGAATGGACTGGTCGTAGAACACGGCAAGCTGGATGTCGGGGGGAAGCGCGCTACGGATTGACTTGAGTTCCTGGTTGACCTTGTCGGCGATTTCTACGGCGTTTCCGTCCGGCTGCTGCAGCACGTTCACCAGGACGGCGGGCTTGCCGTCGGCGGTGACGATGTTGTAGATCGGTCGCTCTGCCGGTTCGACACGCGCCAGCTCTTTGACGGTTACCGGTGTGCCGTTGATTACGTCAACGACGACGTTGTCGATCTGATTCTTTTCGCGCATCAGCCCTGTAACAGTTGTGAGGTACAGATGATAATTTTCCTGCACCATGCCGGAAGCGACGATGATGTTGGTGTTACGGATGGCATCGACGACTTTGGTCAGGGGCATTCCGTAGCTGTTGAGTTTTTGCGGATCGACAAGCACGTGATATTCAGGCTGCCGCCCGCCCACAATACGCGTTTCGGCGACGCCGGGCAGGCGATAGAGCCGCGGCGCTAAGTTGTAGTAAGCTAGCTCCCACAGATCCGAGGGGGTGCGCGTCGGTGAAGTGATGCTAAAGCCAATCATCGGGAAGACGGAAAACGTCAGCCGGTTAATGTAAAACCGCGAGTTTGCGGGCAGATTCGGCAGAATCTGCGAGATCCGCCCTTGGACCAGATGCAACGCATTTAGAATGTCGACGTCCCAGCGGAAAAACACACTGATTTCCGTCGAGCCGCGCGCTGTTACGGAGCGGACGTTTGTTATGCCGGGCACAAGCCGAATCGCTTCCTCAATGGGACGCGTGACCGTCAACATTTGCACATCCACCGGTGCGATTCCGTTGTCAACCAGGATGACGATTCGAGGAAAATCGGTCTGCGGGAGGATCGCTATCGGGAGCTGGAAAAGAAAGACTACGCCAGCGAGCGCGAAACTGAGTACGACAAGGATGATTGCTCGACTCTGGGCCTCGACAAGTCTGGCGATGGCCCCGGTCATTTGTTTTCTTTCACTACTTTCACTGCCGTGCCATCAGGGAGCCCGTAGCCGCCCGAGACGATCACCGTTTCTGCGGGCTGAATGCCTTTCTTGATTTGCACCTTGCCGTCAAAGATCGCTCCTGCTTCCACTCCCTTCTTTAGAGAAGTTTGCTGATCCGTGATTACAACCACGGCCGCTTTGGTCCCGCCTACGCTGAACTGGACAGCAGGCTGCGGCACGATCACCGATTTGGCCTGAATGCCGATCTCGATCAAGACGGAGCCGAACGCGCCCGCGCGTAATATGCGCCTGGAATTGGATAGGTCGCACCATACTTCGACGGTGCGACGGGTCGAGTCAACAGCCTGGTTCACCACCGAGACTCGACCCTCCCAGGGGCTTTCCGGGTCATCAATCGAAGTGAACACGCAGCGCTGATGCTTGCGAATCCCGGCGGCATCGACCTCCGGAACCTGGACGCGTGCCACCGCAACGGACAGATCTACAAGGGTAACTATCGGAGCATCCGGCTTAGCCATATCACCGGGATACATCAATTGCTCGGTAATCGAGCCGGCAAAGGGACTGCGGATTTCGGTGAACGCCAACTGTGCCTTGATCAGTTTCAGTCGAGCCTGAGCTTGATCCACCCGGCTCTGTGCAATCTTGATGTCCTTTTCAGTGGACTGCTGCTGGAGCAGATCGAGGGATCGTTTCGCGACATCATACGCTGTTTTTGCTTGTGCAAGTTCGGTCTGGCTCATCAGTAAGTCACGGTTCGGAATGGCGCCTTGGCGAAAAAGTTCCTGCCGGCGCTCGTAGAATTTTTGCGCCTGGCCAAGCGCCGCCCTGGCCGACTCCAACTGGCCGCGAGCGCGTTCAATATCCGTAGGCGCGGTGCCCGATGTCACCTTCTGGAGGTTGGCCTCAGCGTCGGCCACTGCGGCCGTCGCTTCGTCGCGTTGGGCGGCGATGTCGCTGTTTTCCAGCTCCGCAACCAGTTGCCCTGCCGTCACGGTGTCGCCCTTGCGGGTGTGCAGCGACCGGATCGGCGCGGAGACACGCGCGGATAGGTTTGCCTGCTCCTTAGGAAAAATCGTCGCCGGGGCGCGCACGGAGAGCTGGACGTCGGCCATCTCAGCTTTGGCCACCGTTACCTCGACGATCGGTTTCGGAGGTGGCTCTTCCTTTGAGCCGCAGCCACTAAGCCATGCGGCGAGGATCACCATCCATGTATGACGAATTCGCTTTGTCAACGTCCGCTTGCCACCTCAAAGTCCGCCCTAGCGTTCAGACAATTCGCGAGATTGGTGTAATATCTGGAGCGCGCTTGTGCGAGTTGATTCTGCGCCGTGACCACGTCAAGCGCTGAGCCCTCCCCCCCTTCATAGCGGAGACGGCTTAGCTTTAAATCTTCCTCCGCCAACTTGACTTGCCGGTCGAGCTCCGCAATCTGCCCGTAATAGTGTCGCACACGGGTCCGTGCGCCCTCATACTCTTTCGACAAGGTACGCTCTGCGATAGCGCGATTATCATCCACCTGCTGTGCGCGTAGTTGAAATTGCTGCGCTGCGCCGCGCGCCTTCCACCAGTCGAAAATAGGAATGCTAAGGTTAAATATGGCCGCGTAGCCACGCTCGTTGGCGCAGTACTCTGGTGAGTCCAATCCGTATTGGAAGCTGAGCGTCAGGTGGGGAAAACGCGCCGATCGCGCTACGCGCGCCTGTGCCTGAAAGATATTCCGCTGTGCTTCAAGGAGACTGAACTCGAGACGGTGGAGGTACGGGTTGTTTTCTCCAACAAAGTCGTCGGGTGGCGGAGTCTGTTTCTCGAACACGTCTTCAATCTCAAGTGGAGGCGCGACGTCGCGAGTCCAGAATGAGGCCAGCTCCTGCTTGGCCAGCTCGGCCTCGGCCTGCGCGTTTTTGAGCGAGACCTGCAGTATCGAAGTCTGCGATTGCGCCTTCACAACGTCAGCGTGGGCAGCTTCGCCGTTCTCGAACAAGAGCTGCGACTGGGGAACCTGGCAATGGTTCTCATTCTAGTGGGTGCAAGTCCCACCGGGAAAGGTGTAGTCAACCATCCTGTATTGGACCGAAGTGGAGCTATGACGCTAGGGAATGACTAGGAACCCGCCCCACAATCGAAAGAGTGGGT
>JACQSX010000036.1 GCA_016211105.1 Acidobacteriota bacterium | reverse complement strand
GCTGGGACGCGCCGTCTATCACATGCTGCAGCGGGGAACCGTGTTCAACATGAACCAGTTCCTACAAGTTTAACGGAGCAGAGCGGGTGAGCCACACGCCTAACTGGAGCCTTATGGGCCGAGCCGGCAACGACCCCATCCTGTCACCTATGGTGTTGTGCCTTCGAGCACGCTTCGGGTCATCGGCCCAGCGCCCGGCAGCCTGTCGCGTTGATTGGACATTCGCTCTGGCTCCGACCCGTTCAAATCGAGATCCTCGTTGGATCTTCTCGGAACTCTGCCCCTCTCCCGAGCCCGTACATAACTGGCCCACAAGATCTCCTGTGAGGTCGTGCCCTTTGAGTGGGACGGTAGGAGGGAACCGATGTATTTCTAGGCCGCGAGAGGGGATACCTCCTCGCTACGCGCTGCCCTTCCAGGCCCTTCGGGTCGGGCAGGATTACAGCCATCGAGCCTCAATAAGTGTTTGGTGCAGATTCTCTGAAATCTGCCCCGCAACTGTGAAATCAAGTCAGAGAACGCGGATGGACTCGAAAGCATCCTGACCTTGGTCCAGTTTGGGATTACCTTTGTTCTTTTCCCGAAAGGCAGCCACGGTGGTAACGGTCTGGGCTCCATTGAGCAACCGCGGCGCAGTAAGCCGGCAGCGCCCGTCGAGAAGCTCGACCCGTTCGGCAAAAAGAGTGATGCCGTTATGGTCGAAGGCGAAGACCGCTGGTTGCTCGGTTTTCTCGATGATTATCTTCTTAAGGGCTCCAGAGATGGCCCGGTTGACTGCTTCGCCTTCGCCAAGACCGTAACGAATGTTACTGTCAAAGAAGCGAGAATCTAGTGCGAGATGCATGCGATGAAGATCGGCAAGGCGGATGAAGCCTAGGTGCATCTTCTGGCCAGCGGGACCATCCACAACAACGAGGTCAGTCAAAGGAACCTCAAAGCTGGTAGGTTTGCGCGGGTCACGAAGGACGCCTACTCGGCCGCTGGCCGAACGGAACTCCACAACGAATCCAACGTTACGTCCAGCAAAGAACTGTTCGACCAAGTATCTTTTATTCTCCAGATTCTCGCGAAGCTTGTCCAAGACCTTGCTGCGTTCGGCTTCTTCTGGATCGCCCGTAAAGACGAAGCGAAAGCATATCTGGTCGATCACCGCCCGGTTGTCAATGAGGCAGCTCCGAAGCTGAAGCAACAACTGATTTTTGGCGTCATCTTGGTTGGGGGAGAGAAAGATGCGGTCCACACCGTCTTCGATCAAACGCTGGAGTGAGCCTTTGAACTGGCTGTGTGAATCCGAGTACTTGAATTGAAAAAGGTAGAGATTGCGGCGCTCTTCGTCGAAATGAAATGCATCGAATCCATAGTCATTCCCACCAAAGGCGACCTGGTTTACGGCCTTATCGCGAAGAACTTTATGTTCCCGCTCCAGATAGAGAAGACCGAAATAGTCCTCGCGAACCCCTCCGCAGGTGGAGCGGAGGTCAGAATAGGCTTGGTCGATGAGCCGGTCGTTGATCATAGGTAGAACCTTCAGTTGCTGGCATAGGAAACTGGCACATTCATGACCGCGAAACTGGCACTTTTTCCGCCGAACATGTATTCAACCGCGACCGGCGATCAAGTGCTTGGTTTCCGCGTACTAGATCGCCCTTCGCCATATAGCACGCCTTCCGGCCTTGTTATCCTTCGTCTCGCAAATTATCCGACTCGAATGTTGTGTATTACGGGTGGCGGCAGTATAGCACACAAAAGAACTTCGCTGGGCCGACCTCCCGTTGTGTTGACCAGGCAGGAAGTGATGATATTTATGGCCCACCTTGAATGTACAGCCCGGTTGCCAGTGGCTCTTCTTTATGGATTGGTCTTCGGGTTCTGAAATGCGTTCGATTGGGAGTCAAGGACCTTCACTTCGGCTACAGGAAGCCTTGCTTAAAGCCGCCTCCCGTTTTCCTCCCATTTTTCTTGTGAATTCTTGGTAAAATTTGGTAACCGCCGACCTGCCAAAACCGAACTAAGTAATTGTTTCAGTTAGGTTTTGGTAATTGTTGGTAGGTGTCCCGTCTTCGTCTTGAAAACCGCTGTAGCCGAAAGGCTACCGTGGGTTCGAATCCTACCTCCTCCGCCATTCAAGTGACAGGTTTTCAGGGGCAGGAGTACAAGTGAAGGCGGATTCGGTTTTGACGGGTTCTACCAACTGCAAATGCTCTCGGGAAGACAACGTCTACCTGAGGCCTTCTGCCTGGATTGCATCAATGATGTCGCGACTTGTCACTACGGAACTCTTCACCATTGAGATGGAATTTTTCCTGATTAGTGTTTCGTTTGTTTCAGCAATTGCTCCACCTGCGCCTTGAGTTCCGGTACCCGCTCCTGTATCACATTCCACACCACCTTTAAGTCTACGAAAGTAGCCGTGAATGAGCCGGTCCCGCAGACCAGCAATCTTCTTCCACTCAAAGTCCTTGTGCCTGCGTCGAAAATCAGGGGAGAGGTTCTTGACTGCCTCGCCAATCACTTCAAGGCTCCTCACGCAGGCGCGTGTAAGAGTTTCGTCCCGAGCAAAAGTCTCGTAATGCAGTCCGCCCGTTCTCCGCAGGAGAAAGTTCAACTCGTCGAGAATGTGCGCCACAAAGACTTCATCGGACTTCATGCCACTTCACCTCTTTTTCGACGAAGGGCCTGATGCGACGGCTCATCCCGCCTTCGGTGACAAGCTCCACCCGTTTGCCCAGAATCTTTTCGAGGTAGAACGCAAGGTCCATGAAGTTGTCAAAAGTTGGTTCGCGAAACTCGACGAGAAAATCAATATCGCTGCGCTTTCTCTGTTCCCCTCTGGCATAAGAGCCCAAAAGCCCTATGTGCTTGACCGAGTATTGCCTAAGCACGTCTTCGTGCCGCTGCAGAAGAGCCAGAATTCTGCGTCGATTCAATGAGTTACGTTTCTGTGTCTTGATCGGCATCCTATTCACCCGTCAAGCCTCAAGGCGTCAAGGTTAATAAATCTTTCGACGATAATGGCATAGATAAGAACTTGCTGTCGAGACCGGCGAGTTGGAGCAAATTGACCGGGGGTTGTCTCTGGTAATTTTCTTGGTTAAAGCTCCGCCTAGGAGAACACATGGCCAAGGTGGCCAAGGTATTACAGGTCGCGAGAACGCAGCCTAGGAGCCATACAGATATATGGCTAAATGCTTCGATCCGTGCTAGCCTTACGTTATGGTCACGGCTCGGTTCGAGTGGGATCCGAGAAAGGATCGGGAGAACCAAGAAAAACATGGCGTCCCGTTCGCGATGACGCAATTCGCGTTCGCCGACCCACACCGTGTCATCGCGGAGGACCTCTCCCACAGCTCAAGTGAGCGGCGGTATTACTGTTTTGGCTTAGTCGAGAGCGGCGTCGTGACGGTCCGCTTCACATATCGCAACGACGTTATTCGAATCCTCGGACCGAAAGCGGCAAGAAATCAACTATGCTACGCTGTCCACCAAGGAGATTGATCGCCGGATCGGCGTCTACGAACGTCGGTACAAATCGCCCTTCGATATGTACAACGCGAGGTTCAGTTGCAGCGACGCCAGCCCTCGGGAAATGACCGACGTCATGGATTGGGAATCCCTTGTCCAGGAGAGACAGACGAGAAGACAGAATCAGGCGGGCAAGGGGCGATACGCGGCAAAGTGAATCAACATTTCCACGCTTCGTTGAAGGCGCCGATAGCCGTTCAAGACAAGCGTGGTCACGGCACCGAGGGAGTTGATTCCAATCTTCGCGATGTGTCGCATCACCATGTGGAGGGGCGGCGCGTGCTGGTCGAACACATCCCCGCCCAAGTCTGTCAACGTTGTGGCGAGGCGACGTTTTCGCGCGAGACCGCTGAGAAAGTCCGCCGGCAGGTCCACAGCGAGACCCGCCCTGTCAGGACTGTGCCTCTGGATGTGTTCGCTCTCTCTTGAAGCCAATCCCCGGCGAGATCGACCAGGCGCCGGCGGCGGGCCCACCGGATTTCATTCGCCCATTGAGAAGGAGTGCCTGCGCATTCTCCAGCGTGGAAAGCAGCCCATCATCGTCTGCTTGGCTCGGGCTATAGAAGGAATGCGCGTCCATCGTGTGATTAAAGCGTGAATAATGGCTACGCCTCCGCCATCGAGTGGACTGGAAGTTCTTCGATCGGAACTTGGATTCCGGGGAGACCCTGAGCGATCCAGCAGTTAAATGAAGCCCGGAGGTAAATTCTTGGTGAGCGGCCTGAGATGGTGCGACTTCAATGCCAGGGGCCGGTCGGCGGCCACGTCATCTTGAACTGCATCGAGCCGAGCAGAGCACCAATCGGCGATAGAAGGAAAGACTGCAGTGATTCAGCTATCTGATTAAGTGGTTCCCTTTGGTCGTACAGACCCGCCCGTTTGAGAAATGCTTGCCACTGCCGTTGCTTGCCAGGATCCTCATAGAACTCTGAAGTTAGAGCAACAGGGGTCTGAACAGGCAATCTCGTCTTTCTTCGATCAAATGTGGCCTGGATCGCTGAGCACAATCGAGTACCAGAGAATGCGAAACGTTGGCTAAGAAACCAGATATCGAAGAAATCCCTCATACGGCTGTTCGCGATTCCCAGTATCACCATCGCGTGGAATTTTTCAGCCACCACAGCCTCACGAGGGTAGACCAGGAGGCGCGGCGCCGGTTTTCAGAGCGGCGCTCGACATACGCACAATGCGGAGCGATAGGGTTTCTACCTTGGGCCGTCTTGCCTTCGGATCAATTGCGATCCAAACCTGAAAGGGATTCTGTGTCGTGAGATTATGAAAGCGCAGTGCTGAGAGCAGGCAGATTATGCCGTGGGGAACGCGCTTGCAAGCCTCGGCGAGAGTTTGGTTTTCGTTCGCAGTAGCTCCCGGCAGAGTGTAGAGCCCACGTCCGACCCGCTCCACTCGTCCTTGTTCTACTAGACGCCGGAGGTGCTCTCGGGGGATCCTATGGCGGGCTAGATCTCTGGGGCGTAGGACGCCGGAATGACGCATTATTTGTAGGACTTTTTGCGTTTTAGATCTCATGGCTTAGTGTTACTTAACGTAGGTGTATATTTATAAATACCTACGTTTTGTAACACGCTGCCTGAATTTCAGTCAAGCTTTATCGCAACAGCCTTATCTCAACAAGTCCTGATTCTGGGCTCCTTCACCGCCTCTTCAAGAAGGATTCGCTGGGGGAATTTCTCGGCAAGGTGTTGGATTCATTCGGTTTTGGGTTTGAACATGGTCGGGGTTTGCGACAGTCCGGAATCAAAGTGCGGCGGAGAAGACGCTGGCGCCGAATTGGAAGATAAAGGGCAGGTGGGCTTATCGCACCTTATTCCTCGATCTTAAATTGGGGGTTCCAGGCGACTTCCCAGAGGTGGCCATCGGGGTCTTGGAAATATCCTGCATAGCCGCCCCGAATGCGGTCGTGGGGCGGATCGGTGATTGTGGCGCCAGCCTTTTCCGCTTGCTGCATCACCACATCCACTTCTGCTTTCGTCTTGACGTTGTGCCCGATGCTGAATTCTGCGGCGCTTGGCGCGGCGACCGGCACCCTTGCGTCCTTGGCGAGCTCCTTTTTGGGCCAGAGCGCCAGGATCAAGCCGTTCGTCATGTGGAAGAACACGACGGCGCCCCCTTCAAATTCAGTACCGATGATACCTTTTGTCGGCAGGCCCAGGCCGTCGCGGTAGAAGGTAAGGGATTTTTCCAAGTCGCTGACGCCCAAGGTAATGACGCTAATTCGGGGTTTCATGTATTTGTTCGTCTGTGTTGGAGGATGAGGGGCCAATCAAGTCAGCTAACGTCTTCCCTGTTATTCAGGATTTGTGCGTTGACTTCCCACCCAGACAATTCATAAACTACAGATGTAATAAAGTGTAATAATGATAATCCTTGACGCCTCGACACTCATACTGCTGGCAAAGACAGAACTGCTCGACAGTTTCCTCGAGTCAGTCGGCCAAAAGGTTCTGATCCCAGATGAAGTCAAGCGTGAATGCTGTGAAGCCAAGAAATCGCTAGATGCGCTCCTCATTGGAAAAGCAGTTCGCGAGAAACGGATCACCGTTAAGCGATTGAAGAAAGGCCGGCTGTACCAGAAGATTCGCGGAGACTTCATGCTGGGAAAGGGCGAGGCGGAAGCGATTGTGTTGGCTCTTTCAGGGAAAGCTATGTTTGTGGGCATCGACGACAGAAACGGCATCAACGCCTGCAAGTTGCTCAGGCTGCCATTCACGACCGCCATTAACATACTGGTTAGGATGCGGGAGAGAGGGCTCATCGAAAAAGAAGTGGCGCTTGCAAAGCTTCGAGCCCTGGAGCGGTACGGCCGCTACGGGGACAGTATCATCGCAGATGCGAGAACGAGATTGGAGGGAGGAAAATGACGCGAACCATGAGCATACGGATCGACGAGGAGAATTTCGAATTTTTGAACCGTCTGTCCAAGGAAGAAAAAGGCGATGTTTCAAAAGCCGTCAGAGAGCTGGTTTACAAAGGCCGCGTGATGCTTGCCGTCGAGAAATATAAGAAGGGAGAGGTATCTCTCGGCAAGGCTGCAGAACTTGCCGGCCTTCCAGTTGGTCAGATGATGACGACACTTTCAGAATTCCGTGTTGAGAGCAATCTGGAGAAAGAGGACTATCTTGCCAGTTTGGAAAACCTTAGAAAGGTGTGGTGAGCAAAAAAATGTACCAGGACGGGGCACATGGGCAAGTTGATAACCGGCGCGCCTGAAAGGTGAACCACCTCGCGTACGTAAAGTGACCCAGGGCCATTTTAGGCGCCTGAGGTGGGTCACTTTTAGATTCCCATTAACACCAAGATGATGACATTCTGAAGCAGGTCTCGTTGTTGTGGACGGCTTCACCTAGACGTACTCGTCGAGGTGGTCTAGACGTAGACATGGTCTTGGACGGCTTTTCGCATAGCAACTGAAAACACATGAGTAATCCGGGCTAGTCCTCGATTCTGAATTGAGGGTTCCAGGCCATTTCCCACAGGTGGCCGTCGGGCTCTTGGAATATCCTGCATAGCCACCCCAGAAGCGGTCATGCGGCGGATCGGTGATTGTGGCGCCAGCCTTTTCCGCCTGCTGCATCACCGCATCCACTTCTGCTTTGGTGCTGACGTTGTGCCCGATGCTGAATTCTGCGGGGCTTGGCGCGGCGACCGGCGCCTTTGCGTCCTTGGCGAGATCCTTTTTGGGTCAGAGCGCCAGGATCAGGCCGCCCTTCATGTGGAAAAAGACCACGGCGCCCCCTTCAAATTCGGCGCCGACGATGCCTTCTGTCGGCAGGCCCAGGCCGTCGCGGTAAAAGGGGAGGGATTTTTCAAGGTCGCTGACGCCCAGGGTGATGACGCTGATTCGGGGTTTCATATATTTGTTCGTCACAGGTTCTCGGGCTTCAGGCCTGTGTGCTTCGCGATGCGGGCTAGCATTCGAGGCCCAATCTCTTCTTCATCATGGAACGCAAAAACGAAGTCGGGCCAGCCGGGACGAAAGAGGGTGCGGTGGGAACCGGACACACGTTTGACCTGCCAGCCAGCACGCAACAGGGCGGCGAAAACGCGCCGCGCCTTTGCGGATGGCCAGTGGCTCACGCGGCTTTGAAGGTAACGTTCAGCAGTTCGGCAGGTGCTTCCCGGTGTTCGAGGCGCTCGGCGATGACCCGCAAGGCCAGAGCCTGGACGCGGGCTATAGCCTCGTCGCGATCCTGACCGTAGCAGATGACGCCAGCCAGCGCGGGCACTTCCGCAAGCCAGCGGCCGTCCTCCTCGCGTTCGAGCTCGATCATGAAGGTCACCGGCATACTGTACCATTCGGACGGGTTGCGTCACAAGGCGCCGCGAATGCGGAATTCGTGAAGGCTACGCCAAGAAAACATAACAGAGCCGCATTCACTGGGGGAATTTCCGGGCAAGGTGTTAGAACGCAGCTTTTGAGCCATACAAATGTATGGCTATATGCCCCGATCCGTGCTAGCCAGCCTTGCCTTATGGTCAAGGCTCGGTTCGTCGAGAGCGGCGTCGTGACGGTCCGCTTCACATATCGCAACGACGTTATTCGAATCTTCGGCGCGGGCCATTGACGGAAAGGTAGGAGAATTTATGAGCTCGAAAATCAGATACACCGACGAACCTCTCGGAAACCTCAAGGTCGTTCCTGACTTTCTTCCTCGTCCAGAGGATCTCGTATTCCGTGAGGAAGGAGTCAAGGTTACGATTGCTTTGAGCAAGCGTAGCGTCGAATTTTTCAAGAGGGAGGCGCGAAGACACAACACCCAGTATCAGAGGATGATTAGACGGCTTCTCGACGCCTATGCTGAGCACCATTCGCGACCTCCAACAGCACGCTCAACACGGACGCGCGCGAAAGCCGGAGCGCTTCGTTAATCGCCAGAATGGCGCTCGTGATAAGCTGTTACTGTTGTCGGCGCCAAACTTCACATAGGGGATGTAATGTCTCGAAACAGAAGCACGTTAGGACATACCCAGGTTTCATTAGCCCTGCGACTGCAAGCCCTTACGCAGCCCGAGATCCATGCTTATGTCTCGTCGCTGAAAAAGGGCCATGAACGGTACCACATGTCGCTTCGCGACGGCCGAAAGGGGATCGACGACGCGATGGCCACAGCTACTCTGACCGGCGTTCTTTACGAATCGAGAAACGAGGCGGTGTAATGCATAGCCATGTTTGAGTGCCAGGTCTGTGGCAACAAGGCCGCCCGAGCCGAGTTCGTCAGTGAAGTGTTCACGGTGGAGGGGCGGCGCGTTCTTGTCGAGCACGTCCCCGCCCAGGTCTGCCAGCGTTGTGGCGAGGCGACGTTTTCGCGCGAGACCGCTGAGAAAGTCCGCCGGCTGGTCCACGGCGAGACCCGCCCTGTCAGGACCGTGCCTCTGGATGTGTTCGCTCTCTCTTGAAGCCAATCCCCGGCGAAATCGACCAGGCGCCGGCGCGGCGCCGGCGGCTTTCATTCGCCCCTCGAGAAAGAGTGCCTGCGCATTCTCCTATGTGGAAAGGCGGAGGAGATGTATTGGAATATAGGGGGGCATAGGTCTTATTCCTCGATTTTGAAATTGGGGGTTCCAGGCGACTTCCCACAGGTGGCCGTCGGGGTCCTGGAAATATCCTGCATAGCCGCCCCAGAAACGGTCGTGGGGCGGATCGGTGATTTTGGCGCCCGCCTTTTCCGCCTGCTGCATCACCGCATCCACTTCTGCTTTCGTCTTGACGTTGTGCCCGATGCTGAATTCTGCGGCGCTTGACGGGGTTACGGCAATGTTTGCGTCCTTGGCGAGATCCTTTTTGGGTCAGAGCGCCAGTATCAGGCCGCCCTTCATGTGGAAAAACACCACGGCGCCGCCTTCAAATTCCGTGCCGATGATGCCTTTTGTCGGCAGGCCCAGGCCGTCGCGGTAGAAGGCAAGGGTAGGTACGGGCTAAAATTCGCCGGAGAAGGCCTTGGAGAGGATGGAGGGCATACGACTATTCCTCTGTGTGCTGCGCCTGCTTTCAATGTGGCAAGTGCCGTTGCATGGCGCTTACTTTTTCGTAATCGCTCTTGTGCCTTCTGTGTTAAACAGGTATCAAAATGGCGTCCATTAAGGAATTGATTCAGTCCCTTGAAGGGGTTCGCCGGTCGAGGATTATTTGCTACTTCACCGGCGATAGAACCAACCAGGAAATCCAAATCGGTGATGATGTTCTTCCGTGCTTTTCGCGGCATTTATCCGATATCGGAAAGAGTGAGAAGTTAGACCTCGTCCTGTACAGCAGGGGAGGAAACACGTTAACCGGGTTTACATTAGCGAATGCTCTTCGAGAATTCAGCGATAACGTCAATGTGCTCGTACCATTTCGGGCGCACAGTTGTGCAACGCTGATTGCTCTCAGTGCAAACGCCGTCATCGCGGGGCCATTTGCTCAACTCAGTCCGATAGACCCGAGCATCACAACCCCCCACGGTCCCACTATCCAACAGGGCGGCGAGAATAAATTTATCCCGGTTAGTGTCGATGACGTGGCAAATTTCTTTCAGTTGGCGAAACAGGAAGCTGGACTAAAGGAGGAGGCGCATATGGCCTCTGTCCTTGGTCATCTATGCCAGAGAGTCAGCCCACTTGCGCTCGGTGCCGTCTATCGTGCCCGCGAGCAGATTGGAATGTTAGCAAAGAAACTGCTTGCTCTTCATATGGCCGACAATGAAAAAATTGAGAAGATCGTCAAGCAATTGACGCGCGAGTTGTTGTCTCACGATTATCTGATTGGGCGACGTGAAGCTAGACATATGGGACTTCCGGTTACCGATGCAACCTCACAAGAAGCTGATCTCATGTGGCAGATCTATGAATGCGTGGCGGCTGATCTCAAATTGAGCGAACCGTTGATGTGGGAGAAAGAGGCCCCCTCGTCCGGGAGCAAGACGGTTACGAACGCCCGTGGACTTCTTGAATCACGAAACGTAAAACATGTTTTTTCCAGCATCTACCAGGTCAAGCGCGTAACTATTTCCCAAGGCGGCGGGAAGAAATCCGAAGAACTGCAAATTACCGTGACTGAGGAAAGTTGGAAGAAGGTTTAACCGCTTTCTGCTATAATGAGAAGTTTAGAGGGGAAAATGGGCGCTTTTTCAAACACAAGCCTTCCTCCAGTCGTCCGAGTGGGCGGTTCCGCGGACGCTGTATTTGGCCTCACAATAGGGACTTCCGTTGCTTCTGTACCCCGGCATATACCGCTGCGCCGGCGTGCCTGCGTCTCCGCGAGAGTGACACCCTATGTGGTCCTTAGGCGACCTGCACGTCAAGGCAAGAAAAGCCGCTCCGGCTAAGAATCAAGACTTTTACCCGTTCTCCTACATTTACCAAATCCGAACGCTTTGCTACGATTAGATCAAATCCGTTCATGCCCCGCCCTCCCAACCTCCGACTCGGCATCTCCGGCAAGAGTGCCCTGATAGAACTTTATCGAGTTGATGGCGTCGAACGAATCCAGAAACTGCTTCAACCATTTGGGGTCCACGTGCCGCCCCAGCTTGGTTGCCCACGGTTTGACGTTGGCATAGTCAATGTACACATTGGTCTTCCGATCAAAAATCCCTTCGAGTTTCTCTATTCGCTGGGGGAATTTCCCGGCAAGGTGTTGGATTCGTTCGGTTTGGGTTTGAACATAATCGGGGGTTTGCATCCAGCTAAGAACTAAGCTCCTCCCTGTCAAGCGTGAAGGAGACTCTGGTGCGTCGGCCGCTGGCCGACTACCTTTACCATTTCCAACAGTCGCATTAGGAGACTGGCAAGCGCGAGATACTGATGGGCTCTGAGCGGATCGTCGAACAGTTGGTTGCAGGAGTGCGCCTGATTGCGCTTTGCGAACTTGCGTTTGCAGGTGGGGCATTGCCAGAGGGGTTTTCGCACGGATTGTATCAGCTGGCATACAGCTGACCCCCGAGGAAGTAATGGTGCTACTGACGCTGGTGCGGTAGGTGGCTTGGGCGGCAGCGGGGCCCGATTTGACAGTACCCACTCAAAGTAATACCCTTTTAGCCATGGGAAACAAAGTTAAGACTGATTTCCTCTTTGCGCAGCCTTCACTTTTGTCCGGATGCGCCCGGGTTATTGATTTATGGGGTCATCTGGACGCTTACAATGAAAGCGCAAACCCTGAGCAAGCTGACAGCGTGGCTATGTACTCCGATTGGCGTGTCATCGGACAGGACCTAATGGAAGTGATCGATCTGGAATTCTGTGCTTTCCAAGAGGCTAAGGAGAAGCAACTTAGCCTTGATCTCAACTCAGACTGAATGGGCAAGGGCAATAAGCCACGCCACCTCCCACAGTCCCAACCACAGAACACCCAACTGATTCGCGCTGAGGCTACTAGCTTCTCTGGGCCCCTGCCTCCGCCGCAAATGTTGGAGCGATATGCTCAAATTTTCCCTGAGCTTCCCAGGATTATCATAAATCGGTACGAAGCCCAGTCCGAACACCGTCAATCACTTGAGCGGAGAGTAGTTGATTCCAATATAGCGAGGGAAAAAACTGGTCAGTGGATGGCATTCGTCGTTGTCATGACGACAATAAGCGGCGGTATATTTCTGATCTACTCTGGTAGGGACGCATCGGGCATCACGGCAATTGTTACTGCCGTCACCGGTTTGGCAGCGACATTCATATACGACAAATGGTCCAGAAAAAAGGAACGCGAACAAAAAATGACAGCAGTTGTAAAATCAAGATGATTTAGAACGTCGTCCTACCGCAATCCAGGCCGCCACTGCCTGGTACAAGTTTAAGCGCCTCATCCACCAGGCGCCTCCAGAACGATCGGTGGTCATTTCGCTAAAGCAAGCCTTCTCCTGCGCGAAGTGAAGGTAAAGAGATCATGGACCGTCCCTATCCAGCCCCTGGCCTTTGGCCGTCTGTAGATCGGGGTCTCAGTCGAGAATCAGAAATATACTTGGCGGATTGACTATCTCAGAAAGGCGACTGCCCATGTTCGATTTTTGAGCTGTAAACCGCTCCTGGGCCCGCTCCATCTCAATCTCAACGGGATTAATTGGGTCATCCGGAATGGGTGAGAGATATTGGCGAGCAGTGTAAGAGCAACAGTTCCATTCTTCTTCAAACAATGGGGCGGCGTTCGCAAGAATAAAGCTGGCCGTACTCTTGACGGAAGAACCTGGGATGAAATGCCTAACGCTGGTCGGACGCGACGTTAGTGTTTTCGTCGCGATGAAGGAGTTTGTCGCTAGGCACCGTGCACTCATCCAAATTTGATCAATTTTCCCGGAATAGAGTTTCTCCCACCGGAACTGCTTCTCTAGAAATTCCTCATCGTTAACGAGCGATACATCGTTGCAGACCCAGTGGAGTGGCCAGCAAAGATCATGGTCTCCCATGGCTCCAAATCGAAGAAGCCCTCCATACTCTCACGAGGGAGGCCTGTTGTCAGGGCCGGACTGAAGGAGCGAACGAGCAGGTTTCATCGGGCTGCGGGCATGGAATGGCTGGCTGAGCGTGAAATTTCGCTGTAACGGCTGGTGGCTATCTAAGGTACTTCCGAGGCGGCATGAAGGCTTCGTCTTTCCCAGGCTCAAGGGAAATCCAATGGTCACCTCTTACGCATGATGAAGGCTTGCGACCCGCGCGCTTGAGAAGGGGGCGGATATCCGCACGGTGCAGGCACTCCTTGGCCAGAAAAACATCGCCACGACGGCCCGGTATTTGAGCACGTCAACGGACAAGATGCATGAGGCGGTCGGGAGGTTGTAGGTTCGGGCCGGCTGGAGGGTGCAGGGCCTCGACCGACAAAGCGTTATCATAGGTGTGAAGGGATTTCAGTCGAGCTTGGGAAATGAGCGACAAAGAGGTAAAGCGGTTTGAGCTTACAAAAGAAAAAGTAGAGCTGCTGTTGGAGCGGTGGCCGCCCTACACCTATAAGGTCGATAATCCCGATGATGTGAAGAGGGTTCTCCCGGTGTCGGAGCGGTACTTGGAAAAGTGCAATAGGGTCCTTGTCGTCTCTTCCGGTATAGGCACTACAACCTATTACGGGTTCACCTTCTTCCGCGTCGACGGGAATAACATTGACCAGGATCCGTTCCTAGTGGCTTTGAGCAATGAGGGTGCGGCTGGCGGCCAGGCATTTCAATCTCATCACGCAGACTACCTTGGTCGCACAACTCCGCAGACAGAAGCATTTCGAAGGGGCGTGCTGGCGAGTGGGGTAAGGACGGAGGCAGCTATCCCCGAGCTGCCATCGAATAAATTCGGGCCCATAGGAGAATTGAAGGGTTTTGGAAGAGCGGGCTTCGACTACGCGTTCAAAATACTTGAAGTCAGCGTCATCTCGGCAAGGGAAGACGTGTCGAAAAAAGGCGAATAGCAGTGCCGCTTCCTTCTCTGAGGTTCGGTGAAATTGAGCAGCAAAATGCGATGCATTTTTTCCGTTTGCTTTTGGTTACTCATGTTTCACAAATTGCCGGAGAAGGCTTTGGAGAGGATGGAGGGCATGAGGGCGTCCAGCTCGGCGGCAGCTTTGTTCCTCAAGAGTTGCACAGAATCGAGTTTGGCCTTGTAGGAGTCGAACCATAGCTGTTTGTCAAAAGGAGGGACCGGAACCTCTATCTTTTCCAAGGCATTAAGACCAAGGGTTCGGTTCCTGCCTGCACCACCCGGGGAAGCCTCTCCGAGCTGCTGCAGTCCGCGTTCAGTCAGGAAATGAAAACAAAGGAAGGATGACGTTACGAGACGGTCCTTTGGAACGCACGTTAAAAACCGATGTGATCCGACGCGACCGTGATCTTCGGGCTTGGCCACAGCTATAGCTCCCTCCCAGGCAAATACAATGTTGAACAATAAGTCGCCCGGTTCAATTCTGAATATCTTCTTGGTGCCAAGGGCGGTACCGCTTATGGATGGCTTGTGGAAGGCACCTTTGCCGAAGGATCGGATGCCCAACTCGTAATAGTCTGCGGAAGGGTCTACGTGAACCGGCCTCCGCTTCAAAGGGGCGGCTTCGGCCATTGGAAGGCATTTGGCATCCTTGATGATCTTGGAATAGAGCGTGAGCAGAAGTTCATGGGAGTCTTTTTCTATGTGTTTTCGCAAGCTCTTTGCCTGTTCGATCTTGGTCGCCAATTCTTCGATGCGGGAGACGATGCGGCGTTGTTCGTCGAGGGGTGGGAGAGGAAGTTTCATTGCGAGCAATTGTTCTTCCTTGAGCCGATTCCTACTAGTCGGTGTTCCACCCGCGCTGAGGCTGAGCACTTCATTCCAAACCGACGGGAGACTGAAATACCTCCAAATATATCGCCCATCTGCACGGTCTTGATGCACAGTGAAACAGGGGAACTCGTTGGAGACATAGCAACCGTGATTCCCATCTGTAGCGACGGCAAAAGACCCCTTCCATCCGAACAGACGGTTATAGACAAAGTCACCTTGCTGAACTCGGTAGACAACCTTCGCCTGAATTTCCGACCCGGCCGTTACGTTCTTGGTGTACAAGCCCTGGGCATACCAATGAGCTCCCAAAATATGATAAATAGCCTCAGGGTCAACCACCTCAGGTCGACTGACTGGAGTTAGCAATTCTCTTAGAGCCACGAGGGGCCAAGGGTTGCTCACGGTTCTCCTCTCGCTAGTACCTGCTTGATTTCCCGCATCAACTCGGCGATCCGCTGCTCCTTCCGGAGGATGCTGTCAACGAGTTGCTCGGGTGGCAGGTGTTCGAGGTCCTGTTTGCTATTAGGATTCTTGATATCGAGGTTGACGGAAACAAGATTGCTGCTCTCAGCATACTTCAGCACATCTTTGGCCGGTACCTTCCATGCCCGCTCGTTCTCTTCTCGCTTTTTCCACCACTCAAGACAGGGAGCAAATTCTTCAAATTGCAACGGCTGGGTCTTCGTGTAGTTTTTTCGCCCCTCCTGAATCGGCTGCTCGTAGTACCAGATTTCCTTTGTGGGGCCAGAACGATCAAAGAAGAGGAGGTTGGTGGGGATCGACGTGTAAGGGGCAAAGACGCCATTTGGCAGCCGCACAATCGTATGGAGATTGAACTCCTTAAGCAGTTCCTCCTTGATGCGGGCGCAGACGCCGTCGCCGAAGAGGACGCCGTTCGGAACAACCATGCCGCAACGACCGCCTTTTGATCCGCCCACGGGGCGACGGAGCTTTCGCATGATGACTTGCAGAAAGAGAAGTGCGGTTTCAGCGGTCTGCTTGTCTTCGGGGAAGTTTGAGAGGATCCCGCGCTCCTCCTCGCCTCCGAAGGGGGGATTGGTCATGATGATGTCCACGCGGTCTTTGTCGCCTATTTCGCGCAGAGGAAAACGGAGGGCATTGCCCGGATCGATCTCGGGATACTCCAAACCGTGGAGAAGAAGGTTCATTTGGCACAGGAGGTAGGGAAGAGATTTTGCTTCGATTCCGTACAGTGTTCCCCGCTGTAGGCGTGAATAGTCCTCCGCCTTCTGGCACTGTTTCTTTAGATGCTCAAAAGCCTCGACGAGAAATCCACCGGTGCCGGCGGCAGGGTCGAGGACCGTTTCGCCAAGCGTGGGATCCATGACGGAGACGATAAATTTGATCACCGGCCGCGGCGTATAAAACTCTCCTGAGTCGCCCGCCGCGTCTCGCATCTCGCGCAACATCGTTTCGTAGAAATGGCCCAGCGTATGGATCTCGTCCTTGGAGGTGAAGTGAATCTCGTTTACTTTATTCAGGATATCGCGCAGGAGGTAGCCGTTGATCATGCGATTTACCGTGCCTTCAAAAACCCGTGCAATGACGTCCCGGCGGTCTCCATTTGCGCTCTCAAGCGACCTCAAGTAGGCAAAGAGCCCCGGACCGCGTTTGCCATCCGGCCTTACGGCTTCGTCCTGGTTGATGAAGGCAATGAGTTCGGGCCCAGTGATACCATCGAGTCTGGCTGCCCAGTCCCGCCACCGGTAGGGTGATTCAATTGCCGGTCGAAACTTCTTTCCGGCAAGGGTTGCTTCTTCCTGCCGGATCTCTTCCATGTCGTTAAGAAACTTCAAGAACATGACCCAGGTGAGCATGGGGAGCCGGTCCAGGTCCCCATTGAGTCCCTTGTCCTTGCGCATGATGTCGCGGCAGGACTTGATGAGACTTGCCAGTTGTTGCGCGGTGGATTTTGGCGTTTCGATTTTAGGTTTACTTCGGGCCATAGTCCCTTAACTTAGGCTGCGTAGAGAAGCGTTTGTAGCTGTGTTACGGCCGCGCGCAATTTTTCTGCGCCGCCGAAGAGCGCTGCGATTTCCGGTATGGTGCCACGCTCAGAGATCGGCGGCACTTTGAGAATGTCGGGAATGTTGAACTGCGCTGTCCCGTACTCAATATACTTGTCGAGCATTTCATTCAAAACCGCGTGCGCTCCAGTCGCGTATTGGTCGAAGAAGTCCTGTTTTTCTCGCCGGAGCATTTCTGCCCGCTCCCGGCGCGTCCGGAGTGGGGCATTAAACGCAACGTGACACAAGAGGTCAAAGGGATCTGCATCCGGTTGCTTTGCAGCCTCCGCGAGCTCAGGGAACGATATGCCGCGCTGTTCCAGGGCCTCAATGATGGCGGCGCGTTCCTCCGCATCGCTCCACTTTGAGCGCAGCGCCGCAGCAGATGAATACATGCTTCGCACTTTCTCCGCCGTGTAGTCGGTGAATTTTACAACTCGGAGCTGCTTGCCATCCGGGTCAAGTTCGTAGACCAGGTGCGCCGCGATTTCCACCCAGCCGTTGTCGACGTAGTACTTGCGCGGCTCGCCTTGCGGACCTCCTTCCGGAAGTCGTTCCCAGGGTGGTTCGGGTTCGGCAATCACCCCCTCTCCTCCGTTGCTGATGACTTCCGGCGCCCCGACGGATTCACCTTTCTCGTTCATTTCCTCTTCGACCAGTAGAGCGGGGTCGCCATCAAATTCGGGATCAGCAAACAGCGTGGTGGCGCTTCCCGTGTAGTCAAGAATGGTGAAGTAGAGCTTCCCGTAGTCATCGCGGACCCGCGTGCCTCTTCCGATGATCTGCTTGAAGTCGGTCATGGAATTGATCACGCGGGCGAGCACGACATTCTTGCAGGTTTGCACGTCAACGCCAGTGGTAAGCATTTGCGAGGTGGTGACAATCGCAGGTACAAGGGTCTCAAGCTCCATGAACCGGTCGAGGTGCCCGCGCCCGATCTTGCCTTCATCAGAGACGATGCGCGCCGTGTAGTCGGGGTTTTCCTTCATAAGGTCTGCATTGAGATTGTTCAGCGCCTTTCGCATCTCTTCAGCATGTTCCTGATCCACGCAGAAAACGATGCTCTTGGCAAATCGGCCTGTCTTTTTCAGGAAGTCTGTCAGGTTTCGCGCGATGGCTTCGGTGCGGGCCTTCAGAGCAACGAGGCGTTCAAAATCTTTCGTGCCGTACTCTGCGTCGGGGATTTCCCTGCCAAAGCGGTCGAGTTCTCCTTTGCTCGGCCTCCAGCCCGCGGCATCCGCGGTTGTGACGATGCGGTGGACCCGGTACGGGGCGAGGAACCCGTCGTCAATCCCCTGCCGGAGACTGTAGGTGTAGAGAGGATTTCCAAAGTAGCGGTAAGTGTCCCGGTTGTCTTCCCTGAGAGGGGTTGCAGTCATGCCAAGCTGGTAGGCCGGTTCAAAGTATTCGAGGATCTCACGCCAGTTGCTCTCGTCCCGCGCGCTGCCGCGGTGACACTCATCAACGACGATGAGGTCAAAGAACTCTCGAGGGTATTCCCGGTAGAGGCCGGGACGGCGCTCATCGCGCGCGATGGCCTGGTAGGTGGCAAAGTACATTTCCCGGCTCTTGATCGCCTCGCCCTCGATCTTGTGGCGCGCATCGCCAAAGGGCGCAAAAATCTTGTCCTTGGGATCATCCACGAGGACGTTCCGGTCTGCAAGATAGAGAATCCTGGGGCGGCGATATTCACCCGTGCGGTTCCAACGCGAGTTCCATAGTTTCCAACAGATTTGGAAGGCGACAACCGTCTTGCCGGTGCCCGTTGCGAGTGTGAGGAGAACGCGAGGTCTACCTTGGAGGATAGCTTGGACGGCGCGGTTGATCGCAATCTCCTGGTAGTAGCGCGGGGATTTTCCCGAAAGATGGTAGTAGGGAGCAAGCACGCGCTCGGCAACTTCGGGGGATAGGTTCTCGGCTGTTCGGAGGCGGCCCCAGAGTTCGTCGGGAGTGGGAAGATTCTGGAGATCGTTGTCCTTTCCTGTTAAGAAATCGTGCTCGACGATTCCGTGGCCGTTGGTCCCATAGGCAAACTTGAGCCCAAGAATCTGGGCGTATTCTTTTGCCTGCTGGAGAGCATCGCCTGCATTCTTGTAAACGGACTTGGCTTCCACGACTGCAACGGTGAAGTCACGGCGATACCGTAGGAGGTAATCGGCCCGTTTTTGCGGTCCACGCCTTGCCTTACTGCCCGCAACAATGATGCGGCCATCGGTGAAGGTTTTTTGTTCGCTGATTTGGTCATCGGTCCAGCCGGCTGCGTAGAGCTTGGGCAGCACGTACTTTCGGCAAGTGTCAGCTTCAGTGAGACTAGGCATTGTTTGTTGTTTTTATATCCTCTAAAGAAGAGCCATGGGTTTGATTGTATAGGCTCCATGGATCTTAAGCAAACGCGCACAGGCACGCAGAAAACGGCTTTTCAGACAAGCAGAATGCAGCTTTGTGTAGAGGTTCGTTCGGCAAAACCCGAGACCTGGGGCCTTGGATTCCAGTGACGTGAGCCCTTCACGAAGTGTGCTGCGGTGGCGATCTTCTTCCGCCTTCCTACCAAAGGCATCGGAGGTGCGGATAGCGGTGGAGTTCTCTATCCTTCGTAATCAGTCGACCGTTGTAATGACGGACCGTCGCAACAATCATCTGGTCGGCAGGGTCTCCGGGGAACGGTGATGGCAGTTCACAGCTTTCTATCAGAATAGCATTCGTCAATTCGGCGATGTAGAGACCTTGAACGCTGATTGCCAAGTCTAACCAGTGTCGAAGGGCGCGATCCAGAACCAGCTGTTTCTTCTCCACCTTCTTGGCCACTTCCCAAATCGAAATGGCAGAAATCCATACCCCTTCCAGCGATAATGCGCCCTGGATTGTCGAATGCGCTCGTCTCGACAGGCGACGATCCTTAGTTATCCACCAGACCCAAGCGTGAGTATCAAGGAAAGTCGGCATTCCATTTTTCGTCCGTACCGAATGGGTTTCCACGTTCTTCTAAGATGCTCCCTACAAGACTCTTAGACGTTCTGGACAACTCTGTGTAAGGCACGACTCTGACTACGGGACGACCGCGTTTTGTTACCACCACGGGATCTTTCGTTTCCGCAACTCTGTCCATGATCCTAAGACACCGGTCTTTGAACTTACCTGCTGTAATTGTTTTCATGCTGGAAATATAGCCATGGCCATATAGCCATGTCAACTCTCAACTCTTGAAGAATTTTCTTTTCACAGACAGTCATCTGCCCCAGAAAGACCGCCATCTTGAATCTTATCTTTCGCGAGAACTGAATTCCACGCATCCGCTGGCGGCTGAGAAATTGAAAACCGATAACATTGACCTGTTTGTTGAAAAGTTCGGCAAGTTGATCAATCTCTCTGCAAATTCACGGATTACCGGACAAATCTAGCTTGGAAGATCATCTGGGCGGTAAACGGTGATGTCCAGGACGCGCTCAAAATCCCTGTCTCTGGTTGCGAGGAATGAAATACCGACTTCACGCATGCAGGCCACAATCATTGAGTCATTTGTTAGGAGGCAGGCCCTCTTCGATGGCGCACCGATCGTATACATGGAGGGGTTTTGCCGGGTCGAACTGCTTTTCGGAAACGATCCGCCATCCGGCGTCGGCAAGTCGTTTGTCTATGAGCTCCTTGCGGGTGAGCCATTCTGAGTTCTTGGGTGTGGGCTTTGGCATTCTCCCGATGTCCGGTTCCAATGCTTAATAAGACGAAGGTTTGTCGGGGCAACCGACAGAAGCACTTTGAATTGTATAGCGTTAACGGGATTTGGGCAAACGGGAGGGTTTCGTCTTTTCTTGAACCTGGGTTCATGGGGATTTGAGGTCGGATGTCTGGGCGTCGGGGCCGGCAGAGGAGAGGGGGGAGCCAGCGTAAGAACTGGCTCGATTTTTTTTGATGTGGCTTTTCTCTGCCTTTTGAAGAACCTCGCCAGGCGGGGTTAGGGCACTGCAGCCAGTACACCGTTTGGGTACTGAATCAGGCCCACGGCTGACCCCGTTTGGCTAAAGCTCGGCCAATTGATCCGCAGAAGCCCGCGGAAGTGTTCCGGGAGCTGCAACTTCTCTTCGAGAAAACCGATCACCCGTCCCTGCGACGGGATGTTGACGGGAAAGCTTCCAACAGTTCGTGCCTCCTCGTCCAGCGCTGTGGCAGTGGCGCTGATGGCCGCAGTGGAATTATTCGCAAGAGCGAACCCCATGCTCCCGCTTGTGTCTTGAATGACGGGCATGAATGTGGGATCAGCTTCGGCAGCGCGCTGCACGGACACCTGCGTCAGCGGGATTCCTTCTATCTTGCCGGCGCCAAGACGAGGGAGAACAATGAAATCAACTTGGGCAGCAAAGAAATTGCTCCCGCGCGTGAGGCGCACCCAGGCTGAGCGGGCCGGGCCACCGCTATTTCCGCCCCGTAGCACACGAATTCCTTTCGCGGGAACGCGTACCTGAAAGGTGTTACTCGATTGGGAGGGCGCAACGCCCACCACCTCCAGATTCATCGCCACGGGATTGCCCGCATCGTCAAGAAATTCAAGCTTCGAGTCCAGATCTCGCCCGTCGCCATTCATCAGGATGATTTGGGCCACATAGTCAAAACCCGGGATCTGACCATCTGCCGTGTGCGGGAAGACATCGGCAGTAGTGGCGCTTCCCGTCGACGCTCCCGAGCGAGTGATAGGGACCGCCGCAAGAACTCCGTTGGGGTAAAGCAGCAGACCGACGACGCTGCCCCATCCCTGAACGGACGTGTCGGACCAAGTAATGAGGAGCAGCCCCCTGAAATTCGGAGGGAAGTTGACAACCTCATCCAGAAATTTCAAAAACTGTCCCATCGGACCAATCTCAATAGGAAAGTTGCCAGCAACCTGGCCGTTTTCGTTATAAACGGCCGGCGACGTGATTGAGAAAAGCGCGGAGAGTCAACCCTTTCCCGAAGGCGTTGTTCATGGCACGCGTCGGAGGAGAACCGCTTTCTGTCTCTTGCGCTTTCGATGGAGAGTATGCTGATATCATTACGATCCATTGGTACGATCCGAATGTCTGGATCCACCCCTGGACACGGAGAAAGGAATAACCATGCGGTCCTTGAAGAGCTGCGCTGAGTGCGGTGGAACTTTGAAGAACGAAATCGTTACTCATACCCAGCCGTGGGGCACCCAGCTTTATCGTTTTGAAAACGTTCCAGCCCTTCGCAAAATTTTCAAATCTCTCATTGCAGAGAAAACCCCAACACCAGTAAATTGTTATCCAGGGTCGGCGAAAGGATGAAACAGGCGTCGGAGGAGCAGGCAAAGAATCAAAGCAATCACTGGAATCTCGAGCAAGCCACTTATTTGTACGATATCGACCGCTGGGGCCGCGGCTATTTCTATATCAATGAAAAGGGGCATGTGGCCGTGCGTCCCGTGTATGAAAGTGACCAGTCCATCGATATCTACGATATCGTCATGGAAATCAAGGCACGCGGCATTCAACTCCCCTGCCTCATCCGTTTCCAAGATCTCCTGCAAACGCGGGTGATCGAGCTGAACGAAGCCTTCCGACAAGCGATCATCGAGTACGAATACCTGAACGTCTACCGCGGCGTCTATCCCATTAAAGTCAATCAACTGCATGAGGTAGTGGAAGAAATCATCGAAGCAGGGGCGCCCTACGATTTCGGCCTGGAATGTGGCTCCAAAGCCGAATTGCTGGCCACTCTGGCGCATCTGGACCGGGATGACATGCTGCTGATCTGCAACGGATACAAGGATCAGACCATGATGAGCCTGATGTTGGCGGGCCGACAGTTGGGAAAGGAAGTAATCCCGGTACTGGAGAAACGACGCGAGTTCGACGAACTCTTTTCCGTGGCCGAAGCGATGCAGGTAAAACCTGCCTTCGGCGTCCGAGTGCGTCTCACTACGGAAGGAAGCGGGAGGTGGGCAGAGTCAGGAGGAGAACAATCCAAGTTTGGGATATCGCTCTTGGAGATTCTCGATATCGTCAACATCCTGAAGCAGCGCGAGCAAATCGACGCTTTCCAGTTGGTGCATTTCCATCTCGGTTCCCAGATGAATGACATTCTTACCGTAAAGGCGGCGGTTCGAGAGGCAACTCGCGTGTACGCAAAGCTGGTACAGATGGGGATTCCCGTGCGCTATCTGGACATCGGCGGCGGTCTGGGAGTTTCCTACCAAGGAACGCGGTCTGGAAGGGAACAGGAGATCAATTACACGTTGCAGGAATATGTCAACGGGGTGGTGTACACAGTCAAGGAAGTCTGCGATGCGGAAGATGTCCCACACCCGGTCCTCGTTTCGGAAAGCGGGCGCTCCATCACCGCGTACCACTCGGTGCTGGTTGTGGGCGTCTTGGCGGCCACGACGCGCGCCACAGAGCAGGATGCGATTCCTATCGAGGCGGCGGAAAACGATCACGAATCTGTCAGCGAATTGCTCGACCTGAACCGGCAGATCGACGAAGATGTCGATCTCTCACAGGTTCTTGAGATCCACCACGACGCCGAACAGAGGCGAGGCGAAGCGAATCTGTTATTTTCGCTTGGATATCTATCCCTGGAAGAGAAAGCCAAGGTGGAACAACTTTACTGGCGCGTGACGCGCAAAATTGTGCAGCGCATCCGTGGCGTCGACGAGGAGGAGTTGCCCGACGATCTGCGTCGACTTCACCTGTTGCTCACCGACCAGTACATTTGCGATTTTTCCGTTTTCCAAAGCATGCTGGACCACTGGGCAATCGACCAGTTGTTTCCGGTCATGCCTCTGCACCGGCTCAACGAGATGCCGACCCGCCAAGGGGTCCTGGTCGATCTTACGTGTGACAGCGACGGAAAGGTGGATACTTTTGTTGATATCTCCGGACCCAAGCCGTACCTCGACCTGCATGCGGTCCTAGAAAACGAACCATACTTTTTGGGCTTCTTCCTGATGGGCGCATACCAGGACATCCTGGGTGACATGCACAACCTTTTCGGCCGGGTCAATGAGGTCCATGTATACGCGGACCGTGAGGAACCAAACGGGTTTTATGTCGAAAAGTTCATTCCTGGAACGACCGTGGAAGAGGCGGTGCAACTGGTCCAGTATTTCTCCAGCGATCTGAAGAAACGGATGGACAAGATCGTGCAACGTCAGGTGAAAAACAAGAACCTGAGGGCTGGCGAGGGAATGCGTATTTTGGAGCAATACAACGCCGCGCTGACGGAATCGACCTATTACAACTTCTGGCAAAACGGAGTGCCACGCCTTGCGGTGCGGGAAGTAGTGGAAGCACCGATAGAAAGCAACGGGGTCAACGGCGCCACCCGCCTCGCAGCCGGCGCCGGCAATGAATGATCGGTTTCGGATCCCGGCATTGAATCTTGCGTCTCGACCGATTTCTTCCACGCTTCGATGAACCTGACGTTTCGACTCCCGTAAGAAAGCTTCAAGCGCCCGCGCCTTCGTGGGCCTCCTATGCTTCGTGCTATATTTCTCCGTGATGCCGAGTGATAACAGAGTTCTGGTCTTTGTGAGCGACAAAGTCTTAATGAAAGCGCTGGCCGATGATTTGCGGAGAGCAGGATATCTCGTAGATCGCTGTGAGAATTTAGAAACATGCCAACAAGTCAATTCTTTCTACGATCACGATGCCGCCTTTCTTCAAGCGGATGGAGATGATCTGGAGACGATCCTAGCCGCGATAAGCTATGTCACACCGGGCGCTCGTATCGTCGTCGTATTGAAAAATCCCGATCCGGAAATTTCCGAACAACTGGAGATCCACGGGATTCAGGTAGCTGCGCATCCGCAGGACTCAAGCACTCTGCTGGAGTTGTTGCAGGAAGAACCGGGCGAATGACTGCGGGCAATGGCGTGCCGATTTCCTGAGGCGTGATCGATGGGAGTTTTTGATTCGTGGGTACAGAATGCCGATGTCCGGTCACCCACAGGAAAAAGCTGCCGACACGTTTTTCATTCCGCAATCCAAAATCGACCCATGAGTTCAAAGCTTTTTGAGCTGAACCCTCCGCCACGCTCCGCCTTTCTTCCAAACGAGATCGCCCTGATCCAATCTTTGCCGACGCCGTATCGGGTGCAGCGGTGGCTGCGATCTTTACCCTACAATCGTGAGGTCGGCGGCGAGACGTTGCGGTCGTTTCGCGAGGTGCTGCGGCACAAGGCGGCGCATTGTTTGGAGGCCGCGCTCGTGGCCGCCGTGATCTTGGAACAGCACTACCATCCGCCCCTACTGCTGAGCTTTGAATCTGTTGACAAGCTGGATCACGTGCTCTTTGTATTTCGAAGGAACGGTAGATGGGGTAGTGTAGCGCGCTCCAGAGACGAAGGACTCCATGGGCGCAGGCCGATCTTTCGCAATGTCCGCCACCTAGCCCTGAGCTACTTCGATCCGTACGTGGACTTGACCGGACGGATTACGGCTTATGCGGTAGTGAATCTCAATTGGCTAGGGCAATATGACTGGCGTTTTTCCCCAAGGAACATGTGGAAGGTCGAAAAGTATCTCCTCGACTATCCACATAAGCCGATCCATTCGTCGGAGAGCCGCTATGAAAGGCTCTTAAAAAAATATCGCGAATTCAAATCCCGATATCCCGAGCGGCCAGCCGTGTACCATTCAAAGCGACATCTGTGGTGGTGAGGTTAAGACCCGAGGCTGCATATCGTCGTGCGGCCGCAACCAATGACGGAACAGAAGCTGGCAGGGAAGAGAGGCGATCAGTGAGCGCCGGCAACCTGAAAAAACACAATCCGGGCGCGGGCCTCTCCGACAGACATTTCTCCCTTCCGAACCTTTTTGAGCACCGCTTTTTTCACCTTGTCGCGCTGTCTGGCTTCCCGCCTCGAAAACGCTCTGAGATTGTTGAAATCCGCGACACCACCCAATTCGGGAGGGACCACCAGCGCGACGACCACTTTTTTATCGTTTGGAGAATAACCGTCCCGCGCCTTTACCTGTCTCTGCACTTCCTTGGAAATCTTCGGATTGGTGGTGGCGCGCCCATGGTCGTTTCCGATCCCGTAGACAAGATTTGCCGGGTGCAAGGGGCAAGACATCAACAGCAGGAGCACCAGGGGGGTCATTGGAAACCATTTCGCATATCGCATCGTTCCCTTGCACCGGTCTCGTTGAAGATCATCCTATCTTTTCAGGACCTCCCCAGGCAGTGGGGAAGATCACACTTGCCGGCGGCCGACGGCTTGCTATTGTCCCGTTCCACAAATGTAATAAGAACGAATGGCAGTCAGAAGACCGATCAGCTTGTGGTCGGCGCGAGGATCTCTACTTTTTCTTGCTTGGGCTGATTCGATTCAGTTCGTCAAGGAATATTTGAACATCTTTTGAGAACTGTGGGACCGGCGTCACTTTGTCACTGGCGCCGCCAAGTACAAGCGTCGCAGCGCGAACCGGCCGTCCATAGAGAAGCTCATTGGCATCTTTATCCGGTCGCAGGACGCCGCCTTTTACAATCAGACCGGCAAACAAGCCGCGCGCCCGCGAGTAGGCAAGAATCTGGGCTGACATCCAAGCGTCCGTTTCCGCCGCCGCCGTCCGTCCCACCGGCCCGGCAGCTACGGAAGCATCGCCACCCAGGGTGAACTTGCTGTCCAAAAGACTCTCCAAGCCCCTCAGATTCATGATCAGCAAAACCAAATCCACCGCCTGGGCCCCTATTTGTAATCCAAAACTGCCACCGCCCAGAAGAAGCATCGAAGGTGGACTCCACGGCCCCTGACCGCTTTGGGTGCGGCATGACAGCGCGCCCCTGCCATAGTTACCTCCGAAAATGAATCCACCTTTCTTCATCGAAGGAATTACGGCCACGCAAGCGCTTTTGTCCAGAAGCTCCTGGGGGATACCCTTCTCCGGCATGCCCATGATCTCCTTGAGCACGGCGGCAGAACTAACCACCCGGTCGCTCACCTTACTTTTGTCGTCGGCCCTAGTACTCAGTTGGAACAGAGCCAGCAGCGCCGTGAGAGTTGCTACTCTTTTCACCTGCAACTTGGAACGCGACATAGGGTTTACTCGCAAAGAAAGCCCAGGAGGGCAGAAGACCCCGCCACTCCTTCTACCGCGCGAATCTTTTCTCGACTTCCGCCAAATCTCTTCTCAGAACATTTTCTGATAGAAATCCGGGGTACTCTCGCACCAGACTGCCATCGGGAGCAAAGAGGTAACTGGTCGGATAAGCGAATATCTTGTACTGTTCGCCGATCCCGCCATTCGGATCAAGGGCAACCGGATAATCGATTCTCATTTCCCTGACGAAAGCTTCAACGTCGTTCCATGTACTCTCTTCGGCGACACCGATGATTTCAAAGTGACCTCTTTTTTCGCGGTAGATATCAAGCAACCCGGGAATTTCGGCCCTGCACGGAGCGCACCAGGTAGCCCAGAAATTCACAAGAACGATCTTGCCGCCAAATTGGGACAGCCTGAGCGTCTCGCCGTGCAGAAATTGCGCCTGGAAGTCATTTGGCCCGGGATTGAAGCGCACCGGCTTTAGTACAACAGGGATCGCTTGACCAGGAGTCGAAGCGGTCGTTTTTGGAACTGCCAGCGCTTCGGGATTCAAAAAGGAGAGCTTGGAAGCGACGAGCGAAAGCCGGTCGGTAAAAATAAGGGCGCCGATGAGCAGAAGCAACACGCCGCTGGCGATTTCAACTTTACGAAGGTGCGCCTGGATTTTTTTGGACGCCGACAGAAATTGATTCACGAAAAGAGCCGCGAGCACAAACCCGATCCCTAAACCGACCGAGTAAAGCGCCAGCAAAACAATTCCACGAATCACCGTCGAGCTCACTGCAGCGATTCCCAGGATGCCTGCCAGGATCGGGCCCACACACGGTGTCCAACCAAAGCCAAAAAAGATCCCTGCCAGCAGGGCTCCCAGGAAACCACGCGCCTTTTCTTGCGTGTGCACTCTCTTGTCGTAGAGCAAAAATGGAAAGCGGTACAGACCCGTCAGATGGACGCCCAGCAGGATGATGATCGCGCCGGCCACCTGAGCTAAAAGCTTCAGATGGGATCGAAAAAACGCCCCTACCGTGGTTGCTGCGGCACCCAGGATAATAAATACCAGCGAAAAGCCAATTACAAAGGCCACGCTGTTCCAGAACGCAACCCAAACCACCGCCTGCCTTCGATCCCGCGTCAGATCTTCAAAGGAGAAACCGGTAATAAATGAGAGGTAGCCGGGGACAACGGGCAATACACACGGGGAAAAAAACGAGAGACACCCCGCAAGGAGCGCAGAAAACAATCCAATGTCAAAGCTCATCTCACTGCTATCCTCTCATGTTGCATGCCCGAGAGCAAACACTTGCGCTTCAGAAATTTGCTGCTTCTTCCTGGTCGCCTCTTTCCGCCTCTTCTTCTTGCTGCAGTTGTTCAAGTTTCTCTTGACAAGCAGTACAACGAGACGCCCAAGGAAGAACCTCCAGACGTTTGATCGGAAGTGGGCTACCGCAGTCCACGCATTGGCCGTAAGACCCTTCGCGGATGCGTTCGAGAGCCGTTTCGATCTCGAGAAACCGGCACCGTTCGACTTCGTTTAGTTTGTACAGAAATTCCTTCATATAACTACTGAGAGCCAAGTCACCGCTGTCGCTAGGCTCAGCAGAGATTCTTACCTCGCGGCCATTACTTGTAGCGCGCTGCATCTTGGCGATAATCTCTTCGCGCACCTTCTGCAAGTGCTGACGATACTTCTGGAGTTGGACCTTCTTGCCTGTGGACATCGCCTTGTCTCCTTTCCATGCTGCCGTGCAAACGCATTTTTTGTGCCACATCATTTGTGTCACATCACAGGAGATTCACAATGCATTTGATTCAATTTCACGAAATAAGTTCTAAAATTTTTTTCGGCGCACGCCCCAACTCTATTTTCTTCAACAGTTTCCGCCACTTACGTCAATTCACTTCTCCGGCAAAGACTATCCCGACGATACCGGATACCGTCCCGCCCTTGCGAAACCGCGAAATCGTTCATTTACCAAGTCACATTTTGGAAATAGAATAAAAATGAGGCGGGCGAAAATATGTCGAAGTATCGGTTTCTCGGCATCTTTATCGCGGCTTCCCTGGTAGTGAGCGGTTGTGCGGGCCGATTGCCCCGTATCCAGAAATTTCCGATCCCGGCAGAAGAACTTGCCAAAGCGAACGCCGCCGTACGGGAAGGTGACGTCCTGCTCGCACGCGGCGATAACTACGCCGCCTTGCTCAAGTACTTAGAGGCTGCCAAGCTCAATCCCTTCAGTGAGGTTATCTATAACAAGCTGGCCATCGCCTATACTAAATTGAACTACTACGATCGTGCGCTGGATGCGATCAACAGGAGCATTGCGCTCAACCGGAGGTACGCCTTTGGCTATAACACGTTGGGAACCATCGACCTACTGCGGCGAAGGCCCGCTTCTGCGATCAAGAACTTCCAGCATGCCATCAATTTCAACCCCGGGATCGCCTTCTTTCACCTCAATCTCGCAAATGCCCACCTTGAAAGAAACGAGGTCGATAAAGCGATGGCTGCCCTACGGCGAGCCCTCACGCTGGATCCGCAAGTTATGGAGCGGCAAGGGGGGATCGGCGTCCAATCGGCCTCGGTGCAATTCAACGACAGCAACCGCTATTACTTTTTGGCTCGAGTGTACGCAGAACAGGACGAGGAGAAACTGGCGATCGACTTCCTGAGAAAGGCGCTCTCCGGCGGCTTCGAGGATTTCGAAAGGCTCAAGAAAGATAAGGGATTTGACAAGCTAAGGCAGACGCAAGAATTCAAGGACTTGCTGCAAGAGTACGGCGTCATGTTGACGCCGTAAATCGGATTGGGGATCACGGAATACGGATTTCGGATTGAGAAGAAACTTGGCAGCGCAACCCGCATTCCGTAACTCAGCGCCACAATATGAAAGAAGGGACGGGGCTTTGATCGATCCAATGGCCAACCATGGTTGGTGTCATGTCTCATAATTACGGTGGCGTTTGCGGTGAGCGCGACGCCGTTGATTTCGCGAAGCGGCGACGCATGAAATGTAACGCTAGCTTGAAGACCGTGCTCGACAACTATTTTGAGAATTTTCATTACGAGGCCCATCTGTCGCAAGACCCAGTCCAATTTGCGTATCGATTTTCCGATGACCGGGATCGTGAGATTGCCGCCTTGTTTGCCGCAGCATTTGCCTACGGAAACGTCGCGCAGATTTTGAAAACTCTTGAATGGCTGTTTGGATTGCTGGGCGCGAGTCCTTACCGCTACATCCGTTCTTTCTCGGAATGTGATGCCCACTCTCTACAGTCGTTTTACCATCGTTTTAATACCGGCCGCGATATCATTGCGCTGTGCCTGGCGCTGCAGCGAGCACTGAAAGAATTCGGAAACCTCCAGAATCTATTTCTGGCGGCTCACAACCCGAAAGCTACAACCATTGAAGAAGGTTTGTGCCGCTTTGTAGAAAATCTCCTTGCGCGGGTACCGCCGGAAATCTACCGGCGCAACAAGGGCCTGCCGGCAGAGGCGGGTGTGCGTTTTCTTCTTCCTTCCCCGGCGTCCGGAAGTGCCTGCAAGCGAATGAACCTGTTTCTGCGTTGGATGGTCCGCCCTGGACCCGTCGATTTTCGCGTGTGGAAGGAGGTCGAGCCGCGCCAACTGGTATTGCCGGTGGACACTCATATTGCCCGCATTGGGCAGTATATTGGCTTGACCAAGCGCACCACCATTGGATGGAAAATGGCTCTTGAGATGACGGCCACGCTGCGGTTGCTCGATTCAAGAGATCCGGTGCGGTACGACTTCGCCCTTTGTCACTTGGGAATCATGCGGGGCTGCCCAGCCAAGCACAATCCGCTTAAGTGCGCGATGTGCCCGATCCAGGAAGTATGTACACGATAAAGATATGACTCGCGAAGTTCTTCTGCCCGGTGCCTTTGATATCCTGACCGCTCATGAAAGGCCGTCTGCGTCCACCACCGCGCCTACGCCCTCGTCGAACAGACCGTTCGTCACCCTCACTGGACATAGGTTCGGTCCGATCGATGCTGCTTGAGGAACTCCTGCAGCCGCTCCTTGACCGGCTCCGGTATTTGGATTTTGTCTTGACGCAAATCTCGGATGAGCGTCACCGTGGAGTTGTAAGTACGCAAGAATGTCTGGCACTCTGCACAAGCTTCAAAGTGCGCTTCGATCTCCTTGTGCTCCAGCGGAGTCAGACGGTGCTCCAGATAGTCGATCAATAAATCTACGACCTCCTTGCATTCCATCACGGGATCGACCCTTTTTCCTCCCGTGCTAAATGATGCCCGACCCGCTGCCGCAGATTCAAGTTTTTAGTGAGCCAAAGAGCGTTTCCTCTCCTGCTGGGACATGAATCTACTGATGGTCTTGTGAATAATTAGACGGGCTCGGTGCAGTCTGGATTTAACTGCTGGAACCGAAATCTGCAGAATGTCGCTAATTTCCTCCAGGGAAAAACCGTCGAGGTCCCGTAGTTGTACCACGGTCCTGTAAGGTTTGGGTAGCTTGCCGATCGCGCGTCGCACTGTTTGCCGGATTTCTCTGCGTACGAGCGCATCTTCTGCGTTCGCCGACCAATCCTTCGATTGAGGCTCGGGGGAATTGTCACCAGGCTCCGTACTGCCTGCCGGCATCCAATCTTCCAGTGAAATGGTGGATGCGACGTGGTGTTTCTTCTGTTCCCTCAACTTCATCAGCGAAGTGTTCACTGCAATTTTATACAGCCAAGGAGACAATCGGGCTACGGCGCGAAACGTATCGATCCTGCGAAAGACCTTCAGGAAGACATCTTGCAGCACTTCTTCGGCATCCTGGGGATTCTTGGTATATTGCAGCGCCAAATAATAGATCTTGCCGCCATAGTGCTGGATCAACTCGTCCAAGGCCCTTTCATCCCCGTCTTTGATCCTCTGCACGAGTATTCTTTCCCGATCCAGCGCTGTTCCAAAATCAATGGAGTTCTTGTTGACGCTTTGACTTTTCATTGCAGCATCCCTCGTTCCGAAGGCCGGTTGGGAATACCAATTGGCGTTTGCCCCCTACGTCGCAGCGCGTTGAGGTAATTCTTTAGCTGACGCACACATTGCCGCATCGGAGAGATATTTCTGTGGACCTTAGCCAACATGATGCCACCTTCGATTCCGGCCACAATAAATTGAGAAACTTCACGCAGATTGACCCCCTCCTTGAGATCGGGGGAAGCTTCCTGAAGCAATCGATAAAACAATTCGACGATCCCTGCGAAGATCTGTTGTAACTTCTTCCGAAAGCCTTCATGTACGTCACTCAGCTCTAGAGCCATGTTTCCAAACAGACAGCCGCCTTGACAGTTCGTCTTGGATTGCTCCGTCTCCAGCGCATCGAGGATGCGCACCAGCTTGCCAAAGCCTGTGTCGTCCGATTCCAGTATGGGAGAGAGGCAGTGCCGGCGAAATTGTTCAATCTGGTGCTCCAATACCGCAAATCCCAACTCTTCCTTGCTCTTGAAATAAAAATAGAAATTCCCCTTCTTTAATCCACTCCGATGGAGAATATCCTCTACTGAGGTATTATTAAACCCTTTGATATGAACGAGTTCCGACGCTACTTCGATAATGTGATCTCGCTTTGCCGACATGAAACCCTTCCCAAACCGACTAGTTGGTACAATTAATATAGGTGTTCTTCTGCCCTTTGTCAAGTTCAATCCCCTGCAGCCCTGCAGTTCGATCCCCTGCCGTCTTGCCATGTCGGTTCCCTGCCGAGTTCCATCCTGTGTGGTAGGCGGGACGGTTGGCTTGGCTCTGATTGGTTTTGTTCTAAGGAAAGGCCTTTCAGGTTCATTTTCAGCTTCGTTACAATACGCTATGGACGTCCGATATGAGGAACTGCACCGCAATATACAGATCCAGACCTGACGATCCGTGTTGGATCGTTGAAGTCTCATGATTTATTTTGGTCCCGCCGGTTGGACGTATCGTGACTGGGACGGCGTTTTCTACCCTGGCAAGAGGGGAAAAGCATTCGACGCGCTTGCGTTCACGGCGCAATACTTCGAGGTGGTCGAGATCAACAGCACCTTTTACCATCTTCCGGTTCCCGAAGTTGTCAACAGGTGGGTGGAACGCGTTTCTGTGAACCCACGCTTCAAGTTCACGGCCAAGGCCTGGCGGAAATTCACTCACGATCGGGACTACAACGAAGACGATTTGGACCTGTTTTGTCGCACCCTGGAGCCTCTTTCCGTCGCGTCCAAGCTTGCAGCCGTCCTTCTCCAATTCCCCTGGTCTTTTAAAAACGAGGATCAACAACGGGAGTACGTGGCTCGCTTAACACATCGTCTGCGCGCCTATCCTCTGGTACTGGAAGTGCGGCACGACTCTTGGAACCATCCATCTACGTTTGAGTTCCTGCGATCGATGAACGTGGGCTTCTGCAATATTGATCAGCCCTTGATCGGCAAGTCATTGCGCCCCACAGCCATCGTGACCGCTACGGACAGCTATTTTCGGATGCATGGTCGAAATTACCGGAATTGGTTTCGAGAAGAAGCGGACGTAAACGAACGCTATGACTATCTGTACAGCACGGAAGAGCTGGCTGAAGCGCGGGAATTAATCACGGCCATCGCTGAGAGATCGCGGAATACCTACGTGATCCTGAACAACCACCGCAATGCACAAGCTGCCACAAACGCTCTCGAACTGAAAAGCATGGTCACAGGAAAGAAAGTCACAGTACCGAAAACTTTGCTCAACCGCTATCCAGAGCTCAGACCATTTGCGCGAGCAGGAGACCTCACGTTATTTCCCATGTGAAGAATTCCTTTGCCCAAGATCAGGAATCGTCGACACTAGCTCCAACGGACCATGACTTCATCGCCGCGGTGCGCTTGCAACAGCTTGGCAGCAGAATCCTTCAAGGCACTGATCTCATAAAACCCGGCGCTTCCTACCAGCGCGAACGGCTGGCCTGGAGCGCCTTCTGAATAGTTCCGGACCAGACCCGGAACTTCCCTCCCGGCAACGGCAAACTTGACCGCCGATTTTACCCCTGCCAGATCACAAGGAGCGATATTGGTAATCAAATTGCCGAATTTGTCAATGTGCAGCACCATCCCCTGGACGGCGCCCTCCGCCATCTTTTTCACCTTAGGAGGCGTCAATTTCACGTAGTCGGAAATATCCTCTCCGAATTTCCCGATCTCAATCCCCTTGCTGATCCACGCAGCCACAGGGCCAAAGATATCCCTTCCGTGGAAAGTGTTACTCAACGGCTTTCGGAAATAATGCTCCGCGGTAATGGAGACGACTCGCTCCACCGCCTCCGCTTCATAAATCAGCGAGAAGACACCATTGTCAGGACCGACGAAATAGTAGTTTGAAGTCGCTACGATGATGGCCCGCCTCTTGGACCCCACGCCCGGATCAACGACGACCACATGAATGGTGCGGGCAGGGAAGGCGGAATATGCGCAACGCAGCGTGAAAGCGGCCTCCAGGATATCGTGCGAATTAACTTGATGTGAAATGTCCACAATCTCCACGCCCAGGTGGATCGAGAACATAGCCCCCTTCATTGCACCTACAAAGTACTCGCGTAGCCCAAAATCAGTAATCAGTGTAATCAGTGGACGCATTGGGTGGAGTTAAGAGTTAAGAACGAAGAATAAGAAACCACTTTGGTTGTTCATCTTCACTCAGTCAGTCTAGCCCCTTAGTACCTCGGTTCATAAATCGAGGTGCTAAGTTGATGCCCTCAAAACAAAACATTATACTGAGTGTGAGTATGAAAGTGTGATCTTGCGACAAACGATGACCCCAGTTTATTTGGACAATTCTGCCACCACTCCTGTCGATCCCCATGTGCTGGAGGCGATGTTGCCTTTCTTCACTGAAATCTTTGGCAATGCATCCTCCATTCACACTTTCGGACAGCGGGCGCGAGCCGCCGTGGAGGAGGCCAGAGAAAGACTGGCAATCCTCATAGGCGCGAGCGCTAAGGAGATTATATTTACCAGCGGCGGAACAGAATCGGACAATACCGCGGTGCGAGGGGTGGCTTATCAACTTCGCGGGAAGGGCCAGCATATCATCACCACTCGGATCGAACACCCCGCGATCTTGAGTACTTGCAAGGCGCTTGAAGAGGAGGGTTTTCGAGTCACATATCTTCCGGTCGATTCGACCGGCTTGGTGGACCCGCGGAAGCTGGCCGATGAGATCACTCCTCAAACAATATTAATCACGGTAATGCATGCCAACAACGAAATTGGCACGTTACAACCGTTAGCGGAAATTTGCGCCGTCGCTCACGAGCGCGGAATTTTGGTGCACTCCGACTGCGTGCAAACCTTAGGCAAGATCCCCATTGACATGAAGACATTCGCGGTGGATTTGGCGTCTTTTTCCGGACATAAATTGCATGGCCCCAAGGGGGTTGGTGCCCTTTATGTGAGAAAACAGGTTCAATTCAAGCCCTTGGTGGTCGGCGGCTCTCACGAGCGTAAGCGAAGGGCGGGAACAGAAAATGTCCCTGGCATTGTCGGATTTGGCAAAGCAGCCGAATTGGGCTTGGAGCATCTGCCGGAGATGGAAACCCACGTGAAAGGCTTGCGAGACCGCCTGCAGCGCGATCTTCTGCAGATTCCTGGAACGACTCTGAACGGGCATCCGGAGTTCCGCGCGCCCCACATTTGCAACTTGAGCTTCGACCACACCGAAGGCGAGGGACTTCTGATTTCGCTGGACCTGGAAGGCATCGCCGTTTCTACCGGAGCTGCCTGCTCATCGGGATCGCTGGAGCCTTCGCATGTGCTCATCGCACTGGGCCGCGATAAGCATCACGTGCACGGATCGCTAAGGTTCAGCCTAAGCCGCATGAATACGGAGCAGGATGTGGATCGTGCGGTCGAGGTCCTTCCTCAGATTGTGGAAAGAATGCGCTCCCTGAGCCCTTCGTATTCCGCCGACTGATGGATTCCGAAGATTGTGGAAAGAATGCGCTCCCTGAGCCCTTCGTATTCCGCCGACTGATGGATTCCGAGCCCTATTACTCAGACAAGCTCCTGGACCACTACCAAAATCCCCGCAACGTGGGAGTATTACCGGAAGCTGATGGAGAAGCCCAGCGCGAAAACCAAGTCTGCGGTGATGTCCTGCAAATGTTTGTAAAATTACATGGCGATACAGTGAAGGAAATCCGATTTAAAGCTGAAGGCTGCATCCCCACGATTGCCTTGGCCTCCTACGCTACCGAATGGGCGACGGGCAAAAAAATAGGCGAGGTTCGAAAATTAAGCCCCGCCATTTTGAGCGCCGTGCTGGGAGAACTCCCGCAGCACAAGCTTCACGCCGCGCTGCTGGTGGCTGAAACTCTTCAGGCAGCGCTAGCCGACTCCGCAGATTCATGACCCTGGATGGGAAGGATCCCACTCGTCCGACTCTGCTCCAGGTTCAACCACGCCAACGCAAATGCAAGCCGTGAGACCGCATTAATTGACCGGCGCCGGAATTTGGCGCGGTTTCGGAATCGTCGGACCGTCAAAAATCTGAAAACTAATGCGCGGGTGACCCGCCTTCGACCCTTTCAAGAAGGGAACGGACGAAAACAGAAGGCGCCGGACCGAATCTTCGCCTTCTGGCGACGAAGGCTTCGGCCCGGCGCCTTTTAGGAGGTGAATGGGTTATTCAATACATTAAACGTAACCAACCCAGAAACCGTTCCAACTGGACGCAAATTTTTTGCACTGATTTGTCGCAAAGGTGAACTCCCTGCCGGTTGTGTATCGCAGAAAGGAGCCCTATATGTCACGTCGCTACTTGGTGCTGGCAAGAATAGGAGAGAAACTGCAAATGCTTTTGTTAACTACCAATGGAAATCCAACAACCCTAAAAGAGAGGGGATACCGGATGTTGAAGGCCTGGTTCCGGCAAGCGCCCGTTGAGGTTCTAAAAATCTGGACAGCGGGACGCCCTACCCAGGGATGGTGACACCGAGGGCGTGATAGCCGCCGTCGACGTAGATGACTTCCCCAGTGACTCCACGCGAGAGGTGACTGCACAGAAACAGGGCCGCGTCGGCGACCTCAGTCACCTCAGTGTTCTTGCGCAAAGGGGCATGGTCCCGGTGATGTTTCAGGATTTTGGTAAATCCCGCAATTCCTCGGGCCGCCAAGGTCGAGATCGGTCCGGCGGAAATGGCGTTGACACGAATTCCTCTAGGACCCAGATCGTTAGCCAGGTAGCGGACACTGCATTCCAGAGCCGCCTTGGCGACGCCCATCACGTTGTAATGAGGCACGACTCTGCTACCTCCCAAATAAGTCAGCGTCACGATACTGCCGCCGTCCGTCATCAACGGAGCCGCACGCCGCGCAAGGGCAGTAAGAGAGTACGCGCTGATGTCGTGGGCAATGTGAAACCCATCCCGAGACGTGTTGAGAAAATCGCCCTCCAACTCCGCTATCGGCGCGAAAGCCACCGCATGCACCAAAAAATCAAGTTTCCCAGACTCCTGTCTTATGACCTCAAACGCATGATCGATTTCTTCGTCGCGCGCCACATCACATGGAAAAATTAACGGATTTTTCAACTCGCCTGCCAATATGCGAACGCTTTCTTCCAACCGCTCGCTTTGGTAATTGAGCGCGAGGCGTGCTCCCGCGCTTGCTGCCACACTGGCGATTCCCCAGGCGATGCTGCGCCGATTCGCTACACCGAAGATCGCGCCGAACTTATCTCTCAGCAAATCGTTCATACGGCTGTTTCTCCTGCGCGGCGGCCTTTCATAACAGACGACGGGCGATCAAAAAGGTGATTGAGGGTTATTAGAAGTCATAAAAGGGCCCGCTCTGATCCCTCATAACCTCTCATAACCCTTGATCTCGTTCCCACTCTTCCTCCGGGATGCTCCCGGGCTCCAGAGTGGATGTATCGCCATAAGATTCGCCTTACTCCCTGACTTTCAATGACCGCCGCTTGATTTTTCCGCTTCTAGTTTTTGGCAGACACTCCACAATTTCAACTTCTTCCGGTCGTGCTATTTTCCCGATCTGTTCTGCAACATGTTCTTCCAACTCCTCCACCAACTGCGCTGATTTCTCATAACCCGGTTGCAAAGCAACAAAGGCCTTTGGGACCTCCTCTTTTCGCTCATCCCATAACTCCTTCCCGCCACCCTTCGGCGATGTTGCGGCGAAAAAGTTTAATGGACCAAGTCCCATTTGTCCATTTTCAGCTACCCGCCGGGCAAAACGAGCCTAGCAACTCGAATAATGCTCACCGGAAACCGTTGCACTTCGTTTTCACCTTGTCGATTCCTCGCTTCCTAGTAGGCTATCGGGACGCAGGAGCGCAGCAGCAGTCGTGAAATTCGCTCTTGAAATTGCTACACTATGCGTCTGCAATGGGCCACTGTAGCTCAATGGGTAGAGCAAGGCTTTCGTAAAGCCGAGGTTGTAGGTTCGAGTCCTATCAGTGGCTCTGCGTGACTTCAGCGGCTCATCCGACGCGGCAGCGGTTTTACATGATTTGTTTTCTGAGCTCGAAGCGCGGCCCCATGGCTGCCCAAGCAGCCCGTCCTGGGATTGGTTCTCACGCCTTCTGTTAGCCGGCGCTTTGATTTCGATCCCCGTCAACGAATCTTCTGCTTGTCAATCTTCAACATGCTCCAGGCAAGCCAGTCGGCTTCGGTCCTTCCCCAGGGTCCGGCATCACACACTAAGATTAGGAAGTTACTCGATCCGGCGAAACGGCCGAGGTCAAGATGATAGTCGATCCACCCCGCGTCGGCCGCCATCCGGGCGGATTCCATATAGCGATCGATCAGGACCTTCCTCTGCCCCTGGCTTTCAATCAAGAGCATGGCGTTGAACCCATCCCCTATGTCGTTCACCGATGCAAGGCCCACATGGAGCCAGGAGCCCGGTTCTACAAACGGTAGGGGAATGCGGAGGCGGGTGCCGGCGATGGTTACCACCGTATTCCTCTTTTCTCCCTGCCGCACCAGCGCATGTTGGAAGACTCTCCGACCATTCGGAGTCATGAATTCGTCAAATTGCGGGTAGTATTGGGTGCGGTCTTCACCTACTTCGCCCTGAAGAGCCCAATCCAACAGCTCCACACTTTGGCCCTTCCAATAATCGGGCAGCAGTTCCAAATTCTCTTCCCACAACCCATAAATGAAATAGTTCGGAATTGGGGGGCCATTCTTAGGCGGCAACTTCTCTCCTATGTCTTCAAACCGCATAGATAAGCTCGCATCCCGATAAAAGAGCTGCAGCAGGCTATGACGGTCAAAATACCAGATACTGTTAGGTTCCTTGGTTTTGGTGAGATGAACGACCGAGTGGGGCGGGAGCGTCGGATGGTGCCGCTTCAACGAAGTCAGAACGTTTCTCGCAATCTTAGATCCGTGCGCCACCCAAGATCTCTCGTTAAAGCGCCATATTGTTACGTAACTTGCCGCCAAATTTACGCAAAGCAATGCCACCAGCAGGCGACGTGCCAGCGGCCGTTCCCCCGGGAGTCGTAGGAAGAGCAACCCTATCATGCCGCTCAAAGCCACCAGAGGCATGTAAAGATGATGAGGATAGGGCGGCTCCACTAAAAATAGTACGGGGAAAAGCAGGGCCCCCGCACAGAAGAGCAGCCATCCGGCAATCCACCGTCTTTGCCTGTCTCTCGCAAGCCGCAGCAGCGCCCATGCCGCCAGGGCAATTTGGGGGAGGTACACCAGTAGAGAGAGTCCTTCTACCCACTCCTTAGGAAGTCTAGGATCGACGTTGAAGGCCCAAAACAGGAACTTATGGTCCTTAACCAGGTTGGAGGGAGCCAAGCTGAAATGAAAAGGGTGAGTCGGCAGCTCCGGATACAGACGCCCCTTCATCTTGGTCACAAACAGTACATAAACAACGGAAATGGAGACAAACGGGGCGACATCGCGAACCGCTCTCCACAAATGTGGGGCGGATCGTCCAGCAAGCCCTGCGCTGCATTCTGCCGCGGTCCGAGACTGGAGCATACACAAACTGAGCAAGACAAATGGCGCCATCACGGCAGTTTCCTTGCTCAACAAAGCCAGAACAAACCATACAAGTGTCATCACCCAAAAGGCAGGATGCCGATCTTGCAGGAATTTCAGAAAGCAGGCGATCATTAACAATAGGAAGACGGCAAAGAGCCAGTCGGCAAGAAAAGTCATGTCGTAACTGATGAAGTACGCGACACAATGAAGGGCAAAAAATAGATATCCTGCCAGCGCCACCTGGGAATCAACGAACAGCCTTCTTAAGAACCCAAAGACCGCGAGGGAAATCAGGATATGAATTACCAACCCCGCCCAGTGATACACCCGCGGGTTGAGATCGCCAAGGGGATAAAATACGTGTGTAAAGACGGGATAGGTAAGCGGCCGATACTGCCCCACATCGTCTTCCCGCAGAAAATTCGCGCGAACCTGCGACCAATTGTAGGTCTGCCGACTCAGATAGTAGAGACTGTCACCACAGAAAAACTGGTTCCAGGAGATTGAATAAAAACCGACCTGGAGAACGACGACCGTCACAATTACCCCGAGAGGCCGCGCCAACGCGGCTGGTAGGAACTTGTTCTTTTTTATTTGCCGAACGGGAAATTTCACATCTCGAGCTGCGATTGTCATGAGGATCCGGCGTGCTGCTGCAGACTTCTATGTGTCATCATCCAGACGACCTTGGAAACGTCTCCAGGGCCGACGGCTCACTCTCGTTGCGCACACGTGATGGATCACTCGGCACGATTGGCAGCGACCCAAATGGCGTTTTTGGCAAACAAATCGGCCATGGCGGAGCGGTATTCCGCCGAAGCATGAATGTCATTTTGGACATCGACACTGGCGGTGACATGATGGCTGGCGTTGGTGATATTCTTCTCTGTCAAGGTTTTTCCTAGCAGAGATTCTTCGACCTTCGAAGCACGAAACGCCTTCGGCCCGACCCCGCTGATCCCCACTGCAATGTGGGTGCATTTTCCACCTTCATCTTTGGCGACTACGGCCGCCGCGCTCACAAGGGCAAATCCAGATGCCTGCTGGCGCAACTTTTTATAGGCGGTACCCACATTGTGAGCAAGGACTGGAACGTGGATCGCAACGAGTAATTCGCCCTGCTGCAAAGCGGTCGTGAAGAGATCGACAAAGAAATCGGAAGCGCGCACGCTCCTTCCTCCGGACGGACCCTCGATGCGTACCTCTGCATCGAGCGCCAACAGAGCCGCCGGATAATCTGCGGCCGGATCCGCGTGGGCAACACTACCACCAATGGTCCCACAACTGCGTACCTGAGGGTCGCCGATTTCAAATGCAGCTTCGGCCAATAGACGACAACGGCTTTGAATTTCATCGCTGGTTTCAATCGCCTTGTGGGTCACCAGGGCTCCGATCTTCAAGGAATCGCCCTCTTCGGAAATTTGCGTCAGTTCCCCTATCCCAGCCAGATCGATTATGTACTTGGGAGCGGCCAGGCGCAGCTTCATCATCGGAAGCAGGCTGTGACCTCCGGATAAGAATTTCGCATCGCCGCCATAACGGCGCGCCAGCGAGATCGCTTCCTGGATGCTCGAAGGCGCGAAATATTCAAACGCCTCGGGAATCATGACGTCTCCTTCTGCATCAACTTCCAGATCTTTTCCGGACGCAGCGGCATGTCGACATGCCTGACACCAAACGGGCGCAAAGCATCCACCACGGCGTTGACCAGAGCAGGCGTCGCGCCAATGGTGCCCGCCTCCCCCACGCCTTTGATCCCCAACGGATTGACAGGCGAGGGCGTTTCTGTACGGTCCAACTGCATCCAAGGAACGTCGCCGGCTCGCGGGATCGCATAATCCGTGAATTCGCCGGTAATCAGTTGACCAATTTCATCGTAGACCGCTTCTTCCATGAACGCCTGGCCCAGCGCTTGCACAACGCCGCCGTGGATTTGCCCTTCCACCAGAAGCGGATTGACAATCGTCCCGCAGTCATCCACCGCGACATATTGCAGAATCTTGATCGTCCCCGTTTCGCGCGCCACTTCGACCACACAGACATGGGTGCCGAACGGAAACGTGAAATTTGTAGGTTCGTAAAAGTAAATCGCTGCCAACCCAGGTTCAAAATCCGGCGGGAGCTTCCTGGCAGTGTAAGAGGCGAGAGCTAAATCTTGAAGAGAAATCGATTTGGTAGGGTCATTCTTGAGAAAGAATTTTCCATCTCTGAATTGCACCTCTCGCCTTGAAACTCCCAGGAGGTGCGCGGCCAGAAGCATCCCCTTCTTCAAAATTTTCTGGATCGCGCCGTACACTGCGGTGCCGCCAACCGCGGTGGCGCGGCTCCCAAAGGTGCCAATACCATATTGAACGACGCCCGTATCGCCATGCAGCACCAGCACGTCTTCCAGAGCTACGCCCAGCATGTCGGCCGCGATCTGGGCAAACGAGGTCTCCTGTCCCTGACCGTGCGGGGACACTCCGGTTAAAATTGTGATTTTGCCAGTGGGCTCGATGCGCACCGTCGCACTTTCCCAACCCCCGGCTGGCATTGCAGGCGATGGGCCCAAGGCGCAAATCTCCACGTAGGTGGAGACTCCCACACCAACGTATCTTCCCTTCTTGCGCTCCTTGACCTGGTGGCGTCTCCACCTCGGATATTGAGAGATCTTCAGGGCCTTCTTCAGAGGCGCTTCATAGTTCCCGCTGTCATAGGAGAGGCCAGTCGCAGTCGCATACGGAAACTCTCTCTTCGAGACCAAATTCACCCGGCGGACATCCACTGGGTCCAGATCGAACTCCAGCGCAGCGAGATCCATCGCTCGCTCAATGATGTAGGTGGCCTCAGGCCGTCCCGCACCTCGATAGGCATCGGTGGCCACCTTGTTGGTGAACACACCCGTGACATCCATCCGAACGTTGGGAATCCGATAGGCGCCGGTCAGCATCAGACCTGTCAAAGTCGGAATCGCCGGGGTTAACAATTGCAGGTATGCTCCCAAGTCCGCCAAAACCGTGTACCGGATGCCGAGGACCCTGCCGTCGCTTTTGACAGCGATTTCCACATCGCCGACCTGCCCTCGTCCCTGAATGGTGGCGGTAAAATTCTCCCGTCGGGTCTCGATCCATTTGACCGGCTTTTGCAGTTGCATTGAAATAAAACCCAGCAGCGCCTCTTCCCCGTAAACGTTGAGCTTGCTCCCAAAGCCGCCGCCCACCTCAGGTGCAATGACCCGAACGCGGTTCTCAAAGAGCCCCAACATAATGGCAACTTGAGTTCTCATCAGATGGGGTATTTGAGTGGATGACCATAGCGTCAGCTCTTTCTCGCCAGGCAGAAATCGAGCGATGACTCCGCGTGGCTCCATCGCCGCTGGAACCAGGCGTTGATGAATCATTCTCTGTTTGATCACTCTGTCGGCATCTTTAAAGGCCTGATCGACGTCCCCGCCAACCAACGACCAAACGTAAGCGACGTTGTCCGAAAATTCCTCGTGTACAAAAGTGGAGTTCGGCGCCGCGGCCTGCTCAGGGTCCACTACGGCAGGTAGCGGTTCATAATCAACAGATACCGCCTCGGCGGCGTCTCGAGCCCGATAAAGAGAGTCCGCCACTACCGCAACAATCGGCTCTCCTACATAGCGCACTTTGTTCCTTGCCAGCACTGGGTGGTGCGGCACTTTCAATCCTTGCAGGGAACTTGCACATGGGATCGAGCCGATTCCGCGACAATCCTCGCCGGTAAATACCTTCACCACCCCCGGCAAAGCGGCCGCAAGCGAAGTATCCACGCCGCGAATGCGGGCGTGAGCATGAATGCTGCGCACAAAGCAAACGTTGTGCAGATCGGGCAGCTTGATATCGTCCACAAAGTGCCCCAGGCCACTCACCAATTTGGGATCTTCCGTGCGTTTGATCGCCTGTCCAAGGTACTTTTGTGCCATGGAGATCAGACCTCCCTCCTAGAAGAGAATTTTCGGAATCGTCCGAAGAATCACGCCTACGCACACGGCACGGCACCCAATCGAACCGCCTGCTTTCGACCCTGCACACCGGGGGTTCATCGACCATTAAGCAGAACAGGAAACGTCCCGCCCTAGGCTAGTTTGGCCGCCGCCGATTGAATCGCTTTTACAATGTTCTGGTAGCCGGTACAGCGACACAGATTTCCCTCTAGGCCACGCCGAATCTGTTCATCGCTGGGATTGGGATTTTCCTGCAATAGGTGGTACGCCGCCATGATCATTCCCGGCGTGCAGTATCCACACTGCAAGCCATGTTCTTCCCAAAAAGCTTCTTGAATCGGGTGTAGCCTGCCATTTTTCATCAAACCTTCAACTGTGGTAAGCCGCTTTCCACGCGCTTGCACCGCCAGCAGGGTACAAGACTTTACGGCCTTGCCATCCAGCAAGATGGTGCAGGCCCCGCAGGTGGTGGTTTCGCATCCAATATGGGTTCCGGTCAGGCAGGCGTTCTCTCGAATGAAGTGAACCAGCAACAGCCGTGGTTCAACATCGGCCTTAAACGTTCGATCGTTGATGGTAAGAGTAATCTCCATGTCCCATCTCCCCATCCAGGGTGGGGTCCCACTGTCGAAAATCAAGAATTGCTACCAGATTCTATCAGAGTCTTCCATTTCCGTCTCGAGTTCGAGATGGGGATCGGATCTGTCAGACCTGTAAATTCAATCTAGCTGGACTATTTGCAGGGAAGGATCCGTCTGGTGATGCTTACTTAAAGATGACGTTTCTCACTCGACCCTTGTCAAATTCCACCACCACACGGTCATAGACAAAGGAACGAGCGTCGCCTAACACCACCTGAATCAGTGGTTGTCCTAGTTCAGATTTTACCTGTTCCTCCGTCATCCCCAGTGAAACCTCCGCTGGAATCCTTGCCGCGGCCGGCGTTCGCGAAATTTCTCTAAGCGGGACTGTATAGAGGCCCACTGGTGAACCTGCGTTCGGCGGCGGTTCCTTTGCTTCTGGTTTCCCATACGATGAGTAGGCGGGAATATTTTGGATAATCAAGCTGTACGGGATCTGCATTCTAGAAGCCAAATAGTAACGATTCCATCCCAGGGGTAGCGTGCTGGATTGCTGTGGTAGGTACTTGCTGCCCGCATAGCGGTAGGGAGTGTAATAGCTTCGATATAGAGTGTATCTCGCGGGGAGAGTGTACAAGGGCTTATAAAATTGCCCATACGAGTAAATACAGGCGGGTGCTGACCAACTTCGAAAGGGACGAAGTGAGAGGGGGAAGGGACAATTAAATGCGTTGGCCTCACTTCCCAGCACCAAGTACAGCGCCAAGACGACCAACGACCTTTTCATGTTACCCCCTAGCCCAAGTTTATTCTAATGCCCTCTATGACCCGTGAGTGATGAAAATTGAAAAAGGTTCAACTTTTCCTAGAAAGTGACCATCTCTCCCTCGCGCGCCACCTTGAGCTCCCCCTCGGCAAAATCATCCGAGATATGGACCAGCCGGATTTTTTTGCGGATCCCCTCCGGCAAAGCCAACAAATCCTTTTCCAACGTATGCGAAGTCGGTTCGGCACGGGCAGCGTCGTGATAAATCACATCCGCACTCCATAGCCAATTCCCTGCCAGTTTTTCGTACCTCATCTCGCTCAAGGTGCCGTTTTCACGCAGGCGCTTCAACAGAGAAGGACGGTAGCACGTATCTCCGCTGATGCCGATGGTTTTCAGTGGTCCGGACACTTTCAAACCCAGAGTCGGAGTAGGATGCCAGTTCTCGCGGATTTCAATCCAAAGGTTGTGATCCAGGCGCGTGACACCATTGCTGCGCAGCTTGAAATAGTCAACGTAATCTTCAAACTTCAGGACAATGATTTTTTGCAAGTGAGGGGAGAATGTTTCGGCAAATCGGGGGAAGAATTTCTTGCATAGCTGGCGGTATACCGACTGCGAGGCATACAACGTCAAACGTCTCTTCTGCACATACTTTTTCCACAGAATTAATGTCTCTAATCCTGACGTATGATCTCCATGAATGTGGGTGATAATGACGTCGTTTACGGCTCCAGGATCGATATTTCGCTCGCGCAAGAGTCGGAACAACGCCTGGGGCGCGTCCACCAGATACAATCGGTTCGATCGAATTAGGAAACTGGTGTTGTAGTAAAGTGAAGTAAACGCGTCGCCGATCCCTAGGACTTCAAATTCCATAACGAAAATCCACGTGCAGCAACATTGAACGGCGCTGACCTCCCTGGCGAGCCAAGCTAATGGTTCTTCGAGGCACCGGCCGCACGCCATCCTAACATAGAATTGAACTTGCACGGGCCTGGCTCTCCTTGAGAAAGATACTTTTACAAATGCCAGCACCAAACTTAGGAGAGCGCGCCAGCGCCCCCCGCTTGGATTGTCGCGGTCAATGCCTGTGTTACCATGGAGGCTTCCGCACAGGCTTATGACTATGGACCTCGAAAAAATGTCCGTGCAAGAGATTCGTCAACACTACCTTGTCAATCATTTACCTGCTTCCGGACAAACGATGGCAAGACTGCAAAGGGACCCGCGCCAGGGAGTGCGCGCAATCTACCGGATACTGGAAAAGCGCCGCCGCGCGCAGAAACAGAAACACATCCGGATGCGATCTCTGCTCCATTTCGAGGAACTTCTCTGGGGCGCGGGTATCCAATATGTCGCTGGCGTGGATGAAGTAGGTATTGGTCCTCTTGCTGGGCCGGTCGTCGCCGCCGCCGTGATATTTCCTCCACATACTTTCATCGACGGCATTGATGATTCTAAGAAACTGAATCCAACCCAGCGAGCCGACCTGCGCGAACAGATCCTCAAACATGCAGTGGCTCACTCAATCGGAGTTGTGGATGTCGAAGAAGTAGATCGCTTGAATGTCTACCATGCTGGACTGGAAGCAATGCGGCGCGCCGTCTTAGGATTGACGCCGGAACCGCAGCATATTCTGGTGGATGCCAGAGAGATCCCCGGGCTGCACATTCCACAAAACAAATTTGATAAAGGGGACGGCATCAACTTTTCCATCGCCGCTGCCAGCATCCTCGCCAAAACCTACCGAGATGGGCTCATGGACCAATTCGATTTGCAGTTCCCCCAGTACGGGTTCAACAGCCACAAAGGATACCCCACCAAGCAGCATCAGATGGCGCTTGAGAAGTACGGGCCTTGTACGATTCACCGGAGTTCGTTTCCCTTCGTCGGTGAGGTATGCGGTAAATTCGGCGCAACGTTTTACCAGTTGAAGGCCAGCCTCCTTGCTGCCTCGTCACCCGCAGCTCTAAAGCGGGCCGAGGACCATTTCCGCGCCACGGGGACGCAGTTGACAGAACATGAAGTGCGGAAGCTAAGAATCTGTTGCAAGCGACTCTGGTCGCAGATGTCTTCCAGGCAAAACCCGGGGAGACGTAGGGTCACCTTTTAGATTCTGATGCCTGAACAAGTCACGGGCTCAACACATGGAAAGCTGCTATCGCTGCACGGGGGGCATAGCATTTACGGAGACGGCTCCGGCAGGCTGGACGAATTTGTACGTGCTGCGGTGAAACAAGGGATGGTCGCTTTTGGATTCTCTGAACACATGCCACGACCAGAGAAATACTGGTACCCGGGAGAATCGCCGGAAGCAAATTCATGGGCGAATTTCCAACGGTACCTCGAGGAAGTGCAGCAAGTGAAAGCGGCTTTCCGAGGACAATTGGAAATCTTGCTTGGGGCCGAACTGGAACTTATCCCGGGCCAGGAGGATTTCGTAAGTAGTTTTCTGCACGAGTTCCAACTGGACTACGCAGTCGGGTCGGTACATTTCGTTCATGATGTCGGATTTGATTACTCGGTTGAATCTTACCATCGGGCGCTCAAGTTGTGCGGCGGGCAAGAATGCTTTGCCCTGGATTACCTTGATACCCTGGAGTCGATGATGGATCGAATCCCTTTTCAGGTGCTGGGCCACTTCGACCTATTCAAAGTCTTCCACCAGGGGGCTTTTCCACTCACCGACAGGATGCGGGAGAAGATCGATGGGCTCATGGCGCGCATCGCCCGCAAAAGCCTGCTACTGGATATCAATGCGCGTGGTCTGCTCAAGCCATGTCAGGAGATTTACCCCGGGCTGGAAATTCTCCGCATCGCCCGGCGGCACAACGTTGCCGTAACATTGGGCGATGACTCGCACGCCCCTTCCGAGGTGGGCCAGAACCTGGATGGGGCGCTGCAGCACGCCAGAAGCGCCGGTTATACGCAGATCTCTTTTCTGCGAAGTGACGGGAGCCGTGACCGGGTCATGTTTTAATCGAGCAAAATCAAATTTCCAAACGCCTCCGGGACATGAAAGTCAGGCTGGGGCGTAAAGGTCGGCTGCCATACCAGATAGTCTCTTGACGGTCCCGCGCCCGAGATTCGAAAAAGATTGATTCTCCAGACATCTCCGGCCTCGGGCTGGATGTCCAAGCGCGCAGCAACCATCATCGGTTTGAACGGAATCACTAACCGTGCAGTCCACAGGCTGCAGAGGGAGTCGATCTCACAGCGTACCTTCATTCCGGATTGCCAGCTAAAATCGACATCCTTGCGCGGTTCACGCACCATGGCGTCCAGCCACTGGCCGAGCGGGCTCACCTCAAACTCAAAGTAGGCGTCCGACAATGGCGGGCGGAGAAAGACCTCCAGCACATCATGCCCCCACAGGCCCGGCGCACTCTCATCGCGTGCCCAGTCCTCATTGACGCATAAGTCTACAAAAGGAGCCAAAAACTGAAAGTAAAGATTCTCTTCGTCCCACACGCAATGCACCGGGGTTGCCAGGTCTAGGCCCACTTCGCGTCCGTCCCAGTAGTGGTCGATGCAGGCCGAACCAAACGTTTTTGCGGATGCAGAAAAAGGGGAGCCGCTGCCACGAAAGCGGTGGCATAAAATAGCATTCGTCATGTTCGCGGTCTTTGAGTTACAGGTTACAGGTTTGCGCCTTCGGTTCCAAGCTGTAATTCCCAGAAGGCTATACTGGTGCAATACCACGAACATTTACGTCGAGGCGCTTCGGGCGGCTAGGAACCGTAAACCAACTGTGAGGAGAACATGGAAAAATCGAAGTGTTCGGTAGGGGTACTAGGACGGGGCCGCTTCGGGTCGATGGTGGTCGAATACCTGTCGCGGGATCTACCGGTTCGATGGCACGATCCAAGATATCTGGAGGGATCAACGCTAGCAGAAACACTCCTCTCGGATGTAGTCCTGCTGTGTGTTCCCATCCGGGCCATACGCAACGTGTGTCGACAAATTGCCCCGTTGTTGCGTCCTGGCCAACTGGTGATCGACACCTGCTCGGTTAAAGTTCGCCCGATCCGCTGGCTGCTGGAGGAACTTCCCAAATCGGTCGATATCTTGGGCACTCACCCGTTGTTCGGACCGGACAGCGGCAAGAACGGAATCCGCGGTCTAAAAATTGCCCTTTGTCAGGTCCGCGGCAACCGTATTGGACCGATCAGAGCTTACTTGGAATCCCTCGGTTTGCAAGTCATCGAGACCACCCCCGACCAACACGACCGTGAGATGGCTGAGACCCAAGCGCTATTTCACCTGATTTCGCGCGCAATTCAAAATACGAGATTAGATCGCCGTCAGATCTCGACACCGGGACCGGAACAGTTTTTCGAGCTTCTCTATTCATTGCAGAATGACTCAATGGAGTTGTTCGCCGATCTGGAATCGGAAAATCCTTACGCTGCGGCGGTGCGCCACCGGTTGATTCAGGCGCTGATCGATCTAGATCAGGAAATATCGACAATGGCGAATGGAGAATGATGCATGTCGAATTTCGCATGCCGTCTGTTGCACTCTTAAAGGAGCACAGGACGGCTTCGCAAGAAAGGTCAAATGGCGTAACCCCGCGACATCTGAGCGTCGGAATTCAGTTGCTCTTGACCGATACCCGGTTCTGGAAAGCAGTCATTCGCCAGTTGCTTAGATCCAGCACCGCCAGCCGAAGATCATACTGGCCGGGTGGCGCTACCACCTTGCTGTTGTAAACGATCGATCGTCCTTTTTCGATATCTGCCTTGCTCAGGTTTACCTCCAGAAAATCGCGCACCCGGCCGACCTCTTCTCCTCTGGAGTTCAGTAGCACTCCCACGATCCCTAAGTGCGTGCGTATCCTTTTTTCTGCAAACCCAGCCAGCGAAAAAGGACTTACTTGAATTCGGAAAGGCAAACCCCCCAATTCCGCGCTTGGCTTCATCGGCAACAGATCCAGCGCCGCCCCGATTTCGTGAAATCTGGCATGTAGGTTCTCAGGCAGGGACACCAACGCCGAATTGTTAAACAAGGCAGAAACGAACTGTTTCTTAGCCCGCAGCCGTTCCGGCAAGTTTGCAAACACCCCCTGCACCCGGTACTGGTCGCCGTTGGTGGAAACCTCGATGCGCCGTGACTCACGGTCAGCATAAGGATCGTTGGTGTAGTAACCGGTGGAATACAAGCTTCCGAAAAGCGCGGCGTTGATTTCTGCAAGCGTCCCTTCAAAATCCACGATGGATTCAAACGATTCAAAGCTGCGTCCGCCGGTCCGCTCGGCCAGCGTTGCAAAAACCTTGTGTTGAAAGTCAATCGTGGCGCGAACCGAAGGCTCCGTCTCATTGACCAACACGGCCCTGGCCGACGGAACCCAAATGCTGAAAATGGTGACATTGTTTTGTATCGCCAGCCGTATTACAGAGTCCGCCCGCGATGTCTCGGGATCCTCGCCGTCGGAAGCGATCACCACCACACGCCGTTTCCCATCGCGCCGTCGGCCTAACATTTCCACCACCTCGGCCAGCGAAGCATAGAGGGACGTGCGCCCCATCGCCTTGTGGGCCCGTTCAAAGCCCTCGCGTACTTGATCAATCTTTGAAGTAAAGTTCTGAAACCGATATAACTTTTCGGCAAAACCGTATACAGCGGTCTCGGTACCTAACGGAACATTCTGCAGGAAATTTTCCGCCGCCGCGATCTCCTCTGCTCGCGTGGCAAAGGTGCTGCCGCTTACGTCAATTAAAAAGGTCAGCGTCAACGGATGGCTGGTAGCGCTCTTGGTGGGCGGTTGAAAGAATGCAATCTCTTGCTTTACGCCGCCTTCGAAAACATTGAAATCCCTTTCGCGAAGGGTGTTGACGAAATTGCCCGTGCGATCCTTCACAGAAAAGCGGATTGTTACGAGATTGACGTCCACTCGGAACTGCGCGTTGTCTCTCTGATTTTGCGGTGTGCCGCGAGGAGGCACATCCTGCGCCATCGCCCACGAAAGAAACAAGCAAAGTATCAAAACCCTAGACCATGTGAAAGTCACGTGTCCATCCTCGGAGCGGAAGTTCTCAGCATCGGCGATGATTATACCGTGCCGCCGTGGAGAGGGGTTATAGCGCGGCTCCACAAATCACGCAGTCTGGGTCTGAAATTAGGAAATTTAATATCCGTCACTGCGCTATATTCATTCACTGGGGTGGCCGGTCCGCCGGCGCAGGCGCAAGCAGGGCCAACGCTCTCTTGAAGATCCATCGACGTATGATTCGCAGTTCAGCAGTCAACCGGTCCGTGTTTGTCAGGGCCAGTGATTATTTGGGGCTACACCATGAAACATTGCATCTTCTGCAAGATCCTTCGTCACGAGCTTCCGGCTCAAATGGTTTTTGAAGACGACCAAACGGTCGCATTTCGCGACATCAACCCGCAAGCGCCTACCCATATCCTGGTTGTTCCCAAGAGGCATATCGCTTCACTGCACGATTGTTCGCCCGAAGAGGAGGTCCTGCTGGGGCACGTTTTGCGGGTGACAAGAAATGTAGCCGAGAAAGAAGGACTTCAAGAATCTGGATATCGCGTGATTCTGAATACCGGAGCCGGCGCAGGCCAAAGCGTTTTTCATATCCACTTCCATCTGCTGGGGGGACGCCTCATGTCCTGGCCTCCAGGATGATACCGATTGCGGAGTGCGTCCGAGCAGCCACTAGACTAGATCCGATGCGGTATCGAGACGTACATCCGCGAACCGAAGACTGTATTCTGAGTTCCTTTCAGGTCCGTTGCGCCACCAGGCATCGGGCAATTCCCTGTAGATCGGCAACCACTTCAACGTTTTGCCAGCACGCGGTCGTTTCAATGAGAGCCAGGACCTCTTTTTCCGATTGGTATCCCAATTCCAGCACCAGCCAGCCGCCCGGTTTCAGCCGCTCTGCAGCAACAGGCACAATGCGCCGATACATTTCCATCCCGCTGTTTCCGGCAAAGAGAGCTACTGCAGGCTCGTTCTTTCGAACTTCGTCCTCCAGTTGAGCATCCTGGGCTGCGACATAAGGAGGATTTGAAAAAATTGCGTCGAAGCGTTCTGGGCTTTCCGGCAGCAGGTCGACCTTCTGAAAGCGAATTCTTTCGGAAACCCCGTGCTTGATTGCATTTTCCCCAGCGACTTGGAGCGCCGCCTTAGAAATATCCGTCGCGACAACGAAGGCTTGGGGGATCTCAGCCGCCAGCGTAATCGCAACGCATCCGCTGCCGGTGCCGATGTCAGCCAGCAAGAGGACCGGTTCACGGGCCAACCGCTCGCTTGCGTCGCCGTCGCGACGCCCTGCCGAGGCCACCCTGTTTTCCCCGCCGCGCACGCAAGCAAGAATCTTCAGGCCTTGTTCGATCAGGATCTCGGTTTCAGGACGCGGAATCAGGACCGCGGGTGAAACGATAAAATCTCGCCCATAGAATTCTTTCCACCCAAGCAAGTAGGAGACCGGCCTGCCGGCGGCGCGCTGATCGACCCAGTTCCCGAAAAGTTCCCATGCCTGCCTCTCCAGTTCAAATTCGGGATGAGATAGAACCCAACTAAGCTCCTTGCCAGTGGCGTGAGTCAACAAGAGGCGCGCGTCGCGCTCCGCATTCGGTATGCCGGCCTTCCTGAAAACGGAGTCCGCCTGGCGCAGGGCTTCACATACGGTAGGCACGTTTTACTTAGTGGTGGAATTCGGCGCGTCCACTGTCTTCCCCGACTGCCAACAGCAATCGATCATGCGGTATCCAGACACTCGCAGGTCGGCTTATGCTGCTGTTTCGCTCTTAACTTTTTCAGCCTGAAAATGAGTGATCAACGCGTCGATCACGTCGTCGAGGTCGCCATCCATGATGGAGTCCAACCGATGCAGTGTCAACCCAATACGATGATCAGTCAAGCGATTCTGAGGAAAATTATACGTGCGCACTTTTTCGCTTCGATCCCCCGTTCCCACCTGTGCGCGGCGGTCTTGGGCAATCCGATTCTGCTGCGCAGTCAAAGCCCGCTCATACAGCCGGGATCGCAGAACACGCATCGCCTTGGCCCGGTTTTTGATCTGCGATTTCTCATCCTGGCAACTGACGACCTCGCCGGTTGGAATATGGGTGAGGCGCACCGCCGAGTACGTGGTATTGACGGATTGACCGCCGGGTCCTGAAGAACAAAAAGTGTCAATGCGCAGATCTTTGGGATTGATTTCAACTTCGACCTCGTCGGCTTCCGCCAAAACTGCCACCGTTACGGCCGACGTATGCACGCGTCCGCTCGCTTCCGTCTCTGGAACCCGTTGCACCCGGTGCACGCCGCTCTCATATTTCAATCGGCTATACACCCTGGAGCCCTCCACCATTGCGATCACTTCTTTCAAACCACCGACGCCCGAGTAGTGGGCCGACAGCACCTCCACCTTCCACCCATGCCGCTCCGCATAGCGGGTGTACATTCGGAAGACTTCCTGCGCGAACAGGGTGGCTTCATCGCCTCCGGTGCCGGCGCGAATTTCTAGAACCACGTTTTTAGCATCATTGGGATCCACGGGCATCAACAGCCGCTTCAATTGTTCCTGGCATTCCTCCAAGCGCGCTTCCAAGACCGCCAACTCTTCCTTGGCCATGGCCAGCATTTCAGCGTCGCGTTCCTGCAACAGCAACTGCCGCGTGTCGCGGATCCCCCGCTCCAGGCGTCTATACTCCTGGTACTTCTCCACAATCTCCTGCAACTCCGCATGAGACTTTGCGACTTTCTGGTACGTCTCAGGATCAGAAATGATGGCCGGATTGCCCAGTTGATGCGAGAGCTGGTCGTACTTTTGCTGTATTTCGTCTAGTCGCTCAAACATATACGTGAGGCTGCGTCCCTACTTTCAGTGGCTGTTCCATTGCGCGGCACAAAATATCTTCTCGCATAAATTCAGCCTTTCTTTCCATATTTTCTACGGAAACGCTCCACCCGTCCTGCCGTGTCAACCAGCTTCTGTTTGCCGGTAAAAAACGGATGGCAGTGAGAACAGATTTCTAACCGGATCTCTTGCCCTGCTTTAGTAGAACGGGTTTGCCACTCATTGCCACAGGCGCAGTGAACACGAACAGGGTGATAATCAGGATGAATTCCTTGCTTCATTCGTCGTCCTTTCTCACAAAAACACGCGTTGCTCGCTGTCTGAAAATAAAACAACTATTTTATACGAAAAACGCATGGCCACCAAACATCTTTGCCTCACAGTTGGCGCGCCAGGCGATCTTTTCGTCGCAGCAATTTTTGAATTTCCTTCTCCGACTCTCCCGAACTCCGCGTCAGGGCTTGCTCCACCAGTTGCAAAGCCCGACGCCGATCTCCTTCGCGGCGCTCCGCGATTAAGGAAAAATTCAAAATAGATTTGAGGTATTTGATGGGATGGGAGGTCCTGCTGGCGGTGAAAACCGAGAATCTCCTGCTCCAGAGTCAACAGGGTGCAATCGGCAACTCGCCCCTTCCACAGGGTGCGGGCGATATGCAGCAGGTCGATCTGGCGCCATCGCGAAAGGTCGAGACACTTCCTTTGCATCGTGAATCGTGCTTGCAGCATCTAGAAAGAGGCAATCCTCTGGATGAATCGAAGTCCCTGCGGCAGCCTGTATGAGAAACCGGAGAGAAGCTTCTGAGATGTCGCCGAGCGATCGGATCTGCCACTGCCCGTGCCAGTGCTCCACGGGCCATCGGTACTCCCGAGTGAGACAGCGGTTCTTGCCATCGCCCACCCAGTGTTCCAACGTTTGACAGGGACCGGGAAACAAGTATCGGGTACCGGAGATTAAGGGTCGAAGGCGGTCGGAGTAACTACGACATAATCCTTCCCTGCTCTGGCCAGCTCCCACGCCTCCGCTTGGTGCCGATAGAGCTGGCCGATCCCCATAGCTTTCAGGGCCGCGGCGATCTCGATTCTGGAATAGAGCTTTCGCGGTCGTTTGTTTGCACGCTATAGTGTATTCGATGACGAAAGAAAAGAAGGCTTTGAAGAACCCACGCAAGACAGCAACGGCATGCATCTTAGCTTGGGCGGCGCCCGGTCTGGGACACCTCTATTTGAGGCGACGGTTCCGCGCCTGCGCCTTTTTTGTTTCCTTTCTATTGTTGTTCTGGCTGGGGCTGTTGCAGGAAGGAAAGATATACCCACTGGAGAGCCTCGAGTTTTTTTCTGTCCTAAAGTTTTTCGATAATATCAGCATGGGGTTGATTTATTTTTGGGCGCGTTCTTACGGGCTTGGCCAGGGGGACATCACCGCCTTCACCTTCGAATACGGCAACACCTTTCTCTTGACTGCCGGCTTATTGAACATGCTGTTTGTCGTGGATGCGTTTGACATAGCACAGGGGAGAAAAGGTTGAACCACTTTCTCTCGATGGTCATTTTCGCCATGATCGTGTCCGCCTGTTTTGCGCTCTTGATGAAGTCCACGGACCCTGAACGCTGGAGATATTTTCTCCGGCTGCTGTTCTACTTTATCGGTTTAGGATTCATCGCCGCATGGGTGATGAATTTCTTTCCCTTCAGATAAGTTTGCCAGGCCCCGCTTTTTTCAGGAGTCTTGTCCACATGAAACTTTTCGTTTGCGCTGACGTATAAGGAACATAGCGTCATTGCGCAGTGAGGATAATTTTTGTTCCGAAAACTAGTTCTGATTTTAATTGCCGGCGTATTTGTCTCCCTGCTTGGTTTCCGGCTCTATCAAGAGTGGTCGGAGGATGACCGGGTGGGCGCCAACACTCGTGTTGCTGCCAGACCTGGGGGGGGAAGTCCCTCGTTGTTGGTAGAGACCGCAACCGTGCAACCCCATATTTTTGAGAGCAAGCTGGAGGTAATGGGCGAGCTCAAACCGCAAGCGGCCGTGGAAGTGATGTCCCGTATCAGTGGCCGTTTGCAACAGGTGCTGGTAGATCGCGGACAATCGGTTCACATGGGAGAATTACTTGCCGTGGTTGAAGATGCCGATTTGCAGCAACAAATTCGACGCGCGCAAGCGGCCATCGCGGTGGCACACGCGGCGGAGTCTCGGGAGACGGCGACGTACGAAAATCTGCAGGCGCAACTCCAGCGCTATCGGAAACTTCATGAAGAAAGCTTAATATCAATTCAGGACTTGCAAGACCTGGAAAGCCGTTCACGGGTGGCCCACTCCCAGGTTGAACTGGCAGCGGCCCAAGTAGAACAGGCAGAAGCCTCATTGCACGAGCTGAAAATTCAACAGGAACAGACCCGGATCTATTCTCCTTTGTCCGGCGCTGTTGGAACGCGCTATTTGGAACCCGGAGCCCTGGTGAGCCCGGGAGTAGCGATCCTCTCCATTCTAAACCTGGATCGGGTTAAAACGGTCGTGCCCGTGATCGAATCGTCGCTGCACGCCGTGCGCCGCGGGCAGCCCGCTGAAGTAGTGGTGGACGCGGATCCAAGCAGGATCTACCGAGGAACGGTGACCCGCATCAGTCCCTTTCTGAATCCCGAAACTCGGAGCGCGGACATAGAGATCGAAATTCCGAATGTCGAGTGGAGGCTGAAGCCAGGGATGTTTGCACGAGTAAGAATCGATGTGAATGTATCGCAGCAGGCTCTGGCGATTCCCAGGTCTGCGCTCTTGACCCGCGGGTCGGAAAAAGGCGTGTATCTGCTGTCGGAACGGATGGCTGCGGTCTTTCAACCGATCCAGACGGGGCAGATACAGGGAGATTTCGTGGAAGTCCTAAGTGGCTTGGAAACAAATACCCGAATCATCACTACGGGAGCGCAGAACGTCAACGAAGGAGATCAGGTGAGACTGGTGGAAAGTCCCGGGCGGTCCAGCGCCCCAACGCGTGAGGGGCAACGCCCATGAAGTTGCCTGATCTGGCGATTCGCCGTCCGGTCTTTGTCACGGTCATCTTTCTTGTTGTAACCCTGCTGGGAGCAATTTCATTCTTTCGGCTTCCTGTTGATTTGATGCCCGATGTCAGTTTTCCGACAATCACGGTTCGCACAAACTATCCCGGTGTTGGGCCGCAGGAAATAGAGGAGCTGATCAGCCTTCCACTGGAGCGAGCTCTTGCATCCACTCCCGGCGTCAAGGAAATTGCATCCACGTCCTCGGAAGGCAACAGCCAAGTACGCGTATTTTTCGAATGGGGCACGAACCTGGATACCGACGCAGATGAGGTTCGATCGCGCATCGATCAGGTTCGGGGCCAGCTCCCTGACGATGCCGACACTCCTACGGTCTTTAAATTCGACGCCAGCGCCCTACCTGTCATATTTCTGGGCGTTTCCAGCCAGATGAATCCCCGAGACCTTCGGCAGTTCGTTGAGGACCATGTCCAGTATCGGTTGGAGCGCGTTCCGGGTGTTGCCCAGGCAGATGTCTGGGGCGGGCTGAAGCGCGAAATCCACGTCACCCTGGACCGGGGCAAAGTGAACGCGCTGCGTATTGAGCCAGCCCAAGTTTTGGCCGCATTGCGCAGCGGAAATTTGAATGAGCCGGCGGGTCAAGTGGTGGAAGGTGATTTCGAAGTGATGTTGCGCACGCAGGGCCAGTACGCCAGCATGGACGAAATCGCGGCTACCATGGTGACCCGGCGCGAGGGCAAGCCCGTATATATCCGCGATGTTGCCCAGGTCTCGGACAGCTACCAGGAGGTTCGGAACCTGGTGCGCATTAACGGCACGCCTGGTATTCGCATGGCCATCAGGAAGCAGTCAGGCGCCAACACGGTGGAAGTTGCCAAGAGGGTCCTTAAAGAAATCGAAAGCATCAATCGTGACTTTCCAAAGGTGAAAGTTACTACGCTGCAGAACAATGCGGTGTTTATTGAAAACTCGGTGAGAAACGTCCGAAACGCAGCCTTGTACGGGTCGCTGCTGGCGGTATTCATCCTGCTGGTATTTCTGCGCAACGTCCGCAGCACCTTGGTCATTGGCATCTCGATTCCCATATCGGTGATTGCCGCGTTTGGCCTGATGTACTTCTATGGCTTTACCCTGAACACGGTCACCTTTGGCGGCCTGGCTCTCGGTGTTGGAATGCTGATGGACAGCGCCATTGTGGTTTTGGAAAACATATTCCGCCATCGCGAACAGGGAGAAGAGAGGCGGGAAGCTGCACGGAAAGGAACAGAAGAAGTCGGGCTCGCAATCACGGCTTCTACTCTGACGACGGTAGTGGTGTTTCTGCCCGTGGTCTTCATGAGCGGCATGTCGGGTGTCATCTTCCAACAGCTTGCCTGGGTTGTCTCCTTTGCGCTGCTCTGTTCGCTGGTGGTGGCGCTGACGCTGATTCCATTGATGTCCAGCCGGTTTATCCAGGTCCAGGAGCCAAGACAAGGGAGCTGGTCTTACGGCATCGTCCATAGGGGGACACGCCTGCTGGAGGCGCTTGACAACAGTTATGCGCAGGGCATTGCCTGGTCACTGCGACATCGCTGGCTCGTGTTTGCCGGCACACTCTTGGCTCTGGTTTGTACGTTGCTGCTTGTGCCGTTTATTGGCTTCGAGTTGCAGCCGGAGACGGATGAAGGAGCAATTCGTGCTACCTTGGAACTTCCGCCCGGAGCGAGGTTGGAGGCGATCGATGCGGTGGCACAACGCGCCGAAGGGGTCCTTCGCCGCCAAGTTCCGGAAGTGGAAAGTCTCATCACCGAAGTCGGGTCCGCCGGTGGTTGGATGGGCGCCAATACCAACACCGCGTCGCTAAGCTTAACCCTGGTACCACAGTCGGAGCGCAAGCGAAGCAGCCAGCAGATTGCAGGGGAACTGAGAGGGGAATTCTCGAGGTTTCCGGGGGTAATTGCGCGCGTCCGGGCGGGCGGTGGCATCCCGATGATGGGGAGAATGCAAGGAGGGGGCGATCGGCTCTCCCTGGATGTTCGTGGTTACGACTTGGCCCAGAGTTTCGACCTGGCGGTGAGATTGAAACGAATCATGGAGGGGACAGATGGAATCTCGGACGCTGTCGTCGGGAGAAGTCAGGGACGCCCGGAAACCCTACTCTTCGTGGATCGAGAGAAGGCAGCCGCCATGGGATTTTCGGTTGCTAACGTCGCAGAGAACATAAGAACCAGCATTGGCGGAACTATTGCCGGTTATTTCCGGGAAGGCGGAAACGAGTTTGATATCCTGGTGCGTTACATCGAGGCGGATCGACGCCGTCTGGAGGATGTTATGGCGGTACCGCTCCAGACCCCTCAAGGACTCGCGGTGCCGCTGGCATCAGTAGTCAAGGTGGACCGAAGCGAGGGCCCGGTTTCCATCCAGCGCAGGAATCAGCAGCGGATCATCAACGTTGCGGGGAACCTGTCAGGGACTCGCGACATGGGATCCATTGTGCGAGAATTGCAAAACAAGATCCAGTCCCTGAATCTTCCGCCGGACACAGCGATCGTCTTCGGGGGTGAATGGGAAGAACAACAAGAGGCCTTTTGGAGCTTGTTGTTGAGTCTTGGGCTAGCCGTCGTGCTGGTGTACTTGGTAATGGCGGCGCAGTTTGAATCTTTCAAATATCCGTTTTTGATCATGTTCTCCATGCCGCTTGCGGCGGTCGGTGTGGTACTCGCGCTGTTCTTGACCAATACCACCTTCAACATACAAGCCTTTATCGGCGTAATCATGCTTGCAGGGATTGTGGTGAATAACGCCATCGTCTTGGTTGACTACGTCCTGCAGTTGCAACGCCACCACGACTTTTCACTGGTGGACGCGTTGACGACCGGAGGTCGCCGCCGGGTGCGTCCAATTTTGATGACCACGCTGACCACCACCTTGGGGCTGGTACCGATGGCCCTAGGCATTGGCGAAGGAGGCGAGCTTCAGGCGCCGATGGCGCGCGTCCTCATCGGAGGGTTGGTAATATCGACATTCATCACATTATTCCTCATCCCCACTCTCTACCTCACGATGGAGCGTGTGCGCTTTGGCCGACGGCGAGAGGCAGTAGTCCGTGTGGTAGAACCCTCCATGGGACAAGCCATTCCGGGCGATTGACCTGTCCATCGGTCGTGACGGGTCATCCGTTATCGGATGATCGGCAATCTGCAATCCGAAATCCGAGCGGGATCATCCACCCTCCAAACTCCGCACTCCGCAATCTGCTGACCGATGACCCATAACGTCTGGCAATGAAGAATGGCGGGCGGCACGTGGTTTACAATAGCCCCATGCCTCTGGAGGACTATGCCAGGAAGCGAAACTTTTCCGCCACCCCTGAGCCGCAGGGCAAGGTTGAAGATCGCAAGTCGCGTCGCTTGATTTATGTGATCCAAAAACACAAGGCGACCCACTTGCATTACGACCTGCGCCTGGAAATGGGAGGGGTGCTGAAAAGCTGGGCCGTGCCGAAGGGCCCTTCTTACAATCCCGCCGACAAGCGGCTTGCCGTGGAGGTGGAAGATCACCCGCTCGACTACGCCTCTTTTGAAGGGGTAATCCCGGAAGGGAATTATGGCGCCGGGACGGTCATCGTTTGGGATCAAGGCGCGTACGAACTGGCTGACGGTTATGACGCCGACCCACTGGTTGCGTGGAGAAAGGGGAAATTGCACGTCCGGTTCCATGGAAAGAAGTTGCTGGGTATTTGGGTGTTGGTTCGCACGCGGGGTCCGAACAGCCGGGACTGGCTGCTGTTCAAGAAGAACGACGGCGACGCGGACCCAGCCGCCGACATCACCCGACAGCGGCCGGAATCAGTGAAATCAGGCAAAACCGTGGAGCAAGTCGAAAAAAGCCAAGTTGCGCCCTAGTGGAATGCGGCAATCGAAAAAGAATTGGAACATTTTGAATTGAAACAGGGCGAGAAAACACCGATGCCTCCGGTGCTGGCCAACAAACAGTCCCTAAGGGAACCCTTACAAGAGCTGGAGAAAGTAGTGGAAGAAGTCGGTGAGATGTGGCAGGCATGATCCGTGGACATCGACTCGTCGTCGTGCTCGCAACAAAAATACGGTTATGTATGCGCCGAGACACTACAGCACGCGGTAAAGTCCCCCCTTCAAATACTTCGTCTCCGGCATCATAGGCAGGAATGGATGGTCGGGTGACTGCGCCAGCACCGCCAACTGTTGCAAGTTTCTGCCAGCGCGCCGTGCGGCTCTTTGGATGCATTCCTGGAAAGTCTGCTCCGTGATGTGGTGCGAGCAACTGGCAGTCAATAGCAAGCCTCCTCTGTGTAGTACCGACATCGCTGATGAATTCAGTTTTACGTAAGCTCTTTTGGCTACCGGGACGCCTCTGCGACTCTTGGCGAACGAGGGGGGATCGAGGACCACCAGGTCAAAACTTCGTTGTTTGATCCGTTCCTCCTGCAAGAACTCGAATACGTCTGTCTTAACCGTCCCGATTCGGTCACGCCAACCATTTAATTGAGCGCTCCGTTCAGCCAGGTCTAAGACGTCTCTAGAGCTGTCGACAGCGATCACTCGGGCGGCGCCGCCACGAATAGCATTTAAGGAAAATCCACCAACGTTGCTATAGCAATCCAGAGCTTCTACGCCGGCAGAAATCTGCCGGGCGATCCAGCGGTTCATTTTTTGGTCCAGAAAATACCCGGTCTTTTGGCCGGCCCAGAGGTCGACCAGATAACGGATCCCTAGTTCTTTGATTTCGCTGATCGAAGGCTGTGTCCCCCGCAAAAGGCTGCGGCGCTGCTGTAGCTCTTCATGCTGTCGCGCGATCGATTCATTTCGTTCTATCACGGTCTCGATGCCGAAGTTGTCAACCAGGGTTTCTGCCAGCAAAGGCAGCAAGGCGTCTGCTGCGACACAGAAGGTCTGCAGCACAGCCGTGTCGTCATAACGATCGATAATGATGCCAGGCAGGCCGTCGCTCTCTCCAAAGACCCAGCGCACGCAGTTTTCGTTGGGAAATAATTTTTGCCTCAAGTCGATGGCAGTACGAAGACGTTGCTGCAGCCAAGCAACGCACAACTGCTCGGCCCGAAGATTTCGATCGAGAAGCCTGCAGGAAATGAGGGAATGCGGGGAATAAAAGGCGCTTCCCAAAAATTCTCCCGCTGCGGAAAAACAGTTCGCCAGCAACGCTCCCTCTTTGTGCAACACCTCCGCCGTCTCGTTTGAAAAGATCCAAAGGTGCCCGGCGCGCACGCGAAGTTCCTCTTTCTTGCGCAGGTGGACCGTGGCAACGTCTTCGCCGATCAACAGTTGCATGGGATGATTCTATGCGCGCCTAGTCGCTGAATGGAAGAGAGGTGACACTCGCTTGTTTTCGCAAACGTCGAAAGGCGACGGTTATGGTAGACATGCGAGCACCGTGTCGGATGGAAAAGGATCCTAGCGTCAAGACATCGTTGCTTTGCCGACTGCTGTGCTGGAATCAGTTGGAAGCCCGCATTTTCCTGGGCAGTTTCGGCCTGAAGGGACTGCTTTCGGTCACTCAGGGCGAGCTGAACTCTTTGGGACTTCCCGGCTCCCGGGTGCAGGTTTTTCAGGAGCTGATGGAAGAATTGCGAGAACCCGCGCCCATGCGGGGGCCGTTTCATGACAGCCGTCAAGTGTTTGATGCCTACAAAGACTTCTTCCACGGCAAAAATCATGAGTTGTTTGTATTATTGCTGTTAAATAGCAAAAATCGAGTTGTTCGGGATGAAGTGATCTCAGAGGGAACGCTCACTGCGTCTCTGGTCCATCCTCGGGAGGTGTTTACGCCGGCGGTGCGCCATAGCGCGGCCGCGATCATTTGTTTACATAATCACCCAAGTGGCGATCCCGAACCGAGCACGGAGGACTGTCAAATTACTCAACGGTTGGTTGAATGCGGAAGCCTGCTGGGAGTGCGGGTACTAGACCACATCATTGTCGGCGACAGATGTTATTTTAGCTTCCTGGACCGCGGACAGTTGGGAGAAGCAAATGTTAAATGAACCGGTGGGTCGGCAGCCGGTATCTGCCACCCGCATTGGCATCTACATCCATCTCCCATTTTGCGCCACCCGGTGCAACTATTGCGATTTTGCCACCACGCTTTTCGACGAAAACATGGCACGACGATATCTATCCGCGTTGCTCAAGGAGATCGGCAACGCGGAACTGGGGTCCTGTCTGCGCACAGCGGATTCCGTTTACTTCGGAGGAGGAACACCGTCGCTGGTCCCGGAGCAATTTATCGAGGCAATCTTAAATGCGCTGACAGCGCGATTTTTGATCGGCTGGGACGCGGAAATTTCCCTCGAGATGAACCCATCGACTGCGGAGTCAGGCAAGCTTCCTTTCTACCGCGCGGCAGGAATCAACCGCGTGAGCATTGGAGTTCAATCTTTTGATGACGAAGAGCTGGTCGCAATGACCCGCGCTCACACGGCGAAAGAAGCGAGGCGCGCAGTCGAGATGGCGGTTGACAGTGGATTCACAAACGCCAGCATCGACTTGATGTTGGGTATTCCCGGACAAACGGCAAGCTCTTTTGCCCGAAACCTACGAATCGCCGCTTCTCTGCCGATTCAACACCTCTCCGTTTATATGCTGGAGCTTCACAGCGGCACGCCCCTGCACGACGACGTAAGGTTTGAAAAGATCATGCTTCCTTCTGAAGATTTTGTAGCGGAACAGTACGGTCACCTTGTGCGGTTCTTGGAACCGGCCGGCTTGGCCCAATATGAAATCTCCAACTTTGCCCGGGACGGTTTTCAGAGCCGGCATAACTTGAAATACTGGACCCGTCAGCCCTATATGGGATTTGGCCTTGGCAGCCATTCTTTCGACGGAATCAGGCGCTGGAAGAACACCCGTTCGCTTTCGGGCTATCTGGCCGGGGTGGAAAGCGGCAGTTCGGCACGAGCGGAGGAAAGGATCATCAGTGAGATGGAAGCCGAACGGGAACAATTCTTCTTGGGCATGCGCCTGCGTCAGGGGATTTCAGAGGCAGTGCTGGATGCGTTTGTGCAACGCAATCGCCTCTTGCAGCAGCGCTGGCAGTCGTTTTTAGACCAGGGTTGGGTAGAACGGATGAGCGGCCATTACCGCTTTACGACCGCCGGGTATTTGGTAAGCAACACCATCCTGAGTGAATTGATGTAAGCCGCAGGTGGTTTGAAAATAGAGAGCCAAGCAAGGGGGACGCCCTTTTGGGTAGTGCCTAATTTGAAATATCTCTGCTCTGTGGCATAATCTCGCCCATTGTCAGCAAGCGGGATCTTTCAAGACGATTTCCTGACAGCACTCCGAGTGCTGGTTAATATCCATCACTCTATTTACGACAGGATTCCGCCTCAGGGGATCTACTTTGAAGGTCTCGTACAGGAAGCATTCCGGAGAGTGAAAAAGCCGTTTACGGTGGTTACAAGGACAGGTCTGAATCAACCCACACACGATTTGGTGGTTGAAAGTACTCGCCTGTCTCTGAAAACTGAGACTGGAATTGGTACGCAGGCACGCCAGATTAACATTACAAAGCTTTGTACGACGGAACGTGAGCCTTGGACTGCTAATCTGCTTGTCGAGCGTGTCCTCAATCACCTAATGAAGTACGACGTTATTCTGATGCTCAGATCGATATGGGGACAGGAACTACTCCATTACCAGCTTCTTGATATCCCGGTCGGGTTGTTACAGCTAATCGGTTCTGCAGAACTAACCGTTGTCGGGAGACGACAGGGACGCCAGAGTTTAGGCGCAGATATTTGCGATCAAGGTGAACGTTTGTTTAGAGTCCATTTTGACGCCTCAGACGGAAAATGCTCGATCAGAAATCTTAAGCTAGAGCATTGCCAGATGCTTCTGGAATGGGATCTGCAACTGCGGAGTCTGTAGTGATTTACTCACATTTCACGGATTTCCGAAAGACGAGCCAATAGCAATGCCTTCTTCGTGAATGATGAGCGATTTTCCACTTTGGATCGATTATCGGCCCCTTCCGTATTTTTATGATGCAGTCACAAGCGCAAAATCCAGCTTCCTTGGCAGCCTCTATGAGGTCTATGTGAGCCCATTGGTATTGGTGATCATGCACATAATCCGTGATCTTGCAGAGCAATATTCCCTCTGGTTTCAAAACTCGGTATGCCTCGGTGACGAATAGTGGGTAGGTATGAGAGAAGGTATAACCGTTCTCTTTAGATGATTTCAGAACCAGTCCAAACCGAATATTGAAGTCCTTCTGTTTATCTTTTCCCTGATTAGGGATATGTGGCGGGTCGTAAACTACCACGTCGAAAATCTCAGGGCGCAACGGCATCCGCATGTTATCGCCGACAATCTTGGGTCTGTGACAAATGGTGATATCCATCCCAACTACAGGCCGGCAGCTTCCAACCCAAAACCTGCCACCATTGACTGTGGCATCAAGAATCAATTCTGGCTCTTGTCTAGGATAGAAGCGGAGCATCTCTTCAATTAGCTCTGAGTCCTGTCTTTCCCAGACCGAGGACAGGGTTTTATAACTACTCACCTCTGGATCTGGTTCAAGCTGATTGAACAACGATGGTTTTTCACCAGAACTCATAACATCTCGTCCAGTCCCCAAAGGCGATTCGTGACACTGGCGGCCATTGCCGGAGTTACTCTTAACGTCTGATGAATTCTGACGAAGTTATAGTAAGCGAAATGTAAGGCCAAGGCAGCCTTCAAGTTTTCTAGTTTTTTACTGAAGCTGTTCGTCAGTCGCGTTAATCTCCTGATCTGCATCCGCATTGTAAGATTTTGGCGCTCCACATGGGAAGTGCAAATCAGATCTTCGTCAGGATTTCCAATAATTTGCTGTGATCCGTGCCGGAAATCCGGCTCGGGCTGTAGCGCTCCCGGCCAGGTTCGACCGTGTTACCAAAAATTTTCACTAATTGCCCGTAATCCACATCTGCGCCGAAAGTGTCTTCCACGACCCGCACGTATGGTACGAATGCATCGCTCGTGAGCTGAATCCGTCCCTGAATCCGTTTTCTCAGGTCTCCCTTAAAGTAAAGGGCCGTGTCGCTGTCCCTCTTCCCTACCCGGAAAGAGGGGATCAGTTTGGTCTCAGCGTCAATGGCCACAAAAACATACCGATCCCCGTATTCATAGGGATCTGATTGACGTAACTGCTTCTGCCTCTTTTTTACGAATGTCCAAATCTGATCGACCTGAACAAAATTACACTCGACTCCTCGGATCCTTTCATCCAGGAGCACGTGGCAGGACTGACCGGCCCAGATCAACAGTCTCATAATGGTGTCTCGGTGAACGCCGGTCATGCGCTCCGTGCTACGGATGCTGACGCCTTCCACGAGCGGCGCCCTCAGCGTAGGATCTCCCGCAGGGCGGTTAGAGCAACTTCGATATCTTTTCGACTGACGTCTGCATGAGTCACCGCGCGAATGGCTTGCGGCGCCACGGCTCCCATGAAAATTCCCCGTTTTCTCAATCGCAGCAATACTTCTTCAGCAGTTTGCAATGCCGGGTCGACCTCGAAGATGACAATGTTGGTCTGTACCGTCGCCGTGTCAATCGAGGATGACTTCGTCGCCCGCGCGGGTGTGCAGCTTTACCGCAATCTGGTTCCCCATGGTGCCGCTGGGAACAAACAAGGCCGCCTCCTTGCCAAAGATTTCGGCAGCGCGTTCCTGAAGCTTGTTGACGGTGGGATCCTCCCCGTATACGTCATCACCCACGACGGCCTGTTCCATGGCGCGACGCATTGCAGGGGTCGGTTGCGTAACGGTGTCGCTACGCAGATCGATGATGAATTGAGCCACAGCGAATGATGCCTACAGATTAGTCAACTGGTGTCCCAGCTTTTCTTTCTTGGTTTGAAGATAATGTTGGGAGTATTCGGAGGAGCTAATTTCCAGAGGGACCTGTTCGACAATCGTGATGCCGTAGCCTTCCAAGCCGACCACCTTTTTGGGGTGATTTGTGAGCAGCCGAATTTGACGCAGACCCAGGCTGTTTAGGATTTGGGCTCCCACACCATAATCACGGAAGTCCGGCTGAAATTCTGGCGTCGTGTTGGTCCCGGGCGCCTCTTTGCCTTCGTCCTGCAACGCATAGGATCTAATTTCATTGATGAGACCGATGCCTCTTCCTTCCTGGCGTAGATAAACAAGCACGCCACGCCCGGACTGCCCGATCAATTTCATCGCTTTCCGCAACTGTTCGCCGCTGTCGCCGCGCAAGGAATGGAAGACGTCAGAAACCGTCGACTGTGCCTGGACACGCACCAATACCGGTTCGTTTTCGCTGTCGGAAATGTCGCCGCAAATCAGCGCCAGGTGTGTTCTCTGGTCCAATTCATTGATGAAAGCCTTGATTCTGAACTCGCCAAATTCCGTGGGCAGCAGGGCGTCGGCAACTTCACGCACGAACTTTTCGTTTTGGATTCGAAAACGGATCAAATCGGCGACGGAGATGATTTTCATTGCGTGCTGTCGGGCAAATTTTTCAAGCTCGGGAAGTCGCGCCATTGTACCGTCGTCATTCATGATTTCACAAATGACTCCCGCCGGGTGCAATCCAGCCAGTCGCGCCAAATCGACAGCCGCTTCCGTTTGACCGGCGCGTCTCAGAACACCGCCCGGCTCGGCACGAAGCGGGAAGACATGTCCGGGCATGACGATATCTGAAGGTTTTGTATTTGGATCCACGGCCGTAAGAATTGTCTGCGCGCGATCGGCGGCTGAAATTCCGGTGGATACGTCTCGCCGGGCCTCAATGGATACGGTGAAGGCGGTTCCAAAACGAGAATTGTTCTTGGAGACCATGAGCGGAATCTCCAATTGGGCCAGCCGCTCCGGTGTCATTGGCAGACAAATCAGGCCGCGACCATGGCAAGCCATGAAATTAATCGCTTGTGGCGTCACTTTTTCCGCAGCCATGGTGAGGTCGCCTTCATTTTCGCGGTCTTCGTCATCGACCACGATCACGATGCGGCCATTGCGGATGTTTTCAAGCGCTTCCGGTATGGTTGCAAACATCGCCCACTCTCTTCCCTCTGTCCATTCCCCATTATAAGATTGCGGTGTCGAAGGCTCCAAGGGGAAACGCTCCTCGGATTTTGGACAGTTGCAACCGTAATTTGTGCCCATGGCTAAGATTATCGACAAACTGACCGAGCGATATATCTACTCTCTGTTGCCGGCGCGAGATGCGGTGCTTGGTGAGATGGAAACGGAAGCGCGGAAACGCTCCATCCCGATTATCGGTCCCGCAGTAGGGCGCATGCTCCACCAATACGCTCGTATTATCGCCGCCCGGCGGGTTTTTGAGATGGGCTCGGCCATCGGCTACTCCACTCTTTGGCTGGCTGGCGCGGTCGGTGTAGAGGGGAAAGTCTACTACACGGACGGAAGCAGGCGAAATGCGGAAGAAGCCCGTGGCTATTTTGAGCGGGCGGGTGTCGCTGAGCGAATCGAAATCCTGGTGGGCAATTCCATTGAGTTGATCGACACGGTTCAGGGAGAGTTCGACCTGATCTTCAACGATGTGGACAAATATCAGTACCCAGACGCGTTTCGCAAAGCTGTTCGGCGTGTCAAAAGGGGCGGTCTATTCATCGCGGACAATGTCCTTTGGGGCGGGCGCGTGGCCCAAAGTGACAGTGACCAGGATACCGAAGGGATACGCGAATTCAATCGTCTGATCTATTCGACGGCAGAGTTATACCCGGTGATTCTCCCTATCCGTGACGGCGTCGCAGTGTGCCTGAAACAGTGAGTCGGTTGCAAGTAACAGGTCGCGAGTCGCAGGTTGCAGGTTGCAAGTCGCAGGTCGCAAGTCGCAGGTCAGACGTTGGGTCTGCGTGTCCGCCTGAGAATAACCTGATCTGAATGTTGCACGTAGTTCTCGTTGAACCGGACATCCCTCCTAACACCGGCAATATCGCTCGCCTGTGTGCCGCGACCGGATGTGTTTTGCATCTTGTAGGACGGCTCGGATTTCAACTGACCGATCGCGCCCTTAAAAGGGCCGGGCTCGACTACTGGACCCATGTGCAACTGGTCCGACATGCGGACACCGCAGGATTTTGGGAGCAGGTTGCGCAGCAGAGCTTTTATCTTTTTTCCACTCGCGGGCGGCGCATTTACCTTGGAGCGCGGTTCCACGATGAAGATTATCTGATTTTCGGCTCAGAGACGGCCGGACTGCCGATGGAAATTTTGGGAAAGCATGCTGATCGATCTCTGTTCATCCCCATGGAAGGACCGGTGCGAAGCCTGAATCTCTCCACCGCCGTGGCGGTGGCGGTTTTCGAGGCGCTTCGCCAAATACGAGGAGCGAGTTGGGAGAGCTGCCGAAACCTCGGGAAGTAAGTTTTTGTTGGCGCACTGGCATCGCCTCCTCCTCGCTCCTGGACCTCGCCTCGCATCTCAAACCCCGCTTGCAAAATGCGCTCATTTATGCGCCAAGGCCCTAGCACCTATTGAACATTACCAAATATAGCTGACGCGGTTCCGGCCCTCCGACGCCGGCCAGCGCGCTCCAGCGAGGCAGGCCACGTCAGTAATATTATGTAAAGGTCAATAGGTCGATGGTGGATCTTGTCGATTTTACTAGGGGCCTGATTTGGATTTATCATAGGAGTGTTGGCAATTTTATGGGCGTTCATCTTGAGAACGACCGGTGGTCCGACATGATTTCGGCTCGAGTCTACCGGAATCCCGACTAAAATCAAATGGAGAAGGACAGCCGTTCTACCGTTCCTTTTGGGGAGATACCTTTGATGGAGAATGGAACTTTTGAAACGCCCGGCTTGGAAAGCGTTGAGATCGAGTCGGCGGATGAAATTCTGACGGGAGAGGTGCGACCCAAGGGCAAACCGCCGCTGGCCGACAGGAAACAGCTCTCCAGGCTGGATCCGTTGCGCCGGTATTTGTTGGAAATCAGCAGATACGAGCCGCTCACTACCGAGGAAGAACAGCGATTGACCCGGCTGTTTCGAGATACCGGTGATCCGAGGATCGGAGTTCGCCTGGTAACGGCCAACCTGCGCCTGGTTGTTCGAATAGTGATGCTGTACCATCGCGTGTATTCCAATGTGATGGACCTGATACAGGAAGGCAACATTGGCCTGATCCAGGCGGTGAAGCATTACGATCCGAACAAGGGCGCGCGTCTTCCCACCTATGCCAGTTACTGGATCAAAGCGTTCATCATCAAGTTCATATTGGATAATTATCGGATTGTGAAGGTCGGTACCACCAATGATCGCCGCAAATTGCTGTTTAATCTACGGAGGGAAAAAGAGCGCCTGCGTTTGGAGGGATTTGATCCCACTCCGCAACTGCTGGCGAAGCGGTTGGATGTCAAGGAAGAAGATGTGGTCGAGGTAGAAACGGCTCTCAACTCGTCTGATATTTCGTTGGAGGATCCTATTAGCGAAGAAAGCGAGATGAGGGTCATAGACCGGTTGGCCGGAACCGAGGCTTTGGTGGATGAGCAGATCGCCCGCGGCGAATTGAAGCGGATCTTAAATGACAAGCTTACTGCGTTTGCTCGCACGCTGGGAGAACGCGACCGGGTAATCCTCTTTGAGCGGCTCGTGGCGGAACAGCCCAAGACCCTGCAAGAAATTGCCGATCAGTATGGGGTGACACGTGAAGCGATCCGGATCGCGGAAAAGAAGGTGCTGGAGCGCTTGCGTGTATACATGAAGGACGAACTGGCCGAGTTCCGGGAAGTCGACTTTGCCATCGGATAAGCAAGTTTCGCATTGCCCGCCGCTTTGCGCGTCCTGTCTTTTCTCCGGTCGTCTGACCTTGCGATGGCCGGGTCAAACGCCCCTGCGGTTGGGTCCCCAGATCCACTTGTGCAACTGAATCTGAAAGCGAACTTTCAGATGATCCTGGAGGATCCACTCCGCTAGCTGGGCTAGATTGCTTCCGTAAACGGGCGAAATTAGCACCAGGAAACGTTGATCCAGTTTCCCCTGCCGGATCACGTCGCGCGCCCATTCGTAGTCCTCGCGATTGCAAACGACAAACTTGACCTGGTCGGTGGGCTTGAGAATGTCAAGGTTCGACCAGAGGTTGTGGCGTTCCATTTTGCTGCCAGGAGTCTTGAGATCCAAAATTACCGTTGCTTCCGGCGGCACAGGAGCAATGTCAACGTGGCCGCCTGTTTCCAGCAGGACTTTCTTTCCATCTCGGATCAACCGGCGCATTAGGGAATACACGCCTGACTGCAGCAAAGGTTCCCCGCCCGTTACCTCTACCAAGGGGCAACAGAAAGAATTCACCTTTTGAAGGATCTCTGAAACCGACATCTCCGTCCACTGGTAAAAGGCATACTCGGTATCGCAGTAAGTACAACGTAGGTTGCACTCGGCAAGTCGAACGAAAACGCACGGAAAACCCGTATAAGTCGATTCTCCCTGAAGACTGTAGAAAACCTCGTTCACTCTGAGGATTTCGTCCTCGCCTTTCCTAAGAGTCCCGCCTGCGGTATTTCTGGGGGCCTGGTCCTTCTTCGACATCTCACGAAAATTCTCGGCGATGGACAGGGCACAAGTCAAACGTGTACTGCTGGAGCGGCTTTCGCAAATGGCTGAACGTCCAAGTTGTGTCCTGTGACAAACGGGGCCAACGAACCGGTACCCATCGTGCGAGGCCTACCGTCCGAGACGTGGGAACCTCCATGGGTCAGAGGAAAGTCTGCTAACATAACTAGGATGTACGTTGCGTTTTTATGGCACATGCACCAACCCTGTTACAAGGATCCCCACACCGGGTGTTATCGAATGCCCTGGACGCGCTTGCACGCCTTGAAGGATTACTTTGACATGGTAGCCCGCCTGAACGATTTCCCGAATTTTTGCTGTAACGTCAATGTAGTCCCGTCCTTGTTAATGCAACTGGATGAGTGCCAGCAACTGAATGTCGACGATTCCTTTCTGAGATTGGCGAAAAAGCCAGCGCCGGAACTTGAGCCCGCAGATCAAGCGTTTCTGTTGGAACATTTCTTTTCATTACACTGGGATCACATGGTGAAGCCCCATCCGCGCTACCGCGACCTATTGCAGATGCGGGGGGCGGCAGCTAAAGGTGAGGGTGTTTGGGACATTGCTCAATTCTGCGATGCTGACTACCGCGATCTGCAGCTTTGGTTCTACCTTGCCTGGTCAGGGGAATCCCTGCGGCGGGATCCGGTCACACTCCGTCTGCTTTCCAAAGAGCGCAATTTCAGCGAAGCAGACAAAGAAGAGCTTTTCGAAGTGCAGCGATTATTCATTGCCAAGATCATGCCGCTTTATCAGCAACTTCATGTCAACCAGCGCATTGAGTTAAGCTGCTCTCCCTTGTATCACCCGATCCTTCCTTTGCTCTGCGACACGCGCTTGGCGCGAGTGACCCGGCCGGATCTGTCTTTGCCGGAATTATTGTTTCGCCATCCGGAAGATGCGGAATATCAACTGCGGGAAGCGTTGCGATACATGGCAGCACGGCTGGGTATTTCTCCGCGTGGAGTATGGCCCTCGGAAGGAGCGCTGAGTCCCCAGGTTCTCACCCAAATGATCGATTCCGGGGTACAGTGGACAGCTTCTGATGAACTAGTACTATATAACTCGTTGGATGACCGCCGCGGTGACACGCACTTTTTTCCCTACCGCTTTGTAAAGGAAAACGGCGCAATTTCAATTTTCTTCCGAGATCGGGCACTCTCCGACCTAATTGGTTTTACCTATTCGCAATGGCCGTCCAAAGACGCTGCTGAGAACCTCATGGCTCGACTCGCCGCAATCGCGCGGGAAGTTGACGAGGAGGCGGTAATCTCAATCATTCTCGATGGTGAAAATGCCTGGGAATATTACCCTGAGAATGGGCGGGTGTTCTGGGAAACGGTTTTCAGCTTGCTGGATGGGCAGACAGAAATTCAGCCGATCACGTTTTCCAACTATTTGGCGCGCCATCCTGCTCAGTTGGAACTGAAGTCGTTGTGTCCGGGGTCTTGGATTGATGGCAATTTCAAGCTTTGGATCGGCCATCCGGAAAAGAATCGGGCCTGGGAGTTGCTTGCGGAGGCGCGAGCGGCCGTGGCAGTTCGTACCTGCTCTGAAACGGATCGCGACGTGTGGGAGCATATTTACATTGCGGAGGGGAGTGATTGGTTTTGGTGGTACGGCGACGACCATTATTCCTCCTACCGGGAGGAATTTGACGTATTGTTCCGAAAGCACTTGCAGTATGCCTATGAGAGCATCGGACTAGCGGTTCCTCCCTTGCTCTTGCAACCGATCTTGGAGCGGAAGGCCTACCACGCGGTCGAACCTCCCGTGGCGGAAATCACCCCTACTTTAGATGGCAAAGTGACCGACTATTTTGAATGGCTGGGAGCCGGCAGAATCTCCAGCGCGGCTACCGCCACAACAATGCATCCTGTCGGTTCAATCCTCAGCCAAATTATGTTCGGCTTCAACCAAAAGTATTTGTTTCTCAGGTTGGACTTGTTGGATACAACGGTGATACCGGGAGAAAGCCAATGGAAATTTGAAATCTCGTTTCAGCGGCCTTCTCCGGTGAGGGTTGAGATTGCAATTGGCGCAAGCGCCTTTTCTGCTTGGCTCGTCTGTGGCGAGCATCGGAAGCAATTGCCTTCGGTCGCCCGGGGGAAAATTGTGGAATTGGCGGTTCCCTTGGAGACACTGTGCGGAACGCCTGGCGAAGAAATTTGCTGGTTTATTCAGATCTGGAGAGATGGTCAGCCCGTGGAACGTTGGCCTCGCACCGAAGTTTTTTCCTTGGCGGTAGAAATAAATCGGGACCGCTTTGAATGGCGGGTGTGAGAAGCATGCTGTGTAACAGGAGCGTCCGGGATTGGCGACGCGAAGCTATAGAAGGAGAATGTTGTGCCTGAATTGCGGCATGATCCGATACAGAGACGGTGGGTAATCATATCCACGGAAAGGGGGCGCCGGCCAGATGACTTTCTCATCGACAACGAAATGCCCCCGGGGACTTTCTGCCCTTCCTGTGAAGGCAATGAGAGCAAGGCGTCGCCGGAAATTTATGCAATCCGACCGAATGGCTCCTCTGCCGACGGGCCGGGCTGGCAAGTTCGGGTAGTCCCCAATAAATTCCCCGTGCTGAAGGTCGAAGGTGAACTGGACCGGCACGCCCACGGCATTTACGACGCAATGAACGGGGTCGGAGCCCATGAGGTGATCATCGAAACCACCCGGCACGAATTGCATCTTGCCGAGACGCCACTGGCTCAACTGGAACTGGTGTTGCGCACGTACCGTGAGCGGCTGCGCGATCTCTTAAATGACCGTAGGTTGAAGTACATCCTGATCTTTAAAAATTACGGCCTGGCCGCGGGAGCCGCATTGGCCCATCCTCACAGCCAGTTGATCGCGACTCCTGTCACTCCTAAGACCGTGGCCTTGGAATTGCAATCCGCGATGGAACATTTCAACGTGAAGGAACGCTGCCTCTTTTGCGACATCATCCGCAATGAGTTGGACCAAGGAGTCCGTGTTGTGGCGACCAACGACCACTTTGTAGTCCTGACTCCCTATGCGTCGCGCTTTCCGTTTGAGATTTTTCTGGCGCCACGCCGCCACCGCCATGATTTTGCGGCGATTACGGAGGAAGAGATTCGGTCCTTGGCGGAAATTTTTCGCGACAGCATGCGGCGCATAAAGATTGCGCTGAAGGATCCGCCTTACAACTTCGTGATCCATACCATCCCCAACAGGAAAAGTACCAATCGAGCGACTTACTGGCAAACGATCGAGCACGACTTTCACTGGCATATTGAAATCCTGCCTCGATTGACTCGAATGGCAGGTTTTGAATGGGGATCGGGATTTTATATTAATCCTACTGCCCCTGAGGAGGCAGCTCAGTTCTTGCGGGATATCGAATTGTGACAGGATTCGCATGCCGGAGACGGGGTTGAATGCAGAAGAAGTTACGGGTGTTGATCGCCGCGGCTGAGGCAAGCCCTTTCGCCAAAGAGGGAGGACTTGCCGATGTTGTCGGCGGCCTGGCGCACGCGCTGTCTGAACTCGATGTTGACGTGCGCGTGATGCTCCCGCGCTATGGGTCCTTGAAAGATACGAAGAGGCTGCGCCCGAAGGCAGAGCTGGGAAGAATTTCTTTGGAAGTGTACTCATTTCAGGCCCACCTCTTGCAGGCTGAATTTCCTGCCTCGGCGGTCCCGGTGTATTTCGTGGAGAATTCAGATTTTTTTGGCGGGCCAGGAATTTACAGCGACCCGGGATCGGGAGAAGCTCTCGCAGACAATTTTCAGCGCTTTCTATTTTTCATGAAAGCCGCGCTCGCTGCTTGCCGGAGAATGGCCTGGATCCCGGATGTGATCCATTGCAACGATTGGCACACCGGTCTGCTTCCGGCGTATCTCAAGCTGGGATATGACGCTGCGGATTGGCCATTCCGCAGCACCGCCTCGGTGTTCACCATCCACAATCTGGCTTACCAGGGACGGGTGAGCATGGATCTGTTTAAGCTTACCGATCTCCCACGCCATCTGGCTTATCCGCAAGGCCCCTTTGAATCGGATGGCGATTTGAATCTGATGAAATCGGCGATTGTGTTTGCCGATGTGCTCACCACCGTCAGTCCCACCTACGCTCTCGAGATTCAGCGGAGCCTAGAATACGGATATGGATTGGAAGCACTATTGCGCAGCAGGCATCGGGACTTGTATGGTGTTCTCAACGGTATTGATACCGATGAGTGGAATCCCGCGACCGACCGGTTGATCTCCGCTCGATACAGCGTGAAGCGCTTTGAGGGGAAGGCTAGAAATAAGGCGGAGCTGCAGCGATCGCTGGGTCTTCGGGAGAGTTCGGTGATTCCGCTGGTCGGAATGATTTCCAGATTGGCGGAGCAGAAGGGACTGGATCTGGTACTGCAGGCGATTCCGCAACTGCTTGCGATGGATCTGCAGTTTGTCTTCCTGGGCAGCGGTAATAAGAAGTACTACGAGGCTTTGCAGTTTGTTGCGCGTAACCACCCGCAGAAGTTCAGCGTGAATCTTAAATTTGACAACAAGTTAGCGCATTGGATCGAAGCCGGAAGCGATCTGTTCTTGATGCCCTCGCGGTATGAGCCTTGCGGTTTGAACCAGATGTATAGTCTCCGCTATGGAACCATTCCCGTGGTCCATCACACCGGAGGCTTGGCAGATACGGTGCGTGACTGCCACCAATACCCGGATGGCAATGGATTTAAATTCTATACGTATTCCGCCGGTGAGATGCTGGAAACATTGCGCCGCGCCCTGTTTGTCTATCAAGACCGAAGAGAGTGGCGAAAAGTGATGAAACGGGGAATGACAGAAGATTTTTCCTGGCGCAAAAGCGCACAACGTTACTACGAACTCTATCAGGTTGCGCGAGCCAAGGTATGACCGAAAGAAAACTGTTGCCCGATGTTGCCAAGCCCGCTCCTTTGGAGTCTCACGTTGCCAGCGAAGGAGTGATGGTGCTGGATCCTGAAGGCTTTCGTGTGCTGTCGCTAAACTCGCAGATGCTGAAATTGCTGCAGGCTTCTGAAAAACAGGTCTTAGGCAGATCTTGGCAGGAACTGGGTCAGCAACGCCTCACCCTGGGCTGTTCCGACATTTTCAATGTACTGACTGCCGATTGCTTGCTTGAGGGTGAATTGAAAACGATCTCCCTACCCCGGGGTGAAGCGGAGTCAACTTTTCTGGAACTAGCCAGCTATCCGATTTCAGGGCCGGAAGGAAAGATACGCGAAGTTGTCTTGGTGGCAAGAGATGTCTCTCAAAGAAAGCGATTTGAGTCGGATCTGGCTCGGCGCATGTACGAACGCGACGTAGCCAATGAGTTCAGCAAGGCTCTGCAGCGGACCGTCGACCTGAATGAAGTTCTTTACGTGACCCTGGTGGGAGTCACGGGCCAGCAAGGGTTGCAGTTCAATCGGGCTTTCTTGTTTCTTTTTTCCCCTGAGACGAACATGCTTGAAGGAAAGGTTGCCATCGGCCCCTCAGATTTCCACGAGGCCGGACTTATTTGGGGAGAATTGAGCCAGAAAGCGTGGACATTGTCCGACCTGCTTAGCGCTTACGATTCCAATCGGCCGTTGAGTGACTCGAAAATCAGCGCGCAAATCCGAGGAGTGCAGGTTCCCGTGGGAGAGCCTGCGAGCATCCTAATGCGGGCCATGACGGAAAGGCGGTCTTTCAATGTGGTTGAGGACGTCGCGGATGACGGCTCGATTGTCGACCCAGCGCTGCTTGAAACTCTAGGATGTGGCACTTTCGCCGTGATCCCCCTTTACACTCGCCAAAAAAGTATCGGGGTGCTGGTGGTGGACAATTGGATCAATAGAAATCCCATCTCCGCCAACCGGATCAAATTGTTGGAGATCTTTGCCGGTCACGCCAGCTCCGCCATTGAGAATTCGCAGCTTTACCAAGATTTGCAAGGGAAGGTCAAAGCGTTGCAGGTATCGCGTGCGGCACTGGAGGAGAATCACGAGCGCCTATTGCGCGCCGAGCGACTCTCAACCGTAGGGAGAATGGCCGCGATGGTGGCTCACGAGATCCGCAATCCGCTTGTCTCCATTGGGGGATTTGCGCGCCTGCTGAAGCAGCAAATTCCCGAGGCGGATCCGATGCGCGAGGATGTCGAGATCATCATTTCGGAGGCGGAGCGGCTGGAGAAGATTGTGGCCAATATCCTGCAATATTCTTATGCCCAACAAGTATTGTCGCAACCTACCGACATCCATCACGTCATCAGCAAGACACTGGATATGTTGCGCTTGGAAATCCAGGAAAGGAAAGTCAACGTGGATACGGCGCTCGATCCTGATTTACCATTGATAAAAGCAGATCCAGCGCAGTTTATACAAGTGTTCTACAATCTGATAATCAATGCTATCCAGGCGATTGATCACGGAGGTACCATTACTGTGGCTACGGAAAGAGTGGGGAATAGTATTTTGATACGGGTCAAGGACACAGGATGCGGCATTCCCGAAGAGAGCCTGGATAGAATCTTTACTCCGTTTTTTACGACCAAGCCGTCAGGAGCTGGTTTGGGTTTGACGGTGGTCACCGAGATCATTGAGGCACATGGGGGTAGCATTTCCGTATTAAGCGAGGAAGGGAAGGGGACCGAGTTCTTCATTCGACTGCCGAGTAGCTAGCGGGGGTACCCATGATAGGAAAACCGATCCGAATTTTGATCGCGGACGATGACAAGAATATTCGTCGGCTTTACGAAAAGGAGTTTCGGCAGGCAGGCTACGAAGTCCTGTTGGCGGAAAAAGGATCGGAAGCGGTCGAGAAGGTTCGAAACGAGAATCCCGATTTGGTGATTTTGGATATCCGTATGCCAGGAATGGACGGCATCGAAGCCCTGGGGCGGATTCTGGCCATCAAAAACAACATTCCAGTGATCCTCAACACCGCCTATACAAGTTACCAGAATAATTTCATGAGTTGGGCGGCCGATGCCTACGTCATCAAATCTCCAGACCTTGAGCCGCTGAGAGCAAAGGTCCGGGAGATCCTGGTCAAGAAAGGACTCTTGCCAGCTTGACATGTTTGATCGCGCCCACTTGCTGCGCAGTACTCTCACGTTGATTCTCGCCGGTGGGCAAGGGGAGCGGCTCTATCCGTTGACGAAGTGGAGGCCAAAACCTTCGGTTTCTTTTGGAGGTGTCTACCGGATCATTGACTTTACTCTCTCGAATTGTCTGAACTCCGGCTTGAGAAGGATTTACGTTCTAACGCAGTACCGCTCCCTCTCCATGGACAAGCACATTCGCTTGGGCTGGAATATCTTTAATCATGATAACAACGAGTTCATCTTTACCGTACCGCCACAACAGCACTTTGTTGGTAGCTGGTACCGGGGCACCGCCGACGCCGTTTTTCAAAATATCGACCTGCTGGAAGAGGAACATCCCCACTACGTAGTAATTCTTTCGGGGGATCACGTCTACAAGATGAACTACTCATTGATGCTGGAAGCACACCAGCAGAACGACGCCAGCGTCACATTAGGGACGGTGCGCGTGCCTGTGGCGGAGTCGCGACGTTTTGGAGTCGTGCAGTTGGCAAACGACTGGCGAGTTAGCGGATTTGTCGAGAAACCTGAAAAGCCGGAAGAGCTCACGGACTTTGGTGAGCTGTTTGTAAACATGGGAGTCTATATTTTCAACACCGCTGAATTAGTGCGGGCGGTCATCGACGACGCCAAACAGGATACAGAGCACGATTTTGGGAAAAACCTACTCCCGACGCTGGTGGCCTCCGGGGCCAAGGTATATGCGTATCCTTTCTTGGACGAGAATCGCAAGGAGTCGCAATATTGGCGTGATATCGGGACGCTTGATTCCTATTATGAGGCAAGCATGGATTTGGTGACGGTCAACCCCGCATTTAATTTGTATGATCCAGAGTGGCCGGTGCGAACATTACAGCCGCAACTGCCGCCAGCCAAAACCGTCTTTGAGCTTCCGTTGGAAAAACGCGTTGGAGCCGGTTACGACTCCATCATTTCCAGTGGCTGTATCGTCAGCGGAGGCGTGCTGCGCCGCTCCATATTGTCGCCTCATGTAAGGGTGCGGAGCTACGGCGAGATCGTGGATTCAATCTTAATGGAAAATGTTGAGGTGGAACGACACTGCCGCCTGCAAAAGGTGATTGTGGACGAGGCCGTGCGCATTCCAGAAGGGACCCAGGTGGGATACGATCCAGAAGAAGACCGGCGTCGCTTCACCGTCAGCGAGCAGGGCGTGGTCGTCATCCCCAGCGGTACCTATTTCGATTAAGGCTTGTGTTTCTGCTCCTCGGTCAGCTTGTAACCGTTTTCCCTAAACTTTTTGCCGTCTTCGGTCAGTTGGGGGTCTTCGTCGCCTCTGCGAGGGATGCCGGCATGGCAGAAGGTGCAGGGTTTGTCCGTTTCCTTCTTGTATTTGAGCGTCGCTTTGGTTTGGAATGTGAAGAAAAAGAGGCTTGCGCCGGTCATCAGTAACCAGATCCAGAATAGGACTTTCCTTTTGATCATCTTGATTATCTTTTCGCCTGTGCCATTACAAGGACGTGAAAGCGACCGGCACAAAGACCGCTCCAACTACTCCGTTGCAATTTTGCGTAGTTGCCTTTACTGCCCAACCGCCACCTATAAGATGCGCCTCTAGCAATGAAGTTGGCAACTTTTTGTGGGTGTCCGACAGGTGATCGGCGATTGTTCGCCCGGCCCGAGGGGCAACTGCGGATTTGAACTGGCCAGCGGATCGGCATGCGGATAAGCTAGAACACCCAGCAGCGATCTGACCGGGGATGGTTAAGAGTATCCGACGGCGGACCGGGCATGGCGCATGAGACGACGATATGGCGCGATCCAAGAGACCTAAAAAGAGCCGAACAAGAAAGGTTCCAAAAAGGGTGCAAGCCATGCTGCAGCGGCTCAATGAAGCCTATCCCGATGCGCGGTGCGCGCTGCAATTTAGAAATCCATTGGAACTTCTGGTTGCCACGATATTGTCGGCGCAGTGCACGGATGAACGCGTTAACCGGGTCACGGCGCGGCTCTTTGAGAAATACAAAACCGCTCGGGACTATGCCAAAGCCGACCCACAAGAGCTGGAGCAGGAGATTCGGTCCACTGGATTTTTCAGAAATAAACGAAAGAGTGTCCAGGGCGCGGCGGCCATGTTGGTGGAAGAATTCGGAGGCGATGTCCCGGCCCGTATGAAGGACTTACTGCAGCTCCCCGGGGTGGCACGCAAGACGGCCAACGTGGTTCTGGGGACCGCGTACGATATTCCGGCCGGTATTGTCGTCGACACGCACGTGCGTCGTGTGTCGCAGCGTCTGGGTCTGACGGAAAATGATGATCCGGAAAAAATCGAGCAGGACCTGATACGCCAGATTCCACAACAGCGTTGGATTTCATTCGCCCACCAGCTCATATGGCATGGGCGGCGGGTGTGCCAAGCACGGAAGCCGCTGTGCCACCAGTGCAACCTTACCACGGTCTGTGATTATTACCACGAGGTGGTCGATGGCCTTCAGTCCTAAGCTATCGCGCCTCTTTTTGGTGACATGCCTGGTCGTGGTTTTGGCGCTTTTTGTGGTGATCTTATCCCCGTTTCTCACTCCTGTTCTTCTGGCGGCCGTCGTTGCCACGCTGTTTTATCCTTGTTATAAATTCGTCAGCAAGAAATTAGGGAATCGTCCCAACCTGTCCGCTTTCCTCATGTGCATGTTGGTCACTTTTCTGATCATCCTCCCCACGTTTCTGGTAGCTGTTACATTGGCCAGCGAGATTCAGCGGGCATTTGTTGAGTACGACCGAGGTGTGAAGGAAGGAAGTTTCCCTATTGCGGGAAGCCAACGATTGCTTGTCTTGTGGGATCGAGCAACCAAAGCATTGGGTCTTCCCGGCGCGGATCTGGGGGCAAGCGCGCAGGCCGCCATTCGGGAAGCTGGATTGTTCCTGGTGCGGAACAGTTCCGCCATTGTAGCTGGTTTTGCGACTCTGGTAGCTGACTTTTTCATCATGCTCTTTACTCTGTTTTTCTTGTTTCGGGATGGCAAATCGTTCTTGCATGAGGTTATGGAGTTCGTGCCGCTCAGTCCAGGGCATCAGCGTCGTATGGTGGATCGATTCAAAGAGACGATTTATGCTACGTTCTTCGGAAGCTTTGTCACGGCAACCGCCCAGGGTGTAGCGACGTGGTTGATCCTGTGGATACTGAAGTTCCAAAATGCGGGTCTCTTAGGAACGCTGGCCGCCTTCACGTCTCTGGTCCCGATGGTCGGGGCGGGCTTGGTATGGGTGCCGGCTTCCATCTACTTGTTATTGCTCGGCAACTGGCCTAGCGCCTTGATCCTGGCGGCTTATGGCGTATTTGTGATTTCCTTGTTGGACAACATCCTACGGCCACTGATGATTCGGACCACTTCCCGCGATATGCATACTCTGTTGATCTTTTTTGGCATTCTCGGTGGTATCTCCATCTTTGGTTTCTCGGGTTTGGTCGTGGGGCCTATGATCGTAGCATTTATGGTGACCGTTTTGGATATGGTGAAGTTGGAGTTTAACGGGAGTGCTGACTAACGCAACAGCTCAGAACGTGTGAAGGGCGCAATCAAAATCAAAAGCCGACTACGCTTATAATCTCGACTGCGTTCGCGACCACGTCAACGTGGCACGTGAACATCAACGTGGGACGTAAGCGTTGCGTTGTTGTCCGCCATCATTTTCGGTTCCCTTATCTCCCGGGCGTCGAAAGCTAGATCGGAAACATCTTCCTTCATTCCTCTCGCCGGCTTGTAATGTCCGGACGCAGTTCTTCGGGATCACCCAAAGGGCCTGGTCCCTCGCCTACGGGGTACGCATTTTTCAACGCTCTGTGGACATAGTCCTTGGCGCCGGCAATGGCGTCTTGCAAAGCCATTCCGCGGGCAAGGAAAGCGGTAATCGCCGCGGCCAGGGTGCACCCTGAGCCATGGGTGTGACCGGTATGAACCCGCGGTGTGGAAAAGCGGGAAAAAGAGGCGCCATCATAGAAAATGTCAACGGGCCTGCCTGATAGGTGACCTCCCTTAACCAGTACCGGGCACCCGGAGTGATCAAAGACAAAAGCCGCTGCTGCCTTCATCGCTTCGATGGTACGGACCGATTTCCCGCTGAGTAGTTCCGCTTCCCACAGATTGGGTGTGACCAGCGTGCCGAGCGGGATCAAGCGATCGCGTAAGTCGTGGATGGCCTCTGGGCGGAGTAAAGTAGCCCCAGAGGTTGAGACCATGACAGGGTCGATTACAAGATTTCGGATGGTGAATTGTCTTACTGCGCGCGCTACGGCTCTTACCAGGGACTGATTGCCCAGCATCCCCGTCTTGGCGGCGTCGCAGCCAAGGTCGGCAACCGTCGATCTTATTTGTGCCTCAACAATGCGGGGAGGTAGAAATACTATATCCTGAACACCCACCGTGTTCTGGGCGGTCACGCAGGTGATGGCGCACGTTCCATGGACTCCCAGATTGCGAAACGTCCGGAGATCAGCCTGGATGCCGGCGCAGCCGCCGCTGTCGGAGCCCGCGATGGTCAGGGCAATTTTGGGTTTGGATGACTTGTTCTTCGAATGTCTGTTGGCGCGCATAGCCGCTTGTGTGAATTGACTTCACTTACCGTCGATGGTAGCTTACACTCAGTTGCGCGCGGAGGTAAATCGATGAGCAAACCGGGTGAAAGTTTTCTTTACTTCCTGGTCGGGGGCTTTGTGGGCGCTTCGCTGGCTCTTTTGCTTGCGCCCAAATCTGGCAAGGAGACACGAGACCTGATTGCAGAAAGGGCAAAAGACGGCGCTGAGTATCTCACAACGAAAGGCCGGGAGTTTCGGGATCTGGTAGACTCGACCGGTCGCCGTGTGCAAGATCAGGCAGGTGACTTGGTGGATCGAAGTGTTGAAGTGTTCAATCGCCAGAGAGAACAGTTGAGCGCCGCGATGGAAGCAGGCAAACAGGCATATCGGGAAGAGAAGGCCAAGTTGGGCGAGGACTCGTAGATCACAGAAGCAGATGACGGATACGAGCACGGGCTGGATGCTGATACTGGTGGCGCTGACGGCCGGCGGATTTCTGTTGCAGGGAATCGCTCTGCTGATGATTGCTCGGCGTTTCAAAGCGGCGGCGACGCGCCGTCAAAAAGTCTTAGACGACCTAGAGCGTCGGGCCGACCAACTCATGGCTCAGGCAGGCCTCCTATTCGATTCGCTGAAACCGCTTAGCGTGGCAGCCAAGTCCGTAAGTGAAAATGTCAGCGAAATGGTAGAGATCGCGCGGCGTCGCACCGACGAGATCGATTCTTTCCTGCAAGAAGTCACGGAAGCTGTAAGATGCCAGGCCGGAAAAGTAGATTACATCGTCACCGACACGGTCCAGAAGTTTGAGCAGATTAGCTCCACCATTCAGCGGGATATCTTGGCTCCTGCGATGGAAATTGCTTCTATTGTCAGGGGCATCCGCACCGGTTTTGACTACTTGTTTTCAAGAAAAAGGAGCACTCACCTGCGGCCCGTCTCCCAAGACGAGGAAATGTTCATTTGACGGGTAAACAGCGCAGTGCTGATTGCAGCCTTTGCTACCCGGCCACTCATTAGTGGAAGAGTTGCTGCACCCGATTCTTCCCGTTCTCCAATGTCCTGCGTCCGCTTTCTAACGCAGCTACGACCTTTTCTGTCAGTGCGCGGCCCTTTTCCAAACCTTCGCTGCTGGTTTCAACAATGCTCTCGACCAAATCGTCAACGTGGTCGCGCAACTCCTGTTGGAATGCCTCCGCCCGATCCAATGCCTGTCTTCCGGTCCTCTGCAGATCGCGCCGCGTTTTCTTTCCGCTTTGTGGAGCAAACAGCAGAGCCAGAGTGGCGCCGAGTGCGGCGCCGCTCAGCAATAAAACAGCCGCATTCAGTTTGCTATTGCTGCCTTGAGCCATAAGCCGTCCTCCCTTTGTGAGGTGCCTTGCTTCCTGTCAAAATTTGCAGATGACCAGAAGTCCAAGAACCCCGATGGATTAGTCCAGCCTTCTCAAACATTATAGCGCGAGTGAGAATCTGGATTGCCATGTGTGCGACCCGTTGCGAGCTGAGCCGGTGCCATCAGATTTCGGGTAGGAAAGAATGCCAATTGGGGAAGTTCTTTTCAGATTGTGGATGTTCCACACTGGGCGCTGTCTACTTTCCCCTCAATTTTCTATTGACCTCTCGAAATTGAAGGATGAACTGGCGCTCCTTGGAGTCTCGCCAGTCGTAGAGTTCGAACGACCACCACCAAATTCCACTAGCGCCTGAAGCCAGCGCCGTCTCAGCCATTTCCAGCAACACCTCTACTGGTGGGCGTTCCCCCTTCTCCTCTGGGATCTTCAACTGAAGATGGTGAGTGGCGTAGTTATACCAGTCGGCTCGGCCGTGGCCCTGAAGGACCATCCACACAGGTCGCTTGTCCGCCCACGTAGCCGCCTGGCGTGTCGCCCGCCGCACGCGTTCTTTCCAATCGGTTCTGGATGGGTAGGGGTAGATATCCAGACCGAAGACAGTGCTGAAGGGTAGAAAGCGGCGTACCCAAATTTCTTCGGCGTCCGAGGCGTCGACTTGAAACAAAACGGCCTGCGCGCACTGTCGTATTTTCTCGTAGGCAGCTCTGAATTCCTCCACATGAGGTTTGCGCGCCGGGTTTTCCAGAGGAAATCGGTAGCCTGGCTCGTCGGGAGCATACACTCCCGCAAAGGCCGGATGAGAACAGGCGGTCTTCAAGACCATGTCCAGCCATTCGGATGGAATCGCCGATGGCTGCCAACTATCGAATATCAGGTGGATACCAAACTGCTGGGCGCGATCCAAATCGCGTTGCCACTGTATAGGGTTGATTTCAGGGCTCCTCCAATACAATGTGTGAGTGAATTTGAGATCGGCCAGTAACTGAAAATAATCCGCACCTAGATTGCGTGGCGCGTTCCAGGAACCCAGTACCAACCGGTCGTGTTTCCCATGTTTCTTCGGCGCTGCTGGACCTTTCATTGAACCCAGACTGAGCGAGACTGCGAGACAAACCGCGGGGACCAACGCTCCACTACATGCGCGTTTATGCTGCATACGGTGATATGAGAATAGGATCAGCCGATAACAAATGACCGTGGAACGGCTTCAACAGCAGCGGCATGCGCCTTGTCGCGCAGTTCTTTGGAGGGTCCTTCACGCGCGGCGCTTCCCTGGTAGGGCGCCTGCAGAGCGCCCCTTCTTTGGTCCTGTCTTAAGTCGGGCATGTTTAAGGGGTTTCCTCAAGCGTTCTGTCTTCCATGGCCTAGTAACGATTGGGTGGCGCGGTCGGTCCATAAATGCTCTTTCTAGCCCAGCTTCGTCACCGAACTGCGCGCAGTTCGGTGACGAAGCTGGGCTAACGTTGACAGGTAAGCATAGAGCCGATCCGCTTGAGATTCAAACAAACAGTGAGCTGACAACGGCGATGCGGAAATTTGGGAGAAGCCGCTATGTCTCCAACCGATCTTTTATTGGCGCCTGAGCAACGGAGACGGGACACTAATCGCTGGGCATGGAAAGGATTTCAACAATGACTGGAACCACTCCCTCTCGGACCATACGCAAGGCTTTTGCAGCCGCATAAGAGAGATCAATAATCCGCCCTTTGCGAGTAGTCTCTAGAGGAAGCCGATCGTTAATCCGCACCACCACTTTCTTGTCGGTCTTCAGGTTTCTCACTCTCACCCGGGTTCCGAAAGGCAGGCTGTAGTGGGCCGCTGTCAATTTGTTCTTGTCAAAGCGCTCGCCGCTGGCAGTGGTCCTGCCGTGATATCCATCTCCCTGTCCATAAAAACTGGCCAGTCCTTTCTGGACTTTTCCTGAAAGCGTGGTGGACGGGGCCGAAACCCGGCCTTTTTTGCCACAGGCGGTCAACAGGAGCACGATAAGCAGTATTGCCAGCTTGCGCTTGCTCAATGTCCAGGTACCAAAATTGTGGGGGGGGGGTACGAAGCAACGTCCCATCCCAAAGCCAATATGAGGCTGGGCGGCATAAGAAGTCAACCCACAATTCAAGTTGGCCGTCCCTATCCCGCGTCCGATCTTGTCCCTTGACGAGTGGAAGGGGTCCAGTGCCTAATTATGTTTGGCAAGATGAGGCAAACATGACGACAAAAGTATGGGGGTTGGGTCTCTTCTACGCGATGGTCGCAATTGCATGGTTCGGCGGCGCGGATTTGGTTGTTGCCGAGGCGCGCTCCTTCGCCGTCCGAGGGGCTGATTTCTTTCAAGAGACGAACTGCATCTTTATTGGAAAGCTGGAAAGAAAAGAGAGCTACCGCAGCGACGATGGGCGTTTTATCTTTACGCGGCACACCTTCCAGGTAGAAGAAGCGATCAAGGGAAATCTGGACCGTCATGTGGAACTCATCGAATACGGCGGCACAGTGGGAGAGCAGACCATGGGGTTATCCCATGGCCCGATGTACATGCTCGACCAGGAGTACTTGGTCTTTTCGTATCTGGATCTGCTGCGCCATAACCGGACTCTGGCCGGGTCTCTGGGACAATTTCGCGTGATCACGGACAGTGCAGGCAGACGTTCGATTCGGGTCTATCCGTCTCACCCTTTGCGCGAAGTGCTTGGGCAAGAGAAAGAGGCCACTTTCCAAGATCTGATTGCTTTTTCTCAACGATTACGCAAGGCCATGGAAAAGTTCTCCACTCAGGGGAAAGGTTCCAATGCTGAGAGATAGTCGCCGGCGTTTTCTTCTCGCCGGGTCTCTCCTTTTTTGCATCTGGGTTTCCCAGAGTGCGTATGTTGTTTTCACCCTTCAGGATCTGACTCGCATTAGCTGGAGGCCCGATGATTTCCCCATCACCATCCATATCTGGGAAGGGTTTACCGATCAATCTTCCAGCGTGGTTCGTGGGAGTAATCCGAAGCTGGCGCTGCGTGAAGCGTTGCAGAGCTGGGCGACAACGTCCTCGCTCACGATTACTTTGGGTCCGGACACTCCAGTACAGGAAGTTGGAGGGGACAACTTCAATGTGGTAACCATTGCGGATTCGCAGAACAACCGCAACTTCGTAGGAGCCGCCGCGGCGCAGTCACTTTTCCGATGGGTTGGCTCGACCCTGAAAGAGACCGACGTGGTTTTCAATCCTGGCTTGAAGTTCAGCACCGTTGAGACGACGGACTCCGATATCTTGAACATTTTCCACACTGCGCTTCACGAGTTTGGCCATAGTTGGAATCTGAAGCACTCCATTCCCAGGACATCGACCATGTTTTTTCAGGCAACCAACTTTGGGTTCGGATTCAATGAGCTTTGCTGGGATGACATTGCTGGAATCAATGTGAGCTATCCCTTGGTTGGGATGCGCCAGATCACGGGAACAATTTCCGGGAAGGTTGTGCAAGGTGGCAGTCCGGTCTTCGGAGCGTTTGTGGTGGCGACCGATGAGCAAGGGATCCTGACCGCAAGCGCTGTGACCATGCCGGACGGGACCTACAAGCTGGAATTTCTTCCTTCCGGCAGATATACCCTCTATGTCGAGCCCCTGGACGGTTTGATGACTCCGGTGAACCTAGTGGGTGGAGTGTTTGACTCTTCACTCACGACCGATTTTCTGCCGAAGTTTTACAGCGACACGATGGCGCCCTCGGTGCAAGTTACCTCCGACGTTATCGGTATTGACTTTGCCGTCACGCAAGGAAACGCAGTGGTTGACGAGCCGGAGTTCATTGGGACGACCACCAACCCAGCGGGTGCTTTTGGTGTCTCCAGCGGCGCCGCTGAGGTCTTCCAAGGAATGAATACAAACTTCATCGTGGCGGGAAAAGGCGTCGATTCTCTGCGCAACGACCAAGGCGTCCTCTTTTTAGGGACAAATTTGACGGCCGGGAGTGTGGCGCGCAGCGGTAGTTTTCCCAATGGTCCTCCATTTAAGATTGTTCCACTGACGGTCCCCGCGGATACTCCAAAGGGGGATTACTCGGCGATCCTGCAGACCAACGACCGGCAGAGTGGGGTTCTAACCGGTGCTCTCAGTGTCTTTTCTCCGCTTCGCTTCCTCCAAGCATTTGCGCAGTTTGCCCATGCTCCAAACACAGCTTCCTCTAGTCTGTTTCTGATCAACACCGACCTGAATAGGACCACCAAGGGGAAGATTTCAGCAATGGGCGACGGTGGCGCCAGAACGGCGATTTCACTGGGCTCCCTTGGGCAAGATTCCAACAACAGGTTGGACGTCGCTCTCAACCCGGGCGGTACCCTGTCGGTCAAAACGGGCGGCAATGCCAGTTTTGTTGGATCGGTCCGAGTGGAAGCCGACCGTGGCGCCGGCGGAACGGTTTTGTTTGAGACGATATCGGGGACGACAGGGGTGGGAGCGAGCCAGCCTCTCTACTCTTTTGTAGCGCCCATCGAGGTAAAAGGCGGCGACGCCAATACGGGTCTGGCGATCACGATCTTGGATGATCGCCCGGCGAAGGTCTATCTTCAGGTGCAGGACAAAGATGGCGTCCGTCTGGATGCTACAATCATTGACATCGCTGGGAACGGCCACGTTGCTAAGTTCATCGGTGAACTGCTATCGACCGTGCCTGCGGATTTCCAAGGGACGGTAGTCGTAACCGCGAATCGAAAAATGGGCGCCACGGTGATCCGCACTGCTCCCGGAGTTTTCACCACGTTTCCTGTCATCCAAAACCGCGTCATCCCCCGAAGTTTCTATGCTCAGTTTGCCAATGCCACGAACCTGACTTCGGATCTTCAAGTGGTGAACCCTTCTCCGCTGCGCGCCGCTACCGTCCAGATCCAGGTCCGCGACAGAGATGGAAGTCCGGTGGCGGTGACCCTGAACGGAGAGTTGTTGGGCGATGGTAGAAAGACGGTGGTTGTTCCCCCTCTGGGCTTGGTAAGTCTGAAGACAGGCGGAAGCGGCGCCTTGGTTGGCTCGGTGGAGGTATTCTCGGAAATTCCGGTAGGCGGAGTCGTACTTTTCAGTTCACCATCGATTGGAACCGCGGGCGTGGGTGAGAGTTTTCCGTTAACGAGGATGGTTTTGCCCCTCAGCCGCAGTACCGCTGCAGATACAGATACGGGCGTCGCGTTGGTCAACACGGAAGACAGGCAGGTCAACCTTAAGGTGACAGTGCGCAGTCAAGCTGGAAGCATCGTGCGCGGCCCAAAGGAAATCGCCTTGAAAGCGCGAGCGCAGTTAGCCAGATTCCCCAATGAAAGCCCCCTGGATCTGAACCTGGACGCCACCTTCACCGGCTCAATCTGGATCGAAGCCGATGGCCAGATTGCGGCGACCGTGCTTCGCTTGTCTCCTGGGGTGCTGACCACTTTTCCCGCGATTTCTCTTGAACCGTTCGTTACGCCGGCCAACTGACAAACATTGTCTTTGGAGGTGGCTTGGCGCCCTGGGAACCGTATCTCCCCACTACAGCGCTGCCCAATCAAAAACTCAGACGCATGGAGAACTGAATCTGCCGTCCCTTGTTTACGGTATTGGTGATTTTCCCAAAAGTTGCGAACGACGCCATCACGCCTGGCTTGTCAAATTGGGCATGATTGAAGAGATTGAAAAACTCCGCGCGGAACTGCAGAGAGTTCTCCCGCCCTCCGGGAAGGTAAAACATTCGACTTAGCGCAAAATTCCAGTTGCTTGTGCCGTCTTTTCGAAAGGTGTTGAATCCGAGGTTGCCCCGGCCACCGGCCGGAATGTTGGTATCGAAGTATTCTCGCCTTAAAATCAAAGGAGATGTGTCAGGATTGTCCAGGCTCTTGCCCAGGATGGCAAGGTTCAAAATATTGGGCCGATCCTGGCTTGCGCCATCAACATTGCCAAAGCCGGGCCCATCCGAACCCGTATGTGCGTGGATTGGAGTGCCGGACTGGAATACGGTCGTGCCGGAAATCTGCCATCCCTTCAGCAGGGCCGTCGCCCACCGGTTTGCATCCACCGGAAAGGGGACGCTGTAGCTGTAGCCGATCGTCAGATCATGCGGAGTGTCAAAATTACTCACCCCCTTTTGATCGCTGACACGATTGCACTGCTCACAAGTGGCCATGCCGATTTCGGGCGGCGCCTCAACACCCGCGGCGGTATTTGTGAAGTCACCGCCTGTGTCGATATTTTTGCCAAAAGTATAAATCGCGCGCAGCGTTAACCCCCGTGTCAACCTCTTGTCCCAGGAAACCTGTATTGCATCGTAGTAGGCGATACTATTGCTTTCGATGATGTTGACCGCGAAGTAGCGGGGATCAAGTCGCCGCTGGTTGATGGTGGCCGTAGTGGTGGGAATGCCGGAGACGAATCGGGCGCGATTGTAGACTCCCTGAGACAACAGGTGAAAAGAGCGCGTCCCGATGTAAGCCACCCGCAGCAGACTTGAGGACGGTAGCGCCCGCTCGATGGCTAAGGTATATTGGTGGGAATAGGGAAATTCAAGATCTGGACTCAAGAGGTTTCGCGACGATCGTCCGCCCTGGGTCGGTTGCTGCGGGATGCCTGCCAGCGGATTTAAAAGATCCGGAGCGTCCACCACGATGACCTGGGTGGCGGGTGGATTGAAGCGGGTGGTCTGGTAGCTGGCGGGAAAGATCGTGCCGTACGAGATTCCGTAGGAAGCGCGGATCGTTGTTCTTCCGGCGCCTGGATTCCATGCAAAACCAAGACGGGGAGCAAAATTGTTCTGGTCGGTTGGAAAGTCGACATTCGTAAGATTGTTCACTTCTGTAGGGGCAGTCATCAGTTCGTAGCGAACCCCAATGCTGAGGCTCGAGGTGGGAGACAAGCGAATCTGGTCCTGGAAAAAGAAGAAATGTTCCCAATTTCGAAAACCCCGGTAGAGGTTTCCCAGGGTGATGGTGAAAGTACTTGCAAATCCCCTCAGAAAATTGTCAACTGCCGATCTCCCGAAGTCTGAGGCAAAAGACAGAGTTCCCCGACTGTTGTCGCTCTGTAGGTCGTTCACCTGCGCTCGCGTGGTGTTCCAGCCGCCCTGCAGCGTATGCCGCCCAACGGTTCGTCTGAGGTCGGAGTAGAACTGAAAGCGATTCTGAAATCTGCGACGTGGGAACTGTGGACCGGGACCGATGTTGGCCAGCTCGGAGGACGAGGAGACCGCATTGGCAAATTGTATGTCAGGAACCGTTGAGATGCCCAGGCTGGTCAGGAGATTGGAAAATCGGCGGGTCGGCTGCAACACGGCTCGTGTCCGGTCAAAATGGAAGCCGAACCGGCCCACGGTGTAAGGGGAAAACGTACGGGTAAGATCCGTGTAGGCGCTCTGACTGCCCAGATCTGTTTGGGGATTCTGTCCCGCTACGATCTGAAACGGATCTTCGCTGTAATCGTTGGTGGCGTAGCGAACGGCAAGAGAAGTGGTGTCGGTCAATTTAAGATCTAGCCGCGCGAGTCCGTCAGTGGACTGCACATCCCGCGGGGCGTTTGTATTCAGTTGGCGGAGACTGACATAGGGCAGGTTGGGCAACTCGGCTGAGTAGGCATTCAATAAATTGGCGATGATCGAATTCACGCGCGGGTCCGAAGAGCGCGGAGTTCTCTCGGATGCAGTGGGCGCTTGAATATTTCCGTTGACGAGTCCCGAGGTGAAGTTTTGGCCAAATTGCAACAGCAGGGATGCTTTGTCAGCAACCAGCGGTCCGCCTCCGCTTACTTCGTAACTGCTTGCGCGCGATGGTCGCAGTGGCCCGACATTGAAAAAGTTACGGGCATTTAACGCGCTGTTTTGATGTGCTCCAAAGACCGAGCCATACCAGCTTTTTGCCAGCGGGCGCGGTCGGAGTAGCTCAAATCTCAACAGGGGCGCCCCAAATTCGGCCCCGAAATAATTTTGCTCCGGCAGAAACTCGGATACGTATTGGGGATCCGGGCCCCGAGCCACCATCAGGAGATTGCGCAGATCGTTGAAGTCGATACGATAGATAAAGATGTTCGGATTCCGTTCTTGCGCGACTGAGGGTCTTTGCGCAGGGGCCTGTGCAACCTGAAAATCGACTTGCGCCGTATTGAGCTCTTGCCCGATGGAGATCTCCTTGTGAAGCGTTTCCTGTCCTGGAGTGGAGACCATCACCGTGTAGAGACCCGATTCCAGATCCGGAATCGTGTAGGAACCGTCCGTGCTTGTGGTGGCCTCCCGATGAATCCCTTCGTCTTCATTGCTAACCGTGACTTTTGCCCCTGCAATGGCCGTGCCTTGAGCGTTTAGAACGCGCCCTCGAATCTCGCCTGCGTAAACGGCCGTTGCCAAAGAAAAAAGGACCACATATGCGGTGACAAGCCTCATTGAAGAACCCCTTTCACACAAAACCGTAAGTTCATGTTGAGTTAAAGGTGCAAGCTTATATCACATGGGAAAGTATTCCATCCAAGCAGTTCATGGGGTCCCCGAGTGTTGGACAAGGAATCACTTAACAAAAATAATGTAACGGAACTGGACCTGAGGGCCTGCAGGAATCTTCTGAATCCAGAACTCGAAGTTGCCCAGGGATTTCGTCTTGACCGTGAACGTAATGAACGGTTTGTGCCACCACCGGTCGTCAGCGAATTGGTAGGCCGCATACCCTAGCCCAGACTTGAAGTGGCTAAAATCATACTCCACCTTGGCCCTCTCAATAACGTGTTGAATGCGGCCTTCATCGTCGAGAGGAATGTATGGAAAATAGACGACCTCAATCCCGATCCTTGGCGCAAGCTCATATTTGAGAAAGGTCCAAGGCACAAAATACGTCGCTCGTCCCGAGGCATTGCCAAACGCCTGCTCAACAAAGCCTTCTTCGATCAGCATCAAACGCTTTGAGCTGTAAAGGACGATGCCGCCACCGAAGAAAAATTCTCGGTAGTTACTCCTGCCAAAATCGATGTAGCCGATATCGGGCGCGATCCACCGGCTTCGCGTTTGGTAGGTTTCCAAATAGTGATACGTTGCAGCCTGGCGCATTCCCATTCGGGCAATAATTGTAGTTTCCGTCTCCTCCGCCCACAAGGTGGAAGCCGCCGCAATCATGAATAGTGTCATCACACCAGCCGGAGCCGCAAAGCAAGAAATCCGTCTCATAAGTGTTCTATTTTTGCGCTGGCGAAGGCTTATAGCGACACCCACGGTGGACGTAGAAAGATCGACTTGTACCAACAAAATATTTACCGAGTGAGGCGAGATTTACCTTGTGGGAAAACGCTTTGGACAAAGCTGGCATCGGTCTAATCGTTGCGGCTCGACGAGAGATGTTTCTCCGCCACTAGGACGATCAGGTATCCGAAAATTCCCGACCGTTCCCATCGGGCTTCGAGGTACTCGAAGGGCTTAAGAAGCAGGGGCACAATTTTGTAAAGCGGGATCCGGCGACGGAGCAAGAACAACTCTGCCATGCGAACAATTCCGGGAAAGATGAGAATGCCTGTGCGCTGCCGGATCGCCAGGCTGGATTCCAGCAGAACCTGGCGAATTTCTCCGTAGCTGAACGATTTTTCCGGACGATAGGGATATTTGTCAAAGTACTCAAGCCCCGCCACCAGAGCGGGTCGGAGAAAAAGGTTCCACTTGTGGGGTACTCCAATGATCGCCTTGCCCCCTGGCTTCAACACACGCTGCAATTCCCCCACGGCTTCCTGGTACTCATCGATGTGCTCGATGGTCCCGACTGTATAGACAAAGTCGAACGAGTTACGTTGGAAAGGGATGCAGCGAATATCCGCTTGAGCGAGGTGGAAGTCTCGATCGTCTCGTCGGCAGTTTTGTTGCGCCCGCGACACCGTCACGTTACTTACGTCAATCCCAAAGACCTGGGCTCCCTGAGATTGCATCCATTGTAAAATCCTCGTGTTGACCGCTTCATTCCATAAGTCGAGTTTTAAGATCCTCTTGCCTTTCAAAGGCCCGAAATATCGCTGAACTAGAGCAATCTCGCGCCGGCGGTAGTACTGAGTTGAAAAGGCGGGAAAAAAGTCCGGCATACTCCGAGCTACGGAGTCCCACCGTTCCCGTTGCTGTCGCCACGTTGGCGGAATCCAATATGGATCAGTCGTTGCATTCAACTGTACTGTCACTTATCTCCCCATGGGAAGTTCCGGTAGCCTGAATGAAGCGGAGGGTCTTCAGAATCGCTTCAGAAAATGAGGTCGGAGTGTACCCGAGGACGGAGTTGCTTTTCTTAAAGCTGAACCTCCATTCTTGAGTCAGCACTTTCACAGCAGCCGCGTATCCTGCCGTGCGGTCATAGCCACGAACGGTGTCGGCCAATTTCGCCAGCGCCAACGCCAGGGATCCTGGGAGGGAGACGCTAAATCGAAGGCTGCACCCGGCCAGAGTCATCGCCATTCGGTTTAAGACCCTCGGCGACACATCGGTTCCAGCCAAAATAAAATCCTCGCCTGCAGCTTTGAATTTTTCAGCCAGCAGGATGCCGCGTACCACATCACCTACATAAACCAGATTTCGTCTCTGTTCTCCTCCTTCCACGACAAACTCTACCCTGGATCGGAGCAACCAGCGCAAATAATGGGTTACGCGGTTGGGATGGCTCGGATGGTCCGGGCCAAAAACAATCGTCGGACAAACAGTGACCAGGTTCAGTCTGTCTTCCGCCAGTTTCTTAAGCTGCGTTAAAGCCTGAACACGGCACTGGATATAAGCATTGTACAGGGTTGGCGCGCGGCAGTACCCGTCTTTTTCCGATCTGCAATCCCCATCCGAAGGTCCAAATATGTAGGCCGATGACACATACACGAATTTGACGACCTTTGCCTTGGCGGCATGGCGTCCCAGTTCTACCGTTGCTGTGTCATTGACGCGGTGCATCTCCTGGGGGCACGTACCCGGGAGGCTTCTCACAGCGGCGAGATGGAAAACCGTGGTTTCACAATTCAAATAGGGGAGGTAAGAATGCGACTCGGCCAAATCAGCGCGCGCAATCCTCAGAAGCGGATGTTGAAGATCTCGAAGAGAGTCCCTGTTGCGGCACAGCGCCAGAACTTGGCGGCCTTGCTGTAGCAAGGCGCGAATCAGATGCCGACCGATAAACCCCGAAGCCCCGGTCACCAGAGCGGCTCTGATGTAATCAGCCGGGGTAGTTGCAGTGGGAGCCTCCACGGTACATCGGACATTGGCATGCGGCTTCGGATTACACAAAATTTTCATCGATCGGCGCCGCCGGTGAGGAGATCTGAAAAATTTTCAGCGCGTCGAATCATTTGTATGGAGCCATCACGATAGACGATGTAGACGGCGGGCGACAGACCAGCGTAGCGGCTGGCGCGCGAGATGGAATAGGCGCCCGCGTCGCACAGCGCCATAAGATCTCCTTCTCTGAGAACCGGCAGTTTGCGCCAAACACTTACCAGATCGGTCGTATTTAAGGTGTTGCCGGAGAGATGGTACCTCCGCCATCGGCCCTGGATCGTTTGCGCCACCGGAAGAATCGCGCGTCCAAATAAAAGAGGCGATTCCCCAAGATGGTTACGACTTGCATCCAGGAACAGCCAATTCCCTACCACGGCACGCACTCGTGTCACTAGAATGCCGGCATTGCCTACAATCGCACGGCCGGGCTCAGCGGCAATGGCGGGCAGGAATCTCAGCCCAACGCGCTGTGCTTGTCTATGAAATCGGGCTGACAATCGGCTGGCAAACGATTCGAGCTGTTCCACAGGGTCAGAGATCAGGCTCCTGGCGCATGGCGAAATCAGACAACGTAACCCGATCTTGCGGAGGGAAGGGGAGGGAATTCCCCCTCCGACGTTGATTTCTTCGAGAGCGATTCTACTTCGGGAGTAAAGCTCAGCAGCAAGTCGGAGAGCTCGCCCTAGCAGCTTTTGGTAGTGATTCACGGATTCCTGCTGGGTACCCCTGTAAAAGTTAATGCCCACCAGGCGCATCCACAGCGAGTGGCGGATCTGTTCTCCCGCGGCCAAAATTTCTGACGGCTGAAGTCCCATGCGGCGTGCAAGGAAGTAGGTCGGGGAAAAGTCTCGGCCCAAAGAATCGTTTCTTAGGCGTAGAGAGACTCTTATTTTCTTGCCGGTCAGAGACCCGACTCTTTCGATCACCTCGAGGTCCTGGAGACGAAAAGCATGGAGGAAATCGATTCCGACATTCAGCACATCACGGATTTCTTCTTCCAACAATACCGGTCGCTGGTAGGCGACACTCGCGGAAGGAAAGCCGCAATTCAGTGCCAAGCGGGCCTCGGCAGGATGTGAAACCATAATCTCGCTGCCGCAAGCTGCCAGGATTCTCAGCACTCCTGGTTCG
>JACQSX010000037.1 GCA_016211105.1 Acidobacteriota bacterium | reverse complement strand
TCCCCAAAATAAAACCAAAATCCCCAATCCGGTTGACCACAAACGCCTTCTTCGCCGCGTCCCCCGCGCTCTTCCTCTCCAGGTAATAGCCAATCAGCAGATAACTGCACAGCCCTACCCCCTCCCACCCAATAAACATCAGCAGGTAATTGTCAGCCAGGACTAGCAGCGACATTGCGCTGATGAACAGATTCAAATAGGCAAAGAAGCGATAGTAACCCGGGTCACGCGCCATATACCCGATGGAGTAAATGTGAATCACGAACCCAACGCCGGTGATGATCAGGATCATGATCATGGAGAGTGGGTCCAGCAAGTAGGAAAAGCGAGCCTGGAATGTTCCGGCTGAAATCCACACATACAGCGACTGAACAAAATGGCGCTCTGTCGCTGGCAATTTCAAAAAATCCAGGAGGCAGCCTAGCGCCAGGACAAAACACAGGCCCGCAACCCCGCAGGAAACCAGTGAGATCGTTCCGCGGCTCCAGCGTTTTCCCAGGGTGCCAGTGATGCCAGCGCCAGCCAGGGGAAGAAGAGGAATGAGGTAAAGCAGTCTCAACATCGCTTCACCATTTCATCGAGCTAGCTTCATCCACATTCAGTGTTTCACGATTGCGATAAAGTGCCACAATGATGGCGAGTCCCACCGCTGCTTCCGCTGCAGCCACCGTCATCACAAAGAAAACAAAGATTTGACCGTCAATCCTTCCTAGATGGCGCGAAAAAGCGACAAAAGTCAAATTTACTGCGTTCAGCATCAATTCGATGCACATAAACATGGTGAGTACGTTGCGCTTGACCAATACGCCTATGGCTCCAATACTGAAGAGCCCAGCCGCAAGAACCAGATAATGTTGCACGGGGATCATAATTTTCTCTTGGCAAGAACAACCGCGCCTAAAACGGCGACTAGTATCAGGATTGACGTGGCTTCGAACGGCAATAGGTAGTCGGAGAAGAGCCGCAACCCGACGGCTGCAATGTCGCCGCTCCCCTCATTTACCGTCCCGGCAGGCTGGGCGCGGTAAGAGATACCAGCCAGGGAAATCAGGATTGCTAGCAGAATTCCTAGAGGGATAGCGAAGTAACCGATGTGTTTGGATGGAACAGGTAGTGCTTCAGACATTGGATCCAGCAGCATCAAGACAAAAAGAAAGAGGACCATGATCGCTCCCGCGTAGATGATCACCTGAACGACTGCGATGAAGGTCGCTTCGAGTTGGGTGTAGAGCATAGCGATCATGCCTAAGCAGACAATCAGCGAAAGCGCGCTGTAAATCGTCTTTTTCTGCAATACCACGCTCAGAGCCGAGATAAGGGCTGTTGCCGCAAATACGTAAAATAAGAAAACCGTCATTATCTTAAGCAGCCCTCCTGCGTGCAAGGGACAACATTGTTTGTCCCAACGCGGGAATGCTATCATAGAATTCCTTTGCACGAAGTCTGGGGAACCTATGGAAGTCATCGTAAATGGAGCCTGCACAAATGTTCCCGACCGCATCAGTATCGGCGGGCTGCTCGACGTTATGGAATTGAAAAAGGAACGGATCGCGGTTGAGCTAAATCGTGGCATGGTTCCTCGCCGACAGTGGGAAGAGATTCGATTGGAATCTGGTGACCAACTGGAGATCGTTCAGTTTGTGGGAGGTGGATAGTCGCAGGCATGATCCAAGACGATATTTTAGAAATTGCAGGTAGAAAAATCCGCTCCCGATTGTTTGTAGGAACCGGCAAATATGTCAGCATTCAACAAATGAAAGCGGCGCTGGAAGTTAGCGGTGCCGAAGTCGTGACGGTGGCGGTGCGGCGTGTCAATATCTCCGACCGTTCACGCGAGTCGCTGCTGGATGCGATCGATACGCAAAAATACGTTTTGCTTCCTAATACTGCGGGTTGCTATACAGCCGAAGAGGCGATCCGTTACGCGAGGCTGGGACGTGAGGCTGGTCTCTCCAATTGGGTGAAATTGGAAGTCATTGGCGACGAGAGGACATTGTATCCGGATAATGAGGCGTTGCTGGAAGCAACACGCGTTTTGGTTAGAGAGGGCTTTGTGGTTCTTCCTTACATGAATGATGATCCGGTGATCGCGCGCAAGTTGGAGGACTCGGGTGCAGCGGCGGTAATGCCGTTGGGTGCGCCGATCGGGTCTGGTTTGGGAATTCAGAATACAAACAACATTCGGATTATCAAGGGAATGGCGCGGATTCCCGTGATCGTCGACGCCGGCGTAGGAACGGCGTCAGATGCTGCGATAGCGATGGAGCTGGGATGCGATGCGGTGCTCATGAACACGGGGATTGCAGGGGCGCAGGACCCGGTACGCATGGCTGAAGCCATGGGCTTGGCTATAAGGGCCGGGCGGCTTGCGTATCTTGCGGGCCGCATTCCTAAGAAGTCTTATGCAACTGCCAGCAGCCCGTATGATGGCATGCTTGCCCGTTAGCGCCCTTGGCGATTCGTTATGGCTGAAATTCGAGTTGCCTTGGGACAACGGTCTTATCCGGTACTTGTCCAACAGGGACTTGCCAGACGGATCCCCGAGGTGTTGGAGCGTGTGGCTCCTTCGAAACGCTACTTTGTATTTGCCGATGGCAATGTATGGTCTCACTATTTCGATATCATCCCGTCCAAAGATCCTCGATACGTGACATTTGCTGTCCCCCCAGGAGAAGGCTCGAAGAGCATTGAGACTCTGTATTCGTTTTGGACTTTCTTGTTGCAAAATGGCGTTGAGCGTGGCCATGTGGCAGTGGCAATCGGAGGCGGAGTCGTGGGGGACGCGGCTGGTTTTGCAGCCGCCACGGTGCTGCGTGGAATTCGGTTGGTGCAAGTTCCAACGTCGTTGCTGGCTCAAGTGGATGCGTCGATTGGTGGAAAAACCGGGATCAATCATCCCTTGGGGAAGAACTTGATCGGCGCCTTCTATCAACCGGTGGCGGTGATCATTGATCCGGCTTTTCTCAGAACCTTGCCTGAAAGCGAATTCCAGTCCGGTATGTACGAGGTAATCAAGTATGCGCTGATCGAAAAGAATGGACTGTACGAGCGACTCATGGATTTTGCCTGGAGTCGTACCTCTGATATGACGGCGGTTATTGAGTTATGCGCGCAATGCAAGGCCCATGTGGTGGCGGGAGATGAAATGGAAGCCGAGCGCCGCATGATTTTGAACTTCGGTCACACGGTTGGCCATGCGATCGAAGCAGCGGGAGGATTTAAACAGTTGAAGCATGGCCAGGCCGTCGGCTGGGGCATCTTATTTGCCGCACGCCTATCCCGCGCAATGGGGATCTGTGACCGGCTGACGGAAGATGCGATCGGGCGTCTGCTTTATAGGAACGGAGCACTGCCCAAGCTGAGCTATCCACCAGCCATGCTGGTGGAATTGATGCGGCATGATAAGAAGGTTCGGGATGGGCGCTTCACCTTCGTTCTTCCCAAAAGGATCGGCGAGGTGGTGATCCGAAAGGGTATTGAGGAAGATTGGGTGCAACGGCAACTGGAGGAATTCTACCGTGAGGTTGGTGGATAAGCAAGCAATCCGCATCCGAGAGATGTTTGCCTCGATTGCGCCACGATATGACCTTCTCAATCACTTTTTGTCAATGAGCATAGATCAGTCATGGCGCCGGCGCCTGCTCGATCAACTGAATGGATTGGGTCCTTCAAGACGTATTCTGGATGTCTGCACCGGCACTGGAGATCTGGCGATTGAGCTTTCGCGGAAAGGTAAAGTGATTGCGGTTGATTTTTGCCACCCGATGTTGGTCATCGCGAGGGATAAAGTGCGGTCGCGAAAACTTGCCGACAAAATGAGACTGGCAGAAGGAGATGCGCTCTGTCTACCGTTTCTGGCAGATTCGTTCGAAGCGGTGACCGTAGCCTTCGGAGTGAGAAACCTGGAAAATCTACCACAGGGGTTGCGGGAGTTCATGCGTGTCCTACGGCCCGGAGGCCTCTTGGCAATTCTGGAATTTTCAAAACCAGTGGTTCCCGTCTTCAGAGAGCTGTTTCAGTTGTATCTTAAACATATCGTTCCTGTGATAGGGCGCACTATTTCCAGGGTGAATGGGCCGTATCGTTATCTTGCCGAGTCTGTGACGGAATTTCCGGACCAGCAGGGTCTCCGTCGTGTTTTGGAAGAGTGCGGTTTCCAGAGGGTAAAGTATACCAACTTAAGCGGCGGCATCGCTGCTTTGCACAGTGCCAGGAAACCCATGTGATCCACCATCCAAATTCCGTTCCCGGCGATGCTTGGCAGCGATAAGGCTCGCTGTAACCCGATGCAGAAAGTTCTTGTAGTGGACGATGATCCGGTGATTGTGAGTATGTTGAAGAAGTTTCTGGAGAGCAAAGATTATCAAGTTCTGACGGCTGCCGATGGAGTCGACGCACTCCAAGAAGTGAACAGGGAAAACCCCAAAGTCGTGCTCCTCGATATCGACATTCCAAGCAAGGATGGGTTGGAGGTTTTGCAGGAAATCAAGCGCCGGGACAGGAATACAGGCATCATCATGATCACGGCCATGGCCGACGACGCTATCGGGCAGAGTGCTCTGGCGGCTGGAGCCTTTGATTACATCACGAAGCCTTTCGACTGGGATTACTTGGAAAGAGTGCTGTGGTGGAAGTTACGGTTGATGGATTAGTTCGGAGGCGCGCCGGCCGATGAAGGTATAACCTCTTCGCGCATCCACGCGGGGGGTACATTCGCTTTTCTTGCCGCTTCTTCCAATTTCTTGAGACTCTCTTCTGCCTTGGTGATTTCGGCTTGGTTCGTTTGAAGATCAGCTAGCGTCTTGTTTAACTCTTGTTCGATCAGGGTTCGAGTGCTGCCGTCACTTTCTGTGAAGAAGCGGTTGCGCAATTCGTTTACTTTCAGCTCCAACACCAACCCGCGGTTCTGCGCGAGCTTCAGGTCTAAGCGTGCCTCTTTGAAGGCGCTTCGCCAGTAGTTTTCGTCCTGCAGGGGCGGAGCCGCCACAGGCATGGCTGCTGGTGGCATGGACGGAACTTCACCAGCGGCGGGCTCTTCTGTTGCCGGTGGTGGACTTGTAACGGTTACCTTGCCATTGCCAATGTTTTTAATGTCTTCATTTCGGATGACGCGGGAAGCTTTCCCCGCCTTTTCTCGTCGCTCTCGCTCCTTTCTAGCCAGCTCGCCCAAAGACTGCGAGTAGGACGGTAAAACGCTTAGCAAAACAAAAATGAAGATAACTTTTCGACGCATCGCTATGAGTGTAACATTTTGCCGGCGTGACAAGTGGCACATTCTAAAGTGTCGGATTTTCGATCACCAAACTGACGGAATGGCGGTCGCTGCTACTAGGGGCGTGAATACAAATCAATGATGCGCTCAATGGCGCGTCGACAAATGGCGCAAAAAGATTGAATGCGCGTGAACATGATGCAATTCACCTGGGGCCGAAAGTAACCTTTGGCCTCATATATCGCCCCCTCGAAAGCTCCCACTTTCCCTACGTATTTCTCGGTAGCGAAGAGTTGCTTCTCCTGTTCTTCAACCTCGCGCGCCAGAGCGTCCAGTTCCTCTTCAGGGCGGCCCTCTTTGCGCATTTGACTTCTCTTTCTCTGATATTCACGAGAGAAGTTTTCGAAGGCTTCCTTTTGCCAGGGAGTAGGGATAGGAGTATCGGGGGTAACGAGATCCTTCCATTTTAGCTCCGCAGGTGCCAGCAGCGCGGTAGCGTTTGGTTCCCATGGCTCGACGCGTTCTAGCGCAGGTCCGTAGGCGACGGGGGAAGTGTAATATTCGTCGGCAAGTCCTGCGAAGTGATGTCCAAACTCATGAACGAAGATATAGGGGGACCACGCGCTGTCTGCGGCGACCGTGGAAAACAGGCCGAATATGCCGCCCCCGCCGTAGGTCTTCTCATTTACAAGGATCTCGACGAACTCGTAGGGGGCGAAGGAGGAGGCCCTGCGCAGGGCTTGGTTGTCGAAAGTCAAGACATATCTGTCGGTACCGAAGGCGTCATAAGAAGCCCCCAATGGAGACTGTCGATGCACTCCCGCAGAAGGCCGGGAGATTCCAGATTCAGCAGCGGGTGGACAAAGAGCCCACACGTTGAAATCCTTCCGTCTCTCTTTGAAAGGAGAGGTGCGGAAAAGGGTTTCCGCCAGGCGGCGGGCGTCCTTCTCAAACTTTTTAAATTCTGTCGCCGTGTAGCCATCCCCCAGGATCAAAAAATCGACTTTAGAAGCCGGATCTCCATTTCGTTCGATTTCAATCAGAGGCCCGGGCGAGGGCGGTGTCGAATTGTCGACGAAAATATCCTTGGGATCTACAAGGACAGACCAGACTTCGCGAAACAAATTGTCGGCATCGCGTTTCTTCAAAAGGATTTGCGCCTGCGCTTGGGGTGTGGGAAAGCGCAGCGACTCGTGGAATGTCCGGTTGGTTCTTTTTGCCTCATCGATGGTTTCCCATTCGCCATAGATCGAGGCAAAACCGCGGGAATACAGGACACGATTGGTATTTCGATCAATCACTTCAAAAAAATACTTTCCCAGATTGGTATCATCGATGGGTCGTTGAGGATTGCCTGGCCAGGGGAGAGGTTCAACGACGACTCGGTCCAAAGCGAATAGTTCTCGAGAGGCATTGCCGGTATGGTAATAATCAAGCCTCATGGTGGCCTGTGCTGCAAATGTGTCTGCAGTTCGGATGGATAGTAAAAACAGCGATGTCAGTACGACAAAAAGCTTCTTAATCATGTCTGGATTGTATTACATTTCCATTTCGGGAGTGATGGTCCGAAATTGTGTGTGGGAAAGGGGCAACAGACGAAGGCTTTCGCGCACTACGGAAGGGCGATATTCGACTTGAGCCTGGTCATGAAGAGCGATGTCAAAAGACTGTCCCGTGCCGACCGCAGTGACCGTCCCTGAGAGGGACGAGAAATCAAATAGCTGGAGACTTGCGGATTCGATCAATACGAGCAAGCCTTCGATTCTCGCAGACTGATGCAACACGACCGGCCCGCTGGAAAAGATGATTCCCCGCAGAATCTCGCCGCTCGCCATTTCCACGCCTGCTGGAAACCAATGAATTGCGCTTCGTCCGTCTTGGGAACCGTATTCGCTCGCGTACTTCCCAATGCGACGTTTCCAATGGTCAACAAAAGCTACATCGACCAGCCATCGCAAACGATTATCGTAACGGATATCGGCGGACAAGTCTGAGACTACAGGGTTGCCTTCAAGTTGATCGGAGGATGCAAGCTTGATGTCTGCAGTTGTTTCACCGGTTGCCACTGCAGCGCCCGTTCCAACTTCCGGTTGGCCCGCAATCTTTCCACCGGCCACAAGGTCGATGTGAAGCTTTCCGGCAGGACAATAGATCGCAGACGGTCCGAGGAACGCGGTGGTCCTCCGCAATTGTAACTCCACAATTTCACAGATATTGCGAGCCACTCGACTGCCTGTCAATGGATACGGGAGCGGGTTGACCCCGGCAACGCGGAGTACCACCAAATCGTCGGTGTCCTCGAAGGGACCTCCTGGATCGTCTGGATTGTTGGTTACCTTGAAGAAAAGCTTGCATCGATTCAATAGCAATCCCGAGCGATTCAGGACGGTAAAGCCGTCATGCAGCAATCCGTCATCAGGTTCGTCATAGCGGAGATCATTCCAGTCGGTCTGGGTCAGAGTAGTCCTGGACAGCGGGTTTCGAAAAGAAAGTCGCCTTGCCGTCTCTGAATCGGTATCGGATGATTGATTGACGCCCTTGAACAAATCAGAAAAGTCGCGCTGTCGGATCTGTTGCTCCGCATATTCCGCTCCGGAAACAACGGCGGCCCGAAGCTGCATTGCGCTCACAGAGTTGGTTGTGGCGGTGACGGCGTATTGGGAAGTCGAAAGAAATGTCGAAAGAAGCAACATCGAGAGTGCCAAAAAGATCAGTGCCGCCAACAGAGCGAATCCTCGCCCCTCATTTTTGTTGAGCAAGATCATATCGAAACCATTGTTGGGAATTCTTTTCTACGGGAAAAGTAAACTGGAATGAACGGGTGGGAAAGTTCCGTCGCGTGCCGACCGGGTAACGCCCTCGTGTCTCCAGATTTGTAATCAGTGACCGAGGACCGAGCGGGTCGCGATCCAGTTGAAATATCACTTTGGTGATGCGCGAAACGAAGGCTTGAAAGGAGCTCTGGCCGGACTTCCATTGAAGGCTTGCGCCTTGGTCAAATTCAGATCCGATCATTGAGTTTGAAAAATCTGGATTCATGCGAAAGCGCTGTTTCTCAAAGGCGTGCTCCAGGGCTCCATCGGGATCTCCATTATCCCCGGTGAAGTCACTCTCAATGACCAGTTCCGTGGCTTGCGGACATGCCAGATAATCCTGACCTCGGTTCTGGCCGGCTTGGCGCGTTGACAGGGACAGAGCGCGTTGAGCAATGTGGGCTGCTAATTGTATCTGGTGGGATTCCAGTTGGCTCCAGCAGGCAGACTGCAGGGAGCACAGGAACTGGGACCAGCCAAGAAACAATAACAAGCAGAGCAGGTGAGCAATGGTCACTTCTAAGAGACTGAAACCTCGTGATAATGTCCAACATCGAATTTTCAGGGGCATCACTTGGAGAGCCATCGTTCTTCGCTCTGTGACGAATCTGTGACCGAGAGTTTCCATCGCCTCAGACCCGTTTGGACGTCCAAGGGCTCCACTTTGACCGTAACCTTTCGGTTCGTGCCAACTTGGCACTCCCTTCGGATCGGGGTCGCAAACTGGACAGGATCGATGCGGATTTCGTTCCAGACAGCTTCAAATGCGACCTCCTGATCGAATGTTTCCTGGTCTCGCATCAGAATTTTCATAGAAAGTCCAAGCGCGGGTGTCGCCATGAGAAGCGCCGTCAGCGACAAAGCCAACGCTACCATGATCTCAAGTAAGGTGACCCCTTCCTCGGTCTTCATAGGGCGATCCGGATGCGACCCGCAGGAGAAACCACAACAGAAACTTCGCGCGACCTGCTTGCAAGAGTGAAAGTAGCACCGGGAGAGGCCGTGCCGCGCGAGGAAAACACCACCGATTTTGATCCTGCCGGAAATTGCGTTCCGGCGTTTAACAGAAATGAACGGGGTTCGAAACCGGAGATTCCCACGAGATACTTCCTGCCGGAGGTTGTAAAGCGCACACTTGTATTGGCCAGGATCGCGTGTAAACGAGCTTGTTCCAGTACTGCAGCAAGACGAACCGCTTCATTTTGCAGTTTCCAATGGTCGTACATGGAGAGGACGGAGGGAGCCGCCGAAAGAAACAGAAGTCCGGAGATCCCCAATACCGCTAAAGATTCGATCAAGCTGTAGCCGGAGTGTCTCATCGACTGGACACAACCCGACCGAGGAACAATTTGCGAGAAAATGTGCAGGAATTCTAGCGGTAAAAAGCCGCGTACCAGCGAATCAGATCGTTCCCCCAGAGCGCGCTGGCGATGGCGGCGGCTCCGAGGAACGTCCCGAAGGGAAGTTCGTAGCGCCTCCCCTTTTTTCGGTACATCATGTAGGCTGAACCGACGATAGCCCCTAACAGAGACCCTAAGAAGATTGTCAGCCATGCCAGGGACCATCCCAAGAATGCCCCCACGGCGGCCATCAGCTTGATGTCACCAAAGCCCATCCCTTCGATGTTTCTCAATTTAAGATAGAGGGCAGCCACCAGCCAAAGGACCCCGGCGCCGACCAGAATGCCTAACAGGCTTTGCGCGGAGTGTGATGCGATCCTTCGCCAGGGTGAATGAAGATCGAACCAGTTCTCCAGAAGTTGAGATTCCATGATGGATGGATCCTGAAAATAGGATAAAGAGAATCCGAGCAGAGTCAAGGGAAGCGTAATCACGTCGGGCAAGATACGGTGGTAAAGATCGGTGAAAATCAAAACCAGAAGGGCAGAGAAAAATAGCGCGTTTAAAAACAGCGCAGGGCTCAAGCCGAACTTCCAATACGCGGCGACGAAAAGAGATCCGGTGGAAAATTCCACCACCGGATAGCGTAGGGAAATCGGCCTTGTGCAATGGCGGCATTTACCGCCAAGAAAGAAATAGCTCAACAAAGGGATATTGTCGTAAACAGCGATTGCAGTGGAACAATGAGGACAATGGCTGCGGGGAAAAATAACAGACTGTCTCGCAGGCACTCTCACAATCACTACGTTCAGGAAACTGCCGACGATCAAACCAAAGAGAAAAGCAATGGTAAGTTCGGGCATCTGAAGTCCCATGTTACAAGCTGCCGATTCCAGGTTGCAAGCAACTGAAAATTCTTTGGAACCGTAGTGCTGGCCGGATCGTAGTTATCGTTGGTCGTGCTTCTGGAGAATAGGAGCATGTTCTGCCAAATAAATCGGCGGGGCATTGCCACGATGGCGTTTTTCTTGTTTTTCCAGACCGAGGACGGCGATTGTGATGGGGTTAAAAGTGTATCGCTCACAATGAAGGTAAGGTTTTGTCAGAGCTCGCTGCATCAGCTCTTAAAAGATGGACAACCGGAGAAAACGGTCCTACCAGCTTCACATCGACCTGGAAAAGAAAATCAGGCTCAATGTCGGTCGGCTTGGTACGTTCTTCTTTCCCGCTGGCGCCTACGTTTACACCGGTAGCGGGAAACGCAATATCGAGGCACGACTGCGCAGGCACTTCTCAGCAACAAAAACCACCCGATGGCATATCGACTACCTTCTCCGTCATCCGCGGGCTCGTATTCTTCGTGCAAGAACCTTCAGCGAAGAGGAATGTGAGCTGAATCGGGAGACCGCCGGTCGAATTGTGGTTAATGGGTTTGGCTCGTCAGATTGTCGCGGAAAATGTGGAAGCCATTTGAAATATCTGGGCCCCCCTAACGGAGGTCGCCGTTAATTCTGCGGCGGCGAAGCGTCCGGATCGTCCGCGGGAGAATCCCTTTTCAGGGTTGGGCGTTTTAAGGTTGGCTTTTCAGCAGGTTGCTCCTCTGGATCCTGGGTCTGCGTTTTACGTTTGAGCTGCGGTCGACCGGTACCCGTTGCAGGCTTGCCAGTGCTGGGTACCAGTTGTTTGTTGTCCAGCGCAAGAACTCGAGCCTTGACGCTGTCGAATTCGGAGGTGGTCAGGAGGTACTCCGACTTTGACGGCAGCAGCCGTTCCTCTTTCTCTGTTTCTGCGATGCGGCTTTCGACGCGGGGATGAGTACGGAAAAATCCCGTGAAAGTGCCGGGTTTCTTTTTTTCCTTCGCGAGCAACTTTTGGAAGAAAGAGCCAAATGCCGATGGATCATAACCGGTGTTCCAAAGATATTGAACTCCCAATTGATCGGCTTCCTCCTCACTGTCCCGAGTGATGCCTAAAACCGCCAAGTCAATGCCCAGGCCTAATCCGTTCTGAAATGCGACCGATCCAAGAGTGCCATAGGCAGGACCCGCAAAAATAAGAGCCGGGATGGCGGCAAATTGCAATAGTTGTCCTTTGGAGAGGCGTTTGGTCGCATGACGGGCCGCCACATGCGAGATTTCGTGAGCCATCACGCCGGCTAACTCAGCTTCGTTGTCGGCCTCCAGAATCAAACCCTTGTTAACGTAGAAGAAACCACCAGGGAGAGCAAAGGCATTGACTTCGTCGGTATCCACCACCTTAATATGAAAGGGAACTTTAGCATCGGACTTCTTGACAATTCCTTGGCCCACACGATCCACATATTCGGTAATCACCGGGTCCTCAACCAGCTTTGCCGTCTGCTCAAATTGCATCGCTAACTGGGAGCCCAGTTGCACCTCTTTTTCCAAGGAGACGAAGTTGGGGAAGATTCCCCAGATACGTCCGTTGATATCCCGCTTTCCGATTTTGTCCACGTCACCATGGCGGCGCTGGGTGGCTGCTGTGGAAACGGGGATTAAGAGCAATAGAGAAAGTGGAATCACGAGGCGGAACAAATTCTTAAATCTCATGGCGTGCCTGCCTTGCCTTGCTCCAGGCCATTTGTTAGATTGAAACGCTTTCCACTGTTTCTTTAGATGAGATAAAGGAAAATCCGTTTCAAAAGATATTCTAACCCATGGCTCCAACAGGTCAAAAGGAAAAGATCCTCTCTATATTGACGGTGTTAGACGGATGAGAATTCTGAGTGCCGCACAAATGCGCGAGGTGGATCGGCTTACCACCGAGCGATTGGGCATTTCCCAATTGCAGTTGATGGAAAACGCTGCGCATTGCCTGTTGGAGGTTTTCAAGGAACGCTATGCTCCCCTGCAAGGCCAGTCCGTGTCCCTAATATGCGGCAAAGGCAACAACGGGGGTGACGGCCTGGCGTTGGCCCGGTTGCTCCATGACGCCGGCGCAGAGGCTCGAGTTTATCTGTTCGCATTCGCCAGCGAGTTGAGGGATTTGACTCGAATTAATTACGAGTCGCTGCGGGATCGAAAACCAACTCGTCTCCTAGAAGTTCACTCCCGGTCGGATTGGGACCGATTGCTACCGGAGATTCGGGAATCTCACATCGTAGTGGACGCCCTCTTGGGCACGGGAATTTCAAAACCGCTCGAAGGCCTCCTGCTGCATGTAGTGGAGTCTGTCAACGGGCTGAATCTGCCGACCGTTGCGGTGGATGTCCCGTCGGGATTGCTTTCGGATGAGATTGCTGCTGTTGTCCCCTGTATTCGGGCCCATCTAACCGTGACATTCACCGCACCGAAGATTGGTATGTTGCTCGGTCCGAACACCATGGCCGTGGGAGAAATGATTGTGGCATCCATCGGAAGTCCTCCCGAGTTGGTAGAACAGGTTGGTTCCTCTCTTTCGCTGGCTACAAGAACACTACTCGAGCCTTTCCAGCGGCCGCGTGCGCCATTTTCACACAAGGGGGATTTTGGGAAAGTCTTGATTGTTGCCGGGTCACGAGGAAAATCGGGCGCGGCGCTACTGGCTGGTTGGGCGGCACTGCGCGCTGGAGCAGGGCTGGTCACTTTGGCGACGCCGTTTCATATTCAAGATGTCGTGATGTCGGCGGCGGTTCCGGAATTGATGACCGAAGGGCTTCCCGATACCGAGGAGGGAATGCTCGTGTCGGCTGCCGGGAGAAAAATCGCGCAGTTGTTGGAAAATTTTGACGTCCTCGCCATTGGACCCGGATTGGGGACAAGCGTAGAGACGATTGCCGCGATCCATGAAGCGATTGAAAGGTCGCCTGTGCCAATTGTCGCTGATGCCGATGCGATCAACGCTCTCGCGGCGAGTCTAGAATCCTGGAAGACTGGATCGTCTCTCATCTTGACGCCCCACGTGGGAGAAATGGCACGCCTGGTGAAGAAGATCCCAGAAGAGGTTTTTGCGGATCGGATTGCTTTAGTGTCTCAGTTTGCAACGCAACATGGTTGTGAGCTTGTACTGAAAGGCTTTCGAACTCTGGTGAGTGATCCGAGCGGGGACATCTGGGTGAACCCGACAGGAAACCCGGGGATGGCCACGGCTGGAAGTGGTGACGTACTGACCGGCATTATTGCTGCATTCGTGGCGCGAAATCTGCGCAGGCCAACTGCGTCGCTCCATGATGCGGTTGCGGCAGCAGTTTATCTGCATGGAGAGGCCGGGGATTGCGCGATGTCTCAAATGGGCCAGGAGTCGTTAATGGCGGGAGATATCGTCGATTTTCTTCCAGAAGTTTTAACACGGCGTCCCTGATGCCTGAAATGACGAGTGGATGGAATCAACAAAAGGTCATTACTGCATCAGAAGAAGAGACACTGCAATTGGCCCGGAGTTTTGGCGAGGCGCTCGAGGGTCCCTGGGTCGTACTTTTGTACGGGGAACTAGGCTCGGGCAAAACTATGTTTGCGCGCGGATTGGCATTGGGACTGGGCGTAGCGGATGAAGGTCTGGTTCGAAGTCCATCTTTTACCCTGGTAAATTTTTACCCCGGCCGCCTTCCCATCTATCATGTCGATCTGTACCGCATCGAAACACTGCGGGATCTGGAGACGATCGGGTTGGAAGAAATTTTCGCTGAAAAAGCCGTCGTGGTGGTGGAATGGGCGGAAAAATTACCGCACGAACCAGAAACCGGCTGGAAAGTTGTAATTAAGGATTTGGGCGACACAAGGAGACAAATCGAGTTTTCGAGAATCTGATCTGGCCAGCTCGGAAGATGTGAAGCGTCTTGGGTGAGCCTGCGGGAGAATATTTCCCGCAGGCTGGCGGTATTCGGTACCTAAAGTGAAATCTGGTCTTTGAGCTTGAGAAACTTCTTTTCACCCATTCCCTTGACCCCCATCAGGTCTTCGAGCCGTTTGAACGGTCCGTTTTTGGCGCGAAATTCTACAATTCTTTGTGCTGTGGCGGGCCCAACGCCGGGCAAGATCGCCAATTGATCGGCCCCGGCTGTATTAATACTTATTTTGGCGGTGCCCGAAGCAGGCGCCTTCTGCGCGTGCAGCGCAGGAATGGCGGCGGCAACTGTCAATGACAATACCACCGCGATTGCAAGATAACGGATTACGTGTTTCATGGTTCCTCCTTGGGAAAGTTTTTGGTTTTCAATGCACGTAACTGGCACGCTTGAAAACTTGCGAAAGATTTTTTTTGACCTGTGTGCCCCGCACCCTTAAATTTAGGCGATGAACCTTGATGGAATTTTTCCACCTTTAGGATTGCGGCAGCATTCATGAAGAGTTTTGCACTAAACCACTCCCAAATTCCGGGGCGGCCAAAGCTATTCCTGGAGTTTCTCCGTCTGGATTCGGTACGGCAGTTCTATAACTCGTATCATCGTGGGTGCTCTGCAATCGGGGAGTTGGCGAGATATCGTCAAAACATGCAGTTCCCTCGAGATGAAATTTGCACTGCGCTGCAGGATTTCAACGTAGGCGTCGGGAATGCTGCTGTCGCTCTATCCAATGTGCAGAAGCTTTCGCAAGAAGGAGTCCTGGCAGTGATCACTGGGCAGCAGGCCGGGCTCTTTGGAGGACCGGCGCTGTCTTTTTATAAAGCAATTACCGCGATTCTTCTGGCTAGAAAACTAAGTGAAGAAGGTTTTCCCACGGTGCCTCTTTTCTGGGTTGCTTCTGAGGATCATGACTTCGAAGAGATCCGTCAAACCACATTCATTGACCGTGACGCAAGGTTGTTCGATTTGCGGCTGCAAGATGTGGAGAGGGCTCCGTTGCCGGCAGCGCAGCGAAATGTCGGCGAGCAGGGAAATCTCTTTCAGCGCTTGGCGGAATCCTTGCAGGAAGCAGAATATGGTCGGCAGGTCCTGGAGTGGATACATGAATCGTATCGCGGTCCTTACAGCATGTCGGAAGCCTTTGCGCGGTTGTTGGCCAGGGTCTTGGGAAAGTACGGCCTAGTCTTACTGGACGCCAGCGATCCAGCGGTTCGAAGACTTTCTTCAAAATATTATGTACAGGCGATAGAGCAGACCGGACGAGTACAGGAGCTTTTAGAGTCGCGCGCCAACGAACTCCGCTCAGCGGGCTTTCAACCTCAGGTACATTGGGCGCGAGACTATACACTGCTATTTTACGTGGACTCCAGCGGTCGACGTGCGATTCGCAATTTTAAGGGACGGTTTAGAGCGGGCGACCGGAGTTGGACCACGAAGGAGTTGGTTGAAGAAATCACGCAGCACCCCTCTTGCTTCAGTCCGTCGGTGCTTCTCCGTCCGGTGATTCAGGATGCGATCCTTCCTTCCGCGATCTATGTGGGCGGGCCGGCGGAAATCTCATATTTTGCCCAGGTGCAGGCGCTGACGGGAGTTTTTGGTTGGGTACCCGTGATTGAACCTCGTTTAAGCGTCATCTTACTGGATCCCAGGGCCTGCCGCTATTTAGGGCGGAATCGGCTGCAAGTTACGGATCTTTTTTGTCGCCTCGAGGAATTGGAAGAGAAGATCGTGTTGCATAGGCTGGATCCGGCGATTTTCGAAGCTTGGAACCAGCACGATCAAAACGCCAAGAAAGAACTAGATTCACTGCTTGGGCTGGCCACTCGTGTCGATCCCACCATCGCAATCGCGCTGCAGACCTCGCGGAAAAAGATCGACTACCAGTTGAACAAGATACGAAAGAAAATGCTGCGCCTGGCGGCTGAAAAGGACCGGCTGCTCAAATCCCAGGCAAATTATTTGCACAACCTGGTTTATCCCGGAGGTGTGCTTCAGGAGCGGAAAATCAACTTTTTGAGTTTTTACGCGCGATATGGGCCGGCTCTGCTGGAGAGTTTGTTTTCCGTTTCTCCGTGTGAGAAGGTTTCCCACGTGGTAATGGTTCCATGAACGTGAACATTCTGGCGATTGGCGCCCACCCAGACGACGTGGAGATTGCAATGGCAGGATCTCTGCTGGTTTTTGTAGCCCAAGGAAAGAAAGCCGCGGTCGTAGACCTAACCCAAGGTGAGTTGGGAAGCCGTGGCAACGCCGAACTTCGCGCCCGGGAAGCGTCGCAGGCGGCAGAAGTTTTAAGGCTGGCTGCGCGTGACAACTTGCGACTCCCGGACGGCGCCGTCAGCGACGATCCTCAGAGTCGGCTGGCCGTGATTCGGGCACTCCGCGAATACCGCCCGTCCCTGGTTTTCACCCATCACCCCGAGGACAATTCCGGCCACCCTGACCACCGTGCCTGTAGCCAATTGGTGCAGCATGCCGTCTACCTTTCGGGCCTCTCTAAGATCAATACTGGACAAGAACGCCATCGTCCTGAGGCGGTGATCTTCTTTAATTTGCCGCGTTATATCTTTCCCTCTTTCATCATCGATGTCAGCGCGTTCTACTGGGCGGGGCGTCGTTCCTTGGAGGCGTACCGATCGCAATTTCATGATCCGACGTCCACTGAGCCACAAACGTATTTAAGCCACTCGCAGTTTATCCATCAATTGGAGGCGGTACACCGTTATTACGGGGCGTTGATTGGCGTGCAGTACGGCGAAGCGTTTTGGTCGGAACGGCCGCTGAAAATTGTGGATCCCATCCCACTTTTTGTGCGCGGCATCTAGGCGCCGATCCTTGTGAAAGCCTTGAGTCCTCTTCCCATGTTCGAGCCAGCAGTTGGCTGCTTCCTTGGTACCCATCCAAGATGGAGATGGACCGAGACCTATTTGCCAGCCATGGTGACACAATTTGGCATGCGGGCCATTTGCGAGAGAAATGGTAGGAGTGCCACGCCTTCGGCGATCCCTGAAGGTGAATACCTCCTTTATTCCGACCTGACGGTCGAGCTTACTGAATGGCGGCCCTTCTGGCCTGCCGCCGACTTTCCATGTTGGGATGGGTGAAGTCGGCGGCGTGTTCTCCGGACACCACGGGGTGGATGTTTCTGACCAGTGGTGGGGAGATTGAAGAACCGGATGCAGGTGACGCTGGCCAAGCACAAGAAACTTGACACGCGCTTTCAAAACTGGAGGTGTGGGTAAGAAATCCCCCCTTGACGGGTATCACCAGTCAGGACTAAGTTACACCCATCAAATTGAGATTCTGAGAGAGGAGGCGTTATGAAACGAGTTTGGACAGCTTTTGTGATTTGTTTTGGGACGTGGTTCTGGGTTGCCGCGCATGCTCCCGGCCGGGATCTGGCCAGCATCGACCTGGGCAAAGGGAAGATCACGATTGACTACGGAACCCCAAACCTGAATGGTCGCAACCTGGACGAGATGATCAAGCCCGGCGTGCCGTGGCGTATGGGAATGAACGAGGCCACGATACTGGAAACATCCGTGGCGCTCACTTTCGGTGGCAAGACGCTTCCGGTTGGCAGATACACGATCTTTGCCCGCCCGGACGAAAATAAGAACTGGGTTCTTCTAATCTGCAGCAGTCTCACTCCCCGGTTCGATCCGGGCAGCGTGGTGTTGGAAGCTCCACTGCAGTTTGCCACGGAGAAGAGTTCCATCGACGTTCTTAAGATCGCTTTAAAGAAAAGTGGTAAAGGCGCAGAATTTAATGTCGCCTGGGGCACTTACCGGCTTCAGACGAATCTCAGCGCGGCAGCGGCATAAATTTAGCCCTGTCCAGTTGCATGATTTTTGAACTTCGGCTCGCGCAGCTTGACCGCACGATGACAGCGTCTGACTGCTTCTTGCTGAGTTCTCGCTTCCTGGTATTTCTTGGGCGTTGTGAGGGGTGGGACGCGCGCATGCGCCAACGTGGACAGGCGGATCGAGTAATTATAAAAAGTCCGGGGATATGTGCGGGACCTGGTCTGCAGAGCGGGAAGTAAAAATGCAGGATCGTTGGCGCGTTGTAGCTGATTAAGGAAGGGCTTCTCGTAGATACAGCGGCGTAAAGGAATGGTCATTTCTCGCGAAAATCATTTTCAGCTTTCGTAGGCTCGCGCGAATAACTTCGGGATTTCGCGCGCTATCCTTGGCAAGGGACCAGAGGATGCGGGGCCTTCCGTAAAATCGCAGCAACGCATGGCTCTGCAGCCTCACAAGTTGCTCGCCGGCAATGTGATCGCGCTCGAAAGCAATCTTGTCACTGGCGCAATTGTCCCAGTTGATTTCTTCAAGCTTCAGTTTTCCTTGTCGGATCGCCTCCTCGAAAATTGCCGTTCCAGGGACGGGTATCACAATGTTGAAGTTGGCCCGTACCAAAGGAAGGCTTAAAGCGAGTTTGATGGTGTCTCGGATTTCCTCTTTTGTTTCGTCTAAAAACCCGATCATAAAGTAACCGGTGATCTTGATCTTGCTGCAATGGGCGATCATCTCCGCTCTGTCTCGGATTTTTGCCACGGTGACCTTCTTTCTAATCAAGCTTTGGATTCGGTCATTCCCGGATTCGATCCCCACGGCTAGTGCCTCGCAACCTGCAGCTTCCATCAGCCGAAGTAAATCTGGATACAGTGAGTCGAGTCGCACGCCGTTTGGGCAGTCCCACTTTAAATTCAGATTGGCGTCGATCATCGCCTCACAGAGACGGGTTGCATATCTGCGATCCATCGTGAACTCGTCGTCAATAATGCTGAAACGCCTTATTTGGTAATTTCGTTTGAGCAAGATGAGCTCTTCGATCACATGTTCCACGGAGCGGTGACGTAGTCTCTTTCCAGACAAGTTGGGAGCGTTGCAGTACGTACAAGGATAGGGACAGCCTCGGGTCGTGTAGATTGGATAATATTCGTCCCAGATGAACCCAGGATAGGTTTCTGGCCGTAAAAGTTCCCAAGCCGGGATCCCAAAGCTGTTAAGGTCCACTCCGAAGTTGTTGGGATTTACAACGATATTGCCGGTTTCCTCATCCTTCCACACCAATCCGGGAATGTTCTTCAGTTGACCCTCCGGTATCTTGCTGCCATATTCGCTGTAAAGCGACAAGAGTTGTGGAAGGCCCTCTTCCGCTTCCGCTTTCCAGGCAAAATCCAGGCTGGCCATTGATTGGAGTACAACCTCGGGCAGCGCTGAAGGATGCGGTCCTCCAACCAGTGTCAACGTGTGGGGGTTCACCTGTTTGACGATATTTAGGTGATGATTGACGTAATTGTGGTCGCGGCTATAGCAGCGACAACCGACCACGTCAAAATTTCCCTCCCGTAGGAATGCTCTAAAGTCCCTGAAAGTGAAATTCTCTTTGGGACAATCGAGCAGGGTCATGTTGAATCCCCGCGCCCGCAAAGCTGTTCCCAAATAGAGAATGCCAAGATCGGGGGAAACCTGGTAATTATTTCCCTCCCGGATTGGTAGCATCAGGAGAACGTTCAATGCCATGTGGATCTCCCTGAATTCATCTAGAGCGTACTAAATCGGTGGTTCAGAGTCTAGGCTGCTTTGTAAGTTGTATGTCGCCAACCACTAGGACGAGGAGGGGAGTTGAAACGGATCCTTCCTTTGTAGTTTTCGATCAAAAGCTTTAAACTTATGGGTACTTTTAGCCGTGAAGTTGGATTGGCAGGCTCCGGTTTTCCGCGGTGACCGGAGCGGGTCGATCCTGCCCGGGAATCTATGCACAAGCAAATTCAGCGGTATGCAATTGAGCTTTTCATTATTGATCTCTTCTGTTCGCTGATCAGTGTCTTTGTCGCTTATACGATTCGCCGTAATCTGCCAGTATTCCTCCCTGAGTCACTGGACATCGGTTTCAATGCACGGCTTCTCCCTGTCTGGCAGTACTTGCTCTACTTCTTCCTGATTCTTCCTTTCTGGGCGATCCTGCTTTACTCCACGCAGCAGTACCGGGCGCTTCCGCACGACGGGTTGAAACGGCAGGTACAGAAAATCTTCCACTTTGCGACTGCTGTGACTTTGTTGATTGGTTTTCTTGCCTTTACCTTGAAACTGGACCTCAGCAGGCCGTTGATCTTTTTGTTCTTAGCCTTTAATGCGCTTGGTCTGGTCGCCGCTCGCCTCATGATGCGCTGGGCTTTGCACCGTCGCCGTTTTAGGCAACTGGGGATGAAGAATGTGCTTATTGTGGGCACGGACGCCAAAGCCCAGGAGATTGGCCAAAAGCTACGGAATTTTCCGGAATGGGGAATGCGTCTACTCGGCTATGTGAAAAGGGACGGCAGTTCCGACAGTTATCAGCTCGGGGTGCTCGGCAACTTCTCGGAGCTAGCGAACATTTTGGACTCACAAATTGTCGATGAGGTGATCTTTGCAGGCTCCGACAAAAAGGATCTGGAAAATTTCGATACCGCCGTCCGTTTGTGCGAGGAGCAGGGTATTAGTACGCGCCTGGTATTGAACTTCTTTCCCGAGACAGCTTCGAGAGTTTCCATGGGGTTTCTGGACGGTATCCCGGTAGTTACTTTTTCGATGGTCCCGGACCACCATTTGGCGTTGCTGGTAAAACGGCTACTCGATTTTTCGTTGGCCGGAGCGTTGATGGTCCTATGTTTACCGCTGATGGTGATCACCGGCATTCTTGTCAAACTGACCAGCCCCGGACCGATCTTGTATCGACAGCGCCGTTGCGGTCTGTATGGTCGGCTGTTCACACTTGTCAAATTCCGGTCTATGGTGGAGGGAGCGGAAGACATTCTGTGGGAGATCCGCCACCTTAACGAAATGGACGGCCCCGTGTTCAAGATGCGGCACGATCCGCGAGTAACGCCATTTGGGAAACTCTTGCGAAGGACCAGCATTGACGAATTGCCACAATTGTGGAACGTTTTGAAAGGCGAGATGAGTCTGGTGGGACCTCGGGCGCCGCTGCCGCAAGAAGTAGCCGAGTATACTCCCGCTCAGCGACGGCGGTTGAGCGTCAAGCCAGGTATTACCTGTCTGTGGCAGGTTTCGGGCAGGAATGAAATCGACTTCCAGCAGTGGATGACGCTTGACCTGAAATACATTGACAACTGGTCGCTGTTACTCGACCTGAAAATTCTGTTGAAAACGATTCCGGTCGTGCTTTTTTGTAGGGGGGCGCGCTAGGAGTCCGGAATTGCGCAACCAAGCATGTTGAGTTCTGGGTGATAGGATTACATCTGTGCGCGACCGGCGATTATCTAGCTCCCATTGGTTCCGGTAGCTCCCAACTGTTCTTTATACTGTAGCTGATAAAGCTTGTAGTAAATTCCGCGGCGCTTTAGCAAATCCTGGTGGGAACCAATCTCCCGTATTTCTCCTCGGTGCAAGACGATGATTCGATCACAGTTTTGGATTGTGGAAAGCCGATGTGCAATGATGATGGCGGTCCGGTCCCGCATCAGCTTGTTCAGCCCATCGCGAATGAGAATTTCAGTTTCGGTGTCGATGTTGGAAGTGGCCTCATCTAACACCAGAATGGCAGGATTGTAGGCTAGGCACCGGGCAAAAGAAAGCAACTGGCGCTCGCCTGCGGAGAGGGAACTGCCCCGCTCGTTGAGTCGGTGCTGGAAGTGGTCGGAACATTTTTCAATGATCCGGTCTGCGTTCACGATCCTAGCGGCGCACTCTATTTGGCTCTCGCCGATCTCTGGATTGTGCAGGTGAATGTTCTCCGCGATGGTTCCGGAGAATAAAAACACATCCTGCAACACAATTCCAATGCTGCGTCGTAACAGATCCAGCGGCATGTCACGTACATCGATGCCATCGATGAAGATACTGCCTTCCGTGACATCGTAGAAGCGGTTCAACAGGTTAATGATCGTGGATTTTCCTGAACCGGTTGCCCCTACGATTGCGATCTTCTCTCCCGCAGAGAGACTGAAAGAGACGTGCTTTAATACCGGCTCGTTTTCCTTGTACTGAAAACTCACATCTCGGAATTCAATCGCGCCGCGTACCGCCTTTGGCAAGCGTGCACTGGCGGGATTAAGCAGCCGTACCGGCGTGTCCAAGAGCTTGAAAATCCGCTCCGATGAAGCCATGGCGCCTTGCAGAGTGTTGAATTTCTCGCTCAGATCGCTGATGGGTTTGTAAAAGCGGTCTGAATACTGGATAAAAGCAACCAGAGTACCGATGGTAATTGAGCCAGAGAGAACCTCGCTTCCGCCATACCAAATAATCAGGGCAATTGCCACCGCTCCAATCAGCTCCGCCAGCGGGTAGAAAACAGCGTAGTAAAAGATGGACTGCTGGTTGGCCGCGCGGTGCTCCTCGTTTCGCCCATCAAACTGGGTAAACTTTCGCTTTTCCTGGACAAACAATTGAGTGACCGACATGCCAGTGATGTTCTCCTGGAGAAACGCGTTAATGCGCGCGATCGCGGTGCGAACGCGGCGGTAAGACTGCCGTACCTTGATTTTGAAAAGAACGGTTGCGAGAAACAAGAATGGTATCACCGAGAAGGTAACCAGCGCCAATTTCGAATTCATCGCAAAGATCACCACCACGATGCCTGCCAACGTGAAGATGTCGCCAAAAATCGTGATCACACCGGATGCGAACAGATCATTTAAGACGTCTACATCCGAGGTGATGCGCGTCATCAGCCGGCCCACGGGATTACGGTCAAAAAATGCAATTTCAAGCCGCTGCAAATGGCAGTAAATCTCCATGCGCAGGTCGTACATGATCTTTTGTCCCATCCAGTTCATCATGTAGTTTTGGACATAGGCAAGAACGAACTGCAGCAGCAGGAACGCGATGAACAATAGAGCAAGAATATTGAGGCCGCTTAGGTCTCTGCGCAAGATATAGCTGTCAATCGCGATCTTTGTCAGGTAAGGACCCACGAGCTGGACTGCCGAGGCTGCCAGCGTCAACAGGACTGCGGCGCCGGCGATGCGGCGGTATGGCTTCAGATAAGTCAGGAGACGCCGGGCCAGTCTGCTGTCGTAAGCTTTTCCGAGAATCTCGTCCTCATGTGGGTTCATTGATCTACGTCCAGTTCTTCCTGCAGTAACTGTTTTTCAAACATATCTGCGTAAATGCCTCCACGGCGCAGCAGTTCTTGATGGGTGCCGCGTTCTAGAATACGCCCCTGGTCGAGCACGAGAATTTGGTCGGAGTTCTGGACCGTGGAAATGCGGTGGGATACCAGAAGCGTTGTGCATCCCCTGGCAGCATCTGCCAGGCGGGTGAGGATCTTCTCCTCGGTGTAAGTATCGACACTGGAAAGTGAGTCGTCCAGTACCAGGATGCGCGGTTGCACAAAAAGCGCGCGCGCGATGGTAGTACGTTGCTTCTGGCCTCCCGACAGAGTGATGCCACGCTCCCCTACGAGGGTGTCATACCGGTGAGGAAATGTTTCAATATCCTGTTCCAGCCCCGCAACACGTGCCGCCTCCTGGACCCGTTGCGCACTTCCATCGATGTCTCCGAACGCAATGTTGTCTCGGATGCTCTCAGAGAAAAGAAAAGTGTCTTGGGGCACGAAACCGATGCACTTGCGCAGTTGCTTCAGCGGTATCTTGTTGATGTCGACGCCGTCGATAAGGATGGCGCCATCGGGAACCGGATAAAGGCGCCCCAGAAGCTGTACCAATGTTGTCTTGCCAGATCCGGTGCGACCCACAATGGCGACTCTGGAGCCGGGTGAGACGCTGAAAGAAATATCGTGAAGTACCGGAATCCCATTGTAGGAAAAGTTCAATTCGCGTACCTCGATTCGGCCGTGGATCGAAACGGGGCTACGGATGCTGTGATCGGAGATCTCCGGAGGAGCGTCTAGCAATTGGTTGATTCGACCCATTGAGGCAGCACCGCGCTGGAATATATTCACCACCCAGCCTAGGGCAATGGTGGGCCAGATGAGCATCGCCAAGTAGGAGATGAAGGCAACGAACTCCCCTAAAGTGATACGATCCTGAATCACTTGTCGGCCGCCATACCAAAGAAGTAGCACCGAGCTTGTTCCCATGAACAGCGCATTGAAAGGGTGAAGCAAGGCTGAAGTCCGAATGAGCGAGAGATTCCGGCGGAAGTATTCCTGATTGGCCTCGTCAAATTGGCGAATAAACGCTTGTTCTCCATTGTAGGCGCGTACGACACGAATGCCCGACAGCGATTCCTGGACTTGGGTGCTGATTCGGGAGAGCTGTTCCTGGATCCTTTCGAACTTGGTGTGCACGATGGCACCGAATTTTTTTACCGCACAGGAAACCACTATTAGGGGAAGAAAAGCCAGGAGGGTCAGCGAAATACTAATCTTAAACAGCAACACAGTAGCCATGATGCTGATCGCGATGGTGTTGATCGAATACATGATCCCGGGGCCAAGCACCGTCCGGACCGCAGAGAGGTCGTTGGTCGCGCGAGACATGATGTCGCCCGTAGCGTGTTTTTGATAGAAGGAAGCAGGCAGCAACTGCAGGTGCGCAAAAAGATCGTTACGCAGGTCGTACTCCACGTCGCGCGAAACGCCAATGAGAATTCGGCGCATGGCGTACCGGAAAGTTCCTTCGGCAAGTGCCGCTGCGATGATTAATGCGGCATACGTTAACAGCATCGAACGATTAAATGGGTGGCGGAACATGTCGATGGTTTCTTTTAGTATCCAGGGACTGACCAAGGCAAAGACGTTTGTACCTAATACCATCACGACGCCCCAGAAGATCCGAGCGTGGTACTTTTTCAGGTATGGCAGCAAGCGAAGTAGCGGATAGTCTCTCATTGCCTTTTTATCTTAGCAGGATCCATCGTCAACAGGCGGCGCTTTACAATCACCGACTGATTGGGGATTCCACGCGCGGGGCGTCGACGTCACCAGCGCTTGGTGTCTGGTTGGGCCACGGTGCCGGGGTTGGTTTCCGACTGGTTGGGGACGTAGCGGGGATCTCTCTGCCAAAAATCTTTCTTGCGAGTCTGTAACGAGAACTGCGGTCCGAAAAGCCGTCGCCCGAGGCGGAGGAAGAAGGTTTCTTCCAGGCTTCCATTGGAAGGAACCGTCACCCATTCTTCCTTTCCAGTGAAACTGCGCTTTAAGGCCTCGATGAAGGCATCGGCCAGTACCAGAGTTTCTTTCTTCTCAATTGGTTCAATTCTGACCTGTAGTTTATAGCGCACTTTCTCCCAAGTGCCATCGCTCAGGTCAGGTCTCACGGCGATCTTTGTCAGATGATCCTTGGCCAATGTACCGGAGGTATATTCATGGAGATCAGTCGTGATAACCCCGGTGTTTGGCCGCGGCTCAACAAGTCGGAGTGCCATACCGTTGGGCGGTTGTTCGACCAGCACAGCCTGGATGGCCTGTAGAACTGTTCTAAATTCTACAACCACCTTCAACGCGTCGGGCGCCGGCTCCTGTGCGGCTGACAGCGGTGCTGAAAAACATAGCCAACCTGTGAACACTCCAATGATTGTAATCTGCACAACCGGCTCCCATCAGGAGTTCAGTGCGATGTTACCTCCGTGCAGGACAATTTTCAACCGCATGAACTTTGAAAGTCTCACCCGCATGCAATCAGTTCGGGGGCGGATAGGCTACAATGAACCTATGAGAGTGGTCGCATTGGATATCGGAGAGAAAAATATCGGAGTCGCAATGAGCGATCCAACGGGGACGATCTCCAGACCGTGCCGGAGGATTGTGCGGACGTCGCTCAAGAAAGATCTGGAGGCGCTGCAGCGACTGGTCAGGGAGGGTGAAGCGGATATTCTGGTGGTTGGTCTCCCACGGAATATGGATGGCACGGTGGGTTCTCAAGCTAAGCGGGTAGAGCGAGTGATTCAGTCGTTGCGAACTCTGGGAGTTCCTGTTTATAAAGTGGATGAGCGGCTCTCCAGCCGTGAGGCGGAGCAGCGCATGGTGGAAGCAGGTTTGGGGATAAAGGAGCGGAATCTGCGGCGGGATGAATTTGCAGCCGCAGTGATACTGCAGCGTTATCTCGAGGAGGGACCGATTTGAGCAGAACCGTTAGCGTGGTTTTTCTGTTGGCCATGTCGTTGATGGTGGGCGCCTGCGTTGTCTTGGTGATCTGGGAGCTTAAGAAACCTTACAAAGGATATCCAGGGCCAGATAAATTTGTGGACATAAATCGCGGTGACAGCACAAGAATGATTGCCTACCGCCTGCAGGGTCATGGTGTAATCTCGTCTGCCCCTCTGTTTTACTTGTATCTGCTGACACAAAAATCCCGTGTCATCAAAGCAGGAGAATACCGTTTTGCTAAACTGACATCGATGGTGGAAGTGGCGGAAAAGTTATACCGCGGAGAAATTTTTTTTCACAAAGTTACCATTCCAGAGGGGCTCGTTTTTCAGGACGCTAAGCAGATTTTCTTGCAGCAGGGGTTTGGGCCGGAAGAGGAATTCGACCAGGCTTTTGGAGACGTTCAAACGATCCGAGATTTGGATTCGCACGCGCAAGATCTAGAAGGGTACCTTTTCCCGGAAACGTATCTGTTAGGTCGCGGGACAAGTCCCCAGAGCATTTTAGACCAAATGGTGAAGAACTTCCGGCAACGTTTCGATGCCTCGCATCTCCGACGCGCAAGTGAGATGGGAATGACCGTGCGCCAAGTGGTCACCCTGGCTAGCCTGATTGAGAAGGAGACGGCGGCCGACCAAGAACGTTTTTTGGTCTCTTCTGTGTACCACAACCGGCTGAAACGGGGTATGTTGCTGGAGTGCGATCCAACCGTGATTTATGCTGCCCGCCTCGTTCAGCGTTGGGATGGTGTCATAAATCGGAGCGATCTCGGGCTAGATTCTCCGTATAACACTTATAAATATCCGGGGTTGCCACCCGGCCCCATCGCCAATCCGGGCATGAGAGCGCTGGATGCGGCTCTACACCCAGCTCAGAGTCGGTACATTTATTTTGTCTCGGAAAATGACGACCACCACGTGTTCAGCGAAAGTCTGGGCACGCACGTTCGCGCCGTCGCACGCTATCAGCGGGAAAAATTGGCAGGCGCAAATCGACGCAGATGATGAGCGCGATTTCTGGATTTGGATTTATAATTAGAAAGGATTGTAAAATATAGAGGCGGTATGCGTTCAAAAGGAAGACTCTTGATACTTTGTGTTTCCGCACTTTTCGTTGCCTACGCGGTCGTGGGGGGCATTCTCGGAACCGGTGGGGACAGTCAGGTAAGAACCCTGAGGGAACTCCGTGTTTTTTCGGATGTGCTAAGTAAGGTCCAATCCGACTATGTGGATGCTCCAGACATGGACAAAACCCTGGCTGGAGCTTTACAAGGATTGATTGACGCTTTGGACCCTAATTGCAGCTACGTGCCGACAGCCGCGGCTGCGAAGTTGAAGGACCGCAATGAAAGATTCAGGGCCGGGGTTGGCGCGGTCCTGGCGAAGCGATATGGGTATGCCTATGTGGTGGCAACATGGGATGCCAGCCCGGCAGGAACTGCCGGATTGAAGAGCGGAGACCTGATTGAAAGTATCGATGGAAAACTCACTAGCGACTTAAGCCTGGTGGAAATTGAGAGCTTGCTGTATGGCCCGGAAGAAACCCCCGTGGAGCTGGTGGTGATTCGTTCTCGCAATACGGACCCAATCAAGATATCAGTTACGCGTCGTGTTTTGGAGTCGCCTGCGGTACAGGCAAGGATGCTTGAGCCGGATATCGGCTATCTTAGAATTCCTGCATTTCCTGTGGGCGTCGTCCAACAGGTATTCTCTAAATTGCGTATGCTGTCCAGCGGCAGGCTTTCGGGATTGGTAATGGACCTGCGCGGCACCGCCACGGGTGACTACGATGAGGCGACAAAGATTGCGGACCTATTTCTCCCCGGCGGCAAACAGATAGGTTCGCTGAAGGATCGCAGACAAAAAATTAAGGATTTCATCTCCACGGACGATCCTTCCGACAGGACGATTCCCCTGGTCATTCTAACTTCCGCGGGAACCAGTGGTGCCGCAGAGGTGTTGGCGGCCGCCCTCAAGGAAAACGATCGAGCCCGAATCATAGGGGAAAAAACGGCAGGCGCAGCGTCGTTACAGCAAACATTAGAGCTGGAAGACGGAGCGTTATTGATTCTTACTACAGAATTGTTCTGCGCCCCTTCGGGAAACGCGATCCAAAGCGAGAATGCTAAAAAGGCAGGCGTTCAGCCCGATGAGAAGGTTCCTGACGATGGCTTTGCGACTAATTTCTACTACCAAAATCCGAATCTTACCAGCGATGAACAATACAACGAGTTGTTAGCAGAAGTCGACAAACTGCAGCTACGAAGAGCAGTTGAATATCTCAGGAGCTCGCTGAAGAAGGCAGCCTGAAACGCGCACCAGGCGAGCCTTTGGGCGAAAACGAAGGCCCCGTCTAAGTTGTGGAAGACTGTGTAGTACAATCCTATGAATTTAAAGAGGTTACAGTTGTAAAAAAGTGGAAAATTCGTTGCTTTTTAAATAGCGCTCTGCTATAAAGCCGTCAGTCGTCAGTGCAACTTTACTGTTAATCTTAAAGGAGGAGTTCAATGAATAAAGGTGATCTCACTGCAAAGATCGCTAGCGACGCAAAAATCACCCGATCTCAGGCAAGCGATGCTCTCAACTCTTTTATCGATAATGTAACCAAAACCTTGAAGGGCGGAAAGAAAGTGACAATTGTGGGGTTTGGAACATTTGCAACTAGCAGGCGCAAGGCGCGCATGGGCCGTAACCCTCAAACTGGCAAGCCCATCAAAATTGCGGCAAGAAAGGTGGCGCGTTTCATACCCGGTAAACAGTTGAAGGAGACGGTTAACCGATAGCTGGGCGCAAGGACTGGATGTGAAAAGGCCCTGCGGTACGCGGGGCTTTTTTTATTGTGGCTTGTTTATTTTTCCCTTGGAGTCTGTGATCCGACGTGGCTGCTGCGTTGACTGGCGCTCGCGCTGGATGAATTGCCGGTGGTGGCATCTTGCGTGAGCGATCAAATTGGCGTGCGGGCGTGCGTCTCGGATCGTTGACACCTCGGCGAACGATCTGTTAACGTCGATGTTTTCTCTGTGTGGGTTTGGTGATGCAGGTGCGTAGCTCAGGGGGAGAGCACTTCCTTGACACGGAAGGGGTCAGCGGTTCAAATCCGCTCGCACCTACCACCCAAGATCCGATTTTGATTTTGGGTTTCCAGCAGGAGCGTTTTGAGATAGGGCAAGCCCGAAATCAAAAAGAATTAATGGAAATTATTTATCGCGACGGAAGAACCGGAGAGCTAACCGACTACGAGCAGCGGCTGGAAGTGTTGCGCCACAGTACTTCTCATCTGATGGCGCTAGCCGTGGCCGACCTTTTTCCAGAAGTCCATCTCGGAATTGGACCTCCCACCAGTGAAGGCTTCTTCTATGATTTTGAGCGAGCCGAACCCTTCGCTGCGGGGGATCTGGCTCGCATTGAAGAGAAGATGGCAGAGTATGCTCGGCAGAACCTGGAGTACCGGCCGTCCCTGACCCCCATCGACGAGGCAGTGGAGATGTTCAGCAAAATGGGAGAGGGGCTTAAGGTAGAGCTAATTCAGGAACGCGCGGATCAAACGCTATCCATTTATCGGTTGGGAAAGTTTGTTGATTTCTGCATGGGTCCGCATCTGAGGAACACTTCTCAAATCGGTCCGTTTAAGTTGTTGAGCGTAGCTGGGGCGTACTGGAAGGGTGATGAGAAGCGAGAACAAATGCAACGCATCTATGGAACGGCATTCTTCACCCAGCAAGAGTTAGATGCCTACTTGCAGCGGCTGGAAGAGTCCCGGCGGCGCGATCACAGGAAGCTGGGACGCGAACTCGACTTATTCAGCGTTCAGGATCATGCGGCGCCTGGATTGATTTTTTGGCACCCGAAAGGGGCTAGAGTGCGGGCCATCATCGAGGATTTTTTGCGCCGAGAGCACGAGCGCCGAGGTTACCAGTATGTGGTAATTCCCCATATCGCCAAGGGGGATCTATGGAGAACCTCTGGCCATTACGATTATTATCGGCAGAACATGTACACGTTCCAGGTAGAGGACGAAGAGTATGTGCTTAAACCGATGAATTGTCCGGGCCATATCTTAATCTACAAGTCGACCATGCATAGTTATCGAGACCTGCCGATACGCTACGCAGAGTTTGGAACCGTCTATCGCTATGAAAGATCTGGGACGCTTCATGGGATGCTCCGCGTACGCGGCTTTACGCAAGACGACGCGCATATTTTCTGCACTCCAGAACAGGTTTATCGGCAGGTTGTTGAGGTGATGGATCTGGCGGAATTTGTGCTTAAGACTTTTGGTTTTGAAAAATATAGGGTTGATCTCTCCGTCCGTGATCCCCGCCGGCCCCAGGATTATGCTGGTACAGCAGAGGAGTGGGAATTTGCCGAGTCCAATTTGATGAGGGCGCTTTCGGAGCGCCAATGGGAATATCATCGTATCGAGGGCGAGGCGGTCTTTTATGGACCCAAAATTGATATCAAGCTGGTGGATGCAATTGGTCGGGAATGGCAGGCCAGCACGATTCAGTTCGATTTCACTCTTCCCCGCCGTTTTAACATCACGTACATTGGTCCGGATTCAAAGGAACATACGGTGTACATGATTCACCGGGCTTTGCTGGGATCCATGGAACGGTTTTTCGGCGTCCTAATCGAACATTATGCAGGGGCTTTTCCTATCTGGCTTGCGCCGGTTCAGGTAGTGTTGATTCCTATCAGTGAAAAACATCACGAATATGCAAATCACATTCATACCCTCTTGGCGGATGCCGGGATCCGGACCGAAATGGACCGTCGTAATGAAAAAATGGGTTACAAAATTCGGGAAGCACAGCTCCAAAAAATTCCATTTATGCTAGTTATGGGGGACAAGGAAGTGCAGACAGGAACCGTTTCCGTGCGGACTCGTTCTGGAGGAGACGTAGGTCCACGAAAAATTGAGGATCTGGTACGCTCGGTGCAACATTTGGACGCGGCACGCGCGCTGAACCTGAGTATTTGAAGGAGGCTGTATCAAGGATCGAATACGCGTGAATGAACTCATTCGCTCTCGGGAAGTCCGAGTAGTGGATGAAAACGGAGGTCAGTTGGGGATTATGGACCCTCGAAAGGCTCTGGAAATTGCCGAAGAAAGAGGACTTGATCTCGTGGAGGTGGCTCCCAGTGCCAATCCGCCTGTTTGCCGTATCATGAACTTCGGTAAGTACCAGTACCAGCAAAGCAAGAAGGCTGCGGATGCCCGAAAGCACCAAAAGAGTATTCACGTAAAGGAAATAAAGTTCCGACCCAGAACCGACGAGCATGATTATCAGTTTAAGAAGAACAATATCGTTCGGTTTTTGGAGGAGGGTAACAAGGCGAAAGCTACCGTCGTGTTTCGTGGTCGAGAAAACGCCCATACAGAAATCGGTAGGCGCATGCTGGAACGTTTAGTAACTGACTTGCAGCAATATGCCGAAGTGGAGCGGGAGCCGAAGCTCGAGGGAAATCAGTATATCGTCGTTCTCGCTCCCAAGAAGTAGTCCATAGAATCACTGCCGGACCCATCAGTAATAAGGTTGAGACGAACACATTTAAAAGGAAAAAGACGTGCCGAAGCTGAAGACAAAAAAGGCCGCTGCCAAACGATTCAAAGTCACCGGCAGTGGAAAGATCCTACGACGCAGTAATTTCGCGCGCCACATCTTGACTAAAAAGTCCTCCAAGCGTAAGCGTCACCTGGCTGCCAGCAAGCTCGTGAGCAAGGCAGACAAGGCGCGCGTCTGCGAGATGCTGGGTTTGTAAGCGAGCCGCGCTCTCCAGCGGCGCTTGCAAGGACGGATGAAATCAGTCGTTTTTGGGAAGGCAAGAAGATGAAAGGGATCAAGTCTTTCGCTTTCTGCTTTTACCTTTCGAGTGAAAAACTGCTTTTTAAGGAGCATGCAAGATGCCTCGCGTGAGACGTGGAAACAAGAGACTAGTGAGACGCAAGAAGACTCTCTCTCTTGCCAAAGGTTATTGGGGAACTAAGAGCAAGCTACACCGTTCAGCGAAAGAAGCGGTAGAACGGGCGCTAAAATTTGCTTATCTGCACCGCAGAACGAAGAAGAGGGATTTTCGGTCGCTTTGGATTGTGCGCATTAGCGCCGCGGCTAAGTTGCATAACCTTTCGTACAGCAAGTTCATGCTTGGCCTAAGGAAAGCTGGTGTCAATCTAAATCGGAAGATGCTCGCTGAAATTGCTGCTACAGATCAGGCTGCTTTCAAGAGCCTGGTTGACACTGCCAACAAAGCTCTGAACGCCCATTAAGACGATGTTTAATGTCGAGTGTCGAATTTTGAAAGAATTCGTCATTCGTCTTTTTTTCATCCCTCTGTTCGTCAGTTATTTGTCACGCAGCCCTCGCAGGTCGTGATCCTTTCATTTCATGCTTGAAGTTGAAAACTTGGTTCAGGAATTTCGCCGAGAGTTTGAAGCGATCAAGAATTTGGAGCAGTGGATTCAGGCTCGGGATCGTTATTTGAGTCGTGAAAGAGGACTCTTGACTCGCGCGCTGAGATCGATTGGAAGACTGCCGCCGGAAGAGCGCCCCCAGGTAGGAAAGCGGTTGAATGAAGTGAAGGAGCAGATTGAGGCTCTGCTGGAGCAACGTCTATCCGAGCTGAAAGCGCAGATGACTGCTGCGCAACTGGAACGCCAGCGCGTGGACATCACGTTGCCCGGCTATCAGTATCCATTAGGAATGCGTCATCCCCTGCAGCAAGTCCGGGAGGAGTTTGAACGCATTTTTGTGAGGATGGGCTTCATGGTGATGGAAGGTCCAGAGGTTGAGGAGGATTACTACAACTTTGAAGCGCTGAATATACCGGCGAATCATCCCGCGCGCGCTGATCAGGACACGTTCTATATCACAACAAGTTTATTGCTGCGAACGCACACCTCGCCGGTGCAGGTCCGAGCGATGGAAAAACTTCAGCCGCCAGTGCGTATCGTTTGTCCGGGGAGGGTCTTCCGGCGCGATGCCCCGGATGCGACGCATTCGCCGATGTTCCATCAGATTGAGGGATTGGTTGTAGATGAGGGGATCACCATGGGTGACCTCAAAGGGACGCTTGAGTTTTTCCTGAGGGAGGCGTTCGGATCCGAGATCAGAGTGCGGTTTCGGCCTGGTTACTTTCAGTTTGTGGAGCCCGGCGCCGAAGTGGATATCAGTTGCATTTTTTGCGGGGGGAACGCTTGTAGGATGTGCAAGCAGAGTGGCTGGATAGAAATCTTGGGAGCGGGCATGGTACACCCCAATGTTTTTCGGTTTGTAAAATATGATCCCAATAAATACACGGGATTTGCCTGGGGCATGGGGATTGAGCGAGTGGCACAACTGAAATACGGCATTGATGACATTCGATTGTTTTTTGAAAACGATTTGAGATTCTTGCGGCAATTTAATTGATGAAAATCAGCTATCTCTGGCTTAGGGAATATATTGATCTTGCCGCCTCGCCGGAAGAACTGCGCGACTCGCTTTCCGCGGTGGGTCTGGTTGTGGAATCGGCGCAGGCAGTGGGAGATGATGCGGTTCTGGATATCGAAGTTCCGTCCAATCGTCCGGATTGCCTGAATCACATTGGCATCGCTCGCGAAGTAGCGACGATATATGATTGTGATCTTAAAATACCTTTACCGCAAAATCCGGACGGTCGTGAATTTTTCTCGATTGTTATTGAAGACGCGGATCTTTGCCGCCGCTATTCCGGCCGGGTGATTCGTGGAGTGAAAATTCAGGAATCCCCGCCGTGGCTCAACAAGCGCCTCTCCGCAATCGGCCAGCGGCCGATCAATAACATTGTAGATATCACCAACTATGTGCTGATGGAGATGGGACATCCGCTGCACGCCTTCGATCTAGATAAGCTTCAGGGTCCGGAAATTATTGTTCGGCGCGCTCGCCCGGGGGAGAAGCTGCGTACATTAGACGGAGTGGAACGCGATCTGGATCCGGAAAAGCTGGTGATTGCGGATGCTCGTCGACCGGTCGCGCTTGCTGGGATCATAGGGGGGGAGTGGACCGAGATATCCTCCAGCACTACGAATTTGCTGATCGAAAGCGCATATTTTGATCCGGCCAGTATCGGACGTTCGGCGAGAGATTTGCAAATGCGAACGGAGGCTTCCCACCGGTTTGAAAGAGGAGCGGATCCGGGGGCTACCGTGCCGGCGCTGCAGCGCTGCGTGGAGTTAATCCTGAAATTGGCCGGCGGCGGTGTGGCAACGCCAGTCATTGACATCCTACCAAGTCCAGGGTCTGCGCTCTGTGTGCCACTGCGAAGAGAGAGAATGAAGTCATATTCGGTGATCGAGATCCCTGACAATTTCGTGCGCTGTACTCTGGAGCGGCTTGGATTTAGGCTGCAAGAGGATGTCCAAGGGTGGATGGTGACGGTGCCCGGCCACCGGGTTGATATCTGTCTGGAAGAGGATTTGATCGAGGATGTGCTGCGCCATTATGGCTATGACAAAATTCCAAGCTCACTTCCACCCTGGAAAGAGAAGGGGAGTTTTTTGCCGGAGACTGAGCGGCGCTCTCGTCTTGGGGAGCTATTTCGTGCTCTAGGGTATTCTGAAACTCTAAACTGGACATTCACGGATCCAGACTTGGAATCCGCGTTCGGCTACTCGGAATTGCCGGTGACGCTGAAAAACCCGCTGTCCTCGGGGGCGTCTCAACTGCGCACCCACTTGGTTCCGAATTTGGCTCTGGTAGCGCGGTACAACCAAAACCACGGTCAGGAGACCATTCGGCTATTCGAAATTGGAAAAACCTTTATACGGCGGTCGGGCAAAGTGCTGGAGCGGGAAAGCGTTGCCTGGGTCGCTATGGGCGCGGAGCAAAGAAAGTTCTGGAGCCAGCACGACGATCCGTTGAACTATTTCTACATGAAGGGGGTACTTGAAGCATTGGCGCGTAGAGCCCCCCTGAGCGTACCAGACTTGCGCGCTGCTCAAATCTCCTTTTTGAATCCTGCGCAGTCTGCCGAGATGCACAGAAACGGTGAACCGGTTGGCTACCTGGGTTGTCTACATCCGGATCTGCAAGAGCAGTTGAAGCTTAAGGAACCCCTATTTCTGGGGGAATTTGATTTGTCAAAACTGGGTGCAGTTGCTTCAGCTTCGGTTGGCTATCAGCCAATCAGCCGGTATCCCGGAGTATTTCGGGACTTCTCCTCTCTGGTGGACCGCGAGATTCCGTTCGGCTCGCTCCTGAAATATCTCTTTGAGCACCGCGTGCCACACTTCAGGTACGCGGAGCTTATCGATTTTTATGACAGTGAGCAGCTCCCGTCTGGCAAGGTCAGCCTCACAATCCGGTTCTTCTTTGAAAGTTCGGAACGCACTTTGACCGATGCGGAAATTCAGCAGGCGCATGAGCAAATGGTGAAGGGGCTGAGAGGAAAATTTGGACTGATTCCTCGGTAATACCGTAGCGCGGCTGGTGGTCGAGGATGCCCTCAAGGGGTTGCCCAATGCCAACCTTCTGACCTGACTTCGTAAACCGCGATTTCTGGTGGACTTTGACGTCGGGTTCTGGAGTGCGACATCCCACGTAACTGTTGACTGATATAACCTCTGGCACAACCTGGCCTAAATCCTATATAATACGCGTCGATTATTGTGACGTGTCGGAAAAAGATTCGATCCGAGAATCCTTTGTGGCTCTGCAACGGCGACTACAGCAATCGGTCGAGCTTTTTCACTCTTTAAAAAACGAAAACTCGCACCTCCGTACTCAGATCGGCGAATTGGAAGCCCGATTGAGGGTGCTTGCTTTGACCCAGTCGCGAGCTGAGGACGAGGTTGCTAAACTTTTAGAAGAAAGGAAATCAGTTCGGGACAAGGTGGAGAAGGTTTTGAAGACTCTTTCTCTTCTTCGGTCTGGAACGTCGGGATAGAGAATGGAATGTTCTGACGCGGGTTTGACTAAAGTCAAGATTTTGAATCAGTTCTACCACATACGTAGTGATGGTGATCCGGCGTACATACGGAAAGTCGCGGATTACGTGGATCGGAAGCTGAAGCAGGTTGCTGGGACTACTCCTTCAGCGGACACTCTGAAAGTTGCCCTTCTGACAGCGCTTCATATTGCCGATGAACTGTTTGAAGCAAGAAAAGCGCATACAGAGAACGAGGATTGGTTCTGGCAGAAACTGCGCGAGTGCGACCTATTGTTAGATGAGCTGTGTTGAATGACCGCGCTGTCTTGACCCCGTCGAAAAATTCCGTATAATCGATGTGTACCCTGCGACGTTGGTGATGGCGAAGTTTATTTGAGTCTTTCCTTATTTGAAAGGGAGTCCAGGTCTCTGCGCGGTGTGTGAATCTCCATGAGATTCCCTAAAGCGCGAAGCGGGACACCCACCTGGTAACCAGGATTCAAATAAAGGCGGCCACACGGCGAAGCGGGGCATTCTTCCCTTTCCGGCAAGTTCCCGCCAACTTTCTCGAATCTTTCCTGTTTGGAGTCTGTTATGTTCACGGCAGGCCTATTAATCTCGATCGCCGTCCTCCTGGCTGCTGGAATCACCGCTTTCTATTTAACTAGAACGAGACTTATTAATCGTAAACTTGCGCAAGCAGAAGCCCAGGCGCGAAGAGTGCTGCAAGACGCACAGGTGGACACGGAGAAACTAAGGAAAGAGAAGGTCCTAGAGGCGAAAGAAGAAATCTATGCACTAAGGTCGGAATTTGATAGTCAGGTGCGCGAAGGGAAAAGAGAATTGGGCGCGACGGAACGGCGTCTTTCGCAAAAGGAAGAGAATCTGAATAAACGCGAAAGCGCCATTCTTGAAAAAGAAAAAGAATTGGAGCAACGTTCCGGGGCCATCGCCGGATGCGAAAAGAACGCGGAACTCTTGCAGCAGAAATGCGAGGTGCTGATTGAGAACGAACTGCGCAGCTTGGAACGAGTTTCTGGAATGACAGTGGAAGAAGCCAAGAAGCAGTTGCTTAGGAATCTCGAAGTGGAGGCGATGCGCGATGGCACGATGATGGTCAAGCGGATCGAGGAGGAAGCACACGCGGTGGCGCAACGAGAGGCACGCAAGATCATTGTCCAAGCGATCCAGCGTTGCGCTGCCGAACATGCAGTGGAGTCGACCGTGTCGGTGGTAGATCTTCCGAATGAAGAGATGAAGGGACGCATCATCGGCCGCGAAGGGAGAAACATCAGAGCGCTGGAACAGACGACTGGTGTCGATCTGATCGTTGATGATACTCCAGGGGCAATTATTCTCTCAGGGTTTGATCCGCTGCGGCGAGAAGTGGCCCGCATGGCCATCGAAGAACTCCTCAACGACGGGCGCATTCATCCAGCGAGGATTGAAGAGGTGGTGGAAAAGGCTCGCGCTGGACTGGAAAGCCGCATGATCCAGGAAGGGGAGGCGGCTGCGTTTGAAGTGGGTGTGCGTGATCTTCATCCCGGAATCATCAAGATGTTGGGGCGGCTAAAATACCGTACCAGTTACGGCCAAAATGTGCTGGATCACTCTATTGAAGTCGCTTATCTGGCAGGTATTATGGCCGCAGAGTGTCGCGCTAATTCAATCATCGCCAGGCGTGCCGGGTTGTTACATGACATCGGAAAGGCGGTTGATCGAGACATTGAGGGAACTCACATCCAGTTGGGAGTGGAAATGTTGCGCAGGTTCGGGGAATCGCCGGAGGTGATTCATGCCATGGAGTGCCACCACTTCGACGTGGAATTCCGTTCTCTGGAAGCGGTGCTGGTACAGGCGGCTGACGCGGTGTCCGCTGCGCGGCCGGGCGCTCGTCGTGAAATCTTAGAGAGCTACGTCAAGCGGTTGGAAAAGCTGGAATCCCTGGCGGAATCGTTTAGTGGAGTAGCAAAAGCCTTTGCGCTACAGGCCGGACGTGAAATTCGGATCATTGTTGAAAGCAGTAAGGTATCCGATGAGCAGGCGCTCTGGCTGACGAAAGACATCACCAAGAAAATTGAGAGCGAATTACAATATCCGGGACAAATAAAAGTTACCGTAATTCGCGAGATGCGCGTGGTCGACTACGCGCGGTGAAATTACAGCTCCGGCCTTTCTAACCTGCGATTCTTGACTCTCCCACAAGGCTTCAGCGCCCTTCGGCAAGGAAGCCAGAGGGGGCATATCTTCGGAAATAATGAGAATACTTTTCGTTGGTGATGTTGTTGGAAAGGCGGGACGCAAGATCACGGTGACGCATCTTCCGTTGTTGAGGGCGGACTTCCAGATTGACCTTACGATCGTGAACTGCGAGAACGCCGCGGGCGGGTTTGGGATTACGGTTCAGATTGGCGAAGAACTCTTCCGTGCTGGCGCAGATGTTCTCACCTCTGGCAACCATATCTGGGATCGGAAAGAGTCCTATGATTTTCTTTGCAGGGAGAGGCGCATACTGCGCCCGGCCAACTATCCTCCAGGGGTTCCTGGATGCGGTTTTTGGAATGGCGTAGTTCTGGGAATACCGGTAGCGGTGCTCAATTTGCAGGGCCGCGTCTTTATGCCATGCATCGATTGTCCGTTTCGGACCTTTGATGCGTTGCGCCAGAACGAACTGGCCGAAGCAAAGGTCCTGCTTGTCGATTTTCATGCGGAAGCAACGTCTGAAAAATTGGCTTTTGGCAGCTATGTGGATGGTCGAGCGAGTGCGGTCATTGGCACACATACCCATGTGACTACGGCTGACGAAACCGTGCAGGCTGGGGGAACCGCATACATCACAGATTCCGGCATGACCGGATCCTCCGACTCAATCATTGGAATGGAGAAAACCGCATCCATTGAGCGCTTCCTGTTGCAAATTCCGCGCAAGTTTGAGCCTGCTCAAGCACGGCCGAGACTGAGCGCGCTTGTGGTGGACGTTGACGAAATCACTGGGTATGCCCGCAGCATTCAGCGGGTGTGTCGGATGGAATGACTGCTTGGCTCAGGATGGGCATCTACAGTTGAGGGCAGCAAAAACCCAAAAATGAGCAACTAAGTCTTGTCGATTTTCTTTTCGTCAGTCCCTTTGAGCGAATCTTTGAAGTTTCGAATACCTTCACCCAAACCCTTGCCTAGTTGTGGCAATCGTGATGCGCCGAAAATTACGATGACGATTACCAGAATGATAATCAATTCGGGAAACCCAACAGAAGGCATAATTGTTACTCCTCTCCATACCGATGGTACGTTTTCTTAGGAGTTAAGTCAAATGAATGCGGTTGCTGGATAGCGTCCTAAGCAACACACGGATACCACCCGGTTGCTGGCTACTGAAGCACTTCGCGTAAATCTCCCACCCGCTTGGTCATGCGCTGCCGATCAAAATATTCCAGAAACGGAATGGCGTGCTTCCGGCTGATCCCCAACAAGTCTTTGAATTGACCCACGTTAAACCGAGAGCCCGGTGGAAAATGCTGGCGTAGCCGGAGTTGAATTTGTTCCAGGTGAGAACGGTGAATGAAAAAGTCTTCACTAATCTTTATTGCAATGTTACCTTGCTGGAGGAAAAATAGAATATTGCGTCCCCGTTTCTCGTCAACGTCGGTACTCCGGAGCAGTTCCTTGATCGAAGGAGGTTGCACTCCGCTCTCTTCCAGTAATCGTTCCAGGTGGTCAATCAGCCGTTGGTCGTCAGGCGCCAGGGAAAGGCCTTTTCCTGCTAGTGAAAGAAATTCTCCGTTTGAAGCCATTCGTCCTTCTTGCCGCAGTCTGTCCAGAACATGCTGGAAAACCTCGGACGGGATGGAAGATGTTTTGCTGCGTAGCTCTTCCTTTTTCATTCCGGGCACGAGCGGATTCGCTTTCTGGAAATCATCCACCAACTGGAACAGATATTGCGACAGATTCTGCAAGAAGTTGCAAGCGCAGTAAAAACATGGTCTATTTCCCAACACAATGAGATCCGATCGCTCGGAGAAATGCGCGGCTAAATACTCTGCGGGGTAACCCGACAGAGCGGTCAAAACTCTTTCGCTGCTGTATCCTTTTGCCAAAATCCATTCAGCCAGCCGAGCTGTGCCTTGGGACTGGGACAGCCGCACCACAGTCGAAAGGTCGCCAAGATCGCGCCTTCTCCTTTTACGAGCAGCAGGGTTAAGAATTTCTCCCCCTCCGATGGTGGATGCGGGCGAGACACGCCGGATGATGAAACGGTCTCCCACCCAAGCGCAGAGAGGATGTTGTGTCCTGAATTGGACCGCGCCCCAGCTCTCAGGCTCCAGTGATTCGCCCTCAAGCGGCGTCGCTCGTGCCAGGGTTTCCTGTGTCCCGATGTGGATCTTTACCACTTCTCCCCTGCGCAGCGGTTTTCCGGCGTTGCGCACTAAAAATAGGTTCGCGTCAATGCATCGTGTGGCACGCATCGCTCCGGGCAATGTAAGAGTCATCCCGCGGGATAGCTGGTTCTTGTCTACGCCTTGCAGGTTTACAGCGGTGCGCTGGCCCTCCGTGGCGGCTTCTGAGTCACAGCCGTAGGTTTGCAGACCACGGATTCTTGAGAGCATTCCTGCGGGAAGAATTTCCACCGCTTGTTCCCGGTATAACCGGCCACTGTAAAGAGTGCCGGTTACTACCGTTCCAAACCCACGCAGGCTGAAGACACGGTCAATCGGGAGGCGGGCAACTCGCTGAGTGGCGCGTGGCATGGCTTGCCGCGCCAGATCGCGGAGAGAGTCCCGTAAAGTTTCCATTCCCTCTCCAGTAGCATTGCTCACAAACACCACAGGGAAATTTTCCAATGTGGAACGGCAAGCAGTTTCTTTGATTTCGTCTGCGACCAACGGAAGCAGGTTGGGATCGACCATGTCAATCTTGGTTACGACGAAAATTCCGCGGTTGATCCCCAAGAGGTGGCAGATATCCAAATGTTCCCGCGTCTGAGGCATCACCGACTCATCAGCAGCGACCACGAACAGGACAGCGTCGATGCCTCCTGCCCCGGCCAACATGTTTCGCACAAAGCGCTCATGTCCTGGAACATCGACAAAACCAATCTGAGTGTCCTCTAATTGCATGTGGGCGAATCCGAGATCGATCGTGATTCCACGCTCCTTTTCCTCTTTCAGCCGATCTGGATCCGTGCCAGTGAGAGCTCGTATGAGCGAGGACTTACCGTGATCGATGTGTCCCGCAGTTCCAACAATGAGAGACTTCATTTTTTCAGCGCTTTGCTAAAATGAAGATTGAAGTCTAACATAGAAACTTTCACCTTGGACGGCGGTGGCAATCTGCATCTTTGCGTCATCGCGACAAGAGGTTTTCGCCGTTGGAGAGCGGTCGATTCTTATGCTCGACGATTTATCTGCGAAGCTGCAGCGAGTTTTGAAGGATTTAAGAGGGGAAGGACGGCTGACAGAAGCTCATGTGGATGCAGCCATGCGGGAAATACGCATTGCGCTTCTGGAAGCCGATGTCAACTTCAAGGTCGTAAAGGAATTTGTGGCTTGCGTTAAAGGAAAGGCGTTGGGTCAGGAAGTGCTGGCCAGTCTTACGCCCGGACAGCAAGTCCTCAAGATTGTACGGGATGAATTGACGGAACTGCTGGGAACAGTTAACCAGGGTCTGATTTTTTCCAAAACACCCCCCACGGTGATCTTGCTGGCTGGTTTACAGGGGTCAGGAAAGACGACCAGCGCCGGAAAGCTGGCGCGCTTGCTGCAAAGGAGCGGACGACGTCCCCTGATGGTTTCAGTTGACGTCTATCGTCCGGCTGCTCGTGATCAGCTCGCGATCATCGGCCGAGAAATCAAAATTCCGGTGTTTGAGACTGTATCGAATAATCCCTTTGAGATTTGCCAGCAGGCGCTTACTCAAGCCAAAAACGTGGGATATGACGTATTGTTGGTGGATACCGCAGGGCGTCTTCATATCGATCAGGAGTTGATGGACGAATTGCGGGAGGTCAAGCGTCGGCTACAGCCGTTGGAGACATTGCTAGTTGCCGATGCGATGACTGGCCAGGATGCGGTCAACAGCGCTCGAGATTTTCACGAACAGGTCGGTGTGACGGGTGTGATCCTGGCCAAGATGGACGGGGATACTCGTGGTGGCGCCGCCCTTTCGATCCAATCGGTGACTGGCCGACCGATCAAATTCATCGGCGTGGGCGAGAAATACGACAGCCTGGAGCCGTTCCACCCGGACCGCATCGCAAGCCGAATTTTGGGCATGGGCGACGTGCTTTCTCTGATTGAAAAAGCGGAAGAGGCGGTTGATAAAGAGAATGCGTTGCGGATGGTGGAAAAGATCCGGAAGGACTCTTTTACGCTCGAGGACTTCCGAGATCAGCTACGACAGATACGAAAATTGGGACCGTTGGATCAGCTCTTCAAGCTATTCCCCAACGTCGGTCCGCTGAAAGGAATCAGCGGAATGCAGGTCGACGAAAAGGGGTTGGCCCATATCGAGGCGATCATAAACTCTATGACCCCACGCGAGCGGGATCACTATAAGATCATTAATGGCTCACGGCGGAAGCGCATTTCCGAGGGGTGTGGCTGTACGGTCCAGCAAGTCAACCAGTTGCTTCGGCAGTACGATCAGGCGCGTAAAATGATGCGGCAAATGGGCACCGGGGTGAAAGGGAAAAGGTTGGGAAAATTCGGTTTTCCGTTTTGAGCTTTAATCTGTTAAAATCAGTTGTTTAAGTCAGCGGGAGGAAATCAATTGTTACGAATTCGGTTGTCCCGTCGCGGGGCAAAAAAGAAACCTTTTTATCGTGTGGTAGTGACGGAGAAGTCTTATCCTCGGGATGGACGATTTCTAGAAATTTTAGGGCATTATGATCCATGCAAGCATCCGCCCGCCATTGAACTGAAAATGGAGCGGGTGGACCAGTGGATCAAGTCTGGAGCACAACCTTCAGATACGGTAAGAAGCTTGATTGCCAAGGCGAAACAGCAAGAGGGATAAAGTTCAGGCTCGCTTTTTCAGAATCACTCGTTCGAAAAATCCGGTGCATGAATAGGAGGCCGTATGCCGATGAAAGAGCTTATCGAAGAGATCGCGAAGGCGCTGGTTGATGATCCCGAACAGGTGACCGTCACGGAAGTGGAGGGTGAGCAGACAACGGTGCTGGAATTGCGCGTTGCCCAGTCCGATTTAGGAAAGGTTATCGGAAAACAGGGACGTACAGCGCGCGCAATCCGAACTTTGCTGGGCGCGTCCGGAATGAAGTTGCGCAAAAGATTCGTGCTTGAGATCCTCGAATAATGACGTTTGGATTATCGTCGGACGCATTCGCGCTCCTCACGGTGTCCGCGGCGAATTAGCAGTAGAGGTTCTTACTGATTTCCCCCAGCGTTTTTCTCCAGGTAATACGTTATATCTTGAGAATCCTGGAGGCGAGCCCATCCCGATGCGCCTCGAGGCGTCCCGCAGGTACAAGCACTTCTGGATTGTAAGGCTGGAAAGGATTACAACCCGAACGGAAGCCGAACGGTTTCGGCGCAGGGAGCTGCTGATCCCAAAACGGGCCCTGAAAAAGCTTCCACCCAACAACTATTACATCTTCGATTTGATCGGCTGTCAGGTTCTAAACATCTCGGGGTCGGAAATAGGAACCGTCACCAACGTGCTGGAAACGTCTGGTGGAGCGCTGCTGCAAGTGAAGAGTTCCCGACGGGAGGTGCTTATTCCGATGGTTGAAGGGATCGTGCGCATTGATGCCGATGCTCGGGTTATTTTCGTCAATCCCCCCGAGGGTTTGTTGAAGGTGAATCTTTGATCTGATGAAGATAGCAATTGTTACGATCTTTCCCCGAATGTTTACAGGGATTTTTGATTTTGGTATCATTCGCGTTTCTCGTGAGCGTGGAATCGTCGACTTAGAGATCATAGACATTCGAGATTTTACCCACGATCGCCATCGTACCGTCGATGACAGACCCTATGGCGGTGGGGAAGGGATGGTGTTGAAGCCTGAGCCAATCTTTGAGGCCGTGGAAGCCGTTGAGCAACGCTGGGACCAGAGGGCGTGGCGCATCTTGCTGACGCCACAGGGAGTTCCTTTTTGCCAGCAGGATGCGCAACGACTGGCTACTGAGAAGGCAGTGGTCGTGGTCTGCGGCCGCTATGAAGGAGTGGACCAGCGGGTCGTGGATTATTTGGCCGACGAGGAAATCTCGCTTGGTGACTTCGTTGTCTCCGGAGGAGAAATTCCGGCGATGTTGTTGGTCGATGCTGTTGTTCGATTGTTGCCAGGAGCAACTGGAAATCCCGCTTCAGTGATAAACGAGAGTTTTAGCCGGGGGTTGCTCGATTATCCTCACTATACCCGGCCGGCGAGTTTTCGAGGGTGGCCGGCGCCAGAAGTATTGATGTCTGGTAATCATGCCGAGATCGAAAACTGGCGTCGACAGCAGGCTCGCAGGAGGACGGGGCGAAATCGACCCGATTTGGTGACCAGTGACGAATGAAGTGAACGGTCGAGGACGGGAAAATCCCGCCGTTTGAATCAACGCATTTGCAATCTTGCGCTGCAGTTTTTCCAAGCATGTGAGGGGAATTACAGGTTTTGCTTCGGGAAGGGCTGAAATTGTCAGGAGCTGGACATGGACTTAGTGGAAGTCGTGGAAAGTTGGGGGCTGAAGGCTGGCATCCCAGACTTTCGACCCGGCGATACGGTACGGGTCAACGTGAAAATCAAGGAAGGCGACAGATTTCGTATTCAGGCCTTCGAGGGAGTAGTGATTTCGCGTAGGGGAAGTCGTGCCCGCGAGTCGTTCACGGTGCGAAAGATTTCATTTGGTTATGGAGTGGAGCGCATCTTTCCCTTGCATTCACTGGTGATCGACAGCATTGAAGTAGTGAAGAAAGGCCGCGTACGTAGGGCCAAGCTTTATTACCTGCGAGGACGAAAAGGGAAAGCAGCAAGGCTTCGCGAAACGAAAAAAGCCGAATAGCATCGTCCCTTTCCTCCCTAACTCAAACGGGTTCTGGCGATTTCTGTTCGGCTTGTGGAAGTGTATATGGGCTCAGCCGACAAAGATCGTATCCTGAAAACCGCAGAAAGACTTGTACTGCGTGGCAAGTTCGCCAGCGCGGTCGCTGAGTACCTCAAGCTCGTAAAGTCCGGCCCGGACGATGTCATTCTCCTGAATACGGTGGGTGATTTGCTTGTTCGGCTGAACAAGCATCCCGAAGCAGTCAACTACTTTAATCGAGTGGCCGATCTTTATCTAAACCAAGGGTTCACTCTGAAAGCGATGGCCACTCTGAAGAAGATTCTGAAGTTGACTCCCGACAATTCTCGAGTCCAGGAATTGCTGGCAAATCTCTATTACAGACAGGGGTTCTACCACGATGCTTGCTTGTACTACAAGGTGATTGGCGAGAGGCTGCTTCAGGGTGGAAAAGAACACGAAGCGGGGGAAATCTTTCGGAAAATAGTCGAGTTCGAAAAAAGTAATATCGAAGTGCTGGAGCGTTTGGGTGATCTGGAAGCCGGTCGTGGAGATAAACAGGCTGCCGCTAATTATATGAAACTGGCGGGCGCAGCCTCCTTGAAGCAACATAAGGGGGAACAGGCGTTGTCGTTGTTAATGCGGGCGATGGATCTAAATCCAAGAGACGTAGAACTGGTAGGCTTGATTGTCACTGCAGCTCACGCCACCGGCCAGGATCCTGTAGCTAAGGGCGTTTTAGACAACTTGTTGGCACTCCATCCTCAGGATGTTCATTTGCGAGAACTCCGGGCGCGGAGTTTGCTCTACTTAGGGCAACTGCGAGAAGCGGAAGCGTTACTGCTGGATCTGCAACGCCTGGGTGGACAAGCCGGCGCGTTGTTAGAGTTGCTGAGCTGTTACCTTGAACGGCGGGATCCGGAAGGATTTCACAGGCTCGCTGAAGAACTCGTAGAGCGACTGACTTCGCCGGAGGATTCGCGTAGGCTGGGTGAGATGCTACAGCGTGCCACAGCTCAGATGCCGGAGAATACTTCACTGCAGCAAACACTTTGTCGGCTTCATGTGAGTCGGAATGACCTGGCCGCTGCCGCGGTGGTGCAATCGGAGCTGATCTCACATTACGTCTTAAGAGGGGACTTGCGCAAAGCATTTGTAGCGGTCGACCAGTTGGTGCAGTGGGAGCCGTCGAATGCAGAATTTCGACGCCAACATCGTGCCTTGTTTGAGAAAGTATACCCAGGCAAGGCGTATGAGGAACCGGTGTCTCAACCTGGGGAAATCCAGGGCTCCGAGCTGGACGAAATTTCGTTGACGGATTTGGAACAAATCCAATTAGCAGGTTCCAGTGCGGAGTTTAAAGACACGTCTCCAGAAGTACAAGGGGTTTCGATTTTTAAGATTACGCCCGAGGATCTTTCACCAGAGATTCTGCCGGGGGGTTGGGAGACGCCTCCTCCTGACTTCGCTTCCAGCCAAACGTTGCAGGAGGTGTCTGACGTGGAAGCTGAGAGAAGCAGGAATGACGGTCGTGAAGGGATCCCTGATGTCTTCGACATCGTGCCATCATCGGCGGAGAATGTTCCTGAGTCAGTGCAAGAGGTGGACTTCTATTTGAAAATGGGTTTTCGGAATGAGGCGCGCCGCCTGTTGGAACGATTACGGGAGCGCTATCCGGACGATGAACGTGTGCAAAAGCGCTGGCGTGAAGTGGAACGTTCCACGGAGTCGGATGCGTTGTCCTGTAGCGCCGTCGATTCAATCCCGATCTCGGAGCAGGAACAGAAAGATCTCTCACTGCAAATTGACGACGCGATCGATTCGCTTTTCGAGTTTGACTTCAATAACAGCGTTGCGACAGCAGAAGGGGCCGTGGAATACAAGGAAGGGCTTGCACAGAACGTTGTTTGCAATCCATCCCGGTCTCAGGACTTTCAGATTCACCTCGACCTCGGAGCTGCATACCGAGATATGGGCCTTTTGCAGGACGCAATTCAGGAATTCCAACAGGCGAGCGGCTGGATTGAAAATGGGGTCCAGAGCGACGACACGACTCTTTGCTATACGTTGCTGGCCGATTGTCACCTGGAACTGAACGAACCCGAAAAGGCGATCTACTGGGCACGGAAAGGACTGGAATTGCCTGAAACCAAGAATTACGAAAAAAGAGCCTTGCTCTACGATTTGGGCCGCGCCTTGGAGGCGCAGGGCAACAACCAAGAGGCCTTGCGGTTCTATAGTAAGGTCTATGAAGTTACTCCCGACTTCCGCGACACGGCCGAGCGGGTGGCGCGATTGAGAAATTGAAGTGTTGCAACTGCATGGACACCTTTTGTCGCCAGATCCAATGGTCGAAATGGCGCTCCAGCTGTCTTCACAATCTTTTTCTGCCTGCACCTTTCTACTTTTCCATCCATGGCTCGGCGGATTGGCGCTTTAGTCTTTGATGAATAAGCTGATACGGGTCCTCTACATCCTTTTTTGTCTCCAGGGTGGGATTTTCCTGCTGGTGTTTCCATGGCTCCGGCTTTGGGAATCTCACACTTTACTGGTCCAATATCCTGTGGTTCGCCCACTGATGATGAACAATTTTTTTCGTGGAGCAGTTTCCGGTCTGGGAATTGTCAACGTGGTCATTGGCAGTATTGAAGTGATGAATCTCGGTCGAAAGCGGGATTTGAAATAAACGGCGGACAACGGACAATGAATCGAGGTACTAAGTGACTCTAAGGTACCTGTTTTCGCGACCCGTCCTTTACTGCATCTCAGACCAGGGCAATGGCGATCCGATCGAATTACTGCGCGCCGCGGATTCCAATTGCATTGAGTTTTTTCAGTTTCGACACAAGTATCTTTCGGAAAACGAGCGTTGGCAAGCTGCTGCGTCTGTTGTCAAGGTACCGCGTTGGGTTACCCGGTTGTTGGTTAATGAGACGATCAGTTTAGCTCGAGCGATTGATGCGGATGGTGTGCACCTTCCGGCGGGGAGTGTTTCGATTGAGACAGCGCGGGCAGAACTGGCTGGAAAACTCGCTGGCGTAAGCGTCCACTCTTTGGAAGAAGCGCTGCAGGCTGATGAAGGCGGTGCTGATTATCTCCTGCTCGCGCCGGTGTTTTGTCCGATCTCAAAAGCGTTAACCAGAGCGCCTCTGGGATTGGAAGGTTTGCGGCAGGTATGTTCCCGCGTTACAACGCCGGTTATTGCCCTGGGGGGGGTGACCCCGGAGTGTTTTACACAAGTTTTGGATGCCGGGGCTGCTGGTGTTGCGGGGATATCGCTTTTTGCAGACGCGACAGGGCTGAAGAAAATTGTGGAGCGATTCCGCCAGAGCGCCGGGTGATTCGATTGGATTGTGAGCTGAAAATGCGCACCTCTTACCGTTTTATCTCTTTTTGAGACCCTTCTAGGATGCGCAATCCCTCTTTGGTTCCATCGCGAGCCCGCTCGAGTTCCTGCCGTAGATTTCTTACCGTGCCCCAAAGGACTACATCCTGGTCGTTGCGCGCTTTTTCCTCGAGGTCGTCCAAGAGGGAAAAATCCTGGGTTGTGAATTCATCCAGCGATTTCAAAGAACTCTCAAGGTCCTTTGGTTCTGCTCGCCTGTACTGGAATCGTTCGTCGATGTTGGTCATGGTGGCGCGAAGAGATTGAGAAATGGCGTTGACAAGGTCGGAAAGCGAGTAAAAGATCAGTGGATTTTCTGGTTCCGCCCTTGAAGCGTCTCTCCCCTTCTCCTTCTTTGGTTTCTTCTCCTTTCTCCCAGGCGCCTTGATATCGTAAACCTTTCCCATCCGGCGACCGATCTCTGTTACTCGCGCCTCTGCCACAGCGAGATATTCTTGCGTTCTGGGAATGAGTGCCTGGATATCACGGATGCGGGCTGCTTCGTCCTCGGTAAGGTAATCCCCCTGACTTGCCTTAATGGGAGGGGGCAACGTCAAGCAGATTGCCAGTCCCAGTTTTAAGCAGGCGCTTCGACTGAAAGCGGCGCCGCCACTTTTGGCTACTGCGCGCATAGCCATTCAACTTCTCCACCTGCTGGTACTGTAGTGACCGAGCGTTCCGAAATCCGCACGCCACACTGAGCCAAGGGTCGTCGTCTGGAGAACCTCATTTTGTCTTTAAGAGATCCTTTCCGAAAATGAATTGAAGAATCGTGGTCCGCACCGATTCCGTCTGTTCGATGCGTCGCTCGAAGACAGCTTGCTGGTCTACAGATATATTTTGCTTGAAATTCTGGAGGTCTTCCCGCGCCTTGCGCAACTCGATCTCTAGTTTTCGGAGTGGTTTTGATCTGCGCTTCTTTTCTTCCGGGAACTGTTTTACATCGGTTTCGATCAACTGTAGTAGCTCGCTGTAATTGTTGAGTGATTTCATGAAGGTCTCGGCATCTGTACGACGGTTGTGAGCTTCGAAATCCTTGCGATACCGTTCCACAACGGCTCCGAAAAGCTGCATGCGATCCCCCAAATTGCTTTTCTCGTTATACTGCGCCCGCTCTTTTTCGGTGAAGAGGGATCCGGCGAGAGGAGTCGCCTGCCAGATCAAAATGCTCAGAACCAATGACAGCATAGTTTACATTTTCTCTGGAACTTCGATTCCCAGCAAATCCAGCATTTGCACTAGCGAATCGCGGGTTTTGCGGGCGACGCACAAGAGTAGGCACTTTGCACGCCGGTCCTGTTCGGACAGAATGTGGTGTTTATGATAAAAAACATTAAACTTTTGAGCGGTAGTGAAGGCGTGTTTTGCCAAGGTGGATATCTCTAAAGTTTCTACGGCCTGCCGCACCATTAGGGATACGCGAGCGGCCAGGAGGATTAATTCCCAGAGGGTGTCATCCTGCAGCAGTGCTTGCGCAGGGCCGCTCAAATCTTCGGCGCGTCGTAAGCCCAACAATTCTTCCACGTCTCTTTCCCAATTGGGATCTTGTTCTTCCAGTTTCCGGAAAATGTTGTTGGCCCGCACCGCTGAATACTGAACGTACGGTCCCGTCTCTCCTTCAAAATTTAACGCCTCCTGAAAATCAAACGCGATTACCGAGTTGCGAGAAAACCTGGCCAGGAAATAGCGCAAGGCACCGACGGCGATCTGTGAGGCGTTTCTGGATGCTTCCGCCGGATCGCCGAAATTTCCACGGCGATCCACCTCTTCACGCGACTTGGCCAGGAGGCGGTCTAGTAGATCGTCCGCCTTTACTCCCAGGCCTTTTCGTCCCGAGACCTCCACATATGGCTTGGCAGCATCCTCCGCTGTTAGTTCGATACCCAGTTCTGCGCAGCAGCGCGGTGATAGTGCCACCATCTCATACGAAAAGTGAACAGAGTTTTCGGCTTGCTGGTTGAAACCGAGTGCACGCAAGCCCTCCACTACGATTTTCTGCAAATAAGATTGCCGTGCGTCAATTACATTGTACACTCGTGATCCACTTCCAAACCTGGGAGACTGCGGGGTTGGTTTTATCGTGGTCATCCATACCTGATGGCCGTTGGCATACGTGTAGAAAGGCTGATAACCAAAGTCCTTTGCCAGCAAGCCGAACTTCCACATCTGATAGGCAATGTCTTTTCCGACATAGGTGACAGTGCCGTTGGATCGCACAATAATCTTTGACTCGGGCAAGGCGGTCTCTAAAGAGCCAAACTTCATCACCCAGCACCCCCGGTTAGGCCCTTGGACTTCCAATTGAATCGCTTGCCGTTCTTTGAGCAAGTTGAAAGCCTGCTCCCAAAATTTGAGATGTAAGATTTCGCTTTCGCGCGGAAGTAGGTCGTACTGTACCCCGATGCGGTTCATAGTGAGAAGGTGAGCCTTTACGATCTTGGTGGAAACATATTCGGCGATAGAAGCGGTTGGTTCGTGCCCGTTTTCAATCTCGTGCAGCACTCGTTGGCGGAACTCCAATCGGCTTGTGTCTGATTGATACCACTGTGAGACTTCCGCATAAAGATCCCAGCAGTAATAATCAAATTTTTCAGAGATCTGCTCAATGTTCCGCAACGCCAGTTTTCGGAGATAGATGAAACCGGTGACAACATCGGCCACCTGCACTCCGGTATTGTCGATGTAATTTTGTACCTCCACAGGGTATCCCAAAAAACGCAACTGTCGCACGAAGCTATCTCCTATTACAGCGTTTCTTAGGTGCCCAATGTGGGCTGCCTTGTTGGGATTGATATTGGTATGCTCCACGATCACTTTTCCAGTCTCTGGAGAGATTGGCTGGGCTTTCACCTCACGGTGTAAGAACCACCATCGGTCAAGAAAAACGTTTAAGTAGCCGGCTCCAGCCGGTTCTAGTCTTACCAGTCCCTCGATAGGGGGGATTCTTTCCGCGATTTCTTGTGCGATTTGCCGTGGCTTCCGTTTGAGCTTCTTAGCCAGTTCAAACGCCAGCGGAAAAGCCAACTCACCGAATTCGAGCCGGGGTGGATATTCGGCGACGATTGGGTCCAACTTTACGTCGTATTGACTCTTTACGTGCGCGCGAAACGCAGCCTGAAGACTTTCAATTAATTTCAGCATCCATCGGAACTTATATCACGACTGCCTGTAGAAGGGGCAGAATAGGCGGAAGGCGGTGGCGTCTCCCGGAAAATGCGGGGAGCACAGGTTGACTTGACAACTGTGAAAGCGGCTTCTTAGACTCCGAGTGTGTCCCCTGGAATTGCGGACTGGAAACAAGAAGTTCACGAACGATTGCAAAGGTCACGCTGCATCGTGGTATTCACGGGAGCGGGAGTTTCCGCGGAAAGCGGTGTTCCTACTTTCCGCGGAGAGGACGGATACTGGAAAAAGTATCGGCCGGAGGATCTGGCAACACAAGAAGCGTTTGCTAGAAATCCAAAGCTTGTTTGGGAATGGTATGATTTTCGCCGCTCCTTGCTGTCGACAAAAAAGCCGAACCCAGCGCATCTGCGCATTGCCGAGTGGGAGCGATGCTTTCAAAGCGTCCACGTCGTGACGCAAAATGTGGATGGTCTACACCAACGTGCTGGAAGCCAAAAAGTGCATTGTCTGCATGGTGATATTTGGGTGACACAGTGCACTGCTTGCGGCCAGAGCGAGCGCAATTTGCAGACGCCGCTGCGTGAGATCCCACCTCGGTGTCGCTGCGGCGGAATACAACGGCCCGGGGTGGTATGGTTCGGAGAACCTCTTCCGCAGGACGTATGGCGGCAAGCTGAACAGGTCTGCGCTGGCGCCGAGTTGATGTTTGTGATAGGAACCTCGGCTGTAGTCTATCCAGCGGCAGGGCTTCCTTCTTTGGCGAAGGCGCGTGGTTGCTTTGTAGTGGAGATTAATCTGGAACCGACGGAATTCACTGCACGGACCGATTTGTTCCTTCGGGGGAGAGCGGGTGAGCTGCTTGGCGCGCTGTGAGGAGACGCAGAAGGTAAACACCTGTGATTCTTATCTTTGATCCATTCAGCGGTATCAGTGGAGACATGACGGTAGGCGCGTTGTTGGACGCCGGTCTGCCGCTAAGTAATTTGCAAGAAGCGTACCGGGTTCTCGAACTGAAGAACCTGGCTGTGAGCGCTGAACCGGTCGTCCGAAGCGGTATCCGCGCCACCCAGTTCTGCATTCATGTCGGCGAGCAAAGAGGACACCGGCACTTCTCTCAGATCCGCAAAATGATTGAATCCAGCAGCTTGAGCCAACGAGCTAAGGAGTTGACTCAGTCGATCTTCGGGAGATTAGCGGAAGCGGAGGCGGAGGTACACGGAACCCCTGTTGAAAAGGTGCACTTTCATGAAGTGGGCGCAGTCGATTCCATTGCAGACATTGTCGGGGCTGCGGTCGGTTTTGAGTATTTCAAGGTTGATCGGTTTTTCACCAGCCCTATTAATGTGGGACATGGAACCGTAAGCTGCGAGCACGGCGTTTTGCCGGTCCCTCCGCCCGCTACCGCCCTGTTATTGAGGACGTTTGAAACTTTTTCGGGGACCGTCCAGAGCGAAATGACGACCCCGACGGGAGCGGCAATTGTGGCGACGCTTGCAAAACCGGTTCCCCCCTCTTTGCCTGTCCGGAAGGAAATGATCGGTTACGGTGCGGGAGCTCGTGATTTTTCGGAAACCCCAAACGTGTTACGGATTTTTCTCGCCCCTGAGACCGCGTCTCTGCCAGGAGAGAGAGAAGTTATCGAATTGCAAGCCAACATTGATGACATGAATCCGCAGCTCTACGGGTTGCTGCTTCAGAGGCTTTTGGCTTCCGGAGCGCTTGAGGTCTTCTTTCATCCGGTTACAATGAAACAAGGGCGCCCGGGAGTCTTGTTGACGGTATTGTGCGAGTCGCCGCGCAGAGAGAAGCTCATCAGCATCCTGTTTCGCGAGACCACGACCTTGGGAGTGCGCTACCAGTTAAAACAGCGCGAAATCTTGGACCGCAGTTTTGTGTCGGTGGAGACCCCCTACGGTTCAGTTCGAATTAAGGTCGCTGGGTCCGGGAAGGATGTTTTCAATTACGCCCCTGAATTTGAGGACTGCCAACGGCTGGCAGAGTCCGCCGGAATCCCGGTGAAGGAAGTTTACAGCGCGGCCATGGCGGCATATTGGAACACAAGACATAAAGAAACCAGCTAACTCCCATGATCGTGGTTCCCGGTCGCCATTGGTTTTGGGTTGAGGTATGGGATACAGATCTCTTCACGCAAGGTGTCTCCCGAAGATGAGAGATGTCCGATTACGGATCTCTTGTAGGCCGAATGCTTGAGGGATGCAAATAACTGACGGTGATAGGGTATGGGCAGGGTAGGGATTGGCCATTAAAATTACATTGCCAGGAAATTCAATGCCAACAAGCTATTATTTGACTACTCCCATCTATTACGTCAATGGTAAACCCCACTTCGGGCACACTTACAGCACCGTAATCGGCGATGCACTGGCCCGCTATCATCGGCTGGACGGGCGAGACGTTTGCTTTTTGACCGGAACGGATGAGCATGGCCTTAAAATGGTGCGCACCGCCGAAAACGAAGGGTTGACGGTTCAGCAACTTGTAGATCAAAACTCCGCCGCATTCCGCAATGCTTGGAAGGCGCTGGACATCCAATATGACGAGTTTATTAGAACCACTGAGCCACGACACATCAATGCGTTGAACGAAATTTCTTCCCGAGTGTACAGCAACGGCTACCTTTACAAGGGCACATACAGCGGTTGGTACTGTGTAAGTTGCGAGGCGTATGCCGGGGAAGGTGACCAAAACGTGAACTGTCCTGAGTGTGGCCGATCTACTGAATTCATGTCGGAGGAGAGTTATTTCTTTAAGCTTTCAGCGTTCCAAGAGAAATTATTGAACCTGTATCGAGAACGTCCAGATTTTGTCGTCCCGCAGGCGCGTTTTAACGAGATCATCAGTTTTGTGAGCAGTGGGCTGAAAGACATCAGCTATACTCGTACCTCCTTTCAGTGGGGCGTGCGCGCTGAATTTGATCCGGCGCATGTCATCTATGTATGGTTCGATGCCTTGACCTCCTACATCTCTGGAATCGGGTATGGCGCCGACCCAGCGCGCTTTCAAAGATATTGGCCGGCGCATGTGCATATTATCGGTAAGGATATACTGCGATTCCACGCCGTCTATTGGCCTGCCTTTCTGATGGCTGCCGATCTGGAAGTACCCTATCAAATTCTTTCGCACGGCTGGTGGCTTGCCCAGGGAGAGAAGATGTCCAAGTCCCGTGGCAACTTCGTCGATCCGCTTATCTTTCAGAAGTTGTTTCCGGTTGACGGGCTGAAGTATTTTCTGCTGCGCGAAGTACCGGTAGGATTCGACGGGAACTTTACCTACGAGGCATTGGTTCATCGCATCAACAGTGACTTAGCCAATGATCTGGGCAATCTCGTCAGTCGCAGTCTGAAAATGGTGGAGACCTATTGTGACGGAAGAATTCCAGGGTGTGGAGGAGAAGATCCGCAGTTGCGCTCCCAATTTGAGAAGACCGCCGAAGCGTTTCATCGAAATTTCCGGTCCTATCAACTGCATAGGGCGCTGGAAAGCATTTGGGAGTTCATCTCCGCTGCTAACCGCTACATTGTCACCCATGAGCCATGGAAGCTCGCGAAGGATCCCGTACAGAGATCACAACTGGAAAGTGTAATGGTTAATTCCCTTGAAGTTTTGCGGCTGCTGGCGCTATTGCTGCGCCCGTTGTTGCCGGAAACCTCACGGCAAATATGGGAGTCGCTCGGGATGGATCCGTCGCTGCTGTTTATTTCATGGAATCAGGTTCGGTGGGGAGACCTTCCTCCCGGAGGACGCATTGGCGTTATCAGACAGCTTTTTCCAAGAATTGATAAGGGGGATTTTATGGAAAAACTTTGGCAAGCCGAGGCGCAGGAGCCGGGGGTGACCGACGACAGGATCACGATCGAGGATTTCGGCAAGGTGGAATTGCGCGTTGGGAAAATTGTCCTGGCGGATCGGGTCCCCCGATCTGAGAAACTGTTGAAGCTGCACGTGGACATTGGAACCGAGAAGCGTCAAGTTGTTGCGGGTATCGGGAAAAAGTATTCGCCAGAACAGCTCTTGGGCAAAAACGTCATTTTGGTGGCAAATTTGAAACCGGCTCGGCTGATGGGGATTGAGTCCAACGGTATGATACTGGCGGCAACTGAAAGCGACCTGCCCATCTTGGCGACCTTTGACGAAGAGGTTACGCCGGGAGCGAAGCTGAAATAGGATGCTCGTCGACTCGCATTGCCATATTGAAGGGCCTGAATTTGCGAGTGATCGTTCCGAGGTACTGCAGCGGGCAGAAGCTGCGGGTATAGGTCGCATTCTGTGTATCGGATCCGGAGATTGGTCCCGCGGATCGATGTCTCAGGCAGTCGAACTGGCGGAGCAATGTGAGCTGGTTGACGCCAGCATTGGCATCCATCCTCACGATGCTGAGTGCTATGACGAGCGGGTGGAAGCATGTATTTTGAGTGTTGCGAGGCATCCCACGGTGGTTGGATGGGGAGAAATCGGGCTCGATTACCATTATCAGCGTGCAGACCGTGACACTCAGTTGAAAGTTTTTCGGCGCCAACTGGAATTGGCTTACCAATGGCAGATGCCGGTCATCATTCACTCGCGCGAGGCCGAGCAGGATACATTACAGCTCCTAAGGGAAGTCTCCCGGTTGCCTCTGGCAGGGGTGATGCATTGCTATGGGGGAAGTTGGGACATGGCGCGGGGGTGTATGGATCTTGGATTCTTGATCTCGTTTGCCGGGAACGTCACCTATAGAAAAGCTACCGTAATCCAGGACGCGGCCCGGAGAGTTCCCTTGGATTATTTGCTGGTGGAGACAGACGCGCCTTACCTTTCTCCCATGCCGGTTCGCGGGAAGAGAAATGAGCCCGCCCATGTTCAATATATCGTTCGCTTTCTGGAGGGTTTAAGGGGAGAATCTTGCCAGCGTGTGGAAGAAGCAACTGCCGAAAATTATTTTCGCCTTTTCAAGCGCGCCGCGACCGGCAAGCGTCATGGTAATCATCAAACGTGACCCTAGGGAAGTGGCATGTGGGAGCATCCCATAATGACGATAACGTCGGCGCGCGCTGGAAGCGCACTTTAGTAGCTCATTACTTTGGGTGCCGCGCGCGGTGTTGAGTTGAACAGGAGCGGTACCCGGGTTGAAGATCAAAGAGGCTGTATGTCTGCCAAGAATTCTTTTGATGTCGTATCTAAGATTGACCTCCAGGAAGTTGTGAACGCCATTCAACAAGCGATCAAGGAAGTGAGGACTCGCTTCGATTTCAAGGGATCCGCAAGCAACATCGAACTAGAGAAGAACGAAATGATTCTTGTGTCAGACGATGAATATAGGATGAAAGCCCTGATTGACATCCTGCAGCAAAAACTGGTGAAGAGGGGCGTCCCCCTGAATGGCTTAACCTACGGGCGATTAGAAGATGCGGCGGGTGGAAAGGTCCGCCAAAAAATCAGTTTGCAACAAGGGATTCCGACGGAAAAAGCGAAGGAGATCGTCAAGGTGATCAAGGACTCAAAGTTCAAAGTGCAGGCCGCCATCATGGGTGACTATGTTCGCATTTCCGGTTCGTCGAGGGACATTTTGCAGCAGGTGATCCATTTGCTTCGGTCGAAAGATTTTGGAATTCACATGGATTTTACGAATTATCGAGGCCAGTGAAAAAGTTGAAGCAGCGCTGGCTAATCGAAACATTGGGAGTATTGAGGAATGTATGCATTTTAAGCTGAAGATGCAGTGGAGCGTGTAATACCGCCGCCTTTGCGATCTCGTACTGCTTGTTCTGTTTCCCATTTTGTTGATTTGTCATAGCAGTTTATACTTTGAATTGTGGCTGTGTTTTCATTATAAATAACCCGTGAATGATCCTTCAGCCGAGCCTGCAGAAGTCTCCCTTAGCGGTCCCCAAGATATTTTCCGACTGATCACGCCAGAACTGGAAAAAGTCGAGTTGGAGTTGTTACATCTGTCAGCATCCAGTATTTCACTGGTAGATCACGTCAATCACTATCTGCACAGCAGTGGCGGAAAAAGGATCCGTCCGGTGCTGCTCTTGTTGTGCGCCAAGATGTGCGGTTGTCACGGGCAGGAGGCGATTCGCCTGGGAAGTGTAATGGAATTGATCCATACGGCCACCCTAGTGCACGACGACATCATCGACGGCGCGCAGATGCGTCGTGGTCGTTCATCCGTCAATGCCACGTGGGGCAATGAAATTACGGTGCTGATGGGAGATTGGCTTTACATGACGGCTTTTTCGGTGGCGTTACAGGAGCGAAGCTTTCGAATCCTGGACCTATTGATTGATATCACACGGAAAATGGTTGAAGGGGAACTGGTGCAGTTGGAGCGGAATGGCCGAATTGATATTACCGAGCGGGACCACCTGGAGATGGTCCAGAGGAAGACGGCCTATCTCTTTGCCGGGTGTACACGGCTGGGTGGAATGATCGCTCGTGCGCAACCGGCGGCGGAGGAAGCACTGGCCGAATACGGTTTCAATGTAGGAATGGCGTTCCAATTGGTGGACGACATGCTTGATTTCACCTCCAGTGAGGCGGTGCTGGGAAAACCGGTGATTAATGATTTGAAGGAGGGCAAGCTGACTCTTCCTCTCATTTACCTGCTGGAACAGGGCAACCCAAAACATGCGCGAAAGCTAGATGCCGTCTTAAAGTCTTCCATCATCAGTGATGATGACCGAGATGAAATCATCAGTTGGGTGCGAAATTTTGGGACTTTGGAGCGGACTGCAAAAAAAGCAGTTGCTTATGCTGAAGACGCGAAACGCAGTATTGCAGATTTTAGGGACTCGGTTTATCGCCAAGCATTGATTCAAATTCCTGACTTTATCGTTTCGCGAGACAGATAACTTTGTTGCGAGCGGAAAATTTTGTGTCAGTTTTGGAACCTGCAGGGATGATTCGATTGTCGATTTCGGATTGCGACATTCCCAATCAATCTACGGTCGCTCTATCGCGGCGGCGCTGCCGGAGTCGTAGGGGTTGAGACGTTGGCAGGTAGACGATGTGTTGATGGCCCGACCGTAATTGCCGGGACGGTGGAAGCAGTGCTCGTCTTCAACGCATGCGTATTTTCCATCCCACACTCGGGAAATTGTTCTATTGGTTTTCCCTTCAGGATCTGTTGCATGTATTCAATCCAAATCGGCAGTGCGAGCGAACTTCCCGTGACTTTAGGACCCAGCGACTTTTTAGCGTCATAGCCAACCCATACTCCGACGGTCAAAGAAGGCGTAAACCCAATGAACCAAGAGTCAGTGGAATCGTTTGTAGTGCCGGTTTTGCCTCCCAGTGGTCGGCCTAGGACACGGGCACGAGTGGAAGTACCAAAGTCGACGACTCCTTGCAGTAAGGAAACCATGTTGCAAGCCACTTCGGTCGAGAGCACTTCACCGATTTTTGGCAAATGATACTGTAGAGTGATGCCATTGTAATCTTCCACCCTCCGGAGGGAGTAAGGCTTCGCTCGGATGCCGTTATTGGGGAAGATGGAGAAGGCGGAACACATTTCCAGCAGCGTAACTTCGTTGGCGCCCAGCGCTATTGGTAAATAAGGTTGAAATTCGCTGGTGATGCCAAAACGATGAGCCATGGCAATGATGTTTTGGATGCCCACGTGTGCCGCAATTCGGATTGCCGGGACGTTCCTGGATTCTGCCAGCGCTTTGCGAATTGGGATCGGTCCTTCGTACTTGCGATCGTAATTTTCCGGAGCATATCCTCCAAAATTTACTGGAACATCCAAAACAATGTCGTCCGGTTTGAAACCTTTCTCCAGGGCGCTGGCGTACACGATCGGCTTGAAGATCGAACCGGTCTGGCGCAGGGCTTGGGTGGCGCGGTTGAACTTGCTCTGTCCAAAGTCATAGCCTCCCACCATGGCCGTAATTTCACCGGTTGCATTGTCGATTGCAACCAATGCTCCCTGAACCTCTGGAATTTGATCCAAACTTACTTCCATTTTCATCTGGGTGGGATCTACTTTCTGGATCTCGACAGCGCAAATGTCACCCTTCCTTAAAATCTCCGTAGGGGATTTTCTCTTTGTCCACGCAATTTCTCTCGGACCAATCCGTGCTCGGTGGGCGCCGACCTTAAGGTCGGCAAAGTAGCTGCCAACGTCCAACACCAGGGCATTCACTACCATTCCGGGACGCAAATTCTGAGACCAATCCGGATGCACGTAACTCTCTAGCTTGTTGCCGGAATCGAGGATATTCAACGGTGGCTTCCGCCAGCCTTTCTGTTTGTCGAAAGCGCGCAAACCCTTGCGCAACGTCTCGGTCGCTGCAGCCTGCATGGCGTAGTTGATTGTGGAGTAGATTTGCAATCCGCTGCGCCAAATCTCGTTGGTGTTGTAATGTTCTTCTAAATTTTGCCTCACTAGTTCGACAAAGTAGGGCGCAATTGAGTTCGTATTGTCGCGGATGTTCAACACAATCGGCTCTTTTGTTGTCTTCACTGCAAGTGCGCGGTCAATGTATTTCTCATTTTCCATCCGCTGCAATACAAGATTGCGTCTAGCCAAGGCACGGTCGGGATGCCGGATCGGCGAATACCAAACTGCGGAACGTGCCAGAGCCGCCAGCAGAGCGCACTCGGCCAGTGTCAGTTGATCAGGAGTTTTGCTGAAATAAAAATCGGCCGCCGCTGCCACTCCATAATTTCCATGTCCTAAATAAATCTGATTGCAATAGAAAGTAAGAATTTGTTCCTTGGAATATTGTTTTTCAATCTGCAGGGCAAAAATCATGTCTTTAATTTTGCGTTCGAAGGTTTTTTCCGAGCTTGTCAGGCGGAGCTTGCTCAGTTGCTGAGTCAACGTGCTGGCGCCCTGAGCCTTTTTCCAGGCAAAGAGATCCTCGAGCGCTGCTCTTCCCAGGCGGTAGAAATCAATGCCCGAGTGTTTGAAAAAATTTTGATCTTCCGTCGCGATGATCGCTTGTATAAAACGAAGTGGGATCTGCTTGTAACCTATGAGGATGCGTCTTTCAATGGCAAATTGGCCAAAGGGTCTTCCATCGTCGGCAAAGACGTAAGATATCACGTCTGGCCTTACGTTCTCCAACTGCTGGACCGCTGGAAGGTTAAAACCATATCCAACGATTAATCCGGCGATGGCTCCGCCGACGGCAACAATCAGGATCACGACTCCATAGGAAGACCAACCAATCCAGCGAGCAATATTCCGAAGCGAAAAATGCTTGGAACGAAACTTTTGTGACAATCTCGAAATATAAAGGTAGGACGGCCCGGAACTCTTTTTCAAAATTTACACAAACCCATCACGATTATACCATCTTACCAATATCGTCTGGTCGGAAAATCTAAGGTTTACTATGGGCCACGAAGAGAAGACGGAGAATGTCTGGATCGGCCATAGCCTGCCTCTTCCTCGGCTTCAGCGAAATTTGACAATAACATACTCACATTTTATATTTTAGCTGCACAGGATGGCTGGAGGATCATATCCCACAGCCGAGCAATCATTTTATTTACAAGCACTTAACAAAAAGGGAGGGCTCGTAATGAGCAAGATTATTGGGATTGACCTTGGAACTACGAACTCGGTAGTGGCTGTGATGGAGGGGGGAGAACCAGTTGTAATAACGAATCCGGAGGGTTCTCGCACCACCCCTTCCGTTGTGGGTTTCACTAAGAGTAGCGAGCGCCTTGTAGGCCAAGTGGCAAAGCGACAAGCAGTGACGAACTCGGAAAATACAGTTTTCTCCATCAAGCGTTTCATGGGTCGCAAGTATGAAGAAGTAACCGAAGAAATGAAAATGGTGCCTTACAAAGTAATTAGGGCGACCAATGGAGATGCTGGAGTGCAAGTCGGGGAAAAGGTGTACACACCCCCAGAAATTTCCGCAATGATCCTCCAGAAGATGAAGGCTGCCGCCGAAGAGCACCTGGGTGAGAAAGTGAATCAGGCAGTGATCACGGTGCCCGCGTATTTTAATGACAGCCAACGTCAGGCTACTAAGGATGCGGGTCGAATCGCGGGACTAGAAGTGCTGCGGCTGGTCAATGAGCCAACGGCTGCAGCTCTGGCGTATGGGTTGGACAAAAAGAAGGATGAAACCATCGCAGTTTATGACTTTGGTGGAGGAACCTTCGATATCTCCATCCTTGAGGTCGGCGAAGGGGTCGTCGAAGTTAAAGCTACAAACGGGGATACGCACTTAGGTGGTGACAACATCGACCAGCGCCTCATTGATTGGATCATCGACGAGTTCAAGAAAGACCAAGGGATTGATTTGTCCAAGGACAAGATGGCGCTTCAACGACTGAAGGAGGCGGCGGAGAAGGCGAAAATGGAGCTTTCCAGCACCATGGAAACTGAGATCAACCTCCCCTTCATTACTGCAGACGCCAGCGGTCCACGGCATCTCACCCTGAAGCTGAGTCGCGCCAAGTTTGAACAATTGGTCGAGGATATTTTGCAAAGAAGCGTTGCTCCCTGCAAACAAGCATTGAAGGACGCGAGTTCAAGGCCGGAGGAAATCGACGAGGTGGTGCTGGTAGGTGGCTCTACCCGCATCCCACGCGTACAACAAATTGTGCGTGAACTGTTCAAGAAGGAGCCGCATAAAGGGGTTAATCCGGACGAGGTTGTGGCTGTTGGCGCGGCCGTACAAGCTGGAGTACTTGGCGGTGAGGTGAAGGATCTGTTGCTGCTGGATGTCACCCCCCTGTCACTCGGTATTGAAACCCTAGGTGGTGTCTTTACCAAGCTGATTGAGCGCAATACGACGATCCCGACCCGAAAGAGCGAAACCTTTTCCACCGCGGCGGATAGCCAGACGTCTGTAGAAGTGCATGTTCTACAGGGAGAGCGCCCATTGGCGCGCGATAATCGGACATTGGGTAAGTTCCATCTGGTTGGGATCCCTGCGGCGCCCCGCGGAGTGCCCCAAATCGAAGTTACCTTTGACATTGACGCCAATGGAATTGTCAACGTGTCGGCTAAAGATCTCGGTACCTCAAAGGAACAGAAGATCACCATTACCTCTTCGTCCGGTCTTGGCAAGGAAGAGATTGATCGTATGATGAAGGAAGCGGAGGCACATACGGAGGAGGATCGTCGCAGACGAGAAGCAATTGAGGCTCGCAACCGCGCTGATAATTTGGTTTACAATACCGAAAAAATTCTGCGCGAGAATCGGGACAAGATTTCTGAAGCGGATGCCAAGAACATTGAGGCCGCTGTTGAAGCGGCCAAAAAGGCAATGGAGTCTGATGACGCGCAGCAGATAAACGCGGCAGTCGACAGGCTGACTCAGGCCTCGCATAAGTTGGCCGAGGTTATGTATCAGGCTGCTGCTCAGGCTCAGAGCGCAGCTCAGGAGAGTTCGACCGGTGGAAAGGCGGACTCCGAAGGCAAGAAAAAGGACGAAGAGGTGATTGACGCCGAATTCGTGGACGTAGACGAGAAAAAGTAAACCTTCCGGTCGAGATGCCTGAGTTTTTCGGGAAGAATGTCCAGGCGACTGAGTGGCGGTGTTTTTCTCGATGGCATTCGAGCATGTTGAAAAAAGGAAGGGTTCCGTTGCGCAGTCTCATTGCAATTCAGGAGCACTTAAGTCAGCTCTTTGCTGGTGATCCGGGCCATGATCGGACACGAAAGATCAGGATTGGTTGACGTTCATGGTCACAGCTACCAGTACGACAGATTATTACGAAATCCTCGGCGTTTCCAGAACAGCCAGCTCGGACGAAATAAAGAAGGCCTACCGCAAACTGGCTCGCAAGTACCACCCTGATGTAAACCCCGGAGACAAATCCGCCGAAGAGAAGTTCAAGACGATTCAGGAAGCCTACAATATTTTGAGTGATCCCGAGAAGCGAAAGGCGTACGACCAATACGGCTTCTATCGGGAAGGCTTCCAGGGTCAGCAAGCGGATTTTTCTGGCGGTCGAGGATTTGGTGGGGGCTTCGAAGGCTTTGATTTCTCCCGTTTTGCCAATATGGGTGGGAGCGGCACTTTTTCAGATATCTTTTCCGATCTGTTTGGCGCTCCGCGTACATCCGGTTCGGTAGCAAGCGGCCCGAATCGAGGAGAAGACCTCGAATACTACTTGAACATTGGATTTCTTGATGCGGTGCGTGGTTTGAGCACACGGATTACGGTGAACCGGAAAGCGAACTGCCATGTTTGCGATGGAACAGGGAGTGTGTCCGGCAGGTTGGAAACTGTTTGTGCCGTTTGCCAGGGGACGGGTAGGATTCGCCAGACGCGGGGACCTCTGCAGTTTTTGTCCACTTGCTCAAACTGCGGAGGAAGCGGCAAAATGTCGCGCGGAGACTGCCCGAACTGCGCGGGTACCGGGTTGATTGATCGGGCGGAGACGATCCATGTTCGTATTCCCGCCGGGGCAACGACGGGGTCACGCGTCCGAGTACCAAGGAAGGGGAATGATGGCAGGCGCGGGGGTTCTGCAGGGGATCTCTATCTGGTAGTGAATGTTGGTTCCCACGATTTCTTTTCCCGCGAAGGAGATGATGTCCTCTGCCAGATTGCGATAACCGTGACGGAGGCGGCGCTGGGTACTGAGATCGAAGTGCCCACCCCCGAGGGGCGGGCGCTTCTGCGGATTCCGTCTAGTACGCAAGGCGGTCAGAAGTTTCGATTGGCTGGTAAGGGGGCGCCTTCCCCCCGCGGTGGTAGCCGTGGAGATCTGATTGTTGAGGTCAAAGTAGTGATTCCCAAGATCAAGGACGAACGATCGAAGGAAATCCTGCGCGAATTGGAGCGCTTAAATCCTTACAATCCACGGGCTGAGTTGCGGATGGGTTAAAGCGATGAGAAAAGGAAGGAAAGTCGGATATACCATTAGCACGGTGGCAGAGATGTTCCATATTCACCCGCAGACATTACGCCTCTATGATCGAGAAGGCCTGCTGAAACCTTCCCGCAGCCAGGGGAATACGCGACTTTACTTAGAGGAGGATCTGCAGCGCCTGCAAGTGATTCTAGACCTGACGCGCGGTCTGGGCGTAAATCTTGCAGGTATCGAAGTGATTCTACACATGCGCAAGCGCATGGAGGCGCTGCAGCGGGAGTTTAGCCTCTTGTTTAACTACGTGCGGTCATACATGGAACACGATGAGGCTGTGCTTCGAGAAAAATTGCAGAACGCGCTGGTTCCGTCACCTCCAACAAAGATCGCCCGCTTCGGTCCTCTTTAATAGAAGCAAGTAAGTAATATTATTGAACCGAAGCACAAATCGCCCAAACGTTCAATGTGATGCCCGCCGATTTGGCTGCCTGATTCTGCACAGTCACTTGCCAACTGGTATTTGAATTCGGGAAACTCTCGATAGGTACAACGGTAGTAACCGTGTGCCTGGTGAGGAATTGAGCGTGATTTTCCAGCCCAAAGCGGTGTAAAATAGAGAATAAATGGTTAAAAGGGGCAATGACAATCTTCAGCAGGCGGTGGCTCTTTTGATTCAGAATCAAGCGCTATTTCAGTCAGAGATGAGCCAAGCGTTTCGGGAGATGCGCGAAATGAAAGACAAGCTGGATGTAATCGAAAAGATTCTCGTCCAGCACAGTCAGATCCTGACCGGCCTACCCGAGGCGATCCGGCAAAAGGTCGGCTTCAAAGCTGGCCGGTAATTTAAAAACCCGCGGTCTTTGATACCCAACTGCATTGTCCCACGAAGAAGCACCCGATTACAGAATGGGAAAATTCACACGAAAGTTGTCTCAATCGAATCTTCACAATCTTGCGTGGCATCTGGTCAAGCTACGTCGCAATTGAGCGAACATGTGTCGCAGAAGGCTACTCTCCGCCGACGCCTTCAGCTTGTAGAAGTTGTTCTCTAGTCGATCAATCAGACGACCAGTACGTGTAGGATCATAGGGAATTAATATCTGCTTCATTCCCAGTTCGGCAAAAATTCTCAGGTAGCGGGCCGTTATGAGGTCAGGGCAGACCAACCTTTTAGATCCTGCTTTGAGTTCATAGCCGAGCAGTGTGTACATGATGTAGGCGTTGCATTTTCTTCCCGGCAGCGAAACCTTCCTGGTCTTAAACGGTAGCACTTGCTGGCGATAGATTTCGACGATGCTCTCGGGGTAAGTCATGAGTGTCGACTTTGGGTTCTTCGTGGACTCCATTTTTCGGGGTTATAGGTCAACCGTGATCGACTAAGATAGCCTGGGATTTATAGCACTCATGGCTTCTTCGCCTGGACAATTCGAAGGACCGTCGTGCGAACGGCGTTCGGAATCGTTCTGTCCCTGCAGAGAGAACGAACGTCCCGATCCATCAATCGCGGTACCATCTTTGTGGAGAGCTGGATTGGAGTTTTGGGATTGCGAACCAGTGCCAGAATGATCCCATAATGCCGCGTCCACTCGCGATTTTCGCCAATGATTCTGAGAATCTCTTGGTTTATATTCTTCATGTTCGTGATCGCTTCGACCTCGGCGAGGGTTAGTTTTGGACTCTGCAGCGCCGCGGTAAAAACTAAGGGATTGGGATCGTGAATCAGTATTTGTCGCTCCTGGCGTGATCCGTGCAGGGCAGCTTTGATTCGACCACCAATATCAAGACGCGCCAATTTCTCATAGATAGAAGCCGGCAGGCCTTGCGTGGGTGGGTCTGGTGTGGCATCTTCGAAGCTGGAAATGTGAACGGGCTCGTCAGCCATTACGTCGTAAGGCGTACTTTGCCGTCCTCGTTGTCGATTCGAATCTTTATTACGCGGTAGTGGTTGCCGAGGTTCTCCCACACTTGGCCGTTAATTACGAATTTCAGTCCCCCGGCGTTACCTACGAGAGCTTCAAAATGATTTTCGGCATGATAACTGAAGGCTTCTCCCTTTTTCAAGAGGCGCCGGTCAATGATGTTTCCGTCTGCGGACAAGGACAGCCAACATTCGTCCAGCACCAAAATTTTCAGGTTCAGCCCGGCGGCAGGTTCGGGCTCTGTGGCCTCCACTGGAACAGGAACGTTCGCTGCAGAAATGCCAATGGTTGTCGCCGTTGTCCTGGTGTCATTCGCCTGAGGCTGGACAAGGCTTCCGCCCGCGCTCTCGTTTTTCAAATAAAAAAATCCGCTCGCAGCTACAAGTACACACAGGGTTAGGAAAACGACGAAGCGAAGCACGGGCTTCCAATTCCTAGGAGGCGGTTCCGGAGGTGCTGGAGGGGGAGGAAACTGGACATCGTAAATTTCCATCGCCGTTTCTTCGCCGGCGCCTAAGGTCCGGGTGTATGATCGCACCATCGCTCGAGGGAACATGCCTCCTGGCAAGCGATCAAACTGGTCCTCTTCTAGTAACCGTAAAAACAACAGATTTATTTTGGTGGCGCGCGAAATCTCCTCCAAAGAGAGAGCTCTCACTTCGCGGGCAGATTTCAACCACGCTCCAATCGTCTGCATTGCCATTCCTGATTTACGAAGTGAAAATCTTAAAGATTCCCACAGGCTATGTCAAACAAAATTCAAGAGGTTAGCTGCAGAACGGTCTATTCCTTGACCGACCTGGTGGGCTGTGCTAGTTTGAAAGCGTTTTGCTACCAGTTTTCGACATAGAAGAGAGGAGTGTACATGCCACAGGATGCCCTTGGTTTGATTGAAACAAAAGGGTTTGTAGGAGCCGTCGAAGCTGCTGATGCCATGGTCAAAGCTGCCAATGTGACCTTGATCGGCAAGGAGTACATCGGAGCCGGCTATGTGACGGTAATGGTACGCGGAGATGTAGGCGCTGTGAAGGCCGCCACGGACGCGGGCGCAGCGGCGGCACGGCGCGTGGGGGAACTAGTGAGCGTGCACGTCATACCACGTCCACATTCGGAAGTGGAAAAAATCTTGCCTGGTGGTAATGCACCCGTCAAGAAGTAACTGAGAACGCAACTTTCCAAAGTTTGTGATCAGCGATAAAGATCTCCAATCCATCCAGGAAGCGCGCACCCTTGTCAACGAGGCATATGAAGCGCAGCAGCACCTGTCCCAGTTTTCCCAGGAACAGGTCGATGCCATTGTTGACAAGATGGCTTACGCAGCGCAAAGCCAAAGCGAAGGTTTAGCCAAACTTGCGGTAGAGGAAACCGGTTATGGCAACATTCCTGATAAGACAATTAAGAATCGGTTTGCCGCAGAGAATATTTATCGCTATATCCGTCCTGTAAAGACGGTGGGCGTGATCAAGGAGGATCGCCAAAATGGCATCGTGGAAATCGCCACTCCAGCGGGAGTTGTTTGTGCCGTCATTCCATCTACCAATCCCACGTCCACAGCAATTTATAAGATCCTGATTTGCATCAAAGCGCGTAACTGTATCGTACTCAGTCCACATCCCGCGGCAGCCCACTGTATTGAGGAAACAACACGAGTCATGAAGGAGGCAGCCCATGAGGCTGGACTTCCCCATGGCTGCATCTCCTGCATGCGTATCCCCACAATCGAAGGTACTACAGAGCTGATGAAGCACAAGTATACGTCCTTAATCCTGGCAACGGGCGGCATGGGCTTGGTGAAGGCGGCTTATAGTTCTGGCAAACCGGCGTTTGGCGTGGGACCCGGCAATGTGCCGGCCTATGTCGATCGTTCGGCCGACGTGCAAAAGGCGATCCAGGATATCCTGGCTGGAAAATGCTTTGATTATGGAACCCTTTGTTCCTCGGAACAGGCGATCGTTGCGGATCGTCCGGTTGCGCAAGAAGTCTTCGAAAAACTGAAAAGAAGCGGTGCTTACATCTTGAGTTCTGAGGAAGTCGAAAAGCTAAATCGCATTGTGATGATCCAAAACCGCTCCTTGAATACCGCCATCGTTGGGAAATCGGCAAAACGGATTGCGGAAATGGCAGGCATTTCAGTGCCCGCGGATACGCGTGCCTTAGTGGGGAAAATAGAGGGCGTGGGCAGGGATTATCCGCTTTCGATAGAGAAGCTCTCGCCGATCCTGGCTTTCTACGTCGTCGATGGCTGGAAGAAAGGGTGCGAGCGCTGCAATGAGATTTTGAGATTTGGTGGGACCGGCCATACGCTGGCGGTGCATGCGGATGATCCGAATGTCGTTCATCAATTCGCCCTCCACAAGCTGGCCTTTCGCATCGTTGTGAACACCCCCGCAAGCCATGGGTCCATTGGTTACACCACGAATTTAGTTCCTTCGTTGACTCTCGGATGTGGAACGTGGGGCGGGAATATCACTACTGATAACATTTCCGCATTGAACCTAATCAACATAAAACGTCTTGCGTATGAAACGCGCCCCATCCATCCTTCCGGCGCGGGAGTTTCGACACGGTCCTTAATCAGCCAACACGAAGTTGTTCCCGGCGCTGTTATTTCTTCTACGATCAATATTCCCAATCGCGAAGTGATTCGTGAGATCGTAGAGGAGTTTCTAAGAAAAAAGACATCCGATAGCACCAGCGCTCCTCTCCCTCCTTCGCCAGTCAAGATGTCATGCGGTACCTCAAGTAGCCCTCCAAAACCAGTGGCCTTTGTGTGTGAGGACGATGTCCGTCGGGCTATCGACCGCAACGAAAAGATTGCGGTAAACGCAAAAACCATCATTACCCCGGCAGCACGCGATCTAGGAGAAGAGAGGCAGGTTTTTAGCTGGGTCTAGGGATTCGTACCCGTCGTCTTTCACCTCCAGAAGTTGGCGCTGCAACGGCGCTCCGGCTTCATCCAAGGTTTCACGGAGCAGCGGGGTGTAGATCCTTCTGCTCGGACCCAGGCCGTGATACGATGAATTGTTTGGCGTTCCTATTGTTGGGAGTCATGGCGGTGTCAGCACCATGGGTACTTAAGGCGTGGGCGACAAAGATTTACGGGCTTGTCACAATGTTGGGAGGTCCCGGTCTCTTCATTGTCGCAATGGCAGATTCGTCGTTTCTTTCTGTTCCTGAAGGTAATGACGTTCTGATTGTGGCTCTTTCGATCGGTCAAAGCTGGTCGCGGATGTGCTATTTGGTGTTGATGACCATAGCCGGCTCCGTATTAGGGTGCACATTGTTGTACGGCCTTGGTAGAAAAGGGGGCGCTTTCATTCACAGAATTGCAAAAGGAAGATTACTGACCGCGCAAGCGATGTACCGGAAGTATGGGGTTTGGACCATTATCGTGGCTTGCCTGCTTCCACCGCCCGCGCCGTTTAAGATTTTCGTGCTTTCGGCCGGTTTTTTCCGCGTGTCATTTGTGAGCTTTGTACTTGCGATCTTTGTGGGACGAAGTGTTCGTTATTTTGCTTGGGGAGTTCTGGCGGTTGTGTACGGTGAGCGGGTGAAACAGTACGTAGAACAAAACTTGACCGTTGCTGCAACTTTGCTATTGGTTGCCGTCTTAGTTATAGGGGCGAGTTGCTTGTTGTTTCGGAACAGAGTCAACCGCTTGGTCGTTAGAGACGAAGAGCTGTGAGGACATGTCGTCGCGGCGCATGGCTGGTGGTCATCCTGGCCTTGACTGGCGCCTGTCTCAAGAGAGTTGAAAGGGTTTCCACCCCGGCAGCGAAGAGGAAAGCCCTCACTGCAAGTCGCGAACAGTTGATGGAATTGGTCAATCGGCGATATAGCGTAGTCCGGTCGATCAAGTATGGACGCTTAGGAATTCAGATGGAAGGCTTCTATCTGGAAACGGAGAAAAAGGAGAGCTATCCCAAGGGTTCTGGATACATGGTGGTTCAGCGACCTCATTGGATTCTGATGAACATCAACAATCCACTGACTCACTCCACTGTCGCTGCGATGGCAGCCAATGGGAGGATTTTCCAGGTGTTTGTGCCCAGGGAAAACAAATATGTGACTGGATCGGTAGATGTAGAATTTGAAGGCAAGGATCCTGTTTACAATATTCGCCCCCAGCATGTCGTAGAAGCTGTTTTCGTGCAACCGCTGCAAGACCCGCGGGAACGATCGTTCTTTGTAAATGAAGATTCGGACGCGGTGTTTTCCTACTATGTGATTTCTGAGTTTGAAAGTACGTCATCCCAACCGCGCCTGCTGCGCCGCCTTTGGATTGAGCGCTCAGACTTGCGACTTGTCCGCCAACAGTGGTACGGAACGAATGGTGAGCTGATCAGCGATGCTGGTTATCCTTCCGAAGTTGAGATGGACGGGTTGCGCGTTTTTCTCGAGTTGAGTCTGGTTCGACCCACAGATCGCTACCGCCTGCGTTTTACGTTCGCGCCGGACGCCATCAAGGTGAATGAACCTATAGAAGAGAGCGCCTTTGCTGTGAGGAAACCACCGGGAGCGGAGCTTGTCGAAGTAAAAGCTAAAACGAAACCGTAGATTTATGTTTCGATTAATTTGCTCTAACTTGTTGCAGAGGCCAACACGGACTTTGGTGAGTATTATGGCCGTGGCGTTAGGCATTGTGTTGATTTTGGTTTCGGTGGGTCTTTCCTACGGTCAACTGAATGAAAGCGCGGATCGAACACGCCGCGTTAGTGGGGACTTTATTCTTCAGCCATCGGATGCATCGTTGTTCTTTGCAGTAAACAGCGGGACCATGCCCGAAAAACTGAGCCAAGTTATTGAGAGAATCGATGGAGTGGAGCGGGCTGCGCCAGTACTTGCCAAGTTTGTCACTCCTGGATTCAACCTCGTGTATGGGGTTGAGGCGGAAAGCTACAATCGAGTGAGCGGAGGCTTGGTATTTGGAGCTGGCCGATTGCCTCACGCGGGATTTGAGGCCGCAATCGATACGCTCTACGCGACAAGCAAGAAAATTCACATTGGAGACATGCTGCACCTCCTCAACAGTAATTTTAGGGTCTGTGGGGTTTTTCGTAGTGGTGTAGGTGCTCGAGTGATCGTTCCCCTTAAGACACTGCAGGAATTAAATGGAACTCCGGAGAAGGTTTCGCTGTTTTTTGTCCGTCGTCAGTCGAAGTTTGCCGAAGCAACAGTCCTTCGGAATTTAAGTGCGGGGATCCCTGGCTATAAGGTCACTGCTTCGTCTCAGTTACAAAGTTTAATGACCGATAACTTGCCGATTTTCCGGAATTTCATTTATGCTGTGGTAGGGTTGGCTACGATGATCAGTTTCCTGATTATCTTGTTGGCAATGTATACCACGATCACGGAGCGTACTCGCGAGATTGGAATTCTAAAATCTTTGGGTGCATCCAAACTGTATATTGTGAATATCATCCTGAAGGAATCGCTACTCATTTGTGCCATTGGCGTGGGTGTTGGCTTTTTGCTAGCCTTTGCGGTTAACAAATTGATTGCAGTGACCTTCCCGTTGCTCCCCATCGAAATTTCAATTCAATGGCGCTTGTTGGCTGCCGCGCTGGGGATTTCTGGAGGATTGCTTGGGGCGATTTATCCGGCATTGAAAGCGGCCAAACAAGATCCGGTTCAGGCGCTTAGTTATGAATAGCTTGGGGAATGGCTTGCTGCGTGAAGTGCGAAATGTAAAAAGTATTATCGAAGTGCGCGATTTGCGCATGACTTTCAAAGTTGCCAAGATAGAAATCCATGCTCTCAAGGGAGTGGATCTGGTGGTCAAGCCGGGAGAATTCGTTGCGATCATGGGGCCATCAGGGTGCGGCAAATCGACGTTGTTACATATCCTGGGGGGCCTGCTTCAGCCGACGTATGGAGAAGTTTATGTCGATGGGGTGGAAATCGGAAAGGCCGCTGATTGTGAGCGAACCGAGATACGACGGCGGAAGATCGGTTTTGTCTTTCAGCGCTTTAATCTTCTACCTACTCTTACTACTCGCGATAATCTTCGGTTAGCCCAGGAAATTCGTAAGAACGGCGGAACGTCCCATGAGATCGAGGAAATTTGCGCCCAGGTGGGTTTGGAAAGCAAACTGCGCCACAAACCCTTCGAATTGTCAGGAGGAGAACAGCAACGGCTGGCAATTGCGCGTGCCATCATCAATCGTCCCACGATACTGTTGGCGGATGAGCCTACAGGGAATCTGGATTCTACTAACAGTGAAATGGTGCTAACGCTGTTGAAAAACTTAAATGAGCAGTACAAACAGACCACGATCATGATTACCCACAACGCGGAAGTAGCTTCTTACGCCAGCCGGGTGGTGGAAATGAAAGATGGGAGGATTCTAAACCGGGTACAGAATGTGGTTTATGCAATGGAGTCAGGGGTTTTTTAGCCACAGGCGGGTCGCGGGGGAGCGGCTGGGGATAGATCCCGCCTTCGTCCTGGGGCTAACGTCAACCGCAAGTCAATGCACAAGATCGGCAGAGCGATATTGAATATCTTAATGTGGAGTTATGCGCGTGGGACTTGGCAGTACGATGTGATGTGCGCTCTGATCATTGCATTTATCGTTTTGACTCCCCGAAATTTTTTGCAGGGCGATTTCACGCGCGTGCATTCAGCGGTAGCGACAATCCAAGATGCCAGCCCCCCTCAAAACAACCCACCGGATTCAGAAATAGACAAAGAGCGGAAGATTACCGGAGCCGACAAGAGAGAGTGACGGTAGGATTTTTCTGTTTTCGGAGGTTTTGTCGGAAAAGGGTGCGCAAAAAAGAAGATGGCAATCGAAGTGTTGAAAGCAGAGGATGGCAGGCAAACGGGGCACGGAGCGAAGCCAGCTTGTACGAGACTGCGAACTTCTGCCTGCCGATTTCTGCTCTCCGCATTTTGGTTTCTCTCGTGTACTTTCGCCCTTGGAGCCACGAAGGAAGAAATCCTGGCTAGCATGGAGGCTGCGGGTAGGAAAGTAACGAATTTTTCGGCGACGATTTCTCAAAAGAAATGGACCGCTGTTCTCCAAGAGTTTGATCGAGGGGAAAGCGGTACTCTGTGGTACCTTCGAAGCAAGGATGGCCAGGCTTATCTGCGCAAGGAGATTGCCAATCCAGAAAACAATGTGTTGGTGATCAGCAATGGAGAGGTCATCTTTTACGAACCTCGAATCAAGCAGGCGCGAAAATATCAGTTGGGTAAAAACAAGGACAAAGCAGAATTCCTGGTGCTGGGCTTTGGCTCGAGTAGCCGCTCTCTTTCGGACACCTACAATATTCGTCTGCTAGGCGAGGAAAAGATAGACGGGAAAAGAACCTACATGCTAGAATTGCTTCCCAAATCCGAAAAGGTCGCTGCATACTTTTCCCAGATTGTACTCTGGGTTGCCGAGCTGGTCTGGCTACCGATTCAGCAGAAGTTGATCGAGCCCAACGGTGATTACCAGTTGATTACGTTTAGCGACCTGAGATTGAATCCCGGTGTTGACAAGAGCAAGTTTAAGTTAACGCTTCCCAAAGACGTTCAACTGGGGTAATTTCCAACGGTAAGGCGACCATGGAGCTGAGACGTAGGTTCTATCGCAAGATGCGGCAATATCGCCTGATTGCCGTCGGTTTGATCTTGCGCCATCGACCACTGCTGGCGCACGTGATTCCCATGCGCCAGTGCAATCTCTCCTGTTCTTACTGCAACGAATATGACAATTATTCAGATCCGGTGCCTTTGAACAACATGTTACGCCGCATGGATCGCCTGGCAGAGTTGGGAGTCATGGCCGTCACGATCAGTGGTGGGGAGCCGCTGATGCATCCGGATTTGGAAAAGATAATTGTGAGGATCCGCGAACATGGAATGATTGCCGCGCTGATTACGAATGGATACCTGTTGACGGCGGGTCGCATCCGTGCTCTGAATGAAGCAGGCTTGGAGTACTTACAGATCAGCATTGACAATGTCCAGCCGGATGATGTCTCGGTCAAGAGCCTGAAGGTTTTGGACAAGAAGCTTCAGCTTCTGGCGGAACACGCGAAGTTTGAAGTAAATATTAACTCCGTTCTGGGAGGGAGCTTTAAGAATCCTGAAGATGCTCTGGTGATTGCAACACGAGCGGTAGGACTGGGCTTCACCGCAACGCTGGGGATTATTCATGATGGTACCGGACACCTAAAGCCGCTGGCAGCGCAAGAGCGAAAGATTTTTGACACCCTAAGGAATTTAGGGAAACGCCATTATGCCCGCTTTAATCGATTTCAAGAGAATCTGGTTCAGGGTAAGCCCAACGATTGGCGATGTCGTGCTGGCGCGCGATATCTGTACGTCTGTGAAGACGGCGTAGTTCACTACTGCTCTCAACAGCGTGGATATCCGGGTGTACCTCTGGAGAACTATAGTCAAGCAGACATTCGTCGAGAGTATTACACCAGAAAGCAGTGCGCGCCCTATTGCACCGTGGCGTGTGTGCATCAAATCTCGTTGTTTGATTCCTGGCGCGGCGCCCAACGGGACCCGACAAAGCCACTGACGGTGGCGAAAACTCCGTCCAGCCGGCCTTCGAAATTCCACGCGGGAGAACCGAGCCATTCATAAATTAAAAGGAGTTAGTAAAGTGTTGCTGTGTAGGAAAAGGAAAGTATGTAGCTCTTTGATCAACTTCTTCAGCCTTCTTCTGATCCAGGGCGCATGGCTCTTATGGTGCCAGCCGTTGCTTGCTCAAGGAGGTGGTCCGTCCGGTTCCAAGACCTTGGCGATGGTGAATGGCGTCGCGGTTACGGAGGAGCAGGTGCAAAATGCCGCGCGCATGGATCTCGAAAGACTTGAAATGCAGCAATCGGTGCTACAGGCTGAATTCACTCGAAATAAGCACCAGATTGTGGAGGTAAGTCTCAATCGTCTGGTGGAAGAGAAGCTGTTGGACGCCGAGGTTGCGCAGCGCGGAATCACAAGAACGGAGTTGCTTGCCACGGAGGTGCAGAGCAAGGTGCAGGAACCTTCCGATGATGATGTCGATAATTTTTATGAAGCCAACAAAGGTCAAATCGGCATGCCCAAGGAGCAAGTAACCACTCAGATTCGGCAATATCTCAAAGAGACGCGCCGGCAGGAGCTCCATAATAGCTTTATCGGGCGGCTCAAGACCCAATATGGAGTTAAGTCCTTCTTGGAGCCCCTGCGCACAAGCGTGGAAACGGCCAACCATCCTGCCCGCGGTTCTGCCAGCGCTCCGTTGACCATCGTGGAGTTTTCTGACTTTGAGTGCCCATATTGTACCCGCCTGGTGAAGACGTTGAAAGAAGTGGAGAAGCATTACGCCGAAAAGGTACGGTTGGTGTTTCGACAGTTCCCTCTCGCCAATCATCCCCATGCCCAAAAGGCGGCCGAAGCATCCCTTTGTGCCAACGAGCAGGATCATTTTTGGGAAATGCATGATTTACTTTTTCAGGAACCGAAAAGCCTGGAGTTAGGAGACATCAAGGCAAAAGCCGCTGCCATTGGAGTGGATACGACTTCTTTTAATGAGTGTTTGGATTCCAGCCGCTACGCCGAAAGGGTCAGGCAGGATGTACGCGACGGCTCCCGCGCCGGGGTCAATGGAACGCCCGCGATGTTTATTAATGGCCGTTTCATTGCGGGAGCAGTGCCTTATGACGAGATTGCCAAGATGATCGATGAGGAATTGCCGAAAGCAACGGCCGTGGAACCTGCCAAGAAGCCGTGAGAGACGCTGAGAATAAGAGATTCCTCCCTAGAACCGTCCGGCGGAGCGCTCTTTGAGATACTTGCGTGTGTAAAGAATGCGGTGGATCACGGTCCAGTTTGAAAGTACAGCGATCACCCAGACTGCTGCATCCATGGACTTAAACAGCGCTCCCAGAATCAGGATCACTACTCGCTCTGGCCGTTCCAAGAATCCCACTTTGCATGAAGGAATGAGGCATTCCGCGCGTGCCCGAGCGTAACTGGTGAGCACGGATCCCATCAGAGCTACGCCTGAAAGCACCACGTATGTTAGGCGCTCAGCCCACCCATAGTAAATGATCAGCCCCAGCATGACAATGAAATCGGAATAGCGGTCTACCACAGAGTCCAAGAAGGCGCCATAACTGGTTTCGGACTTGGAGACGCGAGCCACCGCGCCATCCAGCATGTCGAACAAGCCTGCAAGGATCAGCAGTGTGCCAGCATATCCGAAGCGTCCCATGGCCAATGCAACGGCTGTGAAGACGCTCACAACCACTCCGAAAACCGTAAGAATGTTGGGGTTGACCTTCAGCAGAGAGAGGCACCAGACAATCTGGTCAATGATCAGCTTACACCCCTGCCCGATCTTTGCGGTTATCATGTGCTAGAAAATTTTAAAATTAATCGTCAAGTATTTCTTAGGATTTTTGCGGAAATCATACAGCAGCTTCGCAATCTCCGAAGATGCCTCGTTCAGGTTATTGTAAACTTGTTGGTCCTTAGCCAGCTTTCCCAGTGTTCCTTTTCCCTGATGGATGTCGTCGACTAGAGCGGTCAGCTTCTGAAGCGTATCTTGAGCGTTCTGGTACAGAGCCTCATCTTTCGACAACCTTCCCAGCGTCCCTTCTCCTTTGTTGATGCGTTGCGTAATCTCATCGACACCAGAGATCACCTTACTCGTTTTGTCATGGATTGTCGGATCGTTGATAAATCTGCCTACTGAGCCTTGGTTGGAATTGATGCGATTGACCAACGATTCCAATCTATCGGTGGTCGCTTCCAGTGTGTCGTAAATCTTGCTGTCGGTCACAAGCCTCCCAACCGTTCCGCGACCGCTCTGGATGTTATTGATCAAGGAGCTGGCGGTATTTGCCGTGTGTTTTGCTTCGAGAATGGTGTCATTAAGATTGTTATAAAAAGCAGGATCGTTGATAAACTTACCGATACTGCCCTGGCCTTCGTCAAACTTAGCCATAATATTTTCCATTCTCTGCGAGAGGACTCCAAAATTGGCTATTACGTCATCCACGCCTGTCATGATTTCCCGAAAATCTGTGACTCTGCTCCCGGCAATGACCATGGCCCCATCTTTGTCGCGCTCCGGGGGAATGTTCGTGCGTCCCAAGGAGATCTCCACATATTTGTCACCCATCAATCCGGCGCTTCCTAACGTGACATGGGAATCTCGCTTGATCCGGTCTTCGTATTTTTTTTCGATCACCATCGTGACCTCGATATTTTGCAGGCTTGCTTTGGCGTTCTCCAAAGCGTCTCTTGCATTATCCAGCTCCTGCAATTCTGCTTCGGTCAATCTCTGTGTGCGTTCAATCTGGTTTTCCAATTGGCGCGCGCTCTTGGGGTCCTTGGCGAGGAGCTTTCCGTATTCGTCGCGCATCTCCTTGAGTTGATTGCGGCGCTCCACAAGTTGGGTCTGCAACACCTCGATCTTGCGCGTATTTTCATCGATTGCTTGGATCGCTTGGCGGTTGGTATCGGTGGGTGGGGGGTCTTTGGTGATCCTGACCTCTCCGACGTTGCCGACTTCGACCCCCTGCAGCAACACGACGTCGCCCTCTTTCAGACCTGATACTCCCGCTAAATAGGTTTTTGCGTTCACTTTCGGCGCGAAAACGCTCACCGTCCCAATGGACAGAATACCGACGGCCGCGGTGACTAGAGCAGTGATCACAAAGATACCTACCTTTAGTTGTGCCCAAACAAAGCGTTTTTTTCTCTCCATTTCGACGTCTCCTCAGGCGAGAAATTCCTTGATATACTCATGATCAAAGTATTTCAGTTCCTCGTCCGTTCCTTCAAAAAGAATTTTACCATCGTAAATCATGACAAACCGCGTGTTAATCAGGCAGAGTTTTCCATCTTCTCCCAGAAATTGCACCTCGCTCCCATTCTTGACCACCGCGAATTGGCTGGCGAGCGTGAAGGCGGTGCTCAAATCGTGGGTGACGAATATGGAACTGACTCCTTCCAAGTCGCGTAATTTGATTACTAACTCAGAAATGGTTCTGGACGTCATCGGATCCAGTCCCGCGGTGGGCTCGTCATACAGCATAATTTTGGGGTTCCCGACTAGAGCCCGAGCGATGCCAACCCGTCTGCGCATCCCTCCTGAGAGTTCTGAAGGCATCTTGTCGATGGCGTTCTCCAGGCCGACAAAGCCCAGCAGTCGTCGTACCACCACTTGTGTCTCGTCCTCGTCATAGACGCTCTCTTCACGGAGCTTAAAGGCGACGTTTTCTCCGACCGTGAGAGAATCGAATAAGGCCCCTTCCTGGAAGACCATTCCGATCTTCTTTCGCACACGCATCAACTCTTGTTCGCTGAGCGGAGTGATATCTTCTCCCTCGATGAAGATCCGGCCAGAATCTGGCTTTTCCAGGCCCAATATTAATTTGATAATGGTTGACTTGCCGGCGCCGCTGCCTCCCATGATCACCTTGGTTTCAGCTCTCCCGACCTCCAGATTGATGCTCTTCAGAACCTCTTGATCAAGGTAGGACTTAGTAACGTCCTGCAGTTTGATCATTGCTGAGCTGGATGCTGACATTGTCAGTACCTTAAATCGAGAATGATTTTGCTCATGAAAAAGTCGGCTGCGATCACCAAAATCGATGAAAATACAACGGCCTGAGTTGTAGATCGTCCCACTCCCTGCGTGCCACCATGAGTTCGCAAGCCGCAGTAGCATCCGATCATTGCGATGATGAATCCGAAAACAAACGGCTTTGTTATGCCCTCCAAAACATTGTTGTAATCAATCGCTTTCATCGCTGCCGACCAATAAAGTGAGGTGCTCAGGCGCAGCTTGTAAAACGAAACCAACCAACCGCCCAACAAGCCACACAGGTCAGCTATGACTGTCAGCAATGGCACCATGGTGGTGGCGGCGATCATACGGGGAGTCACGAGTTTCCGCGTCGGATCCGTGCCTAAAGCCCGCATGGCGCTAATCTGCTCCGTCACCACCATAGAGCCAAGTTCTGATGCGATTCCAGAGCCGTTCCGGCCGGCCACCATCAATGCTGTCAATACGGGTCCTAATTCTTTGATGAGCGACAAGGCCACCAGTTGCCCAGTTAATCCCACGGCGCCAAAGGACTTTAGAGATTTCGCCGATTGAAGCGCCAAGACCGCGCCTGTGAAAAAGCCAGTTAGGATGATAATAATTAACGACCCGACCCCAATGACGTCCATCTGCAGCAAAATATCCTGGTGGTAGCGCGGTTTTCTAAAGATATTAGCGATGGCGTGGACACAGAGAAGGAAGAACTCCTGAACCTCGAAGATAGCTCTGTAGATGAAATTCATCGGCCAAAGGATGTAAATCCACTCAAGTCACTTTTGGTAACTCTAAGGTTCAGAAGAGTTTCTCATGTTATGCGAAGCTCATGGGAGAATCAAGACAATGTTCTTGACAGGCTGTCCCCTGAGCCCTATCGTAAAATTTTTTGCTTTAGTCAAATCTTTTATGTTGCGCTTTTTAACTGCTGGAGAATCTCACGGACGAGGGTTAGCGGTAGTGCTTGAAGGAATGCCTGCCGGTGTTCCTTTTGATGTTGAGCCTATCCATTATGATCTGAAGCGGCGCCAGGGAGGATATGGGCGCGGCCAAAGGATGAAAATTGAGACCGATCGAATCGATCTCATTTCCGGCGTCCGATTTGGAAAGACTCTGGGAAGCCCCATTTCTTTTCTAATTTGGAACAAGGACTGGGAGAATTGGCAGCAAGCGATGTCGGCACTGGAGCCAGTTCCTGCTGACACACAACGCTTGGTGAGCCGGCCACGCCCCGGGCATGCCGATTTGACCGGTGCCCTAAAGTACAATTTCCGAGATATACGGAATGTTTTGGAACGCAGCAGCGCCAGGGAAACAACCGCACGGGTTGCGGTGGGAGCCATTTGCAAACTGCTTGTGAAGTCGTTCGGGATTCATTTCTTTAGCCATACGGTGTCAATTCAGGAAATCGAGATAGATTTGGAAAAGATTCCTATCTTTGGCGAACAAGTCCGAGAAACGATTGAGAATTCGCCTGTACGTTGTCTTGACCCGGATGCGGCGAAGCAGATGATTGCCATGATTGACCGCGCAATTCAAGAAGGAGACTCCGTTGGCGGTTCTTTTGAAGTACGTGTGACTGGGGTTCCACCGGGTCTCGGATCCTTCGTGCATTGGGACAGAAAACTGGACGGCCGTTTGGCACAGGCAATGCTCTCGATTAATGCTGTCAAAGGGGTGGAAATTGGGTCAGTACCGGATCGCGCTGAGAGAACTGGCGCAGTTTTTCATGACGAAATCTTCTACGATGCCGATCGTCGTCGTTTTCATCATGGCTCAAATCGAGCCGGTGGCATTGAAGGTGGAATGAGCAACGGCGAAGACATTGTGTTGAGGGTTCATATCAAGCCCATCCCTACCTTGAGGCGGCCACTGCGTTCTGTCGATATCCAGTCAAAAGAGCCATTTGATGCGGTCTACGAGCGATCTGACACCTGCGTCGTTCCGGCTGCCGGAGTAATTGGAGAAGCTATGGCTGCCGTGGTCATTGCCTCGGTTTTTCTGGAAAAATTTGGCGGGGACTCGCTCGAGGAGATTACCCGTAATTATCAAGGCTACTGCGGGCAGCTCGAGAAATTTTAATGGGTCTGCGCATCCTTTTCATGGGGACTCCAGAGTTTGCGGTCCCCAGCCTTGAGCAACTGGCGGGCTGGAACAAGGACGCGATTGCCGGTGTTGTCTCTCAGCCCGACAAGCCCCAAGGGAGAGGCAGGCACATGCGGGAGACGCCAGTGAAGCGAACCGCTCTCAAGCATGGGTTGCTCGTTTTTCAGCCTGCCAAAATTAAGAGCGAGGAGGGCGAGCGACTTTTGGCGCGCCTCGCTCCCGACCTGGTGATCGTGGTCGCGTACGGACAGATCCTGCCGAAGTGGTTTTTGGATTTCCCACAATTTGGAGCCATCAATGTCCATGCCTCGCTGTTACCCTTTTACCGAGGTGCCGCACCGCTGCAGCACGCTTTGCTGAACGGAGAAAAGACCACCGGCATCACGTTGATGTTGATGGATGAAGGAATGGATACCGGACCCGTCATCAACCAGATGGAGTTTCTCATTTACGAAAATGAGACTGCGGGAGAATTGGCGGCGCGAGCCAGTGCCTTGAGCGCTGACTTCCTGGTACGGGAACTACCACGGTATTTAAGGGGCGACAGGAAGGCTGTTCCACAAGATTCGAATCGGGCCACCTATGCGCCCCTTTTAAAAAAGGAGGAGGGTAGAATGCAATTTGAACACTCCAACATCCGCCTCCACAACCTTGTGCGCGCCATGAATCCGTGGCCGACTGCCTTTTGCACCTGTCAGGACCAGCGTCTTTTTGTGCACCGGACCTATTTGCAAGTGGACAGCCAGCCGTCCGGAGTTCCAGGCGAATTTGTTGGAATGAACCAGGATGCGATGCTGGTTCAGTGTGGGACAGGGTTGCTTGCGCTTTCCCAAGTCCAGGCTGCGGGGAAGAAGATCGTGTCGGGAAGAGACTTTGCCAACGGCCTTCGGCTTGTTCTCGGATTCCGATTCAGTAATGGCTGAATCGCAGGCAAAGACTTCGAATTCCGCATATACCATCGGCTTGTGCTAAATTAATCTCTTCTCATGCAGAAGTGGTTTTTTCGCGTCGGCAAAGTGTTCCTTCTGTCCATGATTGTTCTGGCAGTCGGGTTTATCAGTTTTTTTGCTGCCATGAAATGGGTGATCAGCGGGCAGGAGGTGGTGATACCAAATCTGGTCGGACAAGAGCTGGAACGAGCTCGTAATGCTTTGGCCAGCATTGATCTGCAGGTGAAAGTTCGCGGCGAGCGTTATGATCGCAACGTGGCCCGAGGCAAAATTTCCACGCAGTTCCCCATTTCGGACACACCGATTAAGAAGGGAAACATCGTCAACGTAATTGTGAGTTTAGGGAATCGAGTTAATCCAATTCCTGACCTGGAAGGAAGCACGCTTCGGGCAGCGCAGTTGTTGTTGGCACAACAGGGCTTTGAACTCGGGACGGTGAGCGAGATTCATTTGCAGGAAGCCGAGCCGGAAAAAATCGTGACGCAGTTTCCCACGCCGAAGACAACGGAATTAGTGGGCAACAAAATCGATGTTTTGATCAACAGGGTGAGAGAGCCAAATCTTTATGTAATGCCTGATCTAATTGGTTGGGACGTAAATCGAGCCCTGGCGCTCCTGGAGCGAAACAAAGTGAGAGTTTCAGAGATTACTTATGGTCTCTATCAGGGTGTCCCGATGGCGGCAGTGGTGAAGCAGGTGCCTGAAGCGGGTTATCCGTTGGGTGACGGGAGACCGGTCCGTTTGGAGGTTAGCAGATAATGGCGCAAATCCTCCCCTCGCTGCTCTCGGCAGATTTTGCAAATTTGCAGCGCCAGGTCGAGGAGGTAGCTGCCGTCGGAGCGCAGATGCTCCACTTTGATGTGATGGATGGCCGCTTTGTCCCCAACATAAGCGTCGGAGTGCCTGTCCTGAAATCCATCCGAAGAATCACACGGATGATAATTGACGTCCATTTGATGATTGTGGAACCGGAAAAATATATCGAAACCTTTGTGGAGGCGGGCGCTGACTGGGTTAGCTTCCACCATGAGGCTACTGCTCACGCAAACCGTGTGGTGCAACAAATTCATCAGGCGCAAGCACGGGCGGGAATCGTTATCAATCCTGCTACGCCGGTCTCCGTTTTGGAACAGATCTTGCCAGCAGTGGATTATGCACTGATCATGTCGGTCAATCCGGGGTTTGGGGGCCAGACTTTTATTGCAGACAGCCTGGACAAACTACAGAAGCTGAAGCAGTTGAAACTCGCCACTGGTGCCAGAGCCTTGACGGAGATTGATGGCGGGATCGGGCCGGAAAATATCGAGCTTGTGGTAAAATATGGTGCGGATTTAATTGTGGTTGGATCATCAATTTTCAGTCAAAAGCACCCCGCACAGGCGTTGCAGAAATTGCAGGCACTCGCAGCCGGAGCTGAGCAGTTGAATAAGGCGGAACGATAGGGCGCGCAATTGTAAGAAGCATTGCCAACATCATGGCAGGCGAATGGTTGAGGACGAAGGGTGAAACTCGATTTTTTTGTTTCGCACCGCCAGCCGCTATCGCGCATTATTCCTCATTCGCTAGTGTGGGATGGGAGAACCAAAACCATCTATGAGATTTAGACTGTGCTCTCTGGCCTTGATTCTGGCAATGCTGGCGATAGGTTGTGGTCAAAAAAGCGCCAATTTGCAAACCGGAACCGTGCCTCCGGACAAGGTCCTGTTCGAAAACGGGATGCAGTACCTTAAGAAAAGTCAGTACATCAAAGCCCGTCTTGCCTTTCAAACGCTCATTAGCACTTACCCCGATAGCGAATACACACCCAAGGCGGTGATGGCCAATGGTGATTCGTACTATCAGGAAGGTGGTACGGCCAACTGGCTGCAAGCGGAAGCGCAATATCGAGACTATATCCTTTTTTATCCCAACCACGAAGATGCCGCGGACGCGCAGATGAAAATTGCCGCGCTCAACTATAAAATGATGAAAGGGCCGGGACTGGATCAAACCTACGGTCGAAAGGCGGAAGCGGAATTGAAAAAGATGATCCAAGATTTTCCTAACAGCGAGCTGATACCTACCGCGGAGGAGATGCTGCGGGAAGCGCGGCAGGTGCTGGCGCGGTCGGAGGAAACTGTGGGTGATTTTTATCTCCAGCAGCGTCACAATTACGCGGCTGCTGAGAACCGCTATAAGCTTGTGATCGATCGATTTCCGCAATATGCAAACAAAGACCAGACCTATTTCAAGTTGGCGGAAACTCAGGAGAAGCAGGGAAGGATCACCGAGGCTGTTTATTACTATTCGCAAATTATCATCGGTTATCCTTTTAGCGACAAGTTTGAGGAGGCCAAGAAACGCCTGATCTTGCTGGAACAGCCCGTACCTCCGATAGATCCGGTACGGGCAGCGGAGAACGAAAGAAACAGAGTGGCGAGGGATTTTTCCATTTGGGACCCACTCCGTGGGATCTGGTCGGTATTTTCCAGCAAGGAGGATCCATATGAGCGGGCGAAACGCCACACTGGGGAGTATCCCGAGGAAGAAATGGCCAAGAGAAACGGCAAAGAAAAGAAGGCCAACGGCAAATGAAAAAAAAGTTGCTTCTGGCGGACGACAGCGCGACGATTCAGAAAGTGGTCCATCTTTGCTTCGCAGATGAACCGTTTGAAGTGCGAGTTGCGCCAGATGGCGATCGTGCTCAAGAGTTGTTGAGCGGCTGGTGTCCTGACATCCTGCTGGCAGACGTGCTATTACCGGGCGTGGACGGCTATGAACTGTGCAAGCGCGCGAGGCACAAAAGTAAGATTCCGGTGGTTCTCCTAGTGGGTATGTTTGAGCCGTTCGATTTCGGACGCGCTGAAGAATCCCGTTATGACGCCTACCTCACCAAGCCTTTTGATACGAGGTATCTGATTGAACTTGTAAAAGAATTAGTGAACCGAGACGCGGAGGAGTCGCGACAAGAAGAGGCGGAAATTGCGGGGAGAGTTCATACCTTGGAGTTTGAGGAACCATACAGGGCTGCCATGTCCGGCATTCTCCAAATCGACAAATTTGATTTGACTCCATGGGATTACGAAATCGTTCCGCAGCCGGAACCGCCGTTACCCCGGGTTTCTGTTCACGAGGCTGCGGATACAGTTGCGGCTGTTGGCGCCTCTCGAAATTTGGAGGCACACGTGACGGCAGTCATGGAGCGCCTTCTGCCTCACTGGATGGAAACGATTCACGCAGACCTACTGAAAGAGCTAAGGCGAATGTCTTGATCCACGGCCGATCTAACGCCGTAGAGCTAGTCGTAGCAGGTAGGTGATGCGCTGCTGCTTTGTGTGAGCTGGGGTCTCTTTCTGCGAGCCTCCTAGTTTCTTTTCTCGCCATCCTGTGTCCCGCCATCAAACGTGACGACCACGCAGTAGAAGCCGTAATAAATCTGATCATTTTACGATGAGCCTTTTGATCTCGCTTTTGCAAGATAAGCAATCGCTGAGATATAAATAATGCGAAGGATCTTGGAACGCGTTTACCGATGATTCTGGGGAGGTCGGACTGTTGGTTGGTATCGTGCCACTGAACGGTGATGACTCTCCTGACGAAGAGACGATGATCCTGGACGAATGACGTTTTATGTTTGCCAGTCCGATTGCTAAGGCTTACGACGCGCGCGCGACAGAAGAGCGGTGGTACCGTTTTTGGGAGGAGAATGGGTTTTTCATCGCTGACAACCGGTCTCCCAAGGCCCCATTTTGCATTGTCATGCCGCCGCCCAATATTACCGGCTCGTTACACATGGGGCACGCGCTCACGACCACGTTGCAGGATGTGATCGTGCGCTGGAAGCGGATGCACGGCTGTAACACTCTTTGGGTCCCTGGCACCGATCATGCGGGCATCGCTACGCAGAATGTGATTGAACGCCAATTGGTCGAAAAGGGGATTCACCGCAGGGACATCGGGCGGGAAAAGTTCGAACAGATTGCTTGGGAGTGGAAGGAAAAGGCGGAAAAGACCATCCACCTTCAACTCAGGAGGATGGGCTTCAGTTGCGACTGGACACGAGTTGCTTTCACAATGGAGCCGAGAATGTCTCGTGCGGTGCGTGAGGTGTTTGTGCGCCTCTATGAGGAGGGTTTGATTTACCGCGGCGAGTACATGGTCAACTGGTGTCCACGCTGCACCACTGCCATATCAGACCTGGAAGCCCAACATGAACCTGAACAAGGACTTCTTTACTACTTGCGTTATCCCTTCCGCGACTCCAGCGGTGACATTACGGTAGCGACAACGCGGCCAGAAACGATGTTGGGAGACACGGCCGTAGCAGTCCATCCGGAGGATAAACGTTATCAGGAAGCCATCGGAAAAGTTGTAATTTTGCCACTGATGAATCGCGAGTTGCCGGTCATTACCGACAGTTTTGTTCAGAAGGAGTTCGGAACGGGTGCGGTGAAGGTCACTCCCGCGCACGATCCTAGCGACTATCAGGTTGGCCTGAGGCACAAATTGCCGTTTGTTCAGGTGATCGATGGAACAGGAACTATGACTGCCGAGGCGGGATCCTATGCCGGCCTGTCCCGCGAGCAGGCACGCTTGAAGGTGCTGCATGATTTGCGGGAGCAGGGATTTCTGGTCAAGCAGGAAGTCTATGAGCTGAGCGTGGCCCGCTGCCAGCGGTGCGGTACATTGATCGAACCGCTGGTTTCTACGCAATGGTTTGTCAAGATTGCGCCGCTTGCGGAGCTCGCCATTGAAGCCGTCCAGTCCGGAAGAATCCAATTTATTCCTTCCAACTACGAAAAGATCTATTTCGAATGGATGCGTAACATCCACGATTGGTGCGTCTCTCGCCAACTGTGGTGGGGCCATCGTATTCCGGCATGGTATTGCGGAACGTGTGGATACATGCTGGTCTCGAAAAGAGACCCGGAGCGCTGCGCGCAGTGCGGCGCGGCGGCCTTGCAGCAGGACCCCGATGTACTTGATACCTGGTTCAGCTCGGCGCTGTGGCCTTTTTCCACTTTGGGATGGCCAGAGAAGACCAGGGATTTGGAGATGTTTTATCCAAATACGGTGATGATGACGGGATTCGACATCATTTTTTTCTGGGTGGCGCGCATGATCATGATGGGACTTCACTTCATGAAAGATGTGCCATTTCGGACTGTATTTCTGAATGGACTGGTGCGCAACGAGCAAAAGCAGAAGATGAGTAAATCAAAAGGAAATGCGGTGGATCCTCTTGAGATCATCGATCAGTATGGCACGGATGCGGTACGGTTTACTCTCTCCGTGATGTCTGGCTCCGGATCGGACATTGTCTTCTCAACGGATCGCATGATTGGCTACCGCGCCTTCGCAAACAAGATCTGGAATGCTGTGCGATTCTTGCTTCTCAACCTTCCGGAAGGCGCTTCGCCAGTTTCTCAGGAAGAGATAAAGCGCATGATCACGGATGGATCGTTGTCCACGGTCAATCGCTGGATCTTGCATCGTTTGAATGTTACCGTTGGCCAGGTCAACGAAAATTTGGAGAAATATCGCTTCGACGAAGCTTGCAACGCCCTCTATCATTTTTTCTGGCATGAGTTGTGTGACTGGTACCTAGAACTGAGTAAACCGGTTCTCAATGCCAGGTCCGGCATCGACTATGAACCAACGGTCAAAACCATGATTTTTACGCTGGACATGTCACTGCGCGCTCTCCACCCAATTATGCCTTTTATCACGGAAGATCTTTGGCAGCGGTTACCGCACGATGGAACCGCGATCAGTGTGGCGACCTATCCGGAAACTGATGCAGCTTTTGGTGATCCGAGGGCAGAGGAAGACTTGTCGCAAATCGCGGAGTTTGTCACCGCGGTCCGAACCGTTCGCTCGGAGAACAATTTGGATCCGTCGCGCCGGCTTGTGCTGCAACTGGTGGCAGGTGAGCAAGAACGGCGAAATCTGGAGCGGTATAAGCCTGCGATTCTTGCACTGGCAAGGCTGAGTGAAATTCGCCCCGTCAACGCCTTTAAAGAAGATGGAAATCACCTCAAGGGTTTTTCGCGTCTTGGTCAGTTCGCGTTAATCCCGGAAACCGCCGTGGACCTGCACGCAGAAGCACAGCGGCTGAGGAAAGAAGTGGCTAGGCTTAACGCAGAGCTGGAGCAACAGAGCAAGAAGTTATTGAATCAAGAGTTCTTACAGAAAGCTCCCCAGATGGTGATTGATTTGGCCAAACAGAAGCAGACGGAATTGTTGGAACGGCTGGAGAAAGCTTCCGCGGAGTTGCGCCGCTTGGAGAGTCGGTGAACCCGCTTCAGCACAACATTGGGAATGCAACAGCGGCGTTACACGGGATACGAACAAGTAGTCTCCAGTTTTTGACCGTAAAGGCCCCTGAATGCGGTTCCAGCGTTCTGGGAGTTGATTGCTTTCCCCGTGGATTACGGCCCCTCCTCCGCGTCCCTCTTCGTTTTGAATTCTTAGCGATAGAGCGTTGATGTCGGATCTTCCACCCCGTCACCTCATCCCAGGTCTACCTTTTTCGTTGGTTCGATTTGAAGAGATCGATAGCACCAACCGATTCCTGAAAGACTGGGGGCGGCAATTGACGGAAAATGGATTGGTTGTGGTAGCCGATGGTCAGACGGCAGGGAAGGGGAGATTGGGCAGGAAATGGGAATCTGCTCGCGGGGAGGGGCTATACTTTTCTCTGCTGATCTCTCCTGTCGATATCGCGCGCGCCACTGCCATTCCCTTGGCGGCGGTAGTCGTATTGTATGACTGCATCGTGGAGGCGTTTGATGTTTTAAAACCTGGTCTGGATATTAAGTGGCCTAATGATTTGCTGCTGGAAGGCAGAAAGGTTGCTGGAATTCTGGCCGAGCTGGAGCACTCTTCGACCGGCATGCCCTTTGTAGTCCTTGGCGTTGGGCTAAACTGCAATCAACTTCGGTTTTCGGCCGATATCCCTAATGCAACGTCGCTACGTATAGCACTGGGAGAGCCAGTGGATCGCGATTTTTTGCTTGAGGCCTTTTTGGTTCATTGGCATCGATATCTTGGCGGGGAAGCACGTAATCGGAGCCGGGCGGGAACGAGGCAGCGTGGCGGCTCTGATGAGTTCCAACCTCTTAGCACTGAGACTCCGCATAGTCGCCCTTGTGCGTCCGGAATCGGTAACTTGGTATTGGCACACGTGGTGAAGGATTGGAAGGCTCGAAGTGGCTTCTGGAAGCAACAGAAAGTGCGATTTCGCGTTGGGAGGGAGACTATTGAGGGAACAACCTGGGATCTTGGCCCCTCGGCAGGTCTGGTCGTACGGATAGCTTCGGGAGAACTAAGAGAGGTCCGATCTGGCGAGGTCGAGTGGATCAGGGATAACAGGACGTAGCCGCGAAGTAATCAGGATGATTTTTCCTCTATCCGAGAAAGCAAGGATTGGAAGGAAGGGCAAGGAGACGAGATGCTTTGGTATTTCGGCAATCGTAAATGGTGGGCGAAGGCGGTGCTTGGAATTACCGTGTAGAATCGAGTCGTGAGCATTTTTAATTATAGGGAACAGCCCGGCTATCTTGCGCGACTGAAAGAAGCGATTCAGGCTACCAAGCAAGAGTTTGTTGCCAAGATTGACGAGGCTTTGGGTAGAGAGAAGGAAATTGACGAAGCGTTCTTGGAGGAGTTGGAACGCATCCTGATTTCCACAGATCTGGGCGTCCAAACTGCGACCGACCTGATTGATAAGATTCGTCTGAGGGCCACCAGCAAGCAACTTAGAAATATCCGCGAAGTCAAGAAGCTGATCAAGGATGAACTCTTGGATATTTTGAAGGGCGTCGAATCGAGCCAAAGCAGCGCTGATGTCCCGCTCCGCTTAGTAATGATGATTGGAGTCAATGGGGTGGGCAAGACTACCACGATTGGCAAACTGGCGCGGCTTTATCGGCAAGAAGAGGGCAAGGACGTTTTGATTTGTGCCGCGGATACTTTTCGCGCGGCGGCGGTAGAGCAACTGGAGATCTGGGCTCAGCGAAATCAAGTTGAATTGATCAAACAGAAGACGGGGACAGATCCCTCCGCGGTGTTATTCGATGCCATTGCAGCCTCCAAGGCACGGGGCAAGAATATTTTAATTGTCGACACTGCGGGCCGCCTGCACACGAAGAGTAACCTGATGCAAGAGCTGGAAAAGATGAAACGCATCTCGGGTCGTGAACTCGGGGGCGCTCCCCACGATGTTTTTCTGGTGATCGATGCGACTACGGGACAAAACGGACTAACGCAGGCCCGTGAGTTCACTCGAGCCGTGGGCGTGACTGGCTTGATCGTGACCAAGTTGGACGGCACCGCAAAAGGTGGGATTGTGGTTGCGATTACGAAGGAACTGCAAATCCCGATCCGCTACATCGGTGTAGGAGAGAGCATCGAGGATCTGATGGTTTTTTCCCCGGAGGCCTATGTTGACGGGTTGTTTGAATGAGTTGTTGACAAAGAAGGGTCAACTCTTGGGAAGTGCCGGCGACAAACGCAATGAGTAAGACTATGCCCTGGTTCACCGCCCGCGTTCTCCGATTTTCCTTACCCCTTTTCGTGATTTCCGTCAGTCATGCGCAACAAACAAGTACTTCTCTTGTCGGCCAACCGCAAAGACAGGTACCGAATAAGGGAGTCATTGCTATTCCCACAGCAGAAAGAATCGAGGTTGATGGGGAGTTAAATGAGGGGATTTGGCAGAATGCCCTCCCAGCCACAGATTTCGTACAAACGGAACCTTATCCAGGGAAACCTGCTACGGAACGAACCGAAGTTCGGGTCGTGTATGACGCCGACAATCTTTATGTCGGGGCTTTTTGCTTCGATAGCGAACCGCATAAGATCACTGTTTTTGATTTACGGCGTGACTTTGAGGGCGAAGAAACAGATGTATTCGGGCTTATTTTGGATACTTTCCGCGACAAAAGAAATGGATTTGCGTTTTTGACCAATCCAAAGGGAGCCAGACGGGAGTTTCAAGCGATCGATGACGGGAGAGACGTAAACGTAAACTGGGAAGGCGTGTGGTTTGTAAGAGCCAAGGTTTACGATTACGGATGGGCCGTTGAGATTGCCATTCCGTTCAAAACGCTTCGATTTAGCGAGACCGGGACACCGGTTTGGGGGGTGAACTTCCTGCGCAAGGTTCGACGTAAGAATGAAACCGCTTACTGGGCCCCGATTCCTCTGCGGAATCAGTTGCAGCACGTGTCCTATGCGGGGGAATTACGTGGACTCGAAGGGATCAAACAAGGACGTAATTTGAAGATAAAGCCTTTTGCTGTGGCCGAGATCAGTCAATTGTCTTTGAACCAACAAGGATCTGCGACAACACACTTCGATGGCGGAATTGATTTGAAATATGGCATCACTCCGGGACTAACTTTAGATGGCACGTACAACACCGATTTTTCTCAAGTAGAAGTGGATGAACAACAAATCAACCTGACGCGCTTCCCCTTGTTTTTCCCGGAAAAGAGGGAGTTCTTTCTGGAGAACGCCGGGCTCTTTCAATTTGGCGAGGTGCCCAAGGTCTCAGGGCCCCCTAGAGACCCGGAACTCATGTTATTTTTTAGTCGCAGAATTGGCCTGTCCGATGATGGAGAAGTCGTTCCGATTCGGGGAGGGAGCAGGTTGACCGGCAGAGTGGGCAATTATGGTTTGGGATTGCTCAATATCCAGACGAAAGAAATGGGTGAGACACCGGCGCATAACTTTACGGTTGCGAGACTTAAAAGACAAATCTTCTCAAGGTCCAATATTGGGGCGATTTTCATCAACCGGTATTCCAATTTTTCTCCCAACGAGCATCGAGCTTTTGGCGTGGACGGCAACTTTCGATTCTTTGAAAACCTGAGGCTAAATTCCTTTGTGGCGAGGATCCAAACCCCCGGAGTTACCCGCAACAATCTGGCGGGGAAAATGGCGGTGGATTGGACAGATCGACGCATTGACTTTTATGCTTCTTATTTGGATGTCCAGGAGAACTTCAAGGCAGACGTCGGATATGTGCGCAGAACCGGCATGCGCCTGTCGCAGCTCGAATGGGGCTATCACTACCGTCCACAAAAAAATCGCATTTTTAGAGATATTATCGTTTTTAAAGGCGTCCTCGAATATACGACCGATCAACACAACAAGCCGGTCACCAAGCTCTTTCGGCCTATTTTTCGGATTTGGTTCCATAACGGTGCAGTCTTTGAGGTAACAGCCAGGAAGAATTTTGAGAGATTGGATGAGCCGTTTCGCCTCCGACCGAATGTCGTCATCCCAGTTGGGGACTACGATTTTTCCGAGGTGCTGGTGATGGGTAACACCGATAAGAGCAGGATGGTATCGGGTGACCTGAGGTTTTCAAACGGTAACTTTTATCATGGGAAAAAGACCTCCCTGAATCTGGCAGGTACGTTTCGACCCAACTATAAGTTCTCGGCTGCGATCAGGTATGAGAGAAATGCTATCGATTTGCCCGGGACTTCGTTTTCCTCGAATCTGTTGGGCATCAGACTGAATTATGGCTTTAGCACTCGGTTGTTTCTAAACGCATTCATCCAATACAGCAGTGAGAAAAAGAGGGTTAGTTCCAACATCCGGCTGAATTTTATCCATAGGCCTATGAGCGATTTCTTCATCGTCTACAACGAGCAACGGGATGTGACGTTTTCAGGTGCAGTGGATAAAGGCTTGACTTTTAAGTACACTCATCTGTTAGATTTCTAATAAGCATGCCGGCTACGTTATTATCACTGCGCACGGAAGACGGCTGGTAATTTCGGTATAGGCTCCTGGCACCCCTCTAGATCCCGTCGTTGTCCAGTAACTGTTTGCATTTTTCAAGACCGCCCCGGGCAGCCGACAGAAAAATCATCTGCCGCTGCTCCACCTCGTCCTAGAATCGCCCTGCGCAGAAAGACCTTGGTCCCGTAAGACAGTTTCTGTTGACGTCGAGCCCTAGATATGCAAGAATTCAAGGATATTAAATCTTGCGAGTGTGTGGAGACTTAATGAGACAGCAATTGAGCATGTTTAAGGCGGAATTCTTTAAGGCGCTCGCACATCCGTTGAGGATCTCCATCCTGGATGGTCTTCGAGGGGGGGAACTCACGGTCAACGAAATCAGCCAGAGATTCAAAGTGGAACCCGCGAATGCCTCTCAGCAACTTGCCGTCCTGCGTAATAAGAACATCGTCGTAGCGCGCAAAGAGGGATCCAACGTCTACTACTCGGTGAGTGACAAAGCGATTTTTAAGCTGCTGGACGCTGCCAGGGAAATATTCAACAATCAGCTGGTAGGTGTTCGCAGTATGCTTGAAGAGATACGATTGGAGCGTCCTGGCTGAAAAAGAGGCCGGATGGTGTGAGCGCCCGGCCCGAATGCGTGAGTTTCTCATTAAGTGGGTCGATATCTAGAACCATGAATTTTTTGGTAATGGACTAGAGCAATCTGGCGTTACTGGACTTGTCTGTTGCCGGCTAGGCTTTATCGAAATCGACAAAGACAGAGAGGAAGATCAGGTGCAATGAGGCGCACACAGAAGAAACTTAGGAATACGGAGCGCGGGGGAGTTGTCAGCAAATCGCGACCCTCGCTTCGACTTCCCCTGAGTAAGGGAAAGTCGCTCTGGGGCAGTAGGAGAAGACGAAAGATGACTACGAGCACAGGGGCATCGAAAGTAGAAGCCTTGCAGCAAAACCTGCTTCGTCAGCAGCCACAATCGAGGGCGTTACTGGAACGGTTGCTGACGAAATTTACCGGAAGAACAAGGTATGGTGCATTTGCACCTATCCATGGAGGCCACTGCGCTGCATGCAATGTAACCGTCGCCGCCAAGCCACTGCAGGAGGCGAAAGCGGGAGCTTTTATAAATTGCGCTTCCTGCTTGCGTTTCCTCTACGTCGAGTCCATTTGAGTTTTTCGCGTCGGCAGTCTAACGAGTGTTTTCCAACCGGTGGGTGAATCAACTTCCTGTAGCCGTCCGGGCGGTTGGGTTCACAATGGCTGGTCATATTTTTTCAAAGGACTCGTACCTTCCGGCGACGTTGTTTCAAAAATCCCAGCAAAGTGATGCCAGAGAGAAATCCTCCTACGTGGGCCCAATAGGCAACCTGATCCGAGCTACCCATTGTCGGATCAAGGGATACCGTCCCATTGAGCAACTGTATTAGAAACCAGCTTCCTAAGACCAGCATGGCCGGCAATTCAACGATCGGCCAGAACAAAAAAAGCGGCACCAGTGTCAGCACACGCGCAAATGGATAACTCACCAAGTAGGCGCCCAGGACACCCGCCACGGCTCCGCTCGCTCCGATACTGGGAAGGGGCGACTCAAGATTGAAAAAGATGTGAACCAGACCTCCGACAACCCCGGAAGACAAGTAAAAAACCAGAAAACGGAAGTGTCCCATGAGGTCTTCTACGTTATCGCCGAAAATCCAGAGGAACCACATGTTGCCGAGCAAGTGAATCCAGCCACCATGCAGGAACATGGAAGTGAAAAGGTCCACGCCATTCTTTGAAATCATTTGGAGAGAGGGCGTCAACTGGAATCTGGCAGGAATAACTCCGAATTGTAGGATCAATAAAGTCAGTCGGCGACCCAAAGAGAGTTCATAGAGAAAAGTTGCGCAGTTCACGCCAATGAGGAATAAGGTCGCGAAGGGGAAGGAACGAGATGGGATGTTATCGCGGAAAGGAATCACGGGCTTAGCTCATACGAGACCAGTCTCGATCACTTATCCACGAGTTTCAGTCGGATCATCCCCGCTCGTTGGGGCCTGTCGAGGAAATTATCAGGTGAGATGAGTCGCAAGTAAAAGCGAAACACACCGAGCGCCGTTCCTAGCACGGCTGTGGCTAGTAAGAACAGGAAGCTCAATGCAAGAGATCCCACCACGGTATTCAACAGAAAAGGGACACCTCCGCCTTTCGGCCTGGGGTCCTGCTTGTCGACAATCCATTTTACCGATGGTGTGTACTGAATTTTGTCGAGTAGCTCCAGCGCCTGTTGCTTTGGCATCTCTTCGGTTAGTGCCAGCACTACGCCGGCACGCTTGGCGTAAACTCCGTGACTTTTGTCCTTCACATACCCTTTGACTCTTTCGAAACTTTCCAGGGCCAGTGCGTATGTTGGATATCCCAGCACGATCAAGCGCTTTTCACTGGGAAAGTAGCGGCCGATCGCTGCCTGGACGCTCTTGTTTACCCCTAACATAGAACGCATCTCGCCCAGCCTGCCGTCACTTGGTATCAAATCTTTGACGAAAAACTGAACCGTGGCCACGTTGAGATCCTTGCGGGGAAGTAACTCCACGACGATGGGCAAATCGTCTTTACCACTAACCTGTTTTTGCAGTTCTTCCGCCCACGTAGCCAAAAGTGCGGTCTCAGTCCCCTGCATTAGAAAAAAATAATTGCTCTTCCAAAATATCAAACGGTTCTCCGACGCTTTGGCGCCGCCGCCGATCGGCAAGGAAAAAGGCAGGGGAGCTGCCGCTAACGTAAAAAGGCCATAGGCGCCGGCGGGATCAATCATTTCCAAAATAGTTATCTGGGCACGGTTACGGTTGTGGGTCAGGGACTGAAGTGATACTAAGCCAAAGGACGTTAGCCACGCCGATTGCAGTCCGGTTGCCTGCGCCACGTCTCCTGCTTTGGGTTGCCAAGTGATTTGCCGGCGAAAACCGACGAGAGAGAAGTTTGAAGGACTGACGCCTCCAGGCTGCGCGACCACAGACGTCAGACTGACCGAAAAAATGAGTACTCCGAGAATAAAGGAAGTTACCCAACGATAAGCGTGAGGTCTGGGGCTCTCCACGCAGCGTCTCTCCAAGGTGCCTGTCCTGAAAGGGTGTAGAGAAACCCAAAGCAAAGAAAGCCAGTCTCCCTCGGCAGCGCTCGAACCGATCGGGTTCTCTCCAAGGCTGGGTCCTTTGCGGCTGCGTTCCTCTAGACTCCCTTTCCTTTCTGGCATCAGGGCCATGCTCATATATAAATCTTAAAACAATTCGTAGCTTTGAGCCAAAAGGGAACCACGGCGGGCAGATCGTTCAGGCTGCCAACTGATACGCTCGTTTTAGCCACGCAAGGATTTTTTGGTTTAAGTCCTCGGCTTTGGCAATATGGAACGTGTATATGAAACGGTCCGAGGAAGGCTGCGTAACTTTTAGGATAACTGGATCCGTCAGGTTTCGATCTCCGACAAGTTCAACCAGAAGATGCCGCTTGCGCGCATAGATAGAACAAAATTGGCTCCGGCGCTGCAGATTAATGCTGTTCTTGGCCGAGCTTACAGTCACGGGGCCGAATCTTTCAATCTGTGTCACCAAGTTCTTGAACAGCTTACGTACGTGAGGCAGGCTGCTCTGAAAATGGTGCTCAATGGGAACTCTTTCACATGAGTGTATTTGTCCAACCCGTGAAAAAGAACGCGAGCAATGCGGGCACTGCCAAACACTTTTAATCATGTTCCTTCACCCTTTGTAGAACTGGAAGGATATATGAAGTCGTTGTCACAGGCAATTCTTCTGGTCCAAATGGGCGAAACGCAGTCCAGTCAGCATGGAAGACGCGAGAAGGCCGAAACGCCTGCTGTGGGTGGACATGTACCGACGACTGAGAGTGTGTTAAAAGATTACTACCCTGCCGGGACCATGGAGGCTTCCAATGCTGTGCAGAGTCTTCTTTTTCAGTGGCATCTCAGCCTTTTCCCCTCCCCTGTGGTGAGTATGTGTCAATGGGTTCGGCGCCGGCGACAATTTTTTCACACGCTCGCCGATGCGTATTCCGGGCAAGTTGTCCACTGATTCCGGGGAAGTTGTCCACCCCCTGGAGCGAAGCGACGCTGGGTGGTTAGTATCCTCTCTCAACTGGACAACATCAGTCAAGAAACAAGAGCACGGTGGTGGTAATCAACATCAATCTCCTTTCTTTTTTGAGTTGGCGACTCAGTCAAAGTTTGACCGAGTTGCCGGTAGTCCTGTGTGCGTGACCTTCTGCACGACGCTCAGAGCCTTTGCGGGCAATTCCTGGATTCGCCGTAGACGGGATTTCACCGGCTGGAGGTTCTGTGTTGGTGTGAGCCTCTTTTCAAAGTGTTTCCATACGCTGCAGCCGGCGGCGTAGGTAGTTCCAGTACTCCGGTGTAATTTTCTGCCGGTCGACCTCCTCAAGCACCGGCTCAAAGTAATGCAGGCTGGCGATAGGAGCTTGGGCCACGTTATTGCGCCAGGATACATATTTTCGAACACACCCCATGAGGATGGCCTGCTCGATCCGCTCCAGGGCAATCCCCCGAGCGAACCATTGCCGCGCCAGGATCTCATCGGCAACAGAGAACGCCGTGTGCACACAAGCCCTGGGCTGGAGCATTTTCCGAATCTCTGAGACATAAGCGTCACTACCTTCCTGAGGAGCCAACTGCTGTTGCGTGGTTTGATAGGGCCAGAAGGCCTCGGCAATCTGGATGACTCCATGACCGGAGGGGTGGTGACTGAATCGTGTGTAGCACAACACACCGGCCGCCTCCATCTCTGTGAGACTACGCCGGATGGTACCGGTCGCTTTCTTCAGGGCTCGTGCCAGATCGGCTTGGCTGGCCTGCAGGACCCCACTCTCACGACGAGCATTTAGGCAGAGATAAACGAAAAGCTTGAAGGCGCCATCCGACAGCAGGGCTATGGCTGTCTGTACTTCGGCTCCGGCAGCAAACCCCCCTCGTGGGTTTTTCAGGATCAGCGCGGAGATGTTCATGCTTGCACCTCCTTGGAGTCTGGCCGAGACGGTCGCTTGTCGGCGCCGTCGCCACTGGCCTCCTTTTTGACCGGGCGCATGGTTTCACCTTTGAGGACGATTTCATGGTGATGCGACAGAATCCGTTCCATGATGGCGTCGCCCAGCGTAGGGTTTCCGATCAGGTCATGCCAGACCTTAACCTCAAACTGGCTGGTCAGGACCGTGGAGCGAGACTCGTGCCGGTCATCGAGAACCTCCAGCAGGTGACGCCGCTCCATATCGGACAAGGGAGCCAACCCCCAGTCGTCGATGGCCAAAACGTCGATGCGGGCCAACTTGGACAGCAGCCGGTCAAAGCTTCCATCGGCATAGGCTACGACCAGTTGCCGGAAGAACTTGGAAGCCGCAACATACAGCGCCGAGAAGCCCTCGCGGCAGGCCTTATCGAGCAGGGCATTGCAGATG
>JACQSX010000004.1 GCA_016211105.1 Acidobacteriota bacterium | reverse complement strand
CTTCATTGCCAGTTCAGAGAAGACATCCCGATTATGCCGAATTCAACTAGTGAGCAGACGGCGAAGTTCCGCACCAAACCCGGGGCAATACGAAGCTACTTGGCAAGAGTCGGCATAATCGGGGAGTCGGCATGATGACGATTATGCCGCGCGCGGCATAAGCGTCACTGCTTTGCTTCCCACCTGGTCATGAACGGCGTAGACATTAAAACCGTCCAGGAGCTCCTGGGTCATGCCGACCTCAGGATGACGGAACGGTACTCCCACCTGTCGGCAGATCACCGCTCCCGCGCAGTATCTATCCTCGATTCAGCCCTCCAAAGTGGCACAAAAACTGACACAGTGGAAAAAGAGGGGTCAGCGGCAGGCGCGTAAGTCTTTTAGAATCTGGTGGAGACGAAGGGATTCGAACCCTCGACCTTCCGAATGCGAGCCGGATGCTCTACCAACTGAGCTACGTCCCCACGTGGGTCTGTATTCTATAGAAAAACTCGGCCATTGCAAAGAAAGCCCAACCTGCTCAAGATACACACACCAGTGCAAGATAGACCCCTTCGGCCGTGGTTGATTCCCAGCGAAAAAACCGGGTGATGACCGGTCGGGCTGCTGGGCTTGATTTAATGACTACGCGATCGATACCTAAGAAGGAGGTGATTTGGATGCAAACGGATCTCAGAGACAAAGTCTGTATTGTCACGGGCGCCAGCAGCGGGATTGGGGAAGCGACAGCACGAGCGCTGGTGAAAGAAGCGGCGCGGATCGCCTTGGTTGCCCGCTCTGCAGCGCGACTCGAAAACCTTCAAAGAGAGTTGGGTCCAAACAGCGCCGCGATTCCCTGCGATGTGCGTTTGGAAGAGTCGATAAAGCGGATGGTCGAAACGACCGCGCTGCAATTTGGTTCCATCGACATCCTGATTAACTCTGCCGGGTTGGGGCATCAGGCGCCCGTGGCGGCGACCAGTATCGAACAGTGGGATGAAACGCTGGAGACAAACCTGCGCGGCATGTTTCTCGCCTGCCGAGAGACGCTTCCATACTTCAAAAAGGAAGGAGGTGGACAGATCATCAACATTGCCTCCGGCGCCGGGTACAATGGCATCGCTAACATGGCTGCCTACTGCGCGTCGAAATTCGGAGTGGTAGGGTTTAGCGAATCTTTGGCGTTAGAAGTCCGGGATCAAAACATTCGAGTCTGTTGTCTGGCTCCAGGATCGGTGAGGACCCATTTTGGAGATGAACCCGCGGAAAAGAAGAAAAGCTACAGTCTTTTCCCGGAAGAAGTGGCTCAAGTAATCCTTTCCCTGTTGAAGCAGCCGATGCAGGTTTGGATGAGTGAGGTGGTTCTTCGCCCCTTAAACCTGAAGCTGGAGCGCTGAGAGTGGCCTTGAGGCGAATCGCCCCAAAAACCGTCCTTAATGTGTATAATGGAACTGCAACATTCATCAGAGCAGGACAGGTGATCGCTGTTCCAGTGGCAGGTTAACTTGCCACTGGAATGGAGGAAAGTCCGAACACCACTGGGCGGCGCGCTTCGTAACACGAAGGGTCCGCGAGGACACGGAAAGTGCCACAGAAACTACACAGCCATTCAAGTGGCAAGTGGGCGGCAGCAAGGATGACGGGTAGAGGGACAACAAAAAGCGCTACACACGGCAAGGTAAAATACGGGTCACGTATGCTGCCGATCACTTGCCACTTGAATGGTAATGGTGAAATGGTGCGGTAAGAGCGCACCGCTTTCTTCGTGAGAAGAAAGGCAGGGCAAACCCCGCGTGGTGCAAGACCAAATAGGCATCGTGGATTCGTCCTTGGACGATCATTTGTGCTCAGAAGTCTTTGCAAGAAGGACGATGCGGGTAGGTCGCTGGAGAGGGAAGGCGACTTCTCTCCTAGATGAATGATCACCCTCGACAGAATTCGGCTTACAGTCCTGCTCTGGAATGTTGGCCATTCGGGACTCTCCTCGCCAGGACTGATAAAATATCGCATCCTTATGTAGGCTGTCCGTGGTTGCATGGTGGCGTGCACAGCCTGATGAGGACAAAATGAAACAATCATTTCACTTAAACCTGGAAATCATCTTTTTGCTACTTTTGGTATCGTTCGTGCTTTTTGCTGGTTGTCAGCCAAAGTCTGTGACTACGGATGCGGGTGGTTGGGATTCGTTTGTAGATGAGTTCATCGAGTCGTATTTTATCGCCCACCCCGACGTTGCAGTAGACGCCGGCCGCCACGAGTTTGACGGCAAGCTCCCTGATTGGAGTCCCGCTGCCTTTGCCAGAGAGGGGGAGCGACTTCGCGTCCAACGTAAACGCGCCCTACAATTTGATCCTGCCGCATTAAGCGAGAATCAGCGGTTTGAGCGTGACTACCTGGTAAGTCGCGTAAATCGAGATCTGTTTTGGCTCGAGTCAGCGGGGTGGCCCTACAAGAACCCGCAGTTTTATGCGAACTCGCTCGATCCTAACGTGTATGTTAGCCGCGCGTACGCTCCGACTGCAGAGCGAATGCGTGCCTACGTCGCGTACGCGAGGGCAATCCCCAACGCGGCGGAACAAATCCGAAAAAATTTTCGGATTCCACTGTCACACGCCTATATCGATATCGGGAAAATCTTGTTTGGTGGCCTGGCTTCCTATTACGCGAAAGACGTTCCAGGAGTCTTTACCTCTGTCGTTGATGCGGAGTTGCAAGCGGAATTCCAAAAAGCCAACGAGGCTGCGGTCGGAGCCATGAAGGGACTCGAGCAGTGGTTGGATCAGCATCGCGCAACCACAACCGAAAGTTTCTCTTTAGGGGCCGATCTCTTTTCCGGGATGCTGCGAGAGACTGAAGGGGTGGAGGTTTCGATCGACCTGCTCGAGAAGATGGGTAGGGAAGACCTGGATCGGAATTTAGCTGCTCTGCGCAAGGCATGCCAGGACTACGCGCCAGGGAAGAGCATTCCAGAATGTGTCGCGCGCGTAGAATCAGCAAAGCCGGAGGGTGGCACGCTAGAAGTTGCACACCATCAGTTAAATGATCTCAAAGCGTTTGTCATCGCAAGAGACTTGGTGACGATTCCGGGAACGGAGGAAGCGCGCGTCGCGGAGGCGCCTCCTTATAAGCGGTGGAATTTTGCATTTATCGACATTCCCGGCTCGTACGAGAAGGCGTTGCCGTCCGTTTACTATGTAGCGCCACCAGATCCGGGATGGTCGAAGGCGGAACGCGATGCGTACATTCCCGGAAAAGCAAAGCTGCTGTTCACCTCGGTGCACGAAGTGTGGCCGGGACACTTTTTGCAGTTTTTGCACTCGAATCGATGTCGGTCGAAGTTCGGCAGAGTGTTTTCCGCATCTACGGCCTTTACCGAGGGATGGGCGCATTATGCGGAGGAACTGGTGTGGGAGGCGGGACTTAACCATGGCGATCCGCAGACCCACATCGGCCAACTGCTGAATGCGCTGATGCGGAACGCGCGTTATCTATCCGCAATCGGTTTGCATACCAAAGGGATGACATTGGAGGAGTCACAGCGCATGTTTCGGGAGGTAGCTTATCAGGACCCAGTTACCGCAAGACAACAAGCGGCCCGGGGCGCCTTTGACCCTGCCTATCTCAACTATACTCTAGGCAAGCTAATGATTCGAAAGCTTCGTGAGGACTGGACTGCGTCTCGGGGAGGGCGCAACGCGTGGCATGAATTCCACGATACGTTCCTTTCCTACGGAAAGCCGCCAATTCCACTCATTCGGGCTGCAATGTTGGGAGCCAGTGCGGGACCGGCCTTTTAAAGCCCAGCCGTAAGCGGCAGCAGCCAGGAGGCGGCGCAAACCGCTGCCGCTTTCTATGATCACTGTCAGTGTTCTGCGTAACGGACCCGGTCGTCTCTGCCCGTTTCTTCTACGACGTTGAGCTTGCTGCGCCCCTGGTAAGAGCGCAGCCAGCCAAAAAGCTTCCCGACCTTGACCTTAGCCTCAAACTTTACCGGAACTCGCAATTCATCGTCTGAATACCAAATCGTGAAGGTACCCCCTCTGCTGAACACTCCCATTGCCGAGCCAGTGCTGATTCGAAATGCTGACACCAACCCCTCACCGGTATTGACCTTCTCTCGCTCCTCTACCGTGATGGTGATGGGTCGCGTCGTGCCGTTATCACTGAGCGTAATATTAAAACTCTTCCCGACTTCTAACTCAAAGCGGCGTGCCGCATAAAAGATAGAAAGCACATCTACCGCACAAGAGGGGTGCGGTAACGTCTCGTCTCTCGTCACACGAGGAGGGGTGAAGGCGACGTTTTTCTCTACGACACGGGTGGTTCCATTTTCAGGATCAAACGTGATGAGAATATCGCGCTTGCGGTCTCCTTCTCTCTGAATCTTGACGATCTTTCGAGCGCAAAAATTCTCGACAGAAACGATCGATTCAAAGGAATCTTCGACATTGATCCCTCCGAGCCTGGTAAGAAACCCGTCCGATCTGGCGGTCGCGGAGAAGTGAAATGCCGGTTTCCCTTCGTACGTAGTAGAGGGGCGGACACGCAATGTGGTGATGCCGGCGTGCATGCTGGGTAGGAAAAATAAGGGGGGTTTCCAGCGTACTTCGTAATCCATAATTTCATCTGGCTGGAACGGAACGATCGCTGTTGCAGCCGTCGCCCAACCGCCGCAAAGTGTCCAAAGGAGTAAAATCAGAGTTCTTCGAATACTCAGTTCTTCCATAACCGAAAACAGATCCAAGCGAAGATCGCCATAAATCCCAGAATAGCGTTGTATTCTTTGTTCCGCCAGAGTCTTGACCAGCGGAAGCGGGGGGCGCTGTCGGTCATTGCCAGTCTCACGGAGGAGAGGGCAGGCAGGGGGCCGTCATAGCTTGGCATGGGCTTATGCCTGGCAGCGGGCATGCTGGGTAGAAACGGAGGGACCGCACGCTTATAATGAGGAAACTCGTTCGGGAATAAGTTCTGCATCTCCTCTTCCTCTTTTTTCATCACGGGGTGGTAAACGGCAAAAAAGAGCGCTATGAAGGCCAGGAGTAACCAGAAATTAGCCGCCGCAACGCAGCACCCGATTCCTGCCAAGAAGGAACCGAGGTACAACGGATTTCTCGTGTAGCGATACGGCCCCCTTACCTCTAACTCTCTGCTTTTCTCGATACAGCCGGCTGCCCACAACCGCATGGCCAAGCCCGCCGCGGCGATTACAAATCCGCCCGCTGCGGTTGCCGGCCTGGGCCGGCTAAAGACCAGGAAGAAACCGACGAAGATGAAGCCGACTGGTACTCGAATTTTTTGTGCAAATTTGGGAAAATCTACGCGCCTCATTCGACATTTGGAACTTGACATTCAGCATGGGTGGACAGCGATTGTTCGAATCGCTGGAAGGCTCCTCCCACCTCCTCCAGCTCAAGATATTTCATGCAGCTATGATGCCAGCAGGTCCGCCGGTAACAGTGGGAACAGGAAAGGAGACGCTGTGCCACTTGATGCGGCGTCTGGTAAGGCCCGTTCGATTCAACCGTGGTAGGTCCAAAAATGGCGAGTACCGGCACGCTGTAGGCGGCGGCAATATGCATGGGACCGGTATCTCCTCCAATGAACATGTGGGCGTAGCGTACAAGACACGCGAATTCCGTGATCGAAAGAGTCAGTGGGAAGATGGGGACAGGGCTTGCGTGATCCTGAAGAATTTCGACAAATCGCCCTTCGCCCGGGCCCCAAGTACAGACGATCGCATAACCATACTTTTCGTTGATCCAACGCGCCAGCTTGCCAAACCGTTCTGCCGGCCATAACTTGGTTTGCCATCCGCCCCCCGGGTTGACGACAACGAAATTTGCCGGAATCGTTCTCAACAGCGAGTCGACACGTGATTGGTCCGACGGACTCCACAGCCGAGACGGATAGCGGGCCGGCCCTGAGGGAGTAACTCCCAGCAGGGTCAGCAGCAATCGATTTCTTTCGATTCGATGGACCTTACCGGCCGGTTTCGCTTGGCGGTGGTACAGAATGTGTGTAGACGATTCCCTCAGATCAGCAGTTCCAATGCCAAGAACCTCCGTCGCGCCGGATACCCACGCGAGAAACGCCGATTTCCATAGGCCCTGGAAGTCCAATGCTACGTCGTAATGGCGATTTCGCAGCCGTTGGATGGTGCGGTAGATTTCTCTCCAAGTCTGCGTAGCAAGCGGAGCGCGTCGCCAATCTTTAGTAGAGATTTCGATTACCTGGCTGACGGCGTCCGAGTTTGTCAACAGCGGGGCTGAGGCGCTTTCCACCAGCCAGTCTATTTCACTTTCCGGGTAGGAAGCGCGCAGGTCCATCAGAGCCGGCAGGGTGTGCACGACATCACCGATGGCACTCAGCCGCACGATCAGGAAATTCGAAGAACCCATTACTTTTTAGTTTCGAGGATTTTGCGGATCAGATCACGAGTGGAGTGTTTCTTGGGATCCCCCACGATCGTCACGCGCCCTCCGTACGCCTTGACCAACTCACGTTCCGGGACGCTCTCCTCCGTATAATCGGTACCTTTCGCGTGAACGTCTGGCCGCAGAGACTGCAGGACTTTTTCTACGGTGAGCTCGGGGAACAACACGACGAAGTCGACACACTCCAATGCGGCCACTATTTCTGCCCGCGCAGTCTCCGGCAACAACGGTCTCCCCGCGTCTTTCAAGCAGCGCACGCTTTCGTCAGAATTGACGGCGACCACCAGCACATCACCCATGGCTCGAGCCCCCTCCAGGTAGCGGATGTGACCCACATGAAGGAGATCAAAACATCCGTTGGCAAGAACGATCTTCTTACCTCCCTCCCTCGCCTGAAGGCAATGGCGGGTGGCTTCCTGCAGACTGAGAATTTTTGAGCGAGTCATCCGTCTGCCGCAACAGCCACCTTCAGTTCTTCAGCCGATACGGTGGCAATACCTCTCTTCATTACCACTAACCCAGCCGCATAGTTGGCCAGCATGGCTGCCTCGAAGAAGCTGGCGTCGGCCGCTAACGCGGTAGTGAACGTTGCTGTCACCGTGTCGCCCGCTCCGGTTACATCTGCGACCTCATCGGAGCCGAAGATGGGGATGTGCGTTACTTGGTCGGCATGTTCTATCAGTGTCATTCCGAAACGGCCCCGTGTGATCAGCAGAGCTTGCAGACCAGAGCGTCGACACAATTCTTTACCCATTTCCGCAATCCGCCGTTCATCGTGACTGAGCTTTTCATGAAGTGCCTCTTCCACCTCGGAGATGTTGGGTGTCATGGCAGTAATGTTGTGGAAATCTGTCAAGGCGAAGCGAGAATCCACCACGACTGGAATGTTTCTCTTTGCCGCGCCTTGAGTGATGATTTCCATCGATGAGGCTTGGACCGTGCCTACGCCGTAGTCGGAAACGACAATGGCGTCAGCCTGCTCGATCGCAGAACGAAGCGATTCCGCCAACCGTTCGTGAATCCCTCGGACGGAGCTGAGGCAGCTCTCGTAGTCGACGCGAACGATTTGCTGGCGAGGGGAATGGCTCGACCCTCCCAGGATTCGAACCTTGGTGGGTGTCGCGTATCGTTCCTCGATAATCAGGGAGGCTCCCACAGGGAGGAGTTCAGCCAATTGTTTCCCACCTTTGTCGGCGCCGACGACGCCGACGGTGATTACGTCAGCGCCCAGACGGGCCGCGTTGTTGGCAGCATTGGCGCCCCCCCCTGCGGCAGAAGTGGTCTCACGATATTTCAGGATCAGAACTGGAGCCTCGCGGGAGATGCGCGAAATTTCTCCGAATAGAAATTGATCCAGGATGAGGTCCCCATAGACCAAAATCCTTTTTCCGGCGAAAGAGTCGACCAATTCGAGTAGCCTGTCTTTCAAAGTTATTCTCCGATCAACCGGATATACCGCCGGCCCGGCTTTTGACGGTCTCAGCACGGCCAGTGGTTGCTGGAGAGCGATAGGCCGACGTGGAGCAAGATTTTCCCCACAAGAGAGCGGCAAGCCACTCCAGAAAAATAAAGTATCATGGTTGCACATTTTAAGACAGCGCTGCCTCCCGTCGTTCATATGCCGTCGCCACCGCAAATGCGGAAGGGAGTGGCTATCGCCATCCAATCCGGCCCTTTTTCAGCCCTTCAAAATTTGATCCGCGAATTTGCATACCTCCTCCACGGTAATTTGTTTGAAGCAGCGTAAATCTATGGGGCAGGTACGCAGGAAGCACGGAGTACATTCCACCTGCTTGTGGATTACATGCGATCTGGCATTCATGGGGCCGGTGGCATTTTCATCGGTAGAACCAAACAAGGCAATGAGGGGCCGCTGAAGAGCCCCTGCCAGATGCATCGGGCCGGAATCGTTGGTGATAAAGAGGTCACAGCGCTCGATAAGTCCCAGCAACTCCAGCAGCGTAGTCCGTCCCGTTAGAAGAATGGGCTGGTGTCGCATGTTGCTCTGAATTTCCCTGGCAATAGGTGCTTCATCAGCCGAGCCGAAGAGGAGGACCTGGGCATCCCAGCGATGCATCACGTGGTCCGCTACGGCGGCGTACCGATCCGGGAGCCAGCGTTTGGCAGGTCCGTAAGAAGCCCCCGGGCTGATGCCGACCAGCGGCTTGTCAGCAGATAATGCGAGAGATTCGAATATCTTCGCTGCGGGTAACCTTTGCACCGAGGAAAGTCGCAGGCACGCATCGGGCTGATAGCTCCGGTCCTCAGTATATCGGAGGGGGCTGAGCCGGGATTCCGTAAGCAGGTTCAGATAATAATAGCTTTGATGCAGGGACGATATTTCCTGACGCAGGGGGATGGGGCGGGTGAGCAAAAAGCCGCGACCTTGCGTGGCATACCCGATGCGTTCTGGAATTCCTGCCAGTCGGGTGATCACAGCGGCCTCAAACGCGTTTTGCAACAACAGCGCGCAGTCGAAGGCGCAGACGCGCAGGTCGCGGGCCCACCCCAATAAACCTCGAATCCCCGGGCGCGCCTCGCGATCGAATAAGATCACCTCATCGATGACATTCGCCACTCGGTAGATGTCCGCGACCCATGGTCTGGCCAGTATGCTCAGTCTTGCATCGGGATGAAGCCGGCGCAACTCCTTGACCGCAGGTAGACTCATGACACAGTCGCCGATCCAATTGGTGGCCCGAATCAAGAAGGAATTCATAAGCAACTCAGAGATCAACGGACATCTTCAGATATTGTAGAAACTGTTCTTCTTCCTCCACCCTCGCCTCGATCCCCAACGCGTAAATTTTTTGGGATGGGATTCGCAGCTTGGTCATTTTGACCGCATCCTTCTCGGTAGTCACAATCAGGTCCGAGCCGTAGTTGTCGGCTTCACGCAAGGCCCGATCAATATCCTGTTGTGAGTAAATATGGTGGTCTGGAAAGAACAGTTGATGTCGAACTACGATCTGCTGGTGAGCCAGGTCAAACCGAAAGACAGCAGGATTTGCAATTCCTGACATCGCGGTGACGGGCCGACCGCGAAATTCTGCCGTATCCAACCATGACCCGTCTGGCACTTCCTGGAGGCCGACAACTTCGTGGTAGGAGAAAAAGAAAGGCGCCGCGCGATTGTACTTTTTTAATGTTTCGATCAGCCAATCTTGTTCGAACGGGTGGTCGGCTCGCGTGACCACAATTGCATCAGCACGGGCGATCTGATGAAGTGGTTCGCGTAGTCTTCCTGCTGGCAGTAGATGTCCATTGTCGAACGGATTGGTCGCATCGATGAGTAAAAGGGTCACATCTGAATAAATCGCCAGTTGCTGGTATGCATCGTCCAAAATAAATGTTGCGTGAGGATATTCCCGTAGAGCAGCCATAGCTCCGGCCTGGCGGTCTTCACAGACGTAAACGGGGCAGTGGACTTGATCTGAGATTAGTCGTGGTTCGTCCCCTGCCAGCGCCACCGGAAGCTGGGCGCCGCCGGTATTTCCCACCTTCAAGACACCGGAACTCCTACGCCCGAAACCACGGGTTAAGACGACTGGCTGCAGACTTCGTCTTTGGAGGAGCTTTGCGAGATAGATTACAAACGGGGTTTTCCCAGTACCTCCCACGGTGATGTTGCCCACTTTAATCGTTGGTCGGCCCAGCTCTTGCGGCGTACGGAAAGTTCGGAAGTAGTGTCGACGAGCCAGCAGAGCGACACGATAAACAGCCTCCAGTGGAGACAGGAGCAAAGTTAGAAACACATGGCGGCCAGGGAATGCCATGAATGAAAAACGCGATCAACAGTTACTACTCATCACTTCGATGACTGATGGCGGATGACTGTTGACGGCCTAGCAATTCGCGAATTTGGTGCATGGTATTGCCGGCGGCGCCGCGGTTATCTGAAATAATCTTGCGCGCGTTACTTCCTAACGAGCTGCGCAGCTCGCAATTCTGCAGTAGCCGCAAGAGCTGTTTAGTTAGATCGGTGAGATTTCTTACCTGAATAGCGGCGCGCCGCCGCAAAAAATTGTCTGCCACCTCCCTGAAGTTTTCCATGTAGGGACCAAACAGTATTGGCTTTCCGAAGTAGGCGGGTTCCAGGATATTCTGTCCGCCGCCGGGAACCAAGCTTTTACCGACGAAAACGACCGTCGCCATTTCGTAGACCCCCGTGAGTTCTCCGATGGAGTCCAGCAAGAAGATGTCGTAGCGCACCTCACTCCTAAGCGGGTGATCCAGGTCGAGATCCGAGAAAAAGGATCGACGCATCAATGACCATTGTTCCTTGGAAAGGAGATTGGCGACATCCTCAAAGCGTCTTGGGCTGCGGGGCGCAATTACCATTTTCAACGGGATCCGCTCTCGGATGTGACACAACATGTCCAGGAGCATAACCTCCTCTCCTTCAGCCGTGCTTCCGGCAACCAGGAGGGGAACTTTGGAGCCGGTTCCCAGCACCTCGCGTATCAATTGATTTAATCTCTCGGGGCGACGCTGGGGTTCAACGTCATATTTCAAATTACCCGTAACGCGGACACGAGAAGGCAACGCTCCGAGTTGAATCAAACGATGGGCGTCTTCCTGGGTTTGCATGCAGAATCGCTGCACCTGCAGGAGGGACGGCGCCAGGAGAGGTCGTACGAACTGGTAGCGAACGAATGAGCGGTCGGAGATGCGGCCGTTGGCCATCAGCATTGGAATCCCGCGGCGTGCGCAATTCCCGATGAAGTTCGGCCAGATCTCGGTCTCCACCATGATGAAGAAGTTTGGTCGGATTGCATTCAGGCTGCGCCTGACGCAGAAGCTAAAGTCAAATGGGAAAAAAATGATTGCCTCCGCCACATCTGCACAGTGCTGCTTGGCTAATTGATTGGCGGCAGTCGTGGTGGTGGAGATCACAAGCGAGAAGTTTTCATGCTTCAGTTGCCGCAATAACGGCCGCACTGCCAGGAACTCTCCTACCGAAACAGCGTGGATCCAGATTCTGCGGCCGGAAGGGCGGGGCAGGCGAGGAAGAAAGCCGAGCCTTTGCACAAACGAAGCGACGTCTTCTCGACGCCATGCGGCTCGGATTAATAGGAATGGGAGATAAAACAAGAAAAGGAGCGTCAGGACCAAGCTATAGAACCACCGAAAAATCGCCGGGCTCATACACCGAAAGTATACTGAAATCCTATTGCAAATTGGGCCTAAAATGTTAGAATTAAAAGTTTGCCGAATCCTGAGAGGAACTTGTTGACAGGGGAGACGGCGGACCTTATAGTCGTAGGGTTTTTTACAGCTCTGGATATTTGACAGTGAAGCCTGGCAAAAAATGATGCTTCGGCATCATTTTTTGTTTTCGGCGCCTCCGAGAGCAAATGGGGACTTTTTAATATAGGGGAGAGGCGATTGCCGACTTTTAATCAGTTGGTCCGGAGAGGACGGAGGAAAGTAAGCGTAAAAACGAAGAGCCCCGCTCTGCAGGGATGTCCGCAAAAGCGGGGGGTTTGCGTTCGGGTCTATACTCAAACCCCCAAGAAACCAAACTCTGCACTTCGCAAAGTGGCTCGAGTGCGCCTGACGAACGGAATTGAAGTGACAACGTATATTCCAGGTATCGGCCACAATCTTCAGGAACACTCCATTGTCCTTATCCGGGGAGGCCGTGTGAAGGACCTGCCGGGAGTGCGCTACCATGTGGTGCGAGGAACGCTCGACTCTGTCGGAGTGCAGGATCGGAAAAACAGCCGCAGCAAGTACGGCGCTAAGAGGCCTAAGGCCTGAAGGCGCAAGACAAATCACAACCAGGAGTTTGCGATGCCAAGGAGGAGGGAAGTTCCCAAGAGAGAGGTTCTGCCCGATCCCATTTATAACAGCGAGTTGATCACTAAGTTTGTCAACAGCATCATGCTGCGGGGAAAGAAGAGTCTGGCGGAAAGAACTTTTTACGGTGCCATGGAAATTATCAAGGACAAGACCAAGGACGACCCTCTAAAGGTGTTCAAAAAGGCGTTGGACAACGTTAAACCGTTGCTGGAGGTCAAATCACGGCGCGTAGGAGGCTCAACCTATCAAGTCCCTGTCGAAGTGAGTCCGTACCGGCGGACGTCACTGGGAATCCGTTGGCTGGTAACTTATGCTCGTGACCGGGGGGAGAAGACGATGCGAGAGCGCCTGGCAGCGGAATTGATGGATGCCTCCAACAGCCGTGGTGGCGCAGTAAAAAAGCGAGACGATGTCCACAAGATGGCGGAAGCGAATAAGGCGTTCGCGCACTTCAGATGGTGAGGAGTTTTGAAGTCGTGCCCAGGGAAGTATCGCTAGAAAAGACGCGCAATATCGGCATTATGGCTCACATTGATGCGGGGAAGACAACGACCACCGAGCGCATTCTCTACTACACCGGAAAGACCCATAAGATGGGAGAAGTCCATGAAGGGACCGCTACCATGGACTGGATGGAACAGGAGCAGGAGAGAGGCATTACGATCACCTCGGCGGCGACCACCTGTTTTTGGGGTGATCATCGCATCAACATCATTGACACACCCGGCCATGTGGATTTCACTGCAGAAGTAGAACGCTCGCTGCGGGTGTTGGATGGCGCGGTAGCCGTGTTTTGCGCAGTGGCAGGTGTAGAGCCGCAGTCGGAAACCGTATGGAGGCAGGCCGACAAATACGGCGTTCCACGGATTGCTTTTGTCAACAAGATGGACCGTGCAGGTGCGGATTTCCCAAGAGTGATGGAAATGATGCGGAAGAAATTGAACGCGCGGCCAATTCCCGTCCAGGCTCCACTGGGCAGGGAAGAATCTTTCCAGGGAGTGGTCGATTTGATTGAACAAAGAGCGATCATTTTCCGCGACGAAACCTTGGGATCGCAATTCGAGGTGGCGGAAATCCCTGACCGGTTCCGGGAAGAAAGCCGTGCTTTGCGCGAACAGATGCTGGAAATCGCTGCTGAAGCGGATGATCGCCTGCTGGAGAAGTATGTAGGCGGGCAAGAGATCACAAAGGAAGAATTGATCGCGGTGATCCGTAAAGGCACGATCGCATTGAAATTCACGCCGGTGTTGTGTGGAGCCGCTTTCAAGAATAAGGGCGTGCAGCAACTTCTCGACGCTATTGTCGCCTACCTGCCCTCTCCGGTGGATATTCCTCCTGTGGAGGGGGTTGATGAAAAGGGGAACAAGGTGGTGCGTCAGGCCGATGACGACGAGGCATTTGCGGCTTTAGTCTTTAAGATCATGACCGATCCGTTTGTGGGCCAACTGGCTTTCTTCCGCGTTTATTCCGGGTACTTAACTTCCGGTTCCACGGTCTATAACTCTACGAAAGGAAACCAGGAGCGAATTGGGCGGCTGCTAAGGATGCATGCCAACAAACGTGAAGAGATTAAGGAAGTCTATGCGGGAGATATTGCTGCGGCGGTCGGTCTGCGCAGCGTTAGTACTGGAGATACAATCTGCACCAGAGAACATCCAGTGATTTTAGAATCGATGGATTTTCCAGCTCCAGTCATATCCGTGGCGATTGAGCCAAAAACCAAGACGGACCAGGAGAAACTGGGACTCTCCTTAAGTAAGCTGGTTCAGGAGGACCCCACCTTCAAGATGCATACGGATCCAGATACGGGGCAAACGATCATTTCGGGGATGGGGGAACTGCACCTGGAGATCATCGTGGATCGCCTGCTGCGGGAATTCAAAGTGAGCGCGAATGTGGGCAAGCCGCAGGTCGCCTATAGGGAGACCATCCGGCGTACTGCGGAGGCGGAGGGGAAATTTATCCGGCAAACTGGAGGCCGAGGGCAGTACGGGCACGTCAGGCTGCGGGTAGAACCCCAGGCCCCAGGCTCCGGTTTTGAATTTGTCGACGCTATCGTAGGCGGAGCCGTGCCGCGCGAATACATACCTCCGGTGGAAGTGGGTGTGCGGGAAGCGATGGAAAGTGGCGTTCTCGCAGGTTTTGAAATGCAGGATGTCAAGGTGACTCTTTATGACGGTTCCTATCACGAGGTGGATTCCTCGGAGATGGCGTTCAAGATTGCGGGCAGTTTGGCTTTCAAGGGGGCCTGTACGAAGGCGAGGCCGGTCCTGCTGGAACCCGTTATGAAAGTTGAAGTAGTCGTGCCCGAGGAGTACATGGGAGATGTGATCGGGGACCTGAATTCGCGCCGGGGTAAAGTGGAATCGATGGAAGCAAGGTTGGGAACTCAAGTGATCGCGGCTTCTGTACCCTTGGCGGAGATGTTTGGTTACGCGACGGATTTGCGCTCCATGACCCAAGGTCGGGCGACCTATACGATGCATTTTTCGCGCTATGAAGAAGCGCCGAAGAACATCAGCGATGAAATCATCGCCAAAGTTAAGGGGAAATTGGCGACTCAGAAATAACTTTTGACAGTTACGGAGAACTAACATGGCGAAGGAGAGATTTGATCGGAGCAAGCCGCACGTCAATGTGGGGACGATTGGGCATGTGGATCATGGGAAGACGACGCTGACGGCGGCGATCACGCAGGTATTGAACAAGCGGGATTCGAGTATTCAGGTGCGG
>JACQSX010000035.1 GCA_016211105.1 Acidobacteriota bacterium | reverse complement strand
CCGGCCGTTGGGTGGAGTGGTGCGTTTTTCTGCGCCGGGGCTGGGGATTGCCGGCGTGGGAGAAAGCCGGTTACTGGATGCATTTATGACTCCTATTGTGCGAGATAGGGCGGCAGGGATCAGTACCGGGATTGCCGCCATCAACACGGGCAGTGACGGTGTATTGAAGGCAACGTTGAGAAATTTGCTGGGTATCACGATTCGGGAGAGGCAGATTCCAATTCCAGGCAACGGACACGTAGCTCGTTTTGTGCATGAATTGTTCCCTGATCTAGGGGACTTTCAAGGGACGCTGACCGTGGTGGGCAGCCCGGTGGCAGCCACGGCCATTCAAGTGGGATCGCAACCGGGGCAGTTTACCACCTTGCCGGTCATTTCGGTGTCTCCTCAGCCGGTGGCCGAGCCACAGTATTTTGCCCAGTTTGGCAACGGCGCGGGTCTGGTCTCATCGCTCTTTCTGACCAATCCTTCTGCCAGTACGCGAGCCAGAGGGGAGCTGGTCTTTTCCAACGATGACGGTGTCAGCCTGTTGCTGTCCCTCAACGGTCTGCCTGCAGCCAGCCGCGTTGCTTTTGACATTGCTCCTGGCGGCGGCGCTGTTTTTACCACCGACGGTCTCGGTCCGGCGGTGATTGGCTCTGCGCAGGCGATGCTCACCGAAGGGGTGATCGGGGGGGTGTTGCGCTTCTCGCTTCCCGGAGCGGGCATTGCGGGGGTAGGGGCTGGTGTGCCCACAACCGGTTTCATTACTCCGGTGAGCCGCAACGCCGCTACGGGTCTGAACACCGGCGTGGCGGTCAGCTCGACCGGCCAGGCGGTGCGGCTGACATTGACCCTGCGCAATGCCGGGGGACAACCGATCCCCAATGGAACGGCCAATCTTGAGTTGCAGCCCGGGGGTCACAGGGCGCGGTTGATCGACGAGCTGTTTCCCAATGCCGAAACGGGCAATCTTCAAGGAACGCTTACTGTGACAGCAGAAGGAGGAACGATTGTCGCCACCGCGATCCAACTGGGCGCCCAGGCGGGCCAGTTTACTACCTTGCCCGTGACTCGGCTGCAATAGCTAGATTAGGGAGGACAGGCCTTTTCGAATAGATCGAGTTGCTTGGCCATGCCGTCGTACACCTTCGTAGGGCTGGGCGCAGACGGTTTGTCCTGGAGCACAGTTCTTAATCTGGCGAGTGTGTCTCGAGCAAGGCCGATGAGGCTTTTGGCGGCGACGCAATTTCCTGCCTGCAGATAAATTTCAATCAGAGTAAACATCGCTGGAACATGGTTCGGATTCAGTTTCAAGGCCATGGCCGCAAATGCCCCCGCATTCCGCAGGTCGTTCTGTGCTCCATACTGGTTGCTGATGTCTGTGAAAAGTACTGCCATGCTGCTCAGGACGAACTGCGCGCGATCGGGTCGTTTTTGGGCTTTGGGTCCTGCAAGGGCCAAGTAATGTTTACGCACCAGATCTTGCGACTCGCTCATCTGTACGAATTTTTGCAGTTCTGCTGCAGTGAGTCGCTTCTCAATCAACGACAGCACGTCTGGATCCAATTGGTTCCAGTCAGGACGCCGCGTGAGATTCAGTTGCGCCCCTGCGGCGGCGCCCAATAATGCCAGTAACGACAAACATTGGAATAAGACAAAGTGAACGACGGCAATTCTCAATGGATCTCCTCGGCGGCTCAATATTGTCAGGCTCCTTGGCAGAGATTTAACCACAAAACTGCCGGTGATCCAATGGGGCAGTGCGCCAATGCGACTAGTGCACTGTAACAGGAGGATCGATACGATGTCTTCGTGTAGAGACGCCACGGCGAGGCGTCTCTACGGTGCGCGTCCGTACCGTTTGTGTTGTTACAGTGCACTCGATGGATTGTTACGCATCTACAATGGTGTTGCCTAGGTTACTGCGGCTCGGGTATCGTGGATGCGAGAGCCCGCCGGATGAGCGGGCTCGTAGGAACAAAATTACATTGGATCTGGGTTGGCTTTTCCATGGTTTCATACCTGACCCGTGTGTGCCGAACTGCCGTTTGATCCCATGAGATCTCTGTTTCTTTTGCTGGTTATGATGCTCCATCCGCCGATCGATTCGGCCATCATCAGGGCACAGCCCGCGCCCCGGCCCGTAGCCCAGCCCAGGGCGACATCTGTCGCGCATACGGCGTTGGTTAGCGGACCTTGGGCGTGGCGCGTCGAATATTCCCTTGCGCCCCACGGTTTTCACGCCGCTTTGCAGCCCGAGCAGAGCGACGTGCCGGCGGCGCGTGCGGTGCAGCCGGTGACGTCAGTCTCTTTCGAAGGAAAAGAATTCATCGATCCTTTCAATGCTGCCGCCGACCGGACTCGCCTGGTTCTGGTGTTTGCCCCCAGTTGATCTCATTGTCTTCGGGGGGCCTCCGAAGTACAGCAAATTCTGACGCAACATCCCAATGCCAAATTGAAAGTTCTTGTCCTTTGGTCTCCGATCTTGATCAGCGATAGCAGAACCGAGGCGGAAATGGCTTCGGCCTATATTCCGGATCCACGTGCCCAGCATTTCTGGGATCTTTGGAGCTTCGCCGCCAAAGCGTATACCACCCAATTGAAGTTTCCGAAAGACAGTGTCGCCTGGGACATTTTTGTAATCTACAAACCTCAGCTTCTTTGGGGGGAGACACCACCTGAACCGACCGTGTGGCTGCAGGATCTCAATATTGCGCATGGGACCCAATACAGCCTTAAGCTGCTGCAAGCGGAATTGGAGAAGTGGATCCAGTGATCCGAAATCAGAGCAGTGGCTTGATCGCTTCGAACACGGCTCTTGTGACGATGCGATAGCCTTCTGCCGTGGGATGGATGCCGTCTTCCAAATTAAGTTCCGGATGACCAGCGACTTGGTCTAAAAAAAAGGGGATGAGGGTAAGATCGTATTTTTTTGCCAAATCCAGATACATCTGACGAAATTGTTCTGCGTAATCCAGCCCGTAGTTAGGGGGTAGGCGCATTCCAGCCAGGACTACAGGGATACTGCGAGCCTTGAGACGCTTGATGATGGTTTCCAGATTTTGCTGAATCGAAGAGATAGGTATGCCCCGTAGTCCGTCATTGGCGCCCAATTCTAAAATTACCAGATGCGGATTCTGGTCGATGATGCTTGGAACACGGCTTAGTCCTTGTGCTGAGGTTTCTCCGTTGATGCCGGCATTGATCACGCGGTAAGGATGACCTGCATCGTCGAGTAGAGCTTGAAGTTGAGCTGGATAGCTTTGCTCCTGCCGGAGCCCAAAGCCCGCCGTCAAGCTATCGCCGAAGGCAACAATTGCAGGATCGAGATCGCGGCTCCTGGCGGGGACCGATCGTTCTTCACGGCTTGATTCGGCGGGGCGGGAATCATTTGATTGGCAAGCGAAGCAAATGACCAGGAAGGGGAGCCAGAAAAAACATCTCCGCATAGTTTGTATTATATCGGGATCAAGCGCCTGACGGCGATCACTGGAAATAGAGACAGATTTTCAAAGCGGGCTTGATTGCTTGAACCTACGCTGTTGGATCCTTCATCTTACTTGAAGACATGATCGAAATAGAAGGGCTCACCAAAACGCTTTATTCGGCGCGCCGCCCGGTGGAAATTTTGAAGGGAATTGACCTGCACGTTCGCAAAGGAGAGGCCGTGGTGATAGCGGGGCCCTCTGGGAGCGGGAAGAGCACGCTGTTGGGGTTAATTGCCGGCCTAGATTCTGCCACATCGGGAAGCATTGTGCTGGATGGTGTCGAGATCACTCGCATGAATGAAGATGAATTGGCGTTGCTGCGAGCGCGAAAGTTGGGGTTTGTGTTCCAATCTTACAATCTGATCCCGACTCTGACCGCGGAGGAGAATGTACTCCTACCTCTGGAATTAGTGGGAGATGGAGCAGGCGCAACGAGGCGCGCTCGTGAGTTATTGGAAGCGGTGGGATTGAAGGATCGCTGCGATCACTATCCGGTACAGCTTTCGGGCGGCGAGCAGCAGCGCGTAGCGCTGGCTCGTGCTTTTGTTGCTAATCCGCCGATCCTTCTGGCAGACGAACCCACGGGGAATCTGGATAGCGCCAATGGGCGCGTGGTGCTCAATTTATTGCTGCAGTTGAATCGGAGCAAGGGGAGCACGCTCTTGGTAGTGACCCATGATCTAGCTCTGATCGAGTCGGCGGATCGAAGAATATTCATAAAGGATGGGAGGATTAGCGAGGAATGGAGCGTCAAGGACAAAGAGGTGGAGACTTAGTACCTCGATTCATCTACGGGGATCGATGAAGTATGGACCAACCCGTCTGTAGACGTACTTGTCCTGTGCAATATCTTTTGTGATTCTCAGTTGCTCGGCGATGTTCACACTGAAAATGGCGCAGCGCGAGTTTCGCGCCTCCTGGAAAAGGTTTGTTTTCGCGATTGTGGCGGTGGCTCTCGGGGTCGGGGCCGTCACAGGAGTGCAGGGTTTGAGTCAAGCTCTGCAGCGGTCGCTATTGCGCGAAGCGCGCCAGTTGATCGCCGCTGACTTGCGACTTCGCATCGGTCGCTTGCCCACAACTGGAGAGTTGGCGGCCCTAGCGGAGTTAAGGAGTCGAGAGGCGGAGGTCACTGAGGCGATTGAGACAATTTCTATGGTCGGGGTGACTCGAGAGATGGGGCGATTGCAGGAGATGCGGATCGAAAAACGAAGGGACACGGAAGCAGGGGAACAGGACGAAAACAGCACGTCGTCGCGTCACGCTCTGCCCGCTTTGCCGGGTGAAACCGCTTCTGGGTTGGCTGCTCCTGTGCTGGTCTCTCTGAAGGCGGTCGAAGCGGGCTACCCATTCTATGGCAAGGTGGAGCTACAGCCCCAAGGAGCATTACATCGAATGTTAGAGGACGGGGTGGCTGTCTCGCCCGATCTTCTGATGCGACTCAATTTAAAGGTTGGAGATCATCTTCGTATTGGTACGGCGGAACTCCCCATCGTGGCAGTCCTGCTCAAAGAGCCGGATCGGCTGGCTTCAGGCCTTGAATTTGGTCCGCGTGTGCTGTTATCGCAGAAATTCTTGCGGCTCACGGGACTGATTCAATTTGGAAGCCGGGCCACCCATAATTACCTGGTTCGCCTACCTCCGAGCGGCCTGGGCTTGGACGAGGCGCGCAGGATTGTCAGAAGTCACTCAGACCGTGTTCGCATGGCAGACTATCGAGATCCAAATCCAAGCCTAAGTCGAGGCTTGGAGCGAATGGAAACGTTTCTAAACCTGACGGGCCTATTGACGCTGCTCGTGGGCGGTCTCGGTGTAGCCGTGTCGATGCGTGCCTACCTGCAACAAAAACTGGACAACATCGCAATCATCAAGAGCCTCGGGGGACGATCAGGGCAGATCCTGCAGATTTACCTAATGCAAACATTGATGGTGGCTTTTATAGGAAGCCTGCTGGGACTGGCGATTGGAGCGGTGGTCCAGCTTTCTCTTCCTGTCTTGTTGCGAGGGATTTTGGAGTTGCAGACGCAAGTAGAGTGGAGCGCCGAGGTTGGGTTGCAGGGGTTGGGAATAGGATTGCTGAGCACTACCGTGCTTGTTTTTCCCGCGTTGCTGGCAATTCGGGACGTGAAGGCGGCGGAGGTTTTCCGCCGCAGCATGAGGGACGAACTTGTTGAATGGAGAAGGAAAGTCAAACGATGGGGACGATGGGGGCGAGTTTTCGTGACCAACGTGGCGGTGATTGGAGGCGTCGCCGCTTGGCTGGCAAATTCGTGGCGACGTGGATTTGGATTTGTCGGCACGGTGACTGTGCTTTTACTGTTCCTGATAACCGTGGGGCACTGGGTGTTTGGCCTGCTCAGAAAACTTCCCTTTTTGAGACCGGTCTGTTTGCGCCACGGGCTTTCTAATTTACATCGCCCGGGAAGTCAGGCACCCGTTAGCTTCGCCGTTCTCGCCCTGGGAGTGACACTGATCCTGACCGTCTACTTATTGCAGGTTTCCTTGCTGAGGCAGTTGATCCACAACGCGCCGCCCGACTTTCCAAACCTGGTCCTGATTGGAATTTCAGAGGGACAGCGTCCGGACGTATGGAATTACTTGAATTCCACTGCTGGGGTCCTGACTGCAGGAGAGGCTGTGGCGGTGGTGCCTGCCCGATTGATTTCAATTGACGGCGAGGATATCGCCAACAGGAATCTGGACGAGGACGAGCGTCGCTTCTCGCGCACGGAATTTTCCTTAACATGGGCCCGCGATCTCCCCCCGCATACCATTCTGCTGCAGGGAACATGGTGGCAGGGACGTCCGGCCTCCCCTGAAATTTCCATCGGCCAATTTGCTGCTCGGACTTTGCAATTGCGACTGGGATCGAAGCTTATTTTCCGGTCGGTTGAAAAAGAGGTCATGGGAATTGTAACGAGCGTGCGCGAAACAGAGTCAGTCCAGCCTGGCGCCAATAATCAGTTTATTTTCAGTCCGAGAGCACTCGATGCCTTGCCGGCAAACTATGTGGCAAACGTGCGCGCTCGCGTAGACGAGCTGCCTGTATTGCAACAGGCGTTGTTTGAAAAATTTCCCACGATCACTTCGGTCAATATCAGTCAGGTTCTTGTGGTGGTGCAGCGTCTGGTGGATCGCATTTCCGTGGTCATCGAATTTGTTGCGGCGCTCGCGATTGCTGCGGGCATAATGGTTCTTGCCTCAAGTGTGGCCTCCTCACGTTCCCAGCGAGTAAAGGAGGCTGTCTTGCTAAAAGTGTTAGGGGCCACGCGGAGGAAGGTAGTCGCCATCCAGGCGATAGAATTTGCTGCGATCGGGTTGCTCGCCGGTCTGATGGGAAGCGCTTTCGCCAACGGCCTGGCATATCTTTTGCTAGATCATCTATTCCACACCGAATATCGGTTCCTCTGGATGCCTCTGGCAGTGACGATCTTTGCCACCGCGCTGCTGGTCATCACCACGGGCTGGCTTGCCAGTGCTTCCATTTTGAAGCAAAAGCCCCTGGCGGCCCTGAGGGAACTTTAACTTTAGTATCGGTTGGCGCTGCTGGTAAACTAATCTTGTCGCCTGCCCGCAGGTGATTCTTCGGCAGTCGAGTTCAAGGAACGGTGGATGGGAGTCCTCGTATGGACATTATTGGGGGCACTTATTGGCGCGTTGGCCGGATTGATCATGCCAGAGAGGCCCGTCGGTTGCGCCACGACGGTTTCCGTGTGTATCGTCGGCGCGGTTTTTGTGGGATTTTTGGGCCGCTTTATTGGCCTTTATGAGAGTGTGAACAGCATGTTGGGCTGGCTGTTGCCAATCCTGGGAGCGGTTGGTATTTTAGCAGTTTACCGCGTGACCAGAGGTAAGTTTAGGAGTTAGTCGAGCCGATGCGGATCGGTCGTAATCTTTGCGAAGAGTTCTTCTGCAATTCTTAATCGCTATTGACAATCGATTCTAAGCCGACGCAGGTTGGCGCCAATCTTCGACAGGAGTTTGTATGGGTCGCAAGAACGTCGTCATTGGGGCTTTACTAGGAGCCGCCGCAGGTTTGCTGGTGGGATTATTACTTGCTCCGAAGGCGGGGCGGCAAACGAGGGCGTGGATTGGGGCAAAGGCGCGTCACGGAGGCAAGCTCATTGGTCAGGGCAGCCAATTCTTAAAGAAGCGCGCGGAGTATGAAGGAAATCGTTTGCGGGGTCTTTTCTACGAGACCAAGCGTCGCCTGGCCGGTTCGCGACAACCGTACGCTTCCGACGATGTCGTTACTCAAAGGGTAAGGACGGAACTGGGCCGCCATCCAAAGACTCGTGATGTTCAGGGACTGCTGGTCGATACGTTTAATGGGGTCGTCACCATTCGAGGCAAGGTGGAAAGCAGCTCCCGAGTAAAAGACATCTTGGACGTTATTTACTCGGTAGCGGGGGTACGGGACGTCGTCAACCAGTTACGGCTAGAGCAGTTTGTGTAAACATTGTCCCCTGTTTCCTGTTGGAACCCACGAGGACCCGGGTCGTATCTGGGATCACATTATTGTCTTGGGAGCTGCTTCTATAATTCAGTTCTCCCTGAAGAAAGCTATGGATTCGATCTTCTCGATCAACCATTTTCTGGAACTGGAACTCTGGATAAGATCGTTGCACGTTCTATTCCGGTACAAGAGACTTCCTTTCAGCAGGCAGGGGCCACAACGAAACTTCAAAGAGGAGCTGCAGCTTGCTCTGGAGATGTTGCGTTGCATAGGCCAGTTGTGCCAGCAGATGAACTCTGGGCGCAGCCACGCTGGTAATGGGGCGCTCTGGCTGGAAGAAGAAGCTGGGAGATTCGAAGATGGCGCCACCATGCTCGGAAGTATGGCGGATTCTGTAAAGCATTTTCAGTCAATCTTAAATGGCATGTTGCAGCAACCTTTTGTCGACCTGCGGGCCTTCGATAGCGCCGGCAGCTTGCTGCTGCGTGAATTTGAGAGTTTTCGCAATTCCGCCTACTTCAAAGAGCTTAACCGGAGCTATTTTGAAAGCAACGTCCTGCCCGTTATTGCTGCGCACGTCTTGGTGCACATACGCTCCGTTGCCTTGAAGGTCGAACTCACGGAGATTTTTCTTTGTTTTGTGCGGTTGATAGCCTATTTGCGGTTTGTTAACTGCAGGCTACGCAATGCCTACAAACCGCGACATTTTTTCTTGGTTTTTACGGCGGTTTATTTTGAGACACAGGTACTCGCTCGCCGCCTGAAGACTTTCGCGGATGTGATGTCGCGCAAGGAACTAAAAATGGGTCAGTCTTTCCGTCTGGTTTACGCAGCCCTAAAAATGGAGAGCCGCCGTGTCTTTGAGCGGGAGTTGCAGAGCATCGATGAGGCCGAGGATGGGGAGTCAGTACGCGTCCGATTGGAAGACAGCAGCGGTTTGCTTTGGAACTGTTGCCAGAATTGTTTCATCATGCTTGCGCAGTGCGTCAATCCGCAATTCAATCGTTATGAAGTGTTTGAGAACATATTTGAACGCTATGAACAATCGCGTCGGCTGCTAAACGATTTGAAGAAGCTGACTTCCCGATTGGACGAAGCAACCCGCCACGGCGAGGGGTATTTTGGGCTTCTTTCCGATTTGCAAACCTTTGAGCAAAGTTCGATGGACTTTCTTATGTACAAGGATCAGTTGGAAGTTCATGGCTTTGTCGAGCAACTAGCCCACTCCAGCACTGTAGAGGATCGGTGCGGAAAACTACATCGGCTGTCCGTCTATTTGGACGCGTTGATTGCCGAAGTGCGTAAGCGCAGTGAACTGAAGACCCTTTACGAGGATGACCGGGGAGTTGTGCTGCAGTAGTAGTGCCTGCCCAAGGTTCGTACGTTAAAAGATCAGTTTCAGGGCAAACTGGATTTGTCGAGACGTCGTGGTCGTATCGGTGATGCGACCAAAACTCCCGCTGGGAATGCCGGAAGCATCCGTAAAGACAGACGGATTGGGCGCGCCAAAATTAGCCCGGTTGAAGAGGTTGAAAAACTCCGCACGGAACTGCACGTAACGAGACTCAGTGATATAGATGTTTTTGATCAGGGAGAAGTCAAAAGTCGCAAGACCGGGACCAATGACGGTGTTTCTCCCCAAGTTACCTAACGTTCCGATTTCCTGCACCTGGAAAGAGCTTGGATCGATATAGCGATCTGGACCTCCTAGGACAGGATTACTCTTCGCTCCGGCTTTGAGGTCGGGTCTCTCAAAATTGCCTGAAAACGCGACCAGGTTTAAATTCCGTGACCGGTTGAATGATTCCCCTATGTTCACAGGAACGCCGCTTTGAACGTTTAGAAGCCCATTGATTTGCCAACCTCGCAAAATTGTTCCCGCAGGACCCGTCAGCGTGGAACCGATAGGTAAATCGTAGGTGTAGTTGAAGCTGAAGTTATGTCGGACGTCGTAGTCGGAGAGGCCGCGATCGCGCTTCATGTCGTAGGGATCCATGAAACCGGCAGCCGCGATTTGTGTCTCCGACGTGATGTCGATGTTCTTGGAAAAAGTGTACGAGCCTTGGAACTGCAGCCCCTTGCTGAACCGCTTGTTGGCACGAAGTTGCAGCGAGTGGTAGGAGGAAGTTGCGCCGAACGTTCTCAACTCATACGAGGAAAAGGCGGGGTTGAAGCGCTGGGTGTTACCCGGCCAAAATTTCCGGCCATCCGGCAGGATCTCAAACCTTGCAATATTGAAATTCTGTATCCCTGTCAGATGAATTCCCCGCAACCCGGCATAACTGATTGCAAACACCGTGTTACTCCATAACTCATGCTGCAGCGTAAGGTTATACTGCATACTGTCCGGTGTTTTAGGCTGAAACTCAGTAGGGCTAGGGTTTTGCGACGAAGGGTCCGTGCTGGTAAACGGAGGGGGAAGCGCAGGCCGAGTAAACTGTGCTCGCACCTGGAAGGGCGGCATCTGCATGATCGAGACATTCCAGAGAACGGAAGTGAACTGTTGGTGGAATATCCCCCATCCAGCCCGGATGGCTGTTTTTCCTTTCCCAAAAGGATCCCAAGCGAACCCGACTCGAGGGCCCAAGTTGCCCTTGCGCACCTTGATGAATGGGTCGCCAATGCTTACCTGGGTATCGTGAAAGACATCTCTTAAATTCGCAACCCGCCCCGCTGTTTCCGAAGGAGAGGTTACGAATTCCCAGCGCAATCCCAAGTTCAACGTGAAGTTCGATCTGATTTTGATGTCATCTGCCACATAAAATGCCGCATCTGTTTGTCTAAAGCCGCGGATTGTGCCGGTGCCAGGCACTAGAAACTGCCAAGCAAGAATTCGACCTTCGAGAAATTCCCGAAGATTGGCAAACCGAACTTGACCATGCTTGAGAAAGGCTGAGAAACCGTTCTGTTCAAAACGCGAGATGTCTACTCCCGTCCGGATGGAATGTGCGCCAATCGTGTAGTTGACTTTATCGGCGAATTGAAACGTGTTTAAAACTGTGGCGCGATCGCCAGTGAAGCTAGTGCCGAACTGGCTTATGCCCGGAACATTGGTTTGAGGGGGAAGATAACCCGGCAACGGGATCAGATTAATGGAAGTGTCTACGCCGGTGCCTAGGTTTTCTGTCCCCCCGTTAGAACGATTGAACGCGAATCGGAACGTGTTGAGCAAAGCTGGCGATAGGATCTTGTTTTCCTCGATCGTCAGATATTGGAAGCGCGTAGTTCCATCGACTGAAAACTGTGGAAAGCTCTGCGGACCCTTTCGGCTAGCATCGTCAAAGCTGTACCGTACGTAGAAGGAGTCCGAGCTGCTGAACTGGTGATCTACCTTCACCATGAAATAATCTTCGTTGACGGGAAAGCTCCGGCTGCCGATGAACTCTCCCGTGCCGTCGTTGAAAATTCGACTGTTGGGAAGAGGCATGGCATCCACATATTTCTTGATGAGCGGAGCAATTACTACCGGACCACTCGGCAATGTTCCCGCCCTTGAGTTAGCGTCCGGCACGAAAATGATATTGGTGGCATTGAGCCGGTCTCGCAGCCCTTCATAGCTGCCAAAGAAAAACGTCTTGTCTTTCTTAATGGGTCCTCCAATGGTGAAGCCGAACTGGTTACGCTTGAATGGAGGGGGGGTCTTACCCGGATCAAAAAAGTTTCGCGCATCCAGGGCGCTGTTTCGCAAAAACTCAAACACAGAGCCATGCAAGTCATTGGTTCCCGATTTAGTCACACTGTTAATCACGCCCCCCGATCCCCCAAACTCTGCGCTATAGGTGTTGACCAACACCGTGAACTCACGGATGGTGTCCACTCCCAGGTTTTGTCCGCCGGCGCTTCCGGGAGTGCGACCGAACGCGTCCCGGATGTCGGTGCCATCCAGGTAGAAGAAAGTATTCATGGGCCGGGCGCCGCCAATGGAAAGTTTCGTCCCGCCCCCCGTGAGCGCGTTAAAGCCCGCTCCACCCCGAGTCATGACTCCCGGTTGGAGTAAAGCCAACTGTGTATAGCTGCGGCCATTGAGCGGCAAATCACGAATCTTCTTTTCATCCACAAGATCAGCCAACTCTGACTTGGTGGTTTCCACCAGCGGCGCCTCTCCGGTCACCGTCACTTTCTCTGTGATCTCCCCGATTTTCAGCGTAAAATCAACAATTGCTTCTCTTCCGACCGTCAGTTTCATGCCGCTTCTCACTGCGGTTTGAAATCCTGTCAACGTAGCCTGTACCTCATAATTGCCTACCGCTAAATTCGGCGCATGGTATCGGCCCTCATCGTCGGTGACTGTCTCTCGCGTCCTCCCCGTGTCTAGATGCTTTACGGAAATGGAAACGCCTGGCAGCACGGCTCCAGAGTCATCCCTCACGAGCCCGGATATGGTAGCCGTCGTTTCCTGCGCCAAAAGAATCCGGCCACAGAAAATGGCGCATGATAATAGTGTGGAGACGTACAGTAATTTCTTAAACATTCTCCGATCCTCCAAACTTGAAACTTAGAAACGCAACCATTCCTACGTCCGGCGCCAAGGAGAGCCTGATTTCGCAATTTCGAGCGAACCGCAACTGCAATCTAAGTGCATACCCTGCCAGTAATTTTCACGATTATGGTGAAGCCATGGTGAATTGTAAAGGGAAAAGACGCTGGACGTTGCCATGGTCGGCGAACCGGATGAGAGATGGGAGGAGAGGAGAACCCCTCCTCCCATTGGACCGTCTGTGCCTCAGACGAATTGATACGAGGCGCCCTTAGTCTACTTTGCAGTGGCGAGCTGATCCCGGTCGTAGACGACCTTCCCATTCAAGCCGGTCATTACCACCCGGACCTTAGGGATTTCAGATACTGGAATCGTAAAATAATCCCGGTCTAGAACCGCAAAATCGGCATACTTGCCCGGCTCTAAGGTTCCTAGCGCAGCCTCTGCAAAGACGTATTCTGAGGCCCAGGTGGTCCACATCTTCAAAGCAGTGGCCCGGTCAACGGCTTCCTCAGGAACCAGGACCGGCGCGCTGTCCACGTTCTGTTCGCCTTTCTGATCGTAGCTGAACGCCTTACGGGTTATAAAGGAATACATGCCCCACCAGTGGTTGGAATAATCGTCCCAAGTGGCGCTGTCCATCTGGCCCACCACCTTAATCCCCTCGTTGAGATAGGTCTTAATCGGGGCGGTATAGCTTCGCGCCGCTTCTCCGTAATCTTTGATGGTCTGTAACGTGTCCACCAAAAACCGCGGGCCGACGCTGAGAGTGATCCCGTACTTCTTTAAACCTGCAATCACGTCGGGTTTGGTCCCGATCATGGTTGCGTGTTCCAGCGTGGGCCTGAGGCTGCGGATATACTCGGTGCTGAAACCTCCTTCTTTGGCAGCATCGTCCAGCATTTGAATCGACAGCCGTGCCCCATGGCTGCCGGAGGAGTGGGAACCCACCGGCCGCCACCCGTTCAGGATCGCTGCCTTGTAGGCGACCCAAGCCTTGGATTGCGGGGTGGGGCAGCGTTCTTGAGCCTTGATCTCAGGCGAAGCCGGCAAGTCGGGGCCAAAGCACATCTCTGCATTCAGTGAATCCCAGATTTCGTTGGTCATTCCATCGCACCACATCATCTCATTGCCGCTGTCAAACGTGCTCCACTGCGCGCCCACGGTCCTATAAATATCCCGCGTCGATTCCAGACTCTTGAGCCTTCCGCGATGGACTTCTAGTCCCCAGGCCAGACGGAAGGGCATTTTCCCTTCTCGGTTCAAGTAGTAGAAGGCGCTGATATATCTAGGAGGCGGAATACGCGTCGAAATGGTAGTCACCCCCCACTTCTGGACACTCAGCCCATGCAAGCGAAACGTTTCAGCTATCTTTTCAATTTCCTGGGGTAACTTTCTCCACCAATATTCAGGCCCGATGGAGACGTTGGTCATGATTCCTTCGTAGCCGTCGGCCGCCGCACCGGGGCGGTTCTCCGAATCTGCGTGTTCGTCCCATTCCGGAAAGACTTTCTTAAGCTCTTCGATGGCTCTGCCGTTGTACATGTTCCGTAACAGGGTGTTGACAATTACAGGATAGTCACGCGTAGCGCTGTCGAGACTTTTTCTTGTGATTTTGCCCAAATAAAGCCACATGCCGGCGGCGCTGTAGAGAGAATCCGGTGATTGATCACCGTCTCTAACCGCTACCGAGATCCATTCGCCCTTGGGTAACTTTCGCGCCTGAATGGCGTTGACAACCGTATCCCGGATCGCCTTGGCGGTTGCTTCCGCAGAATTTTGCGTCGTGACGGTCAGTTGTATTCCCTGTGCCACCAGGCCTTGGCTAGGGCCATACTCCATCATGGCATTGCCCCAGGTGTGCGCATGGGATTCAATCAGCCCTGGAATCAAGGTCTTGCCGCGGATATCTACGGTTTGCGTTTTGGGACCTGCCAACGCCTTTATTTCATCATTCCTCCCCAGAGCCATAATTTTTTTCCCCTTGATGGCCATGGCCTCAAAGATGTGTCCCGGGCTATCAGGAACGATGCTGCGATCATCCATGCTCACGATTTTTCCGTTGAACAGGACAATGTCGGCGTAGCCTTGCTCATCCACCAACGCTGGGCGAGCTTGAGATAACCCAACACTGGCAAATGACAGCCAGACGATTAGAAGAAACAAAATCGTTGAGCAACTTTTTTTCATAAATCCTCCTAAGGAAAACAATCTCCCGCAAAGGCATTCTAAATGGAAGGAACGAATATCCAAAGCCGTCTTATCCTGATCATCGGGTTCTGGGATGCGATCTCGACTCTTCATTGACCGGTCCGCTTGATGGATCTTGGGAGCCGATCGAGTTTGAAAACAGTGGTGAATTCCCTGTTCAGGCTAATCCATAATCTTTCCGCGATAATCGCATTCGTCAGCGAGTCTCTAAAACTCATCCAATCTGAAAAAATTGCTGGATGCTTGGCGACCATAATAAAGTCCGGACCTTTGACTTCTCCTTCTTGCACATCCAACTTTCCGTCGTCGATCAGCAACGTGAAGCAACCTCCGGAAGTCTTCACGTTGATCCTTCTTTTCCATCCCGCAAGATCCTTCTGGGCTCTCTCACTTTGAGCCACCAATGAAGCCATCTTCTTGAGCTGAAGGAGGGTCGAGTGGTAGATCTTCTTGGCCTCCACATCCGGCGTTGGCAACTCGGGCTCAACGGGGCTCTCCCAATCAAGAGCACTTTCTTGAAGCCCTCGAACGTTTTGCTTTTCCCGCGGAATCTCGGCGATAGGAACGGCAAAGATATCTGTGGGCTTTCCAACCCTATTCTCTCTGAAGATGACCTTGACCCGCGTTCCTCTCCTGAAGATCCTGGGAGTCAACACCCCCTTTGTCGTATAGACATGGATGGGCAGCGCAGTATCAGCTCCATCCAGCAATACCCTACCCCTGCCAAAGGGAACCTGATGCTCGAACAAGGAATGAGCAAAATACGTGACGGGAGGTGTTGAATTCATGACGCCCGTGTCTGGCATCTCTACAAGCTCGATGGGCTCAAAGTCACATTCTGGACAAAAGAGCACGAAGGGTGGGACTCTAACCAGCTTGCACTTGGGACATTTTGCTCCCAGGATCACCTTCCTTTCCTTCAATGCCAGAAAATAAGGGGAAAACTCTCCTTTGGTTCGCTTGTAGAAAGTGAACATCGATTCGTTCGACTGAAGATACCGCTCTCCCCTAACTTCAAGGACCTCTGATTCAATCTCGGGTACCATGTGCGGCGGAATGACTTTATCTGCCACGTTATGACCCCCTTTCGAGGATCATAACGACCCCGTATTGTGCAACCGTTGATCCCGTTCCATGGACCAAGGCCCTTTCCATGTTCCTGTTGGTTAATTCACGACAGGCGCTCCAGCAGGAGAACATATTGGAGCCTCCCACGAAATGGCCACCGTACGTAAGACCACCGCTCGGGTTCACTAAAATGGGGCCACCCGGCGCCATCAGGCCTTTATCAATCAGGTCGTCGGCATGTCCAAGAGGGACAAACCCCATTTCTGCCATGGTGATCTGCAATTGTTTGATGAATGCATCGTGCAGCTCGATCACCTGGATCTGCTTCAATGGATCACGAATTCCAGCCATCTTGTAGGCCGCCTTGGCAGCCAGGTGATCCGATAGAATGCGATGCATGATTTTATGGCGCTCGTCCCTTCCTGCCACGCTCGCTTCATTTGCCGCGCCCACCCCGGTGACCCAAATGATCGGGTGGCCCGCGTTCTTACAAATCGCCCGCGCCTTGTCGGCGGACGCAAAAATAACGGCGCCGGCGCCCTCGGTGTAGACACAGGTCTCGAGGAGCTTCAAGGGATACACGATATATCGGGAATTCATCGCCATTTCCGCTGTGACCTTTTCACCATAGCGCTGGGCATAGGGATTGTTTTGTACCTGTTCACAAAGGATTTCTGCGATCTTCGCCGAAACTTCATCCTTCAGGTCGCCGGGATGCTCGTCCATGTAAGCAAGTACAACTTCTGCATAGCTGTCCGAGGCGGTCCAACCTAACTCCCTTTCGAAAAAAGTATCGCCAGACCAACCGATGGTCTTGATCACTTCAGGCGTGGACGTTCTCGACTGGAAATCAAAGCAGTCGGTAGCCTTTTCAACGCCGAGCGCTAGAACAATATCGTAAAGACCGCTCGCTACCCAGGTATAGGCGGTCATCATGGTGTAGGAACCGGTAGCGCCTCCACTAGTGATGCGCATTCCGGGCTTGTTTGCCATGCCGATAATCCCTTGCAGTGGGTGCTCCGGAATAGCCGAGAGTTCGAAGATATCGTTATAAATGCCGTACGCTACAGCATCCACGTCCTTGATCGAAATCTTTGCGTCGCCAACGGCCGCCTTCACGGCCATCTGGGCCAAGCCGTAATAGGTTCTTTCGATCCACCGCCCTTTACACGGCGTAATGCCCGTACCTATAATTGCAACCTCTCTCATGCCCATCCCTTTCAGACGTCAAACAAGAGAATCCTCTAGGTTCTCGAGAACAGCCGGATCAATCTGCTGCCGTCCGTAGGTCCCATGTCGGTCGCATCTGGTCCGGTCTCGCCGCGCGCATTATACGCCACAACCCGATCGATCAGTAGTGTGTACTAATGAGTGTGTGGCTGATGAACATCAAGTTGTCAGCAACCCGACGCCGATGGCGACCGCAAAAGTGCTGGAGTCTGCTCGGTGCGGTGTGGTTGGGGAAGACGGGATTCCAGTCGGTGTAGCAGAGCCCAGCGAGCATCGATCATGCGAGATTTTTCAGGTACCCATGATGAGGGGTACTGAGGATGCTGCAAGTCCTTTGCTGGGCTTCCAGCCTAGCCTCAGATGGCTGCGGTGGTGGTCTCCGGGCGCAAATGGGTGCGTGGTCACGTCTTTCTACTTTCAATCTAGTAGAGCACATCGCGCCTGATGTACAGTGGTGTGACACGGTGGGTCTTCCAGACCTCTTATGTGCCCGCCAAACAATCGCAGAATTTTCATCGCTCACCCATACGGAGTAGGCGATCTTGTCTTGATTCTGCCAAGCTTGCATTCCCTGAAGAGAAACCTTCTGTGGCGCGATCCGATTCGTGTTTGCGGCCGAGCTGGAAGCTGATCCAGGCCCACACGACAGCCAACGCATGGATCATGATCGTGGTGACGCAAGAGACAAAAATTTCGCACAAAAAGCAAGGGAGATCCAGTGGTTTCTGTTGGACTCCCGGTTATTCCGGGCATTTGCAAGCACACCGGCGGGACGCCCAGAAAGTAGCCCAGCACGAGCAACTCCCCACAGCTCATCTACCAGCAAATTTCCCAGTCCACGCGGCAAAGGATTTCGAGTTGGGCGGTGTCAAACTTCTTCCAACCGTATCTATCGTAAGCAAACCAGAAAACAGGCGAGGCGTCCCCGTTTTTCCCTCTTTTTCCGGCGTGTGTACCTTATTGCTGGTTAGCTTTGACACGGTTACCCCAGGCGGCCCATACTGGCACAAACACAGAGGGCATGTCGCCGGCTGCCTTTCTTTGATTTCGATACCTATGAAGCGGAAGGAACAGGGCCAGTCGCCGAAACTTATGCGCGGCCTTGGCCTGCTTGACTCTACCATGATCGTGGTTGGCTCGATGATCGGATCGGGCATCTTTATCGTCTCGGCCGAATCGGCAAGACTGGTGGGCGCTCCCGGGTTGCTGCTTGCGGCGTGGGCGCTGGCGGGCGTGTTGACGATAACCGGGGCTCTATGCTGCGCTGAGTTGGCGGCGATGATGCCGCGCGTCGGCGGCCAGTATGTTTTTCTGCGGGAGGCTTACGGACCGGCCACCGGCTTTCTTTTTGGATGGTCTCTTTTCCTCGTGATACAGACAGGTACCATCGCAGCCGTCGCGGTCGCCTTCGCCAACTTTCTGGGCGTGCTGACCGACACCGTTTCGGCCACTCGCTATATCGTCGCGCCCATTACCTTGGGACGCTACGCCCTCAGTCTTTCCACACAGCAGATGGTGGCCGTGGTCGTGATCTTTGCGCTGACTTGGGCCAACACACGCGGGTTGAAGGAGGGCAAATTCATCCAAAACACTTTTACTTTCGCCAAGACCGCGGCGCTAGTGGGTCTGATCCTCATCGGCCTGACTGTGGGCTGGAATCAGAGGAGCGCCGCCTTCACTTCCTCGTGGTGGAATTCGTGGACCAATGGCTGGGATCCGCAAAGAGCGCAGCCGGGTTTGGAGGCGACTGGTGCGCTGGCGCTGCTGATGCTTTTGGGGCGCGCTATGGTGGGCCCGCTTTTTGCGCAGTCGGCATGGAACAACGTAACGTTCACGGGCAGCGAAGTCCACAATCCGGCCCGCAACCTGCCCCGTGCGCTGCTGACCGGATGCGCCATTGTCGTGACGCTCTACTTGCTTGCCAACCTGGCCTATGTGGTTACGCTCCCGCTTGGCGACATTCAGAACGCCCCGCAGAACCGCGTCGCCACAGCAACCATGGAGGCGATTCTCGGGATGCCCGGTACCATCCTGATGGCGGTGGCGATCATGGTTTCGACGTTCGGATGCAATAACGGGCTGATTCTCGCAGGCGCCCGCGTCTACTATGCCATGGCACGCGACCGACTGTTTTTCGTGCACGTCGACAGTGTCAATGCGCGCCATGTTCCTGCTGTCGCGCTGGTGACGCAGGGAATCTGGGCGTCGTTGTTGACACTGCCGCGGACGGTGACCACCGATGTGCGCACCGGCACGGTTGTGTACGGCAATGTCTACAACCAGTTGCTTGAATACATAGTCTCGGCGGATTTGGCTTTTTATGCATTGATGGTTGGGGCCGTCATCGTGATGCGCCGCAAGGCGCCTGCGGCGGCTCGGCCTTACCGCACTCATGGTTATCCAGCCGTGCCCACCGTCTACATTGCGCTGGCTGCGGTACTGGTTTTGGATCTTGCCTATCTTGCGCCGTTGACTTCTGGCATCGGCTGCTTGCTAGTGCTCACAGGGATCCCCGTCTACTTTATCTGGCGCAAAAGCGCGCTACCCCGGCGGGCGTTTGACGCGTCGGTCACGGCCGGCGCAAAGGAATGATGCGAGCCCGGCGGGCTTCGCGGTAGCTTCGCAGGCCGGGGTGAGTGGAAACGGAAATTACTCCAGCCGCGGCGTTGTTTTCGCAGAAGCACTAAACCTTCGCAGCACGATTCTTTTGGTTCAGAATGCGTTGACTTCCTGCGGGGTCACCCCCCTACGGGCATGATCGGTTGGCTCAAGCTGGAGGCGCCTGCGGTGAGCGGTTTTGGTTGCCTTTTTTTGGCGGTGACTCTACGGAGACAAAATCAATTTCGCACCAATCGCAAACAGAAAAACAGCTATGACTATACGAAATTGATTTTGCGGGATTTTATCCACGATCTTTTTGGCAATCTGCGCTCCTGCGAACGAAATTGGAATAAAGAGGAGTAATCCGTACCAGAGTTCTTTTGAAAGCGTTGCGCCTCCGGTGAAGTAGGTAATGATACGAGTTGAATCTACCAACAGCCCGATTGCTCCGGCAGTGGCGATATAGACCGCCTTTGGTAGGTCAAAAGCGATCAAAGACATACTGCGGATTGCTCCGCCAATACCGAACATTCCGGCGAAAAATCCCGACAATGCTCCGCCTGATAATGCTGTTAGGTTTCCGGCAGGAATTTTGAATTTTGACTGAAATATCAAAAAGAGTGCGTAGCTTGAGAGAAACGCTCCGAGAAAGCGGAGCAGGACTTGTTCATTCGCGCCAAGCGATACAAAAGCTCCGAGATAGCTTGTGGCAAGACCGACGACACCAAAGAGTGCCAGGAGTCGCAAATTAAAACCGGAACGAAACAGCGCAACTTTCCAAATGTTGCCGAACCAATGAATAATCGCCACCAAAAATATCGCCTCGACCGGCGGGGAAAATATCACCAACACTGGAATCATGAGCGTTGACGTGCCAAAACCGGTGATAGTTCCGATGGCAGCGGCGATGAGAGTTAGGAGTGCGATGTAAAAAATTTTCATGTTTATTTCTTACGTTCTTGACCGTTTTGTATGCAGCTTTTCAAGTCATTTCCGCTCACGGCGTTAGGGGATGGCTCCGATTGCTCTGGCCGTTGTAGGGGCTGCTCGGCCTTGCCGGGAGCCTTCCGAACCGTCGACAAAACTTACGGAGCGCCGGCCCCCCTCCAAGAGCTGGGGCCCACGCAGGTGGCTGGCGCGGCTCCTCACAACCGAAGACCATAAACTATTGGTCTTACATCGCTTCCTCGTTTGTTCAGGACGCGCAATCTTGCATTCAAATCGGTGAAGAGCCCTTTTTTTGTTGTGCAGTAAGTTATGGAGAATTAAGCAAATTCTGGTGGAGCAGATGGGACTCGAACCCACGACCCCCTGAATGCCATTCAGGTACTCTACCAACTGAGCTACTGCCCCACAGGAAACAACGAAAAATTAACCTACGATTTGGTCGATCAAGTTCTGATTTACGGTGATTTTGTTTTCTGCTCTCCGCTTTTCAACCAGGAAGGCGATATAACTGGAGAACAGGTTGTTCTTCTTCTGATTGAGCAACGTCTGGCGCAAATTCTCTTTTTCCATTTCGAACTTGGTCATGTCCACCGGTGTCTTTTCTTTCAATTTGAACACCACATATTTCGATCCAACCTGAATTGGCTGCGCCACCTCGCCGGGACTCATGGCAAGTGCTTTAGAGGAGATTTCCTGGCTTGCTCCCAGGGAGGGATCCACTGCTGTATCTTTTTTGAATGGTTTGCTTGTAACCATGCTCACGGTGTATTTCTTGGCTGCCGCTTCGAGATTGCCATCCTTGGCCGCAGCGGCGATATCGAAAGCCCGCTGCTTGGCAGCGTCCTGGGCCTTCTCGCGCTTGTAGTCGTTGGTTATCCGATCCTTGACCGCAGAAAACTCAGGATTGCCGGGCAGGACGATATCCACCAGACGAGGGATTAACCAGCCCCGCCAGGCCTTGTAAGGCCTTCCCAGTTCACCCTTGTTCTTGATCTGAAAGACCTGAGCGCTGAATTCTGCCGGTGTTCCTAATCCTTGAATCGGCTCGCTTTGGCCGAAGAGCCCGCTTGTTGTTACCGCTGCGCCATATTCTTTGGCCACTGTGCTGAAGTCCTTCTTATGATTGACGAGTTCCACGTAGGCCTGGTTAGCTTGCTTCTCAGAGATTTGCTCACCTTGCTCGCGGCGCGCTTCAATTTCCAGGATGGGCCGTTTGGATTCGAAACTCGGCACACGCTTGTCGGTCACCTTGATGATGTGGTAGCCGTATTGCGTCTTAACCAAATCGCTGATTTGTCCTGCCGGTAGGGAGAAGGCCACCTTCTCAAATTCAGGAACCATTCGGCCGCGCGTGAAGTATCCGAGATCCCCACCCGAACCCTTCCCGCTTATATCCTCGGAGTACTTTTCTGCGAGTTTCGCAAAATCCGCTCCGGCGCGCGCCTCCTTTAAAACCTTTTCTGCCTTTTGTTTGACTTCCGGTTCCTTAGCCGGGTCATCCACTTTCAGGAGGATGTGACTAGCGCGGACTTCTTCTTCCCCGGGATTGGCTTGGAAACGTCGCTTCAACTCGTCTTCCGAGATCGTCACTTTGGTGGCATACTGCCCTACATCGAAAGTCATAACTTCGACGCGGCGCTGCTCCGTGCTCTTGTAGCGCCCCCGATTCTGCTCAAAGAAGGCTTTCAGGTCGGCTTCGTTCGGGTGGAGCGTCTTTTCTGTCTCGGCTGGGTCCAGAGCAACAAATTGAATGACCGCTTCCTGGTTACGACTGGCATATTCTGCCCGTACGTCATCTGCAGTAACGATGACAGGGTCAGTAATCACGCCTTGGAATTTTTCCCGGACGATATCCCTGTGGATACCCTCTTCAAACTCCGCCGGCGTCGTATTGTTCGCCTTTAGAATTTGTGCGTATCGCACGGAACCGATAAAGTTGCCGTTTTCCTGGAACGCGGGGATCTTGCGAATGACGTCGAACACTTCCTCATCCGTAGCGCTGATTCCCATCTTATCCGCCTCCAGCAGGATCACTTGGCTGCTGACGAGTTGGTTCAGTACTTGCTTGTCGAGTCCAAGCGCCTTCAACACATTGGAGTTGCTGGAGTTCAGGTTGTACGCCTGACGGTAAATATCGTACATGCGTGAGTAAGTCTGCCGAAATTCTTGGGCCGTGATAGGGTGACCGTCGACGCTGGCGACCTCTTCATGGCCGAGAGGGATATCGGTCGGACCGGGACGGTCTACGAATAACAACACCATTCCAGCTCCCAAGCCAATAATCACAAGCCATAAAATCCAATTCAGTCGCTTGCGCGTCCGGCGCATCCAGTCCAACATTCGAAGAACCTCCAATGAACTCCAAAACATCTATTATAAAGGAACCTAATAGAGTCAGGAAGCCGAATCGAGGTCATGAATCTAGAAAACCTTGGTGCTTTTCGATCTGATAGATCTGAAAAATGTGATGCTCGTAGTTGAAGCCTGGAAACCGCCGTGTTAGCTTAAGGTTGTGCCGTAGGCGCCCATGCCATCAAAGGATTACAATTCCGGTGAAGGTTTCATTGAGTGGTTCACTGTTTCCTACCGCACCCTGAAATTTTGGGGTTTGATGCTCCTGCTTGCGTCCCTCGCCGCAGGTGCGTTCTACGCATTCCGCTATCTCGCGAGGTCAGTGGAAACGCGGGAACAGGAGCTTCGGACACGGGAGTCCAGGCCGGCCCGTTTCGTGGAGATCCAGGGAGACGTTCGAATTAAACAGGTGAATCAGACGAATTGGATTTCGGCACAGCGGGTAAAAGTGCTTAACATGGGAGATGTCATCTCCACCGGTCCAAGAGCCAATTGTAAGATCATCTACTTTGACGGCACCTACGCGGTGGTCAACGAGAATACCCTGTATGTCGTATCGGAAAGCTACATGAATCCGGCCACGGAAGCTCATACGATTAAGGGGGAAATTACTACCGGCGAAGTGCGCATGAGCACTCCAGAGCGTAAGAACAAGGACACATCCGTAAAGTTGGCCACCGAGGAAGCAGAGGCAGCATTGGCCTCCAGTACGGATGCGACCGGACGACGCAACAAAGACGCCGGAGAATCAGAATTTTACGTCTGGGGCGGAAAGGCCGAAGTATTCAGTAAGAAGGATAAGAAAACGGTATTGCTCAATCCCAACGAACAGGTGGCCGTTTCAGGCCGTTTGGGTATGAATCCCGTCCGCCAGATGCCTCCGTCCCCGGAGATCATCCAGCCTGAAGATGCGGAGTCTCTGTTGCTGGAAAAGCTTCCGGCTCAGGTGGATTTGCGCTGGAAACCGGTCGCGGGAATAAAGCAGTATCGCTTGCGTGTCTCCGATCAACCGACATTTCTGAGGCCCCGTTACAATCTAGTCTTACAAGATACCAAGTTTCGCCTTACCAACCTGACGCCGGGTACGTACTACTGGCAGATCTTCTCGATCGACGATAAGGGGGTGGAAAGCGCCAGTCCACGCTCCTCCAAGTTCTTTATCTCTTCGGCGAAGACCAAAGGGTATGGCAATCCCATCCGCTTGGAGGTGGAGAAAGTAGTCCAGATGGGAGAAATCTTCGAGCTGGTCGGCAGGACCGAACCGGGAGTCAGATTGACCGTCAACGGCAAGAACGTTGACATCCGAGCGGACGGTCAATTCAAGGTATTCACCGATCCGGTAGGAAACGCCACGAGTCTGGTGGTGGTAGCACGCGACATCACAGGAAACATCATTTCCAAAACGCTTCCCATCAAATGATCCTGGTTCTCTATCGCCAACCCGAAACTCAAGGACTTTTGTTGCCTGTACCTCCTACGGTCTTGGTGTATCCCATGACACAGTTTGAATCGCTGACGGAATTCCAACGCCGGCGCATCGGCGCGGTTCTGTGTGAATGGGATGAAAAGATGCCGCCAGCCGTAATATTCTCCCACTTGTTTCCTCAGGCGCAATTGATGACCTTTTCGGCTCGTTTTCATCGGCAGGCGTCGACAGGTTCGCGACAGAAAGGATTCACCGAACATTTTTTCTTACCTCTTCCTGACAATTTCTTCGAAGAGTTAGAGCGAGGGATACCCCGACATTGCCCCGAAAACCTGCTGGCGCAGTGCGCGCACGTGCTGGAGCTGCTGGAAACGAGACGTGACTACGATAGTGTTTGCGCCTACGTGGCGGAAACTCTGCAGGCGCGCCTCCCTGGGGTGAACTGGTCGGTCCATATTCAGGAGCAAGAGCGGAACTGGAAGACGGTGTTTCTATCCCCTGCATGGAAGGTCGAAACCGGCAAGTTAATCTCCTATCTGGAGGAGTTCATCCGGGGGAAAGAGCGTGTCTTGCAGGGACAGATCGGCATGGCGGACGATCTTGTGTGTGTTCCCCTGATCAAGAATGGAGTGGTTAGCGGAGCCCTTTGCTGCCAAGCCGCGGGTTATGAGGCGTCGCATTATGGGCGGGTTCTTAGCGAAGCAGCGATCTTCTTGGGGTCGGCGTTTCACCACGTCGACATGCTGATCGAGAAGGACCGGCTGACGTTTACCGATACGTTGACGTCCCTTTACAATTATCGGTACCTGCGCGAGTTTCTAATGAACGAGATCCGCCGTTGCGCGCGCTACAACAAAAGTGTATCCATCTTGTTTATCGATATTGATTGGTTCAAGGCTGTGAACGATAATCATGGGCATATGGCGGGAAGCGACACGCTGGTGGAAATCGGCCGCCAATTTGCTTCTATTGTGCGTGAATCTGATGTAGTCATCCGTTATGGCGGCGATGAATTTGTGATTGTGTTGGCCGAAACCAGTCCTGGCGGCGCGCAAGCCATCGCGGAGCGCGTTCGGAAATCCGTAGAATCCCACGTTTTCGGGTCAGACCAGAGGCGCAACATCCGCATCACCGTGAGTATCGGCATCGCCGGCTATCCGGAGCACGGCTTTTGCGTAGATGACCTGATCCGGAAAGCAGATGGGGCGATGTATGAAGCGAAGAATTTGCAGAAAAACACAGTTAGAATTGCAGTTTGAGAGGTGAAATGAATTTCCGTTCGCTCTTTGGCGCCTTCTCCAATGACCTTGCCATCGACCTGGGAACCGCCAACACGTTGGTTTTTGCCAAGGGCAAAGGAATCATCGTTAACGAGCCTTCCATCGTGGCGATCAACAAAATCACCAACAAAGTGTGCGCGGTGGGCAAAGAGGCTAAAGAGATGCTGGGGCGGACCCCGGGAAACATCGTCGCCATCAAGCCGATGAAGGATGGAGTCATCGCCGACTTCGATGTTACCGAGGAAATGCTCAATTATTTCATCAGGAAAGCCCACAACCGCAATCATCTGATTTCTCCGCGAATTGTGATCGGCATCCCTTCTGAGATTACTCAGGTGGAAAAACGAGCAGTGAGAGAATCGGCCCTGCGCGCGCGGGCCAGCGAAGTATATCTGGTGGAACAGGCGATGATGGCCGCCATCGGCGCGGGTTTACCCATCACAGAGCCTTCCGGAAACATGATCGTGGATATCGGCGGCGGTACCACCGACATCGCGGTAATCTCCCTTTCTGGGATTGTCTACAGCCGCTCGGTGCGTCTGGCAGGCAACGAAATGGACGAAGCAATCGTGCAATACATCAAGCGCAAGCATAATCTCTTAATTGGCGAGCGCACCGCCGAGCAGGTGAAAATCATGTTGGGCTCCGCCAGTCCGCTCGATGAAGAATTGACGATGGAAATTAAAGGGCGCAATTTAATTGAAGGCATTCCCAAGACTGTCACCATCACAGATACTGAAGTTCGCGAAGCACTCGCGGATTGCACTGCCACCATTGTCAACGCCGTGCGCGTGGCTCTGGAGCGCACGCCGCCCGAGTTGTCGGCAGACATTGTCGACAGGGGCATTGTCCTGACCGGCGGGGGCGCGCTCTTGAGAAATTTGGACAAACGCTTAATGGAAGAAACGGGATTGCCCGTCTTTTTGGCCGAAGATCCGCTTTCCTCGGTAGTGCTTGGAACTGGAAAGATGCTCAGTGACATGGCATTGCTGAAACGAGTTAGCCTGGAATGATCCGCAGCGTTTTAAGCCGGCCGGTGGTGAACCTTATCTCGCTGCTCATTTTCAATATTTTTCTGCTGTCGGTGCAATTACGAACCAGATCGGGGCAAAGCCTGTTGAAAGGCTGGACCTTGACGTTGATCTCCCCGGTAATTTCCAGTAGCTCTTATCTGTGTCACCAGACATTGCGGGTTTGGGATGACTATGTGAGTCTCGTCGGAACGCGCAAACAGAACCGTCGCTTGCAACAGGAGATCCAGCAACTACGCGTAGATTTACAACGACTGCAGGAACTCAACCGCCTGTACCTGCGGATGGAAAGCTACCAGAAGTTTCAATCGCAATTCCAGTATCAAACCGTAGGGGCGCGCGTGGTTGGCAAGAGCCCGCCTTTCTGGAAATCCACGTTTTTTCTTAATATTGGCAGTAACGACACGGTGCGGGCGGACGACGCGGTCATTACCCCGCTGGGGATTGTAGGAAGGATCCTGAGTGTCGCGGCAAGGACTTCGGAAGTGGAACTGATTACCAACATGGGCGCTGCTGCCGGCGTTCTTGTGGGCGAGAGCCGGATTCAGGGGATCGCCCAGGGAAACGGGAATGAAACGCTCAGTATCCGCTACGTTTCCAGCCAGGAACAGGTCCATGCCGGCGACCTGGCACTGACCTCCGGTACGGATCGCATCTATCCCCCGGGTCTGCCTGTGGGTCGGGTCATTACCGCTTACAACACCACGCAAATTTCTAAGGAAATTACCCTCAAACCCGCGGTCAATCTTGCCAACGTGCAGGAAGTCCTGGTGCTGACCGACTATCGTTACAGGCAGTGAATTTCGTAAGAAGCGTGGCGGCGGTCGTGCTGATTAGTGTCGTGGAACACCTGCTGTCTCTGTATCTGCCCGCCTTGCTGTACATGGATTTGTTCCTGCTTTACTCTGTTTACGTCGGTCTGATTGCCTCACCGCTCACTGCAGTTTACTCCGGTTTTTTCGTCGGGGCGATTCAGGATGTTCTCAGCGGTTTGTCGATCGGTATGAATGGTTTCTCAAAAACAGTGATTGGCTTCGCAGCCGCAACGGCCCGTCGGTATATCGTATTGGACTCAACCTGGCTTCGTTTTCTGGCGGTTTTGTGCGCGTCACTGCTCAATATGGCAATCATTGGCGGGTTGCTGTATATTTTGGGGCAACCAATACGTGCTGATTTTGTTCGGACCTCACTTATCCAAGCGGTCTGTACGTCATTAGGAGCATTGGTGTTGTTTCAGGTGGTAGATCGACTACGCCGCGGGACGGATAAACAATTGGCAAGACCATATGCCGATTAATCAGGATAACCGTCAATTACAGGCACGGGTTGTCTTTTTGAAGATAACCGTGTGTTTGATTTTTGCGCTTTTTTCCGTTCAGCTTTGGCGTTTGACCATTCTCAATCACGACTATTACATGGGGCTTTCCGAAAAAAATCGGGTACGCATTGTTCCCTTGATTGGCCCGCGTGGGGTCATTTTCGATCGTGATGGAAGGCCTCTGGTGGAAAACGTTAAATCGGTGGACATCGTGGTCTATCGCGACGAAATCAGCGACGTCTCCAACTTGGCCCGCTTTTTGCAAAGCGGAGACATCATTTCGCCGGAACAGTTGGAATCGCGCCTGAGACAGTTACGGCGCTACCCGGTTTTTCACCCAGTCGTGATCAAAGAAAACGTGACTTTGGAAGACATCGCGTATATCCAAAGCCACCAGGCGGAGCATCCGGAAATCAAAATCTTTGAGGAACCGAAGCGAGTTTACCGATATGGCTCGCTGGCGGCGCACCTGTTGGGCTATGTAGGCGAGGTTTCTGAGTCGCAGTTGAAGGGCGCCGAATATCAAGGTTCCAAACCGGGTGATATCGTTGGTAAGTTCGGTGTGGAACGTTTCTACAACCGGACACTCAGCGGTACGGATGGCCAATTGAAAGTACTGGTTAATAGCCTGGGCAAGGTGAGAGCCGAATTGGAAAAAACACCTAGCCGCATCGGTGAGGAATTGAACCTGACTCTTGATTTGGATCTCCAGATGATTGCTGAGGAGCAGATGAGCGATGAGGTTGGAGCGCTGATAGCGCTTGATCCTCGCAATGGAGAGGTCCTGGCGATGGTGAGCAAACCGGGCTTTGATCCCAATCGTTTTGCAGTTCGTATCAGCGCAGGCGAATGGAAGGAGCTGATTGAAAATCCGGACAACCCGATGCAGAACCGCGCGATTCAAAATACGTTTTCTCCCGGCTCGGTGTTTAAGATCGTAATGACGCTCGCGGGGTTGGAGAGAGGACTGCTGAGCCCGCAAACTTCCGTCTATTGTCCGGGAGGCGCGACGCTCTACGGGCATTACTTTCGATGCCATGAGGGTGGACACGGTCTGGTGGATCTGAGGGAAGCCATCGTGCAGTCGTGCAACGTGTTTTTCTACCGCCTGGGAATGAACATGGGGATTGACACCATCAGCAGTTATGCGCGCATGAGCGGTTTAGGTGTTCCTACCGAAATCGATCTCCCCAATGAAACCACGGGAGTGATGCCTTCGGCGGAATGGAAAGAGCGTGTGTATCACGAAAAATGGTATGCCGGTGAAACAATTTCTGTGGCAGTGGGGCAGGGAGCTGTGAGCATCACTCCGATCCAGATGGCGCGGGCGATCGGAGGGATTGCGCTAGGCGGGCATTTTGCGGTCCCGCATGTCGTGCGTACTCCTCATTCCGACAATGATGCCAGGTTCAAGGCAGTCGAATATTCCTGGAATCGTGAGCACATTGAATTTCTCAAAGAGAGCATGTGGGGAGTAGTGAACGCCGGCGGTACCGGACATGCGGCGGTGGTGCCGGGATTCGATGTTTGCGGCAAAACTGGGACAGCGCAGACCATCAGCAATGCCGCCAAGCAAAGGCTGGGAAACGCGCGGCGTGCGAATTTTGAGAGTAACGCTTGGTTTGTCGGGTTTGCTCCCAGGAACGACCCACAAATTGTAGTGGCAGTGCTTCTGCAGCGAGGAGGGTATGGCGGCCAAGCCGCGGCTCCTGTGGCGGGATCTATTTTTAGAGCGTATTACGAGAAGCTCCAAACTCCGCAGAGAAACCGGCAACCCAACCTGATCACCGCGGCAATGAAATAATGAAATAATGATCAACCGGCGCTACATTTCTGAGTTCGATTGGATCACATTCCTGATCGCTTTGGCCCTGTCGGTGATCGGAATCCTCTTTGTTTACAGTGCTACCCGTGATGTGAGCCGCACACTTTTCTTATGGCGGCAAGTGATTTGGCTGGCTGGTAGCCTGATCGTGCTTCTGATGGTGCTGGCGGTGGATTATCATACGCTGACTGAGCATGCCCATTTTTTTTACGGGTTTGGCTTGTTGTTTCTGCTCGCGGTGCTGGTTTTTGGCACCGAGGTGCGAGGTAGCAAGAGCTGGTTGCATCTGGGATCAGCTGCACTGCAGCCTTCCGAGTTTGTTAAAATTGCGACGATTTTGGCGCTGGTCCGTTTTTTTTCCCGTTGTAACAAAGAGCAGCTATCCACATCAGAAATTGCCGTGGGCGCGGGGATCGCTTCCATCCCCATGGTGCTGGTAATGCTTGAGGGAGATTTGGGGTCTGCGATGACTTTCCTTCCGGTTTTCGCGTCCATCACAGTCGTCTGTGGTGTGAAGAAGAAGTTTCTCGTGCTGGGACTGGCCACGGCCCTTTGCCTCTCCCCGGTGGCGTGGTTTTCTTTGAAGAACTATCAACGACAGCGCATTATGGCTACGTTCAATTCGGAGCTGGATCCCAGAGGCATTGGTTACCAGGCACAGCAGTCCAAGATCGCCATTGGTTCTGGAGGCATGTTGGGCAAGGGAATTTTTCAGGGAACACAAAGCCAACTGGGATTTCTTCCTGCACGCCACACGGATTTCATTTTCGCTGTTTTGACAGAAGAGACCGGCCTGAATGGCGCGCTGGTGAGTTTGGGACTCTATTTCTGGTTGCTCTGGCGCATCCTTGACTTCACCCGCACAGCTCGTGACCGTACTGGACTTCTGTTGATCGTGGGCGTTGCTTCGCTGGTTGCCTTCCACGTACTGATCAACGTGGGAATGGTGGTCGGACTTATTCCCGTCGCGGGGATTCCCCTTCCGCTGCTCAGCTATGGTGGGTCTTCCATGATGTCGACGTTTCTTGGTCTGGGTCTGATTCTGAACGTGCAGTTGAGGCGGTTCTTTTATTAGTATTTCCTGACACATCCGCGACCATCGAGAACTTATGAGCCGTCTGAGGACGGCGTTGCAATTTCGCGCCGTGGACCAGTTGCGTGCGCAATTTACGGCGCAGCCCCGACAAGAGCAAGAACGGAAAATAACCGAGAACGAAAAGTTATATACCGGCTGGTTGGTTCAGCTCTGCCCAGGTGAACCATGTCTGCAGGCGGTGGCTGGGAAAGTGCTGGCATACTCTCGCACCGAGCCGAACTTCAACATGACGATGTTTGAAGGTATCTGTGCTCTCAGTCTGGGCTGGCGGGCCGATTCACTCACGTCGGTGACGCCTAGCCACCGTCCGCTGTCACCGGATGGGATCCGCAACGCGTTAGCGCGGTTCTTTGAATGGACTGGAGAACAGGCATTTGCAGAACTTCATCCCGTGGAGCAAAGCGCTCTGTCGCTTCCGCGGTTGCTTGAAATCGGGCCTTTCGCCCGACTGAATGTTCCGCTGTCAGGCGCCCTCTCCTGTTTCTGGTTGTTGCGCTCCGGTTTTATTTTTCCTATTTGGCGGTACTACCAACCCGGCAAGTATGAGGAGTGCCTTGAGGCGGCATTCCGCCTAGATATGCAGCCGCTGGTAGATCATCTATTGCGGGGTGAACACGAAGCATTTCGTGTTACATTCGCGCCGTAATTGTGAAACGGGACACGAGGTCGCGAGATTTCGGATCTGGATTGCCGGCGCGCTTGAACCGGGTGATCAATCGTTTTCGCCCTTCACCTCATTCTCTTTGTAAATGTACTTGATGTTGTGTTTCGGGATCAGCAGATTGGGTTCCGACGTTCGATTCACCTTGATGCAGTGCTTATCGTACCACTCAATCACCCCATGGATTTCTTCCCCGTCAATCAGCTTCACTACCATGGGGTTCCTGCTCGACATCTGTTTCAAGTAGTAATAGTTCTCAGCGAAAGTTTGCTCTGGTGGAACGCGTTTGCGCTGTGCGTTCGCATACTTATTCGGGGCCTGCTCTTTCAGTTCTGAGAGCGACGGACGAATAAGTTTCCGGTTTACCATTGGATCACCCTCCATAAATCACCGCTGCTTTCCTTCGAAAATCCGACCGGCGGATTATTAATGCAGAGTCACAGTTCAGTGCAAGAGGAACACTTAATATGGATTACTCTTAACCTTAGCGCTCATTGCCGACTTTTACAAGGAAAATCTGCTAAAATGGATTTTCTCAATTTATAGATGGTTGGAAAGTGAAAAAGTTTACGCTTTCTTGCATGTGGCTTCTTGCCACTGCGATGGTTCCGGCGCAGCAACCAAACCCCGTTCCAGGAGAAGACCTGCCTCAAGGGAAAGCGCCGGTTTTAATTCGCGAAGAGGTCGATAAGCCGCCCGCCCCGGTTGTGCGCGATCCTGCGAAGGCGGAACAGGAAATCCAGATCGGAGATTTTTATTTTAAGCGCGAGAATTACCGTGCGGCGATCGGGCGGTACCGGGAGGCGCTACTCTACCGCCCGGATTATCCGCTGGCCTACGAAAAACTGATTCGTGCCCTGGGGAAAAACAAAGAGGAGGCGAGCGCGCGCAAGGTGATGCAGGAATACGTGGAAAAGTTTCCATCCGAGAAGAAGACTGCCCAGTACGCGCGTATCCTCGTCCAAAAGGGGACCTTTAAATAAGCCTTCGCACACCGTCTCCGGTCGCCAGTGGGGAGCGAGCTGGCGGGAAGTCATCCGATGCAAAGCTGGCGTGGAGCCTCAAACGGAGCGCTCCTGCGGAGCGCTCTCAAAATACAGGGATTCCAGCAGGATCTGAGGATTGAGGTTGCGTTGTGCTTCCTGGAGGGCAACACGAATTTGCCGCTCCAATTCAGAGATCGTGGCAAAGGAGTAAAGCGCCGCGCTTTTTTCCAGCCGTGGAATGATGTCGAAATGGACAACCTCAGATGGACGCCCCTCCTTCAGCATGAGCATGTCGCGCAGCAGGACCAACAACGTGCGGAATAGGTCTTCCAATCTTTGGCGCGTTCGCTCTTCGGTCGTCAATTTTGTCCAAAAGCTACGAACGCCGTGAAAACTTTCTGGTCTTGAGAGGGAATCAAGAAGCGACAATGCCCGTCCACGCTCTTTTTCAATCTGGTCCCAGTCCTGCTTGAGCGCCTCTGCGATGCTGCCCCCGGAGAGCCTGGACAGAACTCGGGCCTTCGCTTCTTCCTCTCCCCGCTGTCTTAGCAAATTTTCAATTTGGGATGATTCCACGGGACCGAACCTGGATACCGAACAACGGGAGCGGATGGTCGGCCGCAGGGTCGCCGGATGCGCGGTGACCAGGGCGATCCATGCATAGTAAGGGCATTCCTCCAGAGTTTTTAGGATCGAGTTTGTAGCGGACTCATTCAGCTTTTCAGCTTCATCGATGACGTAAACCTTGCGTTTCCCTTCGAACGGGCGAAATTGGAGGTCGGAAGACAACTCCCGCATCTGTTCAATCTTTATTTGGCTTCCCTCTGGCGCAATCAGTCGCACATCCGGATGCACTCTCCTCGATATTTTCAAGCAGGCGGTGCAGCCCGCGCAGACGTCGCCTGGCAGTGGGGACCTGCAGTTCAGGTATTGGGCCGCCAGCAACGCAAAAGTTTTCTTGCCGACGCCTTCGGGCCCGGCCAGGAGCGCCACTGGAGGGATACAGTTTCGCTGGGCCGATTTCAGAAAATGAGCGACCAGTTCTTGATTTCCCAGGAATTCCCTGAAACACGAAGGCATTAGCTTGTAAGGAAAGATTTCATAATGTTGCGGACTTGATGCTGTGCCTCGTCAAACTTTCCGCCCGTATTTATGAACCGAAATCGGCTGGGCTCCTTGCCTGCCAAAACTCTGTACCCCTCCAGCACCTTCCGATGAAATTCATAATCCTCTCTCTCGAAGCGCCCCTCGGTTTCCTGCTTGTCTTGCTGATTGCGATTCCGCGCACGGTCTAGTCCCTGCATCACGTCCACTTCAAAAATGATTGTCAAATCCGGGGTCAGAATGTCCAGTTGTTCTGCCAGCCGATCGATCAGTTCCAGAGAAATACCCCGCGCGAAGCCTTGGTAGGCGCGCGTGGCGTCATGATATCGATCACACAGGACATGAATCCCCTTGGCCAACGTAGGACGGATGACTTCGTTGAGATCTTGGATTCGGTCAGCCAGATACAAGAGGAGCTCGCCGAGGGGGTGGCGCGGTGGGCCCAGCGGGTCCAATAAAATATTACGGATTTCGCGTCCAAAAGCAGTACCACCGGGCTCGCGAGTGACGATATAGCGAAAACCACATGGATCTAAGTAGTGACACAAATGTTCCAGGTGGGTCGTCTTGCCCGCTCCCTCAATTCCTTCAAACGTTACAAATTTTCCGCGTGGCATCGGGAACAGATCGTATCCTAAAACAACTCAACTGTCAGCGATGCGGATGGATCATCGTCCTGCGCTTCGTCGCTCGTAACTGCGCTGGTCAGCGGCCAATCTCCGGTCATCGCCTGATAGTTTTGCTGCAAGCGAAGCCCGATGCATTCCGGAAACGCGGACCAGCTTGTCACGCCCTGACTTTCCGGTGACAATTTGCAGACAACTTCTGGGAACGCCTAAGGTTTTGGCTAGAAGGACGATCAGCGCGGCATTGGCGGCGCCCTTAACCGGAGCGGTGGTGAGGCGGACTTTCCATATGCCGTCAGGCTGAATTTTGATCGAGTCGCGTGCGGCGCGCGGCTGTACCCGTACAGAAATCGTGACGGAATCGCTTTCAGACCTCATTTCTTTGCCTCCCGCCTCCCAAATATGGCTGTCCCCACGCGTATGATCGTCGCTCCCTCTTCGATGGCCTCTTCAAAATCGTGGCTCATGCCCATCGAAAGATGTTTCATGGGTAGAGCCGGAGCCCGCTTCTTGCTGTAGTCCAACAGTTCGCGCAACCTCCTAAAAAACGGCCGCGCGGCAGTAGGATCGTCATAAAAGGGGGGAATGATCATGAGGCCTTCCACGGACACGCTCTTAAGTTGGAGTGCCGCATCGAGCGTGCTATCCAAATCGGACTCGGATATGCCGAACTTGGTGGTTTCGCCTGAAAGATTGAGTTGCAACAGCACCGGCACTTGCTTTCCCAGTGCCGCAGCATGTCGATCCAATTTGCACAACAGGCTGGCACTGTCAACTGAATGTATCCAATGAAAAAGCTGAAGCGCACGCTTCAGCTTGTTACTTTGCAGATGTCCTACTAGATGCCAGATGAGGCCGCTCACATTTACTGTCGGTATCTTGTCCTCTCCCTCCTGCACGCGGCTTTCTCCGAAATGCAGTTGCCCTGCCCGTGCGACCTCTTCCACGGACGACGCAGGAAACGTCTTGGAGACAGCTACCAGAAGAATGTCCTCCTGCATTCGGCCGACGCTGCGCGCTTTTTTAGCAATGCGCCGTCGCACCAGGGCCAGGTTCTCAGGGATCGACATGAGTCGATTCTAGCAGAGATGTGTGAATGGTGATCGATGAGCGCTGGCGAGAGCCTTTCTTTAACGGTGTCGGCCGGTCCGGCAGGGGCGATCAATAATCGGGGCCTTCGGAGAGCCGATCTATAAGCCTGTGAAAAAATTGTGGAAATCGCGAGAAGAAATTGTGAAAAAAACCACATTACTTAGTGTTATTTTGCTAAAAAACCCCAACATCTTGTACTTTTTGCTTGACGAGCCTTCCGCCGGCCTCTAAAATTTGAAATTAACAGACGGGGAGGTGGTTCCAGAGATGGGTATTGTGACTGAAAGGGTTACTTTATGCCTCCTTGTGCAAGGCATCTGGAAGACGACACGTCAACCGAGTTAGGCGAGATCACAAGATACCCTTTTTCCTCAATGGTTGTTTTTTTAGGTTCCTTTTAAACTGTTTCGAGTCCAAAGGGGAAACCGCTATGAATAATGAACCCATAGAAAGCGCAAAAGTAGCTGCAAAATCAGCAGGTCTGACGGTTCAGCGCCACTTTACTAAGCTTGAGGTCGACCCGTTCGATGGCGTGGAATGGGAACTGCGGACGGCTGAAATCAAGGATGGAAAAACGGGCAAAGTCACTTTTCGCCAGGAAGGCGTGGAATTCCCCAAGTTCTGGTCCCAGCGCGCCACCGACATCGTGGCATCAAAATATTTTCGGGGCCACATCGGAACGCCCGCGCGTGAATTCAGTGTTCGACAGCTGGTGGGCCGAATTGCAGATACCTTTAGTCGTTGGGGAAAACGCGGAGGCTACTTTGCCGACGCAGGATCGGCGGAAGCTTTCCACGCCGAGTTAATCTATCTGATGTTGCATCAGTATGCCGCGTTCAATTCACCCGTTCAGTTCAATGTAGGAATCCAAAAAAAGCCCCAGTGCTCGGCCTGTTTCATTAATGAAGTTGACGACAGCATGGACTCGATTATGAAACTGGCGCGCACAGAGGCGATGATTTTCAAGGGCGGTTCCGGGTCCGGTGTCAATTTATCACGCATCCGTTCGTCGATTGAGCCGCTGGCCGTTGGCGGCGTCGCTTCGGGCCCGGTTTCATTCATGCGCGGCTGGGACTCCTTTGCGGGGGCGATTAAATCGGGAGGTGCCACGCGGCGCGCGGCCAAGATGGTTATTTTGAATGTAGATCATCCGGACATCGAGGAGTTTATCTGGTGTAAAGCAAGGGAGGAAAAAAAAGCGCACCAGTTGATCGAACTGGGCTACGACCGCTCGATTGATGGTGAGGCCTACAAGTCGGTCCAGTTTCAAAATGCCAACAACAGCGTCAGCGTTACCGACGATTTTATGCATGCGGTCCTTCAGGATCGGGAGTGGACCACGCGCAAAGTTACCACGGGCGAACCGGCTTTTATTTATCGGGCACGTGATATGATGCGGGCAATCGCCGAGGCCACCTGGATTTGCGGGGATCCCGGCCTGCAGTTTTACACGACGATTAACGATTGGCACACCTGTCCCAACTCCGGGCCCATCAATGCGTGCAACCCTTGCTCGGAATACGTATTTCTTGACAGTTCGGCGTGTAACCTTGCGTCTCTGAACTTGATGAAATTTGTGAGGGAGGATGGGACGTTTGACATTGAGTCCTTCCGGCATGCGGTGAGGATCATCATTCTGGCGCAGGAAATCGTTATCGACAACTCCAGCTATCCTACCGCGGAGATAGAGCGCATCAGCCACGAATTTCGGACATTGGGACTGGGCTACGCCAACTTGGGGGCCCTGCTGATGGCGCGTGGACTACCGTACGACAGCGATCAGAGCCGAGCTTTCGCAGCAGCAATTACTGCGCTGATGACAGGCGAGGCCTATTCGATGAGCTCGCACGTTGCGGAGAAGATGGGACCTTTTGCCGGTTTTGAAACGAATCGCCAATTAATGCTCCGGGTTATGCACAAGCATCGGGAAGCTCTAGGAAAGGTCAATTCGGCCCATGTGCCGTTTGATTTGTTGCGAGCGGCAATCAGTGCCTGGGACCGCACGATTGAATCAGGCGAACGAAATGGCTACCGCAACGCTCAGGTAACGTTGTTGGCTCCTACCGGGACCATCGCCTTCATGATGGATTGCGACACTACGGGGATTGAACCTGACTTTGCGCTGGTAAAAGTGAAGAAGCTGGTAGGTGGCGGGACCCTCAAGATCGTCAACCGTACCATCCCTATCGCATTGCGGAAACTGGGTTATCCCAGTGCGGAGATTGAGGCGATGGTCGATCATGTCAATAAGAGCGAAACCATCGAAGGGGCTCCTAATCTGAAGCCGGAACACCTGGCGGTGTTTGATTGTGCAGATCGACCCAGGAGCGGGTCCCGATCCATCCATTATTCGGGACATATTAAGATGGCAGGTGTCGTGCAACCCTTTTTGTCAGGCGCCATTTCCAAGACGATCAACTTGCCGCATGAGGCTACGGTAGATGAAATCATGCAGGCGTACATTATGGGCTGGGAAGTGGGGATGAAGTCGGTCTCCATTTATCGCGATGGATGCAAACTGGTTCAACCTCTGAGTAACAAAGAAGCCAAGAAGCAAGAATCCAGCAAGCCCATCCATCGGAATATGCCCGCAGATCACCCGGCTTGGGAGCACGAATTCCGCATCAAAGGCTTCAAGGGCTTTCTCACCATGGGGATGTACCCAGAGGACAATACCTTGGGGGAAATTTTCCTTAACTTTGCCAAACAGGGAAGCACCTTGCAGGGAATGGCCATGGCCTGGGCGATCGCGATCTCTATGGGTTTGCAGCGTGGCGTGCCACTGGAGGATTACGTGCGCATGTTCGCGCATATGAGTTTTGAGCCCTCAGGCCAGACGAATAATTCGCAGATCCCCTTTGCCACTTCGATTCCAGATTATGTGGTCCGTTATCTGGCTACGAGGTATCTGTCCAAGGAAGCTCAGGAAAGTCTTGGGATTCACCGCAGCGAGAAATCAGCTCCGGCAGAGAAAACGAGTGTGGCAATCTCTCCCTTCAATGGTAGTGGGAGTAGGGGTGAAGCTCGAGGGAGGTCCCTCTTCGATCAGGGAGATGCACCTGCATGCTTGAGTTGTGGAAATATCATGCAACGAAATGGCTCCTGCTACATCTGTACGGTTTGCGGAAGTACGAGTGGCTGTTCGTAAAAAGTCGACTTGTGACCTGTTCTGTGACCTTTGACTCACTTCGAGTTGTGAAGATGTGAGCACAAAGGAGGGGTGGTGTGAAGAGGACCTTTGTTAACCAGGCTCGGCACGATAGAAAGATCTTGGAACTGGCAAAAAGGTATCTTTCCATGGGATATCATGTGTTTGCGGACGCTCGTGGCTGGGAAGTTCCAGAGACGATTAACGGTTTTCGACCCGACCTCCTCCTTATCAAAGACAACAGCGGCGTGATCATTGAAGTAGAAACTTCCGACAGTCTTCCCCGCGACCACCTTCAGTTGCACGCGTTTGACCGCTTTGCCAGGATTGTCCGGAACGTCAAGTTCAAAGTCGTTCTGGTGTAGCCGAAGTTTGCGGGATTATGGGGAGGAGTATATAAATTGGATGTCTCCGGTAAACAGCATACTGAAGACTGGGGGAAAAGCGGTCATAGAGCTCGACCACCATCTTACGGATGAGCGCAATGTTTTCTTTGATCTCCAGACTTGGGTCACGAGAAAAGGTCCAGAGGGTAAGGTAATAGGGCCTAATGAGCGGGTTGACAGAGTCACAGCTTTAAAGATGATCATGCGGTGGGCTGCCGAGTATGTTCTCAGAGAAAACGTATTGGGTTCCCTTGAGGTAGGCAAATGGGCGGATATGATCGTCGTTGACAAGGAGTACCTTACGGTGCCTGAGGAGCAGATTAAGGACATTAAGGTTTTATTGACCTTGGTTGGAGGCAAAGCCGCATATTCCGCCCCGGAAATGGCGGCCAATTAGCACACCCGGTTATGTAATGGCACAATCCTTTCGACTCGTCAGGATCTGTCATTAGGTACCGACGATCGCGTCCTTTTCCTGGTTTTGAGCTTTCTCGATCCCCGAGTCGGCAACCTTTCGACAACAGTCAGTCCTGGGGAGATCCTCGGTGGCGGAGGCGTCGACCGAGTTATTGCAACAACGACGGACCACTTCGCCATGGCTCTTGCGTGTAGGCCTCACAGTGATCTCTACGTCCTGCCCCAGCGCGGTGAGAAAGTCCAACAGGCGCTCCAACTGAGAAGGCCCCGGACTGACCGCGCATGAGGCCAGAGACGTGCGGCTGCTTGATGCCGAGGATTTCACGGCGAAGCCGCTTGTGCAGGGAAGCCGCCGGGATCTATAATGGTTTCGAAATGGAAGCAGAGGAGATGGGATGCCTGTAAGTTTATCCATCAAGGGCGTCGCTGACGATCTAGCGGAAAGACTGCGTCAACGGGCCGCCAGGCACCGCCGCTCTCTGCAAGGGGAACTCATGGCGATCCTTGAAGAGTCTGTAGGAGTGGAGGACCGACTCACGCCCGAACAAGCCTTGGAGCGAGTTCGGCGGCTCGGTTTGAGGACGCGCTCGGAGTCGGCTCGCATGATCCGCCAAGACCGGGATGCACGCTAAAGTTATCGATTCTTCCGCTCTTTCGGCGATTCTCTTTGGCGAACCCGGAGCGGAAGAACTGGCCGAAAGAATGCAGGGCTGCAGTCTGATTGCTCCTTTGCTTCTGCGCTTCGAGATTGCGAGTGTCTGTCTGAAAAAGCTCCGACGCTACCCAAAGCAACAGGAAGGATTTCTGACTGCATTTCAGATTTTCCTGCAAATGGAAATCCTGCACGTGGAGGTGGACTTAGAGGAGTCGATTGCGCTCGCGCAGCGCGCTGATCTGACCCTTTACGACGCCTCGTACCTCTGGCTGGCCCGGGAGCTGGGGGTTGAATTGATTTCTCTGGATGAGAAGCTTCAGAAAGCCTCCCAGGAAAACTGAAGTCACTGCGCACAGTATTGTCATTAACCTCAGGCGAGCCCGTCATTATCCTCGACAGGATTCTCTGAACTTCCTCGCGGGTCAACACAACCGGCAGGCGCCCTGGACGTTTGGCTCGAAGAAACTAACGCGTACGCTTCGACGGTTCTCCGGCTCATGTGCTTGACTTGCACCGCCTGTCGAACGCGATCCGGGAGTTTGAGTTCAGGCATGGAGGTCTTCCTTTCTCGAGAAGATACTTCTGGAAGCGAAGTTATTGAAAACTATTGAGAACCTAAAACCCAATCCTGAGATCGACATCCTGAACCGGAAGTCATACTATTGACCTTTACATAATATTACTGACGTGGCCTGCCTCGCTGGAGCGCGCTGGCCGGCGTCGGAGGGCCGGAACCGCGTCAGCTATATTTGGTAATGTTCAATAGCCGGAATCGAGGAGGCGCCTTTCAAGCGGCGGAGAGTTTCTGGACGCGAAGCCTTTTACGATTCCGCTCCGCGTGCCAAAGGTCGTACTGCATCTGTTGGTTCAGCCAACTCTCGGCGGTCGTATTGAAGGCGAGCGACAGGCGGACGGCCATTTTGGGGCTGATCCCGGCGCGACCATTCAAGATGCTCGACAACGTCTTGCGGCTGACACCTAGCGCCTTGGCGGCTTCGGTGACGGTCAGGCCCAGGGGCTCAAGGCACAACTTCCGGAGCACCTCGCCCGGATGTGGTGGATTGTGCATTTTCATCGGAGAACCTCAGTGGTAATCTTCATAATTCACCTCTGTCATGTCCCTGCCGGCGACTTTGAATGTAATACGCCAGTTGCCGCTCACTTTGACGGCCCATGTGCCTTTCCGGTCGCCTCGAAGCCTGTGTAGGCCGAGACCGGGCAAGTCCATGTCGGCGACGCCTGTGGCCACGTTCAGTCGGCCGAGGATCAATCGCATGCAGTCTGCATGCTTGGCCTGGATCCCAGACTTATCGCCCCTTGCAAAGAACCGCTCCAGCCCTTTGTGGAGGAAGTCCTTGATCGGCACGCGCTTTAGTGTAACGTATATCGTTGCGGGTTACAATCCGACCAACTCTTATAAGACTCCCGGTTGTCAATAGGCACACAATTCCATAAGTGCTTTTTTCTTTTCCGTGTGTGGGCACCAAACTTTGCTTCGCTCCAATCTTACCGGCGAAGATCCCCGAACTGCGAAAGTTGGGTTAGGTTTGGGTTAGGTTAGTAGAGATGCGGGACGTGCGGCTACGCAGAGTCTTGTTTCCGGCTCTTTGGTTTTTCCGGGCCTTGGAAGCAGAATCAGGTCACGGTTTCCTGGAGAGTTTGAAGAGCTGAAAATCACGCGTGATTCCAAAGACTATGCCGCTGTCGGGATCGGTCTTGCGCAAACCGGCCAAGGCGGCGATATCCCATGTCAAGCCGGCGGCCCGAATTTGCGCGCCCAGACGCAGTTGCAAAGCATCTTCCGTCCCTGGATGTCGATCGCCATGCATTCCCTGAATCTCGCCTAACAGGGTGATGGGACCTCTTAAAGGGTGCATGAAAGCAACTCCGTAAGTGAATTTATCACTCTGGCTGGCCAGATCTGCTGGATTGTCGATCAGCATGATACCGAGGTTTGAAAAGAGGTAGCTCTTGCCGAGATGCTTTCCGACTAGAAGACTGCCAAAGGTTCGCGTCGTATTGATGCCCAACCCACTGTCGGTGCTCAAGTTGGGAAGGATCGCGCCCACACGAAACGAGACCGATGGCAGAGAATGGGCCTCCTTGTAGAGGCTGATTTTCGTGGCGAATAGGAAATCGCCAATGTCACTGGTGGAATTCTCGGAAATCCTTAGCCTTTCGGCGAAGGGAGCGGGACCGCGCCGGTTTATATTTAGGAAGTTGCCGATAGTGCCCTGGACCTGAAACTCAACGTGAGAGCCTAGTCCCACGCGTCCACCGATGACACCAAGATGGACCAGGTCTCCCTGCAGCCCAGTGAGCGGGAACGGTTGGTCTTTGAAAAAATCCACGCCCAGTTCTAACCGTACCTTACCGTCGCTAACCGGTTCCGGAATTTCGCTGACGAGCGGTCGCTGCTGACCCAAAGTCGAGGCCACCGTGAGTCCAAGCAAAAAAGAGAACGGAGTGAGCCGCATGCGCGACATGGGCAAATGGTATCCATTAGGCGCGCGCCTGACAAGCGAAACTGTCCGCCAAGAGGCAGCGCGCCATCAGCCGGCTGCCCATTCGGTCATAAATCGAATCGCTGACAAGGCGTAAAGAGGCGCAGTCTCTGCGCGAAGAATATGAGGTCCGAGACTGACGGGCTGGAACTGTTCTCGTTGGGCAATGTGCAGTTCTACGTCACTCCACCCACCCTCGGCCCCTACTAGAAGGGTCACGCACGTCAAGTCTGCCGTCAAAATCGCCTTCAGCGGGAGCCCACCCTGTTCGCTTAAGATCCACCGGGATCCACGGGAAACTTTCTCGCAGAAATCCACCATGCTGATCGGAACTTTGATTGACGGAAGAAAGGCTTGTCCCGATTGCTTGAGCGCTGAAATTGTAATTTGTTCCCAGCGACTTTTTCTCGTTTCGAAGTCGTGCTCCTCGAACGTTACAACCGAGTGGTGTGCAAGCAAAGGGACAATCTGGGAGGCGCCGATTTCGACTGCTTTCTGTAAGAACCAATCCCAATGGTCTCTTTTTAGCAGGGCTACCGCCAGAGTGACTTCGCATCGAAGCGGTGGCCTCCGCTCGGTCGATTCGATGTGAACACAACCTCCGTGAGGGTCCCAGCCACCCTGGTAGAGTGTCCCGATTCCGTCCGTTACCTGTACCTTATCCCCGGGCGCGAGACGCAGGACATTTCTTGCATGGTGAACTTCCCCTAGATCCAGGTGAATGGATTCTCCACGAATACGGCTGGGGTGAGCATAGAAATTCCTCATCTGCGTCGGTAAACCATAGCAACCCAATCGTCCCGAAAGTACAAATCCTGCAGATCGAATCGTGGGTCGTATGTCTGGCGGAGGTCGACGATCTGTTCCTTTAGGATTCCCGAGAGCAGCAAGGCTGCTGCGGGAAGTGTTCGCGCTTGAAAATCCGCTTCCAGACGGACCAGTTCATCAAGCTGCAGGTTGGCGACGATCAAGTCCGCCCTTTCTCGCATGCACGCGAGAGTGCCACACACGATGTGAAAAGAGACATTGTTGATTGTCGCGTTTTCACGGCATACGAAGGTGGCCCCAGGATCATGATCCAACGCCACCAATTTTATCCGGGGAGCAATCTTGCTCGCCGCGATTGACAATATCCCCGAGCCGCAACCAACATCGATCATACATCGTTTTCCTGCAACCAGAGCGGGAAGATGGCTTAGGCATAATTGTGTGGTTGCGTGGGTACCGCTGCCAAAAGCCGCCTTCGGATCCATGACAATTTCGACAGCATCCGGTGGAGGATGGTCCTGCCTCCAACTAGGGCGGATGAAAAATGGATTAACGCGAAAACTTTGGTAGGACTCCATCCAGCGTGTGTGCCATTCTTGTCCGGCCACCGTGGATTCCTCTGCCGAAAGGATCAAGGGACAGGTCCGTAGAGATGCGAGAACCTGTTTCCGATCGGTGTCAACTGGGAAGTAAGCGAGGATGCTTCCGGAGTCGGTTTCTTCAAGTCCGATGCAATGAAATTTGTACAGGATCGCCCAAACGTCTTCTTTACCGGCGGGCAGGCAGCGCAGCGTTATCAGGAGCCACTCACCCAAAGATCTCTTTCACCTTCTCGAAAATACTCTTGTCTTGCGGTGAATACTCCTCTTTACGAACTTGGGCAAATTTTTCTAAAAGCTGCTTTTGTTCTCTGGTGAGATGTTCTGGCGTCACTACACGCACAGCGACAAACTGGTCTCCCCTTCCATGGCCGTTTAAACTTACGATTCCCCGCCCACGCAACCGGAATGTGGTTCCGGTCTGCGTACCCTCTGGAATGCGCAATTTTTCTTCACCGTCCAGGGTAGGGACGATTATTTCCGCGCCCAACGCTGCCTGGGCAAAGCCAATAGGAATTTCGCAATAGATGTTGTTGCCTTGGCGCTCGAAGAAGGAATGCTCTTCTACGCTGACAACGACATAGAGATCTCCGGCCGGGCCGCCATGGGTACCAGCTTCTCCCTCGCCAGAAATTCGTAGACGCGAACCGTCTTCGACGCCGGCCGGAATCTTCACTTCCAGGACCTTCTCTTTGCGCACCCGTCCGGTCCCCTGACATATACGGCACGGATTTTTGAGTATGCTGCCCGTGCCGCGACACTGTGCACAAGTGCGGCTAATGCTGAAGAAACCTTGTTGGTAGCGTACCTGTCCGGCGCCGCGGCAGGTAGGACATTGCGTGAGATCAGTTCCGGGTTCGGCACCGGAACCATTACAGGAGTCGCAACCTTGGTGGCGCGGGATTTTGATCTTGGTCTTGACCCCAAAGGCCGCTTCTTCGAAGGATATTTTCAGGTCATAGCGCAGGTCCGCGCCTCTCTGGGAGTGACTGCGGCGACCAGCGCGAGATGATCCGAAGAAGTCTCCAAAACCGAAGAAATCACCAAGGATATCGCTGAAGTCGGAAAAAATCTCAGGATCAAAGCCACCAAAGCCCTGGGATCCGGCATGTCCAAAGTGGTCATAGCGCAATCGTTTTTCGGGGTCACTCAGGACGCTATAAGCTTCCGCAGCCTCCTTAAATTGTTCCTCTGCGCTGTGATCACCCGGATTCTTGTCAGGGTGATATTGCACCGCCAGTTTACGGTAAGCTTTTTTGATCTCTTGTGGGGGGGCATCCCGCGGAACCCCCAAGATTTCGTAGTAATCCCGCTTTGCCATTAGTCGGCAGTCTCCGTCCACGCCACTTTGACCTGGGCTGGTCTCAGGAGTCGATCTTGCAAACGGTATCCCTTCTTGATTTCCTCAATCACTTCGCCCTCGCGATGGGCATCGCTCGGCTCGTACAGAACTGCTTCGTGCAGGTTCGGATCAAATAGTTGTCCTACGGCTTCAATCTCTTCGACGCCAAATTTGGCCAAAAGTGTCTTCATCTGTCGGTGAAGCAACTCGTAGCCTTCGCGATACGAGCCCAAATTCTGCTCATGCAGTTCCATGCTTCGCAGACCGCGCTCACAGGCGTCAAGTACGTTCAGCAACTCGCGCAGAATCTCCTGCTTCGCAGCAAAGCGGGCATCCGCTTTTTCCCTTTCCACTCGCTTGCGATAATTCTCAAACTCAGCTTGCTTGCGCAGCAGTTGGTCGTAGTAGGAATCGCGCTCCTTCTGAAGAGCCGCAAGCGCGTCTGCAAAAAAATCCTCCTGGGGTCCGGCCTCCTTTTCTTCTCCTCCCACAGCGGTTAGGTCACTCGCTTCCTTCCGCCTATCAGTTAATGGTTTCTGTTCCCGTTGCGCGGCAGCAAGGTCTTTTTCTTCATCTTTCCCTTTTTCCGTAATAGCTATTTCTTTCTCGTTCTCCATAAAATTTTCAGTTACGATTCAAAATTCCTTCAAAGACTCTAGCGACGTAATCAACTAGAGGAATGGCGCGCGCATATTCCATGCGTGTCGGACCCAAAATGCCCAAACTTCCAACGGATTGGTCACCGTAAGTGTACGAAGATGCCACCATGGCGAAGTCGCTGGTACCGGAACTCCCGCGCTCCAACCCGATCGCAACCTTCGGTTCGCCTTTGTCGTCTCGAATGCATTCACTGATGATTTTTACCAGGCGACTCTTCTGCTCGAACATCTCGAAAATCTCGATCATTCGCTTTACGTCGGCAAACTCCGGGTAACGCATCAAGCGCGCAGCGCCGTCGACATAAACGTCTCCCTCGACTTCCGCCTTCGTGTCGTGGAAACCAGCAGTGCCAAGTTTGAGAACTTTTTGCAGCATCTTGTCATAAAGGGCCTTTTCTTCGCTCATCAGGTACACCAGTTTGTGACGAATGTGTGGCAGGGTGAAACCGGCTAAGTTGGCCACCATGTACCTGCCGGCGAAATCCAATTCTTGCTGCGACATCTCTTCGTCAGGTTGGATCACACGGTTTTGCACGATACCGGACGTCCCAACAAGAATGACCAATACGCGTCTTTCTCCCAAACGCAAAAATTCGACATGCTTCATCACCAACCGGGACATCGGGGGAGAGATCACAAATCCTACATTATTTGATACCGTTGACAAAACATGGGAAGCCCGAGACATCAAATGGTTGGCGCTTGGGTCTCCGCCCCTGAGGCTTCGGTTGATTTCTGTGATGTCCCAGCTGGAGAGGCTGGCCCTCTCCAGGAGGACATCTACGTAAAAACGATATCCCTTTTCAGTCGGAACCCGTCCAGCTGAGAGATGGGGCTGACACACAAAACCGCTTTCCTCCAAGTCGGCCATGATATTCCGAATCGTAGCCGGACTGAGACCTTCCTCACTTAGTTTCGAAAGCCGCCGTGAACCTACAGGTTCCCCTGTTCGGATGTACTCTTGTATTAGGGCTTTGAGCAAGCGACGTGCGCGGTCGCTCAAAAGTTCTTCACTCATGGACACTTACATCGGTTTTATAACATCCAGCCGGGGATGAGTCAATCAGGCCGAGCTCAGTAATTCGTCCAGAGGACGGTAGCTCAGACCCTGAGCGTCCGCTACCGGCTTGCAGGTAACGAAGCCACGGAACACGTTGACCCCATCCTTAATGAGGGGATTCTTCTTCAAAGCTGATTGCAGTCCTTCAGCCAGCTTCAAGACGTAGGCAAGCGTGGAATTCGTAAGGGCGAGCGTACTAGTTCGGGGTACGGCTCCCGGCATATTGGCTACACAATAATGCAGCACTCCGTCGATTTCGTAAGTGGGGTGACTGTGGGTGGTGGCCCTAGTGGTGTCGAAACACCCGCCTTGATCAACCGCGACATCGATGACCACACTTCCCTTTCTCATCCCAGAAATCATCTCGCGGGTGACCAGTTTGGGAGCAGCGGCGCCACGTACCAGGACTGCTCCGATGACCAAATCGGCCTCTGCCACCACCTTGGCGATACTGTAATGGTTGGCCATTTGTGTTTCTGCGCGGCCGTAGAAGATATCATCCAACTGTCGCATTCTCTCAGGGTCGATATCCAATATAACGACGCGAGCTCCCATACCTGTGGCCACCTTGGCCGCGTTGGTTCCCACAATCCCTCCCCCAATGATGGCGACGGTGGCAGGTGGGACTCCGGGCACCCCCCCTAGCAAATTTCCGCATCCCCCATTTGTTTTTTCTAAATAGTAAGCCCCTACGTGGATGGCCATGCGCCCTGCTACTTCACTCATGGGGGTGAGTAACGGCAACGTGCCTCTTCGATCCGGAATTGTCTCGTATGCGATTCCGATAATCCGTTGTTTCAAGAGCGCTTGGGTGAGTTTCGGCGCCGGCGCCAGGTGGAGATAAGTAAACAGAATCTGGCCCTCATGTAGGCGATCGTATTCTTCTTCGATCGGCTCCTTTACCTTGACGATCAGTTCGGAGTCATGGAAGACTTGTTGTGCTGACGATACAATTTCTGCGCCTGCATCCACGTACTCCTTGTCGGAAAATCCACTCCCTTCGCCCGCATGAGTTTCCACGACCACCTTGTGTCCCGCGGCTATTAGCGTATGCACTCCGGCAGGCACGAGTCCTACCCGATATTCGTTGTCTTTGATTTCCTTGGGCAATCCGATTTTCATGTCTAATAAACCTCAACTTGATCAATTTGTGCTTTCTGCAATTTCCCGCTGAAGTCAATGTAGATGGATTTCCACTCCGAAAAAACATCCAATGCGGTATGTCCGGCCTCGCGGTGACCGTTGCCCGTAGCCTTCGTGCCTCCAAATGGCAGGTGCACCTCGGCTCCAATGGTGGATGCATTGACGTAAAAAATACCGGTATACATCTCACGCATTGCAACAAAGGCCTGGTCCACATTCTGTGTGTATATGGACGAGGCAAGACCATATTCGACGGAGTTTCCCACTTCTATTGCCTCCTCCAAGCTGTTGACCGGCAATACGGTGACGACAGGGCCAAAGATTTCTTCGAGCGCGATGCGCATTCTAGGATCAGCGTCGATGAAGATGGTCGGTTCATGGAAAAACCCCTTCTTGTAAATCCCCTTCCGTAACACGTCACCGCCCAAGGCCAGCTTTGCTCCCTCCCTCTTTCCTATTTGCACATATCGGCTAACCGATTCAAGCTGGCTGGCGTTGATGATGGGACCCAGGTCTATTTTCTCATTCAAACCTTCGCCCACCCGTAGCCTTTTGGCGTGCCGGACGAACCGGTTTACGAATTCTTTGTAAATCTTCTTGTGCACTGCTACACGGCTCGCTGCCGTGCAGCGCTGTCCGGTAGTCCCGAATCCACCCCAAACGGCACCTTCCACAGCCAAGTCGATGTTGGCATCGTCCAAGACCATGATGATGTTCTTGCCACCCATCTCCAAATGGTGTGGCTTATTTTGGGGGGCGCATGTTGCCGCCACGGTCCGTCCCACCGCGGTTGAGCCAGTGAAGGAAATCATTGCCGTCTTCGGATGCCGGACCAACGGCGCTCCTGCATCGTTGCCGCTTCCGCTGACCAGATTGACCACTCCCGGTGGAATGCCCGCCTCTTCCAGGACTTGACAAAAATTAACCAGCGAAAGTGGAGTGTCTTCGGCGGGCTTGATGACGACGGTGTTTCCGCAAATCAGTGCGGGAATCATTTTCCAAGAAGGAATCGCCATCGGAAAATTCCAGGGAGTAATCAAGCCACAAACTCCCAGCGGTATGCGGACCGACATGGCGAACTTGTTGGGGAGTTCCGAAGGAGCAGTGTGGCCATACATCCGACGACCTTCCCCAGCGATGAAGAAAGTCATGTCAATTGCCTCCTGCACATCGCCGCGCGATTCCTTAAGAACTTTGCCCATCTCGCGAGTCATATCATGGGCGAACTCCTCTTTTCTCTCGATCAGGATCTGACCGGCGCGATATAGAAGCTCAGCCCGCTTTGGGGCGGGGTAGAGCCGCCACTTCTGATAAGCTCGAGACGCGGCTTCGACGGCATCGTTGACATCTTCTGCAGACGAGTTCTGGAAGAGTCCGACCAAGTCATCTTGATTGGCTGGATTGCGATTTTCGAAAGTCTGACCCGACCGACAGGCGACCCACTGCCCATCGATGAAATTCTTAAAAGTCCGTATTTTTGTCATGCAAGAGCCCTTGCAGATCCCAATCTGGCAAGGTTCGAAGGTCCAAGTGTAATAAAAAAGGGCGGGAAGCGCCCGCCCTTTTTTATCGGTTTTCGAAAATTTGGTTAGGGTTTCACGAATGAAGTATAAAACAGCCCTTCGGGTCTCTGGGGGCTGGCCGGAACAACGACTTTCAAGACTACGGAATCTCCGGAACGTAAACCCGCCACATAATCGTAAAATTGGCGCGCTGTCTTCATCACTTTCCCATTGGCTTTCACGATGACCATATTGGCCGCCAACCCGGCGTCGTCGGCCAAGCTGCCTGCACGTACATCATCAATCAGAAGCCCGGCGCCTTCTTCAAGGTTAAGTTGTTGCATCTGAGCCGGCGTCAGGTCTCGGATATTCAGCCCGATCTCTTTATCGCGTCGTTCTTCGCGTTTATCCATCGAGATCGAATCCTCCGTCTGCCGGCTACTCAGCATCCGTTCCTCGAGCTTGACACTGAAAGTCTTGGGCTCTCCGAAACGAATAACTTTTACATCAACGGTTTGACGCGGTGGAGTATTGGCCACTGCAGCACGGAGGTCGAAGAAGTTCTTGATCGGTTTGCCATTGAATTCCACAATTACATCCTCTTCGCGGATGCCTGCCTTGGCGGCGGGACCCGCAGTCTTGGACGGTTTGCCGTTCTCGTCAACCAGTTGGGTGACCAGAACCCCGTAGCCGTTCCCAGCGTCCCGGGAAGATACACCGAAGAACTTTGCTATTTCCGGAGTAAACGGAGCCGTGTTCATCGTGACTCCCAGCCAACCCCGCTCCATTTTTCCCTTGCTTATCAATTGATTGTAGGAGTTGACAAAGACGGAACTAGGGATAGCGAATCCCACGCCTACACTCCCTCCTGTAGTGGTGGAGATGAATGAGTTAATTCCTACAACCTCACCCCGCATATTCACCAACGGACCTCCACTGTTCCCACGGTTGATCGCTGCGTCGGTCTGCAGATAGTCGCCGAAACTGTCCGAGAGAAAATTGCGATGCGTCGCACTAATGATCCCCGCAGTCACGGTTTGCTCAAATCCAAATGGACTCCCAATCGCCAGAACCCAATCGCCCACCTTTAATTTGTCTGAGTCGCCGACCCTTACGAAGGGGAGAGCCTTCCTCAGGTCGATTTTCAGTACCGCTAGGTCCGACTCCGGATCCACTCCAATTACATTGGCGGGCGTTTCTTCGCCAGTTTGCAGTTTGACGGTAATCTTGTCCGCTTGCGCCACCACATGGTGGTTGGTCAGGACATAGCCTTTGCCATCGACAATCACGCCCGATCCCAGACTCTCTACTTTGCGATCCATTTGCTGGCCGCCGAAGAATCGATCGAAGAAGTCATCTCCAAAGAAATCAAAGGGCTCTCCTTGTTGCGGTTGCTGCCTCCGGCTGCGGGCGGCTCGAATGATCTGGCTGGTGCTGATATTCACTACAGCCGGTTCTACAGCCTGAGCTATTTTGGCGAATCCATCCTGAAGGGAAACCGGACTGTCGAGTCCGAGCGGTCGCCCTTCACCTGAAATTTTCAGTTGCGCTGCATCGCGCGCAGTCTTCTCCGCGCTAGCGCCCCGCTGGATAATCGTTCCGATCGTAATCCCGATCGCCAATGTCAGCAGCAGCATGATAAAGGCCAAACCGCGGCGTTCCTGAATCATTTGGAGCCAACGTCTACTTTTCATATCTTCCTCCAAGCTTCCACTTCAGTATACGAATGAAGCTTGAAATCGTTGTAAAATTCCTTTCCACACCAAAAAATTATTTTACCACAAGTGAAGCGCTCGCGTACGGCGCGCTTTGGGCAAGAAAAAAGCTATGCCCTGAACAGACCGCCTGAATAGACCTGTGGAGTGCCGACGAGATTGCTCGAGGACCTGTCTTCCACAATACAGGCGCTGCCGTCCTTATCAATGGCAATTCCATTTCCGCCGTCTGGTCCATGCCTCCGAAATAGGTGGAATATGTGAGCGATCCGTGTGTCAAGCTTGGTCACAAAGGCGGCACGATCGCCAAAAATGCCCACATATATGGTCGCCGGATTTTTCGGATTCACTACCACCGCGGGCGAATAATTGAAGGCGCTCACCGGATCGGTGGGATTCCGGCTTGCGCTGGAAAGTACAATTAAATTTCGCTGAGCTGTTTTTCTCGGGCCACAGGGGTGTCGTCGTGTCACCTGACGGCCAAGCGATTCGCAGGGTCAGCGACCTGACCTGGGTGTCACCCAACCCGCCCACACCCGCATGCGAAGTCTGCTACCAGCAGGCGACCGCTTCTACTTCTATAAGCAAGTCCGGCCATACGAGACTGTCGATTATCAACAGCGTATTAGGAGGATATTTTCCGGTTGGAAACCACTGCGGATAAGTTTCCTTGCGGATATCAATGAACTTGTGAACGTTCTCGTGGCGGGTCAAATAGGTGCGCAACTGAACGATGTTGTCGAAAGTGGCTCCTTCGGCAGACAAAACATTTCTCAAGTTCTCGTACGCCATCAGGTACTGGGCGCGGAAATCTCCCTTCCCTACCAGATTTCCCTGACGATCGACTGCCACCTGCCCCGACACAAAGCAAATCTTTGAAACGCTGTTGGTATCGAGGGTGAAAGCGTGTGAATACGCGCCGATAGGAGGCGCGACGGACGATGGATTGACGATTTTTATGTTCATGTTCAAAGTGCCTCCGCTTATGCAAACATCTTCACTGTCCACAACTCTGTAATCGAAACTATGATATCTCCGGAATTACCAAACTCTGGAAAGAAACGTTCCCACTCGGCGAAAAGTCAAGGGTCGCTACCCCAGCGATTCAAGACGTCCCATTGGTAACCCGCTTCTGCCAGAACCACCCCCGCTACGATCAAGAGCGCGCCCAATATCTGTGGCCCGGTGAGCCGCTCGCCGATCCACAAATAGGACGTCGCGGCCGCAAAAAGAGGTTCGGTGGTCAACCAGAGGCCGGCGCGGGTGGACGAAATATGGCGTTGCGCCCACAGTTGCAGGGCAAAACAAAGGCTGGTGGCCAGCATGCCGCCGTAAAGGACGGCGGGAACGACTGTAATTGGGACAGGCGCGATCTCTCCCAAAAGCCACGCTGTAATCCAAAACCCCAGGCATGTCGTCCCAATCTGGATCGAGGCTAATGCCAGCGTGGGATATCGACGTGAGAATTGCCCGGCCAGGACAATGTGGAAAGCCCAAGCGATCGCGCACAGTCCCGTGAGCCCATCCCCGATATCAAAATGAGGGTAGTTTGCGGGGAGCGTGAGAAAATAGAGGCCTGCGAAACCGAGAACAACACCTGCCAGGGCGCTGCGATCGGATTTTCTTTTGTAAAAAATCCGAAGAATAATTGGCACTCCGATGACCGAAGAAGAGGTGATAAAGGCAGACTTTGAGGGAGTGGTGTGTCGTAGCCCAGTGGCCTGGAAGAGAAAGCCGGCGTATAGGAACAGGGACATTAGCAATCCAGGCGCAACGACTGGCCTCCAATTCCTCCACTGTCTGGCAGTGAAGGGTACGAAGGTTGCGCTTGCGGCGGTGAAACGTAGCGCGTTGAAATAAGAAGCCGGCAGTTGCTGTAGGACTTGTTTGACAATTACAAAAGAAAAACCCCAAATGAATGTGATCAAAAGCAGGGAACCATCGGCAAGCCAGTGCTGCCGGGGTTGCGTTTCCGGAAGATTGGGCTGACGAGTAGGCGTTGTCATAGAAAGAAGCAAAAATTTTAACATGGTTGGAGCCATAACCCGATGGGTACTGGGAACGCGACACCACGTTGAGGAACTACCTGCGCAAATTGGCAGGAAGCCAGTGGCGCTGCGATTTTATCTCCGCCAAGATTGCAATCTTTTCTCCGCCAAAATTTGGATGGGACGAATCATATAGATGTGTGGCAAACTTCGGGTCCGGAGCAGCGCATTGAGGGGACCGAACGATTCCCGGATGGGCCGCTGAGAGCGAGTGTCAATCGTTGGGCGAGGCACAACTCTATGTCGATAAGGTCTTTTGCCAGAAAGGGAACAGCTTCGGCAATCGGATTGTTTTGCGCTTTGCTCTGCGCAGTCAGTGTTCCCACGTTCGGGCAGGAAACCCACAAGCTTCTCACGACGATCAAGCTGGATTCGGTTCCTGCCTCATGTTCCGTCAGTCCGGATAATCATAAGCTGGTTATCACGACAGCGGATGACCAAGTTCTCTTTTATGACTTGAGGCAGGCGCGCATCACAAGCCGCCTGCGAGTGGATGGGTCGCCCCTATTCATTCACCGCCTCCCGGGAGGCAAGTTTGCCATGGTGGGTCACTGGAACGGGAGAAAAATTTCCCTTGTGGACTTGTATGGCGGTCGCTTCGTGCGAAATGTGCCTACGGCGGACGGCCCTACGTTTTTTGGCCAATACAACCGGGTCATTTTGTTGCTGCAAACGCGGGCTGCAAAACTATCTTTTCTGAACGAGTACACGTTTAGGCCTGCGAAGGATGTGGTTTTTGATGCTGAGGCGACGGGTCTGGCGGTAGCTCCCGGCCGTGGTCGAGCCTATGTCGCCGTAGGGATGCAGAAGATTGGGGTCGTGGATGTGATCGCGAGGGAGTTGTCGCACTCATTTAACGTCCTTACCGCTAAAAATACGCCGCTGGCAATTGATCTTAACGAGCGTTGGCTGTTTGCATTGGGTCCGCGGAATACCGTGCTGCGAATTTCGTTGGACGAGGAAAAGGAGTCCAAGCGCATCTCCACCGGTAGTGGTTCAACAGCATTGAAAATGAGCGATGATGGGAAATACTTGTACGTGAGCAACGGACTGGAGGGCAGGGTTTCGATTCTGGATGCGGAAAGCTTTACCGAGTTGGAACAGGTCTCCGTAGGGACCAGACCATCCTGTTTAGACGTGAGCCGCGACAATCGCTATGTGTTTGTCTGCAATCGCGGGCCAAAGACAATCTCGATCCTGCAGAGAGTCCGCTAGGATAGACGCTGGGCGACGTTTATCGGGCCGCTCTACTCCTACCATTCGCCTTGCTGCCGGCTAAAGCAGCCAGGTCTGGAGTGTGATCCCTAGTCGCCGCGTGGTTGTGACTTCGTATCAGTCCAGGCGACGCGTATTCAGCGCAAGTACAACAATGTCAAGACAACCAGCGCTACCGAAGCCAAGATGGCTAGGGAAATCCCGATGGTTTGAGCTCTTCCGGCCGCCCCGGTCGGTTCTACCGGCTCTCTGCTTCTGGATATGGCAATCCCCGCATGCATCAGGTCACAGAGAATCAGTAAGAAGGCAAAAATCAAAAATTCCACACCGCCAACGAATTTGGAGTGGTAGCGAACGATCAACGTGACCGCGAAAGTATCAATGACAAACCCGACAACTCCCAATGCCGCAGCGCTAGATGCACTGATCATCCGCGCCGCTTTGTGATCCGCAGAGTCCCCCACCATTGAGCTGTTGACCAGCCCAAAGCCGAGATAAATCACTAGGCCGATGCGAAGCCATCCATAAAAGCGCATCCACGTCAGGATTGGCAAGCTGAGCATCAAAAAGAGGCAGAGCAAAACGCCCAGCATGGGGAGGAGGGGGACCAGCGGCGTTTTGAAGGGCCGGATACGTAGGGGATCTGTTTTTCGCAGCGCCATGACGCCCGCACAGACGAGAATAAACGCGAAGAGGGTCCCGATGTTGGTCAGTTCCGCTGCCGAACCGATATCGATAAACAGCGCTGGAATGGCGACGAAAACGCCGGTCCAAAAGGTGGTTATGTGTGGCGTCCGAAAACGGGGATGAATGCGCGAAAAATACTGAGGCAGTAACCCATCGCGTGCCATTGCCATGAAAATGCGAGGCTGTCCCAGTTGAAATACGAGCAACACCGACGTGATGCCAGCCAGGGCCCCGGCGCTCACGAAGGCTTGGGCCCAGCGCGTGCCACCTACCTCACGTAGGGCCTTCGCCACCGGAGCAGGATCATCCAACTGCGGCCAGCGCAGCATTCCGGTCAAGACAAGAGAGACGCCGATGTAAAGCAACGTGGTGATTGCCAGAGAGCCGATCATTCCTATCGGGATGTCTCGTTGTGGGTTCCGAGCCTCTTCGGCAGTCGTCGAAACCGCATCGAAGCCGATGAAAGCGAAAAAGACGATCGCCGCTCCTCCCATAATGCCGAGGAAACCGTGCGGGGCAAATGGCACCCAGTTATTGGGGGTTACATAAAATGCCCCAAAGGCAATAAAGAAAACGACGATGGCGACTTTGACACACACCGCTACGGTGTTGGCCAAGGCACTTTCTCGGACCCCATAAATCAGAAGTGCCGTCAGCAGGGCCACAATGACAAAGGCAGGGACGTTCAGGGCTACGTGCCTTTCGACCAGTGTTGGCAGGCTCGTGGAGGAAAACATCGCCAAGGTGGGCCCACCCTCGGCGAGCTTGGCGGCGGCCGTTTTGAAATCCGCCACCAGCCAGAGCGGGAACTTGATGCCCGTCGTGCTATACGCAAACTCCACGAAATATCCGGACCAACTGGTGGCCACTGCAATATTGCCGACCATGTACTCGAGGATTAAGTCCCAGCCGATGATCCATGCGACCATTTCGCCCAGCGTGGCATACGCATAGGTGTAAGCGCTGCCGGAGACGGGGATCATTGCCGCCAGCTCTGCGTAACAAAATGCCGCAAACGCGCAAGCCAGGGCAGCCACAAGAAAAGAGACCGTGATAGATGGCCCTGCTCCGAGTCGGCCCAGTTCCAATGTTCCGCCTGCTAGGCCTTTGACAATGAAATTTAGTACCGGCGTGTCGATCAAGGAAGGCGGAATTCCAATGGCACTTTTCCCCGCTGCGGCCGTCCCGGTGAGCGCAAAGATGCCAGCCCCAATGGTGGCACCTACGCCTAACGCTGTTAAGTCAAAGGCAGAAAGCGACCTCCTCATCTTCCTTTCAGGAGTTTCGGATTCACGGATTAGCCGGTCAGGATCTTTCTTCTTCAGCAGCATGCGCTCCATGGGAATCTGTTCACCCTCTTGACTTGCTACTTCTTGACCTACGACCGGCAGTCTAGATCTGTTAGCTGTGACTTGTGACGCGCCACCTGCGACTTGCGATCTAACTGACCTCCTGACCTACTAACCCGCGGCCTACAACTTGCGACCTGCGACCTTCTGTCACATCTTCTTCAGTTTCGCGAAGCGCTCCATCAATTTCTTCTGACCAATGCCGGCAAAGCTCACTGTAAGTTTGAAATCATCACCCAGCTTTTCACGATCAATGACCACTCCTAAGCCATATTTTTCATGGAAAACCTTCGTGCCTGGTTTCATTCTGTGCCCGCGCGCGGGCATTGCCGGCTCGGGGACGGAGGGCAGGTCGGCGTATTTTTCCTGGATGAATTTGCGTACTGCATCGACATTGTCATGCGTCGTGGCCCCATAGCTCTTGGGGATGCGAGGGGTGAGAACGGATGGCTGAGCATATCGGGGCTGTGTAAAAGTTCTGTGAGGCCTAAATCGTTCGAAGCGAGGAAGGTCCGGAGCACTCCGAGTTTCCAGCAGATGTGTTGGAATCTCTGCAATGAACCGTGAGGGTTGTGCCAGACCAGGGATGTCTCCTCCATACATGCGGCGCATACGCGCGTAAGTGATATAAAGTTTTCTCTGGGCTCGGGTCATGGCCACGTAACATAACCGGCGCTCCTCCTCCAAATCCTCCGCGGTTTCGTTAGATCGGATGTGAGGAAATAGGCCTTCCTCGCATCCAACGATAAAAACCACAGGAAACTCCAGGCCCTTGGCGTTGTGCATTGTCAGTAGCGTGATCCGAGCCCGTAGATCCAGATCGTCGCTATCAGAAGACAGAGCGGCATGATCAAGGAACTCCTGGATGCTTTGTCCACTGCTGTCTGCTTCGTGGGCGGCATTGACCAGCTCATTGATGTTGAGAATGCGACTCTGCGCTTCATCCGTATTTTCTTTAGCGAGCGTTTCCATGTATCCGCTGTGCTCTGCGATCATTTGCAGCAAATTTCCCAACGATGTGGATCCCATCTTGGCTTGTAATGTCGTAATTAGGTTGTGAAAACGGTTCAAGGCGGCGTCGGTGCGAGCGGGAAGGAACTGCTCCCGCAAGCTTTTTTCCAGTGCCTGCCACACGGTCATCTTGTTCAGCAGTGCGATCTGTGCCAGGCGATCCACGGTAGCCTTACCGATCCCTCGTCCTGGAACGTTGATAATACGGGCCAGCATGATCCCATCATGGGGATTCAGGAGCACCTTAAGGTAGGCGATTATGTCCTTGATTTCGGCACGGGCGTAGAATCCTACGCTTCCTACGATTTTGTAAGGAAGAGAGCGACGTCGTAGCGCCTCTTCAAATTGGCGGGATTGAAAATTGGTGCGGTACAATACCGCGACCCGACTCTCCGGATTGAAATCCAGATACTCCGCAATTTCACGCGTCACAAAATCCGCCTCACCCTGGGCATCCTCGGCCTCATACAGTTGAATGTGCTTTCCCGTGGGGTTGTCGGTCCAAAGCGTTTTGCCCTTGCGCTGCTTGTTTTGGCTGACCACCGCCGCAGCCCCATTGAGTATGTTTTGTGTAGAGCGATAGTTTTGCTCCAGTTTGATGACGCGCGTGCCTGGAAAATCGTTTTCAAAACTGAGAATGTTGCGAATATCCGCGCCACGAAAACGATAGATTGACTGGTCTTCATCTCCCACCACGCAGATATTGTCGTGGTAGGTGGTCAACAGTTTGATCAGCTCGTACTGGGGGCGGTTGGTATCTTGATATTCATCGACCATCAGGTAGCGATACCATTGGTTGTATTGCTGCAGCAAATCGGCGTTCTCGCGCAACAGGCGGGAGGTAAGCAGGATCAGGTCATCGAAGTCGACAACATTGGATTTTTTCAGGAACTCCTGATAGGCGATATACGCGGCGCCGATCATTTCCATTTCACGATTAGAGGAATTTTCCAAGTACTGTTTGGGCCCGACGGAGTGGTTCTTCGCATAACTGATCATGGAGTGCACGCGACGATGCGACAGCAAGGTCTCGTCTACCTGTTGCTCTTTTAAGATTGCTTTGATTGCTGCTTTTTGGTCGTCGTCGTCATAGATCGTAAAGTCCCGCGTGTAGCCCAGCCGATCGATGTGGCGTCGCAAGACTCTGACGGCAAAGGAATGAAAAGTGCAAACCAAGGGGTTGCCACTTCGGCCGGACAGCAATTGCATCACGCGTTCTTTCATTTCCGATGCGGCCTTGTTGGTGAATGTCACTGCCAGAATATTTTCCGGCGGAGCACAACCGTGGGCAATTAAATAGCTGATGCGGAAGGTGATGGTACGAGTTTTACCGCTGCCGGCTCCTGCCAAAATCAACAGGGGTCCGTGAGTATGGTGAACGGCTTCGCACTGACGCTCGTTGAGAGATTCCATCAACACATCTGCAGTCATGGAGTACAAAACCGACAGTAATGCTTATCTGCGATTTTTTCAACCGCGATAATCCGCAATCCGCAATCTGAAATCCGCAATTGCGTCTGCGCTCGCCCCTTCTTGGCCCAGCAGCGGGCGCTCCCATCAGGGAGTGAAAAGCACCGCTGTTATAATCTCTTCCGTGCTGTTTCATTTCCAAGACATATCCCTGGAAAGCATCCTCCTGGATGAGGACTTTCGAATTTCTTTTCATCCTGAACAACGAGGCCTTCAGGGAGTGCGCGAGTTTGGAATCGTGCAACCGGTGATCCTTTTTCCTCAGAAAGCTGAATTCCTCGCGGTGTGTGGATTCCGCCGCGTGCAAGCGGCCAAGGGTGCCGGTATGATGAGAATTCCGGCTTTGGTCTCTCGAGGTCTGGAGCGAAAACAGACTGTGCTGCTGAGCCTATTGGAGCGCCTCAGTCATGGTCCATTAAACAACATGGAGCGGGCCCGCAGCGTCGAAAAGTTTTCGCAGAACGGGTGGTTGAAGCAAGAAATTGGCCGGTACCTGTTTCCGTTGCTGGAACTCAAGTTCAATGCGATGGTCTTGGATCAATTGGCAGCGCTTCTTGGTTTGCCACCAGAAGTACAGACGGACGTGGCGTCGGGAGAAATTCATTTGTATACCGCGCACCGCCTTGCTCAGTGGGCGCCTTACGAACTACAGATTGGGAGATGGTTCTCTGATCTAAAGTTGGGAGTCAACAAGCAGCGAGAGCTGCTTGGCTTAATGGATGATGTGGCGCGCGTTTGTAACGTAGAAAAGGCGTCGCTGGTTCAAGACCTCGAGGAAATCCGTTCGCGTGCCGAACCCGTCCAAGTCTACGACGCGTGGTTGCAAACCTTGAAGTCCCGACGTTACCCGCGCTTCAACGAGGCGCAGCGGCAATTCGAGGAGAATAAGGCGCGCTTTCATTTACCCGGGCAGATTCAGATTATATCCCCTCCATTTTTTGAAGAGAGCCGGTACAAGGTGAGCTTTCCGTTCGGATCGCGCGAGGAGTTGGAGCTTCACTGCCGGAAGCTATTGGAAATTGCAGAGACGCCGGAGATGGAGGCCATTTTAAGGTTGATATGAGGAATTGGATAATGGGCATGGCGTGTTAAGCGTCATTTGTCAGGTATCATGTGTCAGGTCAGAGAGACGTATAATCAAAGCCGCATGAAACAATACCAGCCTGAAAGAATTTACGTGGATCCGGCCGTAACCGATGAACCTGTCACCCAATACACCTTGCGCCAGGTTCCTGGCATACCAGTCGTCTACTTCCAGTCGCGCGAGCAGTTGGCGGAGTTGTATGCAAGCGATACCACCTTGACCGAAGGGAAGAAACAGTTGGTATTGACGCGGCATCCAGGAAAGTTTCTGAAAGGATGCCAGGGCTGCACCAGCAGTCGCGTCCACTGCAACTACTTCACCGTAACCTACGCGACCAACTGCCATTTGGAATGCACTTACTGCATTTTGCAAGCCTATCTGAACAATCCTTTTATGCGAGTCTACGTGAACGTGACCGATCTACTTGAGGAGTTAGACGCGGTATTTTCGCAAAATCCGCAGGGAATCTACCGGGTAGGGACTGGAGAACTGTCCGACTCGCTTGGATTGGATCATTTAACGGGCATTTCCCGATGGCTAATTCCGTTTTTTGGCGGGCGCAAGAATGCAGTTCTGGAACTGAAGACTAAAACCGATAACGTAGCGAATCTGTTGGACATGCCTGCCAATCGTAACAGCGTGATTTCGTGGTCGATTAACACTGCGACCATCTCGTCTCGCGAGGAGTGGAAGACCGCAACATTGGAGGAAAAGTTTGAAGCAGCACGCCGGTGCGCTGATCACGGCTATCCGCTGGCCTTCCACTTCGACCCGCTGGTGCGCTATGACAACTGGGAAGCCGACTATCGGGCCCTGGTGGATTCTGTCTTTGACCGGTTTGATCCCGAGCAGATCGCTTGGCTCAGCCTCGGAGCTCTTCGCTTCCATAAAGAACTGCGCGACGTGATCCGCTGGCGGTTTCCACGCAGCGAAATCCTCAACGGCGAAATCGTGCGGGGAACGGATAGTAAATATCAGTACTTCAAGCCGATTCGTGTGGAAATGTACGCGCGGATGTTGGAGTGGATCCGCCAGCACAGCTCGAGCACGACCGTCTATCTTTGTATGGAGAGTCAGGATGTCTACCGGAACGTATTCAATTGGACACCGTCCCTGAGAGGGGACCTGGGGAAGTACATGGACCAGGGCGTTCTGCTGACCATTCGAGCACCTCACGATTGCGGATTGCAGAATGTGGATTGCGGAATGAAGATTTCAAAGCAAATCCGGGGGTGCCATTGCGCTAATCGCAAATACCTTGGGGTGAACCCATGGGCTGAGGACCGGCGCAGAGGGAGAAGCTAATTTTGTGAGTTTTTCCGATCGCAACCCGAAATTCAAAATCGTGATCACGCACTGGGGTGTTATTGACCAGCATTCCGCAATTGTCATAGCGCCGATGCAATCGTATCTTTCACTTTTTGCACAATCCGGGCAACAGGGGACTCCTCTCCCAAGGGAAAATCCTGGGGATGAAGAGGCGGATGGAATGTGATCCTGACTTTGGCTGGGTAGGGAAGCCGCCGGGACGACGGCCAGACCTGGTAGGCTCCGGAAATAGTTACCGCCACGATCGGTACATGCTGCAGCAGGGCAATTCGGGCAAAGCCGTGGTAGAAATCCATTAAGTTCCCACCGATACTCCTTTGGCCTTCGGGAAAGATGATCACGAGTTCCCCTGCCTTTAGAAACTGAATACAGGCTTTGATGGAGCCTTTGTCGGGACTGCGCAGCGTTACGGGGAAGGCGCCATAAAACTTCAAGAACCGGGAGACTACGGGCCACTTGAACAACTTTTTCATCGCCATATAGCGGACAGGTCGAGGCAGTGCTGCTCCAACGAACAAAGGGTCTAGATAGCTTTGATGGTTAGGAACGATCAGAGCCGGTCCACTTTTTGGAATGTTAGCCAAGCCGCGATACTCAATGCGAAGAGAGATGCGAAACAGAATTCGCAGCATCTTTTTGCATAGAGTCACCAGGGGGTGATCCTTCACGCCGGCACTCCCAGCGACCTTGAATTATGTGGGTCGACATCCAAAAATATGGATAAAAGGCTGGAAGCACCCAATTTGGTGAGACTTCTCGCAGGATTTCGCATCCTTTATGTCGCAAACTACGAGTTGAAATTTCTCCAGCTCCTAGATAAAAACCTCGAGGAGCCGGTAGTTTCAAAAGCTCGACTTATACTTGTTACCAGATTTGGCGTGTAAGAGGAATTTATGAGACGCATTTATTGTATGGCTTTATTGTCGATACTTTTTTGCTCCCTGACCAGGGCCACGACCATTCGAAGGCTGAGTTTTGACCAGCTCGTGGGACGATCCGAGCTGATCGTACATGGGAAAGTCTTGGCCACACGTAGCTATGTGGTGCCATCGCGCGGTTGGATTGTCACCGATACGCGTATTGAAGTGTTGGATGCCATTAAGGGGCAGGTGGGCACATTTGTAACTGTGACGGAACTAGGTGGAATCGTGGAAGACCGGGGAATGCTGGTTCCGGGCACGGCCTCTTTCCGGGTAGGAGAGGAGATGGTGATTTTTTTGAAAAATGTGGATGGGAGGTGGCGCACGTCCGGGCTGATTCAGGGAAAGTTCCCGATTGTGGAGGAACAGGGAGAAAAACTGGTCGTTCCGGCTGTGCCGGTGGGAATGAAGACGGCAAAAATTTCGCTCGGGAGTTTGGTCGAACGAGTGCAGCAGGCGGAACGCAATCAGCAGCCGGTGCGATGAAAAGGCAATTCATCTTTTTGCTGTCGGTGTTTGTTTTTTCAACGCCCGTAGGCGCATTTGTTCGTATGCACACGCCGGGGGGTGAACCACTCAAACTGCCCTCAGACAAAGTTCAACTCACGTTGAGCAACCAGATCGCCGCTGCGCCCAACATTTTGCCCGGGGGAGACCCGATTGCGGCCTTGGATGCGGCTCGTCAAGAATGGAATCAGTTTTCCACCTCGTCTGTCTTTCTCCAGCCTTTCACTAACTCCAGCGAGAATCTCGCCAAGGATGACGGCATTAATCTCATCACCTTTTCCGATGACAGCCCCTTTGTCCGTGACACGGACAATCTGGCGACCACGGTGATTAATTTTAGTCCTTTAACCGGGACGGTGCGCGACACCGACGTGGCGTTCAACCCTAATTTCAAATTTTTTGTCACCTCGAGTAATCAAGGTTTCGACCTGCAGTCGGTGGTTACGCATGAGTTGGGTCACACCATCACCGCAGATCACAGTGGCGTGCAGTCAGCGACCATGTGGGCGAGCACTGAAGAATTAGGAGTCGTTCAGCGCAGTTTGGATTGGGACGACATCGCGTTTGCCGCGTCGACTTACCCCACGGCAACGCGTCCTTTCGGCTCTGTTTCTGGTAGGGTAATTGTTGCAGGGGGATCTGCATTCGGCGCCCACGTTGTTGTGTATGACCCGGACAGGAATGTCGTCATCGGCGGGATGAGCTTGCGCGACGGCACGTATCGGATCGACTCGGTTCCGCCTGGAAACTACATCGTGTATGCCGAACCCTTCGATCGTCCCATGACAACGGCATCACTATTTGGTCGCGGAAATGGTTTTTTTTCGAGCGCCAATACGATGTTCATGACCTCCAGCAGTGGGTCACGGCAAGCGGTTGCGCTGGGACAGCAAGTGCAAAACGTCGATATTGCGGTGCCTTCCAGTAATGTGATCTTGAATATTTCCCGCGCAGGCCGTAATTTTGTCCGCCCTAGTAACTCCGCAACCAGCTTTAATCTGAGACCGGGACCCGTGCTGGCAGGTCCGGGGGAGACTTTTACTTTGGTTGTTGCCGGTGACGGTATCACTGCAGACTCCGTCCTGGCCCGTGATTTCAGGTTGGAAATCGAGGGCTCGGGTTTTAGGATTACCGACCGGGGTGGAGATGTCTTCCAGAGTGGGACCCCTTTTGCCTTCGCCCAAATTGCCGTGGCGGAGAACGCGGTTCCCGGTCCCAGGCAGGTGAAGGTGACCGTTGGTGGCCAGACGTCGTACTATACGGCGGGGTTTGTCATCGGAGAACGCAGTGTAACGCAGTCGGTTCAACGATTTGGCGCCGTGCGGCAGAGCGCTGCGGAGTTTACCGGAATCGGCATTACCAACCTTTCCGATGTCGCGGCTGTGGTGCGCGCTCTCTTTTTCGACTCCTCCGGCGAGCTTTTTGCCATCCCGGGCATGCAGAATCCTGCTTTTCTTTCGGTTCCTTCGAAAGGACAGATTGCCCAGTTTAGCCAGGAAATTTTCCAGGCTGTCCAGCAAGAGAATGGTTGGGTGGAGCTCCAAGCCGATCAGGGGCAGGTGTATTCTTTCTTCCTCAGCGGTGATGCGGGGGGAACGAAGCTGGATGGCAGCGATGTTCCCCGTTCCGGTATGACCAACGGGATCTTCACCGACGTCCGCCAGAATTCCACCTTTCAGACGGAAATTCACATGGCGAACGGAAACAGCACTCCAGCGACTGTGACTTTTCAATTTGTGGGTATTCTAGGTCGTAAGTTGGGACCGGTGACGCGGGTTCTTGGACCACGGTCCGGCTTGAGTGAGACTGCCGGACAATTGTTTGGCGGCGTGGTCAGCGATGGCGGTTATATAACGTTTACCAGTGACAAGGCGCTCAACGCCCTGGAACTGGTTCGCTCCAACACTACGGTGGTGAGTTTGAACGCTCAGGATCTGTCAGTCGGCTCGAGCACCCTGGTGTCTCCACATTTTGCAGTAGGAGGCGCAGGGCTCGGCTTTTTCTCAAGACTCTATTTGGTGAATCCAGCGGAATCAATCGCTCAAGTGCAGTTGGAGGCACGGGACTTCAAAGGGAGCATCTTGGGGTCGAAAGTGTTTGCGATGAATCCTCAGGAGATTGTACCCGTGGGAATCGGCGAAACCTTTGGCATTGTGCAGACGAATTCGCAGATTACTGGGTCGATTACAATAAGAGCCCTTAGCGGCGGTCCCATTTTTGGCAGTATTCTCGTTGGAGACGCCGCGGGCAGCAATTTCGCTTCCGAATTGCCTTTGCAGGGCACTGCTAACCTCGGGAAGGACCTGCTATTTGAACAGTTGGCTACCGCGGGGGGATTCTTCACTGGGATTGCCGCCTACAACGCCAATTCCACTTCCGCCAAGATCACGGTAGAGGTATACGCGCCCGACGGACTACTGCTGGGGATATTTCAGAAAGTACTGGCGCCCAATGAGCAGTTGTCCAGACTGATCACTGAGTTGCTGAGCGGTACAGCTAATCAGGCGGGTGGCTATATTCGGGTGCGGTCCGATCAGGCCGTTTCGGCGGTCGTCCTGTTTAGCCACATCAATGGTACCGTGCTGTCCGCGGTGCCGGCCTCAAAAGTTCTGCCCTAGTAGCTCGAACTATCCATAGGGTCCTGTTTGTTGTGGGCGTGACGGCTCCGAGTCGAGGCGGAGAAGCGCCTCGACTACTTCGCAAGTTTAGAAAATTTCAATCCGCTGATTTCCACGTCGGCTTGACCGCCAATCCAGTTGGGAGGGATCTGCTCAATCCAGAAGGTGTAGCCAAGACTATCCTGCGCCGGGATCGGCCGCGTTCGACCCAGGGCCACTGGCAGCCGTGTTTGCTGCAACACCGGCCGGTCGCCGCTGTACAACGTGATCCGAACTTCCACTGCCTCCAGCAGGTGGTCGCTGCCGTTGTAAATCCTGCCCGTTACCTTGACTACACGGTTTCCTACATAATTGCGCGCCAGGGACACTTTCTCAGTCTCAAGCTTTACCTGGCTTCGGTATTGCTCAAATTGTGGATCCCCCGACCGTAGGAGTTCCTCCACATGGGTTTCCTTGATGCCCGTCGGGACGGTCCTCGTCCATAGGAACAGGATGGCGCCGATGACGGCTGCAGCGCCAAGAGCAGCCAGCAGAATTATTTTTTTTCTGAAATTTGATGATCGTTGTGGTTCCAGCCGTATGTTCATTTTCCACTCACTGTCATCCTTGAGATTTTAAATGTGGGCGAAGCAATGGGACCGCGAAACTCAAGATCATTGGCGACCAATTCAAGCTCTTGCAACATGGTATTCAGGTTTCCGCCGATGATGATTTCTTCGACTGGATAAACCGCCTCTCCCCCCTCAATCCATAGTCCGACTGCTCCTCGACTGTAGTCTCCACTGACAATGTCGACACCAAAGCCGATTAATTCGGTGACGTACAATCCTCGTTTGACGGACGCGATCAAGTCTTGCGGCGCTGCGGCGCCCGCCTTCAAGTAAAAATTTGAGGGCCCAGGTGTCGGCGGGGTAGCAATACTGCGAAAGGCGTTGGCCGTAGGGCGCAGACCAAGCTTGCGGGCCGAGTAGCAATCCAACAGGTAGTTCTCCAACTTTCCTTCCTGCACCAGAGATACGGGCTTGGTAAGTAACCCCTCGCCGTCAAATGGCCGGGACCCCAAACCCTGGCAAATCGTCGGGTCGTCAAGAAGCGTCACTCGAGGCGAGGCAATCAAGTCGCCTAACCGATCTGCCAAAAAGGAAGCCTTCTGATAAATTGCGGCTCCATTGAGTGCGTTACAAATTTCCCCGATCACTGAAGCCGCTGTCAGAGAATCAAAAACAACCGGTACCTCGCAGGTGGAGACTTTTCGCGCGCCGAGACGTCGCAGCGCCCGGCGCGCGGCCGTTTCTCCCACCTCTTGTGGAGAATTCAGTTTGTTAAGAAAATGCGACACGCTGAACCAATAATCCCGCTGCATCATTCCATCCTCGACCGCGATCGGGGTCGTTGACAGTGAAAAAATGCTGGAGGGAAATCTTCCGGAATACCCGTAGGAATTAGCGTAACACCAGACAATTTCGCTGTCACTGAAGGTTGCGCCTTCACTGTTCTGTATCCTTCGGTCGAGGTTCCTGGCTGCCGTTTCAGCGGCTGCTGCCAGCGCAATTGTCGTCGCGGGCGGGATTTCCAGGCCTTCGATATCCAGCCAATCTTGGGTAAAAGGAAGGTCCCGATACAGCTCGGGCTCTGGCAGAGATACGAAGGCATCCGAAGATGTGTGCCCTGCCGTGGCAAGCGCTTCCTGTACAAGGCTCTCCACGGTAACGAGGGCCAGATCCGAAGTAGAGACCATGGCAGTCCGCTGATCGAGAAATACGCGCAGACCCAGCGCCTTGCTTCCGGCTTGCTTCAATGACTCAACTTCTCCGTTTCTAGTGGTAACTTGGAATCCTTTTTCCGAAAGCAATACCGCGTCTGCCTGGTCGGCTCCGTAGCGAAGAGCCTGGCGCACCGCTTCTTCTGCGGTTTCCTGCAATTCCGTATGAACCGCTACTCGCGAACTCACAAACGGGTGCCTCCCACGGTCATGTTGCGAATCTTAACTGTGGGCATTCCCACACCTACCGGCACGGATTGCCCCCCTTTGCCACAGGTGCCTACGCCCTCATCGAAGGCCAGATCGTTTCCCACTGCGGCCACCCGTTTTAAAACATCCGGCCCGTTGCCAACCAAGGTGGCCCCACGCACGGGCCGACTGACCTTGCCCTTTTCAATCAGGTAAGCCTCACTGGTCGAAAAGACAAATTTGCCATTCGTGATGTCCACCTGCCCACCTCCGAAATTAGGGGCGAACAACCCTCTTTCCACAGAGGCAATGATCTCCTCTGGCGTCTGCTTGCCTGCCAGCATGTAAGTATTTGTCATGCGGGGGAGCGGGATGTGCTTGTAATTCTCCCGCCTTCCGTTTCCGGTTAGCGCGGCTCCGGTAAGGCGCGCGCTCAGACGGTCCTGCATGAATCCTCTCAGGATCCCTTTCTCAATCAAGACGGTGCACTCCGTTCGAGTGCCTTCGTCATCTACGTTCAGCGACCCGCGAAGCTGAGGAATGGTCCCGTCGTCCACGACCGTGCATTCCGGGGACGCCACCTGCTGGCCCACGAAGCCGGCAAACGCGGAGGTCTTCTTTCGATTGAAATCTGCCTCTAGTCCGTGGCCTACTGCTTCGTGCAACAGGATCCCCGGCCAACCGGGTCCCAGCACTACTTCCATCTCCCCGGCGGGAGCCGGGTCGGCGGTCAGGGCAAGAATAGCCAGTCTGCCCGCGTCTGTGGAAAACGACTCGGGAGTTTTTTTCTCAAAGAAGTCTCTACCTACGCGGCCTCCTCCGCCCTTCTGTCCCATCTGACGAGACTGCCCATCCTGCGCCACAGCAAAAACTCCGAATCGAGTCAGAGGTCTGCAATCGGACACAAACACCCCTTCCGAGTTTATCACCGAGACGATGCACGTCTCATTCAACAGCAATACGCGAACCTCTCGGATACGCGGATCGTAGGCGCGTGCCGCAGAATCCGCCCGTTTCAGGACGTCCAGCTTTTCGTGCAAGAACAGTTCTACGATCGGTGTTTCGTTGGAGTACAGGTCGTGCTCTGGCTTGGTGCGTGATCCAAGCACAGTCTGAAAGCTCCGGGGTGTGTTCGCGATGTGGGAGGCGACATCAGCGGCGGCGAGTAATTCAGTGGCCGTCAGGTCGGCGGTGTAGGCGTAGGCAGTGCGCTCTTGCCAGAGTACGCGTACACCCGCGCCTTTGGAAATGCTGCGCGTCGGATTCTTCACTAGCCCTTCTTCCAAAACAATCCGTTCAGACACCCTGTATTCCAAGAAGATTTCGGCAAAATCACCGCCGCGAGAGAGGGACCGCGAAAGGAGTTGGCAATACAAAGCAGTGCTCAAACCGAAGCTTTCTTCGAAAAAATGTTCTGCGTTAGCATCGGTCATCGGTTGTGATCCTGTCGGCCGTGGTCAGCAATCCCTATTCTTCTCCCGTCGCTTACAGTTGCCGACAAGACAAGCAAATTCGAACTTCTCTGAGACCGCTGCTGAAGGATTCATGCTTTCAGTTTTACGGACCATAAGGCCGCCGTCACTGTTTGTGGCTCTTGCGCGATCACTCTGGACCCACGATTACCGTGGCGAAATTCTCCAGATCGATGTGCTTTCTGGCGACCTCTTCAACTTCCGCTTTGGTGGCGGCCTCGATGAAGCGGGGATACTTGTCGATGTAATCAAATCCGAGATCAAAGATTTCTGCCGAGAGCAAGAATCGAGCCACATGACCATTCGACTGAAAATCGAATACAAAACTGCCAGTGAGATAAGACTGGGCATTGACCAGTTCTGCCTCCGTGATCCCCTTTTCTAGCAGGTTCCTGATTTCACCGATCAAACCAGTCAACGCCCTCTCGCGGTTGTTTGGTGAGGTGCTGATGAAAGCCGCAAACCGTCCGGGGTAAAGTCCGGCTGTCCCGGTAAGATCACTGTACGTTGTGTAGGCCAGACCTTGCTGGTCACGGAGTTTCGCAGGAATCCGGGACGTAAATCCTGGACCGCCTCCCAGGATGACATCCAACACTTGAAGCAGATAGTAATCGGGGTCTGTCCGCGTGATCCCCAGATGACCAAGGTAGATATTGATCTGCTCTTTGGGCATCGTGATTTCTCGCACGACCGATTCTTGCAATCCTTCCAGAGGCGAAACACCGGGTTCACGATAAGTGTCATTGCGCCAGGCAGAAAATTTTTCCGAGAGCTCAGAACTGCACTGCTCCGGTTGCACATCTCCCACGACGGCGATGATGGTGCTCTGAGGCGCGAAGGTTTGATGGTGAAATTCCGTCAATTCCTCGGCCGTGATCTTGCGGACCGCTTCCCCCTCTCCCAGGACCGGCTCCCCTACGGGGTGGTTCTGATAAATAATGCGATTGAGCTCGTTGCTTGCGACGACCTGAGGATTGTCCTTGGTGCTCCGGATCTGGTTTAAAACCTTGTCCCTTTCCAGACTCAAGCGCGCTGCGGGGAAAATTGGGTCCGTTATGACCGCGTGAGCCAAGTCGATACCCTGCGGCAGATCTTTGCTGAGAACCGAAATCGACACGCCGCTCAGTTCTCGATTACTGAAGGTGGTGAGTGACCCACCCAGATTTTCGATGATCTCAGCAATTTCCTGATACGAGTAACGAGAGGTTCCCTCGTCCAACATTCGAGCAACTAACGCAGCGAGTCCGGGCCGAGGTCTTGGGTTATTGGCAGCCCCACACCGGACTACGACGTTAAGGTGCACTAAGGGAATCTTGGAGTTAGAAGAGATCAGCAGGATCAGTCCATTGGAAAGTCGTTGCCGGATAACCGGAATGGCAGGTCTCTTCATGCACTTACAAAGCCAAGGGTGCTTTTGTGTCTTTGGAAATATTTCTGCGCCACCGCTTGGATATCCGCAGTCGTGACGGCGTGGATGCGCGCCATATAATCCTCCAGCAGTGTGTGACTGGCAATGGTTTCAAACAGCCCATACTGAATTGCCTGATCGATGGTAGTCTCGAAGCCGGACAAGTATTGCGCGGAGAGTTGATTGCGTGCCCGCTGTAATTCTTCGGTTGTCAAGGGCTGGCGATGCAATTTTTCCAGTTCGTCGAAGAGAGCCGCTTCTACTTGCCTGGGTTCTGCGCCGGGATTCAACTCCGCCCTCACGTAAAACAAGTGTGGGTCGATTGATTCGCTGAACTCCGTGGTTACGAAAGACACCAGCTTTTCCTGTTCAACAAATCGCTGGAACAGACGCGACAGTTTACCCTCCGAGAGAATTTTGTCGATGATGCTAATGACATATATGTCAGACGACGTCACGGCAGGGCTGCGGAATACAGCAAGCATACGTGCTACGTTGCTGTGCATGCGCACCCAGACCTGCCGCGGCCGTTCCTGCTCAGATTCTGCGGGAATACGGATTGGGGGAATCACCCCTGGCGGGATGGGTTCAAAGGCGCAGCGGATTTTGGTCAAGGCATCTTCCGGATCGATGTCTCCCACCACGACCAGCGTTGCATTGTTGGGACTGTAGAAAGTACGGTAATGGCGCCTCAGTTGTTGTAGTGTAAGGCGGCGCAGATCCTCCAATCTTCCGATGACCGGGAATCGATATGGGTGTTTGCGGAAGGCCTTTGACTCGACTGCTTTTCGGAGCGCTGCCCATGGGGTGTCCAGATCCATCTTTAGTTCTTCGATAACAACCTGTTTTTCGAGTTGAAATTCTTCGGGAACAAAAACATTGTTCCGCATCCGATTCGCTTCAATCTCAAGGGAATGCTCCCACCGATCTGAGGCAAAGCTGAAATAGTAGGCGGTATAGTCGTTTGATGTGAATGCGTTGTTTGTCCCGCCGTTCACCATGGTGAGAAAATCGATTGCCCCGCGATCGTAACGATCCGTGCCCTTAAACATCATATGTTCCAGAAGATGGGATACTCCGGTGATCCCGGGGCGCTCATTGCGTGACCCCACCCGGTACCAAATCATGGTTGTGACGATCGGGTTGCTGTGATCTTCCTTCAGCAACACCTTCAGTCCGTTGGGCAGTCGATGTTTGATGACTGGTTCTGGCCGAAAATAAACCGGAGCCGGTGCAGCTTGAGGGGTCGCCGTCTTTGCCGCCTTATCGGTAACAGAACCTTTTTGGAAGTTCACGTGTGATGAAGTTCCCGTTGCTCTTATAGATTGCCGTATATTCTGTTTCATCTTCGTCTCTTATCATAGTGTGCTTTTAAAAGCTGCTGGAAGCGGGAAAGCGAAAGAGGGGACGAAGGAACGGTGTAGAAAATGGCGAAAATCTGCAGAATGAACCTGTTACGGTCGTTATCTTTTTGGCCAAATTCCAGCATTTCCGTTTGCTTAACCGGCCTGTGCTTCGCTATAATTAAAAATCCAAATTCGCTCTAGTTCCTAGAGTGGGCCGCGAAGCCCACTTTTTTATTTTGGAAGGAGTTGTGGTAGTGGGTACGGAAGATCGCTTGAGCCAGCTTCTTCAACGAGCAGTTGAGGAAGAGGGGTATGAGTTGGTCTATCTTGAATTGCCTCGCCCCGCCAGCCACCCGTTTCTGCGGATTTACATCGACAGGCCGACGGGCATTGCGCTGGAGGATTGCCGGTGGGTCAGCGAGAAACTGAGTGTCTTGCTGGATGTGGAAGATTTGATCCCTCACCAGTATACATTGGAGGTTTCATCACCTGGCCTGGATCGACCGTTAGTCAAAGAACAGGACTATGTTCGGTTCCAGGGGAGGCGCGCCAAATTGAAGACGAAGCTTGCAATCAATGGCCAGCGTAATTTCAAAGGAGTACTGCAACATTGCGAGGGTGGCAAGGTAGTTTTACTAGAAGACAAAAAAGAAAAGCCGGTGGAAATTGTACTGGAGAACATCCAGAAAGCAAATTTGGTTTTTGAGTTGAAACACTGAAGGATCCTCTATGGCCGCTAGCTTGTTGCACCAGATGATCGATCAAATCAGCAAGGAAAAAAATGTCGATCCAAAAATCATCATTGGCGCGCTTGAAGATGCCATGGTAGCGGCGGCCAAGAAGTATTTTAGGACAAACGAGGATTTGCAGTCCCGATACGATCCAGAGATAGGCATGATTGAGGTGTTTGCGGTCAAACGCGTGGTTGAAGAGGTGACCAATGACAGTCGGGAGATTTCCTTGGAAGCTGCCAAGGAAATCGACGAAAGTTTGGAGATTGATGATACGGTGGAAATGCCTAAACCTACCGACGTCCTTGGCAGAATCGCAGCACAAACCGCCAAGCAGGTGATTTTTCAGAAGGTGCGCGAGGCGGAGCGCGAAAATGTCTACAGCGAATACAGCGGGCGGGTGGGCGAGTTGATCAACGGCATCGTGCGCCGTTTCGAAGGGAGTGACATCATCGTCGATATCGGTAAGACAGAGGCGCTGCTGCCCTATCATGAGCAGTCTCGTTCAGAGAGTTACAAGCAAGGTGACCGGATCCGTGCGGCAATTGTGCGGGTCACGAAATCAACGAAGGGGCCGCAAGTAATTCTTTCGCGGACCGATCCAACGTTGCTAATGCGTCTCTTTGAGATGGAAATACCGGAAATTTATGATGGCACGGTCACGATCAAAAACGCCGTACGCGAAGCCGGAGAGAGGGCAAAGGTGGCAGTCTACTCGCGGGATCTAGATGTCGACCCTGTGGGCGCCTGTGTTGGGATGAAAGGGTCGAGAATCAATTCGGTCATCCGGGAGTTGCGCGGAGACAAAATTGACATTATCGAATACTCCAATGACCTGATGGAATACGCGGTTAATGCGCTGAGTCCCGCCAAGATTTCCAAGGTGCTGGTGGTAGATCCAGAACAGAAAATTCTCGAAGTCATAGTGCAGGAAGACCAGCTTTCGTTGGCCATTGGCAAGAAAGGTCAAAATGTGCGGCTTGCTTCGAAATTGCTTGGCTGGCAAATTGACATCAAGAGTGAAGAAGAGAAAAAACGTGAGGTCGTCTCCGAAATGGAAAAGATGGCTACCAATCTCACGAACATCTCCCAATTGGGTTTGGGAGAAAAGACCCTTGAAAAGCTGCACGAGGCAGGAATCACCACGGTACAGGAGCTGGCGAGTTTGAGCGAAGAAAAGTTACGGGAAATTCCTGGCATCGGTGAGAAGACGGCCGCCAAAGCACTCGCGGTCGTCAGGCAATTCCTGGAAGATGCGGAGCAGCAGCGCTTGCAAAGGGTTGAGAGTGAGATGGCCGCGGTAGGAAAAGCCGAACAAGAACTCCTCGTGGGAGAATTGGAAGTAACCGTCCCTTCTCAAGAAGTTCAAGGAGCCGAAGAAGTTCAGGAGGCTTTCGAGCCGACCTCCTCGGCGGAAGAATCAGCGGGGCAAGCCGCTGAGCCGGTTGTTGGGAAAGAGGAATCACTCGCTGAGTCAGAAACCTTACAAAGGGCCGCGGACAATGCTGCCCCGCATCCTAAGGGGGAATAGATTGCTTCTATGGATAAGGTAAATGTCAACGATCTCGCACAGGAATTCAATGTAAAGAGTTCCTTGGTGATGACCGAACTGAAGAAAATCGGCGTGATGGTCATTTCCCCGGAAACACCTGTGGATCACGGCATCGCAGAACGCGTTCGAAAGCGGCTGCAGCTCCTGGCGGATCAGGCATTGGAAGAGGAACAGAAAGCGGAGCGCGCTCGAGAAAAGGCCGCAAAAGCGAAAGAAGTAAAGAAGGAGACTCCATCTGCCAGACCACGCGTGCGCAAAAGCATCAAGCAACTAGGTAAAAAGGTTGTAGAAGAACCCACAGCGCTCGCCCAGCAGGCAACGCCGCCTGCTGAACCCCTTCCCGCCCTCCAGGTGCCCCCCCCCGAAGAAGCGGCGCCAGTTGCAGAGGCTGCTGTAGGGAAAAGGAAAATCGCCAGAGTGCGGGTGGCAAAGAGGCTGACCCAAAAGGAAGCAGCTATCGCTGTTGAGAAGCCCAAGGTCGAACCGCAGATTTCGCCTTCTATGAAGCCCCGGAAGGGCAAAAAACATTTCACCAAAGAAGATGAACTAGTCGCTGTTGCGGAAGCGCCTCTGCCCCCACCCCTGCCTGTGTCACCTGTGTCAGTAGCTGAAGAACGACCACCTGAAAAGGTGACGCCTGCAGCAGCGGGGGGGGCCAAGGTTGTTATTGAACCAGTTGAAGTCCAACCTATTGCAGCGCGGGAATCCCAGATGGCGAAACCAGTTCCGGCTCCCAGTCTCCCTTCAGCGGGCCCGGTGCCGCCTGCCATTCATCGTCCCGCCCCCGAGGTGCGTCGCCCCGTGGCCAAGTCTGCAACCATCTTGAAGAAGTCTTCCGCTGAACCCCTTGTAACTGACATTGCGAAGAAGATTGAACGCATTGTGCCTTCCGCTCCTCCGTTGACGCCGCGACCGGCCCCCGCTCGTGCCCAGCTACCCCATCGGAAGGAACGAAAAGTAGAAGCGCCTCCTATTCCACGTGTACCGCCACCGCGTCCCGAACGACCGGTGTTTACCGAGTTTAAACCGGTGACCCTTTCCGAAGCGGTCACGGTGAAAGAGCTCTCGGAAAAACTGAACGTAAGAAGTAAGGATATCCTGCGCGAATTGCTCAACCGTGGGATGCTTGTCGCAATCAATCAAATGCTTGATGAGAAAATCGCTGGTGAAATCTGCGAGTTGTTCGGTTTCAAGCCACATTTTTTAAGTTTTGAGGAAGAGCTATTCGAACGACAGGCGCAGGTGGATCGGCCTGAGGACCGGCTTCCGCGCGCTCCTGTAGTTACTGTCATGGGCCATGTGGACCATGGGAAAACTTCGCTGTTGGACGCGATTCGTGAAGCAAGAGTGGCGGAGAAAGAAGCTGGTGGCATCACGCAGCATATCGGCGCCTACCATGTGGAAATCAATAACCGTCGGATTGTGTTTTTGGATACGCCAGGTCACGAGGCATTCACCTTGATGCGGGCGCGTGGTACCAAGGTGACGGATATTGTGGTCCTGGTGGTTGCGGCCGATGATGGAGTCATGCCGCAGACGGTGGAAGCGATTAACCATGCTCGGGCGGCTCATGTCCCGATCATTGTGGCGATTAATAAAACTGATAAACCCGGCGCAAATGTAGAACGGGTGAAGCAACAGTTGGCCGAACACAATTTGTTGGCGGAGGATTGGGGTGGCGACACCGTAACCGTGCCGGTTTCGGCGCTCATGAAAACCAACCTGGATCTCCTGCTGGAAATGATCCTGCTTGTGGCCGACCTGCTCGACCTGAAAGCGAATCAAAAACTGGCGGGCACCGGTGCCGTTTTGGAGGCCAAGTTGGACAAGGGACGCGGAGCGGTGGCTACGGTGCTGATCCAAAATGGAACCGTGACGGTTGGGGGTTCGTTCATCGCGGGCGCCGTCTATGGGAAAGTGCGGGCCATGTTTGACGACCGTGGTCGATCCGTGGAGCAGGCAGGACCGGCCACAGCAGTCGAAGTGCTAGGCCTGGAGGGGATTCCCGCCCCGGGGGATGCGTTCCAAGTGCTGGATGATACGTTCAAGGCAAAACAGATCGGATCAGTACGCCAGGCGCGACTGCGCGAACGCGACCTGCAGAAAAGTTCCCGTTTAACCCTGGATCATCTGTACGAGCGCCTTAAAGCGGGCGACGTCAAGGAACTGACCATCGTGCTCAAAGCCGATGTGCAGGGCTCCGTCGAAGTATTGGCGGACTCTTTGCAGAAGTTAAGCACCGAAAAGGTCAAAGTCCGTATCGTTCACACCGGTGTCGGGGCGATTACAGAGAGCGACGTGTTGTTGGCCTCCGCGAGCAATGCCATTATCGTGGGTTTCAGTGTGCGGCCAGAAAAGAGTGCCGCCGAGTTGGCCGAACAGGAAGGGGTGGACATCCGGTTGCATACGGTTATTTACAACGTGGCCAATGAGATCCGTAATGCCATGCTGGGACTGCTAGAAACCACATTGAAGGAGAAGCACCTGGGTCGCGTGGAGGTGCGCGAAACCTTCCGTGTGCCTAAGGTGGGAATCGTGGCCGGGGGGTATGTCCTGGATGGCACCGTTCTCCGCAATGCCGAAGCGCGCCTGTTGCGGGACAACGTGGTAGTTTATGAGGGGAAGATCCGGTCGTTGCGGCGCTTTAAGGAAGACGTGGGTGAGGTAAAAACAGGATATGAGTGCGGCTTTTCACTGGAAAACTTCAACGATGTCAAGATCGGAGACGTGGTCGAGGTTTTCACACAGGAAAAGGTGGAGCCGAAATTGATGTAGGGATGCCGATTGCATTTTGCACTTTAGAGATTTATCTGTCCTATGCCCAATCGCTGAAAGAAAAGCGTATGGTGCTGCGGAAATTGCAGGACCGCCTCCGCGCCAAGTTCAATTTTTCCCTCAGTGAGATTGACCACCAAGACCTTTGGCAGCGCGCCTTGATCGGCGCAGTCAGCATTTCTGGAGATCGTCAGGCGCTACAGAGCATTACCGAGGCGTTTGTACGCGAAAGTGAAGCCATCCTGGGCGACGATTTGGTGCACTGCCACGTCGAATATATTGATTTTTGATGGACCACCGTCAGATTCGCTTGGCGGAAGAGATTCAGCACGTGATCATGGAGATGATTCCCTATGGTCTGAGGGATCCGCGGATTGAGAATGCCAGCGTTACCGGGGTAGAAATGACCCGTGACTTAAAGCTGGCGAAGATTTATGTGGAAGTAAGAGGGGACAAAGTAGCAAAGCAACAGGCCCTGCGCGCGCTCAAGAGAGCGCGCGGCTACTTGCGCCGGGAACTGGCTATGCAGATCAATGTAAGACACATCCCGGATCTCGCATTTTACCTGGATCCATCGATGGAAAGTCAAGAACGTGTAGAGACGTTGCTGCGACGAATCCAGGGCGAGGATGACTCATGAGTTTGTCAGCGATCAGTCAATTCGTTCGAGAGCATAAGTATTTCTTGATAACGTCGCATGCCCGACCTGATGGAGACGCGTTGGGGAGCGAGTTGGGCCTCGCATTGGCGCTCGAGTCGATTGGGAAAAGGGTAGATGTGGTAAATCATGACTCACACCCTTCCACCTATTCTCTGTTGCCGGGCGTTGAAAAAATTATTATTGCCGATCGGGTGCCGCGCTTGGATTACGATGGAGCTTTCGTCCTGGAATGTGGCGATGTGGGGCGGCCTGAACTGGCAGGCCTGGAGAGACTGCGGGTGGTGAATATTGACCATCATGTAACGAATCAAAACTTCGGACTCTTGAACTGGAACGATGTCTCTGCGGCGGCTGTGGGGGAGATGATATACCGCCTGTTGCACGAAACGGGGATTGCATTGGATCGTCGAATTGCTACCAATCTTTACGTCGCGCTATTCAGCGATACAGGATCCTTTCAGTACGGGGCAACGACCGCCGAGAGCTTGGAGGTAGCTGCGGCCTTGGTGCGTGCTGGCGCAGATCCGACGTTTGCTGCGCAAATTATTTATAACAGCAATCCTTATGAGAAAATACGGCTGCTTGGCATGGTGCTTGGCACGATGCAAAGGGATCCTTCCGGGCGAATTGCCTGGATCCGGCTGACCCAAGAAATACTGCGGCAATCAGGAGCAAACAAAGCGGATACGGAAGGTTTGGTCAATTATCCTCTATCAATTAAGGATGTCTTGGTGGTCGCTTTTATTCGGGAGAGTGGCAACGGAAAATTCCGGATCAGCCTCCGATCCAAGGGTTACATTGATGTGTCCGCCGTGGCTCAGCGCTTTGGAGGAGGAGGGCATGTCAATGCTGCAGGGCTTGAGCTGTGTGGCTCCTATCAGGATGTGCTGGAAACCGTCTTGAAGCAGCTCCGTCCGCTCGTGGGATGAACGGCCTGCTTCTGGTGAATAAACCTCCAGGCATTACTTCCCATGACCTCGTGGTCGGACTACGACGACAGACTGGAATAAAAAAAATTGGTCACGCTGGCACGCTAGATCCTTTTGCCACCGGATTGATGCTGATGTTGCTCGGTCGGGCCACTCGCCTTTCGCAGTTCTTCCTCGGAATGGATAAGGAGTACCGACTCCGTTTCCGTTTGGGCGAGGAGAGTAACACGATGGACGTGACGGGGAATATACTGCCACGACGCTTGTCGGTTGATGTGTCAGTTGAGCAGTTGCAGAGGGTGCTGGACTCTTTTACTGGCGAGCTAGAACAGATTCCGCCCATGTTCTCCGCAATAAAAGTGGGCGGTAAGAAACTGTATCAGATGGCGCGGAGAGGAATAACGGTGGAGCGTGCTCCGCGCAAGGTCTCCGTTTTTGTGCTACAGGTTTGCCAGATAGCGCTGCCAGAAGTAGAAATTTTGCTGCGCTGCTCCTCGGGCACCTACGTTCGTTCTTTGATCCATGACATTGGTCAAACCCTTGGGTGCGGCGCCCTGGTGACGGAACTGCATCGGACTGCTGCGGGGCCCTATCGTTTGGCAGAGGCAATAGACCTCTCCGCTCCGGGAGAGGAAACCAATTGGGCGTTGTGCTTGATACCCCTGGAAAAACTTCTACCGGAGATTCCGCGTTGCGTCATTGAGGGAGAGGAGATCGATTCGGTTCGCCACGGCAGAGATCTTCCGTGGAAGGAAGGTGCTTTGAACGATTGGGTACGACTCTGTGACCCAGAAGGGAGATTAATCGCTTTGGGAAGGATTGAGGGATCGAGAATCCATCCTAGGATTGTGTTGGTGTAAACGTTGCCTCGCCCGTATCTTGCTTGAACACCGCTTGCCTGCATGATAGATTAGTCAACTGGATCAAGTAGCAGGGGAAATATTGGAGGAAAATCGTTTGACCTTATCGGTGCAGCAGAAAGCTCAGATCATTACCTCCCACCGGAAACATGGAAGGGATACCGGTTCTCCGGAGGTGCAGATTGCGCTGTTAAGTGAGCGGATTAGTTACCTGACGGAACATTTCAAGAAACACGCGAAGGATCATCATTCCCGCCGCGGTTTGTTGAAGCTGGTGGGACAGCGCCGCCGACTTCTTGATTATCTGAAGGGGCGTGACTTCGAGCGGTACAAGGAGATCATCCAAAAATTAGGTATCCGCAAGTAACCATCCTCGGATTGTTCTGTTCCCCAACTCGTCTCGTGCAAGATTTCCCGGCGGCAAGCGATTGAGAAGGATGAGCTGCAGAGGGCAGCGGAGCGCAAACACAACTGGCGCTGCCGGTTTCACTCCGATGTGGACAACTTTGATGCCGGTGCCGTCTGCTGGTTTTCTGGAAGTGGATGGGTGGACGTAAACCGTTAATTTGGCCTAGGACATTCGACAGTGTGTCAAACAACGGTGGATTGCAACCCTATCGTCATTGGGAGGATTTACGTGGGGAATGGCTTTCCGGAAGAGTGACCATACGGGAGACATGGACGGAGTTGCGGGAGTTGCAATGACAGAGGTCGTGATACCCGTGGGTTATAATGAGATGTTGATGAGTTTATTTCTTTCAATACAAGAAGGGAGAGCATGGAGGCTCTGATGGTTCAAAAGGCGAGCATCGACCTCGGTGGCCGCGAGTTCCATATTGAAACAGGAAAAGTCGCAAAACAGGCCGACGGCGCGATCATGGTGCGCTACGGGGACACGGTGGTTCTGGTAACCGCTTGTTCCGCGTTGACGGTGAAGGAGGGAGCTGATTTCTTTCCTTTGATCTGTGATTATCGCGAGTATACGTATGCCGCCGGAAAAATTCCCGGCGGTTTTTTCAAGCGAGAAGGGAGACCCACGGAAAAGGAAGTTCTGAACAGCCGGTTGATTGATCGTCCCGTTCGTCCTTTATTTCCACAAGGATACAAGAATGAAACACAGATCATTGCAATGGTGTTGTCCGCCGACCCGGACAACAATCCAGACATACTGGCCATCTGCGGAGCTTCCGCGGCGCTATATCTTTCTCCCATCCCGTTTTATGTCCCGATCGGCGCTGTGCGCGTCGGTTTGTCAGGGGAAAAATTGATACTAAACCCGACGTTTGAGCAGTTGAAGACCAGCCGTTTAAACTTGGTCGTGGTTGGGACCAAAGATGCCATTGTCATGGTGGAAGCGGGCGCCAACGAAGTGAGTGAAGAAAAGATGGTGGAAGCTTTACAGTTTGGGCATGGCCATATCAAAGAACTGGTCAAACTGCAGGAAGAATTGTATGAGCGCCTTGGTGTTGCCAAACGAGAATATGTCCGAGAGGAGCTGGACAGGGCGCTGCTCTCGGAAGTGGAACAAGAAGCGCGTGATTCGATCCGGGAGGCACTCTACACTCGCGGCAAAATTATTAGCGAGACGCTGATGAACCAGGCACATGACAGGATCGTTGAGAGCTACCCAGCAGACGACCCTAAGAAGCGACTCGAAGTCAGTACGGCCTTTGAGAAGCTGAAGGAGCGGATTTTCCGTGACGATCTCCTCAAGACCCAAAAGCGTCCCGATGGCCGCCAATTCAAGGAACTTCGTCAGATCACGGCCGAAGTTGGACTGTTGCCCCGCACTCACGGCTCTGCATTATTTACGCGCGGCGAAACCCAGGCGCTAGTAACTGCGACGTTGGGCACTGCCGAAGATATGCAACGGATCGATGACATGCTGGGCGAGTATTCGAAGAAATTCATGCTGCACTACAATTTTCCCCCTTTCAGCGTTGGAGAGGTAGGGTTCCTGCGTGGCCCAGGACGGCGCGAGATCGGGCATGGGGCCCTGGCCGAGCGTGCTATTTCAGGAGTTCTCCCTGACGAAGATAAGTTTCCATACACCTTGCGCGTGGTATCGGACATCTTGGAGTCTAATGGCTCCAGTTCGATGGCTACGGTCTGCGGAGCGATCTTGGCTCTGATGGACGCCGGGGTGCCTATTAAGGCCCCGGTGGCTGGAATTGCAATGGGTATGGTCAAGGAGGGGGACGAGTGTGTCATCCTTACAGACATTGCCGGTGCCGAAGATCACTATGGGGATATGGATTTTAAGGTAGCTGGCACCACCCGGGGCATCACTGCGCTGCAGATGGACATAAAGATTGGCGGAATTGATGCGGCCCTCATGTCGCAGGCATTACGACAAGCAAAAGAAGCGCGCTTAACGATCCTGAGCAAGATGCTGGAAACAATTTCTCGCCCGCGTGCTGATATCTCTGTGCTTGCGCCGCGCATTGTGCAGATACAAATCCCAGTAGGAAAGATCGGGGCTGTGATCGGACCGGGCGGCAAGGTGATCCGCGGAATCCAGGAGCAGACCGGCGCGGAGATCAACATCGAAGACGATGGCACCGTCAACGTTGCATCCGTCGGCGGAGAAGCAGCAGAGGCCGCGATTCGCATGATTCGAGAACTGACTGCTACGGCTGAGGTGGGGAAGACTTACCTTGGCAAAGTGACGAAGGTGATGGACTTCGGAGCCTTTGTCGAGATTCTGCCCGGAACGGAAGGCCTATTACACATCTCTGAGTTCGCTGAGCATCGCATCCGCGACATCCGCGAAGAATGCAAACCTGGAGACCAGATTCTGGTGAAGGTTCTGAACGTGGATTCTCAGAACAAGATTAAATTGAGCCGTAAGGCAGTGTTGCGCGACCAAAAACAGAGCCAAGACGAAGTAAAGCAGCAGGTATAGAGTATTCGCACGAGCAATCCGAAGGCATCTTCGGCGGATACATTTGCTGGGCCCATCCCCCAACGGGGTCGCGATCGATAAGTGAGGAAGCATTAGAAAATAAACGACCCATTTGGTCGTCACCAACTGTGCCCCTTACAGGCGCGGCCTCGTAGAAGATGGATCCGAAGCGTCTCCGCAGACTCCTCAAGCAGGTCCAAAGCAAACAGCTTTCCATTGATACTGCGATGGAGAGATTGCGCCATTTTCCGTCAGAAGATTTGGGATTTGCGCGGGTTGACCATCATCGCGCCCTGCGCAAAGGTTTTCCAGAAGTAATCTTTGGAAAAGGGAAAAAACCCAGTCAGATTGTCAATATCGCAAGAAGCCTGCTGGCACAGAACCCAAATCTCCTGATCACCCGCACGGACGTGGAAGTTTTTGCCAAAATCAGACGCTTGGAACCCGCTGCCCATTTTTATCCTGATTCCGGTTGCATCTCGGTGCACCGGGACGGGACCATTTATGGCGATCGCCCGGTGCCAGTTGTTTCTGCCGGAACTGCAGATTTTTTGGCTGCAGAAGAGGCTGCGGTTACCGCCGAAATCATGGGAAATCAGGTAGAGACCCTGCTGGACGTGGGCGTTGCCGGTTTGCATCGGCTGTTGGAAAAAAGTCAGCGACTCAGCGATTGTCGTGTAGTCATTGTTGTGGCCGGGATGGAGGGGGCATTGCCAAGCGTCGTGGCCGGAATGGTGGATGTTCCCGTAATCGCCGTGCCCACCAGTATCGGCTATGGCGCCTCGTTTTTCGGAATCGCGGCGTTGTTGGGTATGTTGAATTCCTGCGCTTCCAATGTGACCGTGGTTAATATCGATAATGGATTTGGCGCCGGCTATGTGGCGAGTTTGATCAATCGGAAGAGAAACTGAAAATGTCGAGTGTCGAATCTCTTCATGTTGGATGACGAAACCCTCCAGGCACTGGAGTTTGACGCGGTGCTGCGACTGACTGCAGGCTTTGCCCGTACTCCGCTGGGAAAACGCCGCGTTGAATTACTCCGCCCGCTTGCCGATCTGGACCAGGTCGAACGCCTGCAGCAAAAAACTTCGGAGGCGAGAAGTTGGATTGTGCACTTGCAACCTGCATTTGCAGAACTCGATGATGCGGATGCACTGTGGTCCACATTAGCCGTGGAAGAGATGACACTCGAACCTGGACAGATCCTTCTGGCTGCGGACTATGTTCAGTGCGTCCAGCAAATCAGGGCGGCAATGGGAACGATTGCCAGCCACTACCCCTTACTTTGGTTAGTGCTGGATGCAACACCCGACCTGAGCGGCTGGGCATCTCAGGTGCACAAGGCGATGGACCGTGAGGGGCGGGTTCTTGACGCGGCCTCCGTGGAGCTCCGAAAAATTCGAACCGGCATCGCTCGCCTGCGGTACCAGCTCAATGAGAAACTGGAAGAATATTTTTCTCGCTCTGAGATTTTGCAGGATAACTACATCACGGAGCGGAATGGACGCTATGTGATCCCCGTCCGTGCTGAAAAGAAAAATGTAATCGAAGGCGTGTTGCACGGCACTTCTTCTTCGGGGGCGACTGTTTTTCTGGAACCGTTATCGGTGGTCAGCCTGAACAACGATCTTGCGTATCTCTTGGACCAAGAATTGATTGAGGTGCAGAGGATCCTTGCCGATCTCACACGTGGACTCCGATCGCGACAGCATGATTTCCGTAAGGTGGTAGAAAACCTGGCAGATCTGGACGGTACCGCAGCGCAAGCCCGCTTGAGTTTGCAGCAGCAGGCAGTGCAACCCACGCTGGGGTGTGGCGCAAACCAATCCATAGAGTTAAAACAAGCCCGCCATCCGATGTTGATACAGTTTCTTGGGTGGGAAAATGTCGTCCCGATCGACCTGAGGTTGGAGGCGGGAACCGACATCGTGATCATCAGTGGACCGAATGCCGGAGGAAAAACGGCGGTGTTGAAAACTGTAGGGTTGCTGGCCGTGATGGCCCAATGCGGCTTCCATGTCCCGGTCGCCGAAGCCAGACTGCCCATTTTCAAGGAGATTCTTGCGGATATCGGAGATCACCAGTCGCTCCAGGAAAGCATGTCCACATTTTCCTCCCATGTGTTGCGGATACAAAAACTGTTGCAAGAGGCAAAGCCCGAGACGCTGGTCCTGTTGGATGAGCTTGGAACAGCGACGGATCCGACTCAGGGAGGCGCGCTGGCTCTGGCTACCCTGGAGACTTTGCGAGAGCGTGGTGGGCGTGTGTTGGTCACCACGCATCTTGATCGATTAAAGGTATTTGCCGAAGAACAGAAGTTTGCAGAAAACGTTGCGGTGGAATTTGACGAAAAGTCGATGCGCCCTACTTTTCGCCTGCTTCCGGGGCTGTCGGGTCAAAGCAACACTTTCAGTATTGCGGCGCGCCTCGGGATGAGCAGAGCGGTGATCGATCTGGCCCGCTCCAAAATGGGGACACAAGAGGCCGAAGCGGAAAACTATCTGCTGCGTTTGCGTCGGCAGTGGGATGAATTGCAGGAAGAGAGAGCGCGTATGCAGCGTGAAAACGAAAAAACAGCGGAGGACCATCAGCGCTTTTTGTTGGAACAAGAACAGAATGCGAGGCGACAGCGACAAGAGTTGGAAGTGAAATTGCTCGACTTGGAACTTGAATTTCAGAAAGCCCTGCAGCGGCTACTGGAATCTACCAGGGACAAAATGGAACGAGATCGGTGGAAGAATTTGCAGATGCGGAAGGCCCGCGTGCTGCGCGACTTGTTCCGCGAAGAGGCCAAAAAAGCTGCTCCGGGCAGGGCAGACGATGCCAAGCCCGAAGCGGCCCCTGACCCAGGCGCGTACGTAGTGGTGATTTCATTGGGGCAATCGGGCATATTTCTTGGCATGGAGGGGAAGCAGGCAGTGGTGGAAGTTGCAGGTAAGCGCGTACAAGTACCGCTATCCGATTTAAAAAAGGCGAGAGAATCTGGTGAATCAGCACGGCCGTTGCCGGTTAATGTTTTTTTTACCCCGGCTACAAAAGAGCACCCTCCCCAAGAATTGAATTTGATTGGCCAAACCGTGGATGAAGCCCTCTCTCGCGTCGACAAATTCCTCGACCAGGCGTTGTTGGAGGGTTATGACTCGGTCCGTTTAATCCATGGTCGTGGCACGGGCCGCTTGGCCAAGGCATTGCGTGACTTCCTCAAAGCTCACCAGTATGTAGCTGCTGTGCGCCCTGCCGATGACCAGGAGGGTGGTGCAGCAATCACAATCGTGGAGCTCAGGTAGAGGTAGGTTGCTGTCATTCGTCGCTCCTGTCCGCGATCCGTTTCCGGCCCCGGCCTTCGATTTTGCGAAACGATCCCATGCCCACGCTTTGCTGCTTCGGAGGGAACTGTTTGGTTTGCCATTAGCTGCCACTGGCACCTTGACCTCCCAGGGATCGTAAACGATAATAAGCCATACTTGTGGGAGAGTTGTCGCTGCGCATGGATCAATACTTCATTGAAGAGGTCCGGAACAGCGTCGGCATCGTACATGTCCTTTCCGAGTACCTAACCTTAAAGAAGGCGGGGAAGGACCATTCGGCCCTTTGTCCGTTCCATCGTGAGAAAACCCCGTCGTTTTACGTCAGCGAAAGTAAAAAGATTTTTAAGTGTTTTGGGTGCGGTGTTTCCGGAGACGTCTTTAAGTTTGTAGAGATGATTGAAGGCTTGTCATTTCCGGAGGCGGTGAAAGCAGTGGCACAAAAAGCAGGCATACCCTTGCCGCAGCGGAGCCAGTTGCCTGCACAGGCTCATGAGAAAGATCGACTTTTTTCCATCATGGAGCGTGCCACTCAGTTCTATCAGCGGTGTCTCTATGAGACCTCCGACTCGGTTCTGGAATATTTGCGGCAACGAGGCGTTGATCGGGAGGGCATTGTCCAATTTCGCATCGGCTACGCGCCACGAACCGGCAATGCGCTTTTGAAGTTTCTAAAAGAACAAAACTTCCGAGAATTGGAAATCGATCTTTGTGGTTTGCTCAAGAATACCGGCTCCGGCTTGTTCCACGACAAATTTCGGGGGCGGGTGATCGTCCCGATTCTCGATTTTACAGGCCGGGTGATTGCCCTGGGAGGTCGAGTGTTTGGGGATGGGATTCCCAAATACTTGAATTCTCCAGAAACATCTATTTATAAGAAGGGAAGCAATCTATTTGGCCTACATCTAACGAAGGAACCAATCCGCCAGAAGGATTTCGCGATCCTAGTGGAAGGATACTTCGATTTGATTTTGCCGTACCTGAATGGCGTGCGCAATGTAGTGGCTTCGCTTGGAACCAGTTTGACAATGAATCAGGTAAAGTTGATAGGACGCTATACACGGAACATTGTTGTGAACTATGACCCAGATTCCGCTGGAGTTTTGGCTACCCGTCGGTCGATTGACTTATTCTTGCAGGAAGGATTCCGGGTCAACGTGGTCTCGTTGCCGCAAGGTCTGGATCCAGACGCCTTTATCCGAAAGGAAGGTGTTGATGCGTATACAAGCCAGTTGAAGAATTCGGTGCCTTACATTGACTTTCTGTTGGAATCGGCGGTCAGAACCGAGAAGGGTGCGTTAAGTCCAAAAGGTAAAGTTGATATTTTGAACCGCTTGCTTCCTTACGTTGCTCTTTTGCCCAACCGCATCGAGCGTTCGGAAACGGTGTCTAAGCTAGGCGAGAAACTGCGGCTGGATAGCTCGGTGATATTGGCCGAATTGAGAAAGGTTGCCACGGAGAGAAAAGGAGACGCGAGAATAAGAATCCAGCTACAGCAGGTGGTTACCAAAACGGAACAACGTTTGATAAAATTGGTGCTGGAGTCGAGAGAGGCAAGGGGCGAAGTGTTACCTTTGCTCCAAGCTGACGATTTCAAGGGCCTGACAACGGAGCCAATTTTCAGGCTCTTGCTGGATTTTTATCAGCGGAGTCGGGATATAACATTCTTGAGCCTGCAAGACGCGCTGCAACAAGAAGAAGAGAAGCAGCTACTTTCAGAGCTTGTCTTGACCTCTTCCGAGGATCCGGAACCAAACCGAGCAGATGCGCTCAATTGTCTGAAGGCGCTAAAGAAACTTAACTTGGAGAATGCCAAGAGAGAATTGCAGTCGCGCATAGCGAAAGCTGAGAAAGACCGGTGTCTAGAGGAGATTGACCGCCTCTATAAACAAAAGCTGGAGATAAGTCGCCAATTACAGCTACTCACGTAAGGCGTATGGCAGACGCGCATCGATCGCGTTTCTCGTTATACTTGGAAGCAATCGTTTGAAATGCTGGTTCCCGGCTGTGAACCAGGAAGGAGTGTTGGCCTTGTCCATAGAAGATAAATACGACGGAGTAAAAGAACTGATCAACCTAGGTAAAGAGAAGGGTTATCTGCTCTATGACGAGGTGAATGACGTTCTGCCCGACAGCATTAACTCTTCGGAAGATCTGGACAATATATTCTACTTGTTTGGGTCTGCCGGCATCGAGGTCGTGGACTCGGATGCCAGATTTCAAGAGATTCAGAAAAAAGCGGAAAAGCTGGGCGAGGAAGAATTAGAAGAAGGCGAATCGGAGCTTGGCTCCGAGGCGCTGGACAAGACCAACGACCCCGTGCGCATGTACTTGCGTGAAATGGGTACGGTTGCATTGTTGAGTCGTGAAGGGGAAGTGGAAATCGCCAAGCGCATCGAGCGTGGCCAGAAGACCGTCACCAAAGCTTTGTCCCGTTCCCCTGTCGTGGTCAACGAAATTCTGAAAATGGGAGAGGCTCTGCGCAAGGGTGAACTTGGAATCAAGGAATTCATCGCTATCAATGAAGAGGAAATCACCGACCAGATGTTAGAGCAGCACCGGAATGGGACGCTGCAGGTGACCAAGCAAATCGTTGAGCTCGAAAAAGAAGCGGTCAAGGTTCGCAGGAAGCTGGAGGGTGTCCGCAAGGGGTCTGCTCGTTACAAGAAGTTACTCAGCCGTTTGGCGCGCTTTCGCATTCCGATGGCCAACCACATTCGGAGCTTAGATCTGACTGCTTCAACGCATCGACATCTGGTGGGAGTAATTAAGTCCACGGTCAACCGCGTGGTGGCGCTGGAACGTGAAGCGCGGAAACTACAGCGGTTGCACGAAAGCCCGCTTAAATTGGAGGAATCCAAGAAGATTAAGGCGCGCCTACGTCACGTAAGTCACGATATCCGGGAAATTGAGGCGATCGCGTTGCAGACCGCTTCGGAGTTGAAGCGGGCCTTGGCCACCATCAAGAGCGGTGAACTGGAAGCGGATATCGCCAAAAAGGAACTGGTGGAAGCGAACTTGAGGCTGGTCGTGTCCATTGCGAAGAAGTATACCAACCGCGGGTTGCAATTTCTTGACTTGATTCAGGAAGGCAATATCGGCTTGATGAAGGCAGTGGATAAATTTGAATACCGCCGTGGATATAAGTTCAGCACGTATGCCACGTGGTGGATTCGTCAGGCAATCACCCGGGCGATCGCCGATCAGGCGCGCACCATCCGTATTCCAGTCCACATGATTGAAACCATCAACAAGTTGATCCGTACCTCGCGTAGTCTCGTGCAGGAGTACGGTCGCGAACCGACTTCGGAGGAAATCGCCAAGAAGATGGATGTCCCGGTTTCCAAGGTGCGCAAGATCTTGAAGATTGCCCAAGAACCGATTTCGCTGGAAACACCCATCGGGGAGGAAGAGGATAGCCATCTAGGCGACTTCATCGAGGACCGCGGGATCGTTTCTCCGGCCGAAGCGGTGATTAATATCAACTTAAAGGAGCAAACGGCCTCTGTGTTACAGACGCTGACCGGACGTGAAGAACAGGTGATCCGCATGCGTTTTGGCATTGGAGATGGCAGCGAACATACGTTGGAGGAGGTAGGACAAAAGTTTTCGGTCACGCGGGAAAGAATTCGTCAGATCGAGGCGAAGGCCTTGCGCAAGCTGCGTCATCCCAGTCGATCGCGACGGTTGAAAACTTTCTTGGAATCTAGCGGACCCGATTGAGGTGTTCCGTCTCTTACAAGACCGAAGGTCTACTCTGCGGAAAGCACTGCTGCCAGGATCAGCGCGTAGCACGATCCTGCAAGACTTCTGCTATTCAATCGTCCAACTTCCTGCAACTCCTCCACAGAGCCGCCGATCGGGTGACAGCTTCCGGGTGATGAGGCGACCACGTTTGGTGAAACACCGGATCCCGACCACCCAAGGAACATGATGCAATAGCACCGCAGTGTCCCGCGACAGGGACCCTTGGTGCACACGTGGGGGGTGGCGTCATCGGGTTACAATGCCGTCAGAGAAGGTCTCAAAGAGAATTAGGTATGAAAAAAGAGTCCGCATTTACTCGGACGGGGCTTGCTCTGGAAATCCCGGCCCCGGGGGATGGGCAGCGGTCCTTGTCTATGGCGGGCATAAGAAGGAGATTTCTGGCGGCGAGAAACTCACGACCAACAATCGTATGGAACTGACGGCGGCCATCCGCGCGTTGCAGCAATTGAGGGAAAGTTGCGGCATTGATTTTCATACCGACTCGGAATACCTCAGGCGTGGCATTACAGAATGGCTGCAAGCGTGGAAAGGCAACAACTGGAGGCGGACAGATAAAGAGCCGGTAAAGAACCGGGATCTATGGGAAGCCTTAGACCGGCAGGTTGCGCGACACCAGATTCGGTGGTACTGGGTACGAGGCCATAGCGGTGATGAGTGGAATGAACGTTGTGACGCCCTGGCGATTGCGGAAATTGCCAGGGTCAGGAACGGCTAGTTGCGTGTAACGGAAGATTCCGGTGTTGCAGTCCACGGTTGCTTTTTTTACGTTTCCGTTTTCGCCCAAGGTTTGCGAAACTTTAAGGATATTGCGTTGGTAGTTTGATGAAAGTTTGCAGAATTCTTATCCCTGTCTTTTGTGTGGCGATCACGTTCCTGCCCTGTACCTTCGCCCAACAATCAGAAACGGTGATTCGGGCACAGGTCAATCTGGTCAATGTTTTGTTCAGCGCGTTCAACAAGAAAGGTGAACATATCAAGGGATTGAGCAAGAAAGATGTGGAAATTTACGAGGACGGCACAAAGCAAAACGTTGAGTTCTTTGCTTATGAAGGCGGTGCGCAAGCGGATCTGCTGACCATTGCTCTGCTAATGGACACCAGTGGAAGTGTGAAAGACAAGTTGGGAATGGAGCGAACGATCGCACTCGATTTCTTCACACAGGTTTTGCGGCCGAAAAAGGATCTGGCGGCAGTCATCGAATTTGCCAGCGAGGTGGCGCTTGCGCAGGATTTCACGGATGATCTCCATCGGCTCGAAGGGGCACTGCAATCCTTAAGAGGCGGGGGGAGCACCGCGCTCTACGATGCCATTTATCTGGCGTCAGAAGAAAAGCTCAAAACGGAAGTGGGCCGCAAAGTGATCTTGGTTGTAAGTGACGGAGAAGATACCTCCAGCAAGATTACTCGGAAAGAAGCGATCAATACAACCCAAAAAAACGACGTGACTCTTTTCGCGATTGGTGTCAAATCATCAGAGTTCAGCTCGGATTTTGGTGCCCTTAAAGAGCTTGCCAAGGAAACTGGAGGTCGATTCTACAATCCTAAATTGGACATGCCTGAAATTACCAGCGCTTTTCAGGGAATATTAACCACGCTCAAGCAGCAATACAACATTTCCTATTATTCTACCAATCAGAAAAGAGACGGCACGTTCCGTCGCATCCAGATCCGCGTCAAAAGAGACAAGGTACGCGTGCAGCATCGCAGCGGATATTACGCGCCACGGTCCTGATTATTGCGAAAGCGCGAATCGCCTGACAACTTTAGTCTAATGTATTTGATCTCCGACAAGGAAGGCTTATGGAACATTATTATCATCGAGAGGATCTGGGTAAGTTTGCCGAGATCGGAAAAGAAAGCCCAGAGTTGTGGCGAAAATTTTCCGCCTGGTATAGCGCAGTGTTCTCTGAAGGGGCGCTTACGGAAAGGGAGAAGGCGCTGATTGCTTTGGCCGTGGCGCACACGGTACAGTGTCCCTATTGCATTGATGCGTATAGCCATGCGTGCCTGGAAAAAGGCTCCAATCTGGAGCAGATGACCGAGGCGCTGCATGTGGCGGCGGCAATCCGCGGTGGCGCTTCTCTAGTCCATGGGGTTCAGATGCGCAACCTTGTGGGAAAAATTGAAATGCCGTAATTCGACGGGTTGTGCTTGAGTATGAGTAAAGGCACCCTATTGCGGCGGCAGTCTCCTCTGGCTTCTCTTCCAGAGCAGGTCGGTATTCTAGACCGGACAAGCTTTATTCCTCCTTTTGAAAAAACGCTACGCCAGTTCGGGCAATCGCCTTTGCACGGAGGTGAAGTAGAAATTTTTCAAATCAACGTCGGAAAGCAGTGCAACCAACTCTGCGCGCATTGCCATGTGGATGCAGGTCCGGATCGCACAGAAATCATGTCGCGCGAGACGATGGCTGGATGTATCCGAGCGCTTGCAAGCACCAACATACCGAAAGTCGATATTACCGGCGGGGCGCCAGAATTGAATCCACATTTTCGTTGGATCGTAGGAGAAATTCGCGCTCTCGGCCGACATGTGACGGATCGATGCAACTTAACGGTGCTTGCAGTAAAAGGGCAAGAAGATCTACCGGCGTTCCTGGCGGCGCACCAAGTGGAACTCCTTTGCTCTCTACCTTATTACCAGGAACGGGAAACGGACCGGCAACGCGGCTTAGGGGTTTTCCAACGCTCCATCGACGTGCTGAAATATTTGAATAGGCTGGGATATGGGATAGCGGGAAGCGAATTGGCGCTGAATTTGGTCTGCAACCCTGTGGGCGCATTTCTGCCTGCTTGCCAGAAGGTTCTGGAAGAAGATTTCAAGCGCAATCTCCACCGAAAATTTGGAATTCAGTTTAACCACCTATACTGCATCACGAACATGCCTATCAGCCGCTTCTTGGAGTTCCTTCTCGAGTCAGGTAACTACGAGCGTTATATGGAAAGACTGGTCCAGGCTTTCAATCCGACTACGATCAGCGGACTTATGTGCCGTAACATGATTTCCATAGGATGGGACGGAAGACTGTTCGACTGCGACTTCAACCAGATGCTGGGTTTGGAGGTCAGCTTCTCTGCGCCCTGTCATATTTCCGATTTTGACGTGGCGCGGCTAAGCCACCGTCGGATCGTCACCGGGCGGCACTGCTACGGGTGCACTGCGGGAGCAGGATCCAGTTGTAGTGGCGCCACGACCTGACGGTGGAAAGTCACAAGTCGAAAGTCACAACTCTCGACGATCGAACCTTCGACGACCGTTACGATCCAAATTTCCCTTTGAGGTAGTCGATGAAATGATCAGCAGTGGGCGGCTCTCCGGTTACCCGCTCTACTAGGCCAGAGGCGCTGTAACGACGGCCGTGGCGGTGGATTTTCTCGCGTAGCCACGCGCGCAAAGGGCTCAGGACGCCTTTACGAATGTTCTCTTTCAGATCAGAAATCTCTATGTTTGCTTGTCGATAAAACTGGGCGGCGTAAAGGTTACCTAAGACGTAAGTGGGGAAGTATCCCACCAATCCTGAAGCCCAGTGGACATCTTGTAGGACCCCTTCTGCGGCCTGGGACGGTACAGTATTCAGATATTGCTTCATCTTCTCGTTCCACGCCGTGCCCAGGTCTCTTGCAAAGATCTGATCCTCAAAAATGGCGCGCTCCAGTTCAAAGCGCAGAATAATGTGAAGGTTGTAGGTCAATTCATCAGCATCCACTCGGATCAATGAGCGTCGCACCCGATTGATGGTGTGATAAAATCTTTCCAGTTTCAGATTTCGCGTTTGCTCAGGAAAGGTTTGCTGGAGCCGAGGGAACCAAAATTCCCAGAAGTCAGCGCTCCGCGCGACTTGATTTTCCCAAAGTCGGGACTGCGATTCGTGGATTCCGAGAGAAACGGTATCGCACAAAGGCGTGCCGAAATACTCACCCTCCAATCCCTGTTCGTACAAAGCGTGTCCCGCTTCATGGATCATGCCGAACAACGAAACCAAAAAATCGTTTTCCTTATATCGGGTTGTGATACGCACGTCGCTGGGCCCGGCGCCTCCGCAAAAGGGGTGAGGGGAAACGTCCAGGCGGCCAGCCTGCCAATCGATACCCATTGTTTCAACGATTTGGCGGCCAAATTGCTCCTGCAAAACCAGCGGATAGCTGGCACACAGCCAGCCGTCCTCTTTTTTGTCGACCCTGGCTTCGGCACGCTCTACCAAGGGGACCAGCTGCTGTCGTAGCCGCGCAAAAAGTAGCTCCACCATCGTGGTTGTGAGACCCGGCTCGTGGTCATCCAAATGGGCGTCGTACAGGCTCTTTTCAAATCCGAGACAACGGGCCTCTTCCTTTTTCAGCGAAAAAATCTTATCTAGCCATGGAGCGAACGTAGCAAAATCCGACTGCTGCCGCGCGCGATTCCAGACTTCATAGGCCAGGGCTGTCGTCTCGGTCATCTCTTCGACTAACCTGGTTGGGATCTTGACCGCTCGGTGGTAGTCTCGCGCCATCTCACGGACAATGACCTGAGTATCAGCGTTAAGTGATTTGGTTTGCAATTCGGCCAGGAGATCGCCAAAGCGAGGGGACGTGAGATGTTCGTGGTGTAGCGCGCTGATCGTCGCAAGTTGCTTAGCCCGCGCTGCCGCCCCTTTCGCTGGCATCATGGTTTCCTGATCCCAAGAAAGGATGTTGGCTGCTGTGCGAAGGTAGTACAACTCGTTAACCCGATTTAAGAAAAGAGAATAGGTATCCATGTTGAAGCCACCGTTTACGTAACTGGTCAGGTTTCAGTTCTACGAACTAATACAATAAACGAAGATCGGCGGGGCGGGAATGCCTTGAACCTCGGGCCGCGCGGGGGAATCTTTGCTTGTGGCGCGATCCGCAAATAGGGCAAATGTCACGATGCTTAGTGAGCCCAGCCATTAGATGTGGGATAAAATCTTGTTGCCGTTATCCGATGATTACCGGGAGTCATCTCTTGGAGGCAAAATAGCCTTCCTTGGCATGGACACTCAACCTGGGAAGGCCTTCAGGGGGTTGTACCTGGACCTTCACTTTACGCCACTTGCCGTCGTGGGCAGCGTTATTGGGAACATAGCCAAGTACATATTGGTTTCGTAGTTCGGTGTGGATCAGGTCGCAGTAATAATCCAGCGATTTAAGGCTTTGGGGAAAGAAAGCGCGACCACCCGTGAGACTGACAATTTCGTTGATAATGTGACGACCGTAACCCAGATCGCCCTTTTCTCCGATTACATAAATTTGAGCGTCTGACTCCTTGGCAAAGTCCTTGACGTCGGAGAACGTGTAACGACTGCTGTTATCCTCTCCGTCGGTAATGACAACCAAGGCTTTCTTGTCGTTGCGCGCTTCGGATAATTTTTGCAACCCGGCATAGATGGCGTCGTAAAGCGCTGTTCTACCTTTGGCACGGACCAGGGGCATTTCATTACGGACGGCGTCACTCTCGGATGTGAAGTCCTGAACCAGCATCGTCCGCTCATTAAACGTTACCAGGAAATATTCATCCTCGCGATTTCCCTGTTGCAAAAATCGTACGACCGAGTTCTTGGCATTGAGCAGATTATTCGCCATGCTGCCGCTGATATCAAAGATAATCCCAACGCTTAAAGGAGCGTTATCGCTGGAAAAGTGCGCGATGGTCTGTTCCACCTTGTTATCAAACACCTTAAAATGTTCTCTCTCCAACCCCACGACGTAACGGTTGAGTGCGTCGGTTACCGAGGCCCGGATTACCACCATCTCCACGTTGCTCCGGAAGATGGAAGCCCGTTGAGGTGATGGCGTGTCTGATTTGTCGGCGCTAAATAGGGAGACGGATGCGGTTAAAAAAACAAGAGCAGTGTAAACGTAGCCAGCTCTTACCATTGCCACATCCTTTCCAAGAAAAAGGGTTGGATTATTAAGCCCATTTTAGAAAGGATGGCATGCAAAGTCAAACGAGAGTCGCAAATTCCGTGTGAGGCCCCACACCGCCCGAGGGCCCATAGTTAAAAGCTTCCGCTTTCCGACCGTATCATGAGAGCCTCCCACTCCCTATACACGGAGGAGAGTTCCAGATCGAGCGCTTCATAGCGGTTTGCTAGCTCGTTCAATTTTTGAAATTCCCGCGCTCCCTGTTGCTGCATTTGGGCGCTAACCTGATCACGGTCCGCTTCAAGTTGATGGATGCGCTCCTCGAGCGCAAGGAATACTTTTTGCAGCCGGGCTTGTTCATTCTTGGATAGCGAGCTTCTGGATTTGGCCGGCTTCGCTACAACGGCTTCACCTTTGTCGGCAGAGGCGCAAGCTTGATGTGCATCTCGAGACCCGTTTCGGCGCGTTTCAAAGCTTTCCAGATCCGCAAACCTCTCTAATTGCCGGTCGCGCACGAGCAGAATTTCGCTTCCCAGCCGGCTCAAAAAATAACGATCGTGGGAGACGACAAACAATGTGCCAGTAAAGGCTTGCAATGCCGTTTCCAATACTTCGCGCGCAGGGATGTCCAGGTGATTGGTCGGTTCGTCCAGTAACAGTACATGAGCGGGACGCAGCAAAAGCTTCGCCAGAGCGACACGACTTCGTTCACCGCCGCTGAGGACGGCGACACGCTTAAAGACTTCTTCTCCTCGAAATAGAAAGCCTGCCAGATAGCTGCGCACGGCCCCTTCTGTCAAATGAGGAGACGCCCCGTGAACCTCGGCCAGGATCGTGTTCTGGGGATCCAGGCCTTCCTGGGTTTGAGAGAAATAGCTCCATGTCAAGTCGGCGGATCGCTCCAGGCGCCCCCCCAATGGCGGGACCTCCCCCAAGAATGTCTTCAGTAAGGTTGTCTTGCCGGCGCCATTGCTTCCTACGATGCCGAAGCGTGCGCCGCGATCGACCACTAAATGAATCCCTTCGATTAACCTTGTCTTCCCGTATCCCACCGCCAAGGTTTCACATTGCATCACCACATGGCTGGATCCGGGGGCTTCCTGGAACTCCAACCGCAAGGGCTCGGCGACCTCCACCGCAGCCACGCGCTCCAGTTTGTCCAGCATTTTGCGCCGACTCTTCGCCTGTTTGGTTTTCTGCCCCGCGATATTGCGACGAATGAACTCCTCCGTTCTGTTGATCTGCTCTTGTTGACGTCTAAATGCGGCCGCCTGCTGCTGCTCGAGCAAGTCTTGTTCTCTCCGATAGAAGGAATAATTGCCGGAAAATTGGCGCAGACGTCGGTTGTGAATTTCGATGGTTTTTTTTGCGATTCGATCAAGAAAAAACCGGTCGTGACTGACGAGAACGATGGAGAAATTCGCCTCCTGCAGATAGTCTTCGAGCCACTCGATGGCATCGAGGTCCAGGTGATTGGTCGGTTCGTCCAGCAACAGCAATTCCGGTTGTGAGAGCAAGGCCTGCGCCAGCTTCAAGCGGCTCTGTTGTCCTCCGCTGAGTTGACTTAAGGGCCAGTGAATCGCTTCGCGCGAAAACCCTAGGCCTTGCAAGATGCTTTCGGTTCTGCTGCGGAAGTAGTATCCACCGAGCAGCCGAAAACGGTCGATGAGGTACGCGTATTCCTCAGATGCGGCGCTCGAGCGGTTGAGCTGCTCCGAGATCTGCTTCTGCAGGTCCAAAATTCGGTGCTCCATTTCAGTGAGAGGACCAAACACGGAGAGCGCCTGAGACAACACGGTCATATTGCCTGCGCTCCGAGCCCGAAATTCCGCCTGTTCCACATGGCAAATGGAGAGGCGCTTTTTGCGAATCACCTGACCATGGTCAGGAGTGAGTTTTCCGGTCATTAAGTGCAGCAGCGTCGTCTTCCCCGAACCGTTGGGGCCGACCAGCGCGATTTTGTCGCCGCTGTTGATCACCCAGTCGATTGAGTCGAATAACGACTGCTCGCCAAAACTCTTCTGTGTTCTTTCCAAGCGTAAGAGCATTCTCTGAGTCTATTGAACTATATTCTGCAATTCTCAATAATATAACTGACGAGATCGGTAGGGCGAGGATGTGAATTCGGGTCACGGATTTCGGAATCTGAATTCAGTCCAGCCAGCCGTCGATCTTCGCTCTTACGCGGGCAAAGCAATCTTGCCGGGCGAATCCCAGCGAGGGGCTGTGACCAGAGACGACCTCCCCCCGATCTTCCTGGCCAGGTAGAAAAACCCATGCTTGGCAAAAATAGATCCCTTTGTTCGCTGATGGAACAGCAGATAGCCGGGCCTGATAGCCTCGGTAGGAGAAAGTTTCAGGTCTCAAGAGTCGATTCGATTTTGCTCGCACTTTGCTGGTGTTTTCATTAGTATAACAAGTAGCGACAGACTAGCGGAGGGCAAAATGATGCGTTTTGCAGAGTGTCCCTTCTTCGTGCTCCATCTGGCCCTTTCTGACGTGCAAGGAATAAGGAGTTAACGCCATGACAATAGTATATATCGTCGTTGGCATTATTATTGTGGTTGCAGTCCTCTACTGGGGCTTTAAGTCCGAGCATGAGGAAGCCCACCACCTCGACAAGTTACATATCACGCCGCGGGCGGGCGAAGAGAAGAAGCCGTAAGGATGCTCGCGTAGGCGCGCCATAACCCGCATCGCTGGGCCCGAGATGCTCGGTTTGGAGCGGCAACGACGCAGCTTGGCGATGACGCAGCGGCTTTCTACAGTCTCTTAATGGGTTTGCGACCCAGCCACGTAAGCTACCGGGCCAAGCCAAGCGTCGTGGCTGCGAATCCCGACTTCGGATATTTGTGGGGCCGCTGGCCGTTGTGAAGGTAGATTCTGAGAAGCAAGCATTTTTTGCCCGCGCTCGGATTTCATCTCTCCAATTCCAACCTAAAAAAAGCGGTCCAAGCAATCACCCTTATCTAGGGCTCGCAAAGTGGACTCACCAAGTTAGGAACCTGTCCGAATTTTTACAGGTTCCGAGCCAATGTCGCGCTTCATGAAACTGTGTAGCGTGAGATAATGTCTGCTTTTCTAGAAGAGGTCTTTCACAACTGCATGAATCTTGGCAAAAAGCTCTGGACTCTCAGTGTATTGATTCCTGTCTTTAACGAAAAGAAGACGATCGAGGAAATCCTGCGTCGGGTATGCAGTGTAAATTTGCCGAAGCAGATCGTAATTGTGGATGACTATTCCACCGACGGTACGAGGGAGTTTTTGCATCGACTCAATGACGACGAAGACCTGCGGCGAAAATTCACATCTCTCTCCGAGGTGAATTCTATTGATATTGGTTTTCAGGAGGAAAATAAGGGCAAAGGTGCGGCAATACGGTGGGCCGTCGAGATGGCCAAGGGGGATGTGATCATCTTTCAGGATGCTGATCTGGAATACGACCCCCAGGAATATTTTAGGCTGGTACAACCGATCCTCGATGGTCGAGCGGATGTCGTGTATGGTTCGCGCTTTATGGGCTCTCCGCGCCGGGCGCTGTTCTTTTGGCATTCCGTGGGCAACCGATTTCTTACCACGATGTCCAACGCCTTTACCAATTTGAATCTCACTGACATGGAGACTTGCTACAAGGTCTTTCGGGCTGACATCCTGAGATCAATAAGAATTGAGTCCGACCGATTCAATATCGAACCTGAAATCACCGTCAAGGTAGCCAAACTTCAATGCCGCATCTATGAAGTTCCCATCTCCTACAGCGGACGCGACTATTCCGAGGGGAAGAAAATCGGTTGGAAAGATGGGATATTAGCGATTTGGGCAATCCTCAAGTTTTCCTTCAAGAATCCCCAGGGATAAAACGGTTACCTGTACCTCGCATTGAAACGGTTGCCTGATGCTTTCCGCTACAACGACTCGATCCACTCTCACATCTCCTCCGAGGTGTACAACATGGACATGTTGGTCTGGTTGCTGGCGCTGGAGAAAAAGGTTAGACTGCCGTTCAGGCTCTCTCTGATTGCCGTTGCCAAGAAGTAGTGAACTGAAGAGTTCTATTTCGCGACGACCGACTGCAGTTCGTCATAGCGCGGGTCGGCGCACGGACAACAGATGTGAGAGCTCTTTACTGCTAAAAGATCACTTCGGACTGTGAATCAGAAGCTGCGAAAACTTTTTACCCGAAGCTGGTTGTACGTTGTCGGCCTTATAGTTGCTCCTTTTATTTTCTTTTCACCGGGAGCGAGGATGGAGCTACTCCTTGGCGATGGAGACACATTCGTCCACACCATCCCCTTTTGGACCTATGCCGCTGAGCAATGGAAGAGCCTGCGTGCCCCCTTTTGGACGCCCCTCATATTTGGGGGTTACCCTTTTTTTGCTGAGCCCCAGGCGAGCGTCTTTCATCCCTTGAAGCTTCTTTTCCTTCTGTTTTCGCCGCTGGCGGCTGTTAACTTGACGATTCTCCTCTATTACAGCCTTGCTGCCTTTTCCATGTTTCTTCTAGCACGGGAAGAAGGACTGACGCCCGAGGCCAGTTTTCTGGCCGGGATGTCTTTTGCCTTTTGTGGGTTCATGATTGGCCATCAGGGAACCACGATGATTCTGATGACCGCTGCTTCCTTTCCGCTGCTCTTTTATGTCTTGCGAAGAGCGGTTCGGAGTGCGTCTTACCCTACCGTTCTAGGTGGAGCAGGCGTGGTGATCCTTCTCGTCATGGGTGGTCATCCTCAGCTTTTCTTTTATGCGCTTTTCTACTCGCTTTTTTATGTTGCGTATCTGCTGTTTTTTGTTGCGTCTTCCGGTCAAAGGGGCTTTTTTTTGCGCACAGTCATAGCAATTTATGGCTTAGGGGCCCTCCTGAGCGCATTCCAACTGTTACCCACCTGCGAACTGATGAGCCACAGCACCCGGCGCCAGATGAACTGGGAAATGTTCAGCTCGGGATCTTTGCCGCCGCCAAGCCTCTTAGTTTCGATGATATCCACACGTATGACAGGGATCTTTCCCAATGAGGGTTCAGAGGCGATGTTGGATGTGGGTTTGCTAGTCTTGTTGCTTGCCGGTTTGGGGTGGTGGTTGTCTCCAGGCAAGAACACACGCTTCTGGACGTTTCTGTTGATCTTCGGCTCCATTCTTTATTTGGGAAACACCACCGTTCTGTACCGGTGGATGTTTTGGGTGCCTGGCTATAACCTTTTTCGTGTCCCCACTCGCAATGGCGTGGCGATCGATCTGGCGCTTGCTTTGTTAGCTGGCTATGGTGTCAATGCGATCCAAAGAAGAGGAGCAGCGTCTCGACCGACCCGATGGATTGTTTTGCTGTCGATCCCAGTGATTTATTACGTGTGCTTTTACCGGATGGAAGAGCGAATTTTTGAGAAACTCTGGAACGCGGCTGCCGCGCATGGAGACGTCCTGCCCTGGAATCTGGAGACAGTTCGACTGCAGCTCGTACCGCTTCTACCGTTGCTGCTGGTGATGCTGGCGGGTATGCTGCTGATTTCATATTTTTTGATGAAAGGTGGAGGGGGCAGACAAGTGGCGCTGCTGGTTGTTGTTGTTGTGTTTACTCATTTTTGGGAATACCGAGGCTGGTTATTTGCCGCGCCGGCAGAAGAAGTTCGGCAAACTCTCAATTCCCCACTCAATCTGTTCAAGAACGAAGGATCGTTTCGCATCGCCTTTGGCAGCCCATACAATTGGACGGCCTTTATTGAAAAATATCCTTCCGACTGGCACCGCAGGTATGTTTCCATTGGGGGGCCGAACGTCAATATGCTGCAAGGAGTGGCAAGTATCTCGGGATTCGCGCCGCTTGTTCCCCGTGAGTACGCTCGTCTGGCCGGCGATATGACTACTTCGGGCACCGTTGATTGGAGATTCTTTTCTTCAACCGCCTTGAACCTCTTGAACGTGAAATACGTACTTGCTCCTCGAGGGAGTCTTTCGTTTCCCGAGGAGGCTTTTTCCAGCCTGCAAATATTAAGCAGCTCAGACGAGATTGTAGTCTATCGGAATCCCAATACTTTTGGTCTCTTTTGGGGCGTGAGGCGAGTTGAGCAGACCTCTCAAGATCAGTTCTGGACCCGGCTGCAGGACCCCAGGATCGACTTTTCTCAAGTTGCCTTATTCAACGATCCGGAGCCGGTGCCCCGTCAAGAGTTTGTCCTTCCGCGTCGCATTGAAGCCCGTTATGAAGGCGGCAACAAATTGTTAGTGACTGCTGAAACAGAGGGTCCGGCGTTTTTAGCCTCCAGCCATCCTTATTATCCCGGCTGGTTTGCGTGGATTGATGGAAATCGGACTCGCATTTTTCAAGTCAATGGAATTTTTGCTGGCTTGCTGGTGCCTACGGCAGGCACTCACACGATCGTTTTGCGATACATTCCCGTCAGCTTCTGGCTTGGAATCATTGCGGGTATCGTATCTTTGATGGCCTTCTGGGCGATCTCGCGCAAGGATCTTTTGCGCTTCAAGGGCGACGGTTGCCCTCGAGGGTAGAACCGGCTCGGCGGTTCGATCGGGAGAGTTGGGTTACAGAGATGCGTCGAATGGACGCGACCTGTATAATTCGTCACAGGCCTGAGGCTGCGAAATGGAGAACTGCTAGGGATGCTTCCGTTCGTCACTGCAAGTATGAGCGTGCTGCATCACATCAATCAATGACGTGTCACGCAATGATTGTTTTTCTTCCCTTCCCCGCCAAGGCAATGTTTCCGTGGTGCTCAACAGCTATGACATTATGCTGGTCATTGCCGGTAAGCCCGGGGAACGAGCCTTGACGTAGTTCTCACCGTGCGACGGCGCCAGCTTTTCCCGCTTTTGGTCTTTCTGGGATTTACCGCGCTCTTTTTCTGGAAGATCACTCTCTCCGGGCAACACAGCTTGATTTGTGGTCAGGAGTGGGGCGCGCAGTTTTATCCCCAGTACCACTTCGCTGCGTACGAAGTTCAAAACAACCATACGCTTCCCCTATGGGATCCATTTTCGTACTCTGGAAAAAACTTTGTCGGCGACTCCCGGATCGGCGTTTTCTATCCCTGGAGCTGGTTTCTTTATCTGGGCCGGCTGCGAGACATGCTTTCCGTCGATTGGGTACACTTGTGGATCCTCCTCTCGTTTGTCTTTGGGGCCTGGGGAATGTACCGCTGCGCTCGCTCGAGGGGACTGGAGAGGATGGGCAGCGTCATTGCTGGCCTGGCTTTTGTGTTTGCCGGTTACGCGTCGCGACGCGCTGTCCTGGAAGTGGATGCTTTTCAGGGTTCCCTCTGGTTGCCGGTTGTCTTTCTGTTTTTGTCGAAAGCTTTCCGGCAGCCCAGCGTCCGCCAGCAGTTGAAGTTCACGTTGCTCGCGGGCGCGGCTTGGGGAATGCGATTTTTGGCAGATCCTAGTGGGCTCGATCTTTATATTGGATTGACGGTAGCGTTTTGGACGCTGCTCTACTTGCTCCGCCCATGCGATGCGGTGGGTCGAAGAAGCGCTTTGACGCTGTTTTCGCTTCTGTTGCTGGCAGCATTTCTCGCTGCTGCCGTGCAACTGATCCCGGCCTATTCCTACTCGAAGATGACCCTTCGCTGGGAGGGGGGACCGTTCCCGTCGGGTGCCCCTGTCGCGATGGACCCAATGAAATCGAACTCCGAGGCAGAACCGCACTCCCTATTTTCGCTCTTCTTCCCCACGGGCGAGACCCGAGATGGGTCGGACATTTATTTTGGTATTTTGCCGCTGCTTCTCGCCGTTTATGGGTTCGTTCGCGGCAAGAAGCCAGATGCCTGGCGCTTTGCAGCTTTAGCAGGATTCGCGCTTCTGGTCTCCGTTTCCGGATTCGTAGTACGCGGGCCGCTGTTGTTACAGTTTCCCGTTGTCCGTGTCGGGAGTGCAAGCGCGCACATGCTGGCTGCATTCCATTTCGGGCTGGCGATGTTGGCGGGAGTGGGCGCGGAAAAGCTCCTTGGGGAATTGAATCGTGGAGACCGGCGGGCGCTACGAAAGCTGTGTCGCATCTTCGGAGTGTTTGTAGCGGTGACGGGCATCGTTCTGTTGGGCCTGACGCTATGGAGTGTGTCGCGGCCGGAGGCAACCGTTGGCACGACGGCAGGTTATCTCTCGCGCTTGTATTATTCATGGCTGATGATGCTTGCCGCCTGGGGCTTGCTGCTGTGGCGCCTGACACGGCATCGGAGCGCAAGCCTGTTTGCGAGCTTGATACTGCTTGTCATGTGGATCGATTTGTCCGCGGCTAATACGACGCTGATATTGCCGAGATCAGCGGCGGACGGAAAACTTAACTATTTCCCGAAATCCGTCTATCGGTCCGGCAGGCTGATGGAATTTGTGTATGTCTTGAAGGCAGAGGGGCGATGGGATGATGAACACGCGGTGCTTCCTCCAAATTTCCAATTCGTCCACCGCATTCGCGCTACCGGCGGTTACAGCACGACCGTTCCTGCTGCGTACGCAGCCTTTTACCAGAGAGAGGACCGCGTGTCGGATCAGCTCAACGTGCGCTATCAGTTTTCTCGCGACATGGTAGGCGCGCCGGTTATGATCGAGCGCTTTTCCTGTCTTCCAAGATTTCAACTGACGCGCAACGTGAAAGTTTTGCCCGGCATCCACTTCAGCGACTGGCTGGAAGGCGAGGCCTACCGGCCCGATGCCGTGGCCCTGGAGCCACGCGAGCGCGATAAGCTCCCGGACGAAGTCAGTTTGCTCTCCAAGCAAGCGCTCGAGGTACGGGGACAGTTGCGTGTGCTATGGGAGAATAACCGGCGGATTGAAATGGACATTGAGAACACCCTGCCGGCGTTTTTGCTCACTAGCGAAATCTACGACGAGGGATGGTCGGCGTATGTGGACGCGTTGGAAACACCCGTTGCGAAATGCAACGGCATACTGCGGGGAATTTGGTTACCCGCAGGAAGGCATCGTGTAAGCTTCCGCTATCTCCCGAATGGCTTCCTGCAAGGGTTGACGTTTTCCAGCCTTTACTGGCTGGGGCTCGTTGTCGCTCTGTGTCTGTTCAGGAAGCGACCCAGAATGCGGGGACAGAAATGAGGGGACGAAACGGAGGGGCAGACCACTCATTCACAATTTCTCCAAAAATACCCTGGGGTAGCTCCAAACGGTGAATGAGTGGTCTGCCCCTCCATTTCGTCCCTTGCCCGACATCGAAAATTCGGCGTTACCGTCAGCTTCCCTTCACTTGAAAGGGCGCCTCGGCGATTACTTCTTTGTTGCCAATCTTGTCTCTGATCGAAACGCGAACCCGGTAGCTCCCTTCCTTCAGTTCTGCGATTGGAAGAGCCTTTACCAACACCACCCGTTGGCCGCTGAAGAATTCCACTGATGCGCCATGGTCATCGATCACCTGCTGGATCACTTTGTCTCCAGCGGTGATTTCGTACGTGACGCCGACGCTTGGTTTGAGTTCCTTTGGATCAACGGCCACGTTGTATACTTGCAAGTAGACGTTCAAAGGATCGCTGGGCTGAAATTCCCGCTCTACGTTGGGGATCACTTTCAGATCGCCGAGAATAAATTGCTCGAACACCTTGGGGACTCCTACTTGGCGAATGCTGCGGGCCAGAATAAGACTGGAAGTGCCCAATTTCGAAGGGTCGTTTCCACTGGGCACGGAGATGCGGCTCTGGATGGTTCCGATCTTTCCACTGTGCAAATCTTTTATGACCAAATCCAACTTGTATAGCCCTGGGGCAAGCAACAACATTCTCTGATACATGGACTTCTGTTTCTTATTTTGCTCCAGAGTTGCCGGGACGGCATCGACGCTGACTACATCATCAAATTCCTGTACCGTCTTGCCTCCCAACCCGGTGATTCTGCCGTAAATATTGGCCGTGGCACCGCTGTAACCGTTCTCCAGCGCCTTGTAGGTAAGGTCGTGATTTGAGATTTCTACGTTCAAGGGTACCAGACACTGCTCCGGTGAAAGGCGAATCAAATCGTGGGAAACACGGAAGGGAAACAGTTGATAGGTGATATTTGTTTCCACTACCTGTTTCAGGTCGGCAAAACGAATTTGGGGAGGGCGCTGCAGGTTCACCAACTGCATCAACCGTTCAAAGGGCGCGTCTTTGGCGCGCATTCCCTCTTCTACCTGGTAGGCGGGGTCGGTGTACTTACTGACATTGAAAATGGCGCGGTCCGCCTTGCTGCGCCGCCCTAACATCTCCGACATAGTCAGGCCCGCTCCGGGAACATACAACAGTGCATCTTTTTCATCCGGGTAGAGCGCTATTTTATATTCGCCGCTGTGAGTCTTGTCCACGAACTCTATTTCGATGTCGTCGCCGATGCCGTCGATATGGCGATAGCGCCACACTTCAAAAGGAAAGGTCGCCGTGCTTCCTCCTCCCTCGTAGGGCGCTCGGTTATAGCTGCCTCCGGAAGGGTGGGATTGAATCTCGTCCGGAGGGCCGAACTTGATATAAATCTTCCCACGGTCGGTCTTCCACCCTGGGAAACCGCTGGCGAATCGCTCGTTAGCATAAGCAATCCGGCGATAGTGCTCCTCTTTGAATTCATTGTTCGCCATGCTGGGATCCGGATCCCGCCTTGCCCAGAACTGTTCGATGAAATTTTCTTTCTCCTCAGGCGTGGAAAGCTTTTGGAAGACGGCCGTTTCTTCTGGAGTGATAATGTAGACGACATCCTCGTTCAACCACTCTTTAAAGTAGTTATCCTCCTGCTCCTTGGCGGTTTTGGTGTCCTTTTTTGCGTTCTGGCCGGCGGGTTGGGTGAAAGTGAAAATTAGGAGTGAAAGCAGAATTGCAAAGCAACGCATAAGCAGCTCCTTGCTATCATTCTAGCTCAGTACCTCGATTCATAAATACGATAACGTTGGTTTCGAGCGCGATGGGCCTGATTTCGCGACAAAGAAAGCGGGGCCATCCCGCCGTAACCCTCCGGGCTGATGAGGCTTGCGGGCGGTCTCGTCGTCGCTCGTCGTCGCCGATGTCCCCTGCATCGCCTCCTCCTCGCTCCTGGATCTCGCCTTGCAAGCCCCATCAGGAAACGTCACCGTATTTATGAATCGAGGTACTAAGGAGGCAAGAATTTTGGATTTAAGTGACATGTCGCCTCGCCTCGCCGCTCGATACGAACTCGCACACCTGATTGTCGGAACCGGTAATCCAATACCCTGGCCCCTGCTTCCGTCAATGCTTGAGTTACAGCCGCGCGTCTTCCCGGCTTGACGAAGGTGATCATGCATCCACCTCCTCCGGCGCCACAGATTTTGCTCGAAATCGCGCCAGCCCTTCGTCCGGCATTCATGATGGAGTCGATGCGCGCATTGGTCACTTCCTCGGCCAGTTGCTTGCGGTTTATCCACTCTTCACCCACGAGCCTCCCAACGTCTTCCAGTCGTTCCTGTAATAAGGCTTCTCGCAATTGGATCGCGGTTTGTTTGATTTGTTTTATTCTTGCCGCCGTATCTCCAATTTGATCGACGTATCTTTTCAGCATGTTCCAGTTGCTTGTTCCGGAGAAGCGAGATTCACCGGTGAAGCTGAGTACCAAGCGTTGCTGTAGTGCAGTCTGAAACTTTTTTGAAAGTTTCAATCTCTCTCGCCGTACGCCCGCGGCTTCAAAGCGGAGGGCGTGAAATCCTCCGTAGATGGGAGGATAATAGTCTTGTTTGCCGGTTGGGATACGGATCGACTGCGTTTCAATGTTTGCGGCTTGCTCAATCACCTTCTCTGGATCGACCGTCTTGCCCGTGAGATGAATCAGCGCTGCTGACAAAGAGATCAACAAAGAGGAGGAGGCTCCCAACCCTGAACCCTTCGGGACATGATTGCAGGTGGTGACCTCCAGACCTTGTCCTGGCGAATAAAATTTCAGCACGCGGGCCACAAGGTCCATTGCGCCTGATGGGCGTAGCTCCTCCAATGATTTGGCTTCTTCAATCAGGTCCAGGTCTTCCGAGTACAGAACAACCTTGCGGTCGTGCCGCGTTGCGACACGCGCCTGGCTTTTCAAATCTATTGCGGCGTTCACGGTAATTCCGAATTCCTCAAACAAGTACAGGGGATAGATATCCAACGTTCCTCCGGCAAGATCGATGCGCGTTGCAGCATCGGCGTAGATGATCATCTCGATTGCGGACTGCCGATTGTGGATTTCGGATAGATTAAAGCACTAAATTCCGATGCAATGTCGGCATTTTCCCTTTCGAAGTCTGATGATAACTCAGAGCGTTTCATTGACTCCTGCCGTAAAGGGGTTAGGGCGATTCCAAATGAACTCTAATTCAGCAATCTCAATCAAAAATCCTCGGGAAACAATCTGAGTATGACGCAATCTACAATCCGAAATCGGCAATCCACAATCAAGATGAGCTGCACATTTTACTAGTGCCCGATTCCCGAAGTTTCGAGCAACGCTTTCCGGGTCAAATAAAACATCAGAGGCTGGCCTGAGGGAAGTCTTACGGAAGTGCCTTTTATACGCAAGATTCGTACCGGCAAGTGATCCTCCGTCGCAGATTGTGGCCTGTTCAAGGAGTCCAAGTTTTCGATGGCATGTACGCTTGTTGCCCTTGCCTCAATCGTGAGCAAGTTCGTCTGGATGGGAAACCAATGATTATTGACCATGATCTCCAGCAAGCTGAGTGATAAGGTAGAGCCTCCTCCGCCTTCTATAGAAGTGGCATCCGTAATCTGGCCACGCAATGGAGTCCCGACGGAAGTCACCAGCGTTGCTCCCACCGTAAGAGGTTTGGTCAGTAAGGCGTCAAAGGCATCTCCACTCTTGCTGGTAGATGTATCGATCGCATCGACCAGTTTGACGGATAATTCCGTGCCCGCCGGAACAGTGACGACATCGCTGCCAAGAAATATGAGGTTGCCATTTGACTCTGCGTTCGCGGTCGCGGGCGAGGCTGGAATCTTTCCGGCATTGCCGGGAAATCCGGGTGTGATGATTTTAGGATTCACCGATTTCTTATTCATGCAACTGCTGATCAGCACCGCGATGACCAGAACAAGCCAACGATGATTCATACATGTTATTGTAACCCGGAGGTGGGAGGACAGGTGCAAGGCGACGGGGAAGTGAGGAGCATCGCCCTACTTGTGAGACGCACCTCCAGGCCGCGCTTCTTGAAAGAAACGCAGTGCCAGAGGGCTCTGGTAGTCCGCGTAAGTCCAAGGAAGTGGGTGATATGCGCCATCTCGAAAAATCAACGTCACTTCGGCAAAAACTCCGTCGCGCAGGTAAATGCGATGGGCATGGTTTTTCAACGTAGAGAGAATAACGCTGTAGCTCGTTAGTAGCCCGGGATCGATGTTGAAAGTGCGCCTTCCGGGTAGGCGCTCGAATGCCTTCTCCAATTTATGAGTGGCTAATTTGCACTCCGCCAACTGGTCCATTGGCACGCGGGGCACAAAGGAGATGAAGTGCTTTTGCAACCCAGTTCCCATTTCCTTTTCGTAGAAGCTAGAAAAGGCGGTCATGGCGTAGGTCGCGCTGGCACGGCAGACGGGACCAAAAAGCTTTGATAGTTCTTCAATACATTCTCGGGGATCTACCGGCGGATATAGCAATGCGACAAACAGGGTTGTAGGCGAAGGGAAAACAAGGTCAGCCATGGGAACCGCAGGGTCTTTGTGATATTGGCGAAGATGCGGTAAGGGCTTTCAAAAAGCGATTTTTAATGTCATCCTCCTGCCATTTTTAGTAATTGCTTCTCGGTGATTTCCTTGATCCCCAGTTTCCGCGCCTTGCCCAGTTTTGAACCGGGGTCCGCTCCCACAACCAGGTAACCAAGTTTTCGTGATACGGAATCAAGCACGATGCCCCCCCGCTCCTCGATCCACTTTTCGGCGGTGCTGCGCGGCATTGAATCTAGTTTTCCTGTAATGATGAAAGTCTTGCCGCTCAGTGGACCCAGGAGTGCAGGCCGCTCTTTCATCTCTATCTTGAGGCCCGCTTTCCGGAGTTTTTCGATGAACTGTTTATTTTTCTCGTCACGAAAGTATTCAGACACACTGCGGGCGATCTCAGGCCCAATTCCGGGGATCGCTGCAATCCCTTCTTCGCTTGCACGCATTAATGAATCGATATTGTGGAAATTTTCCATCAACACAGTGGCGATGCCTTCTCCCACATGACGAATTCCGAGGGCAAACAGCACGTTTTCAAAGGGGCGTTGCTTGCTTTCTTCTAAAGCGGCCAGCAAATTTCGGATCGATTTTTCTTTGAAATTGGGCAACCTTGCAAGTTGCGCTGCTTTCAGGTTGTACAGATCGGCGGCATCCCCTATGAGGTCAAGATCAAGCATCTTTTGAAGCGTGGAAGGTCCCAATCCCCGAATGTCCATCGCTCTCTGGTTGACAAAGTGCTTCAACCTCTCAAATTCTTGCGCGGAGCATTCTCGGTTGACGCAATAAGCCATCACTTCTCCCTCTTGATGAACCACTTCATGTCCGCAAGAGGGACATTTCCTGGGATAGCGGAAGATTTTTTCCTGCCCTGTTCGTCGTTCCAGTACGGGGCCCACCACCTGAGGAATGACATCACCGGCGCGTTTGACCACCACCCAGTCGCCGATTCGAATATCCTTGCGCCGGATGTCCTCTTGGTTGTGCAGGGTAGCCAGCTTGATCGTGACTCCTCCCACGCGCACCGGCTCCAAAATTGCAAACGGAATTAGAGCTCCGGTACGCCCGACATTCACACCAATTTCCTTCAATCTTGTGGCGGCAATCTGGCCTGGGAATTTGTAGGCAATCGCCCAACGAGGATCGCGGCTTACCACGCCCAAAATGCGCTGAGATTCCAAGTTGTCTACTTTGATAACAACGCCGTCGATTTCAAAGTTCAGTGAATCCCTCTTCTGCTGCCACTCGCGGCAGAAAGCGATCGCCTCCTCCATCGAAGCGTGCCAACGGAAATACGTGTTTACCGGAAGGCCCCACTGCATCAACCTTTCCAGCGTTTGTTTCTGGGTTTGCAGACTTTCATCTTCAATGTAGCCGATGGCGTAGGCAAAAAAGGCCAAAGGGCGGCTGGCAGTGACCTTGGGGTCGAGTTGGCGGATGGCGCCGGCGGCGGCATTCCGGGGGTTGGCGAATAGCGGCAGACCCTGATCGGCGCGTTCCTCATTGAGGGCCTGGAAAGCAGATACCGGCAGATAAACTTCTCCACGAACCTCCATGCGGGGAATATGGTCTGCGCCTCTAAGCTGTAGAGGAATTTGCCGGACGGTTTTTAAGTTGGGTGTGACATCCTCGCCGACCAAGCCATTGCCCCGGGTCGCGCCCCGCGTGAAACGCCCGTGCCCATATGTGAGCGCGATCGCCACTCCGTCGATCTTCAGTTCAGTCACGTATGCCACATCCTGTTGGTCCAGCAGATTGCAGACGCGTTTGTGAAAAGCCCACACCTCCTGTTCACTGAAGGCATTGGCGAGACTGAGCATGGGCGCCAGGTGGGTGACCTTTTGGAAGCGTGCTAGAGGTTCACCGCCTACGCGCTGCGTAGGCGAGTCAGGAGATGCCAACTCCGGGTGCGCCCTTTCCAATTCCAGCAGTTCGCGCAACATCCGGTCGTATTCGGCATCGGAGATTTCTGGCGCATCCAGCACATAGTAACGGTAATTGTGATATTCGATTTTTTGACGAAGTTCCGCGATCCTGGCGGCAGTGCGGTCGATATCGTCCTCTCGCCTCATAAATTCAGGTTACCCGCTTTGGTTGTAGCTTCCAAGTTCTAGATTTCTGCAACAATATTTGCTTGAAATTCTATTTCGAATTTGATTCAAGAAGAATTGAAAAGAGGCTCGAAACTGGGGCGCGAGACATTGTATCGCGCGTTTTGTTTCTGCTAAGATGACGGTGGACCCTTGGAGAGGCTGAAACATGGCGGTTGTCGTAACCAGCAAGCTGTACTTTGCGATTACCTTTCCTGCGAACAACCATGTTCCGTGCGAAAGGCTTTCCTTGCTTGCGCGCAAGCAATTGCAGGATATCGAGGTGATCGAGACCATAGATCACCTCTTCAGGTGTGGACGTTGTTTCAGCAATTACCGCTACATTTATCGAAGCATCAATTCGCCTCCGGAAAAAGTTCCAGTACTTACCTCATAAGCGCCAGCCGGACGTGCGGCTGCGTCGACATCAAAGTCGTGACAGGTGAATGAGTTCAAATCGTAAGCCATCCATTGCCTATTTTTCGATGGAGATTGGATTGGTTAATGAGATTCCGACTTACGCGGGCGGGCTGGGCATACTCGCGGGTGATACTGTCAAAACGGCTGCCGATTTGGGGATGCCGCTGGTTGCAATTACGCTCCTGTACAAAAAGGGATATTTTCGTCAGGAGATCACCGAGGATGGAGGACAGTTGGAACATCCGGTGGAGTGGCGACCGGAAGATTTCATGCGGCGCCTTCCCAATAAGGTGCGTGTTCCAATTGAAGGGCGTAAGGTCGTAGTAGGCGCCTGGCGGTATGACGCGCAAAGCATGACCGGCCGCGGGGTCCCGGTTCTGTTTTTGGACACCGACTTGGAGGAAAACCAGCCTAAGGACAGGGAACTCACCGCGGTGTTGTACGGTGGAGATGCTGCCTACCGCTTTAAACAGGAAGTGATCCTGGGAATGGGGGGCTATCGAATGTTGCGGGATCTCGGTATGGAGATCCGCAGGTATCACATGAACGAAGGTCACGCGAGTCTTTTGACTCTGGAACTATTACGACGGCATAAAAGGCCGTTGGAGCTTGTCTGGGATGAGGAAAAGGTGTGGGACGCCGACGCGGTCAGGAATTACTGCGTTTTCACGACCCATACGCCAGAAGCTGTCGGCCACGAGAGGTTCGACTACGGGCTGGTGATGAGGGTTCTGGGGGACGCTACGCTGCTCAAGGTTCTGAAGGATCTGGCCGGTGAGGACCGGCTGAATATGACACTGCTGGCTTTGAATTTGAGTCACTACGTCAATGGCGTGGCGAAAAGACACGGCGAAGTTTCCAAACAGATGTATCCGGGCTATGAATTCAATGCAATTACCAACGGAGTTCATTCTTTTACTTGGACCTGTCCAAGCTTCAGACGACTGTACGACCGTTACCTACCAGGCTGGGCCAACGAGCCGGAGTTATTTGTGCGAGTGGACCATATTCCCAAAGATGAAATTTGGGCCGCTCACATGGAGGCAAAGCTGGCCTTGCTCGATGAAATTCGACGTCGGGAGAACGTCCAGTTGGATCCGCAGGTCTTGACGATTGGCTTTGCACGGCGTGCGACCGCTTATAAACGCGCCGATATGATTTTTCAAGATTTGGAGCGACTCATAGCGATTGCGCGGAAACGCAAAATCCAGCTTGTCTATGCCGGCAAAGCCCATCCCCAGGATGGGCCGGGCAAGAAACTGATCGAAAAGATTTTCAGGTATCATCGGGAATTGAGGGATGTCCCCAGCATTGTTTATTTGCAGGACTATGACATGACGTTGGCTCTGATGCTGGTGTCTGGCGTGGATCTCTGGTTAAGCACACCGTTGCGGCCCCGTGAAGCGTCGGGAACCAGCGGCATGAAGGCCGCGCACAACGGCGTGCCCAACTTGGGCATTCTGGACGGGTGGTGGATTGAGGGTCATATCGAGGGAGTCACTGGGTGGTCGATCGGTGCTCTACCTCAGGAGGCAAGCCTGGAAAAGTGCTCTGATCAGGCTGATGCGGAAGATCTTTACCGCAAGCTAGAGGAAGTGATCCTGCCGCTTTTTTACGACCAGCGAGGAGATTGGATTCGCGTTATGAATGACGCCATCGGCAAGAATGCTTACTACTTTAACACCCACCGGATGATGCGGAGATACGCGACGGAGGCGTATCTTTTTTGAAGTGCGGAGTGCTGAACAAGAAAAATAAGATCTTAATGCGTCGCACGGGTGACCCGGCCAAGCTGACCCTAGCTCATTGCTGTCATTGTCCCTCCTGTGTCTCCAGCGCTCCAGTCTTCGTACTCAAGGTTAGAGGGACAATACTGAACTGATCCGGACCAAATTGAACAACGGTGACGATGATAGATTTTGAAGGAAATGGGGCCAGAGCGGCAATTCGCAGCGTTCCCTGAAATTCCTCCAGCTCGGGAAACAACTCGCCCAGCAAACGACTGAACTGCTCTCCCGGCGCCAGGATTACCGACGTTCTGCCCGCTCTGGGCCGCCGGCCGCCGGCATCGACGATGCTGAAAACTACGCGGACCGTTTGGGTGGACACATTGGCAACGGCGACTCCTGCTTCCCGTCCCTCAGAAGTACTGCGCGATACCGGAGCGTGGAAGGTAAAGGCGTCCTGTGTTGAAGCGCCACCCGAAGCCGGCGGCAGACCGGGCAGCAAGAAGGTGATGTTGGGGATCACAACATCTGGCGATACCACGCGGGCATATCCGGCGCGGACGGCACTCTGGCTGTTGGTCGCCAGAGTCACTGAGCCCGATGGAGGAATTACAAAAGGTACGGATGCGTCGTTGACAATCGCATCTTGAGGTTTGCCGTCAGGAGCAAAGAAAAATACAAAACCGCTGGCGGATGTTGTGGCAGAGGGGTTGGTTAGCGTGATCGAGGTGGAAGACCCATTTCCCGCGCCCACCTGGGCAAACTGGTGGACGTTGGTGGCCAGTTGTGCGCGTACCGCCCCTCCCGGATTGGTGGGCGTGTGCAAGTTGATGTAGTACAACTCCGGATTTTTCTGCATGTCATCTAATGCGCTCAGTCCGGCGGCGGACGATGGGCCGATGGTCGCACGCCGGAATAAGACCCCGACTCCGTCTTCGTCCGTGACGCTGTTTGCGCCGCTGCCAATGCCGGAACTGATGACGACCGGAGCGCTGATGCTGGCCGGGCCGTTATGGATGTGCAGGCCGGTAAAAGTCGCCGGGGCTGGAAACTGAAAGGAGACGTCGAAATCGACCGTTCCAGAGATGGTTTTCCCCTGGGCATTTTTCGCCAGTCTGGCTGTGACGGTGGCCGCAGCATTGGCGTTCAATCCGGTGACTGGGGGAACTTCGTTATCCGGACGCATCGCCACCCGATGCACTAATACGGTGCGGTCTAACTGTGCGCGCAGAAGTCCTCCTGGATAGACCGTGGTGTGCAAGTTGACGTAGTACCTTTGTGGAAATTCGAGTGCCCCCTTCAATGCATCCAGAGCTGCTGCATCGTTGCCATCGATGGTCACGGTGCGCGTAATGTTGCCGGTGCCCACGTCGACGGTGACGCTATTGCTGGCGCTCAGGCCGCTATTGATGACGACTGGTCCGTTGATCCCTTCAGGAGCGTTGTGTATGTGCAGTCCGACGAAGGTCATTGGCGCCGGTACCGAGAAATCGACGTTGAAGAGTACGCTGCCCGAAGTGATGTTGCCCGTCTCGTCGCGGTTCACCTGGGCAGTGATCAGAGCCTGGCCTTCGGTTGCCAAAATATCAATCGGTGGCACTTCAAAAAGCGGGTGCATGCTCTTGAAGAAAGTGTAAGTACTTGCGGATAGTTGCCCCCGGATTGCGCCGCCTGGATTGGCCGGTGTGTGCAAGTTGACGTAAAACTGGCTGGGATCCTCGATCATTCCATTCAACACCGCCAACCCGGCTGCGTCGGTACTTGGAATGTCGACGCGGCGGAACAGGTTGCCTGTGCGGGACGGCGTAGTGACACTGTTGTTGCCGCTGCCGCTGCCCGAACTAATGATGGCTGGACCGTTGGTTCCCGCTGTCCCTCTATGGATGTGGTAGCCGATGATGGTGACGCTTTCCGGAAACTGATACGCCAGGTTTAGGTCGACTGTGCCGGAAACAATGGTGCCGGTGCTATCGCGGTTGACATAGATAGTTGTTGTAGTGACCGCAAAAGCAGAAAAGCCAGCCACCGGCGGAACCTCCTGGTCAGGAACCATGAGGGTGCGAAATACCAGTGTTGTAGGAGCCAATTGTCCGCGGATCGCCCCGCCCGGATTCACCGTCGTGTGGAGGTTGACATAGTAGAGCTGGGGTTGGCTGGCCACACCTCTCAAGAAATTTAAGGTTCTTCGGTTGCTTCCATCGACAACTACGCGCCGGAATATTTTCCCGGTGCCGGTTTCGCTGAGCACAGAGTTTGCGCCGCTACCTAAATTAGTGCCGATTACCACCGGACCCGCGATGGTCGGCCCTCCGTTGTGGATGTGCAGACCGGTGAATCTTGTGCCGGCGGGAAACCCGCTAAAACTCACATCGAAATCCACGGTACCGGAGGTGATAAAACCCTGGTCGTCACGGTTAACAAATAGCGTAATCGTGATGGACCCGGAGGCTGTCAGATTTGTCACCGGCGGAACTTCATTGGCCGGCAAAAGACCCGTTCGTAGGACCATCGTGTCGGGAGGATCTGCCCATGCGAGATCGAACAGGAAAAGAAAAACGAAAGAGAGCAGCGTGACCACGAAAAAGTATCTTTTCATACATTCTCCAATTGCGGATACGTTACTGTTTGGTTAAGTTTCTCGGTTGTAATTCCAAGAACAAATCTTGTTCCCGAAGCAGTCGTTGCACGGAACCACCGCATGGAGTATCTGCGCACCGATCGCAGTCGCTAGCTCCTGAAGCTATCCGTGCGGTCTAGACGAGTGTGTTTGACTCAGTCTGACACCGCCCCCGCGGCATCAGTAGTAGCCCGGTGGCTCGGGTGGAGGCGGCGGCTCGACTGGAGGCTGGGACGATGCGTCTTTGACGATGGTAATGAGTCCTTTCACTCCTTGCAGATAGTGGCAAAACTCGGTCCCATGATTTCGGTGACAACTCACCTCGAATGTGAGGATACCACCCTCTTCCACAGATCGGAAGTTTGGAGTCAGACTCACCCGGGCTTTCCAGTTGGGCAGCAGTTGTATCTCCCCCGCGTCTTTTCCCTTGATCGTCGCGACCACTACGTCGGAGGGATCCAGGATTTCAATCGACACATGATCCACGGCGGCAAACAAAGAGCTGATCACCTGATGAGAGGTTGAGTCTGTGTTTACAAAAATCAGCCTGACTGCCTGTCCATTCTTCAGGGTGAGGATACTGATGGCTGGCGCTTGAGGCGGGCCTGAGGCGCCAGCCGGGCCCTCGTAGCCAAATCCTTTCATCATTATGGTGATATCGTTGGGCTGATCCTGCGCGATCGCATGTGGAACAAGCGCCGTGCTGAGGAACATTACCAAGAGAATCAACGGCGACATGACATTCCTGTGTCTTGCCATAAGCTGTACCCTCCCGCTGTAAAACTGCTTTTCTTTCTTTTTAGCAATTTTCGGGCCGAAAGGTGTATATCGAAGAGAAGATTTCCACAAGAAGTAAGTTCTTTCGGATGGCTTTGCTTTTGCGGACAAGCAACCTGTTCTTCGTGTTGACCAAATCTTGACAATAATTCAATTATCCGAATTTTGTATTCCGATTTTTTGAATAGCGGAAAGCGATCTCTTTGCGTCGTTGTCTGGACTTGGACTTCGTAACGTAATTGCAACTCGCTTCTGGGACGGCTAGAATAACTTCTTTCGTTGATATCTTGGTCAGCCCCGCAACCCATTGGAAGGAGAGGTGGATGAGTGGCTGAAATCAACGGTTTGCTAAACCGTCGTACGGGCTAAACCTGTACCGAGGGTTCGAATCCCTCCCTCTCCGCCATGCCTTGTTCGGCCTGCCTCTGGAGCAGGTGCTGGGGAACTTGGAATACTCCGATTATGTTCCAGCAGGAAAATGTGTGGGGGCAAGATGCGACCCTCAAAATAGCTTTCGCCAGGGTAGCCTTATCGCTGCATGAACTACATTCCAGCAAACGTTATCGTATTTATGAATCGAGGTACTAAGTTAGCTTGTAGAAGGTTTGACTGTTTCAAGGCGCCTGCTCTAAACTTGAAATGGTTAATGTATGTTTCAGAAGAAGGGAAACTTCGCACTTGCCGCGCCGTTCCCTCCCTGATTGGTACGTGAGTTATTGATGACTGAGAATAAACGGGGAGATTCGGAAGCGATGCTCCCCCTTGAGCAAGAGGAACTTTCTGACAAAATGTCTTTTCTGGAGCACTTGGAAGAGCTCCGCACGCGGATCCTCTATTCTCTGGTGGGGGTGGGGATCACGTTCGTGATCTGCTTCATCTTTAATGTTCAACTTTTTCATTTTATCGCCGCGCCCATTCGACAGGTCCTCCCACCAGGTCAAAAAGATCTCTTTTACCTTACCCCCACTGAGAGTTTCGGCATCTCGATGAAAGTTTCCCTGCTGGTCGGGATCTTTTTGGCTTCCCCCTTTATTCTGTGGCAGCTTTGGTTGTTCATCTCGCCGGGCTTGTATCGGCGCGAGAAGGCCTACGCGCTCCCATTTCTATTTGCCTCTAGCACGCTGTTTCTGATGGGGGGAATCTTCGCATACTACATCGCGTTGCCGCGAACGTTGAATTTTTTGATCAATTTTAATCCGGAGTTGCAGCCGCTGATCACGGCGACCGAGTTTTTTGATTTTGCCACTCTGATCATGGTAGGGATGGGTGTTGTCTTCCAACTCCCTATCCTGATCGGCTTTCTGTCGCTATTCGGGATCGTTACCCCAAGATTCTTGTTGCACAATTTCAAATTCGCCGTATTAATTATCTTCATCATTGCGGCTGTAATCTCTCCGACTGGAGATGCAGTGAACCTTTTTGTGTTTGCGCTTCCCATGATGGCTTTGTATGTCGTGAGCATCGGGATCGCGTTCCTTTTCAGGCGCAGACACAAGGCTCGCGACCACGCCTTGAGCACTTCCACCTCCTAGTGCATGTTGGGATCGCAAGTTCGATTGGTGGCGTTAGACCTGGATGGCACGTTTCTGGACAATCATCACCAGATATCCGCTGCCAACGCCAAAGCAGTAGAGATCCTAAGGCAGCATGGCGTGCGCATTGCTTTGGTGACAGGTCGCCGATTTCGCAATGTCGCCAGGATTGTACGCCAGTATGGACTGGGAGATCTGATGATTGTCCATAACGGCGCCCTGGTTCGAAATTGTGATACGGAAGAATTGATCTACTTCCAGGAACTGGAACGCGCGGTGTGCCGCGATATTATCGGCGCCAGCCGCTGGCTTCAACAATCTCCCTTTGTGTTGGTCGACCCGCTGCAAACTCGAGTGTTCTTTGAAAGCCAGGCTTGTGAAAACCAGGCGCGCTCCCAATATCTGGCCCGCAACGCGGGTGATAGCTTCGGCGTGGCGGATCTGACCGAGGTTCTCACTGCTGGTCCAGTGATTCAGTTATTGTTTACCGATGCCATCCTTGCGCTGCAGGAGTGCAAGACGCATTTGATGGATCAATTCGGTGATCGTGCCACGAT
>JACQSX010000034.1 GCA_016211105.1 Acidobacteriota bacterium | reverse complement strand
GTTGATTACCACCACCGTGCTCTTGTTTCTTGACTGATGTTGTCCAGTTGAGAGAGGATACTAACCACCCAGCGTCGCTTCGCTCCAGGGGGTGGACAACTTCCCCGGAATCAGTGGACAACTTGCCCGGAATACGCAACTAAACAAAGCAAACTAACAGAGGTCGATTGGGGTGGGTCACTTTTACTCGATCACTCACCCCTCAGCCGGGTCACTTTTACATTATCGAAATCAACATCCCCCTATTGCCACGCCAACGGGCTCCAATCCTGGCTTCTGGGTTCCCCTGTTTACCGTTAATTACGGCGAGCGGCCTTTTTCTCCTTACGCAACTGAGGAACCAAAAAACTTCGGCTTACCTGCGTCATCGGCTTCACCACATCGCCCACTCGGTAGGTCAGCGTCGCCTGCACTTTGATCTTGTCAACCCCGTCAGGAAGCCGGACTTCAAAGATGTGGCTGGTCTTGCCTGGCTGAAGCGCTTTGTCTTTCCAAGATCGAATCAACCAATTGTCTGTTGTCTGCTCGCCTTTCTGATCCTTTTGCGTGTAACCGATCATGTTGAACGTCTTACTTTCGCCAAATAGCTGAACCCCGTTTGCATCCTTTGCGGTAACATCCAGTACCGTCTTCGCTCCCCACGGTCAGGTGTCTGGAAAACGGTGTCCCGCCTTGTTATCGATCGTGACCGTCAATTCAGCGGTGCCAATCTTCGTCCCGCGTTTACTTGACACGTATATTTCCACAGCACGCTGTAGCACAGCCGCATCATGCCAGCCAGGAAATAGATGGCTGGAGACCTTCCTCATGGGGATAGTAGCGCTGGCCACTTCGGCGGCTTTCCCATCCTTCTTTTCCATGTGACAACTCTGACACTCTCTTAAATGGGCCTTTTTGGCCTTCGGTCCATAGGGACCTGCCGCCCAGGCATCATAGGTCAGAGCGCAGACAATATCCCAATCAGCGTCGACCTTCATGTCGGCCGGAGTGACGTAGCTGTGGCAGGGCTTGCAGAATTCAGATTTCTCCATTTTGGCCGCATATTGGGTACCATGCGGTGCACTCACTGGGTTCTTAATCGTACCGTAGTAAACCTGCCTACCCAATTTGCCCGCGGACTTTGCTTCCGGATGGTTGCTGGCGACAAGAGTGTGGCAGGCGACACAGTCTACATTCAGTCCAGCAAGGGCATCTCTCTGATCGGTTTCGACCAACTGCACCAAGCGCGCAAGGTCTTCATCGGCAGCAAAGCGCATTACGGGCGCGTGGCAGCCCAGGCAACCCATCAACTCATCGCGATTCAGGACCCTCCTTTTGGCCAGTTCCTGTGTGATGATGTACTTTTTGAAGCCAGTCTGCATGGCGACCACGCTCCTGGCGTGGTATGACTGCTTCCATTCTTGGTAATATCGAGGGTGACAGGTCTTGCACTCGCCAGCCGTCAGTTTCAGCGGACTGGCCATCGTCCCCAGTTTTCCTTGAGCCCATGCCCTGTTGCATATCAGCGGAACTAGTACCACTGCCGCCACGTAAACAGTTCCTTTGTTCAAGATCATCGCTTTCTTCGATCGCCGTGCTTTCAGGAAATGCGAGCCTCTCGGTCTAACGCCAGGTGCCCCCGCGGCCCAGCACGCCCCGGCCGTCCCTTGGGTCGCTGGTAATCTTAGCGGGGCATCCATGCCATCAATGAAAAATGCTGTTGTGCCGTGTTTACAGCTTCCACCTTCAAGGCTTCACTACCGATGCCGACCTGAATCATGTCCGAGACGCCCAGCCATTTGCCGTGAAGCGAACATTCAGCGATGGCTTTGATCTGGCTGTTCGTTGCCATTTTGATCAGCGTTGTGACCTGCAAAGGACGAACCAACGATGAAAAGCTGGCCACGTACTTGACCTTTATAAGGCTGTTTTCGTCGATCAGGGCCAGCCGGCGAATGTAATGCCTTTGGTCACCCACTAGTGGCATGCTGACTGTCACCATCACTTCGCTCGCCATTTCCACAACTCGAGGCACTTTAAGCTGCGGGGTATGCTGAGGATCAGAGGCACTTCGGGCCTGCCCCAATAAGATTGGCAGCTGCCGGTTTATCTCATTAACAATGCTGTTCTGTTGCGCCAACGGACAAAGGCCGAAGGTCAGGAGCAAAATCAAAAACGTCACTGTCCTGTATAGCAAGGTCATACCTTTTCCCCCTCGCGTCACCACAATCCAATGCGTGTCTTTTCATTCCACGCGGCAGAAAGGTACCAAGCTCCTAGTACCGCCATGGTCAACGCTAACGCCAGTGGCCAGCCGGTGAAATCGGGCAACAATATTGAACTGCCTAAGAACCCGAGCAAGCCTATTTGTTCCAAGAAGTGCCGAGTAAAAGAGCTTGCCGCAGCAAAGCCAATGACGGCACACCACAATTTGACATTCCCTTCTGCGGCGCGCCAGATGGAGCTGGCGGCACAACCGCCCGCCAGAGCCATTCCCACTCCAAAAATTGTGCCGCCAGCCAGGCTTCCTTGCCAAAACGATGGGGATACGAATGTGTCCACCGAGCGAAGGTCAGTACTCTTGAGAACAGCAAATCCCATGGCGCTCACTCCGAGGGACAATGCTGCAGCACGCGTCATCTCGCTGGCACCGCTCAGAAAAGGTTCACAAAATGCTCGTTCAAAACAGAAGCGCGACCGTTGCAAAACGATGCCAAGAAGCGCCCCAAACACGAGCAGAACGCCGCGCTGGCCGAGATCCCTGTTCTCATACTCCATGACCGCCGCAGCGATGAGAACGAGACACGCTCCTCCCAGCCATGGTTGAAGGGTGCGACTGGTTGACGGTGTCACGCAGGAATTTCGCGCTAGCCCTACCTGAACCCTATCTATCCCCTCCCAACGAAGATAACGCGATCCCAGATACGCGCCCACTATGAGCCCCACCATCATTGTCAGGCCAGAAAGCGAGAAGGCTGAAATCGCGCTGTAAAATCCGCCAATATTGCAGCCCATGGCACAAACGGCACCCGTGCCCATCAGTAATCCACCGGCAAATCCTTTACCCAGCTCCCTGGGTGGGGCCATCCGTACAGCCAACTGGCGGCTCAACAAGGACGATGTCAAGGCCCCGGCAAGCAGGCCAATGTTCAATACTGAGCCAGAATAGAGCCAGGGCGGGAAAATGGGCGAGGGGGACTGTAGCCCGCTCGTTTGAAAAACCCAATCGCCCCAATTGCGAAATCCGTCAGAGACGGTCCACGGCTTTTCGAGAGCAAAAAGTAGAATATTCAGCGTTCCCAGAAGCAGGGCCGCCGACCACACCGACAGTGGCCGGCGAAAGACGGCTTCAAACAGGTCTTTGACCGCACTCATGGAAACCATCGAGTGATCCGCTTGTTCAACAGTCATTTAGCCATACCTTCTTCCGCTCACGTAGCATGGGGCGAGCTAGAGGTATAGATGGAGTCTGACACCCGGCGACAGCCTCTGGAGTGAGGCCCACAAAGTCAAACTGTACTCGCCGAATTTGAGGAAACTCAGTCAGGGTATAGATGACAGCCGAGTGATAAGGATAAAAGTTCCAGACACCTCTCTCCATGAGGCTTTGCAACTGCTCATCAAATCTCAGCCGAACATGAGCCACTCCATTCGCTACATGCAAATTGAGTAGCTGAATCCCTGATGGAGGCCCCGTTAGACCACCGTCTGGGAGTGGACCATTCAGGAATTCTTGCAAGGCTGCGAGGGGAAGATCCTCGGTCACACCGACCTTTCTAGTAACTGGAACTAGGTTACCTTGACTAAGAAAATAGAGAATTACAGGTCTTGTGTTATCGCTGCCGGTAGATGCTTGGTGCTTCTCGGCGTTAATGCACCGTGGTCGGGAAAGAGCACCCTCAGTTTCCTTATCATCCCAACTCAGCATCACTTGCCGAATGCCAGGCAAGTCTGTTAGAGTATGGATCATCGCTTTTTTTGCCATATCGCCCACCTGGTAGCCACCCAACTCAACGTATGCTATTCCCGACCGAACTGCGACACTCCTTAAAGTTTGCTCTCGAGGGACACTAGGTGCTAGCACGCTCCCTCTTTCAGGACCCCTGATCAACTCCTCCAAGGCAACTCGCTCGATGTTCGAGGAAGCTTTTATGAAGCGAGAAACAGGTACCAAATATCGACCTTCAGCATCAGTGAAGTACAACGTTACCGTGGCAGTTCGCAGCGGAAGAATCGAGGAAATCACAGATAATGACTGAGAGACCCGAGAGAAAATCTCGCCTCTCATGGCGATGTACCCGGTGATCAAAGCGGCTGCAACTAGGATGGCCCAACCGAGCCGCCCTTGGTGCCTTACTAACTGCGCCATATCGCTCACCATCTTGTGAAAAGCGGAGAAACTTCAATGTGAACTCAAATCGATGGTGCAAGCCTCAGGCTTATCGCGTACAATTACAGAAGTGGTTTGGCCACGTACACTTTTACTTTTGCCATAGCTGGCTGAGTTCATTGCAACCCAAGGTATAAGCCATATAGCCAACTGCTTGGCACGTGGAAATTATCTGTTATTAGGATAACGCCGGAAGCTATCAGCACTACGCTACAGACCAGACCCACGGCGGCCGACACCTTCTGCAGGGAGCCTAGAAGAGCTAAGGCTCGAGACAGGAAGAAAGCAGAGAGTAAGTAAGGTATTGCAATCCCGATTGAGAAGAGGAATAAAGCTAGTGCACCCTGTACAGGGGAGCCGACCGTCCCAACATAGATCATGAGCGAGATGAAGAGCGCCCCCCCGAAGCATGTTGAGCAGCCAACGGCAAAAGCCGAGCCAAGGAACAACGCCTTGAGATTATCCAGCCATGTCCTGGCTATGCGCGCCGTAGCAGGCAAAGGTAACCTGCAGAGACCGGGGGCTCCAGAGTTCACACCTACCCAAAGCCCGAGGAGGAGGATACCGAGTCCGGCAGTAACAGCCAGCGGGCGTTGCCAGTCTTCCAGTATCCCTGAACTCTGAAGTTTTTCACCGGCCAGCCCCGCTAGAGCGCCTGCCGCGGTAAACACAAAGGTAAAGCCGGCGATGAAGGAAAGCGCCGTTCTAAGCACCCCCGCTCCGATGTCAACGATGTCGTCCGGTCCCCGCTGTATGTTGACACCCGCTAAGGCGAATGTGTAATAGATGGTAAGCTGAAGCAAGCAGGGAGAGAGCACTGCGAGCAAGCCAGCCAGCAGCGCCAACAGGGTAGCCAGCGACATATCAGTCCCCTTCTGAAGGTTCGCCGGATAGCTGATGGGCAAATTCCAGCGCATAACCTGCACACTGTGATCTCCTGGTTGGTGAGCGGTCAGCTCCAGGAAGCGCGTGTTTCCGCTGACTACAGACTTACCCTGTGCATCCACGCCAGCAAAACGCGCCAATGTAGCTCGATGATGAACGGAGTCCCTAAGCACTGTAGTTTGAAAAGGAGTATACTGTCTCCCCTCATCTGTGCGAAGAGTTACCTCAGGAGAGGATTTCGGGAGCACGCCGATATGAATGTCCTCAAAGGTGTAAAAAACCAGGAACTTGTCCGGCGAGTACTTAGCGGCATCCTGTGTCTGCTCCGTCATAGCGAAATACTCGGGCGTTGCATAGAGGCCGGACATCATCGGGGCGGCATGACTATGGTGCCCGGCCTGATAAGCCGGTTGCAACAGTGTGCGCGTTATCTGTGACGTCACTCCGGCCTTAAACGTCAAAATATCAATTCGCCTTGCCGGTCCCCACTTCGAGACTACAAACAACCAGGACCAAGCGGCCAGAATACCGAACAGAGCTAAAACAGCAGCTCTGACCCACTGCCGGGAGGTTGTCGTCTGGATCATTTTCTTATGCTCTTACGGATGGAGAGGACCACTCGAAATTCAGACGTGGCCCATCTCAATTAATGCCCAAAACCCGGAGCTTGCTAAAATCCTGTTCAATTATCCATGGCAAAGCCGCGCTGCGGCGGATTGTTCTTTGAATGACACATGAGCCACCGCCGCGCCGCCAATTGCTTAATAAGGATAGACGTAGTTAGGGACCGCGTCCCAAGGTGTTCCCTGAACAGCAGCATTCCGGGCACTAAAGTGCAGGCCATTCTGGTCTGATACCGTCTCGCCTTCTATCCTGTTATTCCAATTGAAATACCAAACAAAGGAGCCACCGTGAGCATCGCCGTCATTGGGCATTGGAATGCGAGCAGTAATCTTGTGAGTCCTAGTGTCCAGCACGACAATCTCATGGGATTGGTTGCACGTCGCCCACATTTCCTCGCCGTTGGGGGACAGGATTAGGTGGTCGTTCGTAATGCAGTTGGTTTGAATGGTCTCCTTAATTTTATTGTTCTGTGGGTCGATGATAGTGAGAGTGACGCCTCTTTGGCCTGGTAAAGTTTCCCCTTTGTCAGCCACCCAAAGCTCTGTGTCGTCGATATTCATTCTCAGACCATACGGCCCTGGTCCTGTCGGCACTTCGGCGACAACCTTGTCCAGGTCCCCAGGGCCGGTGCCTCTTTGAATCTTTAAGACCTCACTGTCCTCAGAGTTAGTGATCCAGGCCCACTTCCCGTCGTTACTGAAGACCGTCCAGAGAGGATACTTGTGCATCGGTATGTACTGTTCGACCTTCCATGTTTCCATGTTTATCTTCGCCAAGGCGCCATCAATGAACGGTATCAATTGTCTAAAGTTGGGCGGCGGCATCGAGTAATAAAGATATTTGCCATCCGGAGCTGTCTGGCCAACATATGGGTTGCCCACAACATCGCCAGGTGACATCCCACCGACAACCTGGTTGTTACTGTAGGGGTCGAGCACGTAAAAACCAGCTCCCTTAAAATCACCCAGACCAGCCCAATTGAAATCCTCTACCAGTACCCTATCGTGCCCCTGCGAGTCCTGGTAGATCTTCACATGATGGGGCTGACCGCCAGACCTAATGATCTGAGAAATTTTTAGAGTGCGTGCATCCAAGACCAAAAGCGCGGGAGGTTGGGGTGTGCCACTGAATCCCATGGCTGGCAAATAGACATACCAGGCATTTGGAGAAGTGCCTCCGGAATGGCTGCTGAAGTTCTGAGACCAACCGGGCTCCAGATCCGACATCGCTATGGGCCTTTTTGTCTTAGCATTTATGACTACGATGGAGTTTCTCGTGTTCACCGATCCATAGCTGGTGCCGGCATTTGTGAAGAAGAGCAGATCGCCGGCTTGAACGTCGTACGCTGGTGGCCCACTGGCGTCGCGCGTTTCTATCAGTCGTATCCCCAGCCTCCCTGCTTCTGGTGTGGTCCAGGTATCCTCCTCGGCTTTGACAACCGACGGATGGTGGCTTCTGAAGCCGACGCCCAAAATTATCAAACTGGTGGCGACTAAGGCTGAGAGCGCTCCGATACCTATTCGCTTCTTGTGCTTGCCCATTGCTTTATTCCTCCTACTTGGTTTAGTTGTTAACAGCTTGACCAGACATGATCCGTAACATCACTGCTCAGAACCATCCGATAAAATGGGTAATGTTGTAAGCACGGTTCCGTCGACGCGTAAAGTCATTGCTGAGAAAGGCAAACTTCCTGAGATCGACACCGATCCCTCCATTGCAGTAATGTTTGGAGCAGTCGGAAAAAGCTCGGAAATGAATTTGGCTACATGACCATTAGGGGGCAACTTCAAAGTAGTTGTCTGTAACTGCTGTCCGCTCCGACCGCCGAACAGGGTAAGAGTCAATGTATTTTCCTGGTCACTTGTATTGGAGAATGCCAGGCCAGTATCGGTGCCGGTCCCAATATGATCGTACACACTCGCCGCGCTGCGACGTGCTGGTGAAGACAGGACGCCGGCCTGAGTCATCAGCCGATCGCCATCAAATAACTGAAAGACAGCGGTTACGCCGATGGCTAGATCGGAAGAAACTCTTAGCCAGCCTGCACTAAGGTCCGGAGCATCGATGGTGAGAACAACACGCACCATCTGCCTTGGACCGAGTCTCCAGTCGAATCGAGAACCTAATCCAGACAAACTGTTGGCGCCGCTGCTGGTAATCTGGAGGGGCAAGGGAATGCCATCGTCGCTAAACAACTCGCCGATACCCGAAGCCCCTTGAGTGGTATTGTTGATGAGAAATACAGTAGTGCTCATATGGATGCCGCGCGAAGGTCCTCCAACTGCAATGTGCGGTAAGTACTGCACCTGCGCAAATTGTTGATCTTGAGCTTGAGGGGATTGACTAGTGGCAGATGCCGTATAAATGTAATCACCCGTCGGAGACGAATTGCCGTTGGCGGCATTGCCAGCAGCATTAAAGGTAACAGGTCCCGTCGCGCCGTCGGGCGCTACCCAGTTAAACGTAAAGGTTCTAAAGCTTGACCCCTGCAGTGTATGCTCGATGTACTGAATACCGCCGTCCAGCACGATTTGCGTGTTGCGATCGACTGGTTGTAATTGCCCTGCTTGCTCCCCTAGCGTCTGCGCCCGCGCCGCGAGTTGAAATCCCCAAGCCGCTCGACCGTCAGTCTGAGTGTGCGTGACTGTAATGGGGTAAGTTTTCCCGGGCTCATATTTCTCAGGAACGCCGGAAATAGTAAAATCTCCCAGTCCCAAGGTTCTGCCGGCATTAAGCTCAAAACTGTTATGACAGCCGGCCTGATTACATGTGGGCTCGCCAAGACCGCCAGTAACCCCCGGTACAGGTCCCCTGGAGAAAGCCAGGATCAAGGTGGTCGAGAGAATTAAGCTCAACACAACGTTCGCCATTAACTTCATTATTCTTCTTCCTCGTTATTCATCTGAGTTCATCTGACACAGCATCAATTATTCGTTGGTAAAACAACTGCGCCTCCTTGCATAGGCAAGCGGCGTTCCAAAACTCGCCTGGATGGAGCATAGGGTTGTATCCGTCATGAAATCAGCAGTTAAAGAGCACCTGCCTTTCAGTCACAGGGGGCGCATTACTCAACAGTTGATCCCCATTTGTCCCATGGTTTGAGCCCTGGACAGAATCTGCGGCTAATCCGCAAGACGCTGTGGGACAAAAGCGCACACTGGGACGAATTTCGAATGTCAAAGGCACATGAATTGCTTGCAATTAAAGACGATCAGACACGCTAAAAAGGTGCTTCATGGAGCTTCTGGAAAGGCTTGAACTGTTCTCCCGCACAGTTGAGAACCGGTTTGTGTTCGGTCTGTTTGACCTCCTCCTGTGCGGCGTCATTGCCCTGGTAATTCTCCGGGGATGGCGTGCGCATACAAAACTTCTCTCCACCAAGAATCAGTTGTTCCTCTTCCTGGGATTTTCTTCTTTGGGCGCTTCATTTGCGCTGACCGCGATCTTTGCAGGCACGTTCCTCTTTGTAGAGCGACGTCTCCCGGAAGCCCCATTTGATCTCTTATCTCACATATTTGAAGGTAGCGCCTGGTTGCTATTGGCGGCCAGCACGCATTACCAGGCAACGGATGCCCAAACGGGACCCGCGAGGTCGCCCAGCCAGTCAGCCGTACCGCTCTTGTTAGGGTTTCCCCTTTTATATCTGGCCGAGTGGATGGCTCAACTCCAACCCAAGTTGGATATCGTGCTCGACCTGGTCAACCTAGTTTTAGTTGCTTTCATTTTGGTTCTCTTCTACCGCAGACCTCTGGGCGGGCGAAAAATTACGACCGCCGCACCGGCCCTTTTATGCGTGGCCGCGCTGATGCATGTGAGCTCAGCCCTGGTGTTCGAGGAGAGATTGTCCGTCGTTTTTTGGAACTTGGAGCAGTTTGCCTGGTCGCTTTCTTTGTTCAGTTTTGCCCTGGCGATCGGTGAAACCCGGAGTGATCTGTTTGACAGGATATTTGTTCGCCTGCAGGTTGCTTTCATCTTGCTGGCCAGTTTGATGATTCTGATCATCACTCAGACGGAACGAACCGAGTATTTGACAAGCATTCGCAGTCGGAGCGACCAACTGGCGGAGTTTATCCGTGCTCAGGCAGACTACTTCTTGCGTCAAAATGAGCCCTTGTCCGCGCTCCTTGAAAAAGAGGATTTTCTTCACTCGATTACCGTCGGTCTCGGCAATCTGCCCGAGTTGAAGATTATTCGCATCCTTGCCGACAGCGACGTCGCTACCTTCGAAATTGCAGACAATGGAGAAATTCACCGAGGCATGCAAACTCTTCCGTCCGCCCATCCTCTGTCGTCATTGGATGCCGACGAATATTTTCCAACCCATATCCTTCCGCTGACAGCACGGTCTGGAGAGGTGGAGTTGTATGGCGCGCGCCGGTTCCTCTACCAGCACATCCGCAAACGCATCATTGTCATCTTTTCCCTTTTCACCGGGATGGTCGCACTCTCTACTCTAATGATCGGACTGGTAGTCCGCGGAGCAAGTGTTACCATTAAGCAGCAGGCCCGGGAGATTGAGGAAGGGCAGCGGCGATTAATTCAGGCCTCCCGGCTGGCTTCCATTGGAGAATTGGCAGCCGGAGTGGCTCATGAGGTTAACAACCCGGTCACCACCATTCTCAGCCGCGCAAGCTACTTACTCTCGGAGGAGAAACCAGACGTGCTTGCGGGCTACAGAGAAGATTTGAGTACAATTGTGACTCAGGCGCAACGCATCACTAAGATAACCAGGGGATTGCTTACTTTCTCCCACACGCATGTACTCGACATGAAGGCAGTCCCGATTGGCCCAGTTATCGAGACCGCCATAAGCGCGGTAGATGGCTTACTGGCTTCCCGCCAGGTTGCAGTGGAAAAAAGCCTGCAAACGGATCTCCCTCGGGTGCTGGCGGACAAAGATGGCTTGGCGCGGGCGCTGGAAAATCTCTTTTACAATGCAATTGATGCAATGCCGGACGGAGGACTGCTGCAGATCCGCGCCGTCAAAGAGGACGTTTCCAGGGTGCGGCTGGAGGTTTCCGACACGGGGATTGGCATTCCGTCGAACAATTTGACCCGAATCTTCGACCCGTTTTTTACCACCAAGGAGGTGGGAAAGGGAACAGGAATGGGGCTCTCGATTGTGCACGGCATCATTAGAGAGCATAATGGAAATATCACCGTCACCAGCAAACCCGGCATGGGCACTAAATTTGTGATCACCTTACCTGCGGAGCGCTAAGCATGGCCGCTGCTCGCATTCTGGTCGCAGACGACGAGAGGGAAATCCTGGTCAGTTGCCGCAAGATTTTGGAACGCGCGGGACATAACGTGACTACCGCTGCCGATGGCGTCGAGGCGCTAGAATTACTGAAAGCCAGCCGCTACGACCTTTTCATCGTCGATCTTAAAATGCCTGGCCGGAATGGCATGGAAATCCTGAGCCTCGCACGGTCGCTCGACGCCGGGCTGATGATCATCATGTTTACCGCCTTTGCCACGTTGGAGACTGCCGTGGAAGCCGTCAAGCGGGGAGCCTTTGATTACTTGGCCAAGCCCTTTACTGCCGACCAACTCCGGGTGGTTGCCGAGCGAGCGCTGCGTCATAAGCAGTTGCTGGAGGAAAACCTCAACCTGCGGGAACAACTGGCTGCACACTCCGGCTTCGACAAGATCCTGGGCACAAGCGAAGCGATGCAGAATCTTTACCGTACTCTGCAAAAAACCATGCGCAGCGACGCCGACATTTTACTGCAGGGCGAGTCCGGCACAGGAAAGGAACTGATCGCGCGCACCATTCATGCGCACAGTCTGCGCAGGGAAAAGCCTTTTATCGCCGTGGACTGTGCAGCTCTGCCGGAAAACCTTTTAGAAAGCGAACTCTTCGGGCATGAGAAAGGCGCTTTCACTGGAGCTGATCGGGCCAGCCGAGGCCTGTTGGAATTGGCCCACACAGGAACGCTATTCCTGGACGAGATTGCAGAACTTCCCTTGGTATTGCAGGCCAAGTTGTTGCGGACGCACCAGGAACGGGAGTTGCGCCGCTTGGGAGGCGAAAAAACGATTCCCGTGGATATACGCGTGATTGCGGCAACCAACCGCGATTTGCACACCGAGATGGTCAACAAGAATTTCCGGGAAGACTTGTACTATCGCCTGAACGTGATTAACGTCCAGTTACCGCCGCTGCGAGAGCGCAAGAGCGACATTCCGCTGTTGGCGAACCATTTCCTGCTGCATTTCGGCCACCGCCACCAGCGCACAATCGAGACCTTGGGGTCCGAGGTGTGGAAGCTCTTTTTGACTTATAACTGGCCGGGAAACGTACGCGAGCTGCAAAATGTCATCCAACATGCCGTCCTTTTGGCAGAGGCCGACTCGGTGCGTGTCTGCGACCTGCCCGATTATCTGCAAACACAAACGCAGCAGCAGGTCTCCTTTCAAGACGTGCGCGCGCGGCAGGCCGAGGCGGTGGAAAAAACCTTCCTGGTGGAGCTGCTCAAGAAGCACCGGGGCAATGTGTCCGAGGCCGCTGCCGAGGCCAACATGACGCGTAAGATGATTTACCGGCTGGCAAGGAAATTCAGTATCGATGTGGAGGTGTTCCGCCACTCATAGTTTGGTGTCCCCCGGTGGGCGATTTTGTCCCAGCCCATCTTGATGGTTTGTTTGCAGCTTTATTTTGGACAGTCAACCGGTGAGACAGAGGAGGAACAATTCATAGTCACAAGCCGCAGAAAGCTCGCTCTCTTGAACCGCTCCAACCGATTCATTTCGTTGACACGGCGTCATCCAAGCGGTACTCTGGCGTTGCGCTTGCTTGGTGCAAGGTGAGGATGAGAAATGAGTGTGGAGCGACATCTTCGGGACATAATCGTAATGTTGAGTCTTGTGCTTTTAGTGGCGCTATCTTCAGCGGCACGCGCCGCTGAGGTTACCGGCAACGTAATCTTCTCCGGAGATACAGTTGCCGACGTGGTAATCTCGATTGAAGACTTGCGGGTGGAGGGTCCGCCTGACGCGATAGTCCACTCGATCGACCATCGGAATTTAAATTTCGTTCCGCATGTGCTGGCGGTGCGCACAGGCTCAACCGTGCGCTTTGAAAACAGCGATGGCATGCCGTGCCGGGTCTATTCCACTTCACCAGCAGCGAACTTTGTGCTGCGGTTGGAAGCTGGCAAACCGACAACGATCACCTTCGACCACGCCGGTGTGATCGAAGTACGCTGCGCCCAACATAGCCGGCAATACGCCTACATCCTGGTTAAAGAAAATCCCTTTTTTGCTCTGACCGATGCCAAAGGGGAATATAGAATTTCCAATGTGCCACCCGGGCGCTATACCTTGCAGGCTTGGTACGAAGGCAAGGTAATCGAGCGCAGTACGATCGACCTGGGATCAAAGAAGCAGAGAGTCGATTTTAAGGTTTCCCGGGACACCGCCAGCAAGGAACCTGATCAATCACAGCGCAGACTTTGGGCTTCGATTTCCGCGTGGTGGGGCCTATTGCTGGCCCGTCGGTAGTAAAACCGGCCCCTCGCGAATACATCCTTCGCCTGCCGACCTAACTATAACTAGCCAACGGCTTTTGCGCCCTTGATATCCCCAGGCAATTGACGAAAGGAGCTTCCCAGGGGCTCGGCACTGTCGCGCTGTGCCCTGGGCCACTGTCTGGCCGCCCCCTGCTAGTGTCTATCCTCCAAGTCAGTCATCACCAATAGGGAACAACAAGAGCCACTGGCGTCGTGATCATCGCCAAACGTAGCACGAGGGAAAGGAGCGCCATTGGGGAAATGTCCCAGGGGTGTGCGCTTTTGTCCCACGACACTAGCTGCTCATAAATGCAATGACGTTTGCTGATGGGGCTTATGAGGCGAGATCACCGCGCGTTGATTTCACACCGTCGAACCGTGGGACAAACGGGGAACAACTGTTGCAAAAATACACCCATGGCGACTGAAAGCCAAAAACTCTTTTAACTAACTGATTCCATGACCGATACCGCGCTTCCCTGAATCGAGCCGAGTTTTTGGAGTGCCGCTTGCTCAGTCGGCGGCTGGTGTGTTGTTTGCGTCATGCGTCATTAATGAAACAAAGGCTGATGTTGCAAGCGGATCTGTCCTGTCCTCAATCCAAAGAGGTTGCTGGAGAAATCGCTCGGAGAGGGTCGCGCATGTTACTGGTTGGAGTTCCTGTCGTCGTTCTCTTTGCCCTGCTATTTTTCCCTTCCTCCACTTCGGCCCAGCCCCAAGGTCAGGAGGACTATGTGGGAGGGGTCGAACCCTGCAAGCTCTGCCATCCCCAGCAATTCCAGAGTTTCTCGGCCACCGCTATGGGAAAGCTTTTTTTCAAACACCCGCGAAACGACAAGGAAGCGCTCGGCTGCGAAACCTGCCACGGCCCAGCCCAAGGCCACGTCGAGACTGGGGGCAGGAAGGGCGTGGAAGGATTCATATCTTTTACCAAGGAGGATCCGACGCCTGTGGAGCAGCGAAATGCCGTGTGCCTCCGCTGCCATGAGAAGACCGCTCGGCTTTACTGGCAGGGAAGTCCACACGAGTCGCGTAATCTCGCGTGCACCGATTGCCACACGATCATGAAAAACATTTCGGACCGCTCCCACCTGGCTGAGGCCAACGTCGTCTCCGACTCCCAATTTGCCGCCACTGCCAACGTGCCGGACCGCTCCCAACTTGTCAAGGCAACGGTGATTGAGACGTGCGGCCGGTGCCACATCCAGCAGCGAGCCCAACTGATGCGCTCCTCCCACATGCCCCTTCGTGAGGGGAAGATGGACTGTACCAGTTGCCACGATCCGCACGGCACGGTGACCGAGAAGCTCTTGAAGGCCAACTCTGTCAACGAAAACTGCTACAAATGCCATGCGGAAAAACGCGGCCCCTTCCTTTGGGAGCACGCGCCAGTAACGGAGAGCTGCATGAACTGCCACGAAGCTCATGGTTCAAACCACGAGAAGATGCTTAAGGTCTCCAAGCCTCGTCTTTGCCAGCAGTGTCATATGGTGACCGAACACCGGACCCAGCCTCACACTCCCGACAGCGCATACGTTTTCAATCGCTCCTGCACCAACTGCCATAGCCAAATCCATGGCTCTAACCACCCTTCGGCCACGCGCCTGTTCCAGAGATAGGAGCGATATGAAACGCGCGTTCGGACTTGTGCTGAGAGAGTGGTTGTTGGTCACCGTCATGGTAGCCGCCAGTTATGGACAAAGTGCGGGAAGTCCATGGGGCGGTGTCTCGAACGAAACCGGGGTGGTTCTGCCGGCAGTAAAGGGGCCTGCCGAGCAGGTGGCCGCCGGTGGGACCACACACGCGAACACCGGCGGCGTCACCATCTCGGGCTTGCCGGATCTTCAGAAACTCTGGACGCTGCCGTTGAACGCGAGAGGAATTGAGAACTTTACCCTCCTGCAAATCAGCATAGACACAGAATGCGCGAGAACCGGCTGCCTTGACGCCAGTATGCCCGGGGGGAAGTTGCCCAGCATCAATAGGGTAGCAGCGCCGAATAAAGACCTCTGCTTTTGCGGTTCCACTAACATTGTAGATGCTCCCGATCAACCCCCTGGCGTCAGGAAAGCAAGGGACGAGGTATCGGCGAAGAAATCCGCAGGCGTAAACAACCCACAGAATCTCCTTCCTCCCCAAGCAAGGGAGAAAAAGCAAATTCTCCTGTTCAAGTTTGGTGAGGTACAGTTGGGAGGGCGGGCATTTCTGGAACGTCCGTCCGAGAAAAACCGCGGCAAATTCGAAGAGTATCGAGACATCCCTCCTGGGCTTTTCGTGGAGGGTCTCCACTTCCAGCTCGAGGGGAAGGAGGGAAGATACTTCACTGAACTCCGGGCTCGCCAGCCGAGGGAAGCCGACCAGAACTACCTCTTCCGCGTCTCGGGACTCGGTCTCTATGAGGGGAGGTTTGAATGGAATCAGATCCCCCATGTCTTTTCCAATACGGGCCGGAGCTTATACAAACAGACCCGCCCGGGAGTCTTTGAGCTGGATCCCGCGGTGCGGTCTGCCATTCAAGCCGCTCGCACCGGCGTGGCAGTGGCCCCTCTGCTTGACCGATTTCTCGCCGGCGCTCCCGACGTTGACTTGAAGGGCGGTTGGAACATCGGGCGTTTTCTGATGAAGCACACTCCCACACCGAATTGGGACCTGCAGTATGAGTACACTCGCACTCGCAAAGAAGGGGAGCGTCCCATTGGGGCCCTTACCGGCTTTGCTAACGAGCTGCTTGAGCCGATCGAGCAGACCATCCACGATCTGCAGCTTTCGGCCGGGCTGGCGAGGGAGCGGGGGCAGCTCCAATTCAGCTATAATCTCTCACTCTTTCGGAACGATCTGGACACTCTGGTTTGGGACCAATACCTTCGGCGGGATGACAATGCCGACCTCGGTCCCGCCCGGGGCCGGCATGCTCTGGCTCCGAGCAATAGCGCCCACGTCGGTAGCATTACCGGAGCGCTGAATCTCCCCTGGCGGAGCCGCCTGACGAGCACCTTCTCGTATGGCCTGGGCTTCCAGAACGACCGCTTCATCCCCCCCACCATCAATTCGGCTATCTCCAATTCCCCCGCCCTGGTCCTTCCGGCCGAGAGTCTCCGTGGCGATGTCCACACGCGGCTGTTGAATCTCCAGTTCACGATCCATCCACTGCGGAATGTCTCGATGAAAGCGCGCTACCGCCTCTACGATTTTGACGATCGGACGCCCAACCTCACTTTCCCGGGCTGGGTGAGCACCGATTCCGTTCTCAGAACTGAAGCAATTGACAGAGTCACGAGTTCCCGCTTCAGCTACACCAAGCATAACGCCGGCACGGAAGTAGGGTGGCGGCCGCTGTTGCCGCTCTCTGTTAAGGTAGGCTATGAGTGGGAGCGGTGGAACCGCGACCAGCGCCAGCGCGAGGTCCCCGTGAGCGACGAGCAGACGCCAAGAGTGTCGGTGGAGTATACTCCTTTTGACTGGCTTGCCCTGCGTGCCTCCTACGCGCGCTCCTGGCGCCGAATCAGCGCCTACAACACCTTCGCCCATTTGGCGAGCGCCGTGACAGCGGCGGAGTTCGCCAGGCTGGTCCCGAATGGAACGGCGCAGTCCCCCCTGATTCGACAGTACGACCTGGCTGACCGGGATCGTGACCGGGCGGATCTCCTACCGCAATTCACTTTCTTCCAGACGGTGACGTTTACCCCCACTCTGAGCCTTAGGAAAGATAACTACAAGAACTCCCCCTTTGGCCTGCAGAAGAGCAAGAACTGGGCCGCCGGCGTCGATGTCTCCTGGAGCCCGATAGAGGGAGGAGCGCTCTTCTTTGCCAGCTACATGCACGAGCAGTTCTTCGCCCAACAGCGCTCACGTTATCGACCCTTTCTTCCAGATTTTACGCTTCGGATCGACAACCCGACCTATGACTGGGTGGGAAGGAACGAAGACTTCGTGGATACCTTCAGGATCGGGATGGACACGCCTCTGATCTCTGAGAAGCTCGATTTGCATCTGGTGTGGAACTACTCCCAGGCAATTGGCGAAATGCATGCTTCCAATCCCGTGACTCCCAAAGGCGGTGCTGTGTTTGAGAATGCGGACGCGAAGGCGGCGGATTTTCCCGATATCAAGGATTCGCTCCATCCCCTGGAGGCTTCTCTTCGGTACCGGTTCAGCAAAGGATATTTTGTTAAGCTCGGATATGTTTTTGAGCAATTCCATATCACAGATTTCCGCACCGACGACATTCAGCCTTACATGGGAGACGTTGATCCCCTGATAGCGCAAAGGGCCGTCTATCTGGGCGCGCAAATCCGCCCCTACACCGCCCGGATGCTTGCCATGACTATCGGCTACCGCTTCTAGGAAGAGGAGTAAGGAAGATGCGGACAATCATATCGGTAGGGCTCCTCATTCTGGTAGTGGGAGGTTTTCCAGCTACCCTCATTGGAGACAACACGACCACTGTGGCTGGGACAGTCCAGCATCCCTGGGTCAAGACGTACCCGACAATTGTCTACATTGACGAAATTTCCGATCAAGAGTTCACACCGCCTCATGTGAACCCAACCATTGCACATCAGCGCAAGAGCTTTTTCCCGCGTGCCCTGCCGGTCCTGGTGGGGACCACTGTGGATTTCCTGAACAGCGACCGCCGAAAACATAACCTGTTTTCGCCCGATGGTGAGAAGTACGATCTCGGGAGCTGGGACCAAGGGAAGAAACGAAGTTATACCTTCAAGCGAGCGGGAGTCTACACTCAAGTCTGCTCTCTTCATCCTCAAATGGTTGCGTATGTAGTAGTAGTCAAGACCCCGTACTTTGCTGTGGCGGATGAAGTGGGTCGCTATCGCATTCTCAACGTTCCGGCAGGAGAGTGGAAGTTGAAGGTCTGGAACGAGCGTCTCGCGCCCAGCCAGTTGAGCAAGTCATACCCCGTTAAGGTCGCTACAGCACAGGAAGCGAAAATAGACATCCCCGTCGCTTCTTTGCCAACCGGTGTGAGGAAGTATTGGCTTGAGCCCCCGCCGCCCGCCGGCGCGAGCCTGGTGCAGCGGGGAGCCTGGCTCTTCCGCCAGAAAGGGTGCTTCTTGTGCCACGGTCCGGAAGGGGGTCGAGGTGTACCTAACAAGAATTACGTGGCAGGGCTTGTCCCTGCATTGAATACTCTGGCCGAAAGGTTAATGCTATTCGATCCTGAAGATGTCGAGGCAATTGTTGAGCAGTTGGAGCAGGGTCGGGATCTTGAGAGCCTTACCGAGTCGCCACCGGTGCCTCGCTTTAACGTCTTCCTTGCGCAATATCGCTCGGCGCGAGACGTCATCCGCAACGGAAGCCACCCTGGAAAGAAGAACTCCAGAGGGCCAACTCCTCCGCTGGCGATGCCTACTTGGGATTCGATCCTGTCAAAAGCGGATATCGATGCTTTGATTGCCTACCTGCTGACGCTTCAGCCCTGGGAGGAAAAGGAACCATGACCATGACCAAAAGTGTTAGTAGTTCAGTTTACTAATTCAGAAAGGAGTTTAGATATGCGAATCGGAACACGCCCAGGGCTGGTTCTCCCTTTATTGCTGGGTCTCTTCTCAACGGTTTTTGCGGATGGCGGGACGGGGATCGTTTCGGGTGCTGTCAATGACCCGTCGGCCAAGAGATTCCCAACCCTGGTTTATCTGGAAGGAATTCCCGATCAGAAGCTCACGCCTCCAGCCATCAACCCAACCATCACCCAAAAGCAAAAGACATTTTTACCTGGCGTCCTGCCGGTCTTGGTTGGCACCACCGTGGAGTTTCTAAACAACGACGGCTTTGATCACAACGTCTTCTCACCCGACGGGGAGAAATATGATTTGGGAACCTGGGGGAAGGGGAAACGGAGCTACACCTTTAAGCAACCAGGAGTTTATACCCAACTGTGCAAGCTTCACCCTGAGATGATCGCTTACGTGGTGGTACTCAAGACTCCTAGTTTTGCTGTAGTAGACGAAGCGGGTAAGTTTCGCATCCCCAATGTCCCAGCGGGAGCATGGAAGCTCAAGGTGTGGAACGAGCGTCTTAAGCCGATTCAGTTGGGAAAACCCTTCGCTGTTCAGGTCACGGCGGGGCAGGAGGCGAAGATTGAGGTCACGTTTTAAAGGCCTCGGTGCAGCCAATTGGCGGCCGCTAGATGGAGAGAGGAGGAACAGATTATGAACCCCGTAGAAAAAGGAGGCCGAAGCGGACATGGCCGGTTGTGGAACGCGGCGCTCTTCCTGGCAGTTGTATCAGGCCTTGGAACTTTGGGCTTCGTGCTGGCGCCCGCCGCGCCTGCGCCTAAAGAACGATCGATCACTGTGCGCGCTCATCGCTACGGATACGATCCCAAAATCATTCGGGTGAACCGGGGTGATAGGGTTCGGCTACGCTTTGTTTCTGAAGATGTCACTCACGGCTTCTATCTGGAGGGGTATGACCTCGACGTCAGCATCCCTCCAATGCACCCAAGTGTGGAGTGGCGAAAACCGAGTCAGCCGGGCAAGTTGAAAGTTATCGACGAGGTCGCATTTACCGCGGATCGGGAAGGGAAATTCCGCTACCGCTGTTCCATGACCTGCGGTTTTCTACACCCCTTCATGCTCGGGGAATTCATCGTCAGCCCTAATCGTCTTCTCCCAGTGAGCCTGGGGCTGACCTGGGGCGTATTGGTGGGAGGTTTCCTCGTTGTTGTCTTGAAAGGAACACATAAATGAGCCGCCCTGAGCAGATGAACAAATTGGTAGTATTTAAGAAATTTCCGCAAGGGACGCTGGAAGAGGACACGGATTATCTTTTCTGCCCTGTGTGCCATACACATGTCCCCTGCCGTCGGATTCCCACCGGAGGGTGGGAGGTGATATGTCCCGGCTGCGCAGGCGAATGCGGATTCTGCGGCTGTCACTTGAGACGTTTCTGCTTTGGTAGTCGTGAACAGTTTCCACCCTTCGAGCCAAGTAAGGAGAAGTGAATATGTCAACTCGCTCCCGCCAGGCTTCCCCGGAGATTGTTCCGGGATCACACCAAATTCCTGACACCCTCCAGACTGTTGATGCCAAAGAATGGCGGTTGGATCTGTTCCGCTGTGCCCCGCCGCTCAAGAGGATTGCTCGTCTTCGATGGTTCCAGTTCGCAGCGGTTTTTCCAAATCTCTTAATCTTTCTTCTGTTTATTTCGGCCGGCATCTTCGGGACTCCCGTTGGCAATCGGAACATCATGATCATCTTTGTCTGGATCCTATGGTGGTTCCTCTTGATCAGCGCGATGGTGCCCTTCGCTTCTCGTATCTGGTGCGCCATGTGCCCCTTCCCCTTCTTCGGAGAATGGTTTCAGCGGCGGGCGCTGGTGCGGGTAGCGGCGATTGATCCCAAAAAAGAAAAGAAAGGGGGTCCCGGTTCGGTGATCGGGCGCAATCGCTACTTCGGCTTGAACCGCCGTTGGCCCAAAGCTCTTTCCAATATTTGGATTCAAAATTTCCTTTTTCTTGCCCTCTGTACCTTTAGCGCTTTGTTCCTGACGCGGCCCATCGTCAGTGTTGTCGTGTTGTCTTCCATCTTCCTCACCGCCACCATCTTTCATCTTATCTACCGCCAGCGCGCATTTTGCAATTACGTCTGCCCGGTGAGTGGATTTTTGAGCCTCTATTCGATGGCCTCCATGCTGGAGGTCCGTTCTCGTGACCGCGAAGTCTGTGACGAGTGCAAAGAGAAAGCATGCCTGGCCGGCAGCGAGCGTGCATGGGGGTGTCCCTGGTTCATGTATCCGAGCAAGATGGAGCGCAACAACTACTGCGGCTTGTGCATGGAGTGTGTGAAAGCGTGCGCGCACGATAACATGACGGTCAATTTGCGCCCTTTCTGCTCGGACACGCGGCTGAAAGGATATGACGAAGCCTGGAAGGCGTTTATTATGCTCAGCCTGGCCACGACGTACTCGATTATTTACTTAGGCCCGTGGGGATTTCTGAAAGACTGGGCCAATATCGCCGAGTCCGGAAAGTGGGGCGGTTTCCTCGCGTACACAGCGGTCCTGTGGGCATCGGCGCTGTTACTGGTTCCCGGAATTTATTATGGCGCCGTCTGGATCGGCAAACGGCTGGCCGGCGACTGCGAGGTTTCCTTTAAAGACGCTTTTTTGGGGCTCGCCTATCCTCTTGTGCCGCTGGGATTGTTGGCTTGGATTGCCTTCAGCTTTCCGCTGATGCTGGTCAACGGTTCCTACATTCTCATGACACTCTCTGACCCGTTCGGTTGGGGTTGGGATCTCCTCGGCACCAGCCACATTGCCTGGACACCCGTTGTTCCTCATTGGACGCCTTATATTCAAGTTCTCTTTCTTTTAGTAGGGCTGTATTACGCTCTAACCACCGGCTACGCTCAGGCGCGCAAACTCTTTGGCAGCGAGGCGGCTGTCAAGGCTTTTACGCCGGTCGCTATTTTGCTAACGGCATGCGTGAGCTGTTTTGCGTGGTTATATGGAGGATAAAACGATGAGCCAAAAGATGGCAGAAATCGTTGCCGTTTTCGCAACGCTCATTGGAATCGGCGCGACCATTTTCTTACCCTTTGTTTACCAGTCTCGTCATCTCTTTCGAGATTCCGACATTCAGGTTATCAACTTGACTGGCGTCAACTCGGCGGGAACCTGGACCGAGGAGGAAGTCAACGGTTGGAACTATTGGCGTCGTGACTTTGCCGCTGCCCGTCCCGTGTTGAATGTGGGCCGAACGGCTCGTTTCCGATTGAAAAGTGCTGACGTGATTCACACTTTCTACGCGCCTGCCCTGGGTGTGGGGCCGGTGCAGGTCTATCCCGGGCATGTGGTCGAGTTCGAAGTCAGACCCGCACAGCGGGGAGTTTTTCAGTACTACTGCACAACTGTATGCGGTATGCCGCACTTTGGGATGCGCGGTGAGATCGTAGTACAACGAGAAGGAGAAGCGGTCACAACAGGCTCTTTACCCACTTCAGGCAAGTATTGGCTTGAGCCCCCGCCGCCCGCCAATGCGAACCTCGTGGAGCGCGGACAGTGGCTCTTTCATCAGAAGGGATGCTTTACCTGCCATGGCCCGGAAGGACGCGGCGGTGTATCTAATTGGAATTATGTGAAGGGAACCGTTCCCGCATTAAATGCGCTAGCCGAAAGGTTGATGCTTTTCGATCGTGAGGATGTGAAGGTGATTGTTGAGCAGATGGAAAGCGGCAAGAATCTTAACAGTCTCGTCGCTTCACCGCCTGTTGCCCGCTTCAACGTCTTTCTTGCACAATATCGCTCAGTCCGGGATCTTATTCGCAAAGGAAGCACCCCAGGCAAGAAAGACCCGCATGGCCCGGTCCCGCCCTTGGAGATGCCCACCTGGGACCAAAGGTTGTCGGAAGTGGAGATCGACGCCGTCATTGCCTACCTTCTGACGCTGCAACCCTAGCCCAAGCCAAATTTCGGAGGTGCGCGGATCTATGCCAACTTGCTCTGCGTCGAAAATCGCTAAAGTTAAACAACCACATCGACTAGAACTAGAGCTGCGTGAGGGTTTTGGGAAGAAGATTCTGCAAGCGCGGCGAGTGTCGCAAAGGACGCAGCGGGAAGTTGCCGACTTAACGGGGCTGGCTGTCTCCTACCTTTCCCGCCTCGAAAATAACCGGATGACCCCTTCCATTCGGACTCTCGCCAGAATTTCAGATGCTCTTGGTATTCCCGTTACATCTTTCTTCGATTCCAGGCCTATCTTGCAATCAACTGACCGCAGTCGGGCGGGTTCTTCAGGCCGCTTTACTCTGGACCGACTGTATCTGAGCAGACGGGTGAGTGGAAGGAAAGCAAAAGCGCCGGTAGAAGGTTACTCGACCCAAGAATTAGAGATCCTTCAGATGTGCCATTTTCTGTTGCAGCACGGGCACAAAGAGATTGTGACTTCCCTTTTCGCGCTGATCAATGCATTAGTTGCATCAGCCACGTCAAAAGGTGCCCAAAGAACTGTCGGCCTGTAAACACGTTGAATCTATTCTTGGGGCTAGTCTTCTGACTTGTCGGACCTCGCCCAACTCCCTCACGGAACCGCGAGCGTAAGCGATCGGCGGGGAACGAGGAACTTTCATCGCTCTTGTTTCCTCCGCCCGACCGCGTGGCTGCGAACCGTATGCGAATGATTTCATGGAGGAAGCGAGTTTGCTTCTCCCCCCGCTTGCTGACGCGCGCGGTTCGAACAGTTGCCGCGAGTACGCACCGGCGCGTTACCGTTTGGCCAACACGCTCCCCTTTGCAGCTCCGTGACGAACCTGGGCTCGCAGTGTACCGAGCCCGAAAGATCAAGAAGGCGACAGCGCCGACCACTAGGAAAGGCGCGCCGAGCAAGAACAAGATACCCTGGTTGAATCCGCCGGCCATTCCCCGCCCTTCAAGGGAGTCGATCAATGCCGTCCTGCACATGGCACACTGAGCCAGGGCCGCACCTGGGAGACACAGCAGGACGATTAAAGCCACTACTGCAAGAAAAATTTCCTTTCGCCTATTCATAGCCTGCTTCCCCCAAGCACTCGCTTGACCACCGCAGGAGGGGTCATCGCTGCGACCGTTCAAGAATCCGAATTCCGTCAGGAGCGATCAAAAAGAACAGAGCGGCCGCGGTAAGGAGGATCTCCACGACCACCATGAGAACAAGGTTCAATTTTTCAAATCGAAGATGCATGAAGTAGGCGCCAATCAGCGAGGCCTTCATCAACATGGCGGCCAGTAGAATCCAGACAAGCACAATGCGGGACATCGAAGCCTGATCAAGCAAGACCATCATCAAGGTAAGGACCAGCAGCAAAAACCAGGTACGCCAGTAAACTCCGTAACGGACTTCAGACCAATCTCTTAACATGACTGCCTTCCCTTTGCCCTCAGTACCTATATCAGGTAAAAGAGCGTGAAAATAAACACCCAGACAAGATCTACAAAATGCCAATAGAGCCCTGCCAGTACCACCCCTTCGGCGGAGCACCGCCCCTTCAGCCAACGACCCGCGATGATGGAGAGAATCATCACTCCTGTCAGCACGTGGGTTTCATGAAACCCGGTAATGAGGAAGAAAAAGCTGCTGAATTGGGGGACACCCCAGGGGTTGGAATAAAGCCTTGCGCCTTCCCGAATCAGACTTGTCCACTCATAGGCTTGCATCCCTAAAAATATGAGGCCCCCCAAAACAGTCAGCAACAAGAAACGCGCTACAGTCGGACGCTTGCCTTGCAGCGCTGCGCCTACGGCGGTGGCCATTGTGGCGCTGCTTGAGATTAATACGAAAGTCATGAGAGCAATGAAGCTGATGTGGAAGACCGCCATCTGATCGGGCCACACCGGACTGGAGAGCCGGACAAAGCCATACCCAGCAAGAAAACCGGCGAAAAGCAGCCCGTCAGTGATGATGAAGACCCACATCATCAGCTTGTTCCAGCTTACGGCAAAGGGAGAAGAGGTCTCGCTGCTCCAGCCCAATGGGGCCACATTTTCGGTCGCCTCAGCCATCGATCGTTTCTCCTTTCATCGAGTGTCGATTCTAGCAGCTCGCCGAGAGCCAGCACCCTGTCGGAATTACGGGCGCGCCACGCTCGAAAAGAAAGATAAAGCAACAACAAGAGCCCACCGAAAAGATGCAGTCCGTGAACTCCCGTCAGAATATAAAAAAAGGAACTATGGGGTTGGTCTGGAGATAAACTCCGCGAGCCACCAGTTGGCGCCAAGCAAGGAGCTGTCCCAACAAAAAAGTTGATCCGAGCACTGTAGTAGCGAAAAACCAGGTTTTGACTGCGTCCCCTGCGGGTCTCTTTCCTCGAGCGCGTCCGATTTCTAGGGTGATGTTGCTGCAGAGCAGGCAAGCAGTGTTGAACCAGCGCAGTCCGGGCATGGGAGCGCGTTGCAAGGTTATCCGACAAGAACGCTATCGGCCGAGCGGCGCTCTGCGCTAGAATGCCTCCGGGTCAAATCCAACTTACTTCGAGGCTTGATGGCAAAAATAAAGAAGACAATGAAAAAACGGGCGCCTCCCATCAAACCGTGGCCAAACTGCACGTTCGCTCTCAAGACAAAATGGGAAGATACGGGCAGGCACAAACATTTTTGGGTCCACCTGGAGCGGCGATCTCCGAGAAGGTACGGGCGGTTGGAACTAATCCACGCCATCGTGCCGAAACGCAAACCTAGAGAGGCGCTGGACAAACTCTTTGCTTCTGCCAGGTACCGCGGCTATGTCCTGGAAAAGGCCGCAGAGATTATGGAGCACGCCGGAGTGCCAGAAAATCAGGCCCATGAATTCTTTATAATCATTGAAAAGGAATATCCCGCTCCCACGCGCGTGGAGCTTTTCCTGGGCGAACTGGAACAGCCGATTATCAAGCTTGCGCTGGGAGACCACCGCAGCAAACTGAGTTATTTCAAGACAGGCGTGCCAGAGTTGACTCCACAGGATGCACGATTAATCAAGAGTTGTATTAACCGCTTGTTCAGCTCGCCCCAGGGAAGCGGAAGAAGGACTGCTGCGCTCCTACAGCTCCTCACAAGCGGCGGTCTGACGTGATAAAATATTTGCCCCTTCCAAAGTAGTCGACCCATTCTGATGAGCGCCTGAATGTCCTGATCCGTGTCGTGCATTACTTCTTTAACGTCTTTAACGGCCGCGACGCGATACCGCCGTAATCGAACAGCAGTCAGTTGCCGACAATGAGCTGTTTTTCACCTCGCAACCCACTTCCGTAACCCGCAACGACTGTCCAGCTTCCGCATGCCGTAGCTATAATAAATACGTGCCCGCGAATTTGACCCCCGAATATCTTCAAGCCGAAGAGAAATTCAAGAGCGCATCATCCAATCTTGCAAAACTAGCCGCCCTCGAAGAGATGCTCCGCACCATTCCCAAACACAAGGGAACGGAAAAGATGCAAGCCGATCTGAAACGCCGCCTATCACAGCTTCGAAAAGAATCGCAGAAAAAGCAATCGACCGCAGTGCAGAAGCCGTTCTACCACATTGAACGGGAGGGAGCCGGCCAAGTGATTCTGTGTGGGCCACCCAACAGCGGCAAATCTCAACTTTTCGCCAACTTGAGCCGCGTTGAAACCGAGATCGGCGATTATCCGTTTACCACACGTGTTCCCAAACTAGGGATGATGCCGTATGAAGACATCCAAATCCAACTGGTGGACACCCCACCGCTAGCGCCGGAATTTTTGGAGCCATGGCAATTGGCTATGATCAAGCAAAGCGATATAGCCATGGTTCTATTCGACGTTAACGATCTCAATCTGCTTGAGCAGACCGAGTTTGTACTGTCGACGCTGGCTCAACGAGGAATTTCAGTAGACAGACAAGGACCCCCACGAGTGGTTATCCTCGGCAACAAAACGGACCTGCCCGGCGGAAAAGCAAACTTCGATGTTTGGCAGGATTTGTATCGGGAGCGCTTCCACGCCGTGCCGTTCTGTACCCTCGCCTTGAGCCACCTAAGCGACATCAAAAGACGTGTGTTCGATCTGTTGGAGATCGTTCGCGTCTACACCAAGGCGCCGGGTAAGAAGCCAGAAGACCGACCCGTGCCGTATATTATGAAACGGGGAAGCACGATCTCAGATCTAGCAGCAGTGATTCACAAGGACCTGGAGGAAAATTTCAAATATGCCCGTGTCTGGGGCAAAACCAAATTCGACGGGCAAATGGTTGAACGCACCCATGTACTGGAGGATGGAGAGATGGTGGAAATTCATACGTGACTTGAGCCCAGTCAACTTATGAAAATATGCCAGCCAAGCGTGCGCGGTCCAAGATCCAAAAGATCTTCTCCCAGAACCGCAGCAGATTCCAGACATCTCGTACACCAGGCGGGCGTTCCAACTCCACGTGCGAAATTAAGGGTGTAACTAAGAAATGCACTTCGGCCTTCTTACGGAGATATCTTGCCAGGGCCTCGGTCTCAAATGCTGGAATCAGGTTGTCCTCTCTGCCATGCAACAGAAAAACGGGAGTTGCTGGAGGCGCCGAGCGTTCTGGGGACAGATTGGGGTCCGACGCAAAGTGTCCGATCTCCGGAAGCATCAACGGACCAATCTTGCCCAAGTCTCTCGCATCTACCCAGCTTAAAATACGCGAAGCGGGAGGTGGCAACTCCCCGATCATCCTGCGACCCCGTTCATAGTCTTCCGCGAGATACGCAGCCACGGCGTCCGCCAGTGGGCCGCTTTGGCCGGGGGGAACGAGTCGATCGCACAGGTTGAAGAGTAAGATTCCCACAGCGTAATCGTGGGGCTTAAAATATCCGCGTCCTTCGGCAAGCCGGCCGGTACACAGATAGTAACTGGTGCGATAAAGTTCCCCATGACCGCCCAAAGAGAGTGTGAAAGATATTCGATCCCGGATGCTGGATCGCCCCGCTGCTACAATTGAAAGGCCGCCTGAAAAACTGATCCCGATCAAACCAACTCGAGCGTGGCGCGCCCATGGTTTCTGCTCTATAAACCAACGGACCGAGTCTTCGATTTTGTCGGTGGTCTCCGAGGTAATGCGGTAACGCCGCAACTCTTCCATCTCAGGGGTCAAAACCACCAGCCCGTGCGCCGCCAACTTGCGGGCGAACGGCCCAAGACGCTCCTCCGCGATTCCGGCGGCATGCACTCCATGGACCAGCACCACCGCTCCGATATTCGAATTCGAAGGAGCGTAAATGCGTCCGCGAATACCGCCGTAGCGGGTAAGAACATGAACATTCTGCGTGTGCACTTCTTGGCTGGTCCATCGAACCAACTGTCGTGCCAGCCCATGGAAATTTCCAGCGTCCAAAAGCAAAAGCGCTGCTTGCAACCAGGGGCCGACGAAAACCAACCCTACGGGCAGTAAAACTAACAGCACAAGGAGCAGGATCCTGCGCGTCATGGCGAGAGCGCTCGAGCGCCAGTTTGAATATTTGCGATGAGGAGCGAACCGAATTGCGGATTATTTCTTAAACAGTCTTTCAAAAGCCGCGCGTGGATCGTCTATGGAAGCAGATGCCTTGCTGGAAGTAGCCGTGCTGATCTCTTTCTCAACCCGAGTGCGCGCCTCGAAGAACGTGCACTCATTGCGCGCATCCTTTTTAGGAATGCGTTTCTCGATCGGCTCGGTACACTCAAACCGGCTGTTGGGATCAAAATGCACACAGTTCTTACAACTGTGCAAAGCGGCTCCACACTTGGGACACTGGGCATTCAGGCCGAATTGGCCGATTTCCCCGACGCTGGTGCCGCACATGGCACAACGGAATACCGTCAAGAAGCCAGGCATCTTCGGTGAGCGGGGCGCCGAAGGGTCCCTAGGTCCCTTCCGGACAGGCGCTCTGGTCCTTTCTTCGCGGCGCTCGTCATCCTGGTAACCGGGTTGGCGGTATTTTCGACTCATAATTCTCCGCAGGGAAGAAATGTTCTATCCATGATACCAACACTACTCTGAGAAAGAAAGCAGGCGCAGCGGAAATCAAAAGACCCCGGAGGAGGAACCCTCACAACCATCCCCCCACCTTCAGGAGGCGCATCCAAAACTAGAATCAAAGACTTCCTTCACTTTAGTTCGGCTTTTGCTTTTGCCAGCAACTTGTCCAGGCCAAGTTTTGACTTATTATAATGGATATAGATCCTCTCGAGGTCCAGTTGTGCATAGGTTTTTACTGAACCCCCCAAGACCACTGCTTTCGCCAATGCCGCGCAAGCATCGGGCCCTTCGCCCATGTCAGCTAAAGTCAATCCCAGTTGATAATAAGCAAAGTCATACTTTGGATTCAGTTTCACCGCTGCCATCAGAGCTTGCCTCCCTTTGGCCAGCAAAGCATTCCTTTCATCACCCGTCCTGCGCTGCCCCTGATGCGAATACGCGGTTCCGATCAGGTACTGGTTGACGGCGGTCAAACTATTTTTTTGTGCCGCCCATTGCTTTTCGGAAAGACCCTCCGGCTTTCCCCCAGAGCTTAGCAATTGAAGAGCGGTTTGTGCCGCCTCCAGCGACTTGGCGTCGTTTTTCTTCTCCGCATAGGCGCTCGCCAAAAACGTTGACATTGCCGCATCCTTGATGGAAGACGCCTGCTCCCCATGTTCGATCACTCTAGCAGCATTGTTTTTCTCATGGTAATCATAAACTAATCGTTGGCGCACATTGGGAACATATGTCGATTTTGGATACTTTTGCAGGAACTCTTCCCCCACCTGGATTCGCGCCTCAATAGACGGCTCTTTCAGAACTTTCAGCAGCGCTGCATACTCCTCTTGCGGTTGGCCAAGAACCAGCGACGCGGTAAAGACAAAACCGCAAAACGTTAAGGCAATGACGAGAGATCGTTGCATAATTTCACCTCTGATTGAAAAGTAATTCTATGACCGGCGACATGATAGCCCATATTCGGCACTTTCGGGACGACGATTTTTCCAGATTACTCCAAATTGATCAAGCTTGCTTTGAACCAGGCATCGCCTATGACGAGTCAACTTTGCGCCGCTTGGTCTATCAGATTTCCAGCCACACCCTGGTATTGGTCGACGATTCGCGGATTGTCGGCTTTGGAATTGCAGCGATCAGCGGAACTCGCAGTAGACATCCTACAGGTCATATCATTACTCTTGATTTGCTTGCTGAAGCTCGCGGACAAGGCTACGGTCAATCTTTGCTGCGCGAATTGGAGTCCAGATTGAAGGCTGAAGGTGCTTCGCGGGTGAACCTGGAGGTTGATGTCCGAAATGAGAGGGCGATTGGCTTTTACCTGCATATGGGATACACAAGCGAGCGGATATTGAAAAATTATTACCGAGAAGGAAGGGATGCCATTCGAATGACGCGACAGCTTCCTAGGACGTAATCTCTGGGAAAATGGCGCTCCAATCGCTCCCTATCGTGAGAGATATCCTTTAACCACTGATTTCTCTGGAGTCAACATGCGACGTTTTTTACTCCTCATTCTGTTTTCAGCGACATTACCTTTGGGAGTCGCCCAAAAGAGACCGCTGACCCTAGACGACATTTTTGTCGAAGGCGGAGCCGCAGGTTATGGCCCACAGGAAGGCAAATGGAGCCCTGATGGAAAATTTTTTACCTATATCCTGCGTTCACCGAATGGTTCGCACGGGGATTTGTGGGCATTGGACCCAGTCACCGGCAAGAGTCGCATCCTGGTTGACAACGATGTTCTGTCCAGACTGAACCCAAGTATCGAGAAGATCGTCACCGACGAGCGCGAAAAAGAACGACTTACCCGCTATTCCGTGGCAGGATATGTCTGGAGCCCCGATTCAAGAAACTTACTGTTTACCAGTGCTGGAAACCTCTACTTCTATGACTGGAGCAAGAAAACGGCCCGTTCTTTTCTCCCTAATGTAACCGGCCTGAAAGATCCAAAGTTTTCTCCGGATGGGAATTGGATTTCCTTTCTAAAGAACAACGACATCTGGATTGCGCCCACGGCTGGCGGTTTACCGAGGCAACTAACGCAAGGCGGGACCAAAAACGTCCTCAACGGGGATCTCGACTGGGTCTATCAAGAAGAATTCGCACTTAGAACCGGCTACGACTGGTCCCCTGACAGTCGCCATATCGCCTTTCTCCAACTGGATCAAACCCACGTCGGAGAAAAACCCATCGTGGATTTCATCGCACGCCCACACGCCACCATAGAAATGCAAAAATATCCAAAAGCCGGCGAGAAAAACCCAAAGGTACGGCTGGGCGTCGTGACATTGGGGGGCAAGGAGTCTTGGCTGAATACTGCCTCAGAGTATGTCCCCCGTCTCCAATGGGCAGATTCAAAAACGGTCTCTGTGCAACTCCTCAATCGGCATCAAAACGAGTTGGACTTGGTTCTTTGGGACATCCAGACCGGAAGGTGGACACGCGTTGTGAAAGAGCGGGGAAACGAGTGGGTCAATGTCAGCGATACACTTCGCTTTCTCCCTCACGATGAAATCCTCTGGGCCAGTGAGCGAGACGGCTTTAATCACCTTTACCTGTACCGCAGAACCGGCGAATTCGTGCGGCGGCTAACGCAGGGAGATTGGGAAGTCACTGCCGTCAACGCCGTGGATACGACCCATGGGTGGGTGTACTGCACCACCACAGAAAAGAATCCAATTCAGAGACACGTCTATCGCGTCCGGTTGAATGGCGCCGGGATGGAGCGCCTTAGCCAAGACGATCGCACGCATGCGATCCATATGGATCCCACTAACTCCTACTACGTGGATATCACCTCGTCGTTTCTCATTCCTCCCCAATATTCTGTTGTCAAGGTTGCAAATTTCTCACCTAGCAGTTTTTTTACATCCGGCTCATTGAACGAGTTTGATCTGATCACTCCGGAAGTCATCGAATTGAAGGCTCCAGACGGTGCCCCGATACGCCTGATGATCTTGCGACCCGACGGCCTGCAACCCAACCAGAAGTATCCCGTACTCGTGTACGTGTATGGAGGGCCGAACGCTCCCGTGATCACCGACACCTTCGGAGGAGAACGTTTCATGTGGCACCAGTGGATGGCCCATCGCGGTTATGTGATCGCCTACATTGACGATCGCACCTCCGCCGTCCTTGGGCACAAGTATGAAACGGCTCTCTACAAGAAATTCGGCTTCGTTGCGCTTGCGGATCATCGGGTGGCCCTTCAATACTTGACGTCGCTCTCCTTTGTTGATGCCGATCGAATCGGTCTCTGGGGCTGGAGCGGAGGAGGGTACACGACCTGCTTTAACATGTGCAACGCAAGCGACATCTTCAAAGTAGGAGTCGCGGTAGCTCCGCTAACGGATTTTCGCGACTATGACACGATCTGGACAGAGCGTTATATGGGCCTGCCAACGGAGAATCCGGACATCTACGAGCAGTCATCAGCCACCACACACGCGTCAAAACTCAGTGGTAGGCTCCTGCTTATTCATGGCACGGCCGATGACAATGTCCATTTGCAGAACAGCATTCAAATGGCACAGAAGTTAATCGAGGCGGGAAAGACGTTTGACATCTTTCTCTATCCCGGCAAAACCCACGCACTGGCAGGCACTGCGACGCGGCGGCACCTGTACCAAAAAATCACGGAGTACTTCGATCTGTACTTGAAGCGGTGAGCCGACGGTCGCAGTCACAGAACGTCCATAAAGGAGCTGACGGAAAACACGGCATGTCCAATACCAGCATCTCCATACCCGGGCGGAATCGGCAACTTGTATTTGCGGTGAGCGTCGCGGTAGGCCTGCAACAACCTGACATGATATTCCAACGGAGCCCCTTCCTGATTTCTGCCCAATACGCTCAGTGGTTCCGGACACCAAGTCGTGAATCGCGGACAAATTCCCCGCGACATAAAAAACTCCAATCCCTCAATAGTAGAAGCGATCGCATCGCCTACTTTTCTGAAGCCGTATGGCTTCGCCATCTCAATCCCTGCAACAAAGTTCGGAATCACGTGAGTGGGTCCAAAAATTTCCGCCGCGTCCAGAATCCGACGGATCCACTCATCACGTCCGACATATCGATCTTTTCCCGCGCAGATGATTGAAAAGAGACGACGGTCCCACACCTCGTAGTTCGGATGGTAAATCTGAACCCCGACGTCTTTAAACTTCTTCACTTCATCTTTGGATAGCGCCTGCACCACCACTTTTGAGATCCAGCGATCTGGAAATTTCCTTTCAATGGCTTTCGCGTATTGGACATAAAAGTCGGATTCCGTTTTTCCACGCAACTTTGAAGTCACGCTCCCGCCGGTGATCGTATAGGCGCGGCTTGCCGAATCAGTTTCGTCAATAATCGTCAAAGCGTCCAAGATTTCCGCTACCGATTTAATTGACGTATAGGAACGTCCGGAAATTTTTTGTTGACGGTAATTCTCGTTAATGTCGCAGAATTGGCATTCTTCTTTAGCGCCAAAATACTGGCATTGGCGGAAGACGGTCAGGTAGAGCAGGTAGCCCCACTCGATTGTGGGAGCAATATCTGTCACAGGTTTCCCGTTGCCTAACATCCGCTTATAGTATTCCGGAACCGGCTGCAGACGAACATCACAGATTGACTCACCCGCCAGGAACAATTGCATCTTGCCGTCATGAATTGCCACCTGATATGGAGACGCAGGATTCAAACGGACCGATACGACGGTCGGCCGGAATCTTTGTGGTCCGTTCTCCAGTAGAATCTCCTCTGGCGCGCGCAGATTCTCCTGCCGCTTCATTTCAGATATGGGAGTCAGATCAAAGGAAAAGATAAAATATGCTTTTGGCTTGAACTGGGAGGCCACGCGGAGGGCATCGTCGGAAAAAGCAACACCGGTACGCAACAAATCCTCCTTGTAAAAAACCTCTTGAGGAAGATCGGGCAGCAGAGATTGCAAACGGTCAATCTCGTCTCGTGCGCCGCATGGAGTCATTTGCATCGGGCTTTCAAGTTAAACGTTACTGGTTCCAGGGAGCGGGTCGCAAGGGAACTTCATCAACTCTTATAGTAAGACCACCGACTGCAGGCTTGGTATTTCAAAGGAACGGCGACAACGGGGATTTTTGCAAGAAACCTTATCATCGACACGGACCATGTGAGATCTAGCTCTTTGAAACCGAACTTGATCCTCACGGGAAGCCCGTTGAGGAAGGCTGCTTCTCTTGACACGTTTCTGCCACCGAATCTGATACTCGTCAACATAGCGACAATACGGGCAGGTCATCTTTGAAGGTTTTGATTCTTCTGTTGCCGTGTAAAAATCCCGCTCGTCCATAGCACTGGTCGCCCCTCCCAAGTCGCAGATCGCAACTCAGAGAGGATGCGTTACGACCCGCGATTCAACTCGCGGGCGACAAGCGTGGCCTCCTCCCGCCTGTCATTCACACGAACCACGACTTTCGACTTGTCACCTGCGACTAAAGATCATACGCGGTTTTGAAAACAAACAAAATCTTTTGAGTCAGAAGGCGAACCGTGATTTGATGACCCGAATGAAAGTAACTTTTCTGGGCGCCACGGAAACAGTGACCGGTTCGAAATATCTCATCGATTCTCCTGGAGGGAGGACTTTGCTCGATTGTGGATTGTTCCAGGGCTTAAAGGAGCTCCGATTGCGCAATTGGAGTCCGCTACCGGTGGCAGTCGAAAGCATTCACCAAGTGATCCTCACGCACGCGCACATTGATCATACAGGCTATCTGCCCCGCATGATCCAGCAACGATTTGAGAACCCTATTTACGCCACCAGCGGGACGTTCGATCTCTGTTCCCTGCTGCTGCCTGATGCCGGCAAACTGCAGGAAGAGGATGCGGAACTGTCGAATCGCCTTGGCTATTCAAAACACAAACCAGCACTTCCGTTATTCGACGAGGCAGACGCAAGAAACACTCTTCGATATTTTAAGATCGTACCCTACCGCGAACGAACGGAAATCAAGGGTCTTGCCTTCACCTTCTATCAAGCAGGACATATCCTCGGTTCCACATTCGTGTCAATTGATTGCGGTCCGCAAATTCTTTTTTCCGGCGATTTAGGACGCTATAACCGCCCCATCCTTCGCAATCCAGAGGAATATAGACAACGGGTTGATTACTTAATTCTGGAAAGCACTTACGGCGACAGCGTCCATGAAACAAATCCTGCCCACAAACTGAGCCGCCACATTCAGGAGGTTGATGAGCGAGGAGGGAAGATCTTCATTGCCGCTTTTTCCATTGGCCGTGCGCAAGAGTTGCTTTTTTTAATTCGAGAGCTGGAAAACAAGGACCGCATTCCTGTAATGCCGGTCTATATCGACAGTCCTATGGCGATCAATGCCACGTTGTTTTACGTCCTCCACAAAGAAGACCACGACGTGGATATGGCGCGCCTCACCAAGAACAAGAACCCGTTTGTGACACAAAAATTTCGCATTATCCGCACCCAGGAGGAGTCACTGCTGACTGCACAAAGTGATACTCCGGCCATCATTATCGCTGGAAGTGGAATGATGACAGGAGGACGAATTTTGAACCACCTAGAATTTGGGTTGCAGAATCCCAGGAATCTAGCGCTTCTGGTTGGATTTCAGGCCAAAGGGACACGGGGATGCGATCTCCAAGAAGGAGCACGCGCGCTAAAATTGCGGGGAAAAATGATTCCCGTAAAGGCGCAAGTGGATAAGATTGACGGCCTCTCAGGACATGGAGATTCCGAAGACATGTTGCGCTGGTTGCGGTGCTTTCCGTCTGCCCCTAAACGAACCTATCTGGTTCATGGCGAGCGCGACACGATGAATATTTGGAAATCTCGAATTGAAAAAGAACTGGGATGGAACGTGTATATTCCCCGCTATCTAGAACAAGTCGATCTTGACTGACTATCCATCCGGTTTGTCCATGATCGTGGATTTTTTCGTAAACGGCTCCCTGGAATATTTTTCCGCTTCCTCCACGGCGTTGAACGTGTTGTCCTTGGCATTGATCACTTTCTGGTATTCGGCCAGCGCTCGTTGTCTTTCCCCCAACATGTCGAAAATCTTCCCCAACTGCAGGTGGCTCGTCGGTTCAACCCATTTTGGCTGCAGATCGCCGTTTAGCGCATCCCGGAAGGAATTTCCAGCGCTCTGGGTGTTGGCCTGCTCAAAGAAAACCTCGCCCAAACGGTAATGAGCCAGCGAACTGCGGGGATTTAACTTAATTGCGCGCTCGTACTCCCGGATCGCCTCCAAAAATTGATTCTTCTGAAAAAGTTCGTAGCCCAGCGCAACATGTACCGCCACTTCCATTTCCGCAGAACTGCGCAGCAACTTCTGTTCCGGATCGAGCACAACGCGGATCGGCCGCGTCGCGGTACGGATTTCGAACTTGCTTGTCTTGCCTGAGACCTGTACTGCCTGGGTTTCCAATTTCTCTTTGGTTTCCACCGCAATACGCAGAGGCATTCGGAACAATTCCAGATTTTGTTTGATCGCTCCGGCAACCCGAAAGGATCCATCGGCCAGCTTAAACACCGTGTAATCCACCTCCAGTTCTGGAATCCCGGTAGTCTCAATCCACTCGGTGAAAAACCACTTCAGATCCTGACCAGAAGCCGCGGCTGCCTCGGATTCAAATTGCGAAAGCGATGCCTGCTTGCCCATATGGGCAGCGACAAATTGACTCAACGTACTGGCGACCTCGTCCCGCCCCAAGATGTCTTCCAGCATGTGCAGCACCCAAGCTCCCTTACCTCCAACAATCGATTCATACTCCTCACCTCGGAAACCGAGGTGGTAAGCGTTGCTGATGGAGGAATGGCTCTCGTACTTGAGAGCGAGTACCGAAAGCTTTAAGATTTCATCTCTGTAAGCGTCTTTGTTTTCACTTTCCAGGTATTGCGCCGCCTGGTAAAAAGCAAAACCGTCTGCCAGCATCATGTCCTGTGGAGTGGCGGGCATGACCCCCAATCCCCACCACTGCAGCGCAAGACGGCGTGCCAGCTCAATATCTGGAATTTGCGGCCTTTTCAATAATGCGTCCGGAAGGTACAGCATACCTGGACCCGCCATCTCGTCGCGCACATCGTCGGGGATTCCAACCAAGGTCAGATGCCCGAACGGATAAGGCGCCAAGCTGCGCTGGAAAAAACCGAGCATTCCGGAAATTTGTCTGAAGATCGCTTCTGCCCGCGACTCCAATCCTTCGCCAAGGAAGATATGGACTGGAATTTCATCCGCGGCAAACTTGTATTCGCGCAGCCTGCCAATCACCAGGGACAGTTGATTGGAAGGCCGGGAAAGGTTCCATTGAAATGTTTCAGTGAGCCCGGAGGTTTTCACCGGCTCAGGAATCCCGGCAACCAGGGCAGTAAAGCCGAGCGGGACAGTCACTGAAACTTGTGCCGTCGCCTGGTCAAACAAAGGGTCATGAACAGGAAACCAGCGAGAAGAAAACATGAGACAGGCAACCTGGGTATCAATATAACCGTTCATAATCCGCGATTTATCCAGAAAGGAGTAGCTTTCACGCTCCAGCTCTCCTTCGTATTGTATCTGGATGGTGTGATCTCCCCTCGGGAAAGCCGTGTCGGAGCTCACCCATAGACGATTGCTGTTGTTCTCATCAAGTTTGATATTCAGTTGCCTGCCGCTGCGATCCGCCGTCTCGGAAACAGTAAGCCTACTATTCATCTCAAACGGAATCGATCGAACTGAATCAAAAATTTGCAACTGTATTTCCGCGGAGCCCTTCATCGCATGGTTCTCTGGATCGATCTCGATTTGGATCTCGTACTGCGTCACGTGGACTTTGGGAGGGTTTTCCCCGAAGGCAGCTACAAAGGCCGGGAAAAAAACGAACGCGATCAGCAGCCGTTTCATCTGTGATTCCTTAACAGACTTATCACCGACCTTGCAGCATCTCCGTAAGGATCTTGGGCACGGAGCTTCTCGCCTACCTGCGTTAATTTCTGTCGAGTAATCTCCCATTTTTGATCCTTCTGTAAGAACGAAGAGAGCACCTCGGCAACTGCTCTTGGGTTAGCCTCTCGCTGTATTAATTCGGGAACAACTCGCTCATTCAAAATCAGGTTGGGCAACGCGAAGTGTTCCGTTTTCACGAGGTATCTGACTAGATTCCAACTTACACTAGAACCGCGATACATAACACAGAATGGGATACCAGCCAGAGCGGCTTCCAGGGTGGAAGTCCCACTTTTTACGAGCCCGTAGTCACAGTGTGTCAGCACTTCTTCGTTCTCCTGAATGATCTCAATCTTTAGCCGATGTCTAAAGCGCGATATCCACTTATCTATTGCGTTCTCTATCACGTTCCTCATGCGAGGTGCAGGGGCGATTACCAATTGAAGTCTTTGCCTGTCGATCTCGTCAAGAAGTTCAGCTCCTCGCAAAACTACCGGCAGAATAGACTCTATCTCCGGCCTACGGCTTCCCGGCAGAACTGCCACAAGCACATCGCTATCACAGAAATTGTGCCTCCGGGCAAAAAGGTCGCGATTTCTTTCGGGCAATGCCCGATTCGCCAGTGGATGTCCGAAATAGTCAACCGGCACACCGTGGGCTGTGTAAAAATCAACCTCGAACGGGAACAGCACAATCATCTTGTCGATTGTGCGGCGGATCCTCCGTACTCGGCCTCTGCGCCACGCCCAAACCTGCGGGCTGATGAAATAGACGATAGGCGCGACGGTCCTTTTTCTGAGGGCACGCGCCAATGGCAAGTTGAAATCGGGAAAATCCACCAATATCACAAGGTCGGGAGACCGGATTGCCACCTCTCTTAGAATAGAACGGTATAACCCGTAATAGCGGTGTAATTGACGGACCGCCGCAATTGGGCCAATCGCGGCCAATTGATGTGATGCCGCAAGCAGTCGTGCGCCCAATGTCGCCAATTGGTCTCCACCGCTTCCCCATACTTGCACCGGTTGACCGGCCTGTTCCTGAATGCACTTACACAATTGGAACGCGTGCAGGTCGCCGGAGGCTTCGCCGACCACCACTAGAATAGAGATCCCGGGGCGGGGAGAATTCATAACCCCCGATGACAGATCCATCCACCACCCAACACCCTGTCTCCCTGATAAAAAACAGCAGCTTGGCCGGGTGTAACGGAGTACTGCGGTTCCTCGAATTGAACTCTACAACACCGTTCCGGCCGTGGAGTAATGGTGGCTGGTGCTTCCCGGTGTCTGGAGCGAATCTTGATATCACAGCGCACCGGATCCACCGGCGCGTGTCCGGAAATCCAGTGTACCTTTTCCACCGCGAATTGACGACACAGCAGTGCCTCTTTTTCTCCCACGATTACGGCATTCGTCACGGCATCGACGGAGAGAACATAAAGGGGCTTCTCGTTGCTGATGCCCAAGCCCTTTCGTTGCCCAACCGTGTACCTTGCGCTCCCCCGATGTTCGCCCAAGTGTTGGCCGGAAATAGATTGGATCGGTCCCCGCGACAAAACTGGAGCAATGAGATTCCCGGTTGCATCGTCGAGCAACTCCGCCGCGTGTCGCTGTATGAAAGCTCCATAATCGTCATCAGACACAAAACACAATTCCTGGCTGTCTGGTTTTCGCGCTGTGACAATCTTTCTCTCTGCTGCAAGACGGCGTGTATCCGCCTTCGTTCTCTCCCCCAGCGGAAAAACAATCTGAGCTAGCTGCAGTTGAGTCAGTTCAAAGAGGAAATAGGCCTGATCTTTGGCGGGATCAATCCCCTTGCGCAGCTCCAATTCCTCTCCATTACGCGCAATACGCGCATAGTGACCTGTAGCCACCTTTTCGGCTCCAATACTCCGTGCAAATTGAATCAATCGGTTGAATTTGAGAAAAGTATTGCACCTCACACATGGGATCGGTGTCCTACCGGAAAGATAGTCGCGCACGAACGGCACCACCACGGACTCGCGGAATGCCTCCTGCAAGTTTAGGACATAAAAAGGAATCGCCAGTTGTTCCGCCACACGGCGGGCGTCATACACATCGTCTAATGCACAGCACCGTCCATGACTGGCTTGGCCATGATTGCGAGATTGATCCCATAACTGCATTGAACAGCCGACAACATCGAATCCCTGCTCCACTAACAGCGCGGCTACGGTAGAGCTGTCAACCCCGCCACTCATAGCGACCAATATGCGCGGCATTGCCCTTCTCGGAAATGATTTAACTCTCGACTTCCCCTCGTTTCGACTCAAGAAATCGCCTCACTGCCAGAGAACGGCCGTCTCAACGATGTCGATTTGATGCAGAATCAGCGGAAGCGGAAATGGATCAATTGATTCCACTCGCTGACGATAATTCTGCTTCAACTGAGCCGTTTCGAGATCGAGTTCCCTCTCCAATGTTTCCAACTTTTCTTTCACCTCCAAATTCTCCAGCTCGGAGCGAGAAGCGACGGCCTTAGAAGCAGTAAATTCCGGATCCAGACATACTGCGGCAATGCGTTCCTTTAACTCCAGGAATGATCGGTTGAATTCCAGCCTGATTTGAGAGGTTTCTTTTGGGTCGCTATTGGACGCTTCCGCGGCTCGCTCCCAAGACTCTACCACCTGTAGCAATCTGCGAAGGTAACGATCGGCGACCACTCGGAAAGCATCGCTCATCTCCTGAGACGCGTAGTCCCGACAGCGAACACGAAAATCCTCGATTGACTCAGACGGGCTGGAGTAGAGATCGTAACATGTGTTCCGGTGCACCAAAATCTTGTAGTGGCGCATCAGATATTCAACAAACTTATTCGTCCAGCGACTATCGAGCGCATCACTTTGAAAGTTAACCGGAGCAGCAATCGGCTCGGCGTTCTCATGGAGAAAATTCCTCCCATGTTCGACGACCATATCGGGAGTCCAGACGAGATCATCATCCCACGGAATCATCTCTGCTTGGAAGTTCCGTTCCAATGTCTCGCACGTACAAGTACGAATGTCTCGAATGTCGAACTTCACATCGAAAAAGAGCCAGGGGCACATCTTTGCAGCGGACCGGACTCTTGCGCGATAGTGCTTCATGTGTGGTAAGATTTTAAATTATACCATACGGCATCGCACGGATGTGGAGGGACCAGCACTCGGTGATAACATCGAGCCCGGCGTCGCAAAGGCTTAGTACCTCGATTCAGGAAGCGACGCTAACTCAGTGGATTTTTTCCGATCGATTCAGATGGCGCCGACACTCTTGCCGCCCGTAAAACAGTCTTGATTTTACAGTTCCCTGAGAAATATTTAGGATCTGCGCAATTTCTTTAATCGTAAAACCTTCCAGATCATGCATCCTGACGACCTGCCGTTGCTTCAGGCTTACCCGCTGTAAGGAATATTCCAGTCGCGTACCGAGCTCTTGCTGGTAAACTGTATCGAAGGGGCTGTCGGGGTGAGTCAAGGAATCCGCAAGAAAGTTTTGCACCGTCTCGAATGAATCTTCCTTCCGTTTCTTATCGCGCCGCAGGATTTCAAGGCATACATTGGTTGTAATGCGGTTAAGCCATGTGCTAATTTTTGCTTCTCCACGGAAGCGCGCCATCGCGCGAAATACATTCATTAAGGTTTCCTGGACAGCATCCTGCGCAGCACTTTCATCCTTCAAAATACGCAGCGCAATTCGGTGAATAGCACGCGAAAAGCGATCACAAAATTCATCATACGCTCCAGAATCTTGGCGGCGGCAGCGCTCCACCAAAGCGATCTCATCTTTCGCCAGTAAGAACATGTGTGTGCCCATAAATTCCTCCTTTTCGCTGCTTTCCAGAACTGGATGAACGCAACAAAACGGCCACTTTTGGTAAGAGGGACCACCGGTCGAAACTGTTTATCCTCAGATAGTTACTTTATGCATACGAATCACTCCGCTGAGCCCTATCCAATGTTTAGACATTTCTGCGAAGCAAAACTCCATTTAAGACTTGTGTTTTGCTTTTTCAAACAGGTAGTTACCCTTCATGTCTAGTTATTGGACAATTGCAAGAAAAACTTAGACAGGTACTTTTACTGGCCGGAATCATTTCCACTGGCAATGATCGTCTGGATCTTCCTTAATTTAGTGATTAGGGTCTGGCGGCTTATGCCCAGGGCGCGCGCTGCCTGACTTTTGTTCTGGTAGCACGTATTTAAGGTATCTAAAATCATTCTCTTTTCTAATTCTCCAATCTGCTCTTTCAGGCTGTCGGACTTCCGCGCCTTGTTTCTCCCGGCACGCACAGGGTCGGAGATCAAATCAGGCATGAGCAGTCCGCCATCGGCTAAAATCACCATACGCTCGACTTCATTCTCCAGCTCCCGAACATTGCCCGGCCAATGGTAATTCTCGAAGATGAAAATCGTTTCCGGAGACAACTGAAGACTTTTCTTGTTCAACTGGGAGGCCATGCGGCGCATAAAATACTCCGCTAATGGTCGGACATCCTCTTTGCGCGCTCGCAAAGGAGGGATGTAAATGGAGAAAACATTGATGCGATAAAACAGGTCTTGACGAAAATTGCCCTTTTCCGTCTCCTCGCGCAGATTTCGGTTCGTGCTGGCAACGATGCGCACGTCGACTTCGCGTGGCTTTTGTGACCCCACTGGCTGAATTAAACTATCTTCGAAAACTCGCAAAAGTTTCACCTGCAGATCCTGCGGGGCCTCGCCGATTTCATCCAGGAATAGTGTTCCGCGATCCGCCATTTCAAAGAAGCCCTTCTTTCCAGCGGTAGCCCCGGTAAAAGCTCCTTTGACATGGCCAAAGAATTCACTTTCGGCCAGTTCTTTCGCGATCGCTCCGCAATTGACCGGAATAAAGATTTCATTCGCTCGCCTGCTCTTCTGATGAATGTAGCGGGCAACCAATTCCTTGCCCGTCCCCGTCTCTCCCTGGACCAAAACAGTCGAATCCGTCTGCACGACGCGGGACAATAAGGACAAAATCTCGCGCATGGCACGGCTTTTGTAAATGATGTTGTCCGGTTCAAAATAAGCTTCCACCTGGCTCTTCAGAAGCTCATTTTCACGACGCAGCTTCTCGTTGACTTTCTCCAGCTCGGCGCTCAGCCTACGGTTTTCCCTCGTCAGCTCCAACTGCTCCAACGCCTTGCGAAGGGTGATACGCAAATTCATCGGCTCCCACGGCTTAGTGATGTACTTATATACGCGGCCAGTATTGATGGCCTCGATTAGATCCTCCACTTCGGTGTAGCCGGTCAGCACGATACGAATGATTTCCGCGTTAAGACCGATGCTTTTCTCCAGTAACTCTACACCAGACATTCCCGGCATTTTCTGATCCGTGATGATCGCATCTACCGGTTCTGCTCGCAGAATTTTCAGCGCCTCCTCACCGGAACATGCACTTAATACGTGATATTCCTCGACAAAAGCCCGTTTTAGTTTTTGCAGATTCGCGGGTTCGTCATCCACTACCAATATCTTGTAATGCTTCATGCTGCTCCACTCTGAGGTTCCATCCCTATGGGAAGAATTATTTGAAACGTCGTTCCCTTCCCCGGTGTGCTCTCGACCAATACCTGTCCATTATGTTGTTTGATGATCCCATAACTGATGCTCAAACCGAGTCCTGTTCCTTCACCTGTCTTCTTGGTAGTGAAGAAAGGCTCAAAAATTTTGTGCAGGTGCTCGCTGCGAATGCCACAACCGTTGTCTTCGAACTCCACTACCACGTTTCCATCCTTTGAATAAGTCCGAATCCATACATCCCCCCTATCTGGAATTGCCTGGCAGGCGTTGCTGAGAACATTCATAAAGACCTGTCCCAAGGGACCCGCATAAGCGCGAATCTTTGGCACCGGAGTGTATCGGCGATGGATTTCGATGCGGTCACGATAAAGATTCTTCAGCAGGCTCAGCGCCACTTCGATCGAAGCCTCTACGTCCGTATCAACTACCTGGTGGCTGTCCATGCGGGAGAAGCTCCGTAAATCGGAGATAATTGCGTTGATGCGCTTTGCGCCTTCTTCAAAATTCTCGATCAGGTTATTCAAGTCCTCCACCAGGAAGTCGAAGTTGATCGATTGCTTTTCCAGAGCGAGGCGGTTTCGATCCTGTTCGTTGAGCGATTCGACACTCTCATACCGAGATAACAGGTTGATCAACTTCGTGACATACGCACGTAGAAACTCGGTGTTTCCGTAAATAAAATTTAAAGGGTTTCTTATCTCATGAGCAATTCCCGCTACAAGTTGGCCGAGAGAAGCCATTTTCTCAGACTGGATTAACTGGGATTGTGTTTGCTGTAATTCCTGATAGGCGGTGTTCAATTCCGCGTTTGACTGCTGCAAGGCGGTGGTACGCTCCCGAACGATGCGTTCCAGATTACGATTCAGTTCCAGCAGCGCCTCACTCCGTTCTTCCAATGACGCTGCCATCTCATTGAAGGTTTGTGCCAGTTCTTCCAACTCATCACCTGTGCGCACATCCACGCGCCCACTAAAGTCCCCGGCCGAAATCACGGCTGCGGTCGAAGTCAACTTCTTCAAGGGGACCGTAATGCCGCCGCTGATGATATAGACCAGGGAAATCACCAAGGCTGCTGAGAAAATGGTGGCAAAGAACAGCACATTACGCATCTCATTGACGGGCGCAAAGATGTCCGAATAGTCAATCCCTACGCCGCAGGTCCAATTGAAAAACGAGTCAATCGTCGCCAAACCAGAAATCTTCTTCGTGCCCGGTGGATATTCGTAGTCATAGTGTCTTTCGGTTCGCACAAGGGCATCTCTAAGGTTTTGGAGATGATGATCCTCAACCAATCGAGTGCCATAGTTGTCCTGCGGCGCTTCCTGCGGGTCCACATGCGTGTAGTTTCTGTTCTTACGGTACTTATGCCCGATAATTGTGTTATGGTCGTTCTTAAACAAGAATGCGTAGCCAGATTTCAATTGGTGGGCACTCAAGTCTTTTTCGACCTGATCCAAGATCTCCTGGATGTATTGCCAGTTGATCAGGGTCAGCAGTACACCCATCGTCCTCTGCGTGATTCTGCTCCGAATGGGAACCGCAAATCCGATCTGGTACTGGTTCATGACGTCCTGGCTCTGGTAGTCGTATACAGCCTGAACAAAGGGTGACTGGTGCCAGTCCAGATAGCCCACATTGCCGCCCGTCGCAACTTCAAACCACTCTTCCGACAAAGAAGGTTTCATGCGCAACAAAACGGAAACCCCCTTTTCCGCAAACCGGTCGCCCTGTCGGCTGCGGGTGTTACATAGCCGCATTTTCCCGTCGGTGTCGAACACTAAAATCAGGTCATACACTTGATGAAGCAGGATCATCTGGTCTAACAAGCTCTGCGCCTGTCGAACGGCCTGCGGATGTTCCACCGCTTCCGCAAAGACGTCGTTGAGTTCCATGGCAAGGGCTTCCTCCCGCTTTTCCAAGAGCGTCAAGTCGATCTTGTCAGCCGTATCCTGCGCAATTTGTTCCAGATACAGTGTGATCCGGTCTTCGGTAATTCGTTTCTGCGCGCGGAAGTACGAGAATACGGAGATGAAAATCAATGGGACCAGGGAAGATGGGAGAATATAGAGTAACAGCTTATTCTTCAGACTCTTTACCACGTTATCCTTAAGCTTCTCAGAGACTGTATGTTTCTTATACGCCCTCTATCCAATCTCGTCAAATGTCTTTACACTTTACTCGGGCAGATTGCAGCCAGGGAACTATTTCGCAGGATATCCGAATTTCCGATTTTTGGAATGCCTACTTGCCATTTCTCCAAAACTTTTCTTCTTTGACCGTTACACGATCAATAAACGGCAAGTCGGCCTCATAGCCAGTTCCGGGGCCAGTTGGAACTTGAATTTGGCCTTGCGGCGAAACCTCAATTGGATGTGTGGTGGTGTCCTCTTGATAATAGCGGCGACTGGCGGAAACGTCACCCGGGATGGTGAAGCCGGGCAAAGTGGAAAGGGCGACATTATGCGAGCGGCCGATGCCCGACTCCAACATGCCGCCGCACCATACGGGAATCCCTTGGACGAAACAAAGGTCGTGAATGCGTTTGGCCTGGGCAAAACCACCAACGCGTCCCAGCTTGATGTTCATGACGCGGCAACTTCCAAGATTTAACGCCGCCCGTGCGTCATAGTAGGAGCGAATCGATTCGTCCAAGCAGATCGGCGTCCGTAACTGCGCCTGAAGTTGAGCATGTTCAATAAGGTCCTCATAGTGCAACGGCTGCTCAATCATCATCAGGTTGAAATCATCCAACTGTCTCAACCAATCTATGTCTCTGGAGGTATAGGCACCGTTGGCATCCACCATCAGAGGGACCTTTGGATACTTGGCGCGAATCTTTTCGATTACGGCTATATCCCATCCCGGTTTGATCTTTACTTTGATCTTGCGGTATCCCGCAGCGAGTTCCTTGTCAATCTTATCCAACAGGATTTCAAGATCTTCTTGAATCCCGAGCGAAACGCCGCAGTCAATCGAACACCGGGTTCCCCCGATCATTTGATATAAGGGCCTGGACTGACAACGTGCAAACAAATCCCACAAGCCCGCCTCCACGGCGCCTTTCCCCATGTTGTTGCCTCGAATCTGCTTCACCTGGCGAGGAAGGCACACAGCGTGTTCAATCTGCTCCGCTAAGATAAATGGCACGATAAAGCGAGTAATAATGCTCCAAGCGGTGTCAATCGTTTCATGGCAATAGTATGGGTTTTCTGGCGCCGTGCATTCCGCCCATCCACTCACGCCATCCGCTTGCAGTTGGATCAACAAGATCTTGCGAACATCGGTTCGAACAAAACTAGTTTCAAAATACTGAACCAAAGGGAGGTGGATTTCACGCAAAGTGACACATTCAATTCGCATGCGGCTCCAAGAGATAAAAAGCGCGGTGTAAGCTGTATTTCGGGATCTGTAAAATCTCCTGCAGCCGAGCCAACGCTTTAACCCAATAGCCGTGGTCAAAATAGTATCGAAATACTGCGCGAGTCGCTTCCCTCCACTTGCGTGCTGCCTCTTGATCGAGTCTCTTGAGCCACTGCGTATCGGGTGGCGCTTCGATCAAAAGCTGTGGTTCGGTGCAACCCAGCCGCGCTTCACCAGGAAGAAAACGGCTTCCCTCGTTCCACGACAGAACCCTCGTGAGCTTTTCAAGCTCTCGGGGGATTGGATCTGAACCCTGGAGGATTCTCTCGGTACGTGCGTCGCCGATGAACCATTCTGCCAGGAACCTGTCGGTGCCCAACCCACTTTGTAGTTCGCTACTGGTTTGCTCGCCATACAGATTCACATAATAGGTGTGACTAAGCGCACCCAGCCGGTTCAGGTTCAAAAATGCGTTCTTAGTTTCCAACGGATCAAAGGTCCACGTGATGACACCGATACCCCGTTCGACGGCATCACGGTATTGAGCCAGCTTCAGCATGCGTCCTACACCCTGATCGCGGTAATCCTCTAACACTCCGAGCATGTGAGAGTGCTGGGAAAAGCTGCCTCCCCGCCGACCTGGAATTGAAAAAATGAAGCCGATCATGTTGTTCCCATCGAAAGCTCCCATTGCCAGACCTCCTTCCTGGTGGGCGATGATCATCAGGCGCGCGGGAACCACATCGCGGTCCTCAAAACCCCAAATGATTTTTTGCAACTCCACGCACCGTTCAAACTCCAACGGATGGCGTAGATGCCGAATCTGCACTTCTTCTCCGATTTTTTTCCGCACTAGCTTAATTGCGCCATCTTCTAAAGATCTTGTCGAAGTTCAATCCTCCAAGACAAACCCTCTGAAAAAAGCATACAAAAAAAGTGACCACTCCTTATTTGGAGGATTGCCACAAACCCCAATTGCGATATGGAATCGAAATTTGTGTCCGAATCTTATACTCCACCTGGCAGATGCCGGGGTCAGCCTACAACCTCGAACGGTTCATGACCTGGTTTGGGTCGGAATGCGGTAACATGTCGGCAGTGAGAAATAACAAGCATTCTTGTAAATTGCGACCTACAAGGTCATAGGTAACAAAATGCGCCTTTGGAAGGACCTCCAGGAATTGCTGCGGATGATCAAATTCGAACACACTGTTTTCGCTCTCCCGTTTGCTTACTTGGGCGCTTTTGCGGCGCGCGGATTGCCTAGTTGGGAGCAGATACTTTGGATCACTCTGGCCATGTTTGGCGCCCGCAGTGCCGCGATGTGCTTCAACCGCCTGGCCGATAGGAAGCTTGACTCACTGAACCCTCGAACCAGGATGCGGTCCCTCCCCATCGGAAGATTATCCCGGCAATTTGTAATCCAGTTCACCGTCTTTTCCGTGCTCCTACTGCTATACTCCGCATTGCAATTGAACTGGCTCTGTTTTCTACTTGCTCCAATTGCCGTGCTCATCGTTTTCTTCTATTCTTTCACAAAGCGCTTTACCTGGCTATCTCACCTATTCCTGGGACTATCGTTGGCCGTAGCACCCTTGGGCGGGTGGCTTGCGGTAGCCGGGCGATTGACGCCGCTGGCACTGTTCTTGGCGCTCGCCGTGGCCTTATGGGTTGCGGGATTTGACATCATCTACGCTTGTCAGGACGTCGATTTTGATTCGCAACACCGTGTGCATTCGTTACCACAAGCGATGGGCGTAGGGCCAGCACTTGTGGTTTCCGCAGGGTTGCATTTCTTGATGATGGTCTGTCTGTCCATGCTCTATTGGCATCTGAGGTTAGGTAGACTCACTCTGACGGCATTGCTGGTGATCTTTTTCCTAATCGCTTACGAACACTGGATTGTTCGCCCCTCTGATTTGTCGCGAGTCAATGCGGCTTTTTTCACAATCAATGGGGCCATTAGCATCCTGCTCTTTCTGGCCATCGGCATGGATATTTTCCTGAGAAAGTAGATGTCTTTCCGACTAGGTGAGATTTTGCTCAAGAAGAACATGATCACACAAGAGCAGCTCGACGATGCTCTCGCTTGCCAGCGTCAACATGGCGGACGCCTCGGCTCGATTCTTATCTCCAAGGAATATGTATCCGACGACGAAATCGCCTCTATATTGAGCATGCAGTACGATGTCCCTTCAGTTAACCTAGAATTCATCGACGTTGATTCTGAAGTGATCAGACTCATTCCCATCGAACTTGCCATCCGGTATCAGGTGCTGCCAATTGCACGCATCGGCACCACACTCACCGTGGCGATCACCGACCCTACCAACATGATGGCAATGGATGATTTGAAATTTATGACCGGTTTTAATGTGGAACCGGTCGTAGCAGCAGAAAGCTCTATCCAGGAGGCGATCGAAAAGTACTATGGCACCCGTTATCACCTAGAACTGAAGCGGGTCTACGACGAGATCGATGCGAAAGACCGAGACGAGAGAAAAGAAGAATACCAGCTCGAAGTTGAAGAGGAAGAAAAAGAACTCAGCATCGAGCAATTGCAGCAATCGGGAGAGGAAGCGCCGATCATTAAGCTGGTAAATATGACCTTATATGATGGCATCCGCCGCGGCGCCAGCGACATCCACATCGAACCTTATGAAAAAGAGTATCGCGTTCGTTACCGAATCGATGGGATTCTTTACAACGTGATGTCGCCACCCCTGCGCCTGCGTGATGCAATTACTTCCCGAGTCAAAATCATGTCCAAATTGGATATTGCGGAAAAAAGGCTCCCGCAAGATGGACGCATAAAAATCCGAATCAATATGAACGGGGTGAAAAAAGAAATCGATTTCCGTGTCTCCGTGCTCCCGACGCTCTTTGGCGAAAAGATAGTCCTTCGCATTTTGGACAAAGAAAAACTCCCCTTGGACCTGAATAAGCTCGGCTTTGAACGAAGTTCTCTTGAGAAGTTTGAGCTGGCGATCGCGCAGCCGTATGGGATGGTCCTGGTGACCGGACCCACGGGGAGTGGAAAGACCAGCACTCTTTACACCTCAATCAACAAGTTAAACGTGCCCGAAGTCAATATCATGACTGCGGAAGACCCGGTCGAGTTTAACTTTGCGGGGATCAACCAGGTGTTGGTAAGAGAGCAAATTGGGCTCACATTCGCTGCCGCATTACGGTCGTTCTTACGACAAGACCCGAATATCATCCTGGTAGGTGAAATCCGAGATTTTGAAACGGCCGAGATCGCGATCAAAGCGGCTCTCACCGGGCACTTGGTCCTAAGCACCCTGCACACCAATGACGCGCCTTCCAGCATCAGCCGGTTACTCAATATGGGCGTAGAACCTTTCCTCGTAGCCACTTCGATTAATTTAATCTGTGCGCAACGCCTCGTGCGAAAAATATGCGCCGATTGTCGTAAAGAAGTAACAACGCCGGTTAAAGCACTTGTGGATATTGGATTTGCCCCCGACGAGGCGCGGCAGATCCGCGTTTTTAAAGGGGAAGGATGCAAAAACTGCAATGACACCGGATACCGAGGACGGATTGGTCTTTACGAGGTGATGGAGATTTCCTCGTCGTTGCGGGACTTGATTTTAGTGGGAGCTTCCGCCAGCGAGATCAAAGCCAGGGCACAGGAGGAAGGAATGCTGACTTTGCGAGAGAGTGGATTATGCAAGATCCGTCAGGGACTAACCACCATCGAAGAGGTGCTCAGAGAAACGGTGCCTGTTGATTCCATCCAGAGCAAATGAGCACCAGGAGCAGATCGCAACAGATGCCTCGTTTACAGACGATTTCGAAAGATACGTGGCTTCTGCGCTCCCGCGGCGCCGATCTGCGGCCCAAATACCGCGACGTACATTTCTCACTCTCCCGCTCGGTGACCCCAGTCACTACGCGCTCGAGGGATAATCAGAGTTGGACACAAACATCGGGATATTCAAGTCTGCAGTGTTCTTCGTCTCCTCCCTGGATATGGAGGGGTGAATTCAGCCCCCAGGATGAATTCAGAGTCGAGACAGAAAGGGGAATTGCTTGTGTTAAGTTTGGCTGAATTGCTACAGAAACTTGTCGATCTGAACGGTTCCGATCTCCACCTGGGAGCCAATACCCCGCCTCGCATCCGCATGAACGGGAAATTATTACCTTTGGATGGCTCCCCTTTAACACCGGCGGACACGAAAAAGCTAGTCTACAGCATTATGACGGATGCCCAAAAATACAAGTATGAAGAAAATCTGGAGCTGGACTTCAGCTTTGGTATCAAAGGATTGGCAAGGTTTCGCGCCAATGTGTTCACCCAGCGTGGGGTCGTCTCAGGAGTCTTTCGTCTTATTCCGTTTGAAATTAAGTCCTTCGAACAGCTCAATTTGCCGCCCGTCGTCAAAAAGCTATGCGACAAGCCTCGCGGGTTGATCTTGGTAACAGGACCCACCGGAAGCGGAAAATCCACTACATTGGCAGCCATGATCGACAAGATCAACAGTGAACGGAACCAGCATATCATCACGATTGAGGACCCAATCGAGTTTCTCCATCTGCACAAGAAGTCTCTGGTCAGTCAAAGAGAGGTGAACAGTGATACTCACTCCTTTGCCAGCGCCCTCAGGGTGACCCTGCGGGAGGATCCTGATGTGGTCCTCATCGGCGAGATGCGTGACCTGGAAACGGTCGAAGCAGCGTTGCGGATTGCTGAGACTGGACATTTGACATTTGCGACTCTGCACACAAATTCGGCGGCATCCACGATCAATCGCATCATTGACATTTTTCCTTCTCATCAGCAGTCACAAATCCGAGCCCAACTATCGTTGGTTCTTGAAGGGATTCTCTGTCAGGCTCTGATTCCCCGCGCCAATGGGGAAGGCCGGGTGATGGCGATGGAAATTCTCCTTCCCAATGCAGCAATTCGAAACCTGATTCGCGAGGATAAAATTCACCAAATCTACTCAGCAATGCAAACAGGACAAGACAAATTCGGCATGCAGACCTTCAATCAGGCTTTAGCTTCACTCCATTTGAGCAAGCAAATCACGCTGGAAGAAACTTTGGCGAGCTCGTCGAACCCTGAGGAACTGCAGGAAATGATCCGGCGCGGCGTTGGAATCCCTCATTTCCAGGTCAAGGCAAGCTAGGAGTATTGGTTTTATGCCGGTATACCAATTCAAAGGAAAGCGATACGGCAACAATCTCCCCGTTGCGGGAGAAAAGTTCGCGCAAAGTAAGCAGAGTCTGGCGGCGCTCCTTCGCAATGAGCAAATCATGCCCATCTCCATCAAAGAGAAGGGCAAAGAATTGTCACTCCCCAAGTTTCGCAGCAAGGTTAAGGATAAGGAATTAGCAGTATTTACAAAACAGTTCTCCGTAATGATCGATGCCGGCCTCCCCCTGGTGCAATGCCTGGACATCATCGCGACGCAGCAGGAAAATCGGACTTTTCAGAACGTGCTCTTCCAGGTGCGCAACGACGTCGAAGGCGGTTCGACGCTGGCCGATGCCATGAGGCGACACCCGAAAGTCTTCGATAATCTATTTACCAACATGATCGCCGCAGGAGAAGCGGGCGGAATTTTAGACACGATCCTGCAGCGCCTGACGATCTTCGTCGAGAAGATGATAAGGTTGAAGCGTTCTCTACGGTCAGCTTCCATCTACCCTTGCATCATCCTTCTAGTAGCAATCGGCGTGGTAACCGTCATTTTGTTAAAAGTAATTCCTGTTTTTGCCACGCTGTTTGAGGGTCTGGGCGCCGACTTGCCGCTACCCACGATGATAGTCATTCATCTTAGCAATTTCCTAGGACGCTTTTTCGTCTTCTTCGCCGTGGCCGCGATCTTAGCAGTCGTGGGACTGCGTTACTATTACAAGACCGAGGCGGGTCGATTCACGATTGACAAGCTGCTCTTGGCTCTTCCCGTTTTTGGAATGGTGCTTAAAAAGATCGCAATTGCTCGATTTTCGCGCACCCTGTCCACCCTGCTTATCAGCGGTATTCCCATTCTGGAAGGAATAGAAATTACTGCGCGCACTGCCGGCAATAAGATTATTGAACTCGCGTTGCTGAGAACGCGCAGGACCGTTGAGGAGGGAAAAACGATCGTGGAGCCGTTGCGGCAATCTTCGCTTTTTCCCCCTATGGTCGTACAAATGGTGGGAGTGGGCGAACAGACGGGCGAACTGGATCAGATGCTTTCAAAGGTGGCCGATTACTACGACGAAGAAGCCGACGCGGCGATTGCTAACTTCATCACCTTTTTGGAGCCGATGTTGATTGTTTTCCTGGGAATTGTTGTAGGGGGCATTGTCGTATCCATGTATTTGCCACTGTTCAGTATGATCGCGAGGCTCTCTCGCCCTGGTGGTTAGACATGGAGCTGCCGCCGGATGGAGCTGCCATCACGCAACGTTGGATTGTGACTTGATCGTATAAATATGTGTCGTCCGATTCGCTTCGTAGATGACTCCATGACCGTTTGACTCCTTGCGTCTCCAATCATGAATCGAAGCATCAAAGCAGTTTCGGAGTTGCGCAATAAGCTACTTTGGATTGTCATTCTCCGCGTGGTGGTTCTCACTCCAGTACTTGCCTTCGCGGCCATTCTCAGAACACAACTCAGCGTGGAGTTGCTATGGATATTCTGGATAGCAATCTATGTGCTCTCTTTTACACATTTCCTGCTCGTTCGTTTTCTGAGAAATCCGATCTTGGATTTTTACCTGCAGTTGCTGACTGACTTATCATTTCTCACACTGCTGATCTATCAGTCTGCTGATTTCAATAGTATTTTTGTTCCTCTTTACTTATTGGTGATTACCTACGCCTGTGTCTTGCATCACAGACGCGGCGGGATCCTGGCCACTTTGCTCTCCATCCTCTGCTACGTTGGTATTATTAGCCTTAGCTATCTTGGTTGGATTCCTTTCCAGCCCTCGAGCCAGGCATTCAAGGAAATTGCATTACGAATCGTGCTAAACCTGATGGGCTTTGTTGGCGTTGGTTACCTGGGTATTCATCTCTCCGAGCGGCTCCAGTTGATGGGGGTAGAGCTAGGGAAACGAGAGGATTCTCTGGCCGAGCTTCAAGCATTGCACAACAACATCGTCAACAGTATTCGCAGCGGATTGTTTACCGCGGATCTGGCGGGAAATATCACCTCGTTGAATCCGGCAGCCGAAGAAATTACCCGTTACAGCGCCGCTCATCTTGTCGGCAAGCCTTGCTCGGTGATCATTGGCGAATCGGGGCTGCGCCGCCTGTTGCGCACTGATTTTACTAGACTGCGAAGGGCGCTACGCAACGAAGTCTGGTCTCGGGATGCTGTGGGACGCTGGCGATATCTTGGATTCAGTGCTTCGCCATTACTGTCCCAGGCCGACAGGATTATCGGTTTTACCGTCTCTTTTCAGGATCTTACCCAAATAAGAAAACTTGAAGAAGAAGTTCGATTGAAAGACAAAATGGCGGCCATTGGCAATCTGGTGGCTGGCATCGCTCACGAATTGCGAAACCCCCTCGGCTCCATTGCAGGGAGTGTGCAGGTGCTGAAAAGCGACCTAGAGTTGAGCGGCGACCGTGCGCGTCTCTTGGACATCGTGCTGCAGGAATCCGATCGCTTAAACAAAATTATTGAAGACCTCCTCTGCTATGCCAAGCCGCGAGATCCAATCCTTATGCCAGTGGCGCTGGATCGCCTGCTGGATGAAACGTTGCAACTTGCTCAAAACGATCCCCGATTCACCAGTTCCCGTATACAGGTGGAAAAGCCCAACAACCTGTACCCTTGCCTGGCCAATCCCGACCAGATCAAGCAGGTGTTTTGGAATCTGATCACTAACGCCGCTAAAGCAATGCCACAAGGGGGGGAGCTGAGGATTCGAATTACCCACGCCCAACACTACCTAAGAATCGCATTCAGGGACGAGGGGGTGGGTATGACGCGCGAAGAGTGCAACCGATTATTTCAGCCATTTGCGGGAGGTTTCACCAAGGGCGCTGGCTTGGGGATGGCCATCGTCTATCAGATCGTGCAAGGCCATCGCGGCAAAATCGCGGTGCGATCGCGAAAAAATCACGGCACCACCATCATTCTCGCGCTTCCCCTGGCTCGCCCGGTTTCTGAATCCCCAGAGTTTCAATCCGATGCCGTAGCGAGCGGTAAGAGAGGTTAAGCAAGCGGGCAGCGCGCACCTGGTTCCATCCTGATTGCCTCAACGCGGCCGCAATCAGTGCTGTTTCTGTGTCCCGCAGATATTCTTCCAAATCCATACCTTCTGCGGGAAGTGCAATTCCGCCGGCATTTCCGGGCTTCTTTGGAACATTGGAAAGTTCTGGTAGCCGCTCCAACTGGATTTTGTCCGTTGTTTCCAACGCAACCGCACGTTCAATCACATTTTCAAGTTCTCGGACATTCCCCGGCCAATGATACGCCTTCAGCGCGCTCAATGCCGCGGGACAAACGCCGGAGATTCTTTTCCCCATCGCCTGCGTGTACCGTTCCAGAAAATGATCCAACAACAATTCAAGATCTTCCGGGCGCTCCCGCAGTGGTGGGATATGAACGGGAATGACGGCAATCCGGTAGTACAAGTCTTCGCGAAATCCTCCCAGGCGAATTTGTTCCTGGAGATCCCGGTTTGTGGCAGCAATCAAACGCACATCCACTGGAATTTCCTCCGCTCCTCCCACTCGCCGAATCTTTCTCTCCTGGAGCGCCCGCAAGAGCTTTACCTGCATTGTCAGGCTCATTTCTGCTGCTTCATCCAGGAAGAGGGTTCCCCCTATGGCATGTTCAAAGAGTCCTTTTTTATCTTTGTTGGCTCCGGTAAACGAACCTTTTAGATAGCCAAAAAGCTCACTCTCGAGCAACGTCTCTGGAAAAGCGCCACAATTGATAGAAACGAAGGGCATCTCCTTACGCTCGCTGGCTTCATGGATGGCGCGCGCAACCAGTTCTTTTCCTGTCCCACTTTCTCCGGTAATCAGGATCGTGGACGTGGTCGTAGACAAGGATCCGATCAATTTGTAAATCTTCAACATCTGGGGGCTGACCCCAACGAGTTGAGTTCGATCTCCCGATTCCTGCCTCAATTTCATGACTCGTTGTCGAACTTCACGAGCTTCCAAGGCGTTGGCAGCAAGGATTTTTAACTCTTCGATATTGAACGGCTTGGTGATGTAATCGTAAGCACCCAGCTTCAGGGCTTCAATGGCGCTATCCGAACTGGCAAAGGCGGTGACAAAAATAAATTGTGTGTCTGGAGCTTCATGGCGAGTCTGCTTGAGAACTTCTAATCCGGACATGCTCGGCATCTTCAGATCGCTGATTACCAGATCATAGCGACCGTTGCGAATCCTTTCGAGTGCCCGTCGAGGTTGCCCTTCTACCTCTACGTCGTGTCCTGCGCGCGCCAAACCAATCTGCAATACCGTTCGCATGCTTGGCTCATCATCCAGTACCAGAATTTTCGCCATTATGACAATTCTCGTCAGAAAGCACTAACAATTTACGTCAACAGCAATCAAAAAAATAGTGATTTCAATTGCAGTATGGAATGAAACCCAATTCCATCGAACAAAAGAACTATTTTATTTTTAATAAGTTACAAATAAGCGTCTGCTCTCATTTTTGACTTGGTCTCAAGATTGCTAAAGAAGGGTATCATTGAGAGCTTTTTCACATAGCACAGATTCGGACTGGAAGAACGAAGAATGATCCAGGAACTGTGCGAAACGGCATTCGTGCAAGACCTACAAACTATGCTTTATATCTGGAGGTGACAATATGAACAACGACCACAGAGGTTTTTCTCTCATCGAGTTGCTTATCGTGGTGGCGATCATCGGCATCATCGCCGCCATTGCAGTACCGAATTTGTTGCAATCGAAAGCGGCGGCGAACGAAGCCAGCGCGATTGCTTCAACGCGCAACCTGATTACCGCCGAGATTACCTACTACTCGACCAAGGGAGCTGGCAAATACGGCGCGCTCGGCGATCTTAAAACCCAAACTCTGATCGATGACGTCCTCGGATCCGGAACTAAAGATGGGTATAGTTTTGCGTTAGCGGGAGCAGGCGCAACGGACGATTTTCAGGTCACAGCCGTACCTGTCACTGTTGGCAAAACGGGCCAGCGCGGATTTTTTGGCGACGCCACCGGAGTGATTCGCTATTCCGTCGACGGATCAGCACCTACGGCCAGTAGCAAGGCACTTGGCCAATAGTAGGCCAAGCAACGACTCTGGCTTTAACAAAAGGGGCCTTGCGCACTGGCGCAAGGCCCTTCCGATTCCTGCCAAGGCGCAACCCAAATTATCCGAGCGAGCCCAGTTCCAACTCGGGAACAGACTCCGGCTCTTCCGGCTCAGGATAAATCTCCTCCTCGAGCTTGATGTTTCGGTAATATGGCATGCCGGTACCCGCAGGGATAAGGCGGCCCATGATCACGTTTTCCTTTAAGCCTCGCAGATAATCGATCTTTCCACTAATGGCCGCTTCGGTCAGGACTCTGGTAGTTTCCTGGAAGGAGGCGGCGGAGATAAAAGAATCCGTGCTCAACGAGGCTTTGGTAATACCGAGTAACAACGGGCGTCCTACTGCGGGTTTCCCTCCCTCCGCTTCGACGCGCTCATTCTCTTCCTGAAACTTGAACTTATCGACCTGTTCTTCCAAAAGGAATTCCGTATCTCCCACCTCTTCCACCTTGATCCACCGCATCATCTGCCGGACAATGACTTCGATGTGCTTATCGTTGATGTTGACACCCTGCAACCGATAAACCTCTTGAATTTCGTTGACCAGGTAGGCTTGCAATTCCTTCTCGCCCAGAACGCGCAAGATGTCATGGGGATTGCGGGGTCCGTCCATGAGGGCCTCGCCTGCACGCACGTACTCACCTTCCTGGACATTGACATGAACGCCGCGCGGTAAGAGATACTCGGCAGTCGTTCTGTTCTCGTTCTCGACAACAATCTTGCGCTGGCCGCGCACCAAGCCGGCGTATCGAGCCATACCATCAATTTCAGTAATGACAGCCGTTTCCTTGGGCTTACGCGCTTCGAACAGCTCGACAATGCGCGGCAAGCCGCCCGTGATATCTTTCGTTTTCGTGGTTTCGCGTGGGATTTTAGCCAGGGTGTCGCCAGGAAAAACGTCGTCTCCATTGTTGACCATGAGGTGAGCTTTGGATGGCATCAAATAGGTCTTTACGATTTTCCCCTTGGCATCCCGGATTTGTATCTGAGGTTGACGTTTTTCATCTGGGGATTCCGTAATCACCTGGCGTGACAGGCCGGTCACCTCATCGACCTCCTCTTTCATCGTCACAGCTTCCAGGATATCCTTAAACACGACCGTCCCGCCAAACTCGGTTAAGATCGCAAAGGTGAAGGGATCCCATTCGACCAGCTGCGTACCTGGTTCGATGTACTCACCGTCCTGAACTTTAAGAGTCGCCCCGTAGTACAGCGAATAGCGCTCCTTTTCTCGCCCCTTCTCATCCTGGATGATCAGTGAGCCATTCCGGTTTATCACAACCAGGAACCCTTCCTTATTGGTGACGTGCTGGACATTCAAGAACTTCACGATGCCGGCATTCTTGGATTCAACGGTGGACTGCTCCTCAATCCGGCTGGCGGTGCCACCAATATGGAAAGTGCGCATCGTCAACTGGGTTCCCGGCTCGCCAATAGATTGCGCTGCCAGAACACCCACAGCTTCACCCAATTCCACCATCTGGCCCGAAGCCAAATTTCTCCCGTAACACTTCCTGCACAGGCCGCGCTTGGACTTGCAAGTAAGCACGGAACGAATCTTTATCTTTTCGATCCCCGCCGACTGTATGTCTGTGGCGATGTCCTCGGTGATCTCCTGGTTCATGCGCACCAGCACCTCACCGGTAAAGGGATCCCTCACTTCCTCCTGCGACACGCGGCCAATGATGCGATCCCGCAAAGATTCGATGATCTCTCCACCCTCTACAATCGAAGTAACCGTAATACCGTCCAAGGTCTTACAATCTTCTTCGGAGATAATCACATCTTGCGCCACATCCACAAGACGTCGAGTCAGATAACCCGAATCCGCGGTTTTCAAGGCGGTGTCTGCAAGGCCCTTACGAGCGCCATGCGTGGAAATGAAGTACTGCAACACCGTCAACCCTTCGCGGAAGTTTGCGGTAATGGGAGTTTCGATAATCTCACCTGACGGCTTCGCCATCAGGCCGCGCATACCGGCCAACTGGCGGATTTGTTGTTTGCTGCCGCGAGCTCCAGAATCAGCCATCATGTAAATGGGGTTGAACTCTTCCCCTGCTGAAACATGTTTGGCCATGGCTTCAAACATCTCATCTGCTACCTTTTCGGTCACATCGGACCAGATAGAAATGATCTTGTTATAGCGTTCGCCTTTGGTAATCGCACCGTCCTGGTACTGCTGTTCCACTTCGCGGGTTTCCTCGTTAGCTCGCGCTACCAATTCACCTTTGTTGGCAGGAATGATCAAGTCATCGATTCCGATACTGATGCCCGCTTTAGTGGCATAGTAGAAGCCCAATTCCTTGAGGTCATCCAGCATCTGCACCGTGGTGTCCAGGCCATAGCGAAGGTAACAGTAGTTGACGAGCTGGCCTAGACCCTTCTTCTTCAATACCCCGTTGACAAAAGGCATCTCTTTCGGAAGATGGTCATTGAAGATTACACGACCAACAGTGGTGCTGATCAGCTTTCTATCTACTTCTTGCACGTCTCCACGGAGTACCGCTTGATCGTCGTATTGAGTAGTGAGGTCCATCAAACGGCCTGTGTGCCGCAGCGTGATGGGCGTTAGCAATTCCACCTGCGCGGCTTCCAGCGCATGCAGCACATCTTCGATGTTCGCAAATGCGCGGCCTTCTCCTTTGCTGCCTGGCTTGGCAAGGGTCAGATAGTAGCAGCCCAAGACAATATCTTGGGAGGGAACGGCGATCGGCGTACCATTGGCAGGAGAAAGTAAATTCTGCGGCGCCAGCATTAACACCGCAGCCTCTGTCTGCGACTCCGCCGACAACGGTATATGGACCGCCATCTGATCGCCGTCAAAATCGGCATTGAAAGCGGTACAAACCAGCGGATGAATCCTGATTGCCTTGCCTTCCACCAAGACCGGCTCAAACGCCTGGATTCCAAGGCGATGGAGAGTGGGTGCCCGATTTAGCAGGATCGGATGTTCCTTAATCACATCTTCTAGGATGTCCCACACGATCGGCTCTTGACTCTCCACCATTTCTTTTGCGCCCTTGATGGTGGTTGCGTGGCCTTCTTTTTCCAGCCGGTTGTAAATGAACGGCTTGAACAACTCAAGCGCCATTTTCTTGGGAAGTCCGCACTGATGCAGCTTTAGCTCTGGCCCTACCACAATCACCGAGCGTCCCGAGTAATCAACCCGTTTCCCTAATAGGTTCTGCCGGAAGCGTCCCTGTTTGCCCTTCAGCGTGTCGCTCAGAGACTTCAACGGGCGATTCTTTACTCCGCGCAGCACTCTTCCACGACGGCCGTTATCAAAGAGAGCGTCTACAGCTTCCTGCAACATACGCTTTTCATTTCGAATGATCACTTCAGGCGCCCGCAACTCCATTAACTTCTTCAGCCGATTATTGCGATTGATGACACGCCGGTACAGATCGTTTAGATCCGAAGTTGCAAAACGACCGCCGTCTAACGGAACCAACGGGCGTAATTCAGGAGGAATTACAGGAATAACATCCAGGATCATCCACTCGGGCTTGTTGCCGGATTTGCGAAAAGCATCTACTACTTTCAAGCGTTTGGCATACTTGAGGCGCTTCAGTTGCGACGTTTCATTCTTCATCCGGAAGCGCAAGTCGATGGCTAGCGCGTCTACATCCACCATCTTTAGCAATTCCTTGATGGCTTCGGCGCCCATCATCGCCTCAAACCGACCCGGATACTCAGCCTGCAAAGCGCGGTAGCGCTCTTCGGTCAGCAATTCTCTTTCCTTCAACGGAGTGTCACCTAGGTCCAGTACCACATAAGCTTCAAAGTACAAAACCCTTTCCAGATCCTTCAGACTCATATCGAGCAAATGACCGATACGGCTGGGTAGGCCCTTGAAAAACCAAACATGCGAGCAAGGACTCGCCAGCTCAATGTGGCCCAAGCGCTCACGGCGTACTTTAGAAAGGGTCACCTCAACACCACACTTGTCACAAATCACGCCGCGGTGTTTCATGCGCTTGTATTTTCCGCACAGACACTCCCAGTCAGTCACCGGACCAAAGATACGGGCGCAAAACAGCCCGTCTCTCTCCGGTTTAAAGGTACGATAATTGATTGTCTCCGGCTTCGTGACTTCGCCACTGGACCAACTGCGAATCTTCTCGGGTGAAGCCAGTCCGATGCGGATACTTTCAAAGTCCCGAATCAAATTTCCCTTATCCACTTGATCTTTAAAGACTTTCAAAACGACCCCCCTTAGGAGATGTAATTCTTAGTCTGACATCGCGCACCAGCCATATCGCCGATCTTCCCTCTGGCAACACAACAGCGGATAGTGCAATATGCGGTCTCATCGACATCCTCTCTTTGGATCAAAAACCGATACATGCCCACACTCTCTACGGCCTTTCGACAATGTGCGCGGCCTCCACCTCTCTCGCCTCGCGATAGGCTTTCTTCTTGGATTTTTCAATCAATTCCACGTCCAAAGCCAGGCTCTGGAGCTCCCGAATCAGCACGTTGAACGATTCTGGTATCCCAGGGCTGTAAGTGGATTCGCCTTTGACAATTGCCTCGTAAATCTTGGCGCGGCCCTGCACATCATCAGACTTTACCGTCAAGAGCTCTTGAAGAATATTAGCTGCACCGTACGCTTCCAATGCCCAGACCTCCATTTCTCCAAAACGTTGTCCTCCAAACTGCGCCTTGCCCCCCAAGGGCTGCTGAGTGATCAACGAATACGGTCCAATAGATCGCGCGTGAATTTTATCGTCAACCAGATGTGACAACTTCAACATGTAGATGTACCCGACGGTAACTTTCTGTTCGAACTTTTCGCCGGTCATTCCGTCATACAACTCAGTTTTCCCTGGCATCGGCAAACCTGCTTTATCCAGCTCGGCTTTAATTTCCGCCTCCGTCGCTCCATCAAAAACCGGTGTCGCATAATGCAGACCGAGAGCCTCAGCAACCCACCCTAAATGGGTTTCCATAATCTGGCCCACATTCATACGTGAAGGAACCCCCAGAGGGTTGAGCACAATCTCCACTGGCATTCCGTCGGGCATATAGGGCATATCCTCTTCTGCCAAGATGCGCGCAAGCACCCCTTTGTTGCCATGTCGACCAGCCATCTTGTCACCAACCGACAGCTTCCGCTTCATCGCAACATAGACTTTAACCATCTTGATCACGCCTGGAGGCAGCTCATCTCCCTTCCGCAAGCGGGACAGCTTCTCCTCATGGAGTGATTTCAGGATCTCGATCTGCCGGTCAGTTTTGTCTTCGATCTTTTCCAGCTCCGACTGGATCTCTTTACCCTCGACCTTAATTTTCTTCGAAGCGGTGTAAGTAAGTCCCTCCAGACTTTTGGCCGTAAGCGTTTCACCTTTTTTCAGGCTCACCTCCCCGGAGGAAAAACTAGCAGCTAATTTTCTTCCTGCCAGCAAATTCGCGATGTGCTTGTCCCGCTCGTCCTTCAGAATGCGGATCTCATCGTTTAGATCCTTTTCTAGCTTGGCGATTTCTTGATTCTCAATCTCGATGGAACGTTCGTCCTTCGGCACGCCTTTACGCGAAAAAATCTTTACGTCAACGACTATGCCTTCAATACCTGGCGGCGTATAGAGCGAAGCGTCCCGCACATCGCCCGCCTTCTCGCCAAAAATTGCCCGCAACAGCTTTTCCTCCGGTGTCAGTTGAGTCTCTCCTTTCGGAGTCACCTTGCCCACCAGAATTGACCCAGGCGACACCTTGGCACCGATGCGAATGATTCCGCTTTCGTCCAGATCTCCCAGAATGGTTTCACTGACATTGGGGATATCGCGCGTGATCTCTTCGCTACCGAGCTTGGTATCGCGAGCCTCGATTTCCAATTCTTCAATGTGAATCGAAGTGTAAAGGTCTTCCTTTACCAGTTTTTCACTTACCAAGATTGCGTCTTCAAAGTTATAACCACGCCAAGGCATGAAAGCGGCCAGCACGTTGCGGCCTAAGGCCAACTCGCCTCTTTCCGTACACGGACCGTCTGCCAGAACCTGTCCATTCTCCACCCGGTCACCGCAACGCACGAGCGGCTTCTGGTTGATACACGTGTTCTGGTTGCTCCGCTTGAACTTCGTCAGCTGGTAAATATCTACCCCCGCATCCCGCCCAGCGCCATTGCCCACGTCGACCCGCACGATGATTCTTTCTGCATCCACACTATCTACCGCACCAGATCGCCGGCATAAAACCACGGCCCCACTATCCCGCGCCGCGATGTACTCCATCCCGGTACCCACAAAAGGGGCTTCAGCTTTTACCAGCGGCACCGCCTGGCGCTGCATATTAGAACCCATGAGAGCACGGTTGGCGTCGTCGTGCTCCAGGAATGGGATCAAACTGGCGGCCACGCTCACCAACTGCTTCGGTGAAACGTCGACGTACTCCACTTCTCCACGTGAGGCGAATACAAAGTTACCCTGATGACGAGCACTTACTCGGTCCTGCAAAATGTTACCTTTTTCGTCCAGTTCGATGTTTGCTTGAGCAATGACGTGCTTGTCGGCATCCCATGCGGTCATGTAAAACGCGTGTGGCTCATATTCAGCCTCATGCTTCTCAGCGCGTCTCACTTTTCTGTTTAAGGCGTCAACCGCTTCTAGAGTATAGACCTCACCAATTTTTAAATTCGTGTCCCCTACGTTCGTCGCCAGCACATAGTCAATCACTCGGCCATCTTTCACGCGCCTGTAGGGAGACTCAATAAAGCCGTACTCGTTGATGCGCGCGTAGCAGCTAAGGGACGAAATGAGTCCGATATTCGGACCCTCTGGAGTTTCGATCGGACAGATACGTCCGTAGTGTGTCGGATGCACGTCCCGCACTTCAAATCCGGCACGCTCACGACTCAAACCGCCCGGTCCCAACGCCGACAGCCGTCGCTTATGGGTTATTTCGGACAACGGGTTAGTCTGGTCCATAAACTGCGACAGTTGGCTACTACCAAAAAATTCACGTATCGAAGCCATGACCGGCTTGGCATTGATCAAATCATGCGGCATCGCTGTCGCCATTTCCTGGTGCACGGACATTTTTTCCTTAATCGCACGTTCCATGCGCACCAGCCCGATGCGGAACTGATTCTCCAGCAGTTCCCCTACTGCGCGCACACGGCGATTGCCCAGGTGATCAATGTCGTCAACGGCTCCAATGTTTTTGCGCAACTTCAGCAGATAACGGATGACTTCACAAAAATCTCGGGTCGAGAGTGTGCGCTCGTCCAAGGGAGTGTTCAGTCCGAGCTTGATGTTGAATTTTAAGCGACCTACTTTGGAAAAGTCATACTTGCGCGGGTCGAAAAACATCCCCTGGAATAACTGCGTCGCCGTCTCCAAAGTAGGAGGATCACCGGGCCGCTGCTTTCGGTAGATCTCACTTAGGGCCTCATGGGTGGTCTTAATGGTATCCTTGCGCAATGTCTCAGACAAGACTACTCCGATGTCATCTCGCTCCGGGAAAAAGGCCGCAAACCGGCTAATCCCAGCGTCGATCACCGCATTCAGTTTGCGCGCGGTTATTTCCTCATTGGCTTCCAAAATCACTTCGCCCGTCTTTTCATCCACCACTGTTCCGGCACTAAAAGCACCTTCCAGGTCCTCCACATCAATTTCCACTTTCTCCACTCCAGCTTTTTCCAGTGCCGCATAGACCGATTGGGTGATCTTCTTACCCCCTGGATGCATCACCTTGCGTGGAGACTTGACATCACAAATGTCCTTGGAGATTTTCAACCCAATTAAACTCGGTTCCAGAGCACGATAAAGCTTCTTACCCTCGGTCGTAACCTCACACACCCTATAGAACTCGCGCACGATTTGTTCGTCCGATTCCATACCTAAAGCGCGCAGGAAAGTGACCGCCAGAAATTTACGCTTCCGGTCAATGCGCACGTAAAGAAGATTCTTCACATCGTATTCAAACTCGATCCAGGAGCCTCGATACGGGATGATCTTCCCCAAAAAATAGGACTTATTGGGTGTGGATTCGAAGAATACCCCCGGAGAACGATGTAACTGACTGACAATGACACGTTCCGTACCGTTGATGATGAAAATACCGTTTTCCGTCATCAACGGGATGTCACCAAAGTAGACTTCCTGTTCTTTGATGTCACGAATCGTCTTTGCTTCAGTCTCAGGGTCCTTATCCCACACCACCAGCCGGATCGTGACCTTGAGAGGGACGGCATAGGTCATGCCGCGTTCCTGGCATTCTTCAAGGTTATATTTCAGGTTTAGCTGGACCGGATCCCCGCAGTCTTCGCAGCGAGTAACCTCGTCAGGATTGTAGGCTCCGCATTTCTTGCAGACGATATCTTCGATGGAGTAGGGGTTCAAAACAATCGTCTCGCCACAATGCAAACACTTGCCACGCAAATGTTCCAGACCCTTCAACTTGCCACACTTGCACTCCCAGTTGCCGATGGAGTAATCCACAAATTCAAGCGAGGAGGTACCGCGAAAATCGGTGATGGGAAAAACTGAGTTAAAGACCGACTGTAAGCCAACATCTTCACGCTCGATCGGAAGCAAGTCCATCTGCAGAAATCGCTGGTATGATTTCTTTTGAACTTCCAGCAAATTTGGAATGGGAAACGACGTTCTGATCTTGGCAAAGTTATGTCTTTCTCTGTAGACATTCTTCAGAAAATCGGACATATAAAATTAACTCCCCTAGGGAAAGATTTGTCGCCCCGATCGTCGTGGGCATCGCCCAACGAAAAAAACTGGATCCGGTCGGGGTTTAAGCGCATGCATGAATGGTTTTTGGAAGCAAACACACGTCAGGCGCGTGAAAAGGTGCTTAGGATCATCAAATAAAGCCTGCTCGGAAGAAAATGAGTATTGCCTCCGGCAGATGAAAGAAGCAAAAAGGTAATCTAAAACTTCCTTACTGTTTAGAGCCTGATTGACTTTCGTATTCGGTTCGCTGCCCGCAAACTTATAATTCTACTACAGGGCCAGATGTCTTGCAAGAATTCTCTACACTTACACAGGATGCCACCAAGCAGTAGCTATTTAATCTCGACCGTTGCACCCACCTCCTGGAATTTGGCTTTGACCTTCTCCGCTTCTTCTTTAGAGACACCTTCCTTAACTGCCTTGGGCGCGCCTTCTACCAAATCCTTGGCTTCCTTCAAACCCAGATTTGTTACTTCGCGCACCACCTTAATGACGTTGATTTTCTTCTCGCCAGGATTCGTCAAGATTACGTCAAATTCCGTTTTTTCCTCGACGGCCGGCGCACCACCCTGACTTGCCACCGCCGCCCCGCCCGCCACTGCCACGGGAACTGCCGCCGCCGCGGAAACGCCAAATTTTGTTTCGATATCCTTGACCAGTCCTGAAATCTCCAGGATTGAGGCCTGTTCAATCCAGTTCAGAACTTGCTCACGAGTGATTTCCATTGTTTCCTCCAAATATTATTTCTTAATCTGGGTCAGTATAAACGCAAGGTCGCGGGTTGTCGCACTTAGTGCGGAAACCAGCCGCCAGAGCGGAGCGTTCAGCACGAACACCAATTTCCCAACCAATTCTTTGCGCGAAGGCAACTTGGCGATCTCCGCCACTGCTTTCCCATCTACCACTTTCCCTTCCACTAGGGCAGCCTTGAATTGCAGCGTGGATGCGTTCTTGGAAAAATCCGACAGCACTTTGGCAAGCGCCACGGGGTCCGTCTTGGAATAAGCAATCGCTGTGGGCCCGCGGAAGTGATCCTTAAGCGCTTCCAACCGTGTATCTTTGGCAGCGATCAGCGCCAGCGTGTTTTTAACCACCTGGTATCCACAATTCGCTTTCGAAATCTGCCGGCGCAACTCAGTCGCGTGTGCTACCTTCATTCCCCGAAAATCCACCAGCACGACGGACCTTGCAGATCGGAATGTGTCACTCAACTCGTCGATCACTACTTCTTTTCCCGCTCGATTCATCTGTTGGCCCTATATCTGGTCGACATTGATACGTATTCCCGGCCCCATGGTTGAAGAGATCGTCACGCTCCTCACATACTTTCCTTTGCTCGTGGGAGGCTTGGCGCGTACCACCGTGTCGAGAAGGGCGCGCGCATTCTGCACCAAGCTCGACTCTGAAAAGGAGAGTTTGCCGAATGGAGCATGGATCACTCCATTCTTATCTACGCGGAACTCCACCTTTCCAGCCTTCACTTCTCTCACCGCTTTGGCCACATCAAGCGTCACCGTGCCGGTCTTCGGATTCGGCATGAGCCCACGAGGTCCTAGCACTTTGCCCAGTTTTCCTACCGACTTCATCATATCGGGCGTAGCCACAAGAACGTCAAAATCCAGGTAACCCTTTTGAATTCGCTCCACCAGATCCTCACCACCGACCTCGTCGGCCCCCGCTTCTTGAGCTTCCTTTATTTTGTCGCTTGACGCAACCACCGCGATGCGCTTCGACTTCCCCAACCCGTTGGGGAGCACGAGGGTCCCCCGAACCATCTGATCTGCATGCTTCGGATTGACTCCCAGACGCATGGCAAGTTCAGCAGTTTCATCAAAGGCCACAAACTTTACTTTTTTCATCAGGGCCACCGCTTCTTCCAGTGCATACGGCCGAGATTCCACTTGTTTCTTTGCCAGTCCAAATTTCTTGCCCATACCTTCCACCACTAATTTACGACATCCAAACCCATGCTGCGGGCCGTTCCAAGAATAATCTTGATCGCGCCCTCTAAACTGTTTGCGTTCAAGTCGGGCATTTTCGTTTTCGCGATTTCCTCGACTTGTTTGATCGTGACCGAGCCCACTTTGTTCTTATTCGGTTCGGCCGAGCCCTTCGCGATGTTAGCCGCTCGTTTTAGAAGAATTGCCGCAGGAGGAGTTTTGGTTACAAAGGTGTACGAGCGATCCTGGTACACGGTGACCACTACGGGAATGATCAGACCTTCCTGCTGCTGCGTCTTCGCATTGAACGCCTTACAAAAGTCCATGATGTTGACTCCCGCTTGTCCGAGTGCGGGTCCCACCGGAGGAGCCGGCGTTGCCTTGCCGGCGGGAATCTGTAACTTGATGTTCGCTACTACCTTTTTTGCCATGAGGTTGCTAGATCTTCTCCACCTGAATGAACTCCAATTCCACCGGAGTCGCCCGGCCAAAAATGGTAACCATCACCTTCAAAGTATTTCTTTCAAGATTGACCTCTTCCACGGTGCCGGTGAAATTGCTAAAGGGCCCATCGATAATCTTGACCGTTTCCCCGTGTTCATACATAAACTTCGGTTTCGGCTTCTCGGTAGTAGTGGAAACTCGATGCACAACCTGGTTGACCTCTTCCTCAGTCAGGGGAGTCGGCTTCTGTCCCTGGCTGACAAAGCCGGTCACTTTGGGCGTGTTTCGCACCAAGTGCCAGGTTTCATCCGTCATCTCCATCTCCACAAGGATATAGCCGGGGAAAAAAAGTTTCGATGAGACCACTTTCTTCCCACCCTTCATTTCCATCACGTCTTCCGTGGGAATGAGAATCTGGCCGATCTTATCCTGCAAACCATAGGCCTGAACACGATTCATCAAGCTCTCGGCTACTTTTCTCTCGAAGCCGGAGTACGTATGGATGATGTACCACTTTTTTGTCATTGCGGCCGTCGCCATATTCTTCTGAGCGCTTCCTAAAAGAATCCGATGATTTTCTGCACCGTGTGCTGTAAAGCCAAATCCACTAGGAAAAGATAGAAGCCGAAGAAAAAGACTGTCAGGATAACCACCAGCGTCGTTCCATAAACTTCCTTGCGGCTGGGCCACGTGGTTTTCTTCAGCTCGGTTCTTACATCTGCCACAAAACTTCGAAACCGAAGCGGCGCCTCTTTAATTTTTTCCCAGGTACCCATTTCCTATCCCGTTGTCAATCGACCCTGTCAATACAACCGCCCGTCACTGACTTCCACTTGGCAAACGATAAAGGCCATCCTGCCGAGATTGTATTGGCAGGCCAGGAGGGACTCGAACCCCCAACATCCGGTTTTGGAGACCGGCGCTCTACCAATTCGAGCTACTGGCCTGTCATCAGTCCGAAGAGACATACTTACTAGGGTATCTCCTGCCGTCATTCATTGCGACGCCGCTAGCGTGGTACCCAGTCGCTATTCTTTACCGGACCTCTTTGTGAGTCGTATACTTGCGGCAAGAGCGGCAGAACTTCCTCAGTTCTAACCTTTCGGTGACGGTCTTTTTGTTCTTCGTGCTCGAATAGTTGCGATGCTTGCATTCACCACACTGCAGTTGTATTTTCTCTCGCATTTCCTATTCCAGAATTTCGGTGACGGTTCCAGCTCCGACGGTGCGCCCTCCCTCCCGAATCGCAAAGCGCAGCCCTTTCTCCATCGCAATCGGCGAGATCAGGTCAATCTCCACATTCACATTGTCCCCCGGCATCACCATCTCC
>JACQSX010000006.1 GCA_016211105.1 Acidobacteriota bacterium | reverse complement strand
GGTACCGGTCGTAGAAGGAGCGGTCGTGGTGGTACCGGAGATCGTTGTGCCAGACACCGTAGTCGTGGGCGCTGTAGTGCCGGTGATGGTCGTACTGAGCGCCGTAGTGGTGGTGGTCGTTGTGGTTGTGGCGGTACCCGTCGTGGAAGTCGCTGTGCCCGTCGTGGAAGTGCCGCTGGTGGAAGTAGCCGTTCCGGTCGTCGTAGTAGCACTCCCGGTTGTCGAAGAACCGGTCGTGGTCGTGCCGGTAGTAGTTGTGGTACCGGTGATGGTCGTGCTGGGCGTTGTAGTGGTGGTGGCGGTAGCAGTGATCGTGGTGGTCGTGGGAATGGTAGTCGTCGTAGTGGTGGCGGTCGCGTTGACGGTCACCGTGAAGGAGCAGACGCTGGTGTTGCCGGCGGAATCCCGCGCCGTGACCGTAACCGGCGTCGTGCCCACCGGAAAGGAACTGCCTGAAGCGGGGCTCGTCGTCACCGCGAGGCTCGTGCAGTTGTCGGTCGCAGCCGGAAGGGGAAAGTTCACGATCGCGGTTGGTTGGCCGGGGGGCGCGGAAAGGATGATGTTAGCCGGACAGGTGATCTGGGGCGCCTCACCGTCGACGACCGTTACTTTTTTCGTGCAGGTGGCTGCATTACCCGAAGGGTCTCGCGCCGTGAGCGTCACCATAGTGGTCCCCACCGAAAATATGCCTGCGGGAGGGCTGGAAGTTATTGTCGCCTCGCAAAGGTCGAACGCAAACGGGCGGGTGTCTGGATTCGCGCCAATAACGCCGGTCGGATCAACCGTCGCGTAACACTTCCCCTCGTCGTTCTCAACCACGCCATCATCTCCACATTTGGTCAACTCGAACACAGGAGCCACCGTGTCGACTACCAGGATGGAGAAGCTGCACTGCTGGTTGCTCACTGAACTCCGGCAGGTGACCAGATTGAGGCCAGGCGCGAAATTAGAGCCGGAAGAGGGACTACAGGTGATGGTGCCGCAATCGGCGTTGCCGGTTGCTGACATATAAGTGACAACCGCCGAGCAGTAATTGGGACCGACCTCCTTTGTGATGTTACTCGGGCAGGTCATCGTGCACACTCCGGCCTGGACCGGCAGCACCAGGTTCCAGCCCACCAGGAACAAAACCAGACACCCAGCCCTTGGCACCTTCGCCCTCTCCCCAATTAGCTGACTCGAGCAACTGTCGAAAATCATCCTCAAGCGGGATAAGTACATTCGATCGGCGTATGGTGGCATGAGGCTAGAAAAAGTAACGAGACTTTATGATGGTTGCTGAGCGGGTGTCAAGCGCTTTCGCAGTTTTGGTTAATGTTTCTGTCAATAAATGCCAGGTTTGGCAAGGGGCGTCTCCCTCTTTTGACGACGGCCCTTCCGGATCCTCGACATTTGTGGGGGCCACCGCCATACCCGGCGCCGTCATGTTATAAGTGAACGGCATTAAATTTGAGGATCTTAACCGGCGATGGCTGAAATTCCAGACACGAAAGAGAAAGCGGAAACGAGGGAGGCGTCCCCATATTAGCCGAAGGCTCGCACCGCAAAAAAATTGTTGCTGATCACCCGGGTTTTCATGCCAATCACTGTCCCATCATATTCTTTAAAGCATCTGCCAGCGTTGGGTCCAGTATCGAGAGAATTCGGTACTCTTCCAAAGCCGAGCTTCGATTGCCGATATAGAGATAAGCCTTGGCAAGGTTAAAGTGTGCCTCCGCGGAGTTGGGTCTGATCCGCGCAGCTTCGGTAAAGTGCTTGATCGCTTCATCGAATTTTCCTTGTCTGGCCAGTTCGATGCCCATATTGATGTGAGCTTCCGGATAGTTCGGCTTGATTTGTAGAGCCTGAGCATAATGCATAATAGCTTCATCCAATTTGCCCTGTTGTGCCAAAGCCACTCCGAGACTGACGTGCGCCTCCGCATAGTCACGCTTGGCGTGCAACGCCCACAGGTAATGCGCAATCGCTTGTTCTGTCTTGCCCTGTCCGGCCAGGGTAAGTCCTAGATTATAGTGAGTCTTTGCATCGTCGGGGTCGAACTTGAGCGCCCGCGAAAAGTGGAAAAGAGCTTCTTTGATTTTCCCTCGGGTCGCCAGCTCGATTCCCACGTTGGTATTCGCTTCGGCTTGGTTGGGTCGTATTTGCAGGGCCGCATAATAATGAGCCAAGGCCTCCTCAGTCCTTCCCTGAGCGGCAAGCGCTGCTCCCAAGTTGTTGTGCGCCAGGATGAACCTTGGCCGGATCTTGAGTGCTTCTGAGTAGTGCGCGATCGCCTGGTCGAGTCTGCCTTCCTCAGCCAAACGAAATCCAAGATTATTATGAGCCAGGTAGTTTCCGGGGACCACCTCAATTGCCCGTTCAAATAAGGCGATGCTGTCGTGCCAGTAGCCTGCTTGAAACCAGGTGCGGACTGCCAGAAGAAAAATCACGGCTGCAGCGGACAGGCTCAGGATCACCTTTCTATTTGCCCATCCGGCCAGGATGGCCGGAATGCCCCAGGCAATCATGATGAACATGCCAATGAAGGGAAGGTAACTGTACCGGTCGGCCATAGCCTGTTCTCCGACCTGCACGAGGCCGATTGCCGGCACCAAAGTTCCCAAGTACCACAGCCAACCGACTATCAGATAAGGATGTCGTCCTGCGAACTGAATCACCAAGACAGTAAGACACGCAAGCAACAGGAATGCAGCGATGGTTTTTCCCGTGGCAATCGTCTCTGGGTGAGGATAAAAGACCGCAAGATTGCGGGGCCATACCATCTTTTCGATGTACTCCGCGTAGCTGACGGCGGCGTTGGCGATGCGGCTCGGCAATGCAAGGCCCTGCAGGGTTTGTACTGCCCCACCCGCACGCTGGGCCCAGAAAGTGACTGCAGAGGAGGCCACCGTCAATGCAAAAAAAGGCAGCTTCTCGCGGGCCAGTCTTGATCCTTGCGATCGCAGGCTGTGCCATTTCACTCGCCGGAGAGGCCAATAATCCAGCAGCAGCAATACAAAAGGGAGCGTTACCAGCATTGGCTTGGCCATCAGACCAAGGATGAACGGCAGAAGAACTAGCAGATATCGTCGTGGACTAGGGCGTTGCACATAATGCGTATAGGTCAGCATTGTGAGCATCCAGAAAAAGGCGCTTAGTACATCTTTGCGTTCTGACACCCAGGCGACAGATTCGACATGCATTGGATGGATGGCAAAAAGGGCCGCCGCAAAAGCGCTGCGCCAGAAGTCGCCGGTCATCAGCGTGAGACTGCAAAGCAAAAGAGCGGTGTTGGCCAGATGGAACAATAAATTGATCAAATGATGTCTGTAAGGATTCAATCCAAAAAGTTGGCAATCTGTCATATGCGACAACCAGGTCAAGGGATGCCAGTTGGCGCCATAGGTGGTGGTAAATGCCCAGTGCAGCCCTTCCGAACTGAGTCCTTGTTGCACTTGCCGGTTCGTGGTCACATAAACATCATCATCGTAGGAGACGAAATCATGGTCCAGGACTGGCCAGAAACTGGCCATCGTGAGCAAAAGCAAAGCGAGGATAACGAGCCCATGCTGAAAACGTTGTAAAGCGGCAGGCTTATCCATTGTTTGAAACTTCATCCCCTGAAGTGCCGTAGCCCACAATTACTGATAATATAGAATAAACATGAGGATCTGCGAATCGGTTCCTCTGAAAACGTTGAGACGAAGGCATGCTTGATTGCTCCAAATTTTCGCGGTCAGGCGCCAAGCGTAGGATTCGGCGAACAAGAGCCGTTGCATAGTTGTCTTACCTGACCTTCGAAATTCCTCCTTCGTGGGTTAGTGGAGCGCTGTTGGATTGCCGGCAAAGGGTCGTTAATGAGCACAAAAGCTGTAGAAATTACAGGCCTCTCGGTGGCCGACAGCAAGGCGATCCCGTTTCCAACGCAGCAGGCCATGTTGGTCTGTTTGAGCGGTATTGATGGAGTCGGCAAGACGCGGGTGGCACATCGTCTGGAGTACGCCTTTAGACAGCAGGGCATTCAAGTGCAGTATCAGTGGCTGTGTGGCGGCAGTTCAACCTTCTCGGAAATTGTCGTTCGGTTGGTGCGCCGGCTGTTGCGGACCGGGAAAAAGGTCAGCTTGTCCTATCCTTCAGACGCCAGGAAAGGCCTGAAATTCAACGCAAGAAAAGCTTGTTGGTATCTGCTCGTCGCCATTGACCTTGCGCATTTCTGTATCTTTAAGGTGCGCTTGCCTTTACTGTTGGGGAAAGTGGTCATTTGTGACCGCTATACTTTCGACACGTTTTCCGATATCGCCAGTCAATACGAACAGAATCCATCATCGCCAGAGATGAACAGCTTTGAAAAGTTCTTTCACTTTATTTATCCCAAGCCCGATCTTCACTACCTGCTTCTAGCCGAACCGGTGGAGCTGGAACGATTAAGCAGCAGAGTGCATTCCAAGGCTGATGAGGATTTTTCTGTTAAAAATCAGCTCTACCTAGGTCGTTATCAGGCGTGTGCCAATTTTCTGGTCAAAAAGATGGAGGGAGACTTTGACAGGCTGGAGCATGAGATCGTGCGGGAAACGATCAAACGGTATTGGCAGATGGGTCAAGAAACTGACAACAACAAGCATCGATGAAGAAGCATTTAGCGTTGACCATTTTTATACTACTTCTGCTTGATGGTTTCCAAGCACGGGCTGAAGCTGGGGATCGGTCCGATACATCGGTACGCGATCGTCTGCTGCGGCACGATTTACCTGCCAGAATCAAAGCTAAGAAAAAAATTGCGCGGTGGGATCAAATTGACGCGGTTTTGAATCAGACCATTGTGCCTAGAGCGAAAGAATCGCTGGTGACGATGAAGATTGCGACACCCACCGCAGGGGGACAGGATGCCTTTTCTGAAAACGCGACACTGGACGAAGAGTTGGGTGGCAACCGCATTCTCTTTTCTGATCTCTTTCAAATTAACGAAGACAATTTTTTCCCGCTCACGAACAGCGTACTTAAGTTTGTGCCCGAAAGTTCACTGGAGAGCATCGAGGTGCTTGACAGAACCGGACAGATCTTAGGGACTTTCGCGGGGAAAAGCCGCTACGAAAAGGCCGGCGGTCTGTACAGCTCACGCAGCAGCTACGTCTTGATAACCTTTCAGTATAAGACGGCCGAGGGTGAAATCCGATCCGCAGGGAATGACAATCTTCTTGATAATTTTCTCGTCCACTGGAGGGACATCCGCAGCCGGCCAGCGCTCGACCTGAGCGTTCTGGTTTCACCTTGAATGGTTCGGACGGCAATATTGCTCTGCTTCGTCGTCAGTTGTCGTTAAGGAATCCTGGCTGAGAATTGACGGCCGCAGAGCCTTGCTGCTTAGGCAAGGATGCAATAATATGACTCAGAACATCCCTGATTAGACGGGACATTTGGTCCGGCAAAGGAGAAGCCGTTCATGACCCAGCACAATTCGGAGCGCAATCCTTTGGAAGATTTCGTGCAGGGATACTTCCAGGATTTGAAACAGGACTTGCAGGAGCTGGAGGACCGGCTGGAGCAATTACAACGGAAGCTAGCAGGTCGCCTCGATGGCGTCGGCAGGGAACCATACCTGCAAGAGTTATCCCGTCGCCTTGAGGATATGGTGAGGCGGGAGAAGATTTTGCCGAAGTTAGCGGAAGCATTTCGCGACTTTGGGGCGGCCCGAGACGAAGCGGTGGTACTGGACGGGCTCATTCGCTACAGTGGAGAAATTGCCCCCCGTGTACTGTTGCTGGTGCGCCGCGGCGATCATTGGGTACGGTTCCAACAGGGTGAGTTGGAAGAAGGGGATCGCTGGCCGGCAGCCGATGGAACTGTTTACGAGCGCGCTGCGGAAAGACGAGCTGTAGTTGCCAACGAAAGTGCCAGCTTTCCAGGTCACCGCCGCCTCCACGAGGTGCTTGGGGGGGAGGCGGCGTATTGCGCTGCAGTGCCGCTGGCCTTTGGCGAAAGCGTTCCCGCTGTTCTTTATGCCGACGCTCCTGGCCATGAGCATTTGAACGTTGCCGGTCTGGAAGTTCTCTGTCACGGGGCCCGTCTAGCAATTCGCGCTTTGCGCATGGCGGAGAAAACCAGTCGCATTCCAGAGCCGCTGGCAGAGCGCAGAGATGCGGTGAAAGTATCTCCGTTCAAATCTCAGGAAAGCTTTGCCGGAGTGGAACGAGCGCCGGACCATCCGATAGGCATCTCACGCGGCGTTGCGCCCAGCCAGGAGCCTAATCTGGCCGAACAATCAGTGCGGGAGGTTATAGAAACCGCCGCTGTTTTCCAGGTGGCTCAGGAGAGAACGACGTCTCCAGGCATCAGTGAAACGCCACCTGCTGTACCTCCACCTGATTCTTGGGAACCGCTGTTGGAAACCGCCGCTGCGGCTCCCCTCACTGAAGACGAAGAGCGCCAGCATGCCGATGCGCGCCGGTTTGCGCGCTTGCTGGTTTCTGAATTAAAGCTTTACAACGAACAGGCGGTCATAGAAGGACGCCGCAATCGGGATATTTATTTACGTCTAAAACAGGATATCGATCGAAGCAGAGAGATGTATAACCGGAGAGTTCCTGCCAGTGTCACTCGCCGTTGTGATTACTTTCATGAAGAAATGGTCAAAGTGTTAGCGGAGGGAGATGCGGTCTCATTGGGAGGCGAATATCCGGGATCTCAAGCCGATATCACCTGATGCAACCTCACCTATCTAAAAAAGCCGCACACTTCACCGAGTCTGTAATTCGCGAGATGACCCGATTGGCAGACAGATGTGGCGCGATCAATCTTGCCCAGGGCTTTCCCGATTTTCCTGCGCCGGAGGCAATGAAGGAAGCAGCATGCCGGGCAATTCGGGCAGATATGAACCAGTACGCGATTACTTGGGGCGCAAAAAAGTTACGCGATGCGATTGCCACAAAGTATCAGAATTTTTGGAACCTTTCGGTGGACGCGGAGAAGGAGATAACGATTTGTTGCGGGTCAACCGAAGCAATGATAGCGAGTTGCCTGGCGGTTATCGACCCGGGAGACGAGGTGGTGATTTTTGAGCCCTTCTACGAAAACTATGGCCCAGACGTGATTCTCTCAGGCGCGGCGCCTCGCTTTGTCTCGCTCTATTATCCTGATTGGTCCTTTGACCCGGAGCAATTAGAGGCAGCTTTCAATAACCGGACTCGCGCCATCATTGTGAATACGCCCAACAATCCGACCGGAAAGGTGTTCAGTAGGGCTGAACTGGAATTCATTGCTCAACTGTGCCAGAAATGGGACGCGCTTGCCATCACCGATGAGATATATGAGCACATCATCTACGATGGTTTGGAGCATACATTGATGTGCCAACTTCCCGGCATGCGCGAGCGCACCATCACGATCAATGGCATTTCTAAGACGTACAGTCTCACCGGATGGCGTATCGGCTACGCGATCGCCTCGGAAACCCTCACCAACGCAATTCGCAAAGTGCATGACTTTCTCACCGTTGGAGCCGCAGCTCCTCTGCAAGAGGCGGCAGTGGTCGGCCTGCAGATGCCGAAAGGGTATTACGTTCATCTGTCGCTGGAGTATCAGCGGAAACGGGACTTTTTGTACTCGGTGTTGGGGAATGTGGGATTAAGGAGCGCCTTGCCTCGAGGCGCCTACTACATCATGTCCGATATCAGTCCTTTTGAATATCCTGACGACGTTCAATTTGTAGGTTACCTGACCCAGGAAGTCGGTGTGGCAGCAGTTCCGGGAAGTAGTTTTTTCTTTGATCCCAGCAAGGGTCGCCACTTCATCCGTTTTTGTTTTTGCAAGAAAGACGAAACATTGGCGTTGGCACGCGATCGCTTGAGCCGGCTGTGTGTATCCAGGCTGCAGTCGGAGTAGACGATCATCCACGACAATGATTCGCGTGGCGGCGCCATGTATAGCACGTGGAGAGGCTGCGATTGATTTGGCCAGTCAAAGTTACTGGCTTTGTAACCGACTTGGACGTAGGCTGCTCTGGTAGAACTTCCGGGCAAGTTCAGTGACCTCCAGGGCCTCGCGAATTTGCCTGGTGTCTCGATAAAGCTGTGACTTCAGCAGATAAAGCGAGGACTTGGATTTATCTTCCTGCAAATACTTTAATCCCAAATCTACGACCGCATGACCCAATGAATTTTGCTGTTTTTCTCTTAGTTCTTGCACCACGCTCTGGATTTCCTGTACTTCGTAGAGTTCGTACTCCTGCGGAAGCGTCAGATCAAGAATCTTTTTAAGTTCAGGGATCACAGACTGGAACTGTTGTTGTTCAATCAAGAGTGCGATGGTTTCATGTTGGATGGCAGCCGCTTGGAGTTTGGCCAGCACTTCATCGGAAGAAGCTGCTTGGATCTCCTGGCTGCGAGTTTCTTGCTGTGACTGAGCCCATAGTGACCACGGGGCTAGTGACAACCAGAGAAACAAGATTACATTTCTCGATAACCGCATGACTGTTTCCGCGTTATGGCACTCGCCGCAACTGAAATGGGTTCGCGTGACGGCGCGGTGCCATCGCCTCCAAAAATGGATTGCTCCCGTCAACCACGTCGGTTTGAGCAATTAAGAATGGGTTGGCTGTGTTTACCATGCCGTTCGGCCCGATCCCGCTGTGCGCAATTAGATCGTCTGGATTGACGGAAACTTTCTGAAAAGTGGTGATAAGTGACGAAAAAACGATAAGTGCTGAAACGATGAGCCAAGCCGGAGCCGGCAGGCGGAGCCAGCCAGACCAACTGGATAAGACTGATCGCCGTGAAAGACGGCCTTCAATGCGGGTCCATAAAAATGGATTGGGCTCCATTGAGTGAGCGCTTTGAAATGTCGAATCAATCTCTCTGAAATTTGCCAACAGAAAAGCGCATGAAGGGCACTGGAGGAAGTGCGTTCTCAGGTCTGAAGAAAAAGCAGATTCATCAAGCTGGCTAAGAATTTCTTTTTCGGCGTCTTGACATTTCATCGTCGGTTCTGTCCAGATACTTGCCTATCTTTTCCCTTGCGATCAATCGCGCCCGGTATATGTCTGTCTTTACAGAAAGCAGCGATCGCCCCACGATCTGCGTGACTTCGTCGTAGCTGAATTTCTGTACCACACCGAGCACAAAAACCTCACGTAATTTCAGCGGCATTGCCTCCAAGGCGAGTCGAATATGATGCTCCAACTCTTGATTTAGTAAACAATCCTCAGGATTGATATCCCGAGCCGGATTGCTCAAAAAGTCATGATAGCCGATGTTTTCATCGTCAATGGAGACCTCCGTTTTGCGCTTGAAACGGCGAATCCGCTGGTAGACTTCGTTTCGAGCGATACGGTAAAGCCAATACTTGAATTGTCCAGGATCTCGAAGCTTTGCAATTTCATTGAAAACCTTCAAGAAAGTCTCTTGCGTAAGATCTTCCGCGTCCTCGATGGTTCCAATAAGGCGGAAAATAAAGTTGTAAACGGGTTTTGAGTATAGGTCATAGAGAACATGATAACCTTCTCCGTCTCCATTCTGGGCCCGTTCGACTAACTCGATTAGGTCCCCTCTTTCCGGCTCTCTTTCGGACATGAGCTCTTAGGATAGCAATAGCTCGTTAGCACAACAATTACCGGAAAGTAACCAAAAAGATGCAACAGACGGCAAAAAGTTGCGCTCCGAAGCAACTCAAATCACATCCCGGCCGCTATAAAATCAAAAAATGCGGTTCGTTGTGACAAATTCTCTTTACTGGCAAGAATAAGTAAGCTATAAACTGCCTAGTTTTTTGCGTTGACTTGAGGCGATTGGACCTACCCAATGTTCTATCTAAAGAACCCTCGTTTGGGAATCTGGCTTGTCCTGGCCTTGGCTTTGGGGCTTGTGATCGCCGTCCGCTCGGGAAGGAGTTTAGAACCGTCAAGAACGGAGCAGAAGCGCAACTTTAGCAGGAACCTCTTTTCTTCAGAAGTTTACGGATTTTTGAAAAAGGCAAAAAGGAACCGCGCGCATGTGGACAGTGTGCCGAATTCGACCATTTATGTCACTCCGAAAGCGACGTCTGCTCATACCCGATTTTCATCCTCCCAGCAGCAGTTGGCATATTCTTCCTCGGTCCGACCCAAGCGCGGCGTGGCCGTGGTGAACGTTCGTGATGCAATCCCTGCGAAGCCGTGGTCTTTGTCGGTGATGGTTCCCGGCGCCTCGCAGGACAATGTGGAATCTCTCACTGGTCCAGTGAATAGGCGTGGAAAAAGCAATACGCAGTGGCTCAACAGGTTTTCTCGAATGTCGGTGAGTGCGAAAACGGAAAGTGTCGCGACCGATCCGCCGAAGTCAGCCCGTGTGGATACTACTACCGTACCCGAGCGAAATCCGTTCTTGGCTGCTATTCGAGACAAATTTGAAAGCCAGCAGTCATCGGTCGTCGCTTCAGAGACCGCGCGCCAGGAGAGGCCGCAGCAAGAAGAAAAGGAAACTTTCGTAGCCAAGTCGACACCTCCGCTGGCACCCGCGGGCGAAACTCGCGAAGAGGTGAAGCAGACGGCGCCGATGCAGCGGGAAGCCAGCACACCAAATCGCAACTCTGCGAGCTATGTCGTGGTAGGCGATTTTGGGAGTCGAAAACTTGAGATGGTCGGCGTGACGAAGTCAAATTCCTATTCGTTCACGTTGGACGGGAATCGCGGATCGCTGAACTTTGACTCAGGACTTGATTTTGGGCCGTTTCAGTCATTCTGGTTAGGCAAAGCCGGTTCACAACCTTTCCCTTCGATCGTGGTTGCAGATTGGTATTGGAATGCAGTCGATTGGTATTTAGGACAGGATCAAGGCGCATTCGTTTTTCAGAGCGGGTTTTACTTTCCAGGAGGCATTCCCGCCGGAGCAGCCGCATCCGATGTGAATAGTGACGGGGCATTGGACCTTATCGTAGCCTCTCCCCCCCGCGGCACTGATCTTGTCGACCAGGGTCTCCTTGATCTTTATTTGCAAAAGAACGGATCTTTCGTTTATCAGCGTAGAATTGCAGTAGGATTTTCCATCGGGGCGATTCATGTAACTCGGTCTGGCGGGCAAACGCGAGTTCTGGCGGTGGATCAAACCTTATCGAATGGTGAAGTTTTAACCCTAGATGCTACTGGCTTGGTCTTGACTCGCTTCAGCAACGTTCCTTTCATCCACCGCCAGGATGCTAAATTGACCTTTTCCAATGGAAAAGTCGTAGGGATCCGTTTGGCTGAGTTCGGGGATGCCGCCTTCTTAGGCAGTTTCGAAGATGGCGAGTTTCACCTGATTGCAGCCGTGGAGAATGCTGGACCGTTGCCCTTCATGGCGGTGGGCGATCTAAAGCAGGATGGCCAACGGCGGTGCTGGCTTCATTTTTGAAGCGACTTTTTCTATGCCGGGGCATCTATTGCTAGGAAATCCAGTAATTTTGACTTGACAGGGCAATTCTATTCTATTTATTATACACGGGCGTTCATTATAACTTATTGAAAAAGCGAAAGTAATAGCAGAAGACATTTGAGTGATGAAGGAGGTGATTGCACTCCGTTTTCGGTTTTGTTCTCAAGTTAGCTGTACTGTTTCTCGTCAACATTTCAAAGGAGTCGGAACGACATGAAAAATTTGGTAATGGTCGTCTTGGTTTTGGCAATTGCGCTTGTGATAGGTACAAACGTTGCCGCTCAAAATCTGGGTGAAGTGGTTTTCCAGCAGACGGTAAGTACTGCTGAATCAAAGTCGCTTTTGTATCATTTTGCCGCCAAAGTCGGGGTTGGTTTCGATACGGCAATGAGTCTTAGTAATGTTCGTACCGTTCCCACGTCACCCCCTACTCCGGGTACGTTCACCATTTTTGCGGTGAACAGGACGCCCAACAGCGGCGGGACGGTAACGACCGGGACATCAACCCAGCTAACGCGAACGCTTCCTTCGGGCGAGAATGCTTACAGCACCATCGCAGTTGGGACCAAACGCGCTCTGGTAGAAACGGCATCTTTCTTCCTTGGAGAGTTCCTGGCGGATCGTGGAACTACCGGCACATTCATCGGCTACGTGATCGTCAACCACGCTTTCAATATTGGGACGGGTGTTGCCAATGTCATAGATTTTAGCACTGGCACCGGATTCAACATTACCTATGTTGCCGCACAATACTTTTCAGGTGCTGCGTCGACGAGCCCGACAAACACCAAGCAATAAGAATTCGGTCGGGTTTTCAACTTGTTTTAGGTGAAAGAGGGGCGTCCTGCGCGCCCCTCTTTCTTTTTGGCTTATGAAGTTCTTTACCCGATTTGGCCTTCTCATTTTGCTGGCGGGTATGCATGGCTGGGCTGCAACGCGCGAGGAGTCCGCGCTTAGAGCTCGCGCCGCTCGATTCTATGAATTGCAGATCGCTGGCAGGCGTGGGGAGGCGGCCCAACTGGTGGAATCCAAATCGCGGAATCTGTTTTTGGGTGGAAAATCTGTGCCGTACCTGTCTTGCAAGGTCGGGCGTGTGGTCATTACTGGTGACAAAGGTGAAGTGGAAGTGACTGCGGAAATGTTCTTTCCTCAGTTCCCGCATCCGCTATCCCGAACCTTTCCGACTCCATGGAGAAAGATCGGCGGCAAGTGGTATTTTGTCGTCGATACTTCTGCGCTGCAGCAGGTTATGACGGCGGCACAGGGGGGCGTGCTGTCAGAGGCAAGACTGCCGCTGAGCTACGATGCGTCGGTCGTCTTTGGAGCAGACGGGAAGATTGAGAAAAAGATCCGGCTAAAGAACAATACAGGTAGTCCGATACGGTTCAGAGTCGCTAGCTGGGATCACCAGTGGCTAGAAATCAAGAATCGCACCGGTGAAATTCCGCCGGGCGAAGGTGTTCCGCTCGAAATCGTGCTTCAACAGATACCCCGTCAGACGCAAGCATTGACGATTCGGGTGGAGGGTATTGAGTCAGATCAGCGGATTACTCCATTGGAGATTCCAGTCGAACTGCAAATTCCAGACCCTAAATCTGAGAGGGAAATAGAGCGCGCGATTAGGAGTTACCGAGCCAATCAATAGAGTTCAAGTGTCGATTCTCGTGCAAGGCTTTGCGAAATCCATCACACCACCACGCAACCCCTTTTTCCATCGGCACAACGAGTGACCTTATTTGCCCCACGGCGGCGGACCGCAGACAGCGGCGCCACGCTTGGCAAGAGCGATAGAGATAAATCAGAGGTACGGACAAGGTTGATTGCGCTACGCGTGGTGGTACCCCTTGAAGGCGCGCTCGGGCAGACCAATATCCTAAGCTGCGTAAGTGCTGCTGTGTGGAGAGCATGTCGTAGTCGGCCGGATGGAATACCTTCAACTCCCTCAGCAGAACAAATTGACGATGCCGTAATTTCATGTTGCGGAAATTAAAAAGTAGATCATCGGCAGAAGGAAATTCTTCCGGGAATCCTCCCGTTTCCTCGAATGCTGAATGCAGCCAAATCATGTTGCATGAGGGCGTGTTCCAGCTTTGCCGCGGAAGATTTCTTTCTGAAAATTGGCCAAATTCGATCCAGTAACGGGCCAGTCCCCAGGAGGTGGAGGGATGCGCCGGCTCGATGGGTCCACCTGTCGCGACCTGGTCCTCCTCGAGAAGGCTGATTGCGTTCCGCCACCCGTTCGATACCACGATATCGGAATCTAGGAAGGCTACCCAGTCTTTCTGGGCGAGTTGAAAGCCGATATTGCGCGCCGCACCGGGGAATAGTCTCTTGCAGTGTTGCTTCCAGCAAACAACCGGAAATTGCAAGATCAGACCGTTCGGAATGGCCTCGCTTGAGCTGTCTACAACAATGATTTCATCGCGCGATAGGTCCAGTTCTCTCGTTAACGCTCTGAGACAGGCGCCGAGGGTCGCAGCCGAGTTATAGGAGGGGATGACCACAGACAGGGATTTCACTGCGCTTCTCAACGGTTGTTTGCGGCTATGGTACTGGTTTTGACGCGAAAGCCGTCCATGTAGCCCCGCAGTCGAAGTCGGAATCCCTGCCAGCGCAGAGTGAGCAAACAAAAGATTAGGCTGGCGAGCGAGGACAGAAGGAACTTGCACCACTGGGTGATATTTCCGTGCTTGCGGAGAAATAGTACCGCATTTCGGCGGACGTAGAATGTCTTTACCGCTTTCCGAGCAGATTCTCTCGTCGCGTGTCCTCCAAGGTGCCGCACATGCGCGTCTGGAACAAACAGTATTTCTTTGCCCAGTCTCCGCATTCTATAAGCATAGTCAATTTCCTCCATGTACATGAAGTAGTCGGGATCGAGCGGCCCCATTTGTTGAACGACGGCACAGGATGTGAGCAGCATACAACCGAGCAGGGCATCTACGGAACGGACTCGTGAGAATCTTGGCGAGTCCTGGCTGCCTTCGCCCACCAGTCTGCAGATAACGTGATGAAATAATATGTTTCCCCAGGCGGCATCCAGCCGCTTTGCCTGATCCATTCGAAATACTTTTGGGCCCAACATCCCCACATGCGGCTGCCAGTGCTGGATCAGGATTTTCACTGTGTGCCGGTTGACGATTACATCATTGTTCATCAGCAGCAGGAGGCAGGCGCGTTGCCGGCATGCCTGTTCTATGCCCCGGTTCAGTGCCGCGGCGTAGCCCAGATTGCGGGAAGCGCGCAACAGTTGCACTTCCGGAAACCGTTGCTCGATACTACGGTCGGAGCCATCGGTAGAATTGTTATCAACGACCACAACAATGTGAGGTTGCTGGGAACCCTCGAAGAGAGATTGAAGGCATTGCAAGACCACATCGCCACCGTTGCGATTTACGACAACGGCAGCCAGCGTGTCGCTCAACATTGTTCCAGCAGCCGCTGCAGGGTCCGTAGCGAGATGTTGATGGATCGTTGGATCACTTTTCGATCTGCCTGGACCAGAGAAATGTCGTGTAGCCCTCTCCATAGGCCGCGTACATAGGGGCCAACGTAGCCGCCTTTGAGGAGATGAAAGAGGAAGCTCTTCAAAAACCCTCCCAGGATCCTGAGAGAATATCGAACCAACAACGCTGTGGGGTAGTTTTTCGCTAGCAACAGCACACGATTCCGCGTAATCCAAAATGTTCGAGAGGGAGTTTGTGGATTGGCGGCGCAACCCGCGCGATCCGGATCGGACTGCGCCTCCATGTGATATACGACGGCTGAGGGAACGTAATAGCATTCCACACCCTGAAGTTGGGCGCGTAAACTTAAATCCACATCCTCAAGGTACATGAAAAACCTTTCATCAAAGATGCCCACCTTCTCGAAAAAAAGTCTGCGAAATGCCGATGCCCCCCCGCTGGCTCCGAATACCTTGCGTGTGCTTGAATAGGTAACGCCATCGGGTTGCGAGGAACCGATCTTGTACGGGATTCCGCCAGGAGTCAGGCAATCGCCGGCGCCGTCCACTAAGGAGGGATCAAAATAATTCAGGATTTTGCAGGCACAAAAGAGGGCCTGGGGATTTTCCAAAAAAAACTTCCGGAGTGCCTCGATCCAGTCAGTTGCGGCTTGAGTATCGTTGTTGAGCAACAGGACCAAGTCCGCGTTTGCGGTTTCAATACCACGATTAACGGCGTACCCAAAACCGAAATTACTGCTCAATCTCAAAACCAAGAGATCTGGATAATGGCACAATGCCACCTCTATAGATCGATCGGTGGATTTATTGTCCACCAGGATTACCTGGTCTGGTCTTACGGTCTGTTTTCGCAAGGCGCCGAGGCAAATGGGCAGCAACCGTTCGCCATTCCAGTTCGGAATGATGACGCAGACTTTCATGAGCGAGTCGGCCGGCTTGCTGACTGCAAGCCACGCAGGTAATGGTAACTCATCAGGTCGGGGTAGTACCGCGACATGTCCAGGCGAGGAAAGCGCTCCTCCAGGTAACAAAGAGTGGTAAGAAAATTGAGAACGACCCGGCGCCAAAGTGGAGGCAGCGGCGTCTCAGCTCCCAAGGAGTCGCGCAGCTCAGGGTGTTTTTTATAAAAATAGGGCGCAAACTGTCCCACCCTATACTGTCGGGCGCAGAAGGACTGAAAGGTCGTAGAGTGAAAGTGTTCGGCACGTGCCTCATGATGAAAGATAATCTTTCCCCCAATTTGTTTAAGGCGGTATCCATACTCCGTATCCTCCCAGCCTGCGGTGCCGAAGGATTCATCAAATGCGCCCACTTGCCTGACCAGGGAGGTAGATAAGGAGATGTTCGATGTGTAGAAAAAGTTGAAGGGTAAATCCATCGGGTCCGTAATCAGGGAATAACCAAACTGCCAACCTTCTTCTCCCAGATATTGCATAAAGCGGGTTACTTTTAACTCCGACGACCAGACTGTATAACCCAGGATAGCGGCGTCCCGCCCGCAATTGCGGTGCGCGCGGAAATGTTCCGAAAGCAGTTGGGGAGAGGCAATGATATCGTCTCCTAGAAACAGGACGAATTCGCCGGATGCGTGACCGAGTGCCAGATTTCGTGCTGCGGCTGGCTTTTTGTTCTCCTGGCGCAAATGTCGGAAACGGTACTTGTCGCTGGCCCATCGGTTTAACAGGATCGGCGTGAGGTCCGTGGAGCCGTCGTCGACCACAATCACTTCAAATGCGCCAGAGAATGTCTGTTTTCCCAACGCGGTTAAGCACTTGGACAGGATTGGCGCGCGATTATACGTGGGAACAATCACGGTCCACATGAGCGCTTTACCCATCGCCTGAAGAACCGCCTGGCCAGTTGATCGATCCTTGCCGGTTGCCTTTTCTCGGCGCAGTCAGCGGCATGGAGTTGGCTTCCCAGGTGTGACAATTCCCGGCGCAGTTCCTGTATTTCCCGCTTCAAGTCCTTATGAAACTCCCTCGTGAGCGAGAACGGTACCGTCTCGCAGAATAGCTGTGTGATGCCGAGAGCGGTAATCCATTCTGCCTCATGCTCTTCATAATTCGCGTCTTTGAAAATTCGACGGAAGGGATCGCGAAAGAGGGGGAAGATTTCGCAGTCGGCTCGTTTTCGTCTTGCCTGGACTCGTTGGCGCTTTTCCATCAGGTGGTGCCAATTTTCTATCACATCGTCCAATGCTACCAGGTGATTGATCGCATCTTTCCACATCCACAGCGAAGCTGAATTCTGGGGAATTTCAGTGTCCTCCCAAAAATAAAACGTCTTCTTGTCGATTCCCGCAAACCGAACCGCACGTCTTACTGCCTGTAAAAACGCCACCGGTAGGATTCTCTGAAAAGCATCCTGCTGGTAGTTTTTGATGATGGTAAACATGGCATTGCGGTGCATCAAGTATCGCTTTTTTTCCTCCCGGCGGCTATCCAAGGTCGCATGACCCTTGTGGTAAACAGTGCTGTTCGGTTCGAAGAAAATTTGATGTCCCTCGAGCCACAGGCGCCAGCCCAAATCGACATCCTCATAAACGGCAAAATAGTCCTCGTCAAATCCTCCCACTTCCAAAAACAGATCCTTGCGGATAAACATGGCTCCGCCGCAAGGAAAGAGGATAGGACCCGCGATGGCGGCGGACGTATTAGGTTCCCCTCTGCCCACTTGCTCGGCAAATCCCAGGTACTGCAAGGAAGCGCCGTCGAAATCCAGCTTGTCACCCGACCAATTCAGCATGCGACTTGCAATACATGGATGGCGATCTGAATGCAACATGGCTGCCTGGATCCAATCGGCTGCGGTGCGCATGTCGTTGTTGAGAAAGGCCAACCATTCACCGTTGGCGTGCTGCGCCGCGCGATTGAGCGCACCCGCGAATCCAAAGTTCTTTGAAGACGCAATCACGCATACAGAAGGGAACTTTTGTCTTAGCAGTTCGACCGAGCCATCGTTGGAACCGTTGTCAAAAACCAGCACCTCGTGGGCCCTGTGGAGCTGTCCTTGGAGCGATCCAAGACAAGTCTCAAGATGCTGACGGCCGTTAAAGTTGGGTATCAGAACGGATACGGACTTCATGCGGTGTGTGCAACCGTAGGATGGGCGCTTTCTTCAGATACAGAGTGTTTCACTGGGATCATCCGCGATTGCAATATCAACGATTTCAGAGCTTCATCTGGCAAACGGCGCAGGTTCTGGACCGCTCTTCGTTGCCGGAGCGTGTTTGGAAGCCATCGCACATTGGCGGTAAAATTAATCATTTGCTCCTGTTTTCTTTTCCGGGGGAGAGGAAGCAGGAAGATCTCACGCCATGCTCGTAGGGCGTTGGCAAGCTCGTAATTTTTCAGCAGTGAACGCAGATTGTGGCGTTCCCCCAGGATCTCTCGCTGGTCCCATCCCAGTTCTTGACGTGTCGTAGCGCCATACTTGTGGTACACGACCGCTGTCGGGCAAGTAATTACTCGATAGCCACGCAGCCGAGCGCGCCAGCAGTAGTCTACATCTTCGTGGTATAGGAAGAAGTAAGGATCAAAGCCACCGATTTCCAGGAAAATGTCTCGCCGCAGAAAACAGGCCCCACCGCTGGCAAAGAAGACTTCTTTGGGATCGTCATACTGACCGCTGTCAGTTTCGTTCAATCCGCAATCCCAGCCGTATCCCAGATAATTCATGCCTCCGCCAACACCGTTAATGACGTCACGCCGATCAAAAAAAAGTATCTTTGAAGCCACCGCCGCGACATTTTCCTCCTGTATCGCCTTGCTTCCCTCTTCCAGGAAAGAGGGTGTCGCCTCCACGTCCGTGTTCAAAAGAGCGAGGATTTGTGTGCTGGCTAGACTCGCGGCTAAGTTTACTGCTTTGGAAAAACCAAGATTTCTTGGACTCTTGATCAAGGTGACTTCTGAAAATTGACGCGCAATTGCGCGGCTGTTGTCCGAAGAGTTGTTGTCAACAAGCAGGATTTGCCCGCCTTGGATTGTCTGCCTGCGCAGCGACTCCAGACAGGTAGGCAAATCGGCCGCGCCGTTATAGTTGACGATTACTACCGAGACGCTATTCATTTTTCCTGCGCATCCTGTTGCGAAGCCTCTGCCAGGCAATTTGAGCGAGGGGTTTCTCACGCTCGGCCCGCTCCACGTGAACCAGCTTTTCCAAGGTATGGATGTGATTTTCCAGGAGCCGCGTTTGATTTCCCATGAGGCGCGTGCGGTTCTGCAAAAGTGGAACCTGATTTTTCAACAACTGAGCTTCCTCTTCCAGAAGTCGAACCTGATTTTCCAAAAGCCGGATGTGTTTCTGATTTTCGTTCAGCAGGAACAAGGTATCGGTTTGCCGTTGGATGGTTTGGTGGGATAAGATTTCGGGTGCGTGCTCCAGGAAAAAGAGTAGTTCCAAAGGCTCCTGGGCCCTGGGCAGCAACTGGACGGATTCTTCCACCTCTCGGTATTTGGAGATCAAGAAAAAGTGACGGTAGGGTTTACCGTTGCTTGTCCACAGCGCCTCTTTGTTGACACTCCGGTTCAACTGCTCCAGGGTGTGATACTGTTGATAGTGGGCCAGAAAGAGCGAAATTTTCTGGAGAATCTCCCACATGTGAGTCGACATCCCCTCAAACTCCAAAAAGAAGTATCCCTTAACGGAAATCCATTGAAGGAGGTCCTCTCGGGTCGGTAAACCGTGTTCGCTGTGCTCGGATAAGAAGCCATGATTGCTAACGCCTGCTTCGAGTAGCCATTCGCGTACGGCTTGCTCCGCTGTTTCTGTTTCTGGGCAGGCAAATGGCCCTGCGATTAGCAGGTATTGGCTGTTGAGTCGGTCGATCTCGTCAAGAAACTGCTTGCGACGGTGTGATGGAACGTGTTCCAGGACATCTAGGCTCAGCACGAGGTCGAACTGCTCCCCACGCAATGCCGCCTGGGACAAGTAACGTGGAGAGTCAGCGGGACGGATGTCGCTAAAGACTGCGGGCAGGCCGAAGTTGGAAGCGTCCGCCCAATGTCCGCCCTGATCACCGATATAGCCACCAATGTCAAGCACGCTCTGCGGCCGCTGCGACAGCCGCTGATATAGGAGCGCGGCGGCGTGGTAGCGCTCGAACAAATCAAACGGCAGTCGTGAAGTCAATGCTTCATTGGAGGCGGCAGCCCCTTTTAGCCTTATCGGACCGATCGCGATCTGTCCGGCGCTCTTGCCATCTCCCAGTTCCAAACGCAAAGAATGTCCGCCGGACGGAAGCAGGATGTTTTCTTGCTTGCAGGTGAATTCCCGACGCCCAGAGAGAAACTCGATGCGCTTCAAGACTCGACCGTCGGCAATGAAGAGGAGGGCGCCGTTATGCCCCGTTGTCTTAGCGGAGAATTCTAGTGAGGCCGCGACTGGGAAGTCGGATGCGTTAAAGAGATACAGCTCGTTTTGCTCTCCTAGGATCCAGCCGTCCGCCGACGCATGAAAGCCGGTACGCACCCGACCGCTAATGGATACGTCCGAGGGTCGTGTGACTTCGAGAAGGTCAGATTCAAAAAGGAGTTCGTGGAAGTTCTCCACTCTGTCTTGGGATTTCGAAGCTGCCAGAACCAAATTGAAATCCGCCCCTTCGAATCCGAAATTGCAAAAAAAACCATTCTTCTGAAATAAGGCAACCCAGTAACTTGGCGGGCGCTCGTGGATATGGGTGGGCTCCTTGCCCGTAAAACGACACGGATCCGGTGTAGTGGCAACTAGCACGCCATCAGGCGCCAGGCATCGATGAATCTCACGCAGCGCCTGTGCCGGATTGTCCAAATGTTCCAGGAGGTCAAAGGCAGTGATCATGTCCAAGCAATCTGACTGAAATGGGAGGGTAAGCGCGTCTGCTTCAGCGAGGAATTCTCGGAGCCTAGAATTCTGGGCCAATGCGTAGTGACTGATGTCGCACCCGATCGCTCCGTAGCCCTTTTGGCGAGCCTGTTCAACCAGAAAACCGTAAGCGCAGCCAAGATCCAGCCAGCGACTGCCGGCAGGGATAAGCGCTCCGATTCTTTTGAGCCAAGGTCCCCAATCCGGATGGTGCAAAGCGTAACCTTCTTTTGGGTAGCCGCTGTTGGCGCCATGGAAATAACCAGCGTCGTATAAGTTGCGGAGACTCTCCGACCGCCCAACCCCGGACTCGCTTCGATGCATCGCGGCCAATTATAGCGCCTGCTCTTGGAAAACTGCAAAAGCGGTACCGCATTGCATTTAATCCTTGAGCGAGCGGTATGGGTGGGGTAGAATGGCATGACCTTCCACGGCAAGGTGGAGGTGGTTTCAGGCCTTGCTGTTAAGTGTCAGACTGTTGTTAAAGTCACACTTACTTTTCAGGGTGTACTCTATTCTAATTGTAGTGCGTTATTTTATATATTCTTGGTCGTTCTCGGGTTGTTGTCCCCAGTTTTTAGAGCAGTCCGCCACTTTTTTGCTATTCCGTACATCTTTACTCCGTGCATTTTCCAAGTCTCCACGCCTTGGGGGATCATTTCGAGAACGAAGTTTTGGAAGTAATCGATATTGATAGGCTTTTTTGGGCAACGGAGGTTCCATGGTTTCCAGACTCAAGAGGAGTGTTTTATGTTTTCTGTTGATGCTTTTCAGTGCGCCTCTTGGTTTTTCCAGCCACACGGATGTGGTTCTGGGAGAGTATTACTATCCTAGGCTTGGGAACCGGTGGATAGAACGTCCAGCAGATAAGACGGTATTTGAGCCGGGAGACACGATTATTATCAAAGATCGTCGCGCCAATCTCGGTCGCGGCGGGGCTGTCACCGGGCCGATCGCTTACCAATTGGACGACAGAAGTAGAAACATCTTGGAGGTGATCGCGCAGGTTTCTGAATCTGTTATGCAGGAGATTTTCGGCGCGAGGCGTGCGCCGGCCCAGTCCGAAGGTTGGGCGATCGCGGTTGAAATTGAGCCTTCATTTACCTTCGGAAGCATCACCGCATCCTATACCTATATCGATCCTGACAGACGCAACGATCCCTTGCCGCAGCAAATCATCGAAACGATAAAGAAGGAGAGCATAGCAACCTATGCCAAGAGTTCCACGAATGTCTCCACTCTCTCAGTCCAATCGTCGGCAAATCCGGTTCTTGAGAAGGCCGATTTTGATTTAGCGGCGACATTAACTCCGGCAACCGACGGCGTTCTTTATAGCTGGACGCAATCCAGTACTCTGAAAGCAAGTGAGATCATCAGCAAGAGACGCGAAAATGGGAGGCTTGTCTCGTTTAGCGCCCCGGAACTTCCTGCCGGCAGCCAGCAAGGAACGATCGACTTCACGGTGGCGGCGACACTGAATGGACAGGTCATTGCACAGGCCTCCATCTCTATCACGGTGCGCAAGGCTGGCAGTCCTCCGCCCACCGAAAGTTGCACGGGGACCCTGGTAAAGCAACCTCGCTTGTTTAATGTGCCGGCGAAGGCTTGTCTGTCTTCCGACAATCTAACGCAGCAGCCGGTCAATAAGGCCTTCAAGCTGAAGGCTGTGGCGCAGGATCCCGATGGCGCTCCAAAATATGGTGCCGGACCTGTGGGTGGCGTGTCCCCGGACGCGGGCATCTTGTATGGGAAGTGGGAAAGAATTTCGGGTACTACTAAGAAACTATTGGGGGACGAGAAGAAATATCCATTGCCGTCGAACACCTCGGTTGAATTTACCGTGGACGTTCCGCCCGAAACCAGCACGGGGACGGTCACGTACCGTTTTACGATCATCGACGGTTACGATGATGGGTACTATTACGATCTTCAGGTCGCTATCGCCGCCGACACCGGTGTGCCAACGGCAACTTTGTCGGTCCAATCGTCGGCCAACCCGGTTTTTGAGAAGGCCGATTTTGATTTGGTGGCCACATTGACTCCGGCCACCGACGGGGTTGCTTATACCTGGACGCAATCCAGTACTCTGAAAGCAAGCGAGATCACGAGCAAAAGACGCGAGAATGGGAGGCTTGTCTCGTTTAGCGCCCCGGAACTGCCCGCGGGCAGCCAGCAAGGAACGATCGACTTCACGGTAGCAGCGACGCTGAATGGACAGGTCATTGCACAGGCCTCCATCTCCATCACGGTGCGCAAGGCTGGCAGTCCTCCGCCCACCGAGAATTGCACCGGTGCGCTGGTAAAACAGCCGCGGCCAGGAAATGTTCCGGCCAAGGCCTGCCTTTCTTCTGATCCGCAGCAGCCGGTGGTCAATAAGTCCTTCAAGCTGAAGGCCGTGGCGCAGGATCCCGATGGCGTTCCAATGTATGCGCAGTCTCTCTACGCTGGAAGTGTGGGTGGGGTGTCTGGGGACGCGGGCGTCTTGACTGGAAAGTGGGAAAGAATTTCGGGTACGAGTAAGAAACTGTGGGAAGAGAGGAAATATCCATTGCCGTCAAACCATTCTGAAGAATTTATCGTGGATGTTCCGCCCGAGACCGGCGCGGGGACGGTAACATACCGTTTCACGATTACCGACGGTTACGACGATGGAAACATCTATGATCTTCAGGTTGTTATTGCCTCCGGCAACAACCCGCCAGTCATTAAGTATTCCAGCAAGCCCACGTCAGCCGATCCTGATCAAGTCGTGGAGCTGGACGCCTCGGACACAACGGGAACCAAACCACTCCAGTTTGCATGGACGATCGTGTATGGAGGAAATCCTCTGTCGCCCGACCCAGCTTCAGGGCCTAAAGTCAGTTTCACGGTGCCGAAAGAAGCAGATGGAGGACAGATTACCGTCACTCTGAAAGTTACGGATGCGGATGGCCAGTCCACAACTGACTCCTTTACCATTAGTGTATCCCCGAAAAAGGGTCCAACGATCAAGCTTGCTGGAGTACCGGATACGGCATCGCCTGACGATACGGTCACCCTGGACGCGGCCGGGACAACGGGTAATGGAAAACTGACTTTTTCCTGGACGATCAAGTATGAGGGGAATGAGGAGCCTTTTGCTCAGGGGACGGACAGCAAACTCACATTTCGGATACCGGTGGCGGCTGCGGGCAAGAAGATCACCGGGACGCTGACGGTTGCGGATTCCGATAAATCCAGCTCTACGAGTTTCCAAATTACAGTGCTGAAGCCGGTCTTCCAACCACTGACATTTCCGCTTGTTTCACCCGGTCGGGTTTTACAGAAAAGCAACTCCGATATTAATTTCTTTAATTCAGTTGCCTTCCTGAATCCCACCGGTGAACGGGGAAGAAAGGACCGCGTCAGTGTGACGGCCTTGAACTCAACGGGTGAACCAGTAAGCGTGACAACGATCGAGCGGCTAACCGGCCTTGGAGCTCTGCCGCTTTCCGGTTTGCTTGTAGGGGATTTTATTCCGTCCGTGGTACAGAACGAAAGCGAACTGATCAAGGTCAGCGCCGCAAGTTCGCGCCTGGCAGGAATTGGAATGATCATCGCTTCCTCGGGTGGGATGGATGCATTTGATTTGACATTAAAGTCTGCCAAGGAATGGGTGCTTCCTTACGCCTTTAACGCCGCCCGAGAAAGTTTTGGTTTTGTGACGCTGCTGAATGATTCGACCAGTGCGGCAAAAGTTCGGTTAGATTACATCCTTGCAAGCGGCGCGAGATCACCGAAGGAGGGTGAGATCACTCTGAAACCTGGCGAAAACAGAACGATGGAGTTGGTGACGTTTTTCGACCTCCAGAATTTGAAAGATTCGCTCGGCTATCCGATTTTCAGAGCCGATAATAATATTCAGGTCATGGGGCTCTATGGAGATAGCAAGGAAATCTTCACGGTGCCTGGTAGTCCAATTGGAGGATCCGCTCCGACCCTTGTGGCCCCGTTGGCCTTTAGCGGGGGCGACACTAGCTGGAAAACCGTCATCCCTATGATCAATCGCGACAGTAAGAGTATTACCGTAGACGTGGAACTGCTGAACTCCGAACTCAGATCTCAAACAAAAAAATCGATGACCTTGCGACCGGGGGTACAAGAAGTTTCCTTGAGTGACCTGTTCGCCGGTACGCCTTTTGGTTTCACGGCGCTGCAAGTTTCGGTACCGGGCGCTACGGGTGATGTTTTTTCTGGATCTGTGTTGTTCAAAAATGACCTCACTGGCGCCAAGACATTGTGGCCCTTAAGGGCGCCCGAGGAAGTCACTGCAAACAGGTTGATCTACCCGGTCGTCTCCCAGGGGGAGGCGTGGCAGACTTCTTTCATGGTTTCCAACCTTGGGCTGACCAATGTTGCTTTGGAAGTAAGCGCTGTATTGGATGTTTACAATGCCAAGGCGAATACGTCGGAGCGCAAAGAGTTGGGGCCGGTGACGATCAATCTCCCTGCCGGACGGATGCGGGTGGGCGGCTTATCAGCATTTGACCTGAAGGTCGCCGACCCAACCGGTGGGAGCGATTCTTCCCTGGTGAGGGGCGGATATCTTCTAATCAAGCCGGTGGACGACGAGAAAGTTTCGCCGCGATTGCTTGGAACTGGTTTGCTATACCACTCGAATCGAGATGGCGCGATCGATGGTCTGTCGTTGCTGCCGGCAGTCAGGTAACTGAGTGTGAAAAAGCAAACGATATGAGAAGAGCTTTCGCGCTGTTTGTTCTTTCTTTATTTCTGCCCTTGTTGTTAGAAGCTAAGATCGTTGTTCCCACGCCCGAGTCCTTCACGCTTACTACCAAGCAGGGTTTAGTGCTGAGCTTCACGAACCAACTGGAAGGATTTGTAAATAACGAGGGCGCCGCTTACGTCGTCTTGAATGCTTCCAATAAGTCTCAGCAGGCAATCCGTCTTGCTCCGGACAGCTTTGTCTTGAGAGACGAAGCAGGGCGCCAAATCATGGGAATATCAGGAAAGGAAGCTCTCAGTCTTGTGGTGGATAGGGTTTACGAAAGAAGCGTCGGGTATGTAAAATTTGGAGACGCCGATTTACGTGATGTACTCAAGGCAGGAAACCGTAACTATACCAGTAAGGAACTGACTGAAGTCAAGTTGAGACCCCATGAGGAAATAAAGGAGAAATTGTTATTTTTCCCAAGGCTTTCCAAAGGCACCTATACCCTGGAGTTTGAAGGTGATAAGGTCGAGATTCGCGCCACAGAGGAGGCGTTGTACTTTATACGATCCGAGGCGCGAAAATCTGCTCCTGGGGAGTGAAGTGTCTGCACGTCCTTCTTATCTTTTCTCTTTCTTTGTTGAGCCGCCAGGCGAACGTGTTGCGGGTAACACGATCAGTTCTGTGATATAAAGATCGCTGGTTGGAATGTTCTCGGTCACCGAAATGGGCCGCCTTTTGTTCCCGTAAGTCATATATATTTTTTCCCCGGCGGTCCACACCTGCGGGTAATAGGAAAAGCGATTGGGCAGTTCCCGAACAGGCGAACGGGTTGGAGCGTTTGCGAAACCTTGTAGTTGCCCCCTCTTAAATACCAGAGTTGGGCCACCACTTTTCCATTCTTCCCATGCCAAAAGCAGACCCCTTCTGTCAAGCACGGCAAGACTGGGCCGCCGTGCTTCGGATGCTCCTTTACCAGGACCTAGATCCAGGGCCTCAATTTCGCCTTTAGGGATCCAGGTTTTTCCTGCATCCACGCTGTATTTCATCTTGATCTTCTCGCCGATCCTCTCGCCTTGGGCGTGATAGATGTGCAGAAGTGCCATGATCTCGTTGTCCGACAGCACGGTCATAGTAGCTCTTGCGGTGGCGTCCACTGAATAAAGCACCTCGGGATTTCTCCAGCTACTTCCGGCGTCGTACGAAAGCGTGTGGAGCAGTATGGAATTATCTCCGCCGCTCCGCAGCGACCAGACTAAGGATACCATCTTGCCATGCGCAGAAGCACTGAGGGCCTCCGGAGGAGTCGAGGAGCGAAAAATGCGCTTGGTCTCACTCCAAGCGGTTTCCGATGCGACGATTTTGGAACCAACGACGTCGTAGCCGTCAGCACTGCTTTCCACCCAAAATAGCATCCCCTGATCTTGGGTTGCGGCAATCGCGGGAGAGGTGACACCTAGGATCGGAGTGCTCTCCAATTGTCTTTCAACCCACGCGCCTGTAGCAGTGACCAAGACACGAATGTGAAAAACGGCGCGTGTTTTTGTAGGGCGCTCTTCAGAAAGCAGGAAGATGTGACCCGGAGCGAGGGCAATTCGAGGCTGGAAATTTGCAGTTCCGAAATTGAAAGCTCCCACTCGCATGTGCGATCCGTTCGCGGGATCGATTTTCTCCACAAATAGTTGGTAGTTTCGTCCCCCTCCGCTTCCTCCCGACAATCCGATCCACGTCGCGTAGAGTCTTTGAGTCGCCGGGTCAAATACGAGTTGCGGGGAACGCCGATCCGCGACGTTCCCCGCCTCCTCGCTCAACTTAATCGGGATGCCCCAAGAGCCGTTCTTCAAGCTACGATAATAGATCTGCCATCGGCTTTGAGCATCGCCGTCGGTGTAGGCCAGGTGAAGATTACCCTGTGCATCCTGTGCCGCAGAGATTTGGTTGTCCGGATAAAGAGGCAGGGCAGAATCCCTTGTGCGGTTCAGACGGTACGGCGCTCCTGAAACAAGTGGAATTAGGGAGAGAAAAAAGAACCATCCCAAACGATACCGTAGCCATGCAAACATGCCAACCTTCCTGAATCCAAGGGCTGTGGATGCCTTGAGATTTCCTTCACCCATGCAGGCTTGTGTCCTGTCTCCGAAATACATGTAATAAGTCACGCCCAAAGGGCCGACAAGCGATAGTCCCGCCGGTTAGAAGGTATGAAAAATAGTTGTACCCTATCCGTGCCACGCCAGATTGTGGATGCTGTAGAGACGCCCCGGCGGGGCGTCTCTACAATACGGTAAACCTCTCGGTGAGACGCCCCGGCGGGGCGTCTCTACACCTGCGAATCTAATTCTATGCAAAAAAAACGGGCGCCCTTGGGCGCCCGTTTTTTTCCTCGCCGAAGCCTGTTGGGACCAGGCTCCGGTTAGATTTCCAGCATTACGGAGTGGGATCTCCGATGCTAGTGAATTCATCAGACACGCCATGCATCCAGTAAGCCGCGCCCAACTCCCGGAACTGGATGTTGAAACGACCCAGGAGTACAAAGCTGTGCTGACGTGGATTTACGCCCAAGCGGTCCGAAGTAACACTGACCGGCAGAGAACTCGATCCAACGGAAACACGATTCGCCGGACTTTGCCGGTTGAACGCCGCGGTATCGAACAACTCTTGCCGTAGCCGGTTGAAACGCACCCAGCCTGTCGACAAATCCGCTCCTCCCCCTTGTGCCGGATCTGCCGTCGGCGTGGCAAGGAATGCACGCAACGCTGCCGGATCCGCTCCCACCGAGAACAAGTTAGTCAACGTGAACTTGCCCAAGATGGCCCCTACCGGATTAAAGTTGGCATCCGAGAGGAAGGCGTTGATACACGCTACTGCGATCAGGTTGGTCGTTCCAACCTGGCTCGGAGGAGAAATGATCACGCCCGGAACCGGAATGTTAAACGGAACTTCAGCATTGTTAAAGATTCCCGGTGAAAGCAACGTGTGAGCTTTCTCGAAACTTGCAGAACGATCGTTCAAAATGGCGCCCGAGACAAAGTTCTTTTGTCCAGAGTAGTCATCTTCAACGCTGATGAAATTAAGGATCTGCAAGCTCGGTATGGCTCCTGTGACCTCATTGTCATCCGTCGGGAAAATCCGATCCCATGCCAAGGCTCCACCGCGAACCCGCCATCCAACCCTGGTGGTAATGGTGGTCGTTACCAGATCTTGTGACAAGCTGGTTGACAGGAAGGGCTCGTAAAAACCGTTCTGGATCTCGCTCCTCAGGAAATTGTCGTTGGTTCGCGTGCTACTGTTGAGGACGTCAGGAACCGACTCTTCCCCGGCCAGAATCACGCGCCAAGCAGCCTGAAGGCCATCTCCGTCACGGTCATACCCGATGTTGTTAAAAAAGACCGTGCCGGCGCCGCCACTGAGAGTCGCGCTCCGGTTGGCGAGGGTCCTGCGGTCAAAGACGACTGCCGGTCGCGCCCAAGCCTCGTGACCAAAAGAACGCCGCTCTCCTGCAGCCGCCCCGGTGGTCTGAAGCGCGGTGGCGATGGTCTGAGAGCCAATCAGGTAATTAAAGGAGATATTCCTGGCAGTCAATACGTTCAGAATCGCGCCTGCAGTCAGTCTTCCACCCAGGCCGTTCTCCACCCCGCAGTATCCAGTCAGTGGAACCGACCCGCCAATCTCATTGTTCGCCGTATAAACCGGATTCGGGAACAGGATATTAGCCCTACGTACGGTCGAGCTATCGCCATCGTATGCTGGCTGCAACCCGCTGGCAGATACGGTGATGGGACTGAGGTCAAATGCGCCTGAAGCCGAGATAAAAATCAGAAAGCGCCCATCATTGGAATACAAACTCCTCTGAGTCGCTGTGAGTTGATCAAACGCTCGGGTACCGGTCGGTTGGCCGTTCGGACCTGGAATGTTGAGATCGAAAGGATTGAACATCCAGACGTCATTGCATGTCAGCACGACCAAAAAGTCCAGGACGTCTCGGCAGTCATTGTTCAAATAACGAACGTGGACCGTCACCGCTGCGGTGGGATGAACATTGGTCACGCTGATAAAATTTGTGGGTGTAAACGTATTCGGCTGGCCGGCCTTAATTGCCGTCACCGCTTTATCTGCGTCGGCCAGCAGTCCAAAGTCTACTAAATAAAGCAACTGAGAACCGGGCTCGTTCACCGTGCCCGCGGGGAATACTTTGCTTCCGTCGTCGCTGAAGCGAGTCCTGTTTTCAAAAAATGGATCCGTGGCCGGGTGACCCGTAGGGATCTGAGCCGAAGATGTCGTCGTTGCCAGTGTAGCCACCAGCGCCGCCAACGCCATCATGAAAAGAAATTTACGCATTCCTTTCATTTAAGGGTTCCTCCTTGTAAGAGAGAATGAACAAAAGGCAAAACAACCAAGGACTAGAAACTCACAAAAAGTTTGAGAATACCACCTCCTCATCTCCATAAATTAATTTCTAAATTGATCTCTAGAAGTTAGCTAACAATTTCTACAAAATGTTGAAAAATAAGGTCAAAAGTCAAAAAAATCGAACTCAAATTAACACCCGCCCTCGCCATTGTCAAGAGAAAAACGAGATTAAAACGTCCAAGAAATCACCTTCTAGGGACGGCCTAAAAAGATGCCTCAGGCTTTTAAAAGTTGCAGAAAAAGTGGCGGCGTGGGTGCGACTCCGACGAAACGGCCACAAAAGAAGCGGCCAGAACGATGAAGACAAGTTATCTCCATTGATGATGGAGCCTTACCAGGCCGTACTCACTTCCAATGTTTCGGACTGTGAACGAACAGGTCGATTCGACGATCGCATAAGCCTGAAGACTGCGCTCATCGGTGGTGGCGATGCTGAAATGATATTGGCCGGAAAGCAGCTCCAGTCGCGGAAATTCGAGAGTCGCCGTATAGATTCCGTCCCCTTCTCGTTTCAGCAGAAAGTGATCCTCGGCGGTGTTGGTGCAGTAGCAAACGACTCCATCGTTGCGCACAATGGCGACTCCAAGATTGGGAATAAACCTCTCTGCAAACCGCGCACGAATCCGCAGTTGCAGCCCTTCTCCGGTAAGGAATTGATCACACGGTTGTCCAGTCAAGTTGGCAAGCGTTGCCGATTCAATGGATGAAAGGGGATGGCGCGGAGAATGCACTGGGCGGGCCTCTGTTTTTGACTCGCGCAGAAAATCGGAATAACGATCTACCACTTCCGAAGCTACTCCTAAAGCACGGCACTCGCCGCGATGCAACCACACGGCTTGATCGCACAATTGGCGCACCTGATACATGTTGTGCGAACAAAAAACAATGGTTTTCCCAGCCTCCTTGAATCGGTGGATTCGGTCGATGCACTTTTTTTGAAAGCTCTGGTCCCCCACCGCCAGCGCTTCGTCAATTACGAGCACGTCAGGGTCAAAGGCGGTAGCCACCGCAAATCCGAGGCGCAGATACATGCCGGACGAGTAAGTTTTTACCGGCTGGTCAATAAATTCTTTCAACTCGGAAAAGTCGATGATCTCTTCCACCTGCTTCCGTGCTTCTTTCGGGGAGATGCCCATCGTGACGGCGGTGAAGTGGATGTTTTCTCGACCCGTAAATTCCGGATGGAATCCCGTGCCTAGTTCCAGCAGTGAGGCGATGCGGCCGGGGGCGCGAAGCGACCCGGTGGTGGGAGTGGTGGTCCCGGTAATCAGCTTCAGCAATGTGCTTTTACCCGCGCCGTTGTTCCCAATCACTCCGAAAGTGACGCCGCGTGCGATCTGTAGCGACAACTCCTTGAGCGCCCAAAAGGGATGGTGGTACGGGCGGCGCAATAGGATTTCCTTCACGATTCCCCGGCTTCCTTGATACAGCCGGTACACCTTGGTGACCCGATCCAGTTCGATTGCGTTCATACGTAATCGGACAGCACTCCGCGAATACGGCAGAGCAAAGCCCAACCAGCGGCAAATGTCGCCGCGCAGAATAAACTCAGATACAAGAGCGCTGCCGTTTCGGGCGCTTGCCCACCCAGCAATGCGGCGCGATACAGCGCCACCAGATGCGTCAGTGGGTTGGCCGCACTGATCCATTGGTAGCGGGCCGGCACGGATGCAGGCGGATAAACGATGGGCGTCGCCCAAAACAGAAACGGAAGTCCGACCCCAAGAAGTTGGTGGATGTCGCGGACAAAGACATTGGAACTGGCAACTAGAAGCCCGGCGCCCACGGTAACCAGCATCTGCAGCGCGATCGCGGGAACAAGCCAAAACAACGACAGAGACGCGTTATGATAACTGAGAAGCAAGAGCGCCAGAAAAACGCACAGCGCAATCAGTTGGTTGGCAATGCTGGAAAGCACCATGCTGCCGGGCAGAAGCTCAACCGGGAATTTGACTTTCTTAATCAAGTTGCTGTGGTCAATAAAAACCGTGGCGCAGCGCGTAATCGACTCGTGGAATTGAATCCAGGGAAGCAGCCCGGCGAACAAATAGCTGGCAAAAGAGCCTATCGTTTGGAGCTGTGACCAGTTGGGACGAATCACCTGCGAAAAAACAAGTGTGTAAAGCAGCAGTGTAAAAATCGGATGGACGACGCTCCAAAACAATCCCATAATGGAGCCGACATAACGAAGTCTCAAGTCCCGTAGGGTCAGGTCGCGCAGCAGGAAAATCCGATCGCGCAGAGAAGTGAACATAGCCGGAAAATAACAAAATTGGGAGACGAACTCAACTGGACCCGGTGACTGCTTCTTGTGAAAAAATCACCTTTTGTTGTTTAATGACTTCTGAATGAATTCGCTCAGAACCATTCTCATGGGATTGATCCTTTTGGGGGCAACTTGCTTTTGCCCGGGCGGGCAGACGTTTGCCCAGTTTGCTCAACTTAAGATTGATCCTCCCGAATACGATTTCGGAAAAGTCCCCCGGTCACGAATTTTGAAGCACATGTTCTTGCTTTCGAACATCGGTAGCGCGACCCTTTATATTCGAAGCGTTGCGGTTACTTGAGGGTGCACCGTTGCGAACGTCAGTTCGACGTCGATCGAGCCAGGCAAGAGCGCGACATTGACATTGCGCGTGGAAACGGGAGCGAGTGCGGGCCCGATTGAAAAATCGGTCAGCATTGCGAGCAACGACCCCGCCCATCCCACGCAGGTGCTGCAGGTGCGTGCCGACGTCCAGGGCGATCTGCATGAGATGTCTTCTTTGAATACGCGTAAGTCGATTTTCTCCCTGGAGTGCCAATCCTGCCATGTCGACGAGGGAGTCGGAAAGATGGGTCGCGAACTTTACCAGGCGGATTGCGCCATGTGTCACGGCTCTCTGGATGAAGCAGATCACGTCCGTGCCTTAAACGGCCCACGATTGGCGGAAGATCTGGCCGAGTTGCGCAAAATGATCGCCTTCGGAAATGAGCGAAGAGCTATGCCAGGATTCTCCACCGCTGCAGGTGGACCGCTGACCGATGCCCAGATTGATTCGCTGGTGGATCTATTCAGAAAATGGGAGAAGAAAGAAAAACAACGTCACAACAGTCGTCCTTGAGCTCCAATTACTCAGAACCTGTAAAAAAATCCGAGCCGCAACCGTCAGGGAGCGGACCCTCCGGCGAGAGTTCGCTTGCTTACGCGCGCGGCTCCGAAATTTTTTCAGAGTTCCTCACGATGCGAATTGAGACTGAAAGCTGCTACATCGGCATTCGTCGTGTGGTAGAGACGCCTCGCCGGGGCGTCTCTACGATCTCTGCTCGATTACGGGACGACCGTGGATCGACGTGAGGCTTTTTCCCCCGTAAGTTTTTCGAGGAACTCCTTGGCATTTTTAGCCTTTTCAAATTCGGGATTGTAAGCCAGGGCCTTGGCAAATGACTTCTCCGCGATCTCCACTTTTCCCAGGGCCCGATACGCTTCTCCCAGATTTGTAAATCCTTCGGGGGTGGGGTCAAGGAGGGCGGCAAGACTAAAATTTTCCAGCGCCGCCTCGAACTGATAAAGATACCAATACGCGGTTCCAGCGCTTTGATAGAGCTGTGGCGCCAGTGGATCCTCCCGGCGGGCTTGCTCCAACAAATTCAAACTCTGCTCCAGGTAAACTCGGGCGTCCGGTACCCCGCCGTGTAACACGCGTTCGATCAGGGTCGTAGCCCGTCCAATCCGTTCGTTCGCTAGCAAGGGAGAAAGCAGCGCATATCCTGCCAGCAATGGGATGGAAATTGCAAAGAGGAATAGTGGCCAGGGGATTGCAGATGCCTTCAGCGGTCGAGTTTTTCTGGACACCGACGACGAGACCCCAGAGTGCGGCAAAGATGGTAGCTGGCTTCCTCTTTCCCGAACTCGGGGAACTGCATCATGGGCTAGTGTGGTGATGGCAGAGCCCACCATTGCAATCCAGACAGCGGTCAGCGCCAGGTGGGCAGGGAAGAAGCCAACGCTGGCCACTAATATTGTGACCAACGCGGATAAGAATGAGATCATCAACTGGCGGTCCTCAAACCGCGATGATGACAGAAAACCGAGAAAACCCAAGTGGAGCAACCCTCCGATGAAGATCAGCAAAGTTGTCAGTCCCACAACACCCAGCTCTGCGAACACCTGCAAGTATTCATTGTGTGATTGGCGGGGAGTACTTTCGATACTTCCCGGCATGCTGATCCGTTGTCCCGGCCGGTGACGAAGCTTAGCGGCATAAAAATCGGTTTCAAACGACTGCAAACCATGTCCCATCAGAGGAGACTCCATGGCCATGTGCCACGTGACGGCAAATATAGGAGCGCGGTAGGATGTGAGTCGAGCCCAGTCGCCAGCGCGGAAATTCTGATACCGAGTCAAGAGTCGTTGGCGAAAGTTCGGGTTCTTCAGTGTAAATACAGCACCTGTACCGCCGGCCAACAAGAACAAACAGAGCATGACGATCCACAGCTTTCGTTTTTCGCCGGAGTGATAGACGTACAGGTAAGAATTCAGAGCCATCCAAATGACGGCCGCCGCGGCTGCCGCGGCGATCGCGGTCAAAGTCTGTGTGAATAGCAATCCGCCCAGGACCACGCCGCAGCCGATCAAGGCCCACGCTTTGCGAATCAGAAATCTCTCCAGGAAAATGGAGTTGGCAGACAACATCAAGGAAAGCGCCAGATAACAGCCCGCACTGTTTACGTCTCCCACCAGGCCACCTGCATTTTCCCGCCCTGAAAGCACGGTCCCTTGTGGCGTCAGCAGCAGGGGATCCAGGCCCCAGTACTGGATGGCGGTATAGATTGAGGTGATAGAAGCGGGTAGAAGATTCAGTAGGATCACGAAGCGCAGGTGCCGCGGTTCCAACAAACGCGCCAATGCAAGCAAGAAGAGGCAAAAGAGGAGCAAGTTAAAGAGCGCGTATAAGGCTAGAGGCCGCACGGCTGCCCAAAATACGGAGACCGCGCTCCACACGCAGAAGGCGGCCATCGGAAGAAGGATCATCTTGGACACAAAGGCGCTTCGTTTTTCCTGTATCACTTCAATTCCGGCCAAGGATACGAGCGCGAAGGCGATCATTTGCGCGAACACCTCCTTCCCCAAACGAAAGATATCCCTACCGCCCGGCGTAATGACCAGAGGCAATAGCGCCACCAAAGTGTAGAGCAGGTAGCGCTGGTACTGGCGCAATGCGGCTGGGGTCATTACGTTCGACTGTGGTAAAATAAGTACCCCATTCTTTGGGGGAGTAGCCGGGGATCATCGACGCCCGAGGGACGTTGAGTGGCGTCGGGCTCCCGATCACTTGCCAATTCTATGAACCAGGCTAAGGGTCTTTGCGACATTTCAATCATTGTCCCTTGTTTCAACGAGGCGCCATCGTTGTTGGAGCTGCGGAAACGCATTATGAAAGTTTTTGAGGGTGGTCCGCAATATGAAATCATTTTCGTTGATGATGGCAGTAGTGATGAAACCTATTCCGTTCTGGGAAGACTCCGCGATCCCAACGTGCGCTCGATCCGGCTGCGGCGCAATTTTGGAAAGTCAGCGGCGCTGTCGGTCGGTTTCAAAGAAGCCTCGGGACGCGTCATCGTGACCGTCGATGCGGATCTGCAGGATCAGCCCGAAGAAATTCCCGCGCTGCTGCGAGCCATGGACGAGGAAGGTTGGGATCTGGTGTCTGGCTGGAAACGGCAGCGGCGGGATTCGATCGCCAAAACCCTCCCCTCGCGCATTTTCAATTGGACCACCGCAAAGCTTACGGGAATTCAGATTCACGATTTTAACTGTGGATTGAAAGCCTACCGGCGGGAGGTAATCGAAGAGATTAAGGTGCAAGGGGAGATGCATCGATACATTCCCGTCCTGGCCAGCTATCGGGGTTTTTGCGTGGGAGAAATTCCTGTTTCGCACGCGCCTCGCAAATACGGGCGTTCCAAGTACGGGGTCGGGCGCTTGCTGGGTGGCTTTTTTGATCTGCTCACCGTGATCATGCTCACCCGGTACAACCGCAAACCGCTACATGCTTTTGGAGTGTTGGGAATCATGCTGGCCACGATCGGCGTCAGCATCGAAACTTACCTGGCAGCCGGGTGGTTTTTTGGCCAATGGATCGCGGGTCGTCCCGCCTTCCAGTTGGGCATTCTGTTAACGATCATCGGCGTTCAGTTTATCTTTTTTGGTTTATTGGCGGAAATGATTGCTTATTCTTCACAGAAGGAAGAAGACTACGGAGCACGGGTGATTGCTCCCAGAGCGGAATATATTTCTCAGGAGATCCATCACCTTTCAAGATGAAAGTAGCGCAGATTGGTGTAGCGCATCCCTACCGCGGAGGAATCGCTCACTACACCACGTCGCTGCATCAAACCCTCTTGCAGCAGGGCCATATCTGCTTTGTCATTTCTTTCTCGAGGCTTTATCCCTCCCTGCTGTTTCCCGGTGAGTCGCAATTTGACCACAGCGATAAACATTTTCCCATCGAAAATCAACGTTTGCTGGACAGTCTGAATCCCCTGAGCTGGCGTGCGGCGGCTCGTTATATTCTCCAGCAAGGGCCTGACGTGGCAGTGTTTCAGTACTGGCATCCGTACTTCTCGCTGGTTTATCGGGCAATCGTTACGCGCCTGAATGCTCGGAATATCCCGGTCGTATTGGTTTGTCATAATGTAGTTCCGCATGAGCGGCATCCTGTCGCGACCTTGCTGCGGAATCGGATGTTCGCCACCGTGGAACGCTTCCTGGTTCACTCGGACCAAGATCGCCAGGTTCTGGAACAACTACAGCCGCGGGCGAAGATATTCAGGGCGCATCACCCCGTCTACCAACTGTTTGAGGAGCCGACAGTGACTCGCGAGTCGGCGCGACGGAGCCTTGGCTTGTCGCAAGATGAAAACATCATTTTATTCTTTGGCCACGTGCGCCCCTACAAGGGGCTGGAGACGTTGTTGCGCAGTCTGCCTCGCATACTAAAGCGGCAAACGGTGCGGCTGCTGATTGCGGGGGAATTCTACGGCTCACGACGGACATATGATAGGTTGATGCGCAACCTGGGCCTGCAATCCTATGTAATTGTGCATGACCACTACATCGCCAATGAAATGGTCGCACAGTATTTCAAGGCGGCGAATCTCTTGGTGCTGCCGTATCATGACGCGACCCAGAGCGGGATTATCCCCACGGCATATTTCTTCGATCTTCCAGTGGTGACGACTTCCGTGGGTGGATTACCCGAGGCGGTACTGGATGGGAAGACCGGGTTTCTAGTCCCCCCCAAGAATCCAGCCGCGCTGGCTGAGACAATTATGGATTATTTCCAGGCGGGGCGGGAAACAGCTTTTCGGAACGAGATCTTGGGCTTTAAGAAGCAATTCTCCTGGTGCAAGATCGTGGAGGGGATCCAAGCGCTAGCGGGAGAGACGGAGGGGAAGCGAGAGGCTCGGTCGGCGTAGCATGAAAGGCAAAGGCGGGAAACAAGATCGAGACTTGACTTGGTGGCGATGGGCTTTCCCCCTTGTCACGCTTGCTGTGCTCATCTATCTGAATTCTCTCCCTAACGAATTTGTATTTGACGACATTCCTCTCATCCAAGATAACCAGCAGATACGCGCTGGGCGAGATTTGGCTGGAATTTTCGGAGGCCAAGGATACCGCCCGGTTCGCACCCTCACCTATGCTTTGAATTACTGGATATTTGGACTCCAGCCCTTTTATTTTCATCTGACCAATGTGCTGCTGCACGCCGCCAACGCGGTTTTGGTGTTTTTGTTCCTGCGTAGGCTGTTTCAGGACACTTGGTGCGCCTTCGCCGGGGCCCTTCTGTTCGTCTGCCACCCGGCGCAGACCGCCGCTGTAGCTTACATTTCGGGACGCAAGGATTTGCTGGCGTGCGGATTTATCATGGCTGGCATGATGTGCTTCGCGAACTTTCGGGAACGAGGTAAACGGTCAAGCTTTTTCGCATCTCTGGGGATGTTCACGTTGGCGCTTTTCAGCAAGGAAGTTGCAGTCGTTTTTCCGGCGTTGCTTTTTGCCTGGGATTTTTTTGAGAGACGTTTGCAGCCGGAAGCTTTTGCACGAACCGGTTTGTGGTCGCGGACGCAAGAGGTACTCACAAAGTACCGTTGGTTTTACGCTTCGTTGCTTATCGCGGCGGCTGTCTTCTTGTACTACGCTCAGTTCATTATGTACGCGTCACGCAGATCCAGCTACTGGGGTGGGTCGGCGTTAAATAACTATTTGACCTCATTTAAGTTGTTCACGCACTATCTGCAAAAGGCGTTGCTCCCCTACCCCTTGATTGCCGATTATGACGGCGTTTTTCCCCTGGCGACTGGTCTGGGTGATTTTGCCGCCTGGGCAGGGATCTTCGTGGCGCTTGCTTATTGCCTTCTCTTATACCAGAGCTTGAGGCGCCGGCCCCGCATGGCGCTAGGACTTTTTTGGTTTCTGGTGAGTCTGCTTCCGGTGATCCAATTGTTGCCGTTTCATGAGATCGCGGCGGATCATTATTTATATCTGCCTCTGGTGGGCTTCATTATTGCGCTGGTGGAGCTAGTGAACTGGAAATTCTCACGCCTTCGAGGTCCGGCGCTCCGTCTGGCGACCTCAGGGGTGATTGTTGTCTGTTGCGTCATGACGATAGCTCGGAATCGAGACTGGCGCGACACACGTTCTCTTTGGGAAGCAACCGTGCGACAGGCTCCTGGCTCTGGCCGGGTTCATAACAATCTCGGGACCACTCTGCACGCCGGCGGAGACCTGGATCGGGCTCTGCAACACTTGCTGCGGGCCACGAAATTAGATGCGGGAGTTGCCGCTTATTGGAGCAATCTGGGCGCCGTTTACCACGACCGGGGAGACTATGAAGCAGCAATTGGCGCATTGCGGCGCTCGGTAGAGATTGAACCCAACAACCCTTACAACCATACCAATCTGGGCAACGCGTACAAGAAGCTGGCGATGAGCCGGGTTGACAGAGATCCCAATAGCGCCCTCTGGCGCAGTGCACTCACTCACCTGGAGCGAGCGGTTATTTTGAATGCAAGTAACGCGGCGCTGCATTACAACTTAGGCTCGGCATACTTCGAATTGGGACAACGGAAAGACGCAAGACATTGCTTTGAAATTGCCGGTCGACTTAGGCCGGATTTTGCGCCGGCGCATTACGCACTAGGATTGATCTACAGCCAGGAAAGGGATCTCCCTGCGGCCATCCAAGAACTGGAGCGCTCTATTGCTCTGGACGCGCATAATTTAGAAGCGATTCAACTGCTTGCCACCCTTCATCAAGGGCGAGGAGAATACGAAGGTGCGAGAGTGCTGCTGGAGTCTGCGGTTGACCAGTTCCCTTCCAGTTCTGACTTGCGGCTCCGTCTGGCGCTTTTGTACAAGACGCTTGGTGATCCGGCGAAGGCGCGCGAACAACTGAATCTGGCCTTACAGTTGGATCCGGATGGCGGCAAAACCAATGAGATTCACCAATTGCTGAACTCCCTTTAAGACGAATGTACAAAGGATGGAAAATCACGGTAGTGATTCCTTGCTTAAATGAAGAACAAGGGATTCAAAAAGTCTTAGCCAAGATCCCGGAGTTTGTCGATGAGACGGTCGTAGTGGATAATAATTCCACGGACAGAACTGGAGAGGTTGCTTCTCGTATGGGGGCTAAAGTCATACGGGAGCGGATCTTGGGTTATGGCCGGGCTTACAAGACCGGTTTGCTCCACGCCCAAGGAGACATTATTGTTACCTTGGATGGCGATCATTCCTATCCCGTGGATGCTATTTCCTACCTGGTGGAAAATCTGCTCCGCTCCAAGGCCCGATTTCTTTCGGCGTCACGGTTCCCGATCCGTTACAGGGGGGTAATGTCTTTCAAGCACAGAATCGGTAACCACGTGCTCTCCGCCGTCATGTCTTTGTTGTTCATGCGGCGGGTCCGCGACAGTCAGTCCGGGATGTGGATCTTTTTCAAGGACGCTCTCCAGCATATGAAGCTGGAGAGCAATGCAATGCCTTTTTCAGAAGAAATTAAGATTGAAGCAATCTTGAACAAGAATATAGGTTTTGAAGAGATTCCTATCATCTATTCGAATCGGGCAGGAGAAATGAAATTGCAGCCGTGGAAGGATGGCTTCAAGAACCTCAGTTATCTTTTCAAGAAGCGATTTCTCCGATGACCGTCACTTGTCCAGCCTGTGGTGGCGAACTAGACAGTTGGGGGGCGGCTTCAGACAAATTGACCGGGACAGGAAAGCACCTGCTGGATAGTTGTCGGAATTGCCTGAGTCTTGTATTGCAATCAGAGGTCGAACGAGACCCCCTCTCTTTTTATCCCAGCAACTACTGGTATCGGGAAAGTGACGCATCCTGGCTGTCGAAGTTGGAGGGGTGTTATCGGCGCTGGGTGCTGCTTGATCATGTTCGGTTTGTAACCCGTTTTCTGCGACAACCCGGCAAGCTACTGGATGTTGGTTGTGGTAGCGGTACCTTTCTCTTTCTGTTGAAGCGCCGAGGCTATCAGGTGCTGGGACTGGATTTTTCGCACGCCGCCGCGGTAGAAGCGAAACGACGTTATGCAATTGAGGTAAAGGTAGGCTCGCTGCGAGAACAAAGAAGGATCTTTCAGGCATGGGCTCCTGATGCCGTTACCATGTTTCACGTGCTGGAGCATGTGACAGATCCAGTGGAGACGTTGCGGGGAGTGTATTCTGTCCTCAGGCCCGAAGGACAATTGTTTTTGCAGGTACCGAACATGGGCAGTTGGCAAGCTAGAATTTTTGGCGCGCATTGGTACGGTCTGGACGTGCCACGCCATGCTGTAAACTACACAGACAGGGGTCTGCGAGCTGTGTTGCACCGTGCAGGATTTCAGATTACGCACTGCAAGCGATTTTCTTTGAGGGATAACAGTCCTTCTTGGGTTTCAAGTCTTGTACGGTCGATCGATCCGTTAAAGAGGAGGCTTGCAGGCAATGCGGTCGGAGCTGCTGACTTCCTTTATGCCGCGCTGGTGACTGGGTTGCAGCCGATTGCCGCGCTGGAGGCGATGTGCGGGTGCGGGGGTACGTTATTTGTTCGCGCGGTTCGGGCGCCGGAGGAACGGAAAGAATGAGGGTTTGCATTATTGGGACCGGCTACGTGGGTTTGGTTGCAGGCGCGGGATTTGCTGAGACTGGCAACGACGTGTACTGCATTGATATCGACAGGGAGAAGATAAAGAAATTGAGACGAGGAACTGTGCCGATTTATGAGCCCGGTTTGGAGGAGTTAATCAGGCGCAACAAGGCGGAAGGAAGATTGCGATTCTCAACCGATATCGATGAAGGCGTCAAGAAATCTCTGATCGTGTTTATCGCGGTGGGGACTCCCGCTAAAGAAGATGGCGCTTCTGACCTACAGTATGTGCTGGCAGCGACGGAATCGATCGCGCGTGCGATGAATGGGTATAAGATTGTAGTACTCAAAAGTACCGTTCCGGTGGGCACCGCGGATCAGGTGCATCTGATCCTTTCGCAAAGGACACGGCACCAGTTTGACATCGTAAGTAATCCCGAGTTTTTGAAAGAAGGCGGAGCGCTTGACGACTTTATGAAACCGGATCGCATCGTCGTGGGCGTTGGAGACGTGCGCGCTGCCGAAATCATGCGTGAGCTTTACGCTCCGTTCTTGCGGACGGGCGCGCCCTTCCTTGTGATGGACAATCGCAGCGCGGAATTTACTAAATATGCCGCCAATGCCATGCTCGCCGCTCGGATTTCTTTTATGAATGAAATGGCCAACTTGTGCGAGAAATTAAAAGCGGACATTCATTGGGTGAGACAAGGAATCGGAACTGACTGTCGTATTGGAGCGTCGTTCTTATTTCCTGGACTGGGTTACGGCGGAAGTTGTCTGCCCAAGGACATCCGGTCTCTGATTGAGATGGGTCGCCGGGAAGGACTGGATATGGAGATGATGTCTGCCGTACGCCAGGTAAACGAAAAGCAGAGATTGATCCTGCTAGATCGGGTCCTTGACTTTTTTTCCACCCATAGTGCAGCCGACCCGCAGTCTTTGGGCAAACCGACAGCTCGAATTCAATCGCCGGCAGGTGCGTCCAGCAAACGCTCATCGGTCGAATCCAAACCCAGGAAAAGTACGGAGAGAAAGGTGCTCCGGCGCGAAAATTGTTTGAAGGGCAAAACGATTGCGATCTGGGGCCTGAGCTTTAAGCCGCAGACCGACGACATGCGCGAAGCGCCGAGCGTCCCGATCATTCAAGGTTTGCTGGGGTGGGGAGCAAGGATCAGAACCTACGATCCAGAGGCGATGGAGGTGGGACGGTCAGTTTTTGGTGGCAAAATTGTCTATTGCACCAGTAACTATGAGGCGTTAAGGGGTGCGGACGCGTTGATCCTGGCGACAGAGTGGAATGTTTTTCGCAACCCCGACTTTTCGCGCATGAAAAAGCTCATGCTTCAGCCCGTGATCTTCGATGGGAGGAATCAATACGATCCGCGGGAAATGCGCGAAATGGGTTTTGTATATTTTGCGGTCGGTCGTCCCCAGTGCTGAATCAAGATCTAAGACAAGGTGGGACTCTGGTTTCTGTGGTCGTCCTCAACCATAATGGCTTGCACTACTTGGAAGATTGTTTGGCCTCCTTGGATGCGCAGACGTATCAACCGCTGGAGATCATCCTAGTGGACAACGGTTCCACCGACGGTTCGGTCGATTTAGTGAAGGGATGTTATCGAGGCGTTCGCCTGTTGTGCCTCAAGGAGAACGTAGGATTTGCGGCAGGAAATAATTATGGCTTTCGTGTAGCGCGCGGTAACTACGTAGCGCTCCTGAACAACGATGCCATAGCGGCTCCGGATTGGGTTGAAAAGCTCGTGCAGGCGGGCGAGCGGTATCCGGAGTATGCGATGTTTGGCTCGAAAATTCTTCGCCATGAAGCTCCAGAGCGGCTGGATAAGGTAGGGCACTTGATGTACTGGGACGGGCAAAACAAAGGACGGGGGTCTGGCGAGCTTGACGGGCATCCATTCGATCAGGCCACCGAAATTTTTTTCCCAGACGGCTGTGCCGCCCTCTATCGGCGGAGTCTGCTGGAAGATGTCGGTGGCTTTGACGAAAAATTTTTTGCTTACGGAGATGACGCAGATTTGGGAATTCGGGCACGCTTGCGCGGGTGGAAGGCCTACTATGTTCCGGTGGCCAGAGTATGGCACCGCCGTTCAGGGACAGCGGGTCTCTATTCACCTCAGAAGATCTTTTGGATCGAACGCAACCGATTCTGGCTGGCGGTAAAAAACTTTCCACTTGCTCTGTTGATCGCATCGCCCATCTTTACAGCCTATCGCTTCTTTTGGAACTTCTGGTATGGCTTGTGGAGGAAAGGAGCTGCCGGAAATTTCGTCAAGGAACATTCTTTGTTTCTGCTCGGTCGGACGGTTTTTTCCGCATACCTGGACGGGCTGCGACGTGTCGCGCCTGTTTGGAGGGATCGAAAAGAGATTCGTAGAACCCGTCGTCTGAGCGACCGTGAATTCTTTTCTCTGATGAAGCGTTTTGGAATTTCCGCAAGAGATCTCGCCGCCCGAGAATGATGGAGCTTCATCCTCGGTTGCAAGAGGTTTCAAGAAAAGTCGTGCCGCGGTGGATCCTCGATCGCATCGATCCATTTCAGGCGGAGATCGAAAAACTTGTCTCTCTGGCAGGGGCTGAGACGAGTGCGCTGATGGAAGTTTTGGATGCTGGGGCGGGCGAGTCGCGCCATGCATCCCATTTTACCCACGCAAGATATGTGGCGCTGGATCGTTGCGTCGGAGACCAGCGTTGGAATTATCAGTCGGTGGATATCTGTGGTGACGTTGTCAACCTGCCGCTTGCCGACGAGTCTGTGGATCGGGTGTTGTGCATCGTGACATTGGAACACGCGGAGGATCCGGTAAGGGCCGTTCTGGAGTTCGCACGGGTATTGAGGCGGGGAGGGAAACTTTATCTGGTGACACCGCTGATGTGGGAAGAGCACCAAGTGCCGCACGATTACTTCCGGTTTACTTCGTGGGGTCTGCGCAGTATTCTGCGGAGGAGTGGGCTGGAAATCGAGAGGATAAACCCGATTGGAGGATTTTTTTGGATGTACGGACGGCGTAGCGTCAATTTGGTCTCCTTCTTTCAGTCTTCGTGGAGGTGGATCGTTTTTCCAATGATTGCTCCGATTGCGGGGGGTGTGATTCCATTCATTTGTTACTACCTGGATAACTTGGATCGCGAAAAGCGGCATACGCTTGGCCATAGCGTGGTTGCGGTCCGCAAGTAGATTTTTTTACCGCACTCTCCATTTTTCGTGCTCTGGCTGTGCCGTGTGGTTCGATGTTCTTCTTTGCGAGGTATTTTCTAACTTTTTGCTTGCTCCTATTTTTTCCAGTGTGGTAACTTGGATTCTTTGTCGTGTACGGGCGTAAGTGTCATATGCGGGACCAGTTGCTTTTCGCTGGCGTAGCTCAAAGGTAGAGCAACTGATTTGTAATCAGTAGGTTGGGGGTTCAATTCCCTTCGCCAGCTCCGTGTTTAAGTGGCGAATGACCCGTCGCAAGGTGCGGCGGTCCGTGCGAGCTGATGACATATGGTGCATGGAGTGTCATGACTGGGGGCGAGGGCGCCCGACTTGAAACTGCGTGCAACTACCGGAAACCGATTGGCACTCTCGCTGGTAGTTCCTTGCTACTTGTGCAGAGGTGGTCGAGCGGACAATGGCACTGGGCTGTAAACCCAGCGCCCTTCGGGGCTACGCAGGTTCGAATCCTGCCCTCTGCAGTTTATGCCGGCGACTGGCGGAAATAAGAATTGCCGGGGAGTCATCTCGGGTAGCTGCAAGCGCCTGGCGAAGCGTGATGGGTTGGGTAACTTCTACTGGTAACGCGCTGATGACCTGTTACTTGAAGGGCGGGAGTAACTCAGTTGGCTAGAGTCACAGCCTTCCAAGCTGTTGGTCGCGGGTTCGAGTCCCGTCTCCCGCTCCAAGGTCAAGGTTATGATATAGGTTGCCGGCGGTGGTACAAGCGTAGTAGGGGGAGCGAATACGCGGCGAAATTTGTCGCAATTTGTTGTAACTGACGACCAATGGAGCCGTTCTTCGGCTGAAATTCTTGCAGCGCCCAAGTAGCTCAGTGGTAGAGCGCTTCCTTGGTAAGGAAGAGGTCACCAGTTCAATCCTGGTCTTGGGCTCCATTTTCTGGAATCGCGATACAGGAAACTTTTTAGAAGAGCATTGAGAGGCGGAAGGCATTAAGAGCCGAAGGCCGGAACCGCGGTCGAACGGGGAATAAAACATGGCGAAGGAGAGATTTGATCGGAGCAAGCCGCACGTCAATGTGGGGACGATTGGGCATGTGGATCATGGGAAGACGACGCTGACGGCGGCGATCACGCAGGTATTGAACAAGCGGGATTCGAGTATTCAGGTGCGG
>JACQSX010000033.1 GCA_016211105.1 Acidobacteriota bacterium | reverse complement strand
TCGGATCAGATTCTGTGGTCGGACCAGATTCTGTGGTCGGATCAGATTTTGTGGTCGGACCTGGTGAAGATTCTGTCGCAAACGGGCCTGCAGTCGAGCCAGATTTTGTGGTCGGACCAGATCCTGTGGTCGGATCAGATTCTGTGGTCGGATCAGATCCTGTGGTCGGATCAGATCCTGTGGTCGGATCAGATCCTCTGGTCGGATCAGATCCTGTGGTCGGATATTGTCGACGGCACTGCCGCTTAAGGGGGAAGCCATGATCGCGCAAATCGTTTATTGGACTGATTGAAACTGGTGGAAATTATTATGCACCCTCGAACTCGTAACCATACCTTGGAGGACAAAATGAACACGGAAAAAATTGTTTATTGGGGTGACTGAGAACACAGTCTTAAGAGTACTTTGAAATCTAAATTAATAATGGCTCCTATTATGAGTTCTCTTTTACAGGTTAGACGGTGAAAAGCGAAGGGGGCTTGATAAAATGAATAACGGTAAGATTGTTTATTGGGATGACTAGGCGGAAGCTCACGAGCGAGGGTTGAATGCTCTAAGTTCGTTCGTTGGTTGGCTGAAAAAAGGGGAATGCTTCGAAGCATTCCCCTTTTTCATTGCGAAGCGAAAGTTGAGCCTCTACAATCTGAGCAAATCATGTATTTCAAATATTTATGGTCAGCAAACAGGAAGTGTCCCCATCTTTTAGTTTAACCACCAAGGCGTACATTTATTCTGTCAATGTGGTGGGATGCGGTGTTCTCGCCTTTTCCCTTTATCAGGTCAGTCGAAGTAGCTGGGAATGGATTTTCTTGGCTGCGCTTGCGTCCATGGGTGGATTTTTCTCGGTAAAGGTCCCAACCCGCGGTGAAAGAGGCGACTCGGTGACTTTGACTCTTTCCGACGTTTTCATCTATGTAGCCATTTTGTGGTACGGCCCCCATACGGCTGTAGTCATCTCGGCTTTGGATACTTTACTGGGAAACCTGCGCAATCGCCAAAGGGGACTGTACAAGATCCTTTTCAATTTCTCCAATCTAGCGATCACGACGCTGATCGCTTCTAAAATTTTTTATCACTTCTATAGCGAAGGGCGATTCCCGGTAAATCCCGGACCTCCGCAGGATGTGATGAAGCTCTTTATTGCTTTGGGTGTTTCCTCTATCACTCTGTTTTTGCTGAACAGTGGATCAGTCGCGCTTGCAATCTGTCTGGTTACGAAAACTAAATTGCTCGAGTTGTGGAGGAATAATTTTCTCTGGACGTCTCTGACGAACTTTGCCGGGGCGGCGGCGGCGATCGTCTTGCTCTATCTTCCTAAAGAAAGAATTTATTTTGTTGCGGTAACGGTTCCAATCGTGCTGATGATTTATTTCACTTACAAGGTTTACCTGGAAAACATCACCCAGGCTAAGAAGCACGTGCAGGAGTTGAACGAGCTCTACCACTCGACGATCAGTTCGCTGGCGATGGCGATTGATGCCAAGGATCAAACCACCCATGGGCATGTGCGTCGCGTGCAAAGTTTTGCTCTGGGCCTGGCAGAACTTGCAGGAGTGAAAGATGAAAATGAGTTGGAGGGTTTGCGAGCGGCTTCCCTGCTGCATGACGTGGGGAAATTGGCGATTCCCGAATACATTCTGAATAAACCCACTGCGCTCACTCCTGCCGAGTTCCAGAAGATGCAAGTCCATCCGAATGTTGGGGCAGACATACTGAGTTCGGTAAATTTCCCGTTTCCCGTAGTTCCTACTGTCAAACATCACCATGAAAAGTGGGACGGCACCGGCTACCCGGACGCGCTTGAAGGAGAAAATATTCCGCTCGGGGCACGCATCCTTGCGATTGCGGATTGTTACGATGCGCTGCGCTCCGATCGGCCGTATAGGGCGGAACTGAGTCGTGAAATCGCTTTGGATTACATCCAGAAAGAGGCGGCTAAGTCCTATGATCCAGAATTGGTACACCTGTTTGCCGGTAATATCGAGATGTTGGAAGAACGGGCGCGCAAGGCCGACGCCAGTCTGCCGGAGAAGGTAATGAAGAGCATCGGCGCCTCGGTTGCAGCAGAGGTGAGCAGTCGCAAGAAACACATCGAAGCCACCGTGTTTCATGACATCGCCGCGAGTCACAAAGAAATCCAGGCGATGTATGAACTTTCTCAAAACGTCGGCAAATCGTTGAACGTTTCCGAGACGATGGCGATCGTCGCCAGCAGAATCAAGAACATTATTCCGTACAGCGCTTGTGGTATTTTCCTAATTGATAGCGGCGGCGATAAACTTTCTTGTTTTTACACCGCGGGAGCGCACGCCGAACAAATCGAGAAGCTGCATTTGGCAGTAGGAGAGGGCGTCAGCGGTTGGGTTGTGGCAAATAATCAGCCGATACTGAACGCTTCGCCGGCAGCAGATTTTGCAGAATCGCGGCAGTTACAAAACAGCTTCAAGAGTTGTCTCTCCGTCCCCCTTTCGATAGAGGGAAGCCTTGTGGGTGTCATAAGCCTTTACTCCGAATTCCCAAAAAACTATTCGCAGGATCATTTGCGCCTCCTGGAAACGATCAGCCGTCAGGCAGCCATCGCGATCAACAATTCGTTGATCTTCGAAGAGACGCAAGAGGACGCGTTTACTGACGTGCTGACCGGACTCCCCAATTCCCGTTATTTGTACATATTTCTGGATCAAGAATTCCGCAGGGCCGAAAGGCTGAACTATCCGGTCTCTATCCTGGTCATGGACCTGGAGAAATTTAAGGCCGTCAACGACAATTACGGACACCAAGTGGGGGACCGTATGCTGGTGGAAATATCCCACATCCTTCGCAACCAAATGCGGAAATCGGATACCTGCGTGCGTTATGCGGGCGACGAGTTTGTAGCGGTTCTTTCCGGTGCCAACCGAAGACAAGCGGAGGACAATACCAGCCGCATCCAGAACGCCGTGGATAATCACGATTTGATCGTGGATAATTTTAGAATTCGGGTAGGTATTAGTGTTGGATGCGCCACCTTTCCTGACGACGGGCGCGACGCGCAGATGCTGATCGCACTTGCCGATCAAAACATGTACGCTGACAAGTTAAGGCGCACCAACCGGAAGTTAAAGTCCAAGCCAAGGAAGGTAATTTCGTTTGACGGGCGCCCGTCAGGGTAACCCTGTGCTTCCTTTCCTTTTTCCGCGGTCCCTTGTCTGCGGGTAGGGCTCACAGCGTCTGTCGATGCTTGTTGTCCCGTTGTCTTCATTCGGCCGCCGCCGCGGTCGACCACGGATGGCGTAACCACCAAGCTTATTGGCGGTAGGCGCGGGTTAAAAAGACCTTGGTCCCAGAAGTTTCCATCATCATACCTACCCGAAACCGCGTAGCTTTTCTTCAACGGGCGGTAGAGTCGGTTCTCCACCAGACTTTTTCCAACTGGGAATTAATCATTGTGGATGATGGATCGGAAGACGCGACCGAATTCAGTTGCAGAACTTATCTCTCCAATCCGAGGATTCATTACTGCCGGAGCGTTCACCAGGGCGTAAGCGCGGCTCGAAATATTGGGATTGAGATGGCGCGAGCCGACTGGCTGGCTTTTCTGGACTCCGATGATCTGTGGTCGCCTGCCAAGCTTTTCAAGCAATTGGACCGGATTAGTTCCACTGGCGACAAGATCTGCCACACAGATGAGGTTTGGATACGGCGAGGGCGAAGGGTCAATCCGATGAAAAAGCATCGCAAACCGGAAGGCTGGATTTTTAAAGATTGTCTCCGGTTGTGTGTGGTGAGTCCTTCTGCCGTGATGGTCCACAAGTCAATATTTGAGGACGTGGGCCGGTTTGATCCGTCCTATCCCGTATGCGAAGACTATGAGTTGTGGCTGCGCGTGTCAGCGCGATACCGGGTTTCACTGGTGGCGGAAAAATTAGTGACTAAATTCGGAGGGCACCAGGACCAGCTTTCGCGGCAATTTTGGGGAATGGATCGTTGGCGCGCTCGCGCTCTTTATTCGCGTGTGCGGGATTCAAGCTTGTGTCGGGTTCGGCGTGAGGCGGCTTTTGACGAACTGCGGTACAAGGTAGGGGTGCTTATGCGGGGCTACACGAAGCGCCAGCAAATGGAAGGACCTAATTTGGCTCACTTTATTGAGTTCGCCTCTCGCTGGTGGGAACAGCTTTGTGAGAATTCAGCGAACTGCGAAGCTGCCCCTGAGTTTCCCGCACTATTCGCGCCTTTGGAAGAACCCTAACGGTGCAGGAGAGGGGGCGGTGATGAACATCCACAGGTTATCCACAGAATTTTCCACAAATTGCATAAGTTCTTAGAAGTTATGAGGCTTGCAAGTTGTGCAAAAAATAATTCACGCGCGAAGCCCGTAAAACGTCTTGAAAGTTACCTCTTGCTCTATCCTCTTGAATTGACAAGTGATATTGTGTATAGTACGGATATGGTAATAAGGGGGAGTCAGCTCTTGAATCAGTTTCGAAAGGTTGCACAGGGTGCGGCCTTGGCCCAGAAACTGCCTGTCGCCGTGCTAGCGACTAACGATAGAGTGGAAGCTTCCAACCTACGGTCAGTCTTGGAAAAATACAAGTTTCGTGTGATGGACGCTCGCGATGGGGTTGTCGCATTAGATCTAGCACTGAAGTATTCAGCCCAGCTAGTTATCGCGGCCATAAATCTCCCCCTGACGGATGCTTACCAACTATGCCAACAACTTCGTGAGGAGAGAAACACGGAAGTTATCCCTTTCATGTTCATCAGCCCTCCCGGGGAAATTCCCGACAATGCGCAGCGACACGAGACTTTTGCCAGTGACTACGTACAGCGCCCGGTGGACCTGAATGAATTCGAGCGAAGGTTGAAGGGAATATTGCAACTCCTTAAGACCGAAGAGCCGGGCAGGCTCAGTGCCAAGATGGCTCCCAAGCGCCCTGCTCTGGAGCCGCTTTCTCCTCCAAGCCAAGTCAGGAACGTGGTGACAACTTTTAGGAATTCTCAGACATGGCTTCCTTCGGCTGTTCAGGATCTGGAAGAAACCGCGAACAAGGCCGGTGATGAAGGCGCTGGTGAGCTTCCAAAAGTCGAGGATAAGGGACGAGATGAAGCCGAGGAGTTGACCAAGCCACAAGCGCCGGTGGAGGGCACAGAAATAGAACGAAGAGTTGTCTTCGGAAGGGCTGAAAGTGCCGAGCGCGATGTGGTGAGAAAGAACGTTGCAGAGACATTTCCTGCTGCCGAGGCGCCCTCTGCCGAAAGTGTCGGCGCCGGAGATTTGAGCCAACAGGAAATTGGCGAAACTGCCGCCACGGTCTACAAGGAAGCCACGCTTTTCTTTCTGGCGTCGATCCATCGCGCTGAAGTCGATGCACTGGTCGACCCTCAGAAGGGTCTAGAGATCGCCGGGCGAGTCGTTGGCTTGTTGAAGCAGGACAATGGCTTACTCCTGTTAGCCACGGATCACACCGTCGAGTTTTCCCTGGCGCGGCACTCGGTCAATGTTGCGATTATCGCGTCTCGGATCGGGCAGACCTTGGACATGCCGGAAACCCAGATCACACAGCTATGTTTGGCCGGTATTCTCCATGACATTGGCACCGCAAAGATCCCCAGAAAAGTGATTTATATGGCGAGCGCTCTCACCCCGAAAGAACAGGGCGAGATACGGCAGAGGCCCGTCTATTCAGCCCAGATACTTTCCAATATTCCCGGATTTGAGTGGCTATCCAGGATCGTAAGCCAGGTTTATGAACGTGAGAATGGAACCGGATTTCCTTATGGTCTGAAGGGAAAAGATATCTGTATTGAGGCAAAAGTGCTTGGCATTGCCGATGTTTTTGAAGCATGCACGCACGCGCGTCCTAATCGGAACGAAATCACCGGATACCAGACCATGAAAGAGCTGACCGGCCATGGGGGCGAGTTTTCAGATCGTCTTGTGAAGGCGTTGATCCGCAGTTTTTCCGTGTATCCGTTTAACGAATGTGTAGTACTCAGTACGGGGGAAGTGGGAAAAGTAATCGATGTGAACACAGAAAACTCCATGCGCCCCACAGTGAAGATTCTCTCTTCGGCTGAAGGCGAACCACTCTATGAACCGAAAATTGTGAATCTGGCCCGGCATGCCTCAGTCCATATCACCCGAGCCATCACTGGGCGAGAACTTCCTGCAAGATCAATATCCAGCCAGTCGGTGGATAAAAACAGAAAATCGTCGTGATCGTTTCCGCAGCGAGAGCTTTGAACACCGCTCGGTCCGACTGTGAGGAAGTGTCTAACTCAGATTGAGCAACGCTGTTGGACTGAATGGATAGACTTGACTAAATTGAAAAGTCTAATTAAAGTTTGAGTTCAAGTTTAAAGTCATGAAGGCCCTGGGTACCGCCGAAGTGCTTCAAATGATTGATATTCCCCGCAGCAAACTGTACTACTTGGAACAAAAGGGTTATATTTCTCCCCGAAAAAAAGTGATCGGAGAAAAGGCTTACCGCTTTTACTCCGCTCACGATGTGGAGAAAATCGGCTTAATCTGGACCCATTTAAGACGCGGCTTGCGCTATCGGGTCGCCTATCAAATGGCCACTGAAGAGTTGCGTGATTCTGTGCGGATCAGCGTCAAGGTTGGGGGAGGGAAGCCATGAGGATTCTTGCTCTCTTGCTGGTCTCCTTTTGTCCGATTCTACTTTATCCACAAAGCAGCGTTCCCACCTCTCAGGTTCCACAGCAGTTGGCTGCGCCGCCTCCCTCTTCTCCTGGCTTGTCACAGCCTGGTTATTTGCTGGGTCCTGGGGATACGGTGAAAATAACGGTGTGGACCGGGAATGAGTATCTACAAGAGAACCTGACGGTTGCGCCGGACGGAACATTGTTTATTCCGTTTTTTGTCAACAAGCTTATCAACGTAACGGGGCTTACTACCAGCAAACTGCGAGACTTAGTCCAGTCGGAGTTACACGCGATCTTCCAAAGACCCATCGTTCAGATCATTACTCTCGGATTTGAAAGCCAGAAAGCTTTTCTGGTCGGTGAGGTGCAAAATGCTGGCCAGTTCTCTATTTTCGGCAGTGTCCCCATCTTAGAATTTATCGTGCAACACGGCGGGTTCTCCTCGCGTGCAAATTTGGCCGCAGTGCAGGTTACTCGAACCGACGGTAGGAAAGAAACCACAAATATCTACGACATCGTGTTGAAGGGCGATCAGTCCAAAAACATCCTTGTGAACCCGGGAGACATCGTCTTTGTACCTTCGCTTGAGACGGTAGCCAAGACTTATTTCGTGTTAGGCGAGGTGCGGGCGCCACAAGTGCTGCACAGTCCAGAGGATTTGACTTTATTGGAAGTGATTTCACGCGCTGGGACGCTCTCCACGTCGGCCCAGGCGAAGCATGTTTTTGTCGTGCGTCCCGAAGGCAGTGAGATCATGGATATTAACTTCAGCGACATTTACAAAAAAGGGGATTTCTCGCGCAATGTCGTTCTGAAAAGTGGTGACGTGGTTTACGTCCCCAAAAGTGGCCGCGCTCGTGTTGCTGATGTGGTTAACGCGGTCACCCCCATCCTCAGTTTTCTGCGCGATTCTCTAATATTGGTTGATATTGCAAAGAGGCAGTAGCAATGGCTCAGGTAGAAGTTAATCTGAGAGATCTTTATCGAGTTCTACGGAAACGTAAGTGGATCATCCTGGCGGCGCCGATTCTGATGGGTCTGGCTACGTATACTTTGACTCAAGCCCCTCCGCCTGTCTACCAGGCAAAGACGCTGGTAAAAATCAACAAAAGTGCAACACTGGCTGGGCTGATGGTCAGCGTGATCAGTTACGGTACGTACGATGATATGGCCACTCAAACCGTTGTGGTCACCAGCCGCCCTGTGCTGGAGGAAGTCGCCCGGCGTCTGAACCTGATCAAGAACGGGGTCGGCGCCAAGGATGCGGTGGATCGGTTGAAGGGCCAAATCGAAGCCAAACAGCATGAAAATAGCGACATTCTTGCGATTACGGTAACGGCATCCAGCCCAGAGCAGGCGATTGTCCTCGCCAACACGGTCACGGAAGCCTACATTAAACATTCTGAGGAAGAGCGGAATAAGCGCCTGGACGAGACGGTTCAATTTATTCGTCAACAGCTCACGGAAACGGAATCAGAATTGCAGCAGACGACAAAGAACGTGAGCGATTTCAAACGAGCCAACGCGCCAATTCTGGCTACGGACCTGGCGCGTTCGGGAGATATTCAGGAGCGGCGTCTTCAATATCAGCAGAAGCTGCAGGATGCCCGTGCCGCGCTCTCAACCTTGGTCCGCCTCCAGCAGACCAAGGATTACGACGCCTTGCTGCAGTCCTTTATTCAGGTGGATGATGCAATACTTCGCGCTCTCGCTGACGAACTGACGAAGCGGTCCAGTATCGTTGCAGAGTTGCGGGCCAGGAAGGCCGACTTGCTGCGATATCAAACCTCAGCTTCTCCGCAGGTAGTTAATCTTTCGGCTCAACTGGCAAGCGAAGAGCGCCGCCTCGAATCCAGCCTGGCAAATGTAGTGCGGCGGTTAGACGCGGTAGCAGCAGAGTACGATCGCCTCGAGAGCACCTTGGCGCGACAAGAGGCTGAACTGAGTCGTCAGCCTGAAGTATTGCGCCAACTGGAAGACTTGCAATCTGTAGTGAAGGAAAAGCAGACCTTGGCGAGCAACCTGCGCCAGCGATTACAGGATGGCGAAATTCAGCAGAAGGAGAAAACTGAGGACATCACTTTCGTTGAAAAAGCGCAAAGCGCTGAAGCGTTGCCGCAACGAAACCGCTTGTATCAGAGTTTAATTGGAGCGCTGATTGGGATCCTGGTAGGGGGAGTTTTTGCCTTTGTCCTTGAGTCTCTGGATACCTCAATTGGAACGATCGAAGACGTCGAACGGTACATCGATTCCGTCGTGCTGGGCGTCATTCCCCACATTCAGGTAGATGACGTAAAAAGCCGACTGAAGTTGGAGGATTTTCCACCCAACGTCACCGAAGAAGACCTGGATAGGTTTGCGCGGCTTCCCACCCACTTTGATTCGAAGGCGGTTGCGTCGGAAGCGTACCGCACGATGAGAACCAATGTCGCCAGTGTCATGAGCAGAACGAATGGAAAGGTCGTCTTGATCACCAGTTCTGTGCTCCAGGAGGGGAAGACCACATCGGCAACGAATCTGGCTGTGGTGTTTGCTCAGACGGGGAGAAAGACTCTGTTAATCGACGCTGACCTGCGGCGTCCTTACGTGGAGAGAGTTTTTGGGGTAGAAAAGTCCCCCGGTTTGAACGACATCTTGCAGGGAACGAAAGAATTGAAAGAGTGTTACCGTACGATAGACGATATTATTTTAGGCAAGTTCGGCTTAAAGATAGCCCAACTGACGCCCGGCTTAGAGTACCTCTATTTACTGCCCACGGGCCGCACCGTGGAAAACCCAGCCGAGCTGCTGAACTCTCCCATGGTTGATAAGTTATTTGCAGAAGCACGTGAAATGTTTGATGTGATTCTCATTGATACGTCACCGATCCTCCCGGTTACGGACGCATCGATATTGGCGCCAAAAGTGGATGGGGTCATCCTCTCCTATCAGATCGGGAGAATCGGCAGAGAAGTATTGAAACGCTCCAAACTCCGCCTGGAAGCCCTAGGATGCAAGGTCTGGGGGGTTATCATGAATGATATCCAGGCGGAAATCGATTATCAGCGCAGCGACTATCATTACTATAGTTATCGATATCGATACGAACCCCGTAAGCCTGAGTCCAAGGGCTGGGTGAATCGGCTGAAAGGTCGTTTTGCCGGAGAACGTGCCGGCAAGCGTTCCCGTAAGCCTCTTTCTTCAGCTCAGAAAACTCCAGAGTCACAAACCATGGCCCAGGAATCATTAAGTCGGCGTTCGCCACCGTCTGCACCCGCGAACCAGGAATTGCAAGATATGATGGGGCTTACGGATGATGACAAGAAATGAACGAGGAATCTGCGCGCAAGCCGTTGAGTACCGCTGAGTACCGCCCCAATCTGGCCACGAAAGGTTTTGCGGAAGTCTCTGTAAAGCTTGAGAAAGTCCTGACAGAAAACTGAACAATGCGCGCTGCCACCACCGCCAGCCCTCAAGTTATCGTCTTGTTGTTGCTAGGCGGTCTTGCGTTGGGCGTGCCCTACTTCATGTCTCGAGTGGAAGTTGGCGTCGCGTTTTGGATTGCAGCGGGGTTGGTTGCCGCCGTCGTAGCTTTCCTTCGAACCGAGTTTGCAATCTATCTCCTGATCGTTGCCATGCTGCTGTCGCCCGAGGTCGCTGTAGCGCAGATGGCAGGAGGGGAACGCAGCGCTAAAGGGGTGACGCTGCGTTTTGACGATATTTTGCTCGTGATTGTCGGGAGCGCGTGGTTTATTAAAACTGCATTGGTTAAAGAATTGAATCTTCTGGTGGACACACCACTGAATAAACCGGTTTTTCTGTATGGGATCAGTTGTATTGGGTCAACTCTGCTTGGTATGGCCGCCGGGCGTGTCAGTCCAGTCACCGGATCTTTGTTTACGCTGAAGTATGTGGAGTACTTCATTATTTTCTGGATGGTGATTAACGCTACGTATGATGAGCGGCAGATCCGGCGCTATCTGGCTATGCTTTTCGGCGTGGCCCTGGTGGTAAGCGTAGTAGCCGTTTTGCAAGTTCCATCAGGGTTGCGGGTGACCGCTCCCTTTCAAGGGACGCATGGAGAGCCAAATACGCTGGGGGGATATCTGTTGTTCATCTTGGCCTTGCTGGGAGGGATCATCGTTACGGCAAAGAAGCACCGGCTGTTCCTTCTCGGGTTCTTTGGCGTCTTGCTCGTACCCTTCGTATATACGATGTCGCGGGCCTCTTATGTCGCGTTTATACCGATGCTTTACACGCTGTTCTATGTAACTCGCAGAAGGATGCTGATTGTCGCATTGACAGTAGCTCTTCTTTTCGCTGTGATGGTCCCGTCTGTGGTGTTGCCAAGCGTGGTGGTGACGCGCATCGCGTCGACCTTTACCCGGCCGTATATCAAAGCGCCTACGGTATTCGGCAGGAAAGTTGACATCTCCACCACCTCACGTATACAGAGTTTCTTTAATGCGGTGGAAGCATTTCAGCAGAAACCGATATTCGGCTGGGGCGTTACTGGATACGGATTCATTGATTCTCAGTATCTCAGGACCTTGGTGGAGACCGGCCTGGTCGGCATTTGCGTATTTGTATTCCTTGTCTATCGCATATTCCAAACCGGGTGGAATGCGCTCCATGCTTTTCGTGACAGGGAGCCGCTGTACTACGGGCTAAGCGGCGGATTCATCGCGGGAACCGTTGGATTGTTGGTTCATGGGATAGGGACGAATACGTTTATCCTGATCCGCGTCATGGAACCGTTCTGGCTGGTCTGCGCACTCATTTTCTTATTGACTAGAATCGCCTCTCTGAGAGGACCATCGGTAGCCGAAGGATATTAGCGCTCGGTTCGGACCCATAGCATGCAGCGCCGTTTGTCAAGTCCATGTGTGGCATAGCAGGGTTCACCGGCCGTTGCGATCAGGAGATTTTAGAAACCCTCGGACACCAGCTCCACCACCGGGGTCCAGATCATCATGGAATGCTCTGCAACGCCCGGGTGGGGCTATCGTGCAACCGTCTGGCCATCATTGATCTCTTTACTGGAGATCAGCCCATCTTTAACGAGGATCGCAGTTGTGCCATTGTCTTCAATGGAGAGATATACAACTATCGGGAACTGCGGCGCGACCTGGAAGCTCGACACCGATTTGAAACCAACACCGATACGGAAGTTATCTTGCATCTTTATGAAGAGAAGGGCACAGATGCTTCGAAGCACCTGAAGGGGGACTTTGCCTTCTGCATTTGGGATTCCAAGTCGGGATCCTGCTATCTCAGCCGGGATCACCTCGGCGTAAAACCCCTGTTTTACACAGTTACGAATTCCGGGAAGCTCATTTTTAGTTCTGAGCTTGCTCCGTTGTTAGGACATCCAGAGGTTTCAGCACAACTCGATTGGGAAGCGGTTCTGGAATATTTGACCTGCCTGTACGTCTCGGCGCCTAGGAGCCTAGCCCGCGGTGTCAACAAGTTGCGCCCCGGGGAGTCTCTGGTTTGGAAAGATGGCTCTGTCCGGACTTGGAATTACTGGCAGATCCCACCAGTGGAGAGGGCCACCGGTTCGGTGAGCGATTTCCGAGCGCAGACATTGGAGCTTCTTCGCGCGGCGGTGAGCCGCCGCTTGATTGCAGATGTGGCAGTGGGCGTGTTTTTAAGTGGTGGGCTGGATTCCAGTTTAGTCGTGGCGTTGGCAAGTGAGCAGGTTCCAGGTCTGAGGACGTTTTCCATCGGTTATGGAGAACCGGATTTTGACGAGTTGAAATTTGCCCGAAGGGTCAGCGAGCATTTTGGAACCGACCACTACGAGTTCATTCTGAAACCAGATTCCCGAGTTCTGCTGGAGGAAGTAATTGCGGCAATGGATGAGCCAATCGGAGACTCTTCCGCAGTCCCCACTTTTTTGGTTGCGCGCGAGACGCGCCGATTTGTGAAAGTAGCCCTCTCGGGCATTGGGGGCGATGAGCTTTTTTCCGGTTATCCTCGCCACCTGGGTGCAAAAGTGAGCGAGATGGTTCCGCACTTCCTGACTGCACCTATCTCAATAATATCCCGCCTTTTTCCGAGCCGACCGACTGGACGGGATGTGGGCGGTTGGGTGCGCCGGTTCGGACAAGGCATCAAGGTGGGACCGGAGCAGCGCTACTGGTTGTGGACAACGTACCTGGATGGGAAGAGCCGAAGTGCGATCTGTTCGGCCTTGCCAAGAACCTCTTTTGATGAAGAAGTGTCAGAGATGTTTGCGCAGGAAGGAGGAAGTTACCTCGACAAAATCCTGCGTGTGGATATCAGACGCTACCTAGCCTCCAATCTTTTGAAACTTGGTGACGGCATGACCATGGCGAATTCTCTGGAATTGCGAGTACCTTTTTGCGACGTGGATTTGGTGAGCCATGTTGCCCGGACGCCGGCGTCAGTGCGCTTTTCTGGCTATCGATTGAAGCCTATTTTGAGGGGGATCGCCACCATGTGCCTGCCGTCTGAAGTGGCTCGGCGCAAGAAACAGGGATTTATGGTCCCCATTGGCCAGTGGTTTCGACAGGAACTCAGGCCATATCTGGAGGGCGAGCTGTGTGGTGAGAAATTACCTAGATTTTTAAATTCGAAGGCAGTTGCGCAGTTGGTTCACGAGCATGTGGCGTCGAAGAGAAACCATACACATCTGCTGTGGGCTCTCTTGGTACTGAAGCGCTGGCTTGCGCTGCATCCCAACATCGACAGTGACTCTTGCCTGGAGTGAATGGTCGGAGAGGTCCAAAATCCTCAGAAAACTCAGGAAAATATCGTTATTCGGAGTTTCCGCGTGCTCAAGCGTTAATTCGGATTCGACTGCTCACGGAAGAGATGCTGGCCGACCTTTCCCGCAATCGTTCTCAGTCGACGGACGATAGATTTTGGCGCTTTGCGTGCTAGGGCGGGTACTCGAGCCAAAGCAGTGGGATAAAGGATGGCACGGCTTGACATGCAAATGACTGCCTTGCCCGCTTGCTGAGCGATTTCCCTAGCTTGGTCGGGACAACTCTCAATAAAAATTTCAGCACCCACGGAACGATACACTTGTCCCTTGAACCGTCCGGGCGAGCCATATGCCAGACGGGCCGCCTTGTCTGGAAAGTTCATCATGATGAGTTCCTTGTAACGGATCTTGTGCGTGGCAAGCCATTGTTCTGTCAGTTCGCGGTATTTTTCAAGTCGGCACGTGACCAGCCAGCCGATTTGCGTTGTGGGGACCACTAGAGGCTCCATGCCTTTGAGGAAATTCTCATACCGCGGGCCATCGTCGTTTTCTTCTTCCGTGGGATTCCTGCACAGCACGCCATCGATATCAACACAGCCGGTTTCAAGAAAGTTGTGGCGCATCAGGTTCCATTCGAAGACTCTGGGCGCCGCGACAACTTCAAGGAAAAGATCAACCTTGGATCTAGCTGCGGGGAAGACATAAATTGCCCCATACATAATTTCGTAAGGAAGCGAGGCTTTAGCCAGACGTTCCCGAGCTGCCAGCATCTGCCGCCCGCTTGCTACACTGTCGTCTACAACAAGAACTTTCTTTATGTGTTGGAGCATCGAACAGTCCCGGCTTGCCTCCAATCGTCCGCCCTGTTGTAATAACCGGCCCTCAAGAAAGCCTTCCAGGTCCGTCAGTGGTAAATTGAGGTGGAGGGCGAGTAAGTTAGCAGCGAGCAAACCGCTGCGCGGAATTCCGACAATTAGGTCGACATCCTCGGGAATCTTGGAAAGATGGTCAACGATCGTCTTATTCAGATCAGCGACACTGCGATAGTTCAAGGTTTCGAACCTCGCATGCCTAAGTTAATCCAGCCGTGGTCATATCCCCGCACTTCTTCATGCTCCATTTCGTGAATGTCCCGCAACCCGACGGTTTCAAGCAAACATCTCAGGTAGCGGGGTGAGAACAAGGCTCGGTGCCAATTCGGGCTTGAAGGATCTCCTTTGCCGTCACCATAGGTGAAAATGCGCCCTGCAGCCCACTTGCAGGGGTCTTTCTCGGGATTAAATCGATACCACCCGTCTAGGGGTGTATCATCCCGGCCGCTTGTTTCATAGTTGACGAAAATCTTGCAAATTTCCAACCCATTCGGCACCCAGACCTCGAACTTGCCGCCGGGCGCGAGTACCCGAATCCACTCTCTGAGAACCTCCTCTGTCTTATACCATGGAATGTGTTCTAGCACGTGGCTAGCATAGATTAGTTCAAACGTGCCGTCTTTAAAGGGAAGCTTCTTTGCAGCGTCGCAGATATAGTTGACATTTATCCCCCCTGCAATGTTAAGAGTTTCAAAACCCGACAGTCGCTTTTCCCCCGGCCCGATTTCGAGTTTTCGATTCGGCTTTTTCTCATTTCTCAGCAGGTTGATTCGTGTAATGACCTGTCGGACGATCGTCATCGCCGTAAATCGTCGAACAAGAAACTTAACCCCTCTGCGGAAGTCATCCGTCAGGGGCATCGCAATCTTCCCCCTTGCTTGATTTTGCAGCACCGTCATCCGCTTTGCCAGCCTTTTCCGCGGTTGCACCTTGCTGGAACCATTTTCCCTCGCCTCGGCGATCCAGCCACGCATCGAAGATCGCCAACGAAACCGAACACATTTCAGGCCAGTTCAACCCTTGATGGTAGGCAAGAGAATTTACGAAAATCTTCGGCAGCCAAAGGATGGAGTAAAGCAGTATCATCGGCTGAGACCACCCTTGCGGCAAGTGCTTGCGCAGAAGCAAGAGTTTGTTTCGATAGACGTAATAAATTCGTTCAGGAGTGCGAGTGCCTCCGCGCGCGACTTTGTGGCGGATCACAGCCAGCGGCTCGTAAACAACTCGATAACCTCCTTCCGTCATTCTCAGACAGAGATCCACGTCGCCATGAGAAGTAAAGTAGTCGCGGTCGAACCCCCCCACGACCTCTAGAGTAGCGCGCCGGATAAGACACCCGCAGGTAGTTACGAAATGGCAGGTCGTACGATCTGCAGGCGCTCGATTCTTATAAATGCCGAGCCAGCGGTTGAAGTATCCGGCGCCGCTGGCGGTCTCCTCGGGTTTGTCGTGATAAACGATCCTGGCTCCTGCCACTCCGACGTTTGAATCCGATATCGCGTCCAATAGCAGAGTCAGAGATTCCGGAGTGACTTCCACGTCGTCATCGAGACACAGGATAAATTCAGATTGGGGACTCAGGAATCCCAGCGCCTCGGCGCGCCCTCCGAAGGCTCCCAAATTTCGGCATGCCCGTTGCAGCACCAGGCTTGCCCAGCCGTCGGCTTGGAACCGCTCAAATACGGACTGGACCCGTTCACAAGTCGTATCGGTCGACCCGTTGTCGAAGACCACAAGCTCCAGGCAGCCCTTCGGATACCTAAGGGAACTCAGGCTTTTTAAAGCCGCGATCAATTCATCTGCATTGTTGCGGGTGACGATTAAGATTGAGACAGATGGTAAATCCTTATTTGAGGTCTTCTTGGTGCTTGGGACCTCCTGGGTTGCCATGCAGGGATTCGCTTGCACAAGTCGGCTGAAATCTTCTATGACCCTAAGGGTCGGGTCATGTTTGCACCGCGATGGGCTGCCGTATATCCCGGATCAACTGAACCGTGCTGCTAATTCCTTTCAGTAAACTGCCCTGAAATTGAAATCCTAGCGACTGGAATTTCTCGCACGAAACTGTGTAAGACAATTGATTCATGATTGGCGAATCTACATGTTGAACCTGAGCGTCCGGGATACAAGCGCGGATAATGTCCACAATTTCGCTTACGGTAGCATTTGTCGTTAACACGTTATAGATTTGGTTGTCGAAAATATCTCTTTTGATAATAAAACCGAGTGCCCGTACGGCGTCATTCACGTCGAGATAGGGACGGTATTGGTGCAGGGCAGTGCGCCAGACCGTCATCGGTTGCCCCGCGCATGCTTGCCAGACAAACTTGTTGATTGCAGTATGAAATCGCATGCCGATCGAGGGGCCAAAAACGGTTCCAAAGCGGCAGATGACGAAACGGAGCCCATCGCGATGTCCCATGAGTTGTAGCATCTGTTCGGCGCGTAATTTGGTCTCTGCATAAGGACTCTGCGGCTTCAGGTCGCTGCTGGGACAGTTCTCGTCCACGGTCGCGTTTTGGGAACCGTAGATACTGGTCGTTGACAGGAAGATGAGCTTGCATCCGGATGCAGCACAAGCTTGTGCCACCCGGCGGGTACCATGTAGGTTAACGCGTTCCACTAAATCTCTTATTTGAAAACTGCTTGCCGCGTCGGTGATCGCAGCTAAGTGGATCACGACATCGCTGCCGGCAACGTATTTTTCCAATTGAGCGGTACAAACGTCGTCCTCCACAAAGCGGAATGGCACTTCTCTGGGGAGGTTAAATAAGGAACAAAAACGTTGAGTGTAGAGATTGTCCAGTAACAGTACTTGATCGTAGTCGCCTGGCTTCAGACTGTGGATGAGGCGCGAGCCGATGTGTCCCAGCGCCCCAGTAATGACGGCTCTCATCACGAATGGATCCTTTCTAGCATGGCCTTTGTTTTTAGCAAACCTTGTTCGAGCGAGTAGCGCGGCCGCCAGCCGGTAATGCTGCGCAAACGGGCCGATGAGATCCGCACTCCTTCGATTTCAATGCGGCGACGCACCTCCGGCCACTCGATGTGCGCCACGTTTCCGCGATTGAAGATACTGACAATCTTCTGGGCGACCTCACGAACGGTCGGATGCTCGTCGTGCGCCGCGAAATACGTCTCACCGATGAGCCGGCTGTCCTGTGCGGCGGTGTACAGAATCTCGGTGGCGTCATCGACAAACATCAGGTTGCGAGTCTGGTCGCCGGAGCCATAAAGCTTGATCTCCTGGTCGGTCCAAGCCAGGTGGATGAAATAATTGACAAAGCCGTATTCCGGGTAGCCTTTGCCGTAAGGTCCGTACAGATTGGCAAACCGCAGGACAATGGTCTTCAGGTCGTAAATCCGGTTGTAGATGCGGTAGTATTTCTCGCCCACGCCTTTGTTGGCCGAGTAAATATCCAGTGGCTTTTCGCCATGGGTTTCGTCGATGATCTCTTCAGTGGCTTTGCCGATGACCGTGCTGCTGGAAACATAAACGATAGCGGCATCTCTGTTGAGCAGACGGATGGCTTCCAGTACCCTTAAATTTCCCAAGCAGTTGATTTCCGCGTCCAACAGTGGCTGCTGGATGGAAAGTGAATGCGAAGTCTGCGCCGCGCAGTTGAAGATGATATGCTGCCGTTGAACCATCTCAGCAATGAGTGGTTCATCTCCCATGCTTCCCCGTACAAAACGGATTCGGTCCCACACTTCGCGCAGGTTTTCGGTCGTGGAGCAGAGGCGAGGGTCCAACGAATCAAGCACGGTGATTCGATTTCCAGGATCTTGCAAGCATCTGCGCACTAGGTTGGCTCCTAAAAAGCCAGCTCCGCCAATGATCAGTATGTTCATAGAGAATCAATCAAACCGTGTTGACGGAGTTCCTTTTTTTCAACCTCCAAAAGCCGAAAATATCCTAGGCATTCCGCCTTCTTTAGAATATTGCAAGAAGAATGATAGCAGTAAGAATCTTTACCAAGGAAGCCAGGATATCCATTTTCGCCCTGTCGAGGCTTCCGCTGTCAGTGGTCCTTGGTCACCTGTGGTACGCTCGTTACTTGTACCAGTGCGCCTTTCTTGCAAACCCAGCTTGCCAACGACAGGACAAGGCTCGGCACGAACATGAAACTCCCTAACAAGAGGATCAGCAGGTTGCGAGGGGTGAACCCATTCAGCCGCATGAGCGCTCTGGTCAGCAGATTGTGCCTGCTGGCTCGGCGGCGGATCATTCTGTTCAAAATGCTCTCGACCCAGCCATACGGGTCCTGTTCGTAAGAAACAAAGTTCACCTTGCAGGCGGTCAAACCGGCCAAACTGAGGAGCTTGCTCAGGGATCGCGGGGAGAAATGATACAAATGACGCGGCACGTCGAGGTGAAACCAGTGACAACCGGCGTAGCGCGCCTGCCAGCTATCCAAATTCGGCACGCTAACGATCAACATTCCTCCTGACTTAAGCAAAATAGCGCACTGTTTCAGGATCGCTAAAGGATCTCGCATGTGTTCCAAAGCCTGAAACGCGATGATCAGGTCGAACCGCGCTTCCGGCAGCAAGGCTTCCAGCCCTCCGACAAAGATTGGTAGTTCCAATGTTTGGTGGGCGACCTTGGCCATGGCAGGCGTCCGTTCCATACCAAAAACACTCCATCCGGCCTGCCGTAAGGTTTCGAGCATCACCCCGTCACCACAGCCCAGTTCCAAGGCCCTGCCCGGTTTTTGAGCCATTCTGCTCCAACCCCGGGCTCGATGACGGTACAGAGATTTCAACAGCGCCGGAACCGGACCGGTGTAGCGGCGGTATTCGGGCGGGTAGTAGGGCTCCAAATTTTGCGGCTGGGGAGAGGTGAAGCCCACCTCGCACTTATGACAATGCCATACCTGGAAAACTTCGCCGGTGATGTAGTCATAAGCCTCTTCGAATAGAACTTGCAGTTCACGCGCCTCGCAAATGGGGCAGACGCTCGGTCTTGCCGGGTGTCGCTGGCTCTGCCGGCGGCCGTTCGGAGAGATATCGATCTGGAGTTCCATTAGAATGCGGCGGCTTCTTCAATTGCGCCAAATCTTGTACGCGTTCTCAGACCCGGGGGCATTTTTACCGCGCGCCAGGATCACAGGGGTACGAGCAACGGGTCTTCACGATTCTGGATGCCGGTGCGCCCGGCGAGCCACAGCCTGATGTGAGTCGGTCTCGGTCCCGGCGATCCTGGGGCCGCGTCCCAGCCAGGCCTTCAGGCGGAATTCCGTGATGAACAGAATCATTCTCAAACCGAGTACAAATGCGCTCCAACGACTTGCCGTGACCATGCTCTGGCCCACGCGCTTTTTGTAGTTAACAGGAAGCTCGATGACCCGAGCGCCGCTCCAAACGCACAGCAACGTCATTTCTGGCCCAAAATAGGATCCCCCGACGGTGAAAAACGGGCTGATCCTTTCCAAGACGCTTCGGGTCATCAGCCTCATCGTGCAGCCCACGTCGGTCAGCGACGTTACGTTGAAAAGGAATTCCAGGTACTTGGCGACAGTCCAGTTGCCCCATCGCATAAACCAACCCATATTGGCTCCCGTCCAGATCAATTCACCATTGGTGCGGCTGCCCAGCACTACGTCGAAGTCGTCTGAGTAGGCAAGCAGTTTGATCACATCGGCCGGCTCAAAAGAGCCGTCGGGCTCACACAGCACCACAAGGTCGCCGGTGCTTTCCAAAAGGGCCTTGCGGCACGACCAACCGTATCCTTGACGTTTTTCAAATACTTCCCGGGCTGCCGTCCTAGCCAGCTCTTGGGATGTTCCCACCACGGCGTTGTTGTTGCAAACCACCACTTCATCGATGAAGCCCGTATTGTACAGTCCCTCAATACAGGACCGAATCGATTCCTTTTCGTTGTAAGTGGGCAAAGCCACGGAGACCTTTTTGCCTTTCCACATTGGCGTGTCAGAAAGTGTGAAGAAACCCCCGAAATCGCACAAGGGAGCCTGTTGTCCAAATCTGAGCTGTGACTGCCAGAATACATGAAAAAATTGGCGTACCATCTGTGCTAGGCCAGGTTGCCGACACGGTAGAGACGCCCCATCGGGGCATCTCTACGAATCCAGGAGGCTGGCTTCGAATTTCTTCACACGTTTCCGGGGAGCGCACCGAGAATTTCAACCGTCTCCATAGGAGACCGATGTTTCTCGCAATGGCTGGACGACCTGAAACGGCGGGTATGTCCATCAGTCGGGCTCCGGTCTTCTCAATTCTTCCGGCTCAGGTGTCGTACTACCGAAAGCGTGCAGAGGACCCGTCGTTGTGAACCAGCCCCTGAAGTAGCGCCAGCCAAACTGCAACCAGAAAAAGACGTTTAACAAGGCGATGAGCAGAGTGACTCCGGTAAAAACATGGCTCAGACCGAGGCGGCCAAAAACCGTGGATGGACAGCAGAAATCGCGCCCCAGTCCGCCGTAGACAACCAACTGAGCCAGCCAAGGGATCATGATCACGACACTGGTTGTAAACAGGCGCTGGTTGGCCAGGGCGATCATCAGCAGCGCCGGGATAAACACGAAGAACTGATTGAACTGAACGTTGACCTGCACCATCGTGTAGGCGTAGCCCATCATGATCATGCAAAGGAAGATGTAGATTCGCCGCTGGGGAAGTTGCCGGTAAAGCTGGACCAAGCTGGCCGCGCATACCAGAACCATGGCAACCGACCCGAGTACTCTCGGATTGGCTCCGAATCGCGCGGTGAACTCCGACAACTGAACCGCCTTCACTCCAAACAGTGAGTAAATCGCAACATGAGTGGGCCACCACAGATTCCAGCAGCGGGCGCTCAGCACCGGAAGCGTCCACTGGTCCAAGCTGCGCGCGGCAAACGTTGTGCCCAACAAAGAGCTCAGGGTGTAGCCGTTCAGTACAAAAGGCGACAGGAAAACAAGCGCGGTAACCGCCCCGGCGAGCGCATAGACCGGCCACGTCCTGGCTTTCGTCTCCCGCAGGCATACGATGGCGACGATCGGAAGCAGAATCATCGCCTGGGGCTTTACGAGAACTCCGAGAGTCGTCAGGCATACGGCCAGCAGGTATCGGCTACGGTAAAGGGAGACCAGGGCCCCCAGGTTGATTAACGCGATGATCGGATTATTGTATCCCTGGATGGTCGAATCGAGGAGCACAATGGGATTCAACCAATACATCATGGCGGTTGCCACGGCCAACCCGTGGTGGTTGTGCCGAATGAAGAGAAACATCAGCCACGTCACTCCCAGCGATAGCAGCAACATCGGAAAATTGATAAAGGCGTTAAACAACCGGCTGTTGCGCATCTCGGGGGAGATCCGCTTGTAAGCCAGGCCTGACAGGTATAAGGGATAAACGCTGCCGGGCGGATAGATCACCATATAATTCCTTTCGGAAAAGGCCAGTGGTTCAATCGTCACCCAGGTACGTAGTGAATTGAAACTTTCTACGAGGGAAACGTTACGCTCGCGAGCCCTGGCGATCAGCTCTCGGTCCGGAGCGCTGTATGTCCGTTCGAGCCCGTAGGTGTGGATCAGCGTCGTCCAAGCTTTGAAATGCTCCATATCGCCGTCGCCCAGCCCAAACATCCCTGCGATACGAATGGCCAATCCGATGGAGAACAGCAACGCCAAGTGCTTCTGTTGCAACTTCCCAATAGAGAGCGCCTTGAAATAGAGACGCTCAATGAATGTCTTCGGTTTTGCCTGAATTGTTGGCCTGAAGTGCATCGATGGTTCGGTCAATCCCCTCGGCCAGCGATGTGCAAGCCTTCCACCCTGTGGCCTGAGAAAAGTGGGAGGTGTCGGCGATGAAGTCTCGAGTGTCAATCGGTAGGAGCGGCTCTGGAGGGTCGAGCTGTTTTACTGGCACGACCCGACCTGTGCGGCGGGCGACCCGTTCCGCCACCAGTTCTACGGCTTGAGCGATGGTGTGCCCTTGGCCGTTCCCGATCACAAAATGCCTGCCGTTGATCCTATCGATGTTGGCCACCGCAGCGAGAAACGCCTGGATCACGTCATCGACGTAAATATAATCCCGCAGATATTGCCCATGTCCGTGGAGGGTCAGTGGCTCGCCGGCCAGAGCCTTGCGCACCATTTGATTGAGCACTCCACGGTCGCCGCTGCTGCTTTTTGGACCAGGCCCATAGACGTTTGCCAGGCGCAACGTTGTGCCCCGCACTATCTGCTGGTGAGCGTAGAATTTTAAATAATTCTCAGCCATTAGTTTGTGAAGGTCATAGACGGTAGTGGGATCGTCCGTGTGAGACTCGTTTACCGGAAGCGCGAGTGGCATTCCCGCTTCCGTTGCGGTTCCGGCAAATAGCACGATTGGCTGCCATCCTTTTCGCCGACAAGAATCGAGCAGGTACAACATCGGTAATACGTTAACGGTCATATCTGCTGGGGGATTCTCATTGGCCACGCGTACACTCGTCTGAGCAGCAAAATGAAACACGACGTCGACACCATCCAGCAGACGCTCCCATAAAGACATGTCGCGAATATCGCCGGTTACGTCGTCGATGCGGGCCGCGCCTTTTGCAAGCGGAAATTCTCTCCCTGGTCGGCCCAGTCGGATAATACGGCAGTCTTCGCAGCGGATTGAGTTGACCAGGTTTGTGGCCAAGTAGCCGGCACCACCGGTGATCAAGACCTTCCGCTGTTCAAGACACTTCTTCACGTCCATGCACTTCAGCGGCAAGGACTTCACTTAATCGGAGGCCCCTTGAACCAATCATATCCTATCACTGGATCGTCATGGGGTATTCGACCCTCGTCCTCCGGGTTGTAAACACTGGATGTGATGTAGAACAAATTCGCCGGCCCACTAACACATTTGCAGCCGTGCGCGACTCTTTGGGGCACACGCAGTAGGCGCGCCGGCTGGTCATCACCCATTAAAAACTCCATCGTCTCCCCATGAGTAGGCGATCCCTTGCGCGTATCGTGCAGCGCCACTCTTAATACACCATTGCAAACGTACCACCAGTCAACCTGCTTTTGATGGATATGCCAGGCTTTGATGGTTCCCGGGTACATGAGGGAATGGCTCCACTGGCCAAAACCTTCGGCGAAAAAGTTATCAGTAGCACGAATGATTTCGCGAAAAAAGCCTCTCTCGTCCCCGTGGGTGACCAGATCCTTAAGTACAACGCCCTCAATCACAATGTAATCCCGATTCCTATGATAATCTTACTCAAAGGTTGTCGCCGCCTCAATCACTGTCTCTGCTTCCCTTTTGCGGAACCGTTGTTCCCGGCTGTGAAATGGGGCCGGTCGATGGTTGTAGGCAGCAGCCCTTGTCTGTCAGCGTCATCCGATCACCTGGACACTGGGAACATAAACAATCCACTTTCCACCTGCGGCTTTGAATCGCTGTTCGTTAGCCATGATCTCTTCTGCATGGTTCCAGCCAAACAGCAGCGCGTAGTCTGGATAGTTTGCCGCAAAAACTTCGTGCGATCGTACCGGGATATGAGCGCCGGGGCTGAATTTTCCTTGTTTGATGGGCGTGGTATCGCTGATAAAGTCGATCAACTGGGGAGTAAGTCCACAGTAATTGATTACAGTCGTGCTTTTGGAAGTGGCAGCGTAACCCACGACGCGTTTGTCCTGCCTTCTGACATCACGCAACAGCGTTACCAGATCGTCGCGCGAGCGCTCGATGTTACGTCGCAATTGCTGGAAGGTTTCCAGGCGACCCAAACCGAGCGCCTCTTCTGTGTTCCGCTGGGCAGACACGCGTTGCGATGGCTGTCGCGTTCCCTTGCGTGCGACGATGTAACGCATTGAGCCACCGTGAACGGGTTGTGAGGCGACGTCGATGATTTCCAGTCCGTGTTTGTCAAACAGATAGCTCATGGAGGAAACTGAAAAGTAGAAAGCGTGCTCATCGTAGATCTGGTCGTAGGCGGTCTTTTCGACGATGTCTCCCAAGTAAGGGTCCTCAAACAGCAATATTCCCTCCGGTTTGAGCAAGACCGCGATGCCGGCGATAACCGAATGTAAGTAGGGGATATGACACAGGACGTTGGCGCCCAAAAAGACGTCTGCCCGGCCGTGTTTCACGACAATCTGTCGCGCCAGTTCCTCATCGAAAAACTCACAGATCGTACGGATCCCTTTTTGCCGCGCAACCTGCGCCACATTGGCCGCCGGTTCTATTCCGAGATGACGGATTCCTCGCGCGGCAAAGTGCTGCAGCGTAATTCCGTCATTGCTGCCGATTTCGACGACAAAAGGATCGGGCGGTCTCAAGAAATCGAGCATCACAAATTCGGCGAGCTCCTTAAAGTGAGCTGCCATGCGCTGCGAGGTCGAGGAAAAAAAAGGGTAGTCGGCATGAAACATCTTTTGCCGATCCACGAGCTCGGCTAGTTGCACCATGCCGCAGTTTTGGCAAAATCCCGCCTTCAAGTCAAAAAAATACTCGCGTGAAAACTGATCGGGCATCAAGAACCCATTAGCAAGAGGCATCCGTCCGAAGGAAATGAATGGCTCGAAGCGGTTCTGACAGATCAGGCATTTAGGCACGTGATTTGCTCCTTTCAAGCGGCAATTCTGCAATACGATTACTGAGCATTACAAATCATAGTGACAATTGCGCCGACCGCGAGACGCGGAGACACGGGGACGCAGCGAGTGCGAGATGTCACTGGATTATGTAATGCTTAATAATCATCTCTGGCAACTGCTTCAAGCAGCCGTTCTGTCTTGCGGCTGACGCAGACTATGTCAAGATCGGCGAGTGCCCGCGCCCTGGCCGAGCGGGACATCTGACGGCGCAAGGCGGGGTCCCAGGCCAGTCGCTCGATGGTCTCGGCAAGGTCCACCGTGGACCCTGCATTGACCAGGTAACCATCGAGGGCGTCGCGAACTGCGCTTGGGTTGCCGCCAACACGGGTCGCCACGACAGGAATCCCGGAGGCCAATGCCTCGGCGATCACAACGGGAAAGCCCTCCTCGCGCAGTGTCGGCAAAACGAAGAGGTCACTGCCTCGATAGGCCTCGGCCACTTCACACTCGCCGAGTTCCCCCGTGAAGGTGACAAATGGGTCAATGGACGAACTTCGGGCTTGGATCCGCAGCCGTTTCTCTTCTGGACCGTGGCCTACGAGCTTCAGTTGGAAGCATGTAGGGTGACGTCGATGAAGCCTGGCCAACGCTTCCAGGACGAACTCAAAACCCTTCTGACGGGAAAGGGTACCGACCGAGATAATTTTAAAAGGATTGGCGTTACTGGGCGCAGCGAAGCAGACTTCTGCTGCGGGATGGAAAACACCTGTGTCTACGGGCGGCGGCACCACCTCGATTTTTTCCGGCGGCACGTTGTACGTTTTTCGAGTCGCGTTTTTCGTCTCGCTGGAGACTGTGATGATACGCGCTGACCTGCGAAGCAGCTTCTTCTGACATAGAAAAGAGGGACGGCGCAGCAAACGCAAGATGTCTAGGACAGGTGCAACGGAGGATCCCTGCCGGGCTGCCGCCAGGCGCAATGAGCTCACAAGATTCACCAGGCCGGTCCCGTGGACAATGGTCACGACCGGGATCGGTGCTCCTACTAATGGATAAGCGGCAAACGAGTTGCTCAGGATGACGTCAGGAGTAGGTAACAGTCTTGCGTAAAACTTGCGCAGTTTTTGTCGCCAATCCCATCCTTTCGAGTCAGTAGCTGCCTGCAGAAAATGGAAGCGGATATCGGATTTGTTCGGTGGATTCTCATCAAGGCGGGTGGTGACTAGATCGACGGAATGTCCGAGGCTGCCTAAGCCGCGAATAAGCCGATCGAAGTAATGTTCCATGCCGCCGCGGATCCCGTGCTGAAGAATTACGGTAGAAATAGCGAGAATTCTCAATCCGGTTCACCTCTCCCGTAGAATACAATTGTAGGGGATTACACAGAGCGCATGATGGAAATCTGCGCTGAAGCCGTTAGCAAGCCGTTGAATCGTTTCGAAGGCTCCACGGATGAGGTTGCCCTAGCGCGCATGTATCACATTTGTCATATCAATTCTTCAGCGGGAGTGGGCGGTGGGGAGCGCCACCTCTTGCTGCTGGCTCGCTATCTTCACGGTTCCGAATTCCATTTTAATTTCATTTTGCCCGAAGAGGGTCCGGTTTGCGACCAGTTGCGTCGGCTAGGCTTGAACTATCAAGTCGTGGCGATGAATACAAAGTTACGAGTGGGGGCGTGGCGTGCGATTCATTACGCACTCCGGCAGAGCCACCCTGATGTGGTTCACTGCCACGGCGCGCGAGCCAACTGGTACGGACGGATCGCGGCCAAACGGTACCGGGCGGCCGCCATCTTTTGCACGGTTCACAATTCCTTGAAGGATTATCCCTATCCGGCCTGGCGCCGCCGCCTGTATGTGGCTTTGGAACGGCGAACTGCGGGCATGGTGGATCAATTCATTGCCGTCTCGGATGCGTTGCGCAATGACCTGGTCACATACTACCGGCTTCCCGCCGAAAAGATCCAAGTAGTGCCGAATGGTATCGATGTAGATGAGCTTAGGGTGGGTAAGACAAGAGAAGAGGTTCGAGGCGAGTTGGGGCTGGAGCCGGACGCAATGCTAATTGTGGAGGTTGCCCGCATGACAGAACAGAAAGGGCACCGTTTTCTTCTGCAGGCCGTCGCCAATCTCCACCATTGTGTTCCGAAACTGCGATGTCTGCTGGTAGGGGATGGTCCCACGCGGGCGGCCCTCCATCGGCAAGTGGTGCAGCTTCATATCGCGCCCTGCGTCCGTTTTCTCGGTTTCCGCCCAGATGTCCCCGATTTGATCAATGCCGCCGACATTTATGTTCTTCCCTCGCTGTCCGAGGGGATGCCCATAGGCCTGCTGGAGGCGATGGCTCTGGGTTGTCCCGTCGTAGCCTCGGCAGTCAATGGAATACCGGAGGTGGTGCAGCACGGCGTCAACGGGTTACTCTTGCCCGCGGGCGATGTAGCTGGGCTGACAGAGCTCATCGGGAGGCTTGCATCAGACTTCAAATTGCGAGAGCAATTGGCCTGCGCGGCTCGGCAAACCGTTCGCCGGAGTTTCTCCGCGCAACAAATGGCGGATCGAATTGCCCAACTGTATCGCCTTCATCTTGAATGCGTTTACTCCGTCGCTGGGAGGGCGACCGTAATTGAGGGATAGGGGTCGAGTACGGAAATTTCCCAACTGGGGTAGGCCGCACGAATTTCAGCGACTGCTTCGGTGATCGGATGCTTATGGTATTGGGCCATCCACGGAATTTCGTCTCGCTTGGAGCTACCTCCTTCAAAAATAATGGCTTTTGCCACCTTGCCTGCCCACTGGTTGAAAAGTTTCCGATAGACTTCCCCGTCGTTGGAGATGTCTACATGCAGCAAGTCAACCGCCTGGTATCTGTCGTGAACTTCAAAAGCATCCACGCGGTAGATCTTCGCCCACTGGTGCAACCCGAAGCCTCTTAGACGCTCGGTAACTACGTCGAAGCGCTCATTGCGAAAGGGGTACTTCTCAAACAGGTCGAATCCTTCGACGAGGCCGATGCCGTTGTCGCGGAGAGCGGAGGCGATGGTCAGCAGGCTAAAACCTTGCAATACCCCGATTTCGACACAGCGCACGGGCTTCAACACGCGAGTCAGCGCGTAGAAAAAGTAGTCGTAGCCGCGGATTTTATACGAGGAAGTGAGCTTCTTAATTTTTGTCTGGCCGGCAAAAACCTCCGAGGCTAGGCCCCTTGGTAGGTACTTTTTCATGCCTTTCAGCCGGGGGTGGTTCGAGAGAAAATCCTCGAAACTCGAGTCTTTCCAAAACGGTTCACGCTTTTCCTCACTCATGAGCGAAGCGCTGGGATTGGCCTTAGGCAGCACTTGTTACCTTTCCTTTATCAGATTAAATCGCGGTTGGTATTTTCCCGGGGAGAGTCGCAGGCGCAACGGCAGACGCTTGCTCACCGCCTCGGGAAGGCTGGCGTTGATCCACCAAAACCATGCCCTCAGAAAAGAAGGCCTGCAGAGGGCCGCACGAAGAAAATGATGTCGCGCCTCCGCTACTCGCTTTGCGTTTGCCAGATAGTGGGCGGTGTTGTAGTGAGCTTGTGACCGGTATCGCCTGACCAGCCGGCGATGCTTGGGCCAGCGGCTCTCCAGTAGATCCGCTAAGCGGAACTGGTCAAAGACCATGATCTCTCGGTGACTGAACGAGTCAGGCCGGCAACGCAACGCCACCAGGATCTCTGGGACAAATCCGAAAGGGGTCACGCTGGCCACTCTGAGGAGAAAATCAAAGTCTTCATTTCCCTGGATGGTGGCGAAGTATCCGATTCGCGCCAACAAAGAGGAGCGGAACATGCAGGAGACAATCGGGGCCGCTTCCAGATTTTTTAAAAATGGAATGAAGAGATCGCCTGTTTTGGGATCGGGAAGCTTGCGTTCACCCAGGGACTCCCCGTCGGTGTCAACGAGTTCTACCTTGGAGTAAACTGCGCCAATTTCCGGATATCGCTCCAAAAATTCGATCTGCCTGGCAGCTTTTTCCGATTTCCACAAATCATCCTGATCCAAGATGCAAAAGTATTCACCGCGCATTTTCCGGAGACCTACGTTGCATGAGGTGGCGACTCCCAAGTTGCTTGGATTGGTCAACACAACCACCCTGGGATCTTTGTTCCGGTAGTGTTCCAGGACGACTGCCGAACTGTCGGGAGAGGAGTCGTTGACAATGATCAGCTCCAGGTCGGTATAGGTCTGACGCAAGACGCTCTCGATCGTTTCAGCGATCCACCGCTCCCCTTGATAACAGGTTAGTATTACGCTTAGTGTTGGCGCCATTCCTGGCTGTGCTTTTCCATTCTCTTACCGGACTGGTACCGGTTCCATGGGTCCAGTCTGCCAATTCCATGGTACACCGTTCTGTCTGGCAGCCGTGAATCTTTCGCAGCCGGACGTGTCATGATCGATTCTCGGCCAGGCTTCTAGGGGACGGAAAGTTTGCCCTCCGCAAGATGAAGATAGTAAGGTAGACTCTGGCGCTGTCGCAATGAGCCAACCGCAAAGTGGTGCCTGGAAAGCAGACAAAGCTAGTGGTAGACGAGTGTTCTCCGTTGCAGACATTAAGGGGGCGCACTCTCAAAAAAAGGATTTCGACAGGCAGTTCCCTCTCAGCTACTTTGTAGTGAGGCAGTTATCATTCTATCTGTCTCACCTGCTTCTTAAAATCACGCATTCACCGAGCCGGGTAGCCTACTGGGGCCTGTTGATCGGCGTTGTCGGCTGCCTGCTGCTGGTCTTTATTCCAGAGTTGACGCCATGGCCGGGTCTGGGATTGCTGGTTGCTTATGTGCTCTTCGATGCAGCCGATGGGAACATCGCTCGTGTGACGGACAACGTGACCTCCTACGGCAGATTTCTTGACGCGCTGATTGGGGACATTGTCGAGGGAAGTTATTTTTTTTGGATCGGCCTCGGCCTTTACAGAGAATCCCATGATCTGCTTCTGATACGCTACCTGGATACCGGGGAAGCCTCCGGTGCCTTTTTAGTAGCCGTGGCGGGCGCAGTGAGCAGTTTTGGGCGGCTTTACAGCCACATCATGCGAGGCTACTACTTCTACTACTCCCGCCAGCACACTCAAATTCAAGCATTTGAGGATAATGTCGCTCAAGCGGAGGAGGACTCCAAATACCGGAAATCATGGTGGTATTTGATCTACCTCAATCTCGGTTCGATTGATCTGCAGCTTTTGTTTTTCGGCGTATGCGCGGGTGTTGGTATCTTAGACGTCTTTTTGATTTTCTATGCTGTTTACTATTTCGTACAATCAGTCTTGTTCATGGTGTTTTACGTCTACAAGGCGCAAAGGACCCTTTACTAGGGCGCGCAAACCCAATAGGTGCCGATTCGAAAATACCGCCCCGCGCAATTGGCGAATCTGGCAGGAGGATCCTGAAGCAGCCACTTCAGTTGCCAGGCGGTATTTTCCGTCAAACTTACCACCACCGTACTGGGGGCTGCCCGCTCGGTGAAGGCCAGCACCGACTCCTTTGTTTGCCAATCGCGATGTGACGGACCGCGAACTCCTGTCTGCCAAAGTTCGGCAGTCACGTTAGGGGGACAGAGTACTGAGCTTCCGGCTGGCAGAGTGCGCTTGATCCAATCAACCACGCGTTGACGACCTTCCTCACCATAATCGTAGCAAGTGACATAGGCAGCACGGCCTTGGACAATCATGAAGGTCACTGAATTGGCTAAAGCGGCCAACAAGAGAATCTCTGGCCAGGAAAGAGAAAAAGCTCGTTTTGCGACAACGGCGATCACCGCCCAGGTAATCGGCAAATAGATCACCTTTACCGCGTAGGGCCACAGCCTTGCTTCAAGAAGTGCTTGCCGCGCGCCTAAATTGAAGGTATAGATCGGATCTCCCGCAAGAACCCATAGCAAGAGGGTTAGTAGAAGAAGAACAAGAAGGTTTCTCCTCTTCCAGGATTGCAAAGGAGCAGGAGTCGCCGCAATCGCGCAAACAATAGGAAGAACCGCAGCGTGATATCTCGGAAATCCGTGATTCATCCCGCCGGCAAGCAGATACACAAACCCATAAACCGCAGTCCCTGCGATCACGGCTTTAAGGCGTACGTCGTTTTGGCGGAATAAGGAGATTGCTCCCGAGAGCGCCATTACCGCGAGAAATGGTCCCAGCCACAAAAATCCGAGGCCAGTGTGAAAAATAGTTCGCAGCAAAGTCGCGTCCGGCCTTATTCTTAGGTCATAGAGGGCCGAGATTACCGAAGTCTGCAGTGTGGTCCATGGTTGCAGGGACCACCAGGGGATCGCAAATAGAAGGAAGCCGGCAAGGGTCGCAAAGAGGTCTCTGCGACTCCTCGCAGAGTCAGATTTGTCGCCGATCCTAAAAATTGCCAGCGGGATCAAGTAAAGTAAAAGTCCCAGGGAAGAGGTAATTTTCCATCCCATCGCCCATGCGCTGCACAGCATCAGCACGAGCCCTCTTTTCCAACCCTGCAGCCGGGGAGAGAGAAGCGCGAAGACCCAGAGAGCAAAGGCGGCGGGTAAATATGAGGAATCAGCGCCGTCCAAACTCTGGGTTCCCTGAATGGTTGCCGGGTGCAGCATGTACATTGAAAATGCCACCATTCCACCTTTGCTGCATCCCCACAGACGAGTTCCCAGACAAAACGCGAAAATGCCGGTTAGGACGGCGCCGGCGGCATTGAACTTTCGCAAACGTGTGACCTCGAGCCGATCCAACCCTGCCATAAGTTTCATGCTTGCGAGGTACAGAGGTGAGGTCAATGTTGGCGCCTCGGACTGGGTTGCTGACAGCGCCCATTGGATCAAAGCAGAATCCCAAAATGTCAGTGGCGCATGCAGCTTGAGCGCCACTCCTAGGGAAAAGCACCCAAGAACTGCTGCCACCACAAAAGTCTGTCCAATGCGTGACATCCTGTTCTCCTTTCAGGGACCTGCCCCGCTTAAGGGAAAGATCGGTGCTTTCTTTACCTGGCTGGAAGACCCGACATGATCCTGACGACTCTTTTTCCGGTGTGCGCGCTAAACGAGCTCGGTCACAAGAAGTCTTCGCGAATTTTCGGCACTGGGCGTGTCTGGAAAAAAGTAGCCAATAATGTTCGCTCTCGCCATGCCACGAAGCTAACAGCAAACAACGCGTAAAGGGTCCCCAGCAAGATGAACTGCGCCCAGTTGCTGCCGTCAGCCAGATGCCACCGGACCCAAGTAAACAGCAGTTGTCCTCCAAACAAGGGTGAAAATGTGATCCAAACCTTTGCGACCGCCGGAAGAACGCCAATTACATAGCGGCGCGCCACAAGCATGTGCAGCAGTAAGCTAACCGCTTGAATTGAAAATAGGAAGGCGGCTGCGCCCCGTGCCCCGTAGAACCAGATCACGGGCACGATGCCTGCCCCAAAAAGAAACAGTTCGATACCGCGAAGTGCGGCCTCCAGTTTCGGTTTTCCGATCGCGCAGTATACGAGATCAAACGTATGAATCAGACTTCGAAACCATGCAAACAAACAGAGCCACATGAGGGGGCCGACCATTGGTTGCCATTTCTGTCCCAGCGCAAGGGAAACCAGATCGCTTCCCAAGATTGCGATACCTACAAACAGGGGCGCCGCCAACATCATTGCAGTACGAAAAAGCTTGGCAAATGCTGCAGCCAAACGTTCGCTTTCTTCCTGGATCCGTGAAAGCGCCGGAAGAGCCACTGAAGTGATCAGTTGCTCGATCGGGCCTGCGGCTACCCCCACCAGACTCATCGCCAAAGCATAGTATCCGTAACTTTTCAGTCCGATCATCTTGGCTAGCAGAAATTCATTTCCCCTGATGACCAGAAAATAGCAGACTGCGGCGATGAAAACATATTTGCCAAAATGCAGTAGATGACGTCCTCGCCTCCAGTCGACCCGTAGAGTCGGTCGAAACGGCTGCAAAGTGTAAGACAGCACGGCAACCGTCGCCAACTGGGCCAGGTGCGCTGTTACCAGCGCCCATACGTTTCGCAATAACCAAGCAAGGCTCACCCCTACTATCAGGCTGACGATGTTGGAAGTCTGGTGCAATCGCATTAGACGTCGGAAGTTTAGAGTCCGGTTGAGCCGAACCAAGCCAATGCTCTGAAAGCCATCCAAAAGAAATGTCAAGGCAACGACGCGCAGGATCGTTTTGAGTCCAGATTCGTGATAAAAATTGCCCACCCATCCGGCGAGCGGAAGAAATATCAAAAAGAGGAACAAGCCTCGTGCGGCATGGATCCACCATGCAACATTGAGATCGTTATCTTCCAACTGCTTCTTCTGGATGAGTGCCGTGTAGATTCCCGGGCTGGAGAACATGTTGGCAGTGCCCACCGCCGCCAGGGCAAGACCCATCAATCCAAAGTCTGAAGGTGACAACAGTCGAGCTAGAACGATGGCCTTGATTCCGCCGAGACTTTTGGTTGCAATATTGTTGAGGATAGCCCAGATGCCCCCTACGATTGTGGTGCGTGTCAGTGAATCAGAGGTTGACGGCTGGCTGTGGCGATCGCCGTTGTCCTTGTCCAGCTTCATGACCGCTCGATTCGGCGGGAATTGACCGCAATAAGAGTTATGCGAGGCTGACCGTTACATGCCATCGATTGATCCGATAGATGCAAAATAGCGCACAAAAGCAATTCGCGAAGAAGCGAAGAACAATGAAGATTCTAATACTTTGCGATGTGTTGTTTCCACAGACCATCGGTGGTGCCGGGCGGGTGGCGCGAGAACTCGGATTGGCATGGAAGCGCCTGGGAGAGGAGGTTCAATATCTGACCCGATTCACCGGTACTGCGCCGACGGAGGACCACGTCGAGACCCGATATTTCCCATCGCTTGCAAGAGGGTTGCCAACCAGCTTTCGTAGGGTCTTCGGCGAAACAGTACGCCGTTTTCAACCAGACGTAGTTCACTTTCATCAGCCACTGTCTGCTTGTTTAGCAATTCCACCCTCATTTTCCCTCCCTCTCGTTTACACCTTCCACTCTTCCTGGGGCCAAGAGCTGTTGGTGAAATCTTCACGGTGGCCGCTGACGTTACGCAGGACTGCGCTGCCACTGTTTGCATGGGTGGAAAGGCGCATGCTATATCGAGCAACCGCGGTCACTGTCTTGAGCAGATTCTCGCAGAGAGAACTGCGGAAACTGTACCGCCGAGATGCGATTGTCATTCCTGGAGGCGTAGACAGCCAGCACTTTCGACCTGATGGTCAGCTTGGCTCATCCGATGGAGTTCGGTTGATCACTTTGCGAAATCTGGTTCCTCGCATGGGTCTTGATGGTTTAATACGAGCCATGAAATTGCTGCCGTCTCATGTGCGTCTGGATATTGGCGGGGAAGGTCCGCTCAGGGAAGAGCTGGAAGGTCTGATCCGAGTGCTGGATTTAGAAACTCGCGTGCATCTGTGCGGCCATATCCCGGAAAGGGAATTACCACGATTCTATTCTTCCGGACACTGCTTTGTCATTCCAAGTCAGGCCTTGGAGGGTTTTGGTCTCGTAATCCTAGAAAGTCTTTCGTGTGGAACCCCAGTCGTGGGGACGAAAGTAGGGGCGATTCCCGAGTTGTTGGAACGATTCGATCGTTCGTGGTTGATTGAGACGCCTACGCCGGAGGGGATTGCGGCCACTGTCCAGTCTGTCCTTGCGAAAAAATTTCCACCGCGTCAAGAACTGCATGATTGCATAGCAGCCGAATTTGACTGGGAAAAGATCGCCCAACAGTATAGGAATATGTTCCATCGCTTGACGTAGAACCACGCTTGTTTTAGGTTGCGGGAGCAATGCGAGGATAAAAAACCGAGTCCCTGGAATTGTGATAAGAGGTTGGTCCGCGGAATGGGGATTTTTCAGAGGATGGCGCCTAATGGGGTGGCTTTCTTCCCACTACCAAGAGACTGTCTCGAAAGTGTGGAACCAAGTGAAAGGGCTGCTTCGCCAGGTCAATGAGCCGGTGGCTAATGGATTTGACGTTATGAGTCGTGAAGCGACCGCAAAAATGCCACGCTTCCGTTATTTGGAATCCCGCGGTGCGGAACATGTCGCACGTTTCGCTCAAGCTGTATTCCCGGAAGTGGGGACGCCACTCATCTACGGGATTCTGATAATCCGGTGGGATAAGGCGATCGCAGTTCGATCGTCCGATCAGAAGTTTGAAGACGTTCCCAATGCGTGTGATGTTCGGCGTGGTTACCAAGAAATGTCCCCCAGGCACGAGTATGCGATGCGCTTCAGCAAATAGATGCAAAGGGGAGACAAGATGCTCGATGATCTCGAGAGCAAATGCGAAGTGGACGCTCTCGTCGTCGAGTGGAATCCGAGTCGGATGCCCGCCCTCTCGGAGCTGGTCGTTAGCGGGGTCCAGATTGGTTGTGAGGATCTCCGCATGGCAGTCCTCCGTCATCGCCTGGCAAAACTCATGGGAAGTCATGAGTCCGATTCCAATCAGCCGGCACGGTTTCGGTGTCAGTAGAGAACGGAGAAGTCGGAGTAGGCTTCCAGGATAAGTTCCCAGATCGGCGATGGTCAACGGAGCCGGTGGGAAATAAGGGAAAGCCGTCTGCAGCGCAACGAGAAAGCGCGTACGATTTTTTAGCATATAGTGCATTGGGACGCGAAAACGCGGATCATGAGGATCGTAGGCCTCAAAGACGAGTGGCTGATAGGCGCGTTCAAGCTTCTTGAACTGGTCGCGCTGAAACTTGGTTCCGCTTCTATGCGTCACAAGAATTGATATTTCTATGAGCGACAACGATTGGTGCGGCTTTCGTGAACTTTTGAACTTCCATCAGTTCAAATTAGCAAAAGAGAAGAACGTGAGCCAGTTGAAAGTCAGGGAATACGGAGGCGAGGTTCGCCTGTGATTTCTTCACGGTCCTTATCCATCCTGCATGTCCACACCCTCCCCATCCTCAGCGGGTCGGGGATCAATACACTGCTCACGATGCAAGGGTCTCGCGACCGCGGTTACCAGGTTGCGCTCGTGTGCGCTTCCATGGGACGTCTGACGCAACAAGCCGAAGAGATGGGAATCGCGGTTCATCTGGCTCCGCAACTGAACCGTGAAATCCATGTCCTCAACGACATGCAGGCGGTCTTTGCGCTCCAACGGCTGATGCGGCGAAATCGCTTCGATGTGGTGCACACTCACAATTCCAAGGCGGGTTTCGTCGGTAGGCTGGCGGCGCGTTTGGCCGGCATCCCTCTGGTTGCGCATACGGTTCATGGCTTCGCCTTTCACGATGCGGAATATGCCTTTCGACGCGGACTGTTTCTATGCTTGGAACGCTTGGCGGCCCATTGGTGTGACGGGATGATATTTATTTCGAAATCACTGTTAGATTGGGCAGAACGAGAGCGCATCGGGCGCGGTGTGCCCAAAGCTGTAATCTACAGCGGCATCGACGTCACCGCATTTAAAACAGCCGATGGCTCGCAGTTTCGCAAGGAATGGGGAATTCTTCCGCAGCAGCTCGCGGTAGGCATGGTGTCAAAGCTGTGGGAGGGTAAAGGGCATGATGTTCTTCTGCGCGCGTGGAAAGGGGTTTTGGAGAATCTTCAGATGGAGCCTAAGCCCGTGTTACTGATCGTGGGTGAAGGCCATCTGGAAGCTGCGCTGAGGTCACGGATGTCGCAGTTACGGCTTCAGGGTTCGGTCATTTTTACCGGTTTTCGAACGGATATTCCGGCTGTTACTGCTGCGATAGATATTGCGGTTTTGCCTAGCTTATTTGAGGGCATGGGACGGGTGGTCTTGGAGGCGATGGCTGCAGGAAAACCGATCGTGGCCAGCAACACGGGAGGAATTCCAGATCTGGTACAACACGGTACAAATGGACTGTTGGTGGAAGCCGGGGACCCGGAAGCTCTCAAACGAGCGCTCTTGGAAGTTCTTTCGACGCCCACTCTGCGCCGTCGCCTTGCGGAAGGATCGCGCGTGGGAGTGCGAAGAGAGTACACAGCTTCTTACATGGTGGAACAAATTCATCAATTCTATGAGGAAGTGCAAAGTGTGAAATACCGCGGGAATCGCCGGATGGCAGACATTTCTCGTGGTGCCGAATGACGGTTCGCGGACAGTAGTAGCTGCCGGTTGCCGTTCAGGGGACGTCGCTCAAGCTTCATTTCCCATTCCTTCCGAACATTGACCTCGTTTATATTAATCGGCATGTATTCGTCAGGAGAGGTTAAGATCTACGGCGTACTTTTTCTCCTCTCCTTTTTTCTTGTTCTCCTGTTTGTCCCCGGTAGCGTAAGACTCGCACACAAGCTTCGAGCGCTCGACTATCCTGCGGAGCGTAAAATCCACCTTACCCCGATACCCCGACTGGGTGGTGTAGCCGTGTTTGCCTCCATATGGCTCACCCTGTTGTTGGGCTACGGAGTCAACATTTATATTCGTGCTGGGATGCCTACAGTGACCGGTCTGGTAGCAGGTTCTTTTTTGATTCTTTTCCTGGGTGTATATGACGATATTCGGAACGCTTCCCCTTTTTTGAAGCTGCCAGTGCAGGTAGTTGCAGCAGGCGTTGCGGTCGGTTTGGGAATTAGATTTGACCTTGCGTCCAATCCCCTGGCGCAGGGGATGAGGGACTATTTCGACCTTGGGAGTTTGGCGATTCCGTTAAGCATTCTGTGGATTGTGGGACTGACGAACGCCATGAATCTAATTGACGGTCTCGACGGGTTGGCGACGGGTATCGCGACGTTCACTTCCATCACCTTATTTTTGATCTCCATGAAGCAAGGGGCGGGAATTGTCACGTATTTCTATGTGATCATTGCAGGGGCAACCCTTGCGTTCTTAAAATTCAATCATTATCCGGCGCGGGTGTTTCTGGGAGACAGTGGTTCCACCTCACTGGGATTCTTGCTTGCGTGCCTTTCGATTCGAGGGGGCCAGAAGAGTTATACCCTTACCGCTCTGTTTATCCCGCTCATCGTCTTTGGTATCCCTATCTTTGATGCTATTAGTGCCCTGATCCGGCGCTACCTTGCCAAGGCCGAGATTCAGGAGGCAGACTCCCAACATATCCATCACCAACTGCTCAATGCTGGCTTGACCCAACGACAGGCGGTGTGGATCTTGTATGCTGCCACAATACTGTTGGGAATGATTGCGTTTTCCTTCACTGCCCTACTGGATCAATATGCTGCGGTCATTGTGATCATCATCGGTTTGTTGGGTGGGTTCTTGGGGAAAGAGCTGAATGTATTTGGCACACAAAAGCGCGCCATGGAAAGGGGATTCCGTTACCTCGAGTTGCGGAGAATAAAGGAAAAGGACGGAGTCGAGAACGACTCATGATGCGCCATGCGTAGGAACACCCAATCAAGTGGGCGGGCGCTGCGCTGCTGTGCTAAGACGTTGATCCTGATCGTCTGGCAGTTTTCCGCATCCTTGCTTTCGTTGCCCCAAGAGGGTACTGCTGCACTTGCGCGGAACATCGCTCGGCCGCCGGAGCAGTCAAAACCTGTGGCCGACGCCTTGGTATCTGAAACGCCTCAGGAACCATTGGAGGCCCGGCAGGGATACCGCCCTCTGATCGCGGTCCTGCATGTTCATTCCCGTTTCAGCAACGGTGAATATCAAATCCTTGAGTTGGCTGCTTATGCTCATCAGTACCGACTGGACGTGCTGGGAATTACCGATTCACTCCTGACAAGAGTTCGTTACGGGATCGGACCCTGGAAGAAGCTATTTTCGCGTTCGGTTTCTCGCGAAGGAGTGTTGGATCATGGAATCGACCAGTACCTGGCTAGCGTTAGAGCGGCACAGCAACAGTTTGAAAATGTGGTCTTACTGCCGGGACTCGAAGTTACGCCTTTTTACTACTGGCAGGGCAGCCTTCGCAATGATTTGCGGTTGCTGAACTTCGATCGGCACTTTCTCATCTTTGGGCTGCGCGATGCCCAGTCGATTCGCCAGCTTCCGGTGATTGAGAATGAGACTTGGGCAAATACTCCCCGGGAATGGAGTGCTCTAATCGGCCCGGCGGTCGCGCTACTGGTGGGAGTGGTGTTGCTTTTGGCGAGACGGGAAAAAGTTGTTCGGCTCACCTATTTTGTGGTTCGAAAGCGGCAGCATTTTTGGGTGCCGGCGTTCTTGTTCCTCGTGATCGGCGGAGCGTGGATCTATAACGACTATCCTTTTGGCAAGTTGGCCGACCCTTATTCGGGAAAGCACGATGTTGAGGTGTATCAACAGGTGGTGGATTACGTGAGGAGTCACTACGGAGTCAGTTTTTGGAGTTATCCGGAGGCTCGTTACAACGATGTCGTTGTAGGTGGGGTTCGTATGATCAGTGGGCCTCATGCGGAGGATTTATCGCTGGTAGATCGGTACGATGGCTTTGAGGGCCTTTACGGTGACCGAAGGACAGCGACTGAGCCTGGCAACGTGTGGGATCGTGTATTGCTGGAGTACTTACGGGGAGAGCGGAAATCTTGGCCCTCGGTAATCACGGGAATCGATTTTCACTCTTTCAAAGGTGGTGGGCGCGACTTGAGGGGTGGACAGACTGTCCTTTGGGCAAGGAACAAGGATGAGATATCAGTGCTGGATGCGCTGCGTCGGGGGCGAGGATATGCCGTTTTTCAGCGCGGGGAGCGCGAGTTGACCCTCCGGAATTTTGCTTTGCAGTCAGCAGGCAAAATTGCTCTTGCTGGTGAGACATTGCAGACCGAGACTTCTGTCCAGCTAACCGCGGTAGTTGACTGGAACATCCCGTCGCAAACTGGCGATTCGACGGTGGCGAACGTAGCAGTGATACGAGATGGGGAATTGGTCAAACGGAACGATTTGCAACTGCCGATCCGCCTAGACTCCACAGAAACGCTGGCGCCGGGCAAGCACTACTACCGTATGCAGGTCAGGTATCGGAACTACGAGCTGTTATCGAATCCCGTATTTGTTGAGGCGCGATAGGCGCGTGAACAGAAGCGTGTGGAAAAAATTGCTTTGCCGCTGAAATGTGGAAGCTACCAGTGTTGCGCAGAGTTTTGTTCTGCGCGCTCGATGCAGGCTGATAAGGTTTAAGACTAAATGCGGTTTGAAGCGCATTAGCCTCGACATGCAAAAGTACATTTGGAATTTACAGCCCTTCGATAAAGCCCGCGTTTTTGATCTGGCTGAACAATTGCAAGTTTCTCAGCTCCTGGCTTCATTATTGATCAACCGGGGTCTGGGAGATCCGGACGCTGCGTCCCGCTTTCTTTCCCCTTCTTTGCAACAACTGCATGACCCATTCCTGATGAAGGGCATGGAACGTGTCATCGAACGTGTAACGCGCGCGACGTCATCTGGTGAAAAATGTTTGATTTATGGTGATTATGATGTGGATGGCATCACCGGGGTGGTAATCCTAAAAAAGTCGCTGGAATTGGCCGGCGTCGACGTGCAGTACCACGTTCCTGAGAGACTGACCGAAGGATACGGATTGCAGCCTGCGAGGATTCGAGAAGCCGCGCTGCAGGGGGTGAAACTCATTATCAGCGTCGACAGCGGCATTCGAGCCGAAGAAGCCGCCCGCGCGGCGCGCACCTGTGGCATCGATTTGATTATCACCGATCACCATCTGCCGGATCGGGAGCTTCCTCCCGCCTATGAAATTCTCAATCCCAATCGATTCGACTGCAACTATCCGGACAAGAACTTGGCAGGCGTCGGTGTGGTTTTTAAGTTGGTGCAGGCTTTGCTCCAGCGGTCAGGCAAAGACCGTTTAATCCCTAGTTTTCTGAAGTTGGTATGCGTCGGAACAATTGCGGACATTGTCCCTTTGGTAGGGGAAAATCGCGTTTTTGCAAAGATTGGTCTGGAGGGGTTGAAATCTCCGCGCAATTATGGATTAAAGGCGTTGCTCGATTCTGCGGGCGTGCTGGGAAAACAACAAATTGACTACTCCGCTGTGGGATTTCGGATTGCTCCGCGGATCAATGCGGTGGGTCGCATGGGAGAGACCGCCGACGCAGTACGGTTGTTCGACTCGCTGGAGGAAGCGGAGGCGCGCCAGATCGCGAGGAAAATGAACGATAAGAATCTCTGGCGACAGCAAGAACAAGATCAAATCCTCAAATCAATTGAGGAGAAATTCCGAGCCGAGCCGGAGGTCTTTTCCCATCCTATCATCGTATTGTGGGATCAGTGCTGGCACCGTGGCGTAATAGGGATCGTGGCTTCGCGCGTCATGGAAACTTATGATCGTCCTGCCTTGATTGCCTCGGTGGAAGGGGATGTTGCTACCGGGTCAGGCCGCAGCTTTGGCGATCTGCACTTGTTGGAGTGCTTGCAGGCATGCAGTAGTCTGCTGCAACAATACGGAGGCCATCGGCATGCCGCCGGCTTTACCACGAGGGCATCATTATTGCCGGAGCTGCGGAGCCAGCTCAACGAATATGCGCTTCACCGGTTCCCTTCGCCAGTTCCGTCAATTATCGTCGACGCGCTTTTATCCATCCGCCATCTGAATGATTCAGTCTGGCGAGAAGTATCTCGGCTGGAACCCTTCGGTTTCGGTAATCCGGTGCCGGTTTTTCAGGACGATGAAGTCTTGGTACAAGCCGGGCCTTTCGTCCTCAAAGAGAAGCATATTAAGTGGAAACTAGCGAGTGCCAACTGCCCGGAGGCGATCTGGTGGAACCAGCCAGGCAAGTTGGAAACGCTCAAGCAGGTCCGAAGCTTTCGGGCGATTTATCAGCTTGAAATGAACGAATTCCGGGGAGAACGAAACCTGGTGGCGCGTATCCGGGACTTGGCCCTCTGAATTACGAGTTGTGGTGTGCCCAGAGATTTCGTTAAAGCTTGACGGTTGGTTCCACAAGGTTCTACCTTTTCCCTATGCGCTACCGCCGGAACTTGAAAATCGGTCTGGCTCTCTTGTTCGTTAGTATTGTGGCGCTGGTCGCCTGGAGCTACCTGCGGCGGGCCTACCAAACGTACCGTTTTTTATCGCAGCCGGAAAAGCTCGCGGCTGGCGTAGCCCGCCTGGCCAAGGGCTTCGAGTACGTCGAAAGCCGTGATGGCAAACCTGTATTCAAGGTGATCGCCAATCGCAGCATTGAACTTCGACAGGGGGCCAACATCCTTGAGGGGGTGGAACTGTACAAGTATGATGCGGCCGGTCAGATAGCCGATGCGATCAAAAGTGGGAGGGCGGTGTACCAGGTACAGCAAAAGCTTGTGGAATTTGACCAGCGGGTAGAATTACGCTTGGGTAACGGCATCACCGTCCGAACCGAGTACCTTAAAGCGAACCTAAACGCGGAACAGGCCGAAATCCCAAATGGCTATTTTTTTGAATCAGGCAAGTTTGTTGGTCATGGCTCCCGCTTGTACTACAAGATGCGAATGCGCGAGCTAGAAATGCGCGATCGCGTGGAGCTGTTTGTCAAAAATGGCGGGCAAATAGAAAGTTATTTGCGATCCAATGAGGCAGTCCTGGTGGTACCCAAGAATCAGATCTTTCTGCAGGGCAATGTCTTTTTTAAGAAACAGGAGGGCACCTTGCGCGCCGGATCCGTAGAACTCGCTTATGATTTCGATCATCACCGGCTGACGGAGGTGAAAGCGCGGGAAGACGCGGTGATCACGCACTCAGGACTGGATGGGAGTGCGCGGACCTTGACCGCGAAAGAGATAACGTTGCCCGTGGTGGGTGGTCACGCCGCTTCATTTGACGCGGTAGGTGGAATGCGGCTGGCGAGGGTGGAACTGCGCGACCAGGCACAGGCTAGAAGCCTGGAGGCGAAGCGGATCAAAGGGCAACTGGATGGCAGGGGAGACATCACCATGTTGAACTCAAGTGAGGATGTCCATTTTTCCGACTTGCCGGCAGGACCCAAGATTCAAGCCCAGGCTTCCAGCGCCTTGTTTGCAGGAGGCAGGCTTGTGAATGCAACATTTTCCAATCATGTGCGCCTGGAAGATGAGGCGCGCAGTGTCGTGATTCAATCCGATGGAATGAGCCTGGCCTTCAGCAGCGGCGGAGAGGTGGAAAAACTGGAAGGAACAGGATCGGCCACACTGAGGCGTGTGGCTCCGAACGGGGGAATGGAAAGCGAGCTTTCCGCGGATTTGCTGGAAGGGAGCCTTGGCCCTGGCGCTGAATTAAAAAGTGCCAGCGGCACTGGAAAGGCCGTGTTGCGATTGCAGGATATGGTCGATAAGAGCACGCGCACCGTTGCAGCCGGCAGGATCGTAGGTCAGTTTGACGCAGCCGGGGAACTGAACAGAATGCACGCGGAGGAAAGCGTTCAATTGACGCTCAAAAATGGGAATGCGCTGCGCCAAACGTATAGCGATTTCCTAGAGGCCCAATTTTTCTCGGGTCAAATCACGTGGTTTAGGCAGTGGCCAAATTTCCGATTGGATGACGGGCAGAATATCTTAACAGGTGAAATTGCTATATATCAGGATGGCGTAATGACCGTTGCTCGGCGGAACCGGCAACCGACATTGACACAGCGTGATGCACGGATCACAGCTCGGCGCTTCCTCCTTTATGAGCGGGATAACAAGTTGTCGGCTCAGGGAGACGTAAAAACCGAGATTCGAAGCAGTGCTTCTGCCGATTCTACCTTCCCTACTTTTAGCGGAAACCAACCGATTTTTATCCAGTCAGATGATTTGCAACTCGCGCAGGGTTCGGCAGCTTACACGGGCAAGGTGAAGGCGTATCAGAAAAATGACTTTTTGTTCGCGGAGCGAATTGTCCTCCAATCTGGATCAGGCATGGTGGCTAGCGGCAGTGTGAGAACCGTTTTTTATCGCAGCGCAAAAGGCGAGTTGAAGAGAATAACTATTACGGCTGCGCTGCTGACCTATGATCGGAATACCCATGTGGCCAGGTACTCAGGGGATGTCCGTATGCTCACCGGTGACGGGACTGTCTTGTCAAAAACACTGGATTTGTACTTCAACCAAGACAATCAAGTTGAAAACGCGGTAGCGCGAGAGCGCGTGGAGATTTATCAGGCGAACAGAGTGGGTACGGGAAACGAAATGGAGTATAACTTCGCGGCAAATCAGATCACCTTATCCGGAAACTTGGCCCAGATCGTTGATAGTTCCAGAGGGAAGACCCGTGGGCGCCGACTGACTTTTTTTGCCGGCAGTGATCGGATCCTGGTTGAAAGCTGACCCATTGATAAAAAGTAATTTATAAGTTCTGCTGATGAGCGTACTTGCGTGCGAACATCTTTCCAAAAGTTACAGGGGGCGCAGGGTGGTGTGTGACATTGATCTGGAAATTCATAACGGAGAAATCGTTGGCTTGCTGGGTCCCAACGGTGCGGGCAAGACGACCACCTTCTATATAATCGTAGGACTGACTCGGGCTGACTCAGGCAGAGTAATCTTGAATGACCAGGACGTCACCCATTTGCCTATGTTCCTTCGCGCGCGCCAGGGGCTTAGTTATTTGCCGCAAGAACCCTCCGTATTTCGAAAGTTGAGCGTAGAAGAAAATCTTTATGCCATCACGGAAACGCTGGATCTGTCTCCTGGCGAGCAGGATCAAAGAGTCAGTGACCTGTTGGAAGAATTTGGCATTGCTCACCTACGCAAGCATCCAGCGTACACCCTGTCAGGCGGCGAACGGCGTCGTCTCGAAATTGCGCGCTCCCTGGTGATCCACCCCTCATTCATTTTGCTCGATGAACCATTCGCCGGAATCGATCCCTTGGCCGTGCTGGATATCCAAAAGGCGGTAACCCACCTGAAAGAGCGAAATATTGGCGTCTTAATTACGGATCACAACGTAAGGGAAACCCTGAAAATCACTGATCGCGCCTATATCATCAAGGAAGGGAATATTTTCAAAAGCGGCACCCCCTCCGTGTTATCATCAGACATGGAAGTGCGCCGAGTCTATCTGGGCGAAAGCTTCAGACTGAATTGATAGATGGCAGTTCGAAGGAATAGTCTAAGGCCCTCCTTGAATGTCCAGCTGAGTCAGCGGCTGGTAATGACTCCGTCATTGCTGCAAAAAATCGAGCTTCTCACCCTATCACGCATGGAGTTGTCGGAGTTGTTGAATGAGGAACTAGCGGCAAATCCGGTATTGGAAGAGGAACTGGATGAGGCAGGGGGAGAGGAAGACGGTGACTCGCTGAAAACAGAATCCGAAACTCAATCTCAGCCCGCGTCGAGCGTCAAGCAGGAAGAGTTCCTGCCCGCCGATGAGTCTCAGTTCGACTCCGATGAAACGATACGGGAGATGGAATATTACTTTGGCGATTACGGGAGTGCTGGGTTCCATGATCGGGAATACCAAAGCGACGACCGGTCTTCGTTTGAAATGTTTCTGGTGCGTCCGCCCTCTCTTTACGATCATTTGGAGAGGCAAATCAATCTCTCTCACCTCCCAGAAAAAATTTGTGGAATTGCCTGTTATCTGGCCGGCAATTTGAATGAAGATGGTTATTTGCTCGTTTCCTTGGAGGAAGCTGCGTCAGCTACCGAATCATCTTTGGAGGAGACGGAGCGAGCTCATCAAATGTTGTTGCAACTCGACCCGTTAGGTGTGGGAAGCCGCACCCTTCAAGAATGTTTGCTGGTGCAGATCCGTAATCTCCCGTGTGAGGGTACACTTCCGGAAAACTTAGTGCTGCATTACTTGCCGCTGATCCAGCAACGCAGGTACAAGGAAATCGCGAAAGAATTGAAGTGCAGTTGCGAGGAGATCACACAAGCCTTAGAGGTTATTCGAAAGTTATCGCCAAGGCCCGGACAGAAGTACAATTCGGAGAAGCCCCGATATATTCAACCCGATATTTATATCTACAAGACGGAGGGCGTGTACAGTTGCTTGGACCATCCAGAATGCCGATCATCCTTGCCTGGACAATGTCCCAAACGAGTAAGAGACAGAGAGGAAAATTCGATCGAACCGACGAGATTGTGCGGCAAAGAGTTAGTCGAATATGAGATTGAAATGAATGAAGACGGGCTCCCGAAGCTGCGCTTGAGCGCCTCGTATCGGGAGCTGTTGAAAAGCAACAGCCTTCCAAAAGAGAGTCGGAATTACATTAAGGAAAAGTGGCGCAGCGCGCAAGAACTGCTCAAGAGCGTGGATCAGCGTAAGCAGACGATATACAGAGTCTGTACATCCATTGTGCGCCGCCAGCGAGATTTTCTGGAATTTGGAATCACCCGCTTAAGGCCGATGCTGATTAAGGACTTGGCTGACGAGTTGGGCGTTCACTCCTCAACGATCAGCCGCGCTGTGACCAACAAGTACGTACACACGCCTCAGGGCGTGATGGAACTGCGTAGTTTCTTTACTGTAGGTGTGGAAAGCAGCAACGGCGAAAACCTCAGCATTGTCCACGTGAAGCACAAGATCCGGAAGATCGTTGAAGAGGAGAATGGCGTAAAGCCCCTGAGCGATCAAAAAATTGCCAATCTCTTGAACAGCCAGGGCATCCAGATAACACGGCGGACCGTGGCTAAGTACCGGGATCAGATGAAAATCCTCGGCTCGCGCGAGCGCAAAGAGATGCCTTACTTTGAAGGAGGTGGTAGATAGACAACAATAAATTTGAATGCCTAGCGCTTTGAAGTTCCTACTTGGCATCGGTCATCAACGTTCAATCAATGAGACCCGAAGCAGTTCAATTCGTCTCCGTCGAGAGCATGTTTGGTTCGATGCGCGACTTTGATCACCACGAGGGAGGTTTGGCTCATGAACGTGGAAATCACCGGCAGGCATATTGAAGTTACCCCCGCCTTACGATCGTTTATCGCCCAGCATCTTGAGAGAATTCCCCGCGTGCTGGGGGACAACATTGCGATTCACGTGGTTCTTACCGTCGAGAAAAAAAGGCACATTTGTGAAATTGTCCTTAAGTCGAAGACCGGCCAGCTAACTTGTCTTGAGCAGACGTCGGACATGTATGCTTCAATCGCCAAAGCAGCGCACAGGATGCAAAAGCAAATCGTGAAGACCAAGAAGAGGCGGGTGGAGGTAAAGCGGCGGGAAACAGGGTCGACGAGACGGAAGGTGCCGGTTGCTGGCGGCCAGACCACTGTGTCTCGTCTCGTCGAGGAAACGATCTCTGAAGAGCAGATGCCAGCAGGAAAGCCGCGGTCGAGATGAGTGAAGCGTAGAGACTTCATCGTTGATCGAGGGCGGGAGAAATTTTTATTGCGAGTGAGAGAACTGTCAAAATAACTTCCTATGGTATCGGTACAGAACCAGGAACGGGTCATCTCCGTTCGGGAATTGCTCCAACATCCCTTCAAGCGGATTGAGCCGGTGCTCGTTGCAGGCCAGAAGGGTTTGGAAAATAGGATTACGTCTGCGCGTATTCAGAAATTGGGTCTCGCTTTGGGCGGCTACACGGGCTACATTCACCCCGGGCGGATTCAGTTTGTGGGAGGAACCGAAAATCACTTTTTGCAAACGATGGGAGAAGACCAGCGCTCGGCTGCTTTTCAAAATCTGCAATCGCAGCCGATTTGCTGCATCATGTTTACCAGGGGCCTGGACCATCTTCCACCCGATCTGTGTGATCTGTGTGATCGTCGAAGCATTCCCTTGCTTAGTGTCAGCGCGGTAAGTTCCGTTGCAATCGCTGAGGTTACTGGCTTCTTGGAACAGGTGCTGGCTCCGGAAATCTCCCTGCATGGAGTGTTGATGGACGTTTACGGGCTGGGAGTATTCTTGTGCGGTGAAAGCGGGTTGGGAAAGAGTGAGTGCGCGCTGGACCTGATAATTCGAGGCCATCGTTTGGTCAGCGATGATCTGGTCTGTATCATGCGCCGTGGCAGGGATACGTTGGTCGGACGCGGTCCGGAGAATTTTCAGTTTCATATGGAACTGCGTGGGCTGGGTATTATCGACATCAAGGAGTTGTTCGGCATTTCAGTTTTGAGACAGGAGAAGACGATTGAGCTGGCCATTCGGTTTGAAGCATGGTCGAAGGAGACGAACTTCGACCGGCTGGGTTGGGAAGAGGAGAGCATGGAGATCCTTGACGTTCATTTGCCCCTGCTGCGGATGCCGGTAGCGCCAGGCCGCAATCTGGCCACTCTGGTTGAGGTTGCCGCCCGGCTGCAGTTATTGAAAGCCCGAGGTAAGTTCGAGAGTGCGGGAGAGTGAGCAGCAGGTACGCGGTGCGGTGTGTGGTCGCTGGTGGTCGTTACCACAGGTCCCACGCACAGCCGCTTGCCGGTCCCGCGTTGTCTGGAATGGCTTGAGGCAGAGCATGCAATTGAGGAGCCTGGTGATTATTACGGGTTTGAGCGGTTCGGGGAAGCACACTGTATTCAAAGCCTTTGAAGATCTCGGGTACTTTTGTGTCGACAATATTCCGATTCCCTTGATTCCTCGTTTGATCCAGCTTTCCGGAGCGACCGCCGGTCGGATTGATAAACTGGCTCTGGTTGTGGATGCGCGTTTGGGTGAAGCAATTCAGGATCTCAAAAATATGGTGAAAGATTTGAGACACTATCCGACTAGAACAGTTCTGATGTTTGTGGAAGCATCAGAAGAGGCCCTGGCCCGGCGCTATAGCGAAACACGGCGGGTGCACCCTTTGGCGCCTGACCGTGATGTGCTGGAAGGAATCCGCGAGGAGCAACGCAAGTTGCGTGACATTCGCAGTCTGGCGGATGTTGTTTTGAATACGAGCGATTACACTGTTCACGAGTTGCGTCGATTCGTGGAAGAGAATTTCCGCGATGTTGAAGCGACCGATTCTTTAGTCATCACGGTGATGAGTTTCGGCTACAAGAATGGAATTCCATTTAATGCGGACTTAGTATTTGATGTGCGTTTTCTTCCCAATCCGAATTTTGAGGCTGGGCTGAAGGAGAAAACTGGATCCGATCCGGAAGTAGTGCAATACATGAAGCAATTTGCAGACACGGACACAGTATTAGAAAAGATTGCTGACTTGTTGCGATACCTGATTCCGAAGTATATCCAGGAGGGCAAGTCCTATCTGACGATTGGGGTCGGATGCACGGGAGGCCGGCATCGCTCTGTGATGGTGGCCGATGCCTTGCGGCAGCGGTTGCAGGAAACCGGTTTGAAGATCAATGTGGTTCATCGAGATATTCATATGCAGGAAGCATAGGAACGGAGTACAGAATATGAGGGTGGAGAAAAAACCGTGATTGGAGCTTTGGTAGTGGCGCATGGGCAGTTGGCGAAAGAACTGGTCGCTACAGCTTGCATGATTGTAGGGGATCTACCCTATGTCCGGGCTGTTTCCATCGGCTGGGGTGATGATGTGGAACGCTCACGAGCCGAAATACAAACGGCGTTGAAGTCGGTGGATCGGGGAAAAGGGGCGTTGATTTTGACTGATATGTTTGGGGGAACCCCTTCCAACATTTCTCTGACGCTGATGGAAAAGGATCGCGTTGAAGTAATCACCGGAGTGAACTTGCCGATGGTCATCAAGTTGGCTAACCAGCGTGAAAATGAAACTGCGGCCGAAGTGGCGCAGCGCATCCGGGATCAGGGGAAAAGAAGTATCGCACTGGCTAGTGAAGTGCTGTCTTCACGATAAGCCAAGGTTTAGGTCGAGTATCGGAAATTTACGGCCTTCGCTCACAGCTTGTTTTTTGACGAGGTCATGTGGACGATGCGCTTGCTGTGTCCCTTTTGGAACGAGGAAGGTAGAAAACATAAAGTCGTCTTGTAATAGAACATGGTTCAGCGCCAGGTCGTGATCTGCAACAAATTAGGTCTGCATGCCCGCGCCGCGGCGAAACTGGCCAGGATTGCGTCGACGTTTCAATGCAATATCAGACTGGCGCGGGTGGGCAAGAACGAATTTATTAATGGAAAGAGCGTGTTGGGAATTTTAATGATGGCCGCCGGCGTGGGAACTCACTTGTGGGTGACCGCCGAGGGTGCGGACGAGGTAGCCGCCGTGGCTGCGATCGAAGAGTTGGTGAATAGCCGGTTTGGAGAGAGAGGGTGAGAACAAAGCGCTATAAACGAAAGATTCGAGGGACCGCCATCTCACCTGGATATGCGGTGGGTCTGGCATCTCACTACGTTTCGGCAGGGCACGTACTGCGAGTTTATGTTCCCGAGCTAGAAATTGAGCAGGAGGTGGAACGCCTACATTTAGCCCTAGAGCAGAGTCGCCTTGAATTGGCTTCGTTGCGTTCACGGGTGCAGCAAAAAAGTGGAGAGGATATGGCGAGCATTTTTGATGCCCAGCGGATGCTTCTGGACGATCCGATGCTGCTGGAACGAATCGAGGCTCTAATTCGAGGTTTGCACACGAATGCTGACTGGGCCGCGCGTCGAGTGCTGGAGGAATTTCAGGCAGATTGTGGAGGGGTGGAAGACGAATTTTTTAAACAGCGAGAAATGGACACCTGGGGTTTGTTTGAGCGGCTTCATCGTCATTTAATTGGTGTAGCCAGTTCCCAGCAGCGACGCGCAGGCGCAACGTTGGTAGCAGATACCTTGAATCTCGCGCTGCTTGCTGATTTTGATCCGAATGACTTAAACGCAATCGTTGTTTCTACTGGAGCGTACACCTCCCACACCGCAATCATCGCCCGTTCTTACAGTATCCCGGTCATTTCGGGAATCCCACACGTGAGAAAGATGATCCCCGCCGACAAGCAAGTGATTGTGGACGGTTATAAAGGCGTCATCTATCTGGAACCGTGTGAAGAACTGGTACGGGAATATCAGCAAAAGATATGGCAGGACAAGGAAAGATATCAAACTCTGCTGCGGGAGGAGAGGAAGCTGCCGGCGGTTACACGCGATGGAGAACGAATCATCCTCGAGGTGAATATTGAAACTGAGGAAGAAATCACTTCGGTTTTGGAAATCGGAGCCGAGGGGATTGGCTTGTTCCGCTCTGAGTTCTTGTACATCCGTGAAAGAGATGAACCGCTTTCCGAAGAAAAACAGGCAGCGATCTATTTCCGCCTTGCCCAGCGATTGTATCCCCTCCCGTTGGCGGTTCGAACGCTGGACATAGGGGACGAAGACCTGCCTTATCTTTCCGATGTGAAGGCTGGCCTGAACCCCATTCTAGGGCTGCGGGGCATACGACTTAGTCTAAGAAAGCCGGAGTTGTTCAAGACTCAGGTCTGTGCCATTCTTAGAGCAAGCACGCTGGGGAACGTCAAACTGGTGCTTCCGATGATTTCGTCCCTGGACGAGCTGCTAGATGCGAAAGCAATGATCGCTGATGCACAGGAAGAGCTGATACGAAAGGAGTGTCCCTTTGATGCAGACATTAAAATCGGCATCATGATGGAAGTGCCGGCGGCGTTTCTCAGTGCGGCAGCGCTTGCTCCGGAAGTCGATTTTCTTAGTATCGGAACCAATGACCTCATTCAATATGTTCTAGCCGTGGACCGTAGCAACGAGGAGATTGCGAGTCTTTATGATCCTTTGCATCCGGCGGTTCTACGCTGCATGGAGGAAGCCCTGCGTGTGGCGGCCCAGGAGCGGGTACCGGTTCGGGTTTGTGGCGAAATGGCCTCGGATCCCATCTTTGCCATGGTGTTGATTGGGATGGGAGTGCGCAATCTCAGTATGAATCCGACGGCTCTCCCCTACATGCGTCATCTGGTGCGCTCTATCGAGAGATGGAAGGTGGCACTTGTCGCGCAGCACATCTTGAGCCTTCGATCTCCTCGGGAAATTCACCGATATGTCCGCGAGGAGCTTGAGCCGTTGATTCCGTCGGACTTGCACGAAACGTTGCAGTATCGTTGAACCGCTTGTCGACCTGGCCCTTGCTAGCTTTTCTTGAAAGTGTTTATCTAGGCGTGTTAAAAATCTGAACTCTCCGTGGGTCTGAGAAGTTAAAATTAGGGGAAACGTTTGTGTCTCGTAATGCAAAGATAACTGCTGTTGGCAAGTACTTGCCAGAGAAACGCCTTAATAATATCGATCTGGAGAACCTGGTGGAAACCTCCGACTCGTGGATTGTGGAGCGCACCGGCATTCTCGAGCGCCGCATTGTTTCCAATGGCCAGACAAACAGCGACATGGCGGCGGCGGCGGCAAGACGGATTTTGGAGGAACGACAGATGGGCGCGGATGAAATCGATTTAATCATTGTAGCGACCGTCACGCCCGATATGTTTTTTCCATCCACTGCTTGTGTATTGCAGGAAAAAATTGGAGCTACCAGAGCTTGGGGATTTGACCTTTTAGGAGCATGCTCGGGTTTTCTTTATGCGCTCGCCAGTGGAGCGCAGTTCATCAGCACGGGAACGTATCAGAAGGTTTTGATAGTCGGTTCTGACGTAATGAGTTCCATCATTAATTTCCGGGACCGAGCAACTTGTGTGCTCTTCGGAGATGGCGCAGGCGCCGTGCTTCTCGAGCCTACAGAGAAGGACGAAGAAGGCATCTTTGATTTCTTGCTGAAAAGCGACGGCAGGGGGGGGAAGTTTCTTTACATGCCGGCTGGCGGAAGCCTAAACCCTGCTTCTCATGAAACGATTGATCGAAACATGCACTACGTCCATCAGGATGGCAGGCAGGTGTTCAAATTGGCGATAAAGGGCATGGTGGAAGTTTCACGAGAAATTTTAGAACGGCATGGCTATACCGGGGCAGATCTGGCATTGTACGTCCCTCATCAGGCGAACCTGCGTATCATTCAGGCCAGCGTGGAGAAGCTGAATCTGCGGCCAGACCAGGTGATGGTGAATATTCAAAAGTATGCGAATACCACTGCTGGGACGATTCCAATTTGTTTGGCGGAAGCCAGAGAGGAAAATCGCCTCAAGAAAGGCGACTTGGTCTTGTTGACCAGCTTTGGTGCTGGACTTACGTGGGGCAGTATCTTGTTACGCTGGGAACTGTAGCAAACCGGCCCGTCCGCTGTCCGTTTGCGTCCGTCCTACGGTTCGCGAAGCGCCCGCAACGCCTCGCAGAAGAAGAATACGGAAGGGCAGGGGAGATTCGATGATTCGAAAAACGGGGAAATTTGGGGCCATTCTGGGCGCGTTGCTGGCCGCAACGTTTGCGTTGGCTTCCTGGCAAGCGGGCGTTGTCGCGCAACGCAGGGATGCTGCAAAACCCGCGTTGGTCTTGGTAATCGCAGTGGATCAGATGCGGGCCGATTACTTCTCAAAATATCAGGACTATTACTCCGGCGGATTGAAATGGCTCAGCAATAACGGCGTTGTGTTTGACAATGCTTTCCAAAATCACGCGCTCACGGAAACTGCTCCTGGGCATGCCGCGATGCTCTCGGGACTGAATCCCGGCCACAACGGAATCATCGCAAATCAATGGTACGACCGCGAACGTCGCGCTGCCGTGTATTGTGTAGAAGATCTGAGCACGTCGATTTTAGAGGATGCGAGGGCTGAGGGACGTTCTCCAAGAAATTTCAAAGCCACCACCTTGGGAGATTGGCTGAAAAAAACCTGGCCAAGATCCCGAGTCCTGTCGATCGCCGGCAAAGATCGCAGCGCAATTTTGATGGGTGGACAGAACGCGGATGAGGTTTATTGGTACAGCAGTTCCAACGGGCGGATGGTTACCAGTAGCTACTATCTGAAGCGCTATCCGAAGTGGATCGAAGATTTCAATGCAAGGAGGATTCCCGGGTCTTACTTTGGAAAAACCTGGGATTATTTGAAGCCGAGTGAGTTCTACAGACTCTTTGGCGAAGATAACGTAGCCGCTGAAGAGGACTGGGATCCTACTTTTCCCCATCCGATCGGGCGTACGCTGCTTGCTCCTAACTCAACTTTCTACAGCGCTTTCGCCGCCACTCCTTTTTTGGACGATCTGCTCCTGGAAGCAGCTCGAGCAGCAATTTTGATCAGTAAGCTCGGAGGTCGCGGAGAAACCGATCTGCTGTGCATCGGTCTGAGCGCTACCGACTATATTGGGCACGCGTTCGGTCCCGCAAGTCATGAAGTTGCGGACCAGCTTTTGAGGCTGGACCAGAGTTTGGGCGCGTTTTTCAAGTTCATAGATGAGCACATCGGGTTGAAAAACACCGTGATTGTTTTGACTTCCGATCACGGCGTTTTGCCATTGCCGGAAGAGTTGGCGACGCGTGGAGTTCGATCTTCTCGTTTACAGAAAACCGATTTGCTGTTTTTTCAAAGTCTCAACTCGTATTTGAACAAGAAATTCAACTCCGAGGAAGACTGGTTTCCCTTTTATGGAGATTTCAATCTTTATTTGAGCTACCCGGTTTTGGTTCGTCGCAATTTGCGCCGGTCTGAAGTGGAAGGGACCGTCAAGGAATATCTGCGGCAAAGTGCCCGGATGGCGGCTGTGTACAGCCGTTCAGACATGGGACTCGATTTAAAGAAGCAAGACAAGGAACTGGAACTGTTCCGTAACAGCTTCAATCCGGATTCTAGTGGCGATGTCTTCATCCAGTTTAGTGAATTTCTGTTGCCTACGGTAGATCGAACCGGAACCACCCATGGTAGCGTTTACTCCTATGATCGCCAAGTGCCCCTTGTGCTATACAGTTCGGGATGGAAACGCAAGAACGTCAGCGCGGAGGTTCACATCACCGACATTGCGCCAACACTGGCGGGGCTATTGGAACTGGAGAAGCCAGACAGGTTGGATGGGATGAGTCGATTAGATTGGATCCGGTGAGTCGATTACGGATTGGAGATTCATGTGCTCTGATCTTGGTCCGTTGATCGCGGATTCCTTCCAATAGGATCACCGGATGACAGGTTACGGAGAACGAATAGTTTTGTTCAAATCGCAGTCGCAATTACTGATCTTCCGTAATGATCTCCACACCATTGGGAACCTTGAACTGAAATTTGTCCTCCGCGACGGGAGTATTTTGCTGGAACGACCGCAGCACGTAGTCATTTCGATTTCCGTTGTGCTCGATCACTGAAAGTCGCAGGACATCCGCGCTTTTTTCCCGAACTTCGAGGAGCACTTCCTTGAAACCGGCCTGTTCGGTCTTCGGTGTCAATAACAACACGATATCTCCCCCTGCCAGTTTGGCGTCAGCAGAAGAGCCAATATCAAAGTCTTTTCTGAGATTTCCTTGGCCTAGCAGAAAGAGGAGCGGCGTAGCTGTGGAATCCACTTGCCAGGTGCCGACAGTGACTTGTTTGTCGTGGGGCACGTAAAAATATGTCTTTTGTCCGTCCGTGATGAAGAGTTTTTGGGTGGGTGCGGTGTACTCCCAGCGCATCTTGCCGGGTTTTTTCATGTAGACAACTCCGGATTCCCGTTCATTGCTGAATGCGCTCCGATAAATCTGCACGAAATCAGCCTTAAAGCTACGCATTGTATCGTAGTGACTTTGAATGGCATCTGCGAGGCTTGCGATATTTGATCCAGCTTGTGCCGTGCACGCGGATAAAACAACCGTGAAGAAAAGCACAAAGAAAGCGAGGCCGTCCCGCCGCAACCCTTCGGGTAAATGGAGACTGCGGGTGATCTCTTTGTGGCCCGTCGTCGCCAATGTTGCCACTTTGCCTCCTCGGCTCGCGATCTGGCCCCAAAGCCTCGTGCGCAAATACAGCGGTATTTATGGGTTGAGCCACTGCCCAGCAGACACTAGGCTCAGCTCCATCTCTCGGTTTCTCCTGGCACCCCAGCATTGGGGGGCGGGTACCCTTCCCAATTTCCTCCTTCGTGTAGAGCCTCCAGCAGCAAAAGCAAGACCACGCCGACTGTAATGCCGGTATCTGCAAGGTTGAATGTTGGAAACTTGAAAAAATAGAGGTTGAAATCCAGGAAGTCGATCACATAGAAATGGGCGATGCGGTCGATCATGTTGCCCAGGATCCCTCCTAATAAGAACCCGAGCGCCAGGTGCGCAGCCCGCGCACGTGGCGGTGTTCGGAAGGCATAGGTGCTTACCACCAGGAGGGCCGCCAGGGCGACCGAGATCAGAACAAGTGACTTGATTGGGCTGACGGCAACGGGATCATCGAACAAGCCGAATGCAATTCCGCGGTTATGAACTAGGCTCAACTTGAAAAAGCGCGGGATCAACTCGACATCCCGATGCTGCAGGTGCTGGTGTGCCCAGTTCTTGGTCCAAAGATCCAGCCCCAGTAGGATCGATCCGTAGATAAATGCCTGTGGAATCCTCATGCAACTCCGCCCGATGCCCCGACCATCTCCTCCAGTGCCGCAACACACCGTGAACAAACCGAAGGATATTGGTTATTGATGCCGACGTCGGAAGAGTAGTTCCAACAGCGCTCACATTTCTTACCCTCTGCCGGCTGCACCTTGATTTCTAAATAGTCCGGTCCAAAGTCAGCGGATTCTTCCAAAGCGACTTCCGACACAATAAAGATATAACGAAGATCAGAAGAAAATCCCTTCAAATAATCGAATTGATGCTCACCGCAAACCAAGACCAACTGGGCTTCCAGGGAAGTTCCGATGAGTTTTGCCTGCCGCGCCTCTTCCAATTTCTTGTAGATTTCTTCTCGGAGCTGCAACAGCCGTTCCCATCGCACCAGTAAAGTGTTGTCTGCGTAGTCGCGCATATTTCGAAACAGTTTGAGGTGCACAGACTCATCGCCAGGTTCTTGGTCATGTAGCTGGAGCCAGATTTCGTCCGCGGTAAACGGCAAAAGAGGCGCCAGCAGACGACATAAGCAATCAAGCACTTCAAACAAGGCAGTCTGGGCAGAACGCCGTGCCCGTGAGTTCGATGCCCGGGTGTAGAGTCGATCCTTCAGAATGTCCAGGTAGAACGATGAAAGATCGGAAACACAGAATTGGTGCAGCAAGTGATATACGACGTGAAACTGGTAACTTTCAAAACCCGCCTTTGCCTTTTCCGAGACTTCGAAAGTTCGCGCTAGGGCCCAACGGTCTAATTCCCACAGATCTTCCAAGGCGAGGCGGTGCTTGGCAGGCTCAAAATCGTAAAGGTTGCCCAGAATGAAGCGTGCAGTATTACGGATCTTTCTGTAAGCTTCCTGCAGCCGCGAAAGGATTTCGGGAGACAGGCGGGCATCCTCTCGGTAGTCGATCGAGCAAACCCACAACCGAAGGATCTCCGCACCGCTTTGCTTAATGATCTTCTGTGGCGCGATGACGTTTCCAACGGATTTTGACATTGCCTTTCCCTCGGCATCCAGAGTCATGCCGTGAGTCACCACCGAACGATAGGGAGCACCGTTGCGCGTACCCACGCCGACGAGCAGCGAACTCTGGAACCAGCCACGGTACTGATCATTTCCTTCCAGATACATGTCCGCTGGCCATGTAACATTGACATCTTTTTGTTCCCCTTGTTGCCCCAGTACTGCCAGGAGACTGGAACCGGAATCAAACCATACGTCGAGGATGTCGAATTCTTTTTTGAATTGCCACGCTCCACATCGGCTGCAAACGGTGTTTGGGGGCAGCAGTTCTAGTTCGCCGCGTGCGTACCATGCGTCTGCTCCTTCGCGTTCGAAGATTTCAGCGACGTGCCGAATTACGCCTTCACTAGCCAGAATCTCGTTGCAGGCAGTGCAGTAGAACGCCACGATTGGGACTCCCCAAACCCGTTGGCGCGAGATGCACCAGTCTGGCCGGCTGGAAATCATGTTAGCAATTCTCTCTTCGCCCCACTCTGGAATCCATTTCACCTTCTTCAGTTCCGCCAGCGCCCGCGCGCGGAGATCACTTGCATCCATGGCGATGAACCACTGGGGGGTAGCGCGAAAGATCACCGGATTATGGCAGCGCCAGCAGTGCGGATAGGAGTGGATAACCCTGTCGCTGTGCAACAGCAGTCCCCTCTCTTTTAACAACTGTACGATTTTCGGATTGGCTTCAAGAACCTGCTGTCCTTTGAAAAACTCGATTTCCTCTGCAAAGCACCCACGGTGGTCGACTGGATTGTAGATCTCCAGATCGTACTTTAGACCGGACACATAATCTTCCTGTCCATGTCCCGGCGCTGTGTGCACCAGTCCCGTTCCTTGATCCAAGCTGACATAGTCGGCGGCGATGAACGGCGAGTCCCGATCGATCCATGGATGACGCGCACGGTGTCCTAACATCGTGGACCCTTTGACGGTTTTCACCACAGTCCAATCTGTTATTCCACACTCTCTCATTACTGCCTCAATCCGCTGCGTAGCAATCCAGAAGTGTTCGTTCTTGACTTTGAGAAGCGAATAATCGAAATCCGGGTGTACCGCGATTGCAAGATTGGCTGGTAAAGTCCAGGGTGTCGTTGTCCAGATCACCGCAAATGCCGCGTCTGGGTGTGGATCCGCCCATGGAACGGAGTCGGCAATCATTGGGAATTTGACAAAGATCGAAGGACTCTGGTGATTCTCATATTCCACTTCTGCCTCGGCCAGCGCCGTCAGGCAATGTGTACACCAGAGCACAGGCTTCAGCCCCCGATAGACATTACCGCGTTCCACAAAACCAGCCAGCGCCCGTGTGATCTCTGCTTCGTAGTGATAGCTCATGGTGAGATAAGGCCGCTCCCATTGCCCAAAGATCCCAAGGCGTTTGAACTCTTCCTTTTGAACTTGCACGTATTTTTCGGCATACTTCCGACAGGCTTGGCGAATTTGAACCTGGGTCATTGATGCCTTCTTCTCTCCCAAGTTTTGGTCCACTTTGATTTCAATGGGAAGGCCATGGCAATCCCAGCCGGGCAGGTAGGGGGCGCGGTAGCCGGCCATGGTTTTGGACTTTACTACCAAGTCTTTCAGAATCTTGTTCAGGGCATGACCCAAGTGGATATTGCCATTTGCGTAAGGCGGGCCATCGTGGAGGACAAAAACAGTCCGGCCTAGGCGCGCCTGAAGGATCTTTTCATATAGGGCGATTTTCTCCCAACGGGCCAACATTGCAGGTTCCTTGGTCGGCAGGTTGGCTTTCATTGGGAAATCGGTTTTCGGCAAATTCAGGGTTTGCTTTAAATCTAGCGTCGTCAAATTAATCTCCCAGTCCAATGGATAGAAATATAACACGAGTAGACCACCAACCTAGTCATGATGGTCTCTATTGAGATATCCCTTGATTTCGATTCCCTTTAGTAGAGCGAAGGTCCTGGGAGCGAAAATCCGAGCCTCACTTTGCATGAAACGTTTCAAGTCGCTTGGACGATCCAGATCAAAACTCTCTTCTAGCAGGGCGAAGGATGTCTTACGGCGCCGGAGGCGTTCTAAAGTTTCACTGAGTACTTTCTCCGATCCCCAGTTGATGTTGCGAAACAGTTTCTGATGGGGCTGCTTCAGAGCCAGTAGGTAATAGCCCCCATCCTGAGATGGGCCAATGACCACTTCATAATCCTGCAAAGAGTCGATAGCCTGGAACAGCAACTTCGGGTCAAGGTGGGGAGTATCGGATCCGAGGAAAATTACCGCGTCGTGCCTCAAATCAAACAGGTGCTCAGCGGCGGCCTGCATTCTCCGTCCTAGGTCCCCCGGCGCTTGTATACGGAGGTTGGAGGTACGACAACGCTCAGGAATGCTGTCCACTTCTTCGCTTAAGAAGCAATAGATTTCAAATCCATTTTTCAGCGCCGCCAGTTTCTCGCACAGGTCTTCCAAGCACGCAATGTGCAAAGCCAGCGCTTCATCTGCAGTGAGGCATGGCTGCAACCGGGTTTTCACTTTGTTCGGAATAGGCGCTTTGGCAAATAGGGCGATTGCCGGTCGGATAGGAATAGACGAGGAATGGATTGTGATTTTGCAAGTGGTCACAGTGCTTGAAATTTCTACCTGGGGTGGGCCGGAGCGGTACTTACTTCACCCCCGCCGAGTCGTGTTCTCCATGCGCCGGCCCGATTCCTACCTGTAATTGCAGGAGACAGTACTAATCGGCCTCGAGTTCGACGTTCCAGTACAGATAATCGCGCCAACTTTCAGGAGCGCTGCGAAAGCCGACAGAAAAAGTAATCCTGGTAGCAACCCATTGTGGCGCACATGGCTTCCGGATCAGCTTCAAGCCAGCTTCGTGGGGCGTGCGTCCGCCTTTTTTGTGATTGCAGTGAATGCAACAAGTGACGATGTTATCCCAGCTCTTACTCCCGCCTTGAACAATGGGTACGACGTGATCAAAGGTTAACATATCGCTGGAGCATTTGGTTCCACAGTACTGGCAGCAGTGATTGTCTCGGGAGTAAATATTGGCACGGGAGAACTTTATTCGGGTGTGCTTACGGTTGATCCTTATAAATTTGAACAGCCGCAGGATGGACGGAAGCTTTATGGAAAAACTGACGCTGTTAATCTCTCTTTCGTATTCGGCCACAACCTCGGCCTTGCCTGAAAATAACAGCGTCAGTGCCTTCTTCCAGTTGACCACCTGTAATGGCTCGTAGGTGGCATTCAAGAGCAATGTCTGTTCCATAAACAATCGATCGATTCAGTTGCCCCGCTTCTCAAGCCAGAGCAACTTGCATAAATCCGCCCTATTGAAATACACAGTTTCTTCCGAGTCAAGTATGTCGCCCATCCTCCGCCACGCATCGGACACCCGGAGGGATCTAAAAGAGCGTTTCCAGACGCCTGATGAGAGCTAATCGAGGGGAGCAGAATCACCAGACGCTTTGGACTTTGCAAAGCCAAAGCGAGTGGGGAAGGCCCAGGACAGGATCGCTGCAGACGGCTCCGGGTTTGCCGGTGTTTTACATGTGGTAGAATTCAAAACGATGCGTTCCTGTTCGGCACTGAACGATTTCATTAAAGCAGCGAAACAGTTTGTGCAGGGTGCTTGACAACATGCCTCTTTCTTTTTGGTGGGTTTGGCGGCGATGAGCAAAACGGGACCTGCTTGCTTGGGTGTGAGCGTGAATGATCTCTGGTTGCATGTTCGATGAAGCCCCTTGGCAACTTCATGGCGCAACTGGCCCGGGATTTTTGCGACCAGCCGGTCTTGGTTGAGATAATTCTGAAAGGCCAGTGGCAGGCTCTATTAGGAAAACGAATTAGTAGCAATTCTTTGCCCGTTGCTTTTCGGGATGGTGTCCTCCAGGTAGCGGCGTCTGATGAGCGATGGCTGGCGGAGCTATCGCGCCTTTCTGAGGATATACGCGCGCGTCTGAATAAGTTCTTCGGTAAGGAAGTGGTCAAGTCGATCCAATTTGTGCAGAAAACTTGAACTCCTTGAAGAAATTCCTGATCTACCCAGCATTGAGCTTATAATTACAAGTTTTTAAAAGGTAGAGGATATTGGTTTGATGAAACGTCTTTTGACAATATTAATGGTAAGCAGGGCGATTTTGGCCCCGCTGTACGCTGACCGGGTTTCTTCTACTTTTGATCCGTCCATTGCCGGTCTTAACCTCAAGTTTGATACCAATAGCGTGGTGACCGATAATTTCTTCTCTCCCACCATGCTATTTTCCCCTGATGGGCGGGCAGGCTTCGTAAATTTCCCCGGGTCGGATTCAGTTGTGGTATTTGACACCACGTCGATGGCATCCGTTGCAAATCTTCCTGTGGGAAAGAATCCGGCTTTGCTGGCAATGACCCAGGACAAGAGAACCGTCGTGGTCGCCAATACCCACTTGGCGGACAAGATTCCAGTGAATAAGTTTTTAGGCAGTATCTCCCTCATTGATGTCGAGAGTTTGGCGGTAAAAACAGTAACACTGGACAGGGTGGATTTTGGGCTTGGCAGCAATGTGGTGTTCACGCCGGACAGCAAAATTGGATTTGTCGCTTCTACCGGAACAGATGAGATTGTCAGATTCCAGGTTCCGGAGGGAACCGAGATCCCGCCTCGATTGAAGCTTCCCGGAGGAAGTCATCCCGTGAGATTGACCATGGCCCACAACGGTGCTTTCTTTGTGGCGGTCAATGTTTCAGACCAACAATTCTCAACGACACCCGATTCTGTGTCGATTGTGGACGTGGCCCCATTTACCGTGCGTCTTACGATTACACCCAAGGAAACTCATGATTTTTTGGCGATCCACAATGTAACCTTGAGTTTGGATGACAGTAAGGGAATTATCGGCGACGATGGCAACAAAGAGCCGTTTGGAAACGATGTAGCTTATATCTTTGATACCAGCACGGGCGAGATTTTAAAACGCATTGAACTGGGAATTGACACTCTGTACACCGCTGTGACTCCGGATGGCTCGCGTTTTGTGGTGGTAGAACGAGCCGAGATTGCGGTTCTTTCTACTGATACCCTGGAGTTGATAACCCAGCTGAGTACCCTAACAAGTGGATTTTCGGAAGCGACGAATATTGTCTTCACCGCGGATTCAAAGAGCGCATATGTGGCGAGTCCAGGAGAGGATGGCGTTTACGGAATTGACATGGAAACGTATGCGATAACGACGCGAACTCCGGTGGGAAAGGATCCCGTGAGCCTGGATGGTGATCCGATTTTTGTGGCGCTCACTCCGGATGAGAAACAGGTCGCGGTATTGAACTTTGTATCCAATACGATTGATTTTCTTGGCAAGACGTTCGCTTTTATTCTTCCGCGATTTCACGCTGACACAAACCGGTTCACCGGCTTAGCTCTTGCCAACGTTGGACCCACGCCTGCCAATCTGAAGCTGCAGGCGCTGTCCAAGTTTGGCGAGGCGTTTGAGAGCGTCGGGTCGGCTACTGTAACCAATCCCACGAGTTTGGATTTTAATGCGGGCCAGCAGGTGGTGACCACTGCCGCAGAATTGTTTCAGAACGACCTGGGACAAAATCCCATTGATGGATGGATCACGGCTGATAGCACAGAGTCCAGCTTGATCGGATCTCTTGTGACCGGCGATTATACGGGCAAGAAACTGGATGTGGCAAGCGTCAATCGGCATAGCGACTTTTCCTTCGTGTTTCCGGTGGTAAGACAGAATGACGACTTTTCCACCGAGTTGGTAATTACGAATCCTAATTTCAATAGTGTTGATGTGGGCGTGGATCTTATCGATCAGGAAGGTAACGTAGTCACGAGCGTTTCTGCAAATCTCGACGGAGGCGCGGTCCTAGCTCGCAAATTGAAAAGCACGGATCCGAATGAGCCTGATTTTCTCCCGGAAGCGGTTGGCCTCCAGGGAGTCTATCTCGTCATTCGCGGATCGTTGCGCATTAATGCGCTCGCTTTTTATGAAAGTGCTGAAGCGTTGAGTGTATTGCCCGGCATCACGCCTCCTCCGATGACGGCCGCGAGCGGCACGGAGTTGATAGCGGCTCAGGTCCTGCTGTTGGGTGGTTTCAGGACAGTTGTCAGTTTCGTCAGCCTGAGCGACCAGGATTCGACGTTGGTTGTGACACTGGTTGACGATAGTGGTAAGACGCTGGCCACAAGGACTCTCTCGGTATTGGCTAAGAACATGGCGATGACTGATTTAGCAGAGTTGTTCGAACTGGCCGGCGACGCGCCAATCTCTGCGTGGTTACGAGTCGTCAGCAGTAATGCTGGGGTCGTGGCTTCAGCCGAGATTTTTACGTTTGACGGGAAGGCGATGTCTGCCTTTCCGCTGGTAGATAGTTCTGGAGTTGATTTTCACCTTGCAGATCTGGCTCAAGGTGGAGGGTTTGTAACCGAAATCGCATTGGTCAATCCCAACCAAGATCCAGCTCGAGTGACAATGGACGTTTTTGCAGTGGATGGCGCGCCCACGGCTAGCAAGCAGCTTGTCATAGAACCCAACCGTCGCCTGGTCGGCAGCTTGGCGTCTATTTTTGGTTTGACCTCCCAGTGGGACGGCAGGGTACGGGTGCAGTCCAGTATCCCAATCGTGGGCTTGGAGCTTTTCTCTGGCGCCGACCCGGAAACACTATCAGTGGTATTGCCGCAAACGTCGCAGTGAAGTGTGCTTCCGGCTCGTCGCCGACCCTATTGTCGCGCGGGTTGACACCTAGGTTCGTGCCTGATGGAGCTCGTCTTGAGTGTTGACGACCTGCAGGCAAAAAAGGCAACCCATAGGCCACCGTAATCCTGATTCCATCTGCAATTGCTCTCCCTGAGGGAGCGTGCGATAATAGCCAAGTGGCACGAGTAAAACCACCTCACATGAACCGGATCTTTGAGTATCTTCAGATAAGCCTTCTCGTTCTACTTGTTGGTTTTTTGTCGACTCTTCATCTCCGGGCTGAGATCGGGACGTTGGAAGCAAACCGACCGGTCCCTTCTGCGCTTGCTGAAGTCTATTATCACTTCATTCTGGCTCGCCTTTATGATGCTTCCGGTGACTTTGCGAATGCGCTTTCCGAATATGAGATTGCTTTAAGGAGCGATCCTAACAATACGCAAATTCTCGCCGAGTATGCCGCTACGCTTGCGGATATCGGTCGCACGGATGACGCTCTGCAAACAGCGGAAAAGGCTCTCGAGTCAGATCCGGCAAACGTGGATGCCCATCTTTTGCTCGGCGATATCTATTTCCGCGTGCGGTTGCGGCAAGATCCGAAAGCCCGCGACCTGGCCATCAAAGAGTACGAGGCGGTCCTCAAACTTGATTCGGAGAATTTGTCAGCGCTTTCTTCACTAGGGCGCCTGTATGTCTCTGCCAGCCAGTATGCCAATGCGGAGCAGGTGTTGCAAAAATTGGTTAATAGGCAGCCGGATGCCGCCGAAGAGTTATTCTTGCTTGCGCTGTCTCAGGCTGAACAGCGGAAGTTCGACGCCGCTCTGGAGAACACCAGGCGAGTGCTACAGTGGAATCCAACCAATACCAGGGTATTGGCGCTACAGGGCTTTATCTATGAACGGATTCGTGACGACGACAAAGCAATTGAGGTTTATCAAGAGATTTTGAAGCTGCAACCAGAGGATGCAGAAGCGAAACGCCGGCTCGCTTCTTTGCTGGCGGGAAAAGGAAGAGCCAAAGACGCTACGGGAATTTTGGAGGAGCTTGCCAAGCGCAATCCATTTGACTCTTCAGTGCTGTTGGAACTGGGAAAGGCCCAACGGGAACAGAAGAAGTACGCCGAGGCCATTGGGAGCTTCCGCTCCGCTCTAAAGACGGACTCCGACAGTGTGGAGATTTCCTATTGGCTGGCCGCAACGCTCGCCGAGACCGGTCAGCGTGAGGAAGCAATTACTATCTTGAGAAAGCTATTGGAGCGCAATCCAGATAGCTCCGGTCGCCAACGCGGCCGTTTCCTCGTCCTAGCACAGATCGGCATGATCCAACAAGATGATGCCGATTTCGCCGCCGCCGTCGCTACCTTTGAACAACTGCTGCGCCAGTTTTCTGAAGATTTCAGGAGTTACCTTTATCTTGCCAACGCGTACCGGCTGAAGAAAGACTGGGCGAAAGCGGCGGACGCGATTTCTAAAGGGAAAATAAAGTTTCCTGAGGAACATGGTTTGGTAATTGCGGAATCCCAAATTCTATCGCACCAACGTGGTCTGGAACAGGGGTTGCAGCTCTTGGATCGGGAAATCAAAAAGATTTCGGGCGTAAAAAGTGAGCAGGACAAGACGGCGTTGTTACAACTGAGGTTGAGTCGAGCGCAATTATTTTTTGATCATCGGGCCTTTCAACGCGCGGAAGGCGATTTATTGCAGTTGGATGTTGACTACGCGAATAATGAGTTGGTCCGTTTCCAACTGGGAGCGGTTTACGAGCGGGAGAAAAAGTTTGACAAGGCGGAGGTAGTGTTTAAAGAATTGCTGGAGCGAAACCCAGACAACGCCGGGGTGCTGAACTACCTTGGCTATATGTGGGCAGATCGCGGTGAGAATTTGCAGCGGGCGCTCCAATACATTCAAAAGGCTGTGGATCTGGATCCTTTCAACGGCGCCTACCTGGACAGTCTTGGATGGGCCCAGTTTAAATTGAATGACCTGAAAGCGGCGGAGATAAACTTAAACAAGGCGGCCAAGATCACTCGCAATGACCCGACAATTCACCAGCACTTGGGAGACTTGTACGAGAAATTGGGAAATTATGAGCAAGCGTTGAACGCGTATCATCTGTCTTTGAGTTACGTATCGGATGCCACGGATATTGAAAAAATTAGGGAAAAGATAAGGAAGTTGGATAAGCTCACCAAGAAATAGCGTCACGGATTCAGCAATCATGCAAACCAAACCGCTGACGATAATCGACGTCAGGGTTGGTTGCCGTCGCCCAAAATGATCACCACTCCTTCCTTTGCCAAGGTCAATTTATATTTGCGAGTACTGGGCAGGGAGCCGAGCGGCTACCATCGGATTGAGACGGTATTTCAAAGTGTCTCTTTGCATGACACATTGAGTTTTGAACCGCTGCCGTATCCTCACCTAGAGGTGGAATCAGATCTGGCGCCGAATGGTAAGGCGAATACCGTATACCAAGCGGCGGCGCGTATTGTGCCAGCCGGAAAGGGTATTCGAATTCAGATCCGAAAAAAGATCCCGATGGGAGCGGGCCTTGGAGGAGGCTCGAGCAACGCTGCCGTGACGCTACTGGTCTTAAACAGCCTGTTTGGGATGAATCGGAGTTTTTTGGAGTTGGAAGGCATAGCTGCCGAGCTGGGCGCGGATGTTCCCTTCTTTCTTGTGGGAGGCACCGCATATGGCGCGCATTACGGCGAGAGGGTCGTGCCGCTTCCCGATGCGGCGGCCTCGTCGGTAGTGCTGCTGTACCCCGCGGTCCATGTTTCGACGGCTGAGGCCTACCGAAACTTGAAGTTGACAAAAGAAAAACTGGACGGTACGATTCAAAATTTCTGCTATTCGCTGTTAAATCACAGAGTCGATTCGCTCGAGGCGGTGATGAGCAACGATTTTGAAAGCGTTGCGTATCGAGATCGGCAAATTGCAACGGCCAAGAGGTTTCTAAGGCGGCAGGGTTTTGGTAAAGTGCACCTGAGCGGCTCCGGATCCACGCTGTTTGCTCTCGGTGATTCCAGAGAGAGGCTGCCGGTTAAGAGTGGCTGGCAGATGTGGCGGGCAAGGTTTGTATCTCGCAACCAATACCGAAAAAGGCTCAGCAGGTGCGTGAAGTGGCCCAAGCATTGAGTTGGGGCGTCGTCAAGCGGTAAGACACAGGTCTTTGGAACCTGCATTCGGAGGTTCGAATCCTCCCGCCCCAGCCAGTATTTCTGGAAATAAATCGCTCAATCACTCATGGAGATTATTAGGGCGCTACTGAAGTAGTAGCTGGTGTCGTTCCCTTGGCTATATGTAGGACTGACTTGGACCTAAAAATTTTCTCAGGCAGCGCAAATAGACCATTAGCGGAAGAAATTTGTAAAGAATTTCACTGTCCGTTGGGTGACGCGAAACTCAACCGATTTAGTGACGGGGAGATTAATTTCCAAATTTTGGAAAATGTCCGCGGGGCGGATATCTTCATCGTTCAGCCAACAGCGTACCCGGTCAACGATAATCTGGTGGAGTTGTTAATCATGATTGATGCGTTCAAACGCGCGTCCGCCGGTCGTATCACCGCGGTGCTTCCGTATTATGGTTATGGCCGGCAGGACCGTAAAGACAGACCGCGGGTACCGATTTCGTCCAAACTTGTGGCGGATTTGATTGAGGCGGCCGGCGCCAACCGCGTACTGACGATGGATCTGCACGCGGGACAAATTCAAGGGTTCTTTAATATCCCTGTCGATCATTTGTTTGCTGCTCCAGTAATATTGGATTATGTGGGCAGTTTGGAGACCGATTTTACCGTCGTTTCGCCCGACGCGGGTGGGGTGGAACGGGCGCGGGCCTTCGCCAAGAGACTGAGCACAAATCTGGCAATTATCGATAAGCGGCGCAAAGAGGCGAATGTGGCTGAGGTACTTCACATCATTGGAGAAGTGGACGGCAGAGATATCTTGATTGTGGATGACATGATCGACACTTGCGGCACACTGATCCGATCGATTGAGGCGCTCAAGAAAGCCGGCGCCAACAAGATCTATGCGACTGCCACGCATCCGGTGTTGTCTGGGCCGGCGATCCAGTTGATTCAGGACAATGAAGTGGAGGAAGTAATTGTGACCAATACCATTGCGCTAGACCACTCTAAATGTATTGCGAAGATCAAAGTGCTCAGTGTGGCGCCGTTGCTGGGAGAAGCCATTCGATCCATTCATGAAGAAACCTCAGTGAGTAAGCTTTTTATTTAAGGGAGCTGGATATCCATGGCGACACAGTTTGAGTTGAAAGCCGAAGAACGCACGCTTCTCGGTAAAAATAGTGTAGGGCGGCTGCGACGAACGGGTCTGATTCCGGCAGTCATCTACGGACAGGGCAAGAAGGCGCTGTCGGTAAGCATTGACCCCAAGACAATCTCCGAGATCCTGCGTTCGGAAAGCGGGCACAACACGATTTTCAGGGTCATCGTGGGAAAAGGCGATCCTCTCAACGTGATGATCAAGGATTATCAACTGGATCCGGTCCGTGGCAAGTTTCTGCATGCCGATCTTTTGACCATCGCCATGGACAGAAAGATGAAATTCAGAGTTCCCGTCGAAATCGTTGGCGAGCCGTCTGGGGTGAAGAATTCAGGCGGCGTGCTGGATATTATTCGACGCGAGATTGAAGTGGAATGCCTGCCGAGCGACGTGCCTGACCACATTCCAGTAAATGTGGAGCATCTGGAAATTAACGACCACCTTCGAATTGCCGAGGTTGAGTACGACAAGACGAAATTCCAGATCTTAGAAGATCCCGACCAGACCGTGCTCACGGTATTACCGCCGCGTGCGGAGGAGGTGGCGGCGCCGGCGGTGCCTGAAGAGGGCGCGGCGGCTGAACCCGAAGTGATAAAGAAAGGCAAGGTCGAAGAGCCTGGCGAGGCTGAAGGCGCAGAAGCGGAAAAGCCGCGAGAGAAGGAAAAGAAGTAGCACTTCTGGACGTGTGATGCAAGGGGTGACACAGTGAACGGCGGTCAGATCCGCGTCGCCGGCGAATACAGGTGGCCGCAGTTGATCCGTTGAAAGTTATTGTTGGCTTGGGAAATCCAGAAAGCCGATATGGTGGTAATCGTCACAATGTCGGCTTTTGGATCGTGGACCTTATTGCTGAGGCGGCAGACTCTTCTATTCAAGGGAGATCTCAATATTCGTATTATTGCCGACTTCGTCTTTGGGGCACCGATACGTTACTGGCCAAGCCGCAAACCTTTATGAACCGCAGCGGCATTGCAGTGCGCGAGATTTTGCAGCGTTGGCAAGTTTCGTTGTCCGAGATGCTGATCGTCTACGACGACTTCGCGCTTCCGTTAGGCAAAATTCGATTACGGCCGAGTGGAAGCTCCTCCGGCCATCGTGGTATGGAATCAATCATTGCGGAAGTCGGGACAAATGAGATCCCGCGATTGCGCTTCGGCATCGGGCCACCCGGCGCTAGAGAAGCCGCCAATTTCGTTCTCTCTGATTTCTCATCGGACGAATTGCCCGCTGTCCAGCAAGGGATTGACCGCGCACTCCAGGCCATCCGGAGTTTGTGGGAGAACGGAATGATGAAAACTATGTCGCTGTTCAATAGAGATCCGCTTGAAGAGAGTCCTGCCAAAGATGGTTGATACACTTTCCCCCACGCACGTAGGCCCTATCCATCATGTTCTCTCGATTTTTTTGTTGGTAGTAGTGCCACATCACGCCTGAAAGAACTTGGTCGACCACTCACCTCCACTGATCTGGGTTGTTCCATTTGTTCTGATGTTATTGGCCGTCGCGACCTTCCCGTTGGCCGTTCAGCACTGGTGGGAACGCAACACGAATAAACTTTGCATAAGCCTGCTTCTGGGAAGTCCGGTACTTCTCTATTACCTTCAGAGAAACCCTGGCTCCCTGTGGGAAACTGGCATTGAGTTTACCTCGTTTATCATTCTTCTGGCTTCTCTTTATGTGGTGGCCGGGGGAATCTTAATCACGGGAAATCTGAGGGCGACGCCGCAGGCCAACACTGGATTCTTGGCCGCGGGGGCGCTGCTAGCCTCGTTCATTGGTACTACGGGAGCTTCGCTTTTATTAATCCGATCCCTGGTGCAGACCAACCGCGAACGTCTCTACAAGGTGCATACCCTCATCTTTTTCATCTTTCTCGTTTCCAACATTGGTGGATGTTTGACGCCACTGGGAGACCCACCGTTGTTTATCGGATATCTCGAGGGAGTGCCATTCACTTGGGCATTCCGCTTGCTGCCGGAATGGTTCACGGCCTCGGCAACTCTTCTGATCGTGTACTTTATCTGGGACACCGTCATGTACAGCCGTGAACCGATCGCCGCTGTCGAGCGTGACAAGCTAATGGTAAAGCCATTGCGTATGGCAGGCACGCACAATTTTTTACTGTTGTTGGCAATCATCGCGGCGGTGGCATTCCTTGGCAGTCCTGTGCGCGAAGCCGTGATGATTTTTAGCGCCGTGCTTTCCCTGCGGTTGACTCCGGCGGAACTGCGCCGGGCGAATAAATTTACCTATTATCCCATTATCGAGGTAGCGGTTATCTTTTTTGGAATCTTTCTTACGATGATTCCGGTTCTGGGCATTCTCCAGGCGCGCGCGGTTGAACTGGGCATCCGGGAGCCGTGGCACTTTTTTTGGGCCACTGGTATTCTCTCCTCGTTTCTCGACAATACTCCCACCTACTTGGTATTTCTCAATTTGGCTCGCGGGCTCTCGCTGGCAAACGAGGTCGCCGGCGTCAGCGATGCTGTGCTCCGGGCTGTCAGCTTGGGCGCTGTGTTTATGGGCGCAAATACCTATATCGGTAATGCCCCAAACTTTATGATCCGTTCTGTGGCAGAAGAGAACAACATCAGAATGCCGAGTTTTGTCGGGTATATGTTTTACAGTTCGATGATCCTCATTCCAATGTTTGTTGGACTAACCGTGCTATTCTTCTAGGTAAATGGAACAAAATCGTTCGGAAATCGTGCGGATCTGGTAAGATAACTTCTTTTTAGTTGAGGAAACCGTCATTTATGAGAACGTATGAGGTGGTTTTCGTCGCCGTGCCTACCTTGGGCGAGGAGGATTTGAACGCCCTGGTCGAGCAGATGAAGAAGAGCGCTGAATCCAAGAACGGAAGGGTCGTGAAGGTGGATCCATGGGGCAAACGCTCCTTGGCGTATCCGATCAAGAAGTTCAAGGAGGGGTATTACACGGTGTTTACTCTGGAAGATAATGGCGAAGCCGTGGCCGAATTGGAGCGCCGCTTTCGAGTTACGGATTCTGTCATCCGCTTTCTCTCGGTGCGTGTGGACGAGGACCTGAAGCGCCAACAGAAGATCAAGACGGAACGCGAGAAGAAAAAGGCGCAACGAGGAAGGCGGCGTGGCGCAGCGAGATCGGTGGCGCAAGAGGTGGAAGGCGCCCAGATGGAGTAGCCTATGGCTTCGAACAGGAACCGAGCACAACAAGCTGATACCAAAGTTGCCAACCCAAAACGCTTTATGTTGCGGCGCAAACGCTTTTGTAAGTTTTGCGCCGACAAGGTGGATTACATCGACTTTAAGGATCAGCGATTATTGATGTCGTTTATTCCGGAGCGTGGAAAGGTATTGCCGCGTCGCATTTCCGGAGTTTGCGCAATACATCAGCGCAAATTGGGTACTGCCATCAAGCGAGCGCGTCATTTGGCTCTACTTCCTTTTGTCGCGGACTAAGGGTTATTGACTCAAAATGAGTCAATAACGGAGTCATTCACATGCAGGTCATTCTTAGAGAGGATCTCGATAACCTAGGAAAACGAGGCGATGTAGTCGACGTGGCCGCAGGTTACGCACGGAATTATTTGTTACGCCGAAAGCTCGCCATGGCGGCGACTGCCGGGAATCTGAAGACCTTTGAAGTGCAAAAGGAGGCGTTTGCGCTGCGGGAGCAAAAGGATAAGGCAGACGCGGAGATCGTGGCAGCAGAGCTCGAAAAATGGGAAGCAGTGGTAAGCCGTAAAGCGGGAGAAAGCGGGGCTTTATTTGGTTCGGTGATCTCGCGAGATATTTCGGAGTTACTTGCAACGAAAGGTATCGTGATTGATAGACGAAAAATCCAACTGCGTGAGCCGATCAAGAGTTTGGGCTCCTTCAAGATCCCACTTCGACTCCATCGCGAAGTGATCGTAGAGTTCCCCATGTATGTGGTGGGGGAAACCCAACGTGAACATGAGGGTATCCGGGAGCGTCAGGTTGTTCCTCCCGCTGAGGAAGTTAGGGTTGGGGAGCCTGTGATGGTTTCAGCAGACGAGCAGGTCGGGGAAAAGAAGGAAGAGAAGAAGCTGAGGAAGGGAAAAGGAGAAAAGAAGGCGAAAGCTGGAAAAGGGGCGCCGGAGGAGAAAGAAGAGAGAAAAGAAAAGAGAGAGAAGACGGCGCCACGAAAGAAAAAGGGAACGAAAGCAGAGGGGGCAAACGAAGAATGAAAAATTCCCTCTTTTCGTCTTAAGATTTAGCCAGGATTGGTTCTTGTAACCGGGCTTCAACCCGGGGCGCCGCCGAAGAAGTCTTCCCGCATTTTTGCGCAGATTTTCACAGTAACCGACACATTTTCCACAGCAATTCCTCATTTTCATCCACAGAAATTTTCGCGAAGTTGAAAATCATCCACACGGTGGCAGCGAAAATTTCTTAATATAAAGGAATCGGTGGACTGGATGAGCCACCTGAGAAGCGGAAACCGACTGCTGCGTCGGATCGGGAAGACCGCGTTACAATTCAACATAAGTTGCGCTAAGCATGGCGAGTCGAGACATCACCCTGGAAAAGACACTCCCGCACAATGTAGAGGCGGAGCGGTCCGTGCTGGGGGCCATTCTGCTGGACGATCGTCTGTATAACCATGCCGCTGAATTTCTCAGGAAAGACGATTTTTATTTGGAGAGCCACAAGAAACTGTTTACGCGCATGGAGGAACTTTCTGCCAATTCGCGACCCATCGACTTGATCACACTCAAAGATGAGCTGGCTCGGTTCAACGAGCTTGAGGCAGTGGGCGGCGCCGCCTATGTTGCTTCCTTGGTTGACGGAGTTCCTCGGACCAGCAATGTTGAGCACTATGCGCGCATCGTCAAGGATAAATCGATTCTGCGGCGGCTGATTTACTCCGCAAATGAGATCGTGCTGAGAAGCTTTGCAACGGAAGAAGACGCGCTCGATATCCTGGAGCAGGCGGAGAAATCGATTTTTGAAATCAGCCAGGACAACATCCAAACGGGCTTTGTTGAAATCAACGAGTTACTGAAGCACTCGATTGCCAGTATTGAGCAGCGTGCCGGTCGGCAGGAGATGGTGACGGGTGTGGCGACAGGATTCTTCGATCTAGATCCGTTGACGTCGGGATTTCAACGATCAGAATTGATCATTGTCGCGGCCCGGCCGGGGTTGGGGAAAACCAGTTTCTGTTTGAATGTGGCTGCTCACGCTGCTTTGCGCCAAGGAATGGTGGTAGGAGTTTTTAGCCTCGAGATGGCTGGCACGCAGCTAGTGCATCGCCTGCTTTGCGCCGAAGCACGCCAGGATGCCTCGCGGGCGCGCAATGGAACCCTTGGACGGGAAGGGATCCGTAAGATTGTAGAGGCTGCCGAGGGGCTATCGGCAGCGAAGATTTACATTGACGATACTGCCGGGATCTCCATTGTGGAGATGCGTTCGAAAGCCCGTCGGTTAAAAGCCGACGCAGGTTTGGATATCGTGATGGTGGACTACCTGCAGCTGATGTCAGGTCGGGGGCGCTATGAGAACCGACAACAGGAGATTTCCGCGATTTCGCGTGGGCTGAAGGCACTGGCGAAAGAGCTGAATGTGCCAGTGGTTGCCATCTCCCAGTTAAGCCGCGCCCCGGAACAGCGTCGGGGAGACCATCGTCCCCAGTTATCCGACTTGCGTGAGAGCGGTTCAATTGAACAGGACGCCGACCTAGTGTTGTTCCTGTATAAACCGCCTGCTCAGTCCGATGACTCCCAGAGTTTTGGGGATGATCGCATCCTCGAGCTGATCATCGGCAAGCAGCGCAATGGTCCGACTGGTTCCATCAAATTGGTCTTTCAGGGCGAATACACCCGGTTTGAAAATCCCGCGAGACAAGAGTGATTTCTCATCTCCCTCCCGGCATTTACCCTTGCTGGGCAGAAGTCTCCCTCTCCCGTCTGGAAGAAAATTTGGGCGCAATTCGCCGTCATGTCGGTGCTTCTGCCGTGTGCTGCGTAGTAAAGGCAGATGCCTATGGGCACGGGGCGGTAGCGGTATCACAATTCCTTCAACACCTTGGTGTGGAACGCTTTGCAGTGGCTAACATCGAGGAAGGCGCAGAGTTGCGGCAGAACGGGATCGACGCGGAAATTTTGGTTCTTTGCGGAGTGCCCCCTTCACAGGAACGGATTGCGGCAGAATATGATCTGGCCGTCTCAATCCATTCCGTGGAGGAATGCGACCGCCTGATCGCGTCCGAACAAGCGCTTCGCGCACATTTGGAATTCAACTCGGGCATGAATCGGCTCGGGCTTTCAGAAGTTGACCTCCATTCCGTCCGCGAACGCCTGTGTGGAAGCAGGATTCAGGTTACCGGTGCCTACTCACATCTTTCATCGTCTGACGAGAGGGACGAAATGTTCTCACGACAGCAACTGGAACGTTTCGATGCCGTCACTCGAGGAGGCGGCTTTGGAGTGAGACACATCGCCAACAGTGCCGGCCTTCGGTTTGGGGACGCACTCTTTGACTTTGTGCGGGTGGGAATTATTCTGTATGGCTACAATCCTGTCCCCGGCGAAGTTGCGATTGATGTGAAGCCCGTGCTCCATTGGAAAGCGCGGCCATTGCGAATCGACGCAGTCCCCTCAGGATCTCCGATTTCCTATTCCAGGACCTTCATCACCACACGGAAAAGCCGCGTTGCTACTCTTCCGGTGGGTTATGCGGATGGATTTTCGCGAAAATTTTCCAACTCGGGTTATGTATTAGCCGAAGGCCAGGTGTGCAGGGTTCTGGGGATGGTGACGATGGACATGATCGTGGTGGATGTTACGGATGTGGATGTCACGATGGAGACTGAGTTTTCGATTCTCAATGACAAGAGAAACGCCGCGCATCTTGCGGCCGACCTGGGGACGATTCCTTGGGAAGTGCTTTGCGCCATCGGGGCGCGTGCTACGCGGATATACGTTTGAGAACAGCAAAGAATATTTTCTCGTGCCAGGCTTGCGGTTACCAGTCCTCGAAGTGGCTGGGAAGGTGCCCGGACTGTGAGGCGTGGAACAGTTTCATTGAAGAGGTTCCGCAGGATCGCCCGGCAATCGTGCTGCGTTCTGACGCAAAGGTAGAGCACTATCCGGAGATTGAGAACTGGGACGGGCAACGCATTACGACGGCAAATCCCGAGTTTGATCGAGTGCTTGGTGGCGGCTTGGTCCCAGGATCGGTCGTGTTGCTTGGCGGGGAACCGGGGATCGGAAAATCGACTTTGCTGTTGCAGATCTGCGAAACGCTGGCGCAACAGGGAATGCGTGTTCTGTACGTGAGCGGCGAGGAATCGGCTCACCAGATAAAATTGCGGGGAATGCGGCTCCAAATCCGCGGGGACAGGCTCTACCTATTTGCCGAGACTTGCCTGGAGAAAATACTGGCGGAGATGGATCGCATTCAACCGCACTGCGTGGTGGTGGATTCAGTGCAGACCGTTTACAGCAGCAGGATGGAATCTTCGGCCGGCACGGTGACCCAGGTCAGAGAAGTTGCCTCACAGTTGCTCTATTTTGCCAAAGGAAGGGAAGTTCCCGTGTTCTTGATCGGCCATATCACCAAAGAAGGGTCACTTGCGGGACCAAAAACGCTGGAGCACATTGTGGACGTAGTGCTTTATTTTGAAGGAAGCCGCGATCAGAGCTACCGGTTGGTGCGCGCCGCCAAGAATCGATTTGGTGCTTCCAGCGAACTAGGAGTCTTTGAAATGTCGGGGCTTGGTCTGCGGCCTGTTTCCAATCCTTCCAAGTTATTTCTGACGGAACGAAGCGCTGGGATGCCGGGATCTGTTGTGCTCGGCTCTATGGAAGGGACGCGTCCGCTTCTGGTGGAAGTCCAGGCACTGGTTTCCGTCAGCCAGTACGGAACAGGAAAGCGAACCACGAATGGATTGGACTCCAATCGCCTTTCCCTTCTTTTGGCCATGTTGCAACGCAGGTGCGGGTATGAATTGCATGCCTGCGATGTCTATGTCAATGCAGTCGGCGGATTGTCTCTGGTGGAGCCGGCCGTCGACCTGGCGATCACTGTGGCAGTGGTTTCGAGTCTTTTAAATCGACCCACCGATCCCGACCTGGTAGTGTTTGGCGAGCTTGGCCTTGCCGGGGAGGTGCGGTCGGTTTGCGCCGCCGGACTTCGGGCTCGTGAAGCGCGCTCTCTTGGATTCTCCCGCTGCGCTCTGCCAGCCGGAAACCTACCGCTTTCGGAGGAAGTCGAAGGTCTGGAATTGATCGGAATGCAAAGTCTACAGCCGGACCTGCAGCGGTTGCTCCTGTAGTCGAAGATAGGAAATGAATCAGCGATGCGCCGCCCATGGTTAAGCCGCGCCGGCGCCTTTCAACGCCGTTTCTGGGAGTGAACTCTAACCTTAATGATTTAAATTATTTGTAAAAATGAAAGAAATTCCTTATGATAAGTCGTTAGAGTAACTCGGTAGAGATTTTACCTGTAAGAAACTATTCTCATTTCGCAAACCGGGAAAGGAGACTCCGATGGGCTTGTGGAGTTTACGAGTATTATTTGTAATAATCCTGGCGGCTACAAGCTATTATTTCCGACCCTTTGGACTTCCTGCCGTTCCCCATGCTCTTATCTTTGGTGGTATTCTGGCGCTCGCTATCGTCGTGTTTGAGATGCGTGTACGCCGTTTATCCTTGAAAGCTTTGGTGGGCGCCGCGTTTGGTTCTATCGCCGGCATTTTGGGCGCCAGCTTGATCAGCTTGGTGCTGTCGCGCATGACCTTCTTTGATTCTCCGAGCGCGACTTTTCTCCAAGTTTTGATTCTCGCTTTCATGACCTACGTGGGACTGGTCTTGGGAGTGGCTAAGGGGGAGTTCCTTAGCCTCGAAGAGTTCCTCGGGGATCGGGCCGGCAAGAAGTTTACCAACATCCTCGACACCAGTGTGATCATTGACGGGCGTGTGGCTGATATCATTGAAACCGGATTCTTGGAGGGGCAGATCTTGGTACCCGAATTTGTATTACGGGAATTGCAGTTGGTCGCTGATTCTGCCGACTCGATCAAGCGCAACCGTGGCCGGCGCGGGTTGGATATTTTGCAAAAGATTCAGAAGAACGCGAATCTGAATGTGCAGATTGTGGAGATGGATTTTCCAGAAATCCGCGAAGTAGATATGAAGTTGATCGAACTAGCCCGGCGCACCGGAGCAAAGATTGTGACGAATGATTTTAATCTGAACAAAGTGGCGCAACTGCGCGGCGTGGAGGTTCTCAATATCAACGAGCTGGCTAACGCGATCAAACCGGTGGTGCTGCCAGGCGAAACCATGCGCGTATTTATTCTGAAGGAAGGGAAAGAGTACAACCAGGGTGTCGCATATCTGGACGACGGCACCATGGTTGTGGTAGACAACGCGCGAAAGATGATTGGCAAAACCGTGGATATTTTGGTTACGAGTGTATTGCAGACGACCGCTGGCAAGATGATCTTCGGTAAGTTCGCTGAGCAGTCAGATAATAAAGTCGAGTTTGATCGCGACCGAGTTCATAGTCAGATGTGATGGGTCCAGGTTTCAAGTGCGAGAGCGACCCAAGGCGGGAACTTGGATTTAATCAGCGATGGTCAGAGTGACAGGGGGGCGAGGAGACCCGGTGAGGCGATGGCAGTCACCGCGTCTCTGTGTCGTCCTCTTGTCGCGTCACTCTCTTTTCCTCTCCCGCTGCTGTGCTTTAGGATTTTCGGTCGCTGTTTCCACAATCTTCCACCCTCCGTCCACCAATGAAGGGCGCTGCAATTGTCGCGGCAGGCGGCCTTGGGTCTCGGCTTAATCAGGACGTCCCGAAACAGTTACTTTTGTTGGGGGGTCTCCCTTTGTTTCTCTGGTCGGTCCTTGCTTTGGAGAAGGTAGAAAGAATCCATGAGATCGTCCTTGTCGTTCCAGGGGGAGGAATGCCGGATTTTCAAAAGGCGGCGCAGGGGGTTTCCAAGTTGAAATGGACTACCGGGGGAGCTAGACGGCAAGACTCCGTCAGACATGGCTTAGATATTGTAACCGCAGCTCTGGAGGTTGTCTTAGTTCATGATGCGGCGCGCCCCTTCATTAGTCCACAATTGGTCGATTTGTTGATTGATACCGCCAGCGAGCGCGGCGCTGCAATTCCGGTTACTCCTGTCACAGAGACTCTGAAAGAAATTTCCCATGCTCAGGTGATCCGGACGGTGGATCGGAGCAGAATTTTTTGCGCCCAGACTCCTCAGGTGTTCCGACGGGAAGCCCTCGTACGTGTTTTCCAGTCAGTCCCACAGGATCGCGTCTGGACGGACGAAGCATCAATGTTTGAATTTGTCGGATTGCCCGTCGCTGCTGTGGCCGGTGATAAGCGAAACATCAAGATCACCTATCCCGAAGATTTTCAGTATGCCGAGCACCTGCTTGGTCAGATACAGAAAGGGTAAGGAGTGTCGGACCAGATAACTCGGGTCGGCATCGGATTTGACTTCCATCGGCTGGTGACCGGACGCAAGTTGGTTCTGGGCGGAGTGGAGATCGATTATGTTCGCGGACTTGAAGGGTATTCCGACGCGGATGTACTGATACACGCCATTTGTGATGCCTTGTTAGGTGCAGCGGGTCTAGAGGACATCGGTTATTATTTTCCTGATACTGATCCTCAGTACAAGGACATCCCGAGCCTAGAGTTGCTGCGGCGTGTGTGGGCGAAGGTGAGTGATTATGGGTTTGAAATTGAAAATGTGGATACCACGCTTTTGATGGAAGCTCCCAAGATTTCTCCCTATCGCGACCAGATGAGACAGCGGATTGCGATGGTGTTAGACATTCTGCCGTCACAGGTAGCCGTTAAAGCTACCACCATGGAGGGCTGCGGAGCCATAGGGCGTACCGAGGGGATTGCTGCGCAGGCGGTAGCCAATCTGCGACGACGGCAAGCCACTCTTGAAACCCGCTGACGCGGAGACGCGCAACGGCGGTGGCACATGGGCAAGAGTATCATGCGCACGGAAGGAGGGGATAGCTTGCTGGAAGTGGCCTCAGCCGCGGCTCGTTTAGCCGGATCGGTTCTCGAAAGTAACTTTGGAAAAGCTCTCCAGGTGAAGAAAAAGACAAGTGCTATCGACCTTGTCACCGACATGGACGTGAAGTCTGAGCAAATCATCGTCGACTATATCGCCCGTCATTTTCCCGGCCATGCAATTTTGGCGGAAGAAAGCAGCCATGTTGACGCTGATAAGGAGAGTATCTACAAATGGATCATCGATCCTCTGGATGGAACCACCAATTACGCGCATGGCTATCCGGTTTATTGTGTTTCCATCGCGATTGAGGTAAACGGGGTCGTAGTTGCGGGCGCCATTTACGGTCCTCCGCTGAAAGAGATGTTCACTGCGATCAGGGGTGAGGGAACGCGACTCAATGGGAGAGAGGTACACGTCTCGGTTGTTGCAGACCTGGGAGAAGCGCTCACCGTGACCGGTTTTCCCTACGACGTGCGTATCCCACCTCACACGAATCTTGAGTACTTTGCCCGATTTCTGAAGACGGCCCGTGCAGTGCGGCGCGACGGTTCTGCCGCTTTGAATCTGGCCTATGTCGCGGCGGGTCGCTTTGATGGTTTTTGGGAATTGAAACTGCGACCATGGGACATTGCTGCGGGGATTTTGATGGTGCAGGAAGCGGGTGGAAAGGTGACAAATTTCCGCGGGGCTGAAATAGATGTTTACCAGAGCCAGATACTGGCCAGCAATGGCAAGATTCATGAGCAGATGCTTGAGCTTCTGGGAGAGTAGTCGTTTGGGATTGCAGATGAAAGTGCTATCCGTGGTCTTTGATTCCTGCGGATGAACCGTGCCTCAACCTGCGATGGGCTACAGACGATAGACAATTCGCTGTCATCCGCAATTTGAAATTCGGGGGAGAGTCGATGTTGTTACGAGATCAATTCAACGAAGATCTTAAATCAGCTATGAAAGCAAGGGATGCTTTGCGGGTGGATGTGCTGCGCATGGTTAAGGCTGCGGTCAAGAATAAAGAAATCGAACTTGGCCACGAACTGTCTGACGCCGAGACAACAAAAGTTCTGGGAACATCGATCAAACAAAGGCGAGACGCAGCCGAGCAGTACCAGAGAGGGAGAAGGCCGGAATTGGCAAGTAAAGAGCTGCAGGAAATTGTCCTGATCGAGAAATATCTGCCGAAAGCGCCTTCCTCTGCGGAAATTGATGCAGCGATTGATGAGGCGATCCGCGAAGCAAATGCGATGTCAGCCCGCGACATTGGAGCTGTAATGAAGGCAGTCATGCGGCGTTTCGAAGGACAGGCGGTTGATGGAAAAGCCATCAATGCGAAGGTCCGAGAGCGGCTCCAGTGATTGCGGACTTGGGGGCTGCCGACGGGCGCTCTTCAACTGCAATCGCGACCTGAGGCCTGCAATCCTTGACCCGTGGCGCGCGAACGCATTAAGATTCCCATCCAATGAAAATCGCAATTGGCACGCTACGGGAACTTAAGGTTGAAGCCGTCAGAGAAGCCTTTGAACTTTTCAAGTCGCAGTTGTTGCGCGACGACGAGGTCGCCGAATATTTGCCTTATGATGTCAGCAGCAGCGCTCCTCGCATGCCCACTTCGATGAAGGAACTCATGGAAGGGGCCCAAAGCCGGGCCGAATCGTTGATTCTGCAGTTGAAAAAGGAAAAAAGTGAAGCCGATTTCTATGTTGGCATGGAAGGTGGATTTCACGTGATAGAGGACCGCGGAAAGCGAATGACATTCCTGCAGAGTTGGGCCTTCGTCACCGATGGTCACCGCGGTTACCTGGGTAGCAGCGGCAACATTTTGGTGCCGTCGAGGATTGCCACCACCGTGCTCGACCGAGGTGTGGAGCTGGGAATCGCGATCGATCGATTTGCCAAGGAGACCAATATTCGCAGCAAGCAAGGGACTTGGGGGATTCTGACACAGGACATCCTGACGCGAAAGCACTCTTTTGTCATCGCGTTGATATGCGCCTTTGCGCCCTTTTACAATAAGAAGGCTTATGAATAGTCCATTCCGCGGCAATGTCGGTTGGGTGGAGGTGATCTGTGGCAGCATGTTTAGCGGAAAAAGCGAAGAGCTAATTCGCCGGTTGCGCCGCGCCCAGATTGCCCGCCAGCGGGTTCAAATTTTCAAGCCTCGTATGGACGATCGATACGACATCGACCACATTGTTTCGCATAGTGAACTGAGAATCAAATCTCAATTGGTGTCTAATTCTCAGGAGGTGTGGGAAGCCGTAGAAGCGCGGACGGAAGTGATCGGCATCGATGAAGTGCAGTTTTTGGACGAGGAGATTGTTGTCGTTTGCGACAAGCTGGCGAATATGGGCAAGCGGGTGATTGTGGCGGGACTGGACAAGGACTATATGGGTCGGCCTTTTGAACCGGTGCCACAATTACTGGCGACCGCGGAGTATATCACCAAAACACTCGCCATTTGTGTGCGCTGCGGTAATCCTGCCAATTACACCCAGCGGCTTATCGACAGCGACCAGCGCATCGTAGTGGGAGCCGAGGGGGCGTACGAAGCTCGCTGTCGTCGCTGTTTTGAGGTGCCCGGGCAAGTGGTTGAGAAGATGGCGGGAAGACCCTGACTCGATTGCGGATTGCGGATTGGGGATTGGGTTGCCCGCACCCGATCGTGCTCGGTACAGTAACAGCCACATTACGCTCTCTGACTTATCCCAGCCCTTCCTTGACGGCCCTGGCTGCCTTAGGGCCCACAACCTTGGCCAATTCGGTTTCGGAAGCGTCCCGGATGCGCTTTAAGGATCCAAAATATCGCAGCAGGGTTTTCTTGCGCACCTCTCCGATTCCAATGACGCTGTCGAGCTCTGACTGAGCATCGCGGATGCTGCGGCGCTTGCGATGATAGGTAACCGCGAAACGATGTGCTTCGTCGCGGATTTCCTGAATCAGATGCAACACCGGTGAAGTTTTCTCCAGCTCCACCGGGTCGTCCCAGCCGCGCACGAAGATCGTTTCTTCCCGTTTGGCGATACTTGCCAGAGGGATATCCAGGTTCAGCTTGTCGAGAGCCTCGGCTGCCGCATGCAGTTGTCCTTTGCCACCATCGATCAGAATCAGGTCAGGCAGGGAGTGTTCTCCGGTTAAGAGCTTTCGGTAACGTCGGTACACGACCTCCCGCAGAGAAGCAAAGTCATCCGGGCTGGAGACCGACCGCACCTTAAACTTGCGGTACTGGCCCTTGTTCATCACCCCATCGACGCAGACCACCATACTGGCAACCGTTTCGCTGCCTTGAATGTTTGAGATGTCAAACGCCTCGATGCGGGAAGGCGGATGGGGCAGGTCAAGCGCCTCCTCGAGTTGATGTAACACCTGGATCTTGGTTGAGCGTGAGATTCGGAACCGGGCGTCGAAGGCAATTTTTGCATTCCTGGTGGCGAACTCTACTAGTTGTCGCTTCTTGCCACGGCGGGGGACATAGATGTGAACACGCTGGCCGCTCCTTTCTGATAGCCAGGTTTCCATCAACTCCTGATCTTCAATTTCTTCCGGTACGTAAATCGTAGTCGGAATAAACGTGCCGACAATGTAGAACTGCTGCGTTGCTTCGCGCAGGAATTGGGCGGGTTCAAAACTCAGGAGGCCCTCCCAGAAAAATTCCTTCTTCCCCAATAACTTGCCTTCGCGCATTGTAAAGAGCTGGAGAGCCAAGCGAGAGCCCTCACGGTGGTAACCGAAAACATCCACGTTGTCCAGTCGGTTATTGATCATTCTTTGGCTGCGCGCCAAATCGCGAATGATGTTCAGACGGTCTCGATAAAACGCGGCGGCCTCAAACCGGGCTTCCTCGGCTGCCGCCATCATCTTTTGCTCCAACTTAGCGGCGAGTTGCTCGTTTTTGCCTTGCAGCAAAAGCACAACATCATTCACGGCGCTTCGGTACTGCCCAGGGACACACAGTCCGGTAACGCAAGGCCCCAGACAGCGCTTGATGTGGTATTCTAGGCAAGGCCGATCCCTCTTTCCGTCGATCTCTATGTCACAAGTGCGAAGCTGAAAAGATCGGTTAATGAGCTTGATCGTGTTTCGGGCCAAAGAGGCAGGAAGATAGGGTCCGAAATAAAGAGCGCTGTCGTTGGCCACTCGGCGCGTTAGCATCACACGTGGATAAGCCTCGTTGACGGTCAGTTTAATCATCAGGAAGCGTTTGTCATCTTTGAGGCGAACGTTGTACTTGGGCCCGTTGTCTTTGACTAGGTTGCTCTCGAGCATGAAAGCTTCCAGTTCGGAGTCGGTTACCAGGAATTCCACGTCGTCAATTTCCTGGATCATGGCTTCCGTCTTCGGATCGGGCACGCGACCCTGCCGGAAGTAGGAGTGGACTCGATGCTGCAGATTCTTCGCCTTCCCGATGTAAATGATTTTCCCCTCAAGATTCCGGAACAGATAGACGCCGGGTTTAGCGGGGAGGTTTTGCAGCTTAATTTGCAGATCGGGATTCACAACTTTAATTATAAGAAACTTATCCTGCCTTTTCACAGACGTCATCGCAACTGTGAACCCGGACACTAAGCACCTCGATTCATAAATACGATAACGTTGGTTGCGGGCGCAATCGGCCTGATTTCGCAGAGCGACAACGAGTCAATGCAGGGCCCATTGGCGAGGAGGAACAACAAAGACAGCGAGGCCCTCCCGACGCAACCCTCTGGGTTGATGGGGGTTGCGGGTAATCTGGGCGCTCGTCGTTGCCGATGTCCCTGCATCGACTTCTCCTCGCTCCTGGATCTGGCCTCGCAAGCCTTATCAGCAAACGTTACCGTATTTATGAATTGAGGTACTAAGGTTAGAACAAGAACTTCCACACCACTGGGTGAGTAGCGGGGTCGTGTGTGGTATGAGGTTTTGGGACTGCGGGAACGGGCAGGCCTCCCCTGTCATTGATGGGGGTAGAACGACTCGGCAGCGGTTAGGATGCTGACGTGGGCCTCCCCCCCCAATCCTCCAGGTCATAGACGTGAGTGTGAATTTTCAGTATCTTTGTGTCGTCGAAATAGGCGCAAGTCACTATTTTACAGTATTTTATCCAGATGCTGGTGTCTCTCCTTGGGGATTCCAGCCATGGCGCAACACCCGCACGGCTACCTTGCGCATGCCAAAACGTACGGCTTCGTCGTAGTCTGGAATAAAAATGTCTATTTTGTGGCCTCTCACATCGCCCCCCGTATCCATGACAGTGTAGATTCCGGAGTAAACGCCAGCATCAACTTGGATGATCGAGCCGATGGGAAGCACATTTGGATCTGCTGCTACAATCCCAATGGCTACCAGAACTCCTGACTTGGTAATCCCATAATCACTGTAAGCTGTTGCCAGAAATTCTCGTTTGAATGGTTGGCTGGTCGCCGCCAGCGGGGAAGTGACGACCAAGAAATCTTCAACGGTCTCCTGGACCTGGACGGTCGCATCCGGTTCCTGGTGAGGACTGGTGTATTCAATGGCCAATCCCGAAAAAAGCAGGAGAAAGATGGCAAAGAGCGTCGAAGCAAAGATCCAAACCCGATCTTTTTCGTCCGAAGAATTCATAAAACCTCCTTCCCATTTTTATCTAAAAAAAAGTCTGGATAGGCATCCAGACTTTTTTTGTCAATTGTTTTCCGCGATTTGCGAATCCTTCTTGCACTTTAAATCAAGGAAAACATCACTCGGACTTTAGCACTAAGCCGGGGCGGCTGTCAAGTTCAATTACATTAACCGACTGATATCAATGGACTTAATATCTAAATTCCAGCTTTCTTCAGTGGCTGATCGATCCAGTGGAATGTGCAAGTCGAAAATCTTAAAAATCCATTTAAGTGTATTTTTATCTATTGTTTAGTTGATACAGCAGCCAGTTAGACTGAATCACGAAAATCATCGGATTTTGGGGTTCTATTATCATATATAATAACAAGTGCTCGCCGAATACCGGCTTCTCGCTGATTGAGAGCCGCGCAAAAAATTACTTCGCCGCTGAGGTACTTAGCCGTTGAACCCGGTTGGAGAGGCAGACGGAGTGGCGCCAGGTTGGCCGGGTTGCGGAGTGGATTTCATGGCCTATAGATCCCTGGTGACAGGTATGTTCCCTTCTTTGTGTTTGGTAAGTGACGCCTGGGTTCTGGGTGGAAACTCACCAGAGCACTTCGTGGGAGAGGTGTACAATGTTATGCGTTCGATAGAAGTGGTGATATCCTATGTTGGCCGATCCGCCTGGGATGATTCAGCCATCCGGCGGCGCCGAGTCGTAGGGTCGTCAGTGCCGAGCATTGGGTTGAGAGACCAAATCGCGCGCGGCGACTTTCGGAATTATGAATCTGCCCAATTCACTGACCATCTCGAGGATCTTTGTTGTGCCTCTCCTTGTTGCCATTTTACTCACGGGGACCATTCAGCAGAGGGAATTCTGGGGAGGCTTATTGTTTGTCGGCGCCTCGTTTACCGACTGGTTGGACGGCTACTTGGCTCGTAAGCGGAATCAAGTCACTACGTTGGGAATACTGTTGGATCCGATTGCGGATAAATTACTCGTGGCTTCTGCCTTTATTGCGCTGGTGCAAATGCAGATTGTGCCGGCGTGGATGGTGGTTGTCATTGTCGGGCGCGAGTTTGCCGTCAGTGGATTGCGCAGTATCGCTTCTGCCGAGGGCTTCACCATCGACGCCTCTACCATGGGGAAATTCAAAATGGTGTTCCAGGTGCTTGCCGTTACCCTTCTTATTTGTGGTAGCGCCGTCAAAGATTCCATTTTCCGATGGATTGGAGAAATTTTGCTATGGGCGGTAGTCGCCTTTTCTATCATCTCCATGATCCAGTATTTCTGGAGATTTTGGAGTCAGATCGACGAAAGGGTGAAGTACCGCCAGCGACAGAAAGCGATTCCTTTAATGACAAAGCAGGGCGAAAAGTCGAATGTTTGACCTAAGCCCAGGAGAACAGTTTGAGCTCCTTGGGCTTGCCCGACGCACTCTAGAATTTTTTTTCCAAACCGACTCCATCCCGGATTATCAGCCTAGGCATTCCTCTTTACAGCTAGCGGCTGGTGTCTTTGTCTCGCTGCATCGGGGTAAGGATTTGCGCGGCTGTGTTGGTCATTTGCGTGCTGATCGTCCACTTTATCGTAGCGTCGTGGAATTGGCTCTGGCTGCTGCGTTGGAGGATCCCCGATTCTTGCCACTGCAGGCAGAGGAATTAAAGGAGCTGGAAATTGAGATATCTGTTCTCTCCCCTTTCGCCGCCGTCACGGATTTGGAAGAGATTGAGCTCGGCAAGCACGGATTGTTGGTTTCGATGGGATCGTGTCGAGGTCTTCTGCTTCCCCAAGTCGCTGTTCAACGAAGCTGGAACCGGGCGCGTTTCTTGGAAGAAACATGTTTGAAAGCTGGATTGCCGCGGGACGGTTGGCGGCTCGGAGCCGTCATCGAAAAATTCACGGCGCAGATTTTTAGAGAAGGAAAACCTGGGGAGTATGCGGGATGACCCAAGTTTGCGTCCCTCTATCTCTTCGGACCGGCCAGGAATGTCGGGACAAGATGGCAGAACTGGCTCCACATTGCGACATCTTCGAAATACGAGCGGATGCATTTGAATACGCGCCTGATGTCTCTTTGATTCTCAGGCAAGCTCCTCGCCCGATTTTGTGGACCCATCGAAGTCCCGACGAGGGGGGGCGCGATAATCCACGCCAAGGGCAGCGCCTGCATGAGTATCACTTGGCGTTACAACATGGTGCCCGCTGGGTTGACGTGGAATGGAAATCCGGGCTGGGATCCGCGTTGTCGTCTTTTGCAGAGAATTTGGTTCTGTCATTTCATGATTTCCAAAAAACACCGCTGGATATTGCTCAACAGGTGATGCGCATGGCGGAAGTTCCTTGCAAGGTGATCAAGGTGGCCGCACAAGTGAATCAGACGGAGGACCTTGAGCGGCTTGTGGAGTGCGCGCATTGGTTGAAGAGAAGGGGAAAGAGGTTCGTCGTTTTAGGTATGGGTGAAAATGGCAAACTGCTTCGCCTCTTGTCCCCTTGTCTGGGATCGGAGTGGACCTATGTAGCATTGGATGCGCCCACCGCGGAGGGCCAACTTACTGGGGCTGATCTTGAGCTGTATCGTTTCCACTACCTTTGTCCCGATAGCAAGATCTTTGCAGTGATTGGCAATCCTGTTGTGCATTCGCGTTCTCCATGGCTTCACAACTCCGCGTATCAAGCCATGGCCTTGAACGCCATTTATGTGGCGATTTGCGTTGATAACTTGGGCGTTTTTTTGAGATTGGCGGACAAGTTGGGGATTTTGGGGTGGAGCGTAACACTTCCGTGGAAAGCAGAAATGGCTAGGTGCTGTGTTCTACAGGATACGGCCTCCCGCATGAGCGGAGTGGTGAACACCGTGCGAAAGGAAGGCGAGGTCTATCTCGGATGGAATACGGATTGGGTGGGATTTGTGGAACCGCTTCGGGAACGTCGGCGGATCTCGGGCCTGCGTGCTTGTGTCGTGGGTACGGGCGGAGTAGCCCGTACCGCCGTGGCAGCGCTTGTTTCCGAAGGGGCTCAAGTCGTCGTCCTGGGACGGCGTGAGGAGGCATTGCGGGCTTTCGCCACAGAATTCAACACCAAGACGTATTTGCTGGGGAAGCAGTTAGAAATCTCTGGGGAGTTGATCGTCAATGCGACTTCTGTCGGCATGTCGCCAGCAACGGAGGCGATGGCTGTGCCTCTTGCTCTGTTAAGGCGATTTGAAATCGCCTACGATCTCATTTATATCCCGCGACAGACAAGGTTTCTGCGCGCAGCCGAGGAGTTAGGATTGGAGACTATTTCAGGTTGGGAGATGTTTATTCGCCAAGCAGTCGAGCAGATAAGGATCTTTACGGGGAAAGAGCCAACACCGGCGTGGTTGGAAATGCAGCTAGTCAGGGAAATGGAGCCACAACCTTGGGAGATGGGGTGAAGATTCGTGAACTCTTTTGATTGCGGATTGCGTATGATCCGGACTCCGCTTATTTCAACTTTTGGGCGAATACCCAAGGCAACAATTCCTGCTCTCTGAAGACTCGGTTCCAGATTTCGTGTCCAGCGCCCTCGTATTCGGTGTATCCAGGATTACCTCCGGCCTTTCGAATCGCTTCAATCATATTTCGCGACTCTTCGACTTTTACAGTTGGGTCCTTTTCCCCATGAAAAGCCCAGATGGGCATGTGGGCAATCAATGATGCTTTCCGCGTGTCTCCGCCCCCCGCGATCGGCACAGCGGCAGCAAACACTCTTGGATACTGAGCGATAAGAGCCCAGGTTCCATAGCCGCCCATGGATTGTCCGGCCACATAGAGACGTCGGGAATCAATGGCAAACTCCCGCTGGATTGAATCGACGATTTCCACGGTCAGTCGCAACTCATCGGTCGCCTCCCAGGAATCGAGCCGGACCCATTCATCGCTCTGAGGCGCAAGTACAAAACAAGGATACCTGGCTTGGTTCTCAGGCTTAATCCAGACGTGGGTGCCAATTCGATTGCCCTGGGAGATCTGCTTCCGGTTGTCGGTGCCACGACCTCCACTGCCATGCAACCAAAGCACCAGCGGGTATTTACTCTGTTTGTCGTAATGCATGGGGACAAAAAGGCGATAGGGTATCGTTTGTCCTTTTGCGTTTCTGTGAATCCGCGCCAGGAAGGGTTCTCCACGGTCCTGGGCAAAAGAAATCGTACGGAAGGATAGACCCGCTGCAAACATCAAACAAAATCTTCGTCGGTTGATCATTCGGTCTTCGTGGGTCCTCCTGTGTCTGGCTCAGGTTGGAATTCAACAAAGACTGGCGGCCTGAGATTGCTGTCCTCTAAAATCCGCAAGGCAGCCTCCAGCACGGTATGCTGGCGCTTTGGGTTGCCGGGCACGTCCAATGGATAGCCGTGACGGAATGGAACAAACAGGGCTCTTGGTGGCCGGACATGCTCCGCTACTTCGCGCAGCAACTGGATGGCTACAGTGGAGATCCTCTGACGCTCCAATTCGGCCGCCACCAAACCCACGGTCTGGTTGCACATCGGTCACACCGGTACCAATAGTGCTACATCGACCTCGTCTTCCACTAGCAGACGCGCCGCCTCAGGGGCCGTCTCTCGCATCAGGCGCCCGGGCGCGGTAATGGAACCCATAAAGGACAGGTGGCGCGTGTTGACTCTTCCGATTCGCCCCACCATTTCCAACTCCCTCACCCGATCGATCGGGAAAGCGACATTTGGATCTTGCGCCATCCCGCTGTGGTTGAACGACTCGCTGCGGTGGGTATCCAGGAGACTGGCGACGTCGACGTTGCTGGGGATTTCTCGGAAGCTTGGGTCTCCACCTCGCTTGGCCTCATCGAACGGCGGCTGATTTGGCAGAACAAAGCCGGCGCTGGAAACTAGAGCAAGGCGACACTGGGCTAGTGGCTTGAGCAACGGTTTCCAGGGTATCGGGTCGATCCGACGCCAACGATAGGTCTTGAGAAACACCTGTACGAGCAGCGAGAACTCACTGATTGCGCCCACGTTTCCTCCTTACTTTAAGGGCGTACCGTTTCCGGGGCCGCCTTGACCGGACATCTTATGACGAACGGTCGGACACAGTCAGATATTTCCACGGCCCTCCCGTTGCTACCATAGGAAACATCAGGTCCTATGGGGCGACATCTCCGCTTTACACCTTCACGAATTTCACCACCCCCTTGTAATCGTTTGCGCCTGAGAGTAAATTTTAAGCTTTTGTCATGCAAAAGTTACGCACTCTTGCGCCTGGCGTTCAGTATTTGAAGGACCCAGATTCGAGGATTCGCCGAATCATTCTGGAACGTCTTCGCGAAACCTTTTACGGGTGGAGCTATCAGGAATTAGTGCTGCCTATTATCGACTACGCGGAATCTTTTCAGATTGCCCTGGGTTCGGCCGTCGAAGAGCGCATGTACTCGTTTGTAGGCCGGGATGGCAGCTTGCTGGCGTTGCGCCCCGACATTACGACTCTAGTAGCCAAAGTGGTTGCCGCCGATGCAACCACGGATCTCCCGTTGCGCCTTTGCTACGATGGGGAGGTTTTTCGGCACGAAAATCCAAAGGCAGGCCAGCAGCGGGAGTTTTATCAGGCCGGTGTCGAATTGATAGGGAGCGATTCTCCCCCTGCCGAAATCGAAGTCCTTCTCGTGTTGTTGGAAGCTTTAGCGCGCGCTGGACTGAAATCGATTATCATCCCGTTGGGACATGCGGAATTTTTCAACGGCATTGTGGAAAGCTTGGACCTCGGACGGGAGATGGGCGCGGCATTGAAGAATCTTGTTGATCATAAAGATTCCTGGGGAATTGCTCAGACGATTTCCAGCTTAGATATCCCGCAGGCAGAACGCGATTTTCTCAAGGCCTTGCCGCGCCTGGCGGGTCGAAGGGAAGTTCTGGATCGTGCGGAATTGGTGGTTAAGAATCAGCGCTCTCGTGAGGCGCTGGAACGACTGGCAAAAATCTTCGATGAGTTTTCGGCCTTGGGTGTCGCAGACCGATTTCTGATTGACTTGGGAGAGGTCAGGGATCTCGATTATTACACGGGTCTAATCTTTAAAGTTTACAGCGAGAACTTGGGATTTGAAATCGGTGGGGGAGGCCGTTATGACTCCTTGATTGCGAAGTTTGGACGGTCACTGCCAGCGGTGGGATTTTCCGTTGGTTTGGAAAGGCTGATGACCGCGCTCTTGCTCCGTGCGCCGGCCCAAGCCAGTGCGGAAAGACTCCAGGATTTTCGGGTTGCAATGCGATTGCGTCAACAAAACAAGCGGATACACATGGAATACGGGTCATGATTGTGATGGCGCTCCCGAAGGGGCGAATTTTGGATGAGAGCCTCTCCTTTCTGGCGGGCTGTAGAATGCAGGTTCCGCGTGATATCGGAGCTACGCGCAAATTGCAGGTGTCATCGGATGACGGCAGCTACCGCTTTGTTTTGGTCAAGCCAATGGATCTCCCCACCTATGTGGAATATGGAGTCGCGGATGCGGGGATTTGCGGAACCGATGTGTTGCGTGAGTTCTTGCCGGATGTTCACCAACCATTGGATCTGCAGTTCGGACGTTGTCGGATGGTGGTGGCTGGGCTCTCCCGTATCAGTGCGCGTCCCTCGGCGCGAGTCGCCACCCGATATCCACGCATAGCAGAGCAATTTTTTCGTGAGCGTGGCGAAGCCGTGGAAGTGATCCCGCTGTCCGGGTCGGTGGAGCTAGCTCCCGCCCTGGGTCTCGCCGAGCGGATTGTAGACTTGGTGGAAACCGGAAACACGCTGCGCGAGAACGGATTGGTAATCGTCGAAGAAATCATGCAGTGCACTGCCCGGCTGATCATCAACCGTGCAAGCTTCCACACGAAGCAAGGGGAGATCAGCAGATTGCTGGATTCAATGGAGAAACAACTTTTGTGATCGGGATACTGGCAGGGTCCGCGGCCGAACAGTTTGTAGGAGAGTTCCGCTCCAGCGTCGGGGCAAGCCAGAAATTGGCTGCAAAGACGGTGGACAAGATTTTGCGCGATGTCCGGAAGCGTGGCGATTTGGCGGTAATGGATGCAACTGCCCGGTTTGATAGTTGCCACTTGCGGCCGGAGGAATTTCGCATTCCGGAAGACTATTTGAGGAGACTGGCAAAGCAAGCCGAGGTGCAATGGTTGAAGGCATTGCGTAAGGCAATTGGCAATGTTCGGGCATTTCATGAACGGCAAGTGGAGAAGAGCTGGAAGACGGGGCCGCGGGACTGTTTTCAAGGACAGCTTGTTCGAGCGTTACATGCTGTAGGAGTTTACGTTCCTGGCGGCAAAGCGGCCTATCCGTCGACTCTCTTGATGAATGTGATTCCGGCGCAGATCGCAGGCGTTAAACGCATTGCTGCGGTCTCGCCGCCCGCTTCTTTTGAGAGCCATCCGGTGCTTGCCGCTGCTTGCATGGAATTGAAAGTAACCGAGGTATATCGTGTCGGTGGGGCACAGGCGATCGCGGCTCTGGCATTTGGAACAGAGTCCATAGCGCGAGTAGATAAGATCGTAGGTCCGGGGAACACGTTTGTGGCCTTGGCCAAGCAAAAAGTTTTTGGTTGTGTAGATATCGATATGATTGCAGGCCCTACCGAGGTAGTGGTGATAGCTCACGAAGATGTCCCACCCGGTTATGTCGCCGCTGACATGCTCGCTCAAGCGGAACATGACGAAGAGGCTGTAGCGATTTGCATTACCACTTCGGAAGTGTTGGCCCGCAAGGTCGTGCGTCAGGTGCAACAACAATGTCAGCGCTTGACGCGTCGTCAGATCGTACAGCGCGCGTTGGAGGAGAAGGGCGCTATTTTGCTGGCTGAAACCCGTGATCAGGCAATTGCTTGGACGAATCAGCTAGCGCCTGAGCATCTGCAGTTGATGGTCGACGATGAGAAACCGTATCTGGCGGGGATCGTCAACGCAGGAGCCATTTTCATTGGGAGGTTTACCCCAGAGGCGGTGGGTGATTATTGGGCGGGGCCCAACCACGTATTGCCTACGAGTGGCACGGCGCGTTATTCATCCCCCCTTGGTGTATATGACTTCATCAAGCGGACCAGTATCATCAAGTATTCCCGCAATGAGCTAAAGGCAGCAGGTCCATATGTAGAGAAACTTGCTCTCGCGGAAGGTCTGCAGGCGCATGCCAGGGCGGTAGCAATCCGCTTCGAAAAGGCGAAATGATGGAAGAGATTCGCCTATGTCAGCGAGGTTTTGGTGAACGACCTTTGGCCACTGACAAACTGGCATAAATGGTTAAAGACCCTCTAAAAAAGATAAAACCCGAAATCCTCCGCATTTCTGCCTATCACTTAAAGCCACAGCCCTGCCAGATCAAGCTGAATCAAAACGAGAATCCTTTTGATGTGCCGGAATTCATCAAGGTATTGCTGGCCGAAAAAATCCTGCAGCGTTCCTGGGGACGCTATCCGGATTTTCATGCGACCGAGTTGTGTCGAAAACTAGCTGCGCATACCGGGTGGATTCCTGGTGGGATCACCGTGGGCAATGGCTCCAACGAGTTGCTACAGATCGTCCTTCATCTGGTTCTCGAGCGAGGGAAAAAATTGCTGCTTGTGACCCCTACTTTTGCTCTTTACCGCATCATGGGGCTGAGCAACGCCGCTGCTGTGTTGGAAGTTCCTTTTGAAGATTTCAGTTGCTTCCCCAGAGGAGGACTATTGGAGGCCATTGACAAAGAAAGGCCAGACGCGATGGTCCTTTGTTCTCCCAACAATCCCACTGGCACTTTATTGGAAAGTGACGTTTTGCGCGAAGTCCTTGAATTGACCGACGGTTTGGTTGTGCTCGATCAGGCCTACCATGAGTTCAGCGGATATCACGGAGTCGACTTGCTGCATAGGAATCCACATCTGATCATAACCCGGACATTTTCCAAGGCGATGGCCGCCGCTGGATTAAGGATCGGTTACCTGTTGGGACATCCTGAAGTGATCGAACAGATCAACAAGGTGAAATTGCCTTACAATATAAACTTTATGACACTCGCTGCGGCGGAAGCCTTGCTGGACAATCTGGACTGCTTTTTGGAGCCAATCCAGGAATTAATTCGGGAGCGGCAGCGGCTGTACAACGAAATGAGCGAGATTCAGGGAGTGGAAGTTTTCCCGTCTCGCGCCAACTTTATATTGTTTCGGATGAAAGATACCGCGCGAGTTTTCACCAATTTGCGGCAGAAAGGTATTTTGATCCGAGATGTATCCTCGGTCAGGGGATTGGAAAATTGTCTGCGCGTGAGTGTGGGATTGCCGGAGGAAAACCTGGAGTTCTTGCGAGTATTACGAGAGAGTGTCCAATGAACAGTCGGTGTGCAAAGGTGGAGCGTAAGACTCGGGAGACTGAAGTAAGAGTAGAGATTGACCTGGACGGCAGTGGCAGGTGCGACATTAAGACCGGCATTGGATTTCTTGATCATATGCTGGATTTATTTGGCAATCACGGGTCCTTCGACTTAAATGTGACCTGCAAAGGGGATCTGCAGATTGACCCGCACCACTCCGTAGAAGATACCGGTATCTGCGTGGGACAGGCAGTGATGCAGGCACTGGGTGAAAAGCGAGGTATCACACGCTACGGGTTTTTCTATGCACCGATGGACGAAGCATTGGCTCGGGTGGCGATTGACTTGTCTGGGCGTCCGCATTTCGTCTATCGCGTTCCGACTCGTGACGGGTGCGTCGGAGATCTCCCCTTTGAGTTGTTAGAGGAATTCTGGCGGTCCTTCTCTGTATCCGGGAAGATGAATCTACATATCGAATTGGTGTATGGATCCAATCTCCACCATATTGCGGAGGCAATCTTTAAAGCGGTTGCGCGCAGCCTTCGCCACGCGGTGCTCGTGATTCCGGGCGATACTCGTATTCCCTCCACCAAGGGAGCCCTAGAATGACGACCTTGGTGATCGACTACAAGATTTGCAACCTGGGCTCTGTCCGCCGGGCGATCGAATCGGTAGGCGGCCATGTGATGATTTCGAGTCAGAAAGAGGAAGTAGCGGCCGCCGATCGTGTGATTCTTCCGGGAGTAGGGTCATTTCGCCAGGGTATGGAAAATCTCCATCAATTGGACCTGCTTTCTTGTTTGCGGAAGCACATTGAGCAAGGTAAGCCGCTTTTGGGACTCTGTTTGGGGATGCAGTTACTCTTTATTGAGGGCAAGGAGTTCGGATCCACTCGAGGTATCGGGCTCATTCCCGGCACGGTCGAAAGGATGCAGGGAGCCTTACCCATCCCCCATGTCGGCTGGAACCAGATCGCTTGGACTCGACCGGAAAAGATCACCGAGCGAATCCCTTCACAATCCTATTTTTATTTTGTTCATTCTTATGTTTGCTGGCCTGAACGCGAGGAAGATATTTTAGGAGTTACCGAGTACGGTGAAATCTTCCCTTCAGTAGTGCAGCGTGAAAACATTTGGGGATTCCAGTGCCATCCGGAAAAGAGCCAGCAGCCGGGACTGACGCTACTGGCGAACTTTCTGAAAATGTAGGAGGAAGAGCTCCAAACATTCCTCGTTCGTCCCTGGTTGGTCGGTGCCCCGCGGCTGGTTGAATGCTGTAGGTTTAGAGGCCACGTGAATTTTTACCCGGCAATTGATTTGTTAGACGGTAAATGTGTGCGCCTGAAAAGAGGTAGCTTCGAACAAGTTACCGTGTATTCGGACAACCCCGTGGAGATTGCCGCCAATTTTGCGCGCGCTGGCGCCACTTGGATCCATGTGGTTGATTTGAACGCAGCGCGTACCGGCGTACAAGCCAATCTATCCGTAGTCGAAGAGATTGCGAGGAGTCTCCCTGAAGCACGGTTACAGTGGGGGGGTGGATTACGTAGTGTGGCCTTGATCGTCAAGGCGTTGAGTTGTGGTATTTCGCGCTGCGTTATTGGAACTGCCGCCGTCGAGCGGTCTTTTTTGCAGCAACTTGCTGAGTTTTCTAACCAGCTTGCGGTGGGAATGGATGTAGATGGCGGTACGGTCAGAGTTGCCGGGTGGACAGCAGACAGCGGCATCGGTGTGAAGAGGTTTCTGTCTGAAGTGAGACAAGCATCCCTGCAATACCTGGTGGTCACGGATATTTCACGGGATGGCATGCTGTGCGGTCCTAATGTGGCATTGCTGAAGCAGGTGGCAGCCGAAGGTTTTCAGGTCATTGCTTCGGGAGGCGTCGCCTCCCTGAGCGATTTGAAACTGCTTGCCACCGAGATACCGCAATTGGAGGGAGTGATTGTAGGGAAGGCACTTTACGAGGGGAAATTTACCGTTAAGGAAGCCATCCACTGCCTCAGGTCGATCGGGTCACCGAACGCAAGCTGAGAGCCTTGCGATTGTAAATTTTGGCCTTGTTCTTCTGTCGCCGGGCGCTGGGTCAGACCATTGCCCCTCCCGACCGGAATTCTATCTATAGCTAGCGTCCAGCGGCATTGGTCCATGAGGCAGGAAACTTTCCCCGCATGTTTTCCGGACACTGGAGTGTTGGCTCGGTTCCGGAGATAAAATTCTCTCTGCGGACCTTGAGGCAGCGAGGAGAGGCGAGTAGTCCGGTTGAAGGATCGATATTTACCGTCACTACATTTGGAGGTTTTTCAAAGTCGGCGCCCCTGAGTGGGAGTTCGTGCTCGGCACGTTTCATGAACTCCGTCCAAATGGGTAAGGCCGATCCAGAGCCGACCATATTGATATCGCGATTGTCGTCGAACCCAACCCAGGTGACGCACAACAGATCCGGAGTGAATCCGACAAACCAACCGTCATTGCTCGTTCCAGTTTTTCCTGCGGCGGGAAGACTAAAACCGCGCTGCCGCGCTCCCGAACCCGTACCTTGATCGAGCACTGATTGCATCAGTGACGTTACCAGATAAGCGGTTTCAGGGTGAATTACCTCTTCGGGAGGCGGCGAAGTCTGCCGATGGGTGCCGGTGTTGGTTTCTATGTGGTGGATGGCATGCCCACGGCGTAATATCCCTTGATTAGGGAAGATCGTGTACGCCTGGGCTATCTCAAGAGGCGTGACCTCGAAGGCTCCCAAAGCCACGGAGGGATAAGGTTTTAAATTACCTCGAAAGCCGGCGCGTCTGGCTACGGTAACAATTTGCTGGTAACCGATCTCCTGAGCCAAGTGCATGGTTGCCACGTTGAGGCTGTGCATCAATGCCTCGCGTACATTCACACGGCCCAGATACTTATCCCCGAAATTCCTCGGTGAGTAAGTGGTGTTCCCGAAGTAGAATGTGGACGGTTCGTCTTGATAGATTCTTGCTGGCGTGACTTTTCGTGCAGTGTCCGTGAATGGCGTTTCCAATGCCGCAGCGTATACGAACGGCTTAAATGCAGATCCGGGCTGGCGGCGTGCCATCGTGATTCGGTTGTACTGGGATTGCCCAAAATTCCTCCCCCCAATCATCGCCAGGATCTCTCCGGTTTTGGGATCCAGAGCAACCAGCGCAACCTGCGCGTTCCCGGCGTCCTTGCGCTTTGCCAGGAGTTTGTCAATTTCAGCAGCTCCTTGCTGTACGGCCTCGTAGGCGGCGCGTTGCAGTTCCGCATCTAAGGTGGTGTAGATACGGTAGTTCCTCTTGTAAAGATCTTCCCGGCTGAAGCGCGGCACGAGTTGGCTTTCCACATAGTCGACAAAATAAGGCGCTTCAAGATAGTTATAAGTAATCGCCGGTTGCAACGCGACCGGCACAGTCTTGGCGGCCACCTTCTGAGCGAACGTGATGAACCCGTTTAGCTCCATCGCGTCCAACACCTGATTGCGTTGTTTTAGCGCTCGATCTGGATACCGGTACGGATTAAAACGGTTTGGCGCCGAGATGATTCCCGCAAGGCATGCAGCTTCCGCCAAGGATACGTCTCGAATGTTCTTGTGGAAATACATCGCTGCCGCCTGGCCAAATCCGGTGATGCTGAAGGGGCCTTCCTGTCCCAGGTAAACCTCGTTTACGTACAACTCGAAAATCTGTCGCTTGGTGAGGCGAGTTTCTAGGATCAGAGATAAGCAGATTTCTTGAAACTTTCGTTGAAGGCGTTTCTCTTGCGTTAGGAAAAGGTTCTTGACGCACTGTTGGGTCAGAGTGCTGCCCCCTTGCGCCAATTCCTTGCTTCGGATGTCGATGATTGCTGCCTTTAAGATACGCCAGAAATCAATGCCAACATGGTCAAAGAAACGCTTGTCCTCAGCCGCCAGAATCGCCTTGATCAATACATCGGAGATATTCTCATACGAAACATACTTGCGCTTCTTCCCGCTTCCGTCCGAGAGATTGGAAATCAGTTCCGGTTCCAACCCAAACTCGCCCGTGGGTTGACGCTCCACGTTGATGGATTTCACTCCGCTGTCCGAGAAAATGACATCGACGGTTCTACCCTGCCGGCTGATAAACTCCAGCCCAATGGGGCCCTCGCGGTAGGTAGCCGGAATGCGACTCACGCTGCGGGTATATCCGAGCCGTTCCAGCCGTTGAATCAGTTGTTTTTGTGTCAATCGGCGACCTGGAATGATGGAGTAAGGTCGCGCGTAGATTTCTGCCGTATAATGCTGAAGACCTTCCTTCAGTTTGGCCTCCACCATCCGTGAGAACACGGAATAGAAAAACAGAGTTGCGCACGTAATTCCGATGATGAGAATCGTCAGGCTGAAAAGAAAGATTTGAACAGGAAGACGTGGGAGAGACTCAACTTTTCTTGGCGATCGCGTCAATGTTTTTGACGGCGCCTTATTCATAGCCGCCGATTATAGCACGTCAGGCTGTCGGCAGGAGCCAGTTTATGGGGCGCTTTCCGGCTGCTGTCAGGGGTTTGAGACGAGACGGTTTTGTCTCTGGCGGTCTGTTGCCATAAAATACATGCATGGCGGATTTGGATCGGGAAAGGTATTCGCGTCACCTTGTTTTTCCAGGCATTAAAGAAGAAGGTCAAGAGCGCATCTCCAGCTCGGTCGTGATCGTCATCGGCTGCGGCGCCCTGGGTTCTGCACAAGCGGAAATGTTGGCGCGTGCCGGCGTGGCAGAGCTGCGCTTGGTGGACCGGGACTTTGTAGAGTGGAGCAACTTGCAGCGGCAGACATTGTTTACCGAAGCGGATGCGCGAGATTCGATTCCAAAAGCGCTTGCCTTATCCCGAGAACTGAAGCGTATCAATTCCCACTGTGGAATTTTTGCCCACGTGGAAGATTTTAATTCGTCCAATGCGGAAGAGTTTCTCTTAGGGGTTCACCTGATCTTGGATGGGAGTGACAATTTTCAGACGCGTTATCTAATCAACGATTGCTCCGTGAAGCTAAATGTTCCCTGGGTGTATGGGGCTTGTGTGGGAAGCAATGGAGCCATGGCTCCGTTCATGCCGCCCAAGACCCCTTGTTTACGTTGTCTTTTTCCCGACTGCCCGGCTCCCGGAGAGGGCCCAACGTGCGATACAGCAGGCATTGTGACGCCACTCCCTAGATGGGTAGCGGCAATGCAGGTAGGGGAAGCCTTGAAGATGCTCTCCGGTGCGCTGGATAAGGTTAACCGAGCTCTAGTCAGTTTTGACTCGTGGGCGAACACTTCACAGAAGTTGGATTACCCGGCGTCCGATCCGCTCTGTGTTTGCTGCGGGCGTCGACACTTTGACTTTTTGGAAGGCCTTCAAGAAACTGAGGCGATCCCATTGTGTGGTCGAAATGCGGTACAGATTATGCCGAAGCGAAAACAACGGCTTGATTTCAGCCTGCTGGAGCGGCGGTTTTCTCCCCTGGGTAGCGTAACCTTGTCGGATCACTTGCTCAAGTTCTGCGTTGCAGGCTATGAACTGGCGATTTTTTTGGATGGCCGCGCGATTGTAAAAGGCACGACGGATCCGGCTGCGGCAAAGAGCCTGTATGCTCGCTATGTAGGAAATTAATTCGTAAGTCTGGCAAGCTAAATAGCTTGCCCATTTTTGGGGAACGTGACATGTGGCAGCGACTCGCTTTCATGATCTTGTGCAGCGCATTCGCACTGCAGGCTCAAGACTCCGACAAGAAACCTACTGAAAAGGAGCAGGTCCGCCAGAAGGCTCTAAGTGTGATTGAAAGATCGATTGAATCAATGGGCGGTCCTCGATTTCGACAGGTGCAGGAAATAAAGAGCAAAGGGCATTACTATGTTTTCAAAGACGGACAGACAGCAGGCGTCGCTAAGTACTTTGACTATACACGCTTGCCCGATAAGTCACGGTTCCAACTGGGCGAAGGCAAGAATAGGGAGGTCACGATCTTCGATTTGTCGACGAACAAGGGTTGGCACCTCGAAGGGAAAAACGATATTAAGGAGGCAAGCGCCGAAGAAATCCGGCAATTTCGCCAGACGGTACGGCACAGCGTTGAGAACCTGTTGCGCAAAAGACTGCAAGAACCGGGAATGAACTTTTTCTATTACGGATCTGGTGAAGTCTCCGGAAGGGATGACGTAGAAGCGGTGGAGATGATTGACGCAGAAAACGACTCTGTTCTGATCTATTTCGATTTGAAGACATACTTGCCCTCCCGTTTAGAGTATGTAACCGTGGATGCACGGGGCAACAAACGGCGGGAAGCAGTCGAATTTTATATCTGGCATTCCATGGAAGGGGTAATGACTCCTTTGCGGCTCGACAATTACACCGGGGGTCAGCTTTCTTCGCAGCTTTTTGTCGACGAGATTACCTACCGTCCCACTCCAGCCTTTAATGACGCGCTGTTTTCCCGGCCAACCCCAGAAAAGTAGAGCGCGTTACTCTGTCGCTCCAAGCAACACCGTTTGTGCCATGGCGCCGACTCGGCTACTCTGAAACAGCGACATAAAGCCGGTGTAGAGGAAACCTGTCATGAACAGAAACAGAAACGGTACGGTTCCATAGATCCCGTTCTCCAGCGCATAAAGAATCATCGAGGTGAAATAGATTCCCAGCAGCACTTCGACGACCGGAAGCGCACCAATTTGCGCATGGTACTTCTTGGCTTTCCATTGATCTCCACTATGCTTAACCGAGTATTTCGGGGTGCGCAGGAAGATGGAGTCGATACCCAATAGCGCCTCCAGCACCGCTTTGCTGTTGCTCACCGATAATCCGATCCCGACGGCCATCAAAAAGGGGAGATATTTCAAATTTGCTTTCCAGTCGGGATAGAGCTCGCGCTGGGACACGACGTAAAAGGAAGACACGGAAAAAGTAGAAGCCACAAACAGCGGCAGGTCCAGCACTAACATTTCAAACCAACCCTGATGGAACCGAATGATCAATGCTGGAAACAAAAGTAGCGACAACACGATCATCAGAGGGTAGGCGATGTTGGCGGTGAGGTGAAAAAAGGCTTCCACCTTCACTCGGAGGGGCAGGTTGGAGCGCAAAAGACGAGGAAGAATTTTCTTGCCGGTTTGGATCGATCCTTTGGCCCAGCGATTTTGCTGCGATTTGAAGGAGTTCATCTCAACCGGAATTTCGGCTGGGGCCGCGATCTCCGGCAGGAAGATAAATTGCCAGCCCTTGATCTGGGCCCGGTAACTCAAATCCAGATCTTCAGTGAGAGTGTCATGTTCCCAACCGCCGGCGGTTTCTATTGCGGCGCGTCTCCAAATACCGGCGGTTCCGTTAAAGTTGAAAAACCGTCCAGACCGATTGCGTGCCGTGTGTTCGATCACGAAGTGACCGTCGAGTAGGATCGACTGCACCTTTGTAAGGAAAGAATAATCGCGATTGATGTGATCCCAGCGCACCTGTACCATCCCCACTTTGGGATCGCTGAAATAATCCATGGTTTGGACGAGTGTGTCAGGCTTCGGCGTGAAGTCCGCGTCAAATATTGCAATAAAGTCCCCTCTTGCTGACTTCAAGCCGTTTTCTAGGGCACCGGCCTTGAAACCGGTTCGATCGTCACGGTGTATGTAATGGATGTCGTAGCCGCGTGCTTTGATGCGAGCGACGCAAGCCGCTGCAATATGGGCGGTTTCATCTGTGGAATCATCCAACACCTGGATTTCCAGCAAGTGCTTGGGCCAGGTCAGCTCGCAGACGGACTGGATCAGTCTCTCGACGACGTACATCTCGTTGTAGATCGGAAGCTGAACCGTGACCCGTGACAGTGCTGGTAGTTTGCCTTTTGGCACCGGTTTATTGTGCTTGTACTTGTAATAAAGATAAACCATATGGTAGCGATGGATGCCGTACACTGCGAGCACGGACAAGACTAAGAAATAACTTATCAAGATGACTAGGTCGAAGGTGCTGCTGCTGTACAAATACGCGAGGTTGTCCGTTTCTAAAAACTTCTGCAATGGGGTCTTTTCGGGGCCAAAAATATTCATCTCTGTAGTATCAATAGTTTTTATGCAGTCATTCCAAAGCGCAGATCAAGGGAGGAACAGCGACATGCCGCAAAGAGTCCTGGCTGTCGATATGAAAATAGGAGTGCGGAACAACACAGACGAAAATATCTTCCACCAGAGTCCGGTTCGTTCACGAGGCGTAATTATACAGTATCGCTTCGTACTGTCAATAAATGTTGTCTCTTCAGCAGGTTTCGGGGTTGGTTGCCAAGATTAGCTGAGTTGCAACTGAGACGATCATGGATCTTCCTGTGGCAACTGCCTGTTACAAATGGTTTTGCGCCGCTTGAAATTTGCACTGGTTCCCACAAAACTGCCCCAAGTTGTTGCAAAAATACCACAGTGGGACGAGCGCGAAACTCGGGACCCCTGCAGCTTGATGAGATAGGACAATGGTTTAGGTGGAGATTTTCAGGTTGGCAAGACAATTGCTCACACCTCACGTTCATGAAGCAGACGACTCTTGCGCGAGAATTAAAATTTAGCGGAGTGGGGTTGCACTCCGGATTCAGAGTGACACTGGGGTTGGTTCCGGCTCCGCCAAATACCGGGATCGTGTTTAGGCGTCTCGACTTGAATGACTTTGAGATCGAAGCCCTGCGCCGCAATGTGGCAAAAGTGAATTTCGCCACGACCTTGATGAAACAAGGGGTCATGATTTCCACCGTGGAGCACATTATGTCGGCAGTCTACGGGCTGGGGATCGACAATCTTTATATATGCGTCGATTCCCTGGAGATACCCATTTTAGATGGTAGCGCGCAGCCATTTGTGGAGGCGATCCGGGAAGTGGGATTGGAGAACCAGAATTGCCGGCGCGAGTATATACACGTTCTCAAACCGTTCCATTGGAGTGAGAAGGGGAAATCCATTTGCCTCGAGCCGTATCAAGGTTTGCGAGTCACTTGTGTGATCGATTTTCCTCATCCCTTAATTGGAGTGCAGAAGCTCGACTTGTTGTTGGACCCGGGAACCTATAGACAACAGATCTGTTTTGCCCGCACGTTCGGCTTCTATCGGCAGGTGGAGGCCCTATTGAAAAACAACCTGATTCGCGGCGGCTCGTATGACAATGCGATTGTCCTTTCCGACGATGGCATTGTGAACGGAAAATTGCGCCGGCCGGACGAATTTGTTCGTCACAAGGCGCTAGATTTGATCGGCGACATTGCGCTCTTGGGAAAACCACTGTTGGGGCACGTGAAGGCTTATCGGGCGGGACACGCCGCGCACGCTACCTTTGTCGGGAAGTTTTTACAGCAAACTGACGCCTACCAAATAGCAGGATTGGCTCCGCAACTGGCCACCTGAACCGATGGTGCTTGCTCGATCATCGATCGTAGCGGGAGAGGTCGGGTTCGTGGGCTTCCGAATCACAGTGAATAGCCCGTGCTTGGTCAATGCCGACTGCCCCGAAGTTTCTCTTCTCCCCTCTCGTTCCCGGGGCTGCGTGCCACGCAGTCTGTACAGCAGCGGTGTTGAGATGGGATTATAATGAGGGTTATTCGATGCGGGGGCAAGACCATGGCACAAGGGGGCATTTCTCAGGTGACCAACAAGGAAGGCAGCCTCTTTGAGTCCACGATGGAACGTTTCGACTATGCCGCTCAACGGCTGAATCTCGATCCCGGACTATACCGCTTACTTCGCTGCCCTAATCGGGAAATTACAGTTTATATCCCTGTCATGATGGATGATGGTCGCCTGGAAGTGTTTATTGGATATCGTGTCCAACACAACATTGCACGAGGTCCTTGCAAGGGCGGGATCCGGTATTCCCCTGATGTCACTCTGGATGAAATAAAAGCGCTGGCGGCGTGGATGACCTGGAAATGTGCCGTGGTGAATATTCCTTTTGGCGGCGCCAAAGGCGGTGTCATATGCGACCCCAGTAAGATGTCGATGTCCGAATTGGAGAGGCTGACCCGAAGGTATACCGCGGAGCTGCTTGACTTCATCGGACCAGAACGCGATGTACCTGCGCCCGACCTAAACACCAACGAGCAAGTGATGGCGTGGATTATGGACACCTACAGCATGCATGCTCGGCACACGGTGAACGCCGCGGTTACCGGAAAACCGGTGGGTCTGGGGGGGTCAAGAGGCCGCAAAGAAGCAACAGGTCGTGGCTTGACCATCATCGCCAAAGAGGCAATGCAGCGATTCAACCTGAAGCTGGCCGATAGCCAGGTTGTCATTCAGGGATATGGGAACGTCGGCTCCACGACCGCCCGGCTGATGCACGATGAGGGCTGCCGGATCATCGCGGTGTCTGACATTGAGGGCGGTATTTTCAATCCGGATGGTATCGACATTGCGAAACTGGATGAACACGTGTCGAAGCACAAGTCTGTGACAGCCTACCCGGACGCTCGGGCCGTCGGCAACGAGGAACTTCTGGAAATTCCTTGTGAAATCTTGATTCCAGCCGCAACCGAGAATCAGATCACCACGAAAAACGCCGGTAACATCCGTACCAGGATTCTCTTGGAAGGTGCAAATGGTCCTACCAGCGCAGGCGCTGACCCCATTTTGGAACAAAAAGGCGTTTTTGTGGTGCCGGATATCCTTGCCAACGCCGGAGGTGTCACGGTTTCCTACTTTGAATGGGTCCAGGACCGGTATGGGTACTTCTGGCGTGAAAAGGATGTCAACGAACGGCTGGAAGAAGTAATGTGTAACGCTTTTAAAGATGTCTACCATTATTCGCAAATCCACAGGGAAAGCATGCGGATCGCTTCCTATATGCTCGCGGTGGACCGGGTGGCCTACTACACGAAGATTCGTGGCATTTACGCGTAACATGTCCTCAGGAGCGAACCGATGGCCCAATGTTTTCCTTCACCTAGGAGACACACGATGCCAAGAGCCAACCTTGTCGGTATCTTTTCAGGCTTGCTGTACCTTGCCTTCACTGTTGCTTTGCCGCAATCAAGTAAAGGTACCCTTGTAGGGATCGTCCTGGATCCGAGTGGCGCCAGAATTCCTGGGGGCTCGATCAAGGTTGCGAACGTGGCGACCAATGCTGTGCGCGAAACCATCTCCACCGGTCAGGGAACGTTCCGTCTGGATGCTGTAGATCCGGGAACATACCGAGTGGAGGTAAGTTTGACGGGATTCAAGACCCTGACCGTGGAAAACATAGTTATCGCCGCTGGGCAAACCACAGATCGAACCTTTAGTCTCGAAATCGGTAGCCCGAGTGAGGTTGTCAGTGTCACCGCGGAAACCACCGTGATTCTTCAGACCCAGGAGGCGGCGCGCACCAATACGCTGGACTTGCCTCAGATTTCCGATTTGCCGGTGGCAGCCCTTAACCCGGTCAATTTGGTTTTCACTCTTCCTGGGGTGGTCAGTCCCGGCGTGCTGGCAGGCGGCTTCGTGCAGGGACCCGAGTTTGCCATCAATGGCACACGCCCCCGTGCCAACAGCCAATTGCTGGATGGGACAGAAAACAATGATATTTCAATTCACGGCCAGTTCTATCAGACAAGCTTGCGGGAAGGATACCAGGAGGTGTCGGTTCTGGGTGGTGACTACTCGGCGGAATATGGACGCGCCGGTGGCGCGGTTATCAACGTAATTACGCGGAGCGGGACGAACCAGTTTCATGGCTCTCTCTATGATGTCATCGTTACCAGCGCCCTGTTCTCTCTCAGCCCAGGCCAGAAAAACAACGAGGGATTAAAATCGGTGCCGGTCGAGACGGAGAATACTTTCGGCTTTTCTCTCGGCGGGCCGATCAAGAGAGACACGTTGTTCTTCTTTGGCACGTTCCAACCAGACCTGTTTCGGGCGGGCGGCGCGACCGCCTCTGCGGTTGTTCCTACGGAAGAGGGGTTTAATCTGTTACGGTCCCTGTTTCCGCCTGGCAGGAACGCAAATTTGGATCGTTACTTAAACGTTGTGGGCAACTTGCGCGGCACGACCAACGTGATTTCAATCCCCTTGGGCGGAGGCAGGCCACCCATCCCCTTTGGCACGGCGACGCGAACCGGCACGCAACCTGTCAACGACTATCAATGGATGACCCGTCTGGATTGGGTGCCGACCACACAGGATAACGTTGCGTTCCGCTATTTGTTTGATCAACAAATCTTCAAGAATCAGTTTCCGTCGGCCTTTGAAGGTTTTGAGATTGATGTACCGAGCCGGATTCAAAATTTCTACTTGAACTACACGCGCAGTTTTTCACATGAGTTGACCAACGAATTTCGCTTTTCCTATGGCCGCTTTCGTGTTCTTTTTGGCCCAAGAAAGCGCGAAGCGCTCGCCGGACCGAGATTCCAATTTGCAGGTATTCCGGTCAACTCTGTTGGTTTGTCCGCCGTTTTTCCGCAGGGACGTACATTTAACAACTTTCAGTATCAGGATACCGTGAGCCGAATCCTCGGAAATCACACCATCCGGGCGGGCATCGACTTGGTGCGCCAGCTCACGCAGGAATTTGTTCCCATCAATACTCGAGGAACCCTGACGTTCTCAGCCGGCGGCGGATTTCCTACCTTTGGAAATTTTGTAGACGGTTTCTCAGGAACGCAAGGTACCTTTGCTTCCAAGGTCTTCGGGAGCCCCCTGATCTCGCCCAATCGATTCCAACAGGCGTACTTCATGAACGACAGTTGGCGTGTCTTGCCTAACCTGACGCTAAACATAGGTCTGAGGTATGAAAACTACGGCACGCCTGAGAACATACTCCAGTTTCCAGCTTTTGCCGGTCTGGATGCGCCTCTGGACAAGCGGGTGAGGCAGGAGCCGGATAATAATAACTTTGCGCCTCGTTTTGGCTTTGCCTATACGCCGCATTTCGCAAGCAGAATCTTCGGCGAGAACAAGACAGTCTTCCGTGGTGGTTATGCGATCAATTACGACGTCTTCTTCGACAATATCTTGGGGAATGCGGCGGCCTCCTCGCCTAATGCCTTCGGGGTGGACACCTTGGGACGGGATATCGGAGGTCGCGGTTTTCCCAATGCCGGGGTGAACTCCTTGCCGGTGACCGGCTCTCCGAATCCGCGTGCGGCGATTCAAAACATCGCTCCGAATCTGGTGAATCCACTAACGCATACCTGGAATTTCGGTGTGCAGCGCGTTCTTCCGAGCAATACCATTGTGGACGTGGCGTATGTGGGCACGCGAGGAGAAAGGTTGTTTTTGAATGAGGAAATAAATGTTGCTATTGATGGCAGGCGCATTGACCCGAACCGTGGCTCGGTCTTTATCCGAACCAATGGAGGCGATTCCAATTATCATTCTCTGCAAACGCTTGTGGAACGCGGCTTGAAAGATGGTTTGTTTGTTCGCTTTGCGTACACTTATTCCAAGGTAATTGATGATGTTAACAGTGAAGTGTTCCTTACTACCGGGGGCAGCACGCGCCCCTCGGATTCCTTCAACCGCAGGGCGGATCGCAGCGTAGCTTCCTTTGACGTCCCTCATCGTGCCGTTTGGACTTTCCTGTGGGATCTTCCCGGGCCGAAATCGGGTTTCTGGGGCCAGCTTGCAGGCTGGACGCTCTCGGGCATCTATCGCCTTCAATCGGCAGCCGTCGAAACCCCTTACGTTGGTGGCGTCGATCTGAACGACGACTTAAGTGCTTTCAACGATCGCCCCGCCATCAACAGTCCCAATGCGCCTCCTCGGTCAGTGGCAATTCTTGGTAGTTTGTTCGGCTTGCGCTCACCGACCGGTTATATAGACGCCAACGGCGATCCGATCAATCCGTCCAATACCCGTTACATCGTGGACCCTGCGCTGCGCAAGAATATCGCTGGCCGAAACACTCTGCGTGCTGAGCGGACAAATCGCGTTGATCTTACGCTCAACAAGGCCTTTAAAATGCCTTTCGAAGGGCACAAGCTTGAGATTCGTATTGAGTTCTTCAACCTGCTCAACCATCCGAATTTCACCTGGGCGGACCCGGGCAACGGCGCCGACCAGGGCAATGGCGACGTTTTGAATCCATTCTTCAACGATGTCCGCGCGAATGATGGTAGCAGGCGTACGGGACGTCTTCAGGTGCGCTACGAGTTCTAGCGTGGATTCTGGTCGGACCGGCCGCAGGCGCCCGACGTGTTTGAAGGCATGCAGGTGAAAATCCAAGATAGAATGCTTCGCGCGAGATTGCCGGCGAAATGCGAGTAAGGTAGTGACAGACTAGCTAAAAGCTCGGGCCACATCTGTCTTCTCTCGGAGAGAGGCCACAATCAGTCGACGGAAGTTTCGATAGGGTGGAGAAGACATGCTGTTCTGGTCGATTTGGGTGCTGGTGTCGTGCCAGCGTCTGTTCGAGACCTGGCTGACCGTAAAGCACAGTCGTTGGATGCAGGAACACGGTGGCCGCGAATATGGGCGCGGCCATTACCCGTGGGTGGTTGGGCTGCATGTTGCGTTTCTTTTTTCTCTGGCGCTGGAACACTTGTTCAAGCTGCACGAAATCTATTTTCTCTGCTTGGCGCCGCTTTTGTTTGCACAACTGTTGCGCTATTCGGCGATGTGGGCGCTAGGTAAATTTTGGAATACGCGGGTGTGGGTTTTAAGCGATGTCGCTCCGATCCGGCGCGGCATCTATCGTTTCATGCGGCACCCAAACTATGTGGGTGTCTGCTTAGAAATGTTTTTTCTCCCGGCGATGTTTGGGCTTTGGGTCACAGCGGTGGTCTTTAGTTTCCTGAACGCTTGGATGCTATGGGTGCGAATTGGAGTGGAGAACAGGGCGTTGCGCCGGGAACCGGCATAAGGAACTGCGCACTCGCGTTGCGCCGTCGCTTGGCAAAATCGACGCCGTCGTGCTTGCTACCAACGGCGCCGTAATTCTGAAACAGGACACCACGCTCCATGTGCCGCTGTGCCGGCCTTGACGGGCCTTCTTATGGAAAGGGGGCCCCGGTCAAACGGCAGAATCCCGCCGCTCCCGTATAATGGTGGTTGGCGGTTCGAGCATGAGGCAGAAATTCTATCTGGCCACCTTTGGGTGTCGCGTCAATCAAGCGGATAGCGCGGCGTTGAAAGTTCGCATGGAGCAGGGGGGGTTCCTCGAAAGTGAAGATGTGAGGGACTGTTCCGTGATTATTGTTAATTCCTGCACGGTGACCCATCGAAGCGATCAGCAAGTCAGGCAGTTGGCTCGCCGCTTGCGCCGCGAAAATCCCACAGCGCGCTTCATTGTTACTGGCTGTTATGCCCAGCGCGATCCTCGGGCGCTGGCGCAAATGTCTGAAGTGGATCTGGTACTGGGTCAGTCGGAGAAGGATCGCATTGTAAGTTTCCTTGCTCCACCTCAGGAATTCACGGTCTTTCTCCCCTCGTATTTTGACGGCTCAAAAATCTTTGTTTCCGATCTGTCGCGTGAAACGGCAATTGAAGTTCAGCCGGTTACCGCGCTGGAGGGAAGAACACGACCTCATGTGAAAATTCAGGAGGGGTGCGATTCACGCTGTTCGTACTGCATCGTTCCCTTTGTCCGCGGAGTCGGGCGCAGTGTTTCTCCTCAGTCCGTCATTGCCCAGGTTGGCGCTCTGGTCGAAGCAGGCTACAAGGAAATCGTGCTTACGGGGATTCACCTGGGAAGTTACGGCAGTAAATTGAAGCCACGCGTGCGCCTCGATGAATTGGTGCAGCGACTGCTCGATGTTCTGGGATTGCAGCAAATCCGCCTCAGTTCTATAGAGCCGATGCGCTTCTCTCGCCGGCTGATTGACCTGGCAGCAAAAGACAGTCGTTTCGCGCCGCACTTTCATTTGCCGCTGCAAAGCGGCGCCAATGTCGTTTTGCGGCGGATGAGACGTGCCTATGAAAAAGCGCAATTTGCCGATCTGGTCCAGGAGATTCACGAGCGTCTTCCCGACGCGTCCATTGGGACCGATGTCATGGTTGGTTTTCCAGGAGAAACCGAAGCCTTGTTTCAAGAAACGATAGATTTTATCGACGCAATGCCGTTTTCCTATTTGCATGTATTTCCCTTTTCACCGAGGAATGGCACACCGGCGGCAAGCATGAAAGATCAGACGCCGGAATCGGAAAAGGGTCGCCGTGTCGAGATTTTGCGCCAGCTTTCCAATCGGAAGCTGAAGGCTTTTGAGAATCGTTTTCTGGGGAAGACTTTGCGGGCTCTAACTTTATATGCGCGGGAAGGAGGGTATTGGGCCGCGCTGACGGGAAACTACCTGAGGTTGAAGGTTGCTGTAGAATACGCGGAAGCAAATGAGCTTGTTTCTGTGCGCATAGTGCGACGAGGCGAAGCGCTGCACGGGGTACCAGTTTCACAAGTAGGGGTTGAAAGACAGCGATTCTAGCGTTTTTGGGAGCGTTTAATTTACAACTTTTCAAGTACCACCACCGCCGCCGCGATCGTTCGTGAATGGCTCAGAGAAAGGTGAATCTTCAGTGAGCGGCAAAGTTCGGCGGTCCGTCCGGTAACGGATAACCTTGGTGGTCGATCCTCTCCTGCCAGAACCTCAATCTGCTGCCAATCCACGCCTTGCCCCCACCCGGTTCCCAGGGCTTTCATCATTGCCTCCTTGGCGGCGAAGCGAGCCGCAAAGTGGATGTGCGCTTCCGCATGGCCGTCGCAATAGCGGCATTCCCGCTCGGTAAATACCCGTTTGCGGAAACGTGCTCCAAAACGGTGCAAGCTTTCTTCCATGCGTTTTGTTTCAATGACGTCCAGACCGATGGATTGAATCATTGAATGCCAATGAGCGCAAACATGCGGCCAGTGCGTGCTCCCTCTCGGCGATATGAGAAGAACATATCGCGATCGCATTGGGTGCAGTAAGAATTCCAGAAAATTTGATCCGGCTTCAAACCAAGTTGGATTGCTTGATTGTGGTTCGCTTTTCGCAGATCCAGAAACTTGCGCTCATATCCCGGCCGTGAGACAAAGAAGGAGTCAGATTCTGGGAATTCTTCCCTAAATGCTGTGACTACCTCCATTCCCACTTCATAGCAACAAACGCCGATGCCAGGGCCAAAGGCCACGATTAAATCACGCACCTGAGAGCCGCTTTCAAGCATTTCTCGAATCGCCGTTCCGGTAACATTGCGGAGTGTGCCGCGCCACCCCGCGTGCAGGTTCCCCACGACTTTCCTTTTCGTGTCCACCACCAGTATCGGTAAGCAGTCCGCGGTTTGGATGGCCAGCATGACTCCGGGGAGGAGAGTAAGTAAGCCGTCCCCTTCCAATTTCTCATGACGGTTTTCTTTACCCAACCAAACAACGGAATTGCCATGTAGCTGTTTAAGAGGTACGACCGTCTCCGTGCGTCCTAAGCAGGAGAGCAAAGTCTCGCGCGGGAATTTACGCACGGCCGTCAACAGGGCCGGTCCGGATTGTTTAATCGTGAACAGGTGAAATACAAACGGGAGTTCTTCCAGTTCTTCAAAGGAAAGGTAGCGTCTAAGCCCGCAGTTAACAAGTCGTAACATCAGGCATGACGAGAACGCAACTTTTCGGCCGACATCGTCACTTCCTGCTCCATTCTCTGCTTCCAACGCAGGATCTTCCTTGCTAATGCTTTATCCTGCAGTGCCAGGATTTGACAGGCTAGCACGGCAGCATTTTTGGCTCCCGCTTTCCCGACAGCCATGGTAGCGACTGGGACGCCTGCGGGCATCTGGCATGTGGCCAGCAAGGCGTCCCAACCTGAGAGCGGGGAGCTGGCCAGCGGCACCCCGATGACCGGACGCGCAGTCTCGGCAGCTACGATTCCGCCCAGGTGCGCAGCACCGCCCGCTCCGACGATGAATACTTGTACTCCAGACCGCTCCATTTCAGCGATAAGCTGGCGAGTGCGGATAGGAGACCGATGAGCCGATGTCGCCGTGACGAAGTAGGGAATCGACATTTGCGCCAGGAAGTTTGCAGCTTCGTTCATGACATCAGCGTCCGTGGCGCTGCCCATAAGGATTGCGACTTTGAATTTTTCCATCATTTTGATTTGATCCGCGCTCCGATGTCCGACCGGTAGTGCATCCCATCGAAGTGAATAACGGCGATTGCCTCATAGACTTGCCCAACCGCCTCCTCCAGCGTGTCGCTGGCGGCTGCCACCGTCAAAACGCGGCCTCCGGCGGTCAACAACTGATTGTGGTGCCGTCTGGTTCCGGCATGAAACACTTTAATATTGTTCATCTCACGCGACTTTTCAAGACCAGTAATAATCCTCCCGGATTGATAGTCTCCCGGGTATCCCTGGGCCGCAATGACCACGCAGACAGCGCACTGCCGACTCCAGCCGGCTTGGACTGTTCGGAGTGATTTGTTAATGAGGCAGGTTAATAGTTGGGCCAAGTCGGATTGAAAACGGAGGAGTACGACTTCGGTTTCCGGATCCCCCAGCCGCACATTGAACTCGAGTACTTTCGGCCCCTCCGCCGTGAGCATCAAGCCTGCATAGAGTACACCCTGGAAGGGGGCGCCCTCGCTTTCCATGGCGGCAAGAGTGGGCGAGATGATTTCTGCCAGAACGCGCTGCTCGAGCGGCTCGCTGATCAGGGAGGGAATAGAAATTGCGCCCATCCCTCCGGTATTCGGCCCCTGGTCCATGTCCAGCGCCCGTTTGTAGTCCTGGCTGGCCGCGATAGGAACGACGGATCGACCGTCGGTAAAAACCATGTACGAAGTCTCATGTCCTTGCAGATACTCCTCCATTACTACCCGGTTTCCCGCCTCGCCGAATTTGCGCTGGTTGCAAATCAGGTCGAGCGCAGCACGCGCTTCTTTTTCCGAGGAGCAAATGAAGACCCCTTTTCCCGCGGCCAGACCATCTGCCTTGACTACCACTGGAAATTTCCAATCGGCATCGAGTTGTTTCTCCCCCTCCGCGTAGGAGGTCATGGTTGCGTATCGCGCGGTGGGAATAGAGTTTCGCGCCATGAAATCTTTGGCAAACACTTTACTTCCTTCCAGTTGTGCTGCCTGACGCGAGGGGCCCACCAGTGGCAACCGCCGCTGGCTAAACTCGTCGGCGATGCCAGCCACCAACGGAGCTTCCGGTCCGACCACAGTAAGCTCCACCGCCTGCGCCTCCGCGAAGTCGGCTAGGGACGCAACGTCTGTAGCGGCGATCGGGATATTCTCGAATTCTTGCTCAGTGCCGCCGTTTCCGGGAGCTACGAAAACTTTTTGCACTCTTGTAGACTGCGAGATTTTCCATGCGATGGCATGCTCTCGCGCCCCTCCGCCAATGACCAAGATCCTCATGGATTCTTCGCGACTGACGTCTTCTTCGGTTTCATGCGTCCTTCTACCGTTTCTGCACGAGAAGAAATCTGAGATAACAGCTCGACTTTCCGGATATGGTCACCGAGCAGGATCCGATCCACCACTGAAGTGCCGTCATAGACTTCAGCAAAAGCTGTGTAGCCACCTTCCAGTTGGGGTTGTGGAGAAAGACAAATGAAGAACTGGCTTCCTCCTGAGTCCTTGCCGGAGAGCGCCATGCCTACAGTCCCTCGGAGGAAGGGGCGTTCATTGACCTCGGAGCGAATCGCATATCCTGGGCCACCCCGCGTGTCGTTGCGGGGATCTCCACCCTGAATCACGATGTCAGGCACCACTCGGGCAAAGGTCAGATTGTTGAAAAACCCGTTCTGCGCCAGAACGATGAAGTTATAGACCGTCAATGGAGCGTCCGAGCCGAAAAAACGAATGGTCCAGTTCCCGCGATCTGTAAGGAAACGGGCTCCGGCGTATCGCTTCACAGTATTCAACGCGTTCACATAAAAAGAGTGGTTTCGGCCGGTATTTACCAAACCAGCAATGCCGGACGCCGCGCCTTCGAATCTAGATTGTAACAAGTTGCGCGCCTTCAACCTTACGTTCCGATCCGAATCTCTGGCGATACGTTCCAGTGCTGCCACCGCAGTGGGTGCGTCTAGAGTAGACATGAATTCGGCGGCTGCCAGGCGAGGATCGATGACTTTCTCACTCTGATACGCGAAATAGCTGCGCATTACCGACTCAGCAGCCTCTTGTGTCCAGGGTTGCGGTTCTCTTGGGCGGCGGAGTGCCGTTAACGCCTGGATCGCGTGAGCGCGGAGTGTGGGATCCTCGTCCGAAAGGTGGCGCCAAAACGCCTCAGGATGGATTGCTCGTCCCATCTGTACCATGGCATCCAAGCACCAAGGGAGGAGCAGCCGGCTTGTTGGGTCTGCCTGGGTGGCAAGGGAGAGCAATTTCTGAAGCGCCGCCCGTGAACCGTTCTCTCCCAACGCCTGAATCTTGGATCGTTGCAGCCAGAAGGGATCTGTGTCAATCTCGATCTCATCCGGGAAAGTTTCGTCTCCCTTGCGCGCTTTCGCCAGGGCCACGACCGCCGCCGCTGCCGCAGGTCTGTGCTGCTTGGCCAGCTTCGATATGATTTCCATGCCCGTAACCGGTCTCAGATTTCCCCACGATTCGGTGGCTGCAGTGACTACATGTTCCTCTTCGTCCGCGATGGAGGCTGAATGTTGCCGGATAATGCCAAGCAGAGGCGGTACCGCAGTTATCGAATGAGTCAGACCCAGGCCCCGAGCCGCCTCAATTCGTACTTTCAGATGCGGATCTTTCAAGAGGGGAACCAGGGCGCTTACGGCTGCATTGCCCGCCCGCCCGTACGCCCGTGCGCCCTGCGCGCGCACTTGGGGATCACCGTCACGAAGGAGGGATTTCAACTCCAAAGCAGCGTTGGCGTTTCGCAAGCGATCAATGACAGCGGCTAATCGCCAGCGAACCTCAGGGGAGGAGTGACTTTTTAAAGATAGAACGCGGTCAATATGGGACGGGTCTCCCATCCTGTCCAGGGCCATGAGCCCGCGAGTGACAACTGCCATATTGGGATCTTTCACGATCAGCGCGATGATGCGGTCGGCATGGGTCTTGTCAGCGGATTTTCCGAGAGCTTCAACGGCCCGCGCACGAACCGTGGGATCTGAATCCGAGAGCCGCTTCACGATCGGGGAGAGCCATTCGGGTCGAAGTTCATGGCCCTCGTGCTCCAAGTTGGATAAGTCGATGATCTGGCCGATGGCGAACAGGGCACGGGCCCGCAGGGACGGACTGGAATCGGCCAGCCTGTCAAACAGCCAAGGAAGCCCTTGAGGATCGCCAATTCGTCCAAGGGCGAGCATGGCCCGCATCTTGATGGACGCGTTGCGGGAACGCGTCTGCTCCATTAAGAAATTGTCGGTTCCAATCCACCGAGAATCCTCATGTTGCAGGATTCTGGCAAAGATCTCCCCACTGCCTAGCCGGACAACCGGTGCTGGCATCCTGCGGGCGCCCCGGGTTCGTTTCTTCCGCTGCGCCCCAAGCGGAGTGCTGAGTAAAGAAAGCAACAAGATAAATAGAGTGAAAGAGCGTGGCTTCATTTTGCTTTAGCGCGAGCTCTCTGCGATGGCTATGGTGTGTCTCGGATGCAACATGGGACTGGGTTTGGCCTTCTTGCTCTTTACGCCCAACCCCTCCATCCAGAAATGACAACAGAAGTTTAGCAGATTTTGGACCTGTATTGGCCATGACTTCTTTGAGAAGAACTTACAATTTTCTGGCGCTCGAATTCTTTTTATTGAAGACTTCTCAAAGCAACGGAGGAATCCACATGGGATACAGAACTGAAAAGGACTCGATGGGTGAAATGCAAGTTCCGGCAAATGCCTATTACGGAGCTCAGACGCAGCGCGCGGTGTTGAACTTTCCGATTAGTAATCTGCGATTCCCTCGCTCATTTATCCGGGCCATGGGATTAATCAAGAAGGCGGCTGCAGAGGCTAATCGAGAATTGGAGCTCCTAGACGGGGAGATTGCGAAGGCGATCATCCATGCCGCGGACGAGGTCATCCAAGGCAAGTTTGACGACCAGTTTGTGGTGGACGTTTTCCAGACCGGATCGGGAACGTCTACCAACATGAATGCCAACGAGGTGATTGCGAATCGAGCGATTGAGATTCGTGGAGGGGAGTTTGGCAGCAAAGAGATCCATCCTAACGACCATGTGAACCTATGCCAGTCCAGCAATGACGTGATCCCCACGGCGATTCACGTGGCAGCTCTTGAACAGATTGAGAAGAAACTGATCCCCTCGTTGGAACGGTTGCGCCTCTCGCTGGAGAGCAAAGCTCGTGAATTCGATAACGTTATCAAAATCGGGCGCACGCACCTGCAGGATGCGGTCCCGATTCGCCTGGGACAGGAGTTCTCAGCTTACGCCGGGATGATTGGCCATGGAGCCCGAAGGATGGAGTCCGTTCGACCGCATTTGTCTGAGTTGGCCATTGGGGGTACCGCCATTGGGACAGGATTGAATTGTCACCCGGAGTTTCCGGGAAAGGTCGTAGCCAAGCTTTCCACCTGGACCGGCGTGGCCTATCGGCAGGCGGAAAACAGATTTGAAGCCCTTGCCGGGCGGGACGCCGCGGTTGAGGCCAGCGGGATGATGAAGACGGTCGCATGCAGCCTTATGAAAATAGCCAATGACTTGCGCTGGCTGGGTTCGGGTCCCCGTTGTGGGATCGGCGAGATCTTACTGCCAGCGACCCAGCCGGGCAGTTCCATCATGCCGGGCAAAGTCAATCCGGTGATCGCAGAGGCAGTGACAATGATCGCCGCACAAGTCCTCGGTAACGATGTCACGATCAACATTGCCGGTCAGTCGGGAAATTTCGAACTAAACGTTATGAAGCCGATTATTGCCTACGATCTTCTGCAGTCGATCGACTGGTTGGCCAATGGGTGTGTCGTACTGGTGGAGAAATGTGTCAATGGCATCCAGGCCGACCGTGAGCGATGCCGGGAGGCTGTGGAGAAGTCGCTTGCGATGGTGACTGCGCTAGTTCCCAAAATTGGCTATGACAAGGCCGCTGAGATTGCCAAGGAGGCTTACCAGACACGCCGCACGGTTCGCGAAGTGGTGCGTGCGCATAAGCTTCTCTCCGATCAGGAGCTGGAAGCGTTACTGGATCCATGGTCGATGACCGAAGGGGATTGACGGCGGGGCCAGTCGGTCGGTGGATAGCGGCAGTGAGAGACATGACAATTTCGGATTGTGGATTTCGGGCTGCGGATTTTGGTTGGGAATTTCAGGTTGGGATTTCGGTGCGGATTGAATGCGTGCGATCGACGATGTGCGGACTTCAGGTGGGAAAAAAAAGAAATCGGGATCTCAAATGGATTGCAATCTCCTGCAGATTTGGTAGCACCCCGGTAGCAAATCTGGCAAATCAAAATCCGCCATCCAAAATCCACAATCTGAAATTCTTAATTGGCGCACCGTGGGATGTCAGGTGGAGAAATGCTCCAGCAGCGCTTCTGCATGTCCGTCCACTTTCACGTTTGTGTACGCTTTTTCTATTTTTCCCTTTTCATCGATGACAAAAGTGCTGCGAATGATGCCGTGAGTTTTCTTGCCGTACAGATTTTTTTCACCCCAGGCACCGTATGCCTTGGTCACCTTCAATTCCGGGTCGCTCAATAGTGCAAAAGGGAGCGAATATTTGTTCTTGAATGCCTGGTGGGAATCGAGTGAGTCCTTGCTGACGCCGTAAATGACGGCATTGGCGCGAGCAAAGTCAGCAAGTCGGTCTCGAAAGCCGCATGCTTCCCGAGTGCAGCCGGGTGTGTCATCTTTGGGATAAAAATAAAGAACTACTTTTTTGCCGCGCAGGTCTTTCAGAGAAACCTCTCTGCCAGTGTCATCCTGCAAGGAAAAATCTGGAGCTTTATCGCCTTCTTTCAGCATACAATTTGCCTCCTTATAAGAGATTATCACCTGATTGGTGGGTTCTGCAGTTCAAATGGGCGGCAGATTGGGTGGGTTTTGGATTCGTAACAGAAGGTTGAGATTGCGGTCTGCGCCGTAATTTCCCACAGCGTGGCTGTGGTCGGTTGAGGCCGATTTTTGGTTTTGAAATTGCTTATAAACTTGCGGAGGAAGAGATAATGCAAGACCTCACGGAACATATTTTTGAACTGATTCGCCGGACCTCGACAGATCTGCCTGCCGACGTCGAGGGCTCGTTGCGAGAGGCGGCGGATCGCGAACAATCCGGGTCGGCCGCGCGCGGCGCCCTGGAGACCATCTTGAAAAATGTGGAACTTTCTCGCCGGAACTCGACGCCGATTTGCCAGGACACAGGCACGCCAATCTTCTATGTGCATTTTCCGGAAGGCTGGAGTACACGCCAGTTACGACGGCAAATTGAAGCCGCTGTGGCTAAAGCTACCAAGTCTTCCTACTTGCGTCCCAACTCGGTGAATGCCCTGACCGACGAGAATACCGGGAACAATCTCGGGGACGAACATTTCCCGAGCATTCACTTTACTGAAGTCGACGGTGACGCGCTTACGATTGACCTGATGCTGAAAGGCGGCGGCTGTGAGAATGTGGGAACCCAATACTCGCTGCCCAACAACCAACTGGGGGCTGGCCGCGATTTACACGGGGTTCGCAAAGTGGTGCTGGACGCGGTACATAAAGCCCAAGGTCAAGGTTGTGCCCCAGGTATTCTGGGGGTGGCCATCGGTGGCGACCGTGGCTCTTCCTACTACGCTTCTAAGGAGGTCTTGTGCCGCAAGCTGGGTCAAGGCAATGCGAATCCTGAACTGGCCGCATTAGAAAAGCGTTTGACTGAGGAAGCCAATCAGTTAGGGATCGGACCGATGGGATTTGGCGGCAAAACCACGGTATTGGACACGAAGATCACCGGTTTGCATCGCCTGCCGGCCAGTTATTTCGTTTCGGTTTCTTACATGTGTTGGGCTTATCGTCGCCGGCGCATGACGGTGCGGAGTGGCGAAATAAGTTACGGATAAGTCCTGAAGATAACAAGAGTACGATTCAAGCGATCCAGGGAGGACAAATGCGTCGATTGACTATTCCAATAAGCGACCAGGCTGCCCGTAGTCTTAAGGTCGGGGATGCGGTGGCGCTTTCCGGAGTAATGATGACTGCCCGCGATGCTGCGCACAAATGGATGACGGATACATTTATCAAAAAGATTCGCCCACCGCAGGGCGATGACCTGGGGGTTTATGCCGCCATTCGTTCGCTGCTCGACGGTGGGGTCATTTACCACTGCGGGCCCGTAGTCGATGGGCTTGATACAAAAGAATACCGTTTTGTGGCGGCGGGTCCTACTACCAGCATTCGGGAGGAACCTTACCAGGGCGACATCATGCGCCACTTCAACGTGCGTGGAGTCATTGGGAAGGGGGGTATGGGCGCCAAAACACTGGCGGCTTGTCGCGAAGTGCCGGGTGTGTACTTTCATGCAATCGGAGGCGCCGCATCCCTGATTGCGCAGACGGTGGAACGCGTATTGAGTGTCTACAAGCTGGACTTCGGTGTGCCGGAGGCGATGTGGGTAATCGAAGTCCAGGACTTTCCCGCAGTGGTGACCATGGACGCCTTCGGTCACAGCCAGCACGAAGCAATCGAGAGAGAATCCAGAGAAGCGCTCGAGAAGTTATTGGCACGGGGGTGAAAATATCATCTGAATTTAAACCGGATATGCAGCAAGGGTGGCGCCCAAGCGCGCTTTCACGCCATCATTTTCCGGCTAACCTCCGAATCGAGTCGGCGCGCCAGGGACGCCCGCTTACAGAATGCTTTTGTGCCAGATTCCGGAACGCCTCCTGCATGAAAATTAGGCGGCGAATTGCGCTCTGCTGTCGTTTCCGTGGTTTTGAGTTTTTTGCCTCGATCGCCTTCTAACTCGAGTCCTCTCCCCGCTCTCCTTCGTAAGCTCTGAGCCCCTTCGTATATAATCGCGCTTATGCGATGCCTGGTGTGCGACAAGAGGAAGGGCAAGCGTTTTTGTCCTGCCAAAAGGGGATTGATATGTGCTCCGTGCTGTGGGGAAAAACGTGTGGTCGAGATTGACTGTCCCCCTGACTGCGTTTACCTGTCGGAGGGCCTGCGCTACCAGGTGGAACAAAAATATGCGCGCTTGAGCCGCGCGTGGAATGAGCATCAAAGGCAAGAGATTGCACGTCTGTCCGATAAATTCGGGGATCTGGTCCACTCGATTGAAAGCTATCTGGCTCGCAATCGGCGCGCCCTTGGAAGTGATGGGCATGTGTTGGAAGCTCTTGAGTTAATCGAAAAGAGTTTGGAAACGGAACTCAAGGGAATCATCTATCGACCTTCCGCCTCTAGTTTAATCGCGGAAACCGCCGCTAAAGAGATTGAAACCATCTTGGAGAAACGCCGCAGCCAGCCGGACCTCACCCTTCCACGCCTCAGCAATAGCGAGGCTCTTTCCATCATTCGCATCTTGAAAGAGGATGTTTCTTACCACATCCGATCCGGTACCCGGTACCTTGACTTTGTCGCGCGTTCCCATCCGGAACGTAGGGAACCTTCACGATTGATTCTCCCTTAAAGATGCGCCGTGTATTGGTGATCCATTATCACGAGATTGGACTGAAAAAGAAAAATCGCCTCTTTTTCGAACGTAAGCTACAGCGGAACATCGAACGGGCACTCGGGGAGTTTAGTCTGAAGTGCGAGCGTCTTTCCGGACGCTTGGTCGTAAAGCTTCCCGAACAGATCCCAGGGGACGCTGTGAAAGCTTGCTTGAGGACCGTCTTCGGAGTCGTCTACTTTGCCGAGGCCGTCGAATGTGGACAGGAGTTGGAGCAAATTCGGCCGGCGCTAGAACGAGAATTCCACCGTGATTTCAAATCCTTTCGCATTCATGCCCGGCGATCGGAAAAAAATCTTCCATTGACATCCCAGCAGATCAACGAAATCCTGGGCGCATATGTGGTTCAGAAGACCGCGAAAAAGGTCGATCTTGTGCAGCCGGACCTCACTTTTTTTGTAGAACTGGCACAGGGTCGCTGCTACGTGTACACGAAGCGGATCGAAGGGCCTCACGGGTTGCCAACCTCGACGGGCGGGAAAGCCGTGGCGATGCTCTCAGGTGGGATCGATTCGCCGGTAGCGTGTTACCGCGTGATGAAGCGTGGCTGTAGGTTGGCCTTTGTTCACTTCCACAGTTTTCCATTCACTACTCGCCAGTCACAGGAAAAGGTGCAACAGATTGTCCGAGTTCTGAATCGTTATCAGCGAAGGTCTCGCATTTACTGGGTTGCCTTTGCGGAAATACAAAAAAAAATTATGGCGCTGGCGCTGCCTGAGTCGCGGGTGCTCTTCTATCGGCGAGTTATGATGGCCATTGCCGAAAAAATTGCGTGCCGGGAGCGTGCACATGCATTGGTCACAGGAGACAGCATTGGGCAAGTGGCCTCGCAGACATTAGAAAACATACACGTGATCAACGAAGGTATCCGCCTGCCGGTATTGCGTCCGCTGATTGGACACGACAAAGAGGAAATCGTTGAAATGGCGCTAAAAATTGAAACCTATTCGATCTCTATTCTACCCGACCAGGATTGTTGCTCTCTTTTTATTCCACGGCATCCCAAGACGCGTGCGACGCCAGAGTTTATGAAACTTGCAGGGCGCGACCTAGACGTGGCTGCGCTTGTGGAAGAAGGAGTGCGAAATGTCGCGACTGAGGTGATTGAGGGAACATAATTTAAATAGCGAATGCCGCGTGCCTATGCGCCCGCTGACGTCTCTGTTGAAAGCTATGGCGCTCTCTCGCTCGGGAGTGCGTGATTTGACTGCGGAAAACCCTCGCGTTCTTGCTGCTGTAATTCTGTCAGCAGGCGCAGCCGTGTGGGTGCTGGCGAACGTTCCGTTTTTGAGCGTGTTTTCCATCGCCATTCAAATCATAGCGCTCCTGCTGTTTGTGGCCTTCCTCTATGTTCCTGTAGCGATCGTTGTTTGTAACTTACTCGCCGGCGATGGTTTGAGCCTTCAGATTAGCCGCAGTGAGTATGATAGTAATTTTGTCTCCCTAGCCTCTCTTCTGGGCGTTGTGTTGCTCGGGGCTGCGATGCTTGGCTGGATTGCCCCGTTCTTCGGGCTTACCGGGCTCTTCATTGGCTATCTGGTCTATGTTCCATTTGTTTTGAAGGAAACGAACAGTCTTCCATGGACGGCGGGGGCCGCGGCAGCGCTTATCTTGTTGGCCACCTGGCCGCTGGCCCTGCTAGCGATGAGTTTCTTGTTTGCTCTGCCCTTCTTTATCCTGGCCGGGCTCCTATTCTTTGTAGGGTCCAGGTTTTCTTCCATTCTACGCGAACAACGCCTGCGAAGAAAATTTGAAGAGCGCCTGCAACAAGATTTGATAAATCCCCACGATGCGGATGCTTATTACCAACTTGGTTGGTTATATCTGAGCAAGCGTCGCTTTCGCCAGGCCGAAGAATTCTTTCGGAAAGCAGTCGACCTGCAGTCCTCTGATGTTGATTATCACTATGGCGTGGCGCGTGCCCAGATGGAGCAAGAGCGTTGGATGGATGCCTTTGAATCATTAGAAAAAATCTACCAGGTGGATCCCCATTACCAAATGGGTGATGTCCTCCGAGATCTTGGCCGGGTCTATTTCCATCTTTCCTATAGAGACCAGGCGGAGCAGTTTTTGCGAGCTTTTCTACGCGAGCGCGCGTCGGATGCTGAGGGAAAGTATTGGCTGGCGCGCGTATTGATCGAGAAAGGGGATGTGGCAGACGCGCGGCAGTGGCTGAAGCGTCTCGCCGATCGAGTGGAAACTCCTGTAGGATTTCGCAAGATGGAGACACGCTACTGGAGGCGCCTCGGGCGCAAGCTTGCCGCGTCCCTTGGAAACGAGGCCGACCGTTAGCTCGACTTCGCGAGCGCAGGAGAACACAGAAACAGACCGGAGGGCTATACGGTGAATCAGTTTAAAGTCCGGGGGCCCTTGAACCGCTCTGTGATGAATCAGCGAGTGACGGTCAATGCTTTCAGTAGGGTTGCTCGGTCTAGGTTCGCGCCGCTCAAGACCAGCACCACTTTCTTTCCTTGGGTCTGGTCAGTAAGTTTCTCTGCCGCGGCCAGTGGGGCTGCGCCAGCCCCCTCTACGAGATTATGCGTGGTCTGGAGCAGCACGGCGATGCTGTGTAGAATGGCCTCGTCCTTCACGAGGACAAAATCGTCCAGATACTGCTGCATAATTCGAAAAGGTAATTCGAATGGAACCCGGGTTGCTAAGCCATCAGCGACGGTGTGGCAAGTAGGGGTCGTTCTCATTGCTCCGTCGCGCCACGAAAGAAATGCGGCGGGAGCGTTTTCTGACTGCACCCCAACCAGGCGTGCGTGCGCTTTCAATCCGTTTCTTGCAGTAATGGTTCCACAAATCCCGCTTCCGCCGCCGATGGGAATGATTACCATGTCGGTTTCTGGGAGTGCTTCGAAAATTTCCGCGCCATAGGAGCCGACGCCATTGATCAAGTCCGGTTCGTTTGCCGCATGCACGTAATGCGCGCCACCCCTCTGCGCCATCTCCTCCGCGGCCAAGCGAGCTTCGTCGAAGTCCACTCCATGTTCGATCAACTTCGCGCCGTAAGCTTGCATTGCTTGGTTCTTTTCCGGGTTATTTCCTACCGGCACGAAGATGGTGCAGCGCACACCATGCAACCGGCAGGCAAACGCAAGGGACTGGCCATGGTTTCCGCGGGTAGCGGAAATAAGACCCCGCGCCTTATCGCCGTCAGGAAGCTGCGCGACCAAATTTAAACCTCCCCGGACTTTAAAAGAGCCGGTGGGATTATGATTTTCATGCTTTAGGAAGATTTCAGCCTGTAGCCGCTCACTCAGGAGAGGAGAAAACAGGAGGGGTGACGGCTGCATGTGCCGGTAAATGCGTTGCCGTGCGGCCTGGATGGCCTCGAAGTTCACTTGTTTCAAAGCTTCTTTGACAGAGTCAGGCATGCGCGATTGTTGAAAAGTTCTCCCAGCACTCAGCTTATAATGATGAAGTTGTCCAGTCGACATCAATGAGATTTCTTGGGGATGAAGATTTTGAATGCGATTCAGGATGTTTACTCGTGTAAGGAAATTACGATTGCGTCAGCGGGGCGTAGGGTGCATTCCAAAATTCCGCGTTTCTGGCTCGGTCGCTCACATTCGGCGCATGGGACATCGATCTGCAATCGAATAGCGCCGTGAAAGCCATTCGGATTCACACACACGGGGGGCCAGAAGTGCTCCAGTTGGAGCAGGTGGAAGATCCGGTCTGGCGTCCGGGGAATGCGCTGGTGCGCGTGCGAGCGTGCGCTTTGAATCACTTGGATCTCTGGGTTCGCCGTGGAATTCCGGGAAGGTCGATTTCACTGCCGCGAATACCGGGAAGCGATATCGCCGGCACGATTGAGAAGGTTGATAGCGAGTCTGAGTTCTTGGAAGGCCAGCGCGTGATGGTATCTCCCGGTGTAAGCTGTGGCCACTGCGAAAGGTGTCTCTGCGGCAAAGATAGCCTGTGTCATCGCTATGTCCTGTTTGGGTCGGGAATTGATGGCGGTTGCGCGGAGAAGGTACTGGTACCGATTCAGAACTTGATCGCGCTGGACGACACGCTGCCCTTCGAAGATGCGGCGGCGTTTCCATTAGTGTTTCTCACTTCATGGCATATGCTGGTGGCACGCGCGCAGATTCAACCGGGAGAAGTGATATTGATTTTAGGCGCAAATAGCGGCGTGGGAAGCGCCGCGATACAAATTGCCAAATTATTCCGGTGTCGCGTGATCGCAACTGCGGGAAACGAGAGTAAAGCAGCCGCTGCCATCTCGCTCGGCGCTGACGTGGTGATTCACCATTACCGGGAGAGAATTTCTGATGAGATCCGCAAACTTACCGACAAGCGAGGCGTGGACGTGGTTTTTGAACATGTGGGTCAGGCGACGTGGAAGGAGAGTTTGCTCTCATTGGCCAGGGGGGGGCGATTAGTAACCTGCGGTGCGACGTCCGGATACCTGGCTGAGACTGATATCCGTTACCTGTACAGTAAGCAGCTTTCACTTCTAGGATCTTACATGGGAAGCAAGGCCGAATTGCTGCAAGTCTGCGGGTTCTTGAAGGCAGGCCTTCTGAAGTCAGTTGTTGATCGGGTCTTCTCCTTAGAGCAAACGTGTGAGGCTCACCAGTATCTTGAGGAAGGGAAACAGTTTGGCAAGGTCGTGTTGCGCGTCTGAATGACGAATGGACAGTGTCGGATTTGACATTCGTCATAATGCGTTTTGCAAATCGATTACTTCTTCCACGTAGAGCGTTCCTATTGCCCCCTGCGCTGTCCATTGCCTTTTCCTTCAACCTTCCCAGTTCCGCAGCGTTTTCATCGATCGGCTTTTTGACACAGGTGGGACGAGCTACCAAACCGCTCTCACCTTCTCCAGGTTTGTTTCGCCCCCTGGAGGGTAAAGTAACGTTTCTTTCTCACATCAAGTTTCTCCTCGCGAGCGCGGTCCCGCCATGGCGACCCGCGTGCTCTGCACTCATAACAGGCGAGTGTCAGATTCAGTACCCGAAGTGAGAGGAAATACTTACGCGTAATTCCCGCGCGAGCATACGGAGGATGCCACCGATGCGGAAGTTGTGCAGGAAGGCGCCCGGGGGAAAGAGCTCTGCCTTGTCGTTGACTGTTGCCTCAGAGAAGGCGCGAATCTCACCGAGGAGGGCACGGTGCGTCGCCGGATCGAGATCAGCCTGACCTGCGGCTGCAAGCTTATTCCGAAGTGACCGTGCTGCGACCAGCCGCGTTGCAACGGCTGCCGCGCGATTGCGCTCGATTCGCCCGTAACGTACCTTGAGCTCGTTGAGACGTTCAGCGGCGTCGTAGGTTGCATCGACAATCTCGGCACGTGTCATCCAGCGTGTCTCGTAGTTAAGGATTGACTCCCAGTCGCGCTGCTCGAGCAGCGCCCGATGCTCGGCGAGAGTGTGGGCGAAAATTCGGTAGCCGCGCGCTTCTGCCTCCTCGAACCCGTCACTGCCCGGATCGATGAATGGCCCCATGGGCGTGATGAACGCCGAGAGTCGGCGGTCAAAGCGGAGAAAGAGCCGCTCGATCGCATCGACGGTTTCCAGCACGCTTCGGTGGGTCTGACCCGGAAGTCCGACCATGAAGAATAGATCGAGTTGCTCGCAGCGAAGCGCAAGCATTGCTTCGATGGCCGCCTCCATGCGCTGGTTCGAGAAGTTGGCCTTGCCGTGGAGGGCGCGGACTGCTTCGTCGTGGCTTTCGGGCGAGAGTTCGGCGCCCCAGCGGAAGATCGACGCGTCGATCCAACCGAGGAAGTCTAAAGGCGGTGGCTCGAAGAATTCGAAGACGATCCGGTTCGAGATCGGCTTCTGCGCCAGTGCGTCCAGAACAGCCCGCGCATACGCCTCGCCGCCATCGCGCAGGTCCCCCACCAGAAAGATTGGCGCGCGCATGATTCGGGCGAGGTCACACACCTGCGCAGCGATCGCGTCGGGGCTGAGCAGCAGTGGGTGCCGCCCCGGCATGAATCGTTCGAACGCGCCGCCCGACGCGCCGCATGTCACGCACCGGCGTGCACAGCCGCGAACGGTGAAGACCGCTGTGATCGGGTGGCGCCACCAGGTGTGGAAGGGAATGCTCGTCCAAAAATCGAAGTGGCTCACTACGGATGAGACCATCATGCCAAGATCGATGCGGTACTCGTCGAGCGACTCGGGTGCGAATGAGGCCGGATTAACGCGCACCTTACCGGCAGCCTTCCATGTGAGGTTCGGAACATTCTCGAACCGATGCGCACCCTGGAGTTCGTGCAGGAGCGCTAGAAGACAGGGTTCGGTGGTGCTCCCACGAATGACGAAATCGACCGCGGGGTCCAGGATGAGTTCATCGTGGAAATAGCTCGACGAGATTCCGCCGAAGACAATCGGTGTACCCGGGTGAAGGCGCTTGAGAAGCGCGGCGACTTCAGTCGCGCCGTGTGCGTGCGATAGCCAGTGTAGATCAATTCCGAAAAGTGCGGGCCGGAACCGCCGAAGGAAGCGCTCTGGCTGGAAGCAGCGGTCACGCATCATCAGGAGCGCGAGGTTTACAATCCGGACACGATAGCCGTGCCGGCGCAGGAATGCGGCAAGCGTGAGGAAGCCTACTGGGTACATCTCGAAGACAGGCGATGAGGGAATCACGTCACTGATCGGGCCGTAAAAGATCGTTCGCTTGCGGAAGTCGTAGACGCTCGGAGGATGGATGAGAACAACGTCCGGCTGGCCCAACGCGCGAATCCTTCTCACTGCAGCTCGATGCACATCAGCCTAGTGTTTGGAGTGGGCCACGCGGCGCGATTTGTTAGCTAGATCGTAGTCATTCGCCCCAACCCGCGAATCTTGCCCTTCAATCGTTGCCGTTGCTAAGCGAGATAGAAGTGCGGTAGGAGGACTACTTAGGGAGTTTAGTCTTGAAGTTTTGTGACATTCGCCGCCTGCAGGCCCTTGGGACCCTCTACCACGTCGAACTGGACGGCTTCTCCTTCTTCCAGCGAACGAAAACCGGTGGCTTGAATTGCCGTGTGATGCACAAAAATGTCCCCGCCTTGCTCTCGTTCAATAAACCCGTAGCCTTTCGTATTGTTGAACCATTTTACTTTGCCCTTTTCTCTAGCCATGCACTCTCCTATTTTCTGTTGAATTGTCTCATGGACTTACAATGCTGCGTTAAGGAATCAGATAAGCGGGAGCAGTCTTGGATTTTAACGGCATTGGAACCCAAAGAACTAAACGGGCGCATTGTAGAAGAGTCATTGCATCCTGTCAACTTTGCGATTTGCTCTGTGCGATTTACTCCCGTTTACAAGACTCATCGATCTATTTCCCCCAAGTCGAGTCGGGCACACCAGTCGAAAAGTTTTCAAAGCGGGCCATCATGAAGAGAAGGTCAGATAGACGATTTAGGAAGACGACTGCCAGAGGGTTGATTTGAGACTCCGTCTGCAAATGTACTACGGAACGTTCCGCCCTACGGCAAACGGCACGGCACAAATGCAGCCACACGGCTCCCTCCGTGCCGCCGGGCAGAATGAAGGTTCGTAATTCCGGTATGCGCGCATCCATCGCATCAATGGCTGCCTCCATCTCTCGGACTGCTGTTTCGTGGATCCGTTCTTTCAAATTTTTCTTGTATGTTGTCGCAAGGTCGGCGCCCAAATTAAAAAGGCGGTGTTGGGTCTTTCTGAGCAGCTCGCGGTTTCCTTCGACGGAGACCCGCAGGACTGCCATTCCCAAAAAGCAGTTTAGTTCATCCACATCCCCGTAGGCACGCACGCGCGCATCACACTTAGGAATCCGCTCTCCTGAGAAGAGGGAAGTCTCACCCAAATCGCCTGTTTTTGTATAAATCTTCATATCGGTTGCCGCCAGTAGCTCTTCAATCGTGGTTGCCTTGTTGATTTAAGATTCCCCGCGCGTATCCAGCCCAACGGGTTTTCGGAAAACGGACCCAAACGTCCCGAAAGCTTTCCTCCGCCAATTTCTGTCGCCTCAGTCTTGTGTAGCAGAGGCCCAGATGATATAGAGCCTCAGCGACCCACTCGCTATCAGGATACGCCGAGATCAATCTTTTGAACTCTCGCGCTGCCTGCTGCCAGTTCTCGCTCTTGAAGTCACAAATTGCAACGAAGTACTGGCTCCTGGCCCGATACTGAAAAGTTGCCGTCTGATCTTGAGAAGCCTGACGGAAATACTTCTGGGCCATTTCGAACTCTTGGTGATCAAAATGTCGCATGCCCAAATCGAAGTTTGCTTCCTTGAGGCGTTCCCGGCTGAACTGTGCCCATGATGCATTGGGGTATTGCTGGATGGTCCGCAGAAAGTATTTCTCATATTCGGGTGATCCCTTGGCTTGCAGCGACAGGCCAATGTGATACATCGCCTCGGGCGTGTACATACTTTCGGGAAACTGCTCCACCAGCGTACGAAAGACTTCGATAGTCTCCTGATAGCGGTTCTGTCGATAGAGGCAGAGACCCCAATAAAAGCGGGATGTGATCCCAAAGGAGGACTCTGGATTTGTCTCGGCAGCCTGTCGAAAATAGCTCTGAGCCGACTCAAAGTCTTTCACGAAATAATATTTCAACCCCTTTTCAAACAGGATATTTGAATCGTTGCGCTGGACGGCCAACAGCATCGTCAACACAAAGGTAGTCGCGATTGCGCCGATTGAGATTTTCAGGAACCATGAACCTCGTGGCGACTCTAGCCATCGGGCCATGGCGGGCAGCCGGCTGTGCAAGCGCAATCGCGACGGGACGGCACGAAGCGCCAATGGGGAAGCCGTAGTTTGCATGCTCCGTTCGTCTGTCTTGGCCTCTCCCAGTTTTCTTCCACGGGCTCTTGCGAAACTGATGTTGAACGTAACCAGAAGAATTCCAAACCAGGTCGAAACGATCCCCAGATAGTTTGGTCCAGCCCACCCGAACCTAAGCTCCACATCATGACTCTGGGGGAAAATTAACATAAAGCCCGGCGTGGCCAAATATACTTTGGCGGCGCCTTTCACTTTCCAGCGGGGATGATACGTCACTTTGATGAGCAATGGATGCCCAATGCAACTGGATCGTATGCGAATTCGATCGTGTTCTATGCTTTCCTGAATCTGACAGCGGTGCGGTTCAGGCATGCATTGTTCGCCTACCGGAAAGACCCGGGTGATGCGCGAGAAATGACGCAAATCTTCTGTGGCCGGATTCTGTTCCATCACCACCGGAATCGAATTCGCGGTGTAGTTGCGATACCAGCGAAAGCTTTCCCTCTTCCATTGAGTTCCCGTGTACAGGACTGGGGCGCAAGACAGTGGGACAACATAATGACCGTCGTTGGTTGCGATCCTGTAAATTTCCAAAGGCCCAACAACTTTTTCTAAACCGAGTTCTGGAAGAAGCCGGGCTTGTTTCTTTGCGGCGTCAGAGCGGAGTATCAACTGGCCGGCGTTGAATAACCTCAACTGGGGTAGCGCCCGTTGCAAGTCAAGGGAGGCGCAATGGTAGTCAGGGAGAGGGCACGAGGTGACCTCGGAAACTTCCGACTGCAAGTAGAAGATAAATGGAGAATTGATGGAGGATTGGAGGTAAGCTCCCTCCAATGTGGCGCGGTCGGACAGGTAAGGCAAGCTCTCAAAAGTGCGAATAGAACCAAACTGGTCGTGCTGCGCCGAGTGCTCGTAAACAACGCGGGGACTCTGAAAGGAGCCCCTTAAGAAAGTGGTAACTTCATGCAATATCGGCCACAAAGGCTTTTTCTCAAATCCTTCGTAATTCCATTTGATCCAGTTGCGGATCGTCGTGGAGTTGTATTCGGACCAAACCATGCCCAGTAGAACCGCCGCCACGACGAAGCTCCACCTGGCAGGGATTCGCTGGAGAATGGAACCCAGGAATGCCGCTCCAATGAGGGTCACAAAAAGCTGAAGAAACGGAATAAATCGGATGTCTACGACGTTCAGTTGATACCCGATATGAAAGAAAACAACACAAACAAGCGCGCCAAACCAAAGGTAGAGGAGGCGACCATCTACTTGCTTTTTTCGAAGGAAAAAGTAAAGGCTGTAAAATCCGGAAACTGAGGCCAGCAAATATGCGGGCAATAGCACCCTGGGAAATAACTCCGACCAGGATCGAAAGACCCACAAAAAATTGAAGGGCGACATGAAATTCTGGGACATAACCCAAGGGAGCAGCCAGAAGGCAAGGAACAGAAACGCGAGCGCATGAACCTTCACGTAGTACTTCACTCTACGGAGAGTGTCCGAATCTTGGACGGTGCAGAAGAGCGGCATCGCCCCCGAGACCAGCAGCGCGCATCCATGGCTGAATCCGGCCAGTGCGAGCAGCAAAGCATTCCGCACCGCGCTCCGTCCAGATTGGATCCCGACATAAAAATTGGAGAGATAAACCAGCGCGATCGCCATTCCCAGCGAGTAAGGAAATTCTCCTGCCAGCATGCTGGGAATGTTTCCTCCCCACATGGACTGTGACTCCACGAAGAGAAATGGCAGCATTGAGCCGGCGCCTAGAATGGGCACTGGAAACTGAAAATCCAATTTCTTCAAGAAATAGAATGCCGAAAAGGGCAACAGGAAGATACCCAGGACGCTGACGATCTTAAAGCTTACCGTCATCGGCAAGAGCAGAGACAAAATTGCGCACAGGACAAAGGGGGAAGGGAAATAGTACTGGAAGAGTGGATATCCTGCTAGATTTCCATAGTCCCAACCCGTGATTTGGAAGTGCCGTAGAAGGAAGCTGCGAAAGAGAGCGGCCGCCGTAAAATGAGACGGAGTATCTCCTCCGGTTGGCGTGGTCTCCGAAAAAAGCAATCGTGGCTCAAAATAGGATAGAAGGAAACCGAGGATCAGCAGCAACAGGATCGAATTGGTCCAAAAGCGGATCTTCCCGTTTTCCATTTACTCTTGGCGTAAAGCTGTTTTCTTCCGCAGTGCCTGCCTGAAGAAGCGTAGCGCGGCCAGTAGGATTCCCAGGACAAGAAAAGCTGCTGCAGCAGTCAAAATCCACGTTCGATGGCGCGTGAAGAAAGCGGTTTGGGCAACAGTGTCGACGTATGCCAGTATTACATTGGTGAAATGGCGCCCATCCTTTTCATATTCCGCAACCGCGTAAATCGGGTATCGGCTCCCGGGGAGAGCTGAAAAGTTTCGGAGAAGAATTCTAACCTTCTTTTCTTCGGCTGGCTTGAGGCTGAGTTTCTTGTCGTACTCGGCAGAAAGCTCTCTCGGGGAGAAGATCGTCATATTAAAACTGCGATCCTGGCGGGCAAGATTTTTTAACTGTAGTTGGACATGCTCCGAGTCGGCCAGCGGGCTAGTCTTCAAGGCGCCAAAAATCTCCGAAGACGTGTCCTGTTCGATAAAGAATGTGGCGCACAGGATCGCAGAAAACTGATAGCCGTTTTGGTCACTGTAACCTACGGTCACGAAAAGAGGGTATCTGCCCGGGGCTTTTCCAGCAATGTTCAGGTCGGCCGTAGTGTCAAAAGCGCCGCCTGAAGCGAGAACACTTCGTCCAGGCAGCGTCACGTCGGTCGCGTCTCTGAGATTGACTTGGATATCGTGAGCTTCCTCTTTCCCCTGGTTGGTGATAACCAATCGGACGCCTAGTACGGGGGGTGCGGGAGTGACATCGGCGCGAATGTTCAATGTGATCTGACCAAGGCACAAGGTGGAGCCTAAGAGAGAGAAGAAGGTGCAGAGGCAAAGCTGATGGCGCATTTTTGCAAACTATCCGGCAGAGATATTAATTGAATTTTTCGGCAAATTACAGAAAGGAATAACAAGGAGAAGATGCGCCCGCGCCCGTGCGAGGTCCGATTGACAGCAAATCACAGAGACCCGCCCGGTTGCGACGCACGTTTAGGTTCCCGGTTTCACAGAGATGGAGATCTGCATGCTGGATGTGGCAGATACGAGCTGGGTAGCGTGGCGAGACTAGCGCACGACCACCTCAAAAGGATCCTCGAGGCGAAACCGCAATTGAGACTCACGTTCGATGACGACAGGCTTGCCCCGAGTTGCGAGCACGACCGCGGTTCCAGAAGCAGTTCCAATGGTAGCTCCAATGGCTGCGCCCTTCTTGCCGCCCGCAATGGCTCCAATGATCGCACCCAGTGCCGAACTGCCTCCGACCTTGCCGATATCTCCTTTAACGGCACTTTCTGCCTGTATTGTCATTGGGTTGGTTCGCAGATCGTGACGTTCTCCACCGATCAGAATACTTTCCAGTTCGAGCACAATTTCGGCCCGGCCACTGACCCTTCCGGATTCCTTAACAGTCACCAGGCGTCCCGTTACTTCACTTCTGCCCGGAATGACAACACGACCCCCCCGTCGCATTTCCTGATCCAAAATAGCGGCAAACCGTTCGCCACCGCGAGCATCTTCGCTGCTGATTCGATCCAAAACGCGAACGGTCAGTTCCGTGCCGGGCGGGAGGATCATTCTCTCCTCGCGTGGCGGCGGTACGGGCTCCGGTTGCCGTGCCCAGACCTCTTCTTTTTGAGGTATAGAATGCAAGTCAGCCGATGATTGCGCGCCTCTGGTTTCCGAAGCTGGTGGCGCCGGCGCAGTGCCGGATGACTGAGTGGCTACTACGTCTTGCCCAACAGTGGAGCGCGTCACGTCTGGTACTGTCCGATCTGGGCGCCGCGGCTTGGGAGTGCGTCGCGGCGTGATGGCGCCAGACTTGGTTTGAGGGGGGACGAGCACGGGGGTGGTTACCCCGGCCGGCGGTAAGGCGGCTTGCGCTTGAGGCGCCACCTTGGGTTGGCTGGGTTGGACTTGCTCAGCCCGAGAGTCTTGCATCCGGCTGTTTTCCCCTGTTCTGCGGGAGCACGCACACAGAACAGTGAAAGTGGCTACAAGAAAGACGATCCAGTTTTTCATTGGCGCCGCTCCAACAGAAAAGTTTTCCAATCGTATAGATACAAAATTTTCGGGAAAAGTTCATCCTGCAGAAACCGGAGGCGCCAGAGGCGGAAATGCAGCCGGGAAAATTCATACTTCGCCCCGAGGTTGCGGACTACGCTAAGATTTAAAGGGAAACGTGACAAACCAGCGCTCCCTAGTTATGGCCTTGAAGACGCACGAAACTCATAGCCTGATGCGCAGATACCTGGAAAACGCTGACCGTCTCGCGGGCAAAACCGCCCTTCAATTGAGCACCGAAGAAGGTTTGCAAAGCTTCACGTACGCTGACGTGTTTCAGACGGCCTGGGAAATCGCCCGCTTGATCCGTTCCCACTTTCCTGAGGTCGATGCCGTAGCCATCTTGATGAATTATGACCCTCATTGGGCAATCGTCTTCTTCGGCGTCTGCCTGTCCGGTTCCTGCGCTGTCCCGTTGGATACTCAACTCTCGGCGGCCGAAGTGGCCAATTTGGTGCGACATTCCGGCGCGCGCGTAGTTTTTGCGGATGTCGCCAATCAGGAAAAACTTCTCAATTTAGATGTGATCGTGGTCGACCCTCACGTCGAGGGGTTATTTCGTCGATGTTCTCGCCCCTCCGAGGCGGGGAAGAGTGGCGCTGAAAAACTGGAAGCTGCTGAAGACAGGTCTGGTTCGGTGGAACGATTGTCGATGCCGCATGCGTCGAATTCGGAGGGCGCTAGCTCTCCCATGGTGATCATATATACGTCAGGCACGACGGGGGATCCCAAGGGGGTGATGCTGAGCGAAGCCAACTTCTACGCTGAGCTCACTGGTTTGCTTGAATTCGTGCCTGTTGGCGAAAACGACCATCTACTTTCGGTCTTACCGCTGCACCACGTCCTGGCCCTGCTGACCGGGTTGCTAGCGCCTCTTTACGCGGGAGCCATGGTTACCTTTCTATCAACTGTGGAGCGAGCACGTGTGCTGCGGGTATTGCAAACACTTGGGATCACCGGTTTTGTCTGCGTTCCTCAGTTTTTTTATCTGTTGCATTCACATGTTTGGTCGGAGATTTCACGCAGACCTTCTTATGCGCGTGCAGTGATTCGCTGGCTGATGCGAATCAATTTTTTGCTCCGTCGGCAGGGGATGAACTTGGGTAAATGGTTCTTTCCCCAGATACATCGCGCTTTTGGCGAGCGATTCAGATTTTTTGCCGCTGGCGGCTCCTATTTTGATCCCGTTGTAGTCCGAGATCTGGCAGCCTGGGGTCTCAACATTGTCCAAGCCTACGGGCTGACGGAAACCTGTGGAGCCTGCACCGCGACTTCGTTGCGAAACCAATATTGGGGAAGCGTCGGTCGTCCTCTGCCTGGTGTCGAAATACGAATTGTGCGGCCTAACGCGGAAGGGCGAGGCGAAATTGCCATCCGCGGCCCGGTTGTCACATCGGGGTATTTCCGGAATGACGAGGCGACTCGGCACGCTTTTCAGGACGGCTGGTTTCTCTCCGGAGACCTGGGATTCTGTGATGGGTATGGATTCTATTACATCACGGGTCGTGTCAAGGAGGTCATCGTGCTGGCTTCCGGAAAAAACGTCTACCCTGAGGAGTTGGAGCGTCACTATTCGAAACATCCCGCCGTCAAAGAGATCGCCATCGTTCCAAAGATCGGCCCCTCGGGAGAAGAACAGCTCCACGCGATCGTTGTGCCGGACTTCGAATATCTGAGATCGCAGAAAATTGCCAACTCAATGGAAGTGATTCGCTTTGAAATCGAGAGCCTGGCCAGCCAGTTAGCGCCGTACAAACGGATTGCAGGGTTGCAACTGCGCACCGAGCCACTTCCCAGAACGACGACTCGAAAACTGAAGCGCCGAGAACTGCAGGCGCAACTGGAGCAATTCGAACGGAAAGCCGTGGTTCCCGCTCGCTTCCAAAATCGTGTGGCCGAGGAAACCTACCGTTTCCTGTGCCGATTGGGTAAGACCCCGGAAATTTTTGCCAGCAACGCCAATCTAGAGTTGGATTTTGGCCTCGATTCCTTGCAGCGAATCGAACTGTTCAGTCATCTCGAGGAGGTCTTTGGTGCCTCGCTCCCGCAGGAGCAGGCTGCGGAGCTGTACACGCTGCAAGACTTGGTCAACCTATTTGACCCGGAGACCTCAGTCCTGCGGGAGGTACAAAGGCAAGGCCAGAGTTGGTCACGACTTCTCGCGCAAGATGAGCCGTTTGCCGAGCCCTTTCTGCGTTTTCGACCTGTCAGTCACAAAGTGGTAGACGCGTTGCGACTGTTTTTCCGCTATTTTCTGGGCAAGTCGCTTTTTAAATTGCAAGTAGAAGGAATCGAAAATCTACGCGAGACTGGACCGTACCTGATTTGTCCCAATCACTTGAGCTATTTGGATGGATTATTTTTCGTCTCGGTCTTTCCGCGCGCCGTCTTCGATCGCGTTTTTTTTCTCGGTTACAGCGAGTATTTTCAAATGGGCTTCAAGAGAAGGTTTGCGGAGTGGATTCATATTATACCCTTGGATCCAGATACGTATTTGGTCAGGGCCTTGCGCGCCGGAGCGATGGGGTTGCGGCAGCAGAGAATTCTTTGTGTTTTCCCGGAAGGAGCTCGCTCCATTGACGGGCAAGTGAAGCCGTTCAAGCATGGCGCCTCGATACTGGCGCGCGAAATTAATGTGCCGATCATCCCGGCGGCGATTGCGGGCACTTACGAAGTATGGCCGCGTCACCGACCTGGAATCAGGGTTCATCCGGTAAGAATAAGTTTTGGAAAGCCAATGGATCCGGCTGCGTATTCCAGCTACGTGGAGCTAACGCAGGCTTTGCAGACGATGGTGCAAGAACTGTTTTCCCGGGCGCGGAGCGCCTTGGGAAAGCCGGTATCTGAGTGAAATGGCGACACAGGAAGACCGAGAAATCCTGGGAGCATGTCCGAGATGGTGGGTTGGTTCGGTGTCATTTTGTAATCCTGATCGATGCAATGTAGTCTAATCACTGATGAAACCGGGATCCATCGCGGCGCCCAAGCCTCGGGTATTTGCCCTGAAAGTGGAAGAATCAGCACTCCTTAAACGCATTCGGGAGGGTGAAACCGAGCTCTTTGGTCGGCTCGTAGAGACTCATCAAAAGAAAATTTTCCGCATTGCCCTTTGTTATGTGCGTGATCCGGTGGCTGCCGACAGCCTAACCCAGGATGCTTTCATCCAAGCTTTTGAGAACATCCGCCGCTTTCGGGAGGAAGCTGCGTTCGAAACCTGGCTGACGCGGATTACCATTAACCTGTGTCTCAACTATCTTAAGCGGCAAAAACGGGAACTGGAGCGAAACGTGACTGGAAGTGCGGGAGAATCTGGTAGAGGAGACTTGATGAGCTTTCAAGTGGCCGATCCAAGCGATTCGCCGGAAGAACAATTGCTGAGGCGGGAAGTGATGTGGCGAATCGAACGTGCAATCTCCCTTATGTCGAAGCAGCAGAAAACTGTTTTTCAGTTGCGCCATTACGAAGGTTTGTCGTTGGAGGAAATCGGTCGGATCACCTGTATGAATGTGGGTACCATTAAGAGCCATTTGTTTCGCGCGGTTCAGAAGGTGCGTGAGGTGCTCAAAGATCGCTATGAGAACTGAAAAGCATCTTACATTGGAAGATTGCCTGCAGCTTTATCTTTTGCTAGACGAGCGTGAGGAAATTCGTCGGCATCTCGGTCAATGCGGCGATTGCCTGACGGCATTTCAAAGGATGCAGCGTGAATTCCGCGAGCAGGCCGCGGAATTGCGACGAAGGGTGCAAGAGGTTCCAGATGAGTTCTGGAGACGTCAGCGCTATCAGATCTTGTCCCGCGTGCAGCAGAAGGCTAGGAACCAAGGTTGGTCTTTGGGTCCATTCGACGCGCGGATTTGGGTCCTAGTTGCCTCCATTTTTGTTTTCTCCGTGTTCGTAATTCAATGGGCGCCCTACCAGAATGCCGTAGTCGGAATGGAAGAGCTGCTATCGGATGTGGACTTTCGCGACGATCGCCTGCTGCAGGAGGTGAGTGAGGCGGTCAACGAAGACGGGACAACCCCTTTGCGTCCATTGGACCTGCTTGTGAAGATTCCTGATGGATCGGGAAAGCGCGCAGATACGGAGCGGGTTGATGACATTTCGTAAATCTGTTTTGGCTGCTTTGCTGACACTATTTTGCAGCGGCTATCTGCTGGCGCAGGTTGATATCCCTGCAGGAAAATGGTGGAGGAAAAATCCCGAGTTGATACAAGCGCTCAATTTGACGTCGCAGCAGGTTAGCAAGATCGAGATCGTTTTTGAGCGTTATCGGGAACCGCTGTTGGGCTTGCAGCTCGATTTCAAGAAAAAATCGCTGGACCTACAGCGCATGCTGGAGGCCGAAGCGCTGGATGAACAACGCATTGAATCGCAGATCGGCATGGTAGAACAAGCTCGCAGTGAGTTGGCCAAACAACGGTTGTTGATGATCGTCAAGATTCGCCGGTTATTGAAGCCCGGTCAGTGGCGTATTCTCCGCGAGAAGTACGCGGAACAACGCCGGTTGGTAAGACCACCTCAGGGGATACGATCCGGAGCACACGGTGTTCGCTCTCCATCAGATCGCCGGCAATAGTGGTGGGATCTCCTCCGGTTGATGCCCTCCGTCGACCGCGCAGCGCTGGGGCAGTCAGTAAGAGGAATCTGAGCAACGAATTTCCCGACAGTCTCGACCAAATTGGGCAGAACGCCCGCTTCTGACCCAGTCAATCCTCAAAAACTCATACCTGGTCACTAGGACCTGTAGAGCCATTTCTACGGTGACAGCTCCGTCTTTTAGACGTGATACAATCGCGCTGGTCAGACAGGATTTTGAATCTTGTCGGCCGCTCGATGCCGGCGCGCGCGTTTTCCGCCGGAGGAGTTCCTGGTAGCATCGGGCCACAAAAATCGCGGGTAGACAACCGTCGTTAAGGTTCAATGGGTTCGATCGACTCCCTATTCGATGAAAAAATCGTGGAACGCAACCGCACTGTTATGGTTACTGGAGGAACCGGCTACCTCGGTAAGAATCTTGTGCGAGGTTTGCTGAAGCGCGGTTTTATCGTAAACATGCTGGTGCGCGAGGGTAGTCGAATTTCCGGTTTGGAAGGCTGTAATTTTTTTCTGGGTGACGTTACCGATCCCGACAGCATCCGGCCGGCATTGAAGAATTGCGACTTTGTATTTCATGTTGCGGCCAAGGTGAGGGCGTTGGGCGAATCGGCCGAATTCGATCGGGTCAATGTCCAGGGCTACGAAACTGTGCTGCAGTTGTCTCGTGAAGCCGGGGTAAAAAAAGTTCTGCACACTTCTTCTTTCATTGTATTTGGGCCGTCCGATGGAAGGGTGCACACAGAAGGATCCAAGCGCACCCTGCGACCCCTGAGCGATTACGATCGCACGAAGATGCTCGCCGAAGGCGTCACGGAAAATTATCAGGCCCGTGGGATGGCAATCACCACTCTGTATCCCACGCTGATCTATGGAGCGGGGGAGTGGACCGGGAGCAACTTTGTAGCGCAGTTGGTTCGGATGTATTGCCGCGGCCTGCTGCCGGGCTTGATACGGGGCGGAATGCAGAAATGGAATTTTGTGCATATAGACGATGTGGTCCTGGGACATTTGGCGGCGATGCGGCGAGGGTCGAAAGGGCGGTACATCCTGGGGAGCGAAAATATTAGCTTGCGCGATTTCTTTGCGATGGTGGCGCGTTGGTTGAACCGCAAGCCGCCTCAAATCAAGATTCCGCTGAGGCTAGCAAGAATTCTAGCGGCTGTTGAGGAGTTGCGGGGTCACTGGAGCGCTCGGAATCCCTTGATTACCCGCGAGGAGGTCGAGATTTTGGCGCGCAGTTGGGCCTTTTCTTCGGAAAAGGCGGAAAGAGACTTGAACTACCATCCGCGCCCGCTTTCCGCTGGCCTAGGGGAATTTCTCGACTGGATTTTGCAGGAGCGCTAGTTGGCGGAATAAATTTTTGAACCAACTTGGTCATTTTTCGCATCTGGTTGTTAAGGTTCGTAGAGGCGTCATACATTGCAGTTTCATTGGTCTTGCGCTATGATTTTTTGCGCGGAGGGAACGTTCCGAGCCTGGCTAAAGAGGTGGCGATGCGCCGACCGTTTTTCTGTTTTTGCCTTCTAATATTTCTTTTTTCCTCTCAGGCGGTAGCAGCAACGTCAGAGTTGCGAGGAACGCTTAAGGACCCGAGTGGGCATCCGATTGCGAATCTCGCTTTCTCATTAGTCCGTGCGGGCGTCAGGCATTCAATGACGTCGAATCAAGTAGGGCAGTTTACGTTCAAGAACTTGCCTCCGGGTGAATATCTCCTTCGAGTTGAGGGTCCCAACTTCAAGACCTTAGGAAGTTCCACAGTGAGCATCCTGTCGGGGAATAAGACTTTCGTCTCGGTCGTGTTGCAGGAAGTGTTTGATGTCGATGATACGCGTCCTCTCCCCAAAAACTACGAACTCCGAACAATCTTGAGGAACACGGCCGATGGCAGGCTGATCTTCCGGAATAATCCAACTTCACCGTCAGGGAACATGGAGGCAGCGGACTGGTTCCATGGCAATGGCGTCATCGAAGTTTATTCTGGTTCTGGTTGGGGAAATCGTGATTTTACTGTGGTTCCTGGGAGCCCGTATGCGGGTATGCTCACCAATTTCGCGTATTCGCAAGACTTTCCGGGGCGCATGCACTACGTTTTCTCTGGACAGATGATTTCCGGCGAAGATTCCCTCTGGAAAGTTCGTAACTCTGCGCGCTACGAAGTCGGCGGGAATCAAAGCTTGGAAATGTCGTTGGGTTACACGCGCCTCGCTTCCAGTTCTTCGCAGCCGATATACCTCACCGATCTGAATCGGCTAGGCCAAGATTCAAGATGGACCAGTTCTGCCGCGTCTGCCAGAACCCTTGCGCTGGGTTTGAGACATGAGTGGAGTCCGGACGAAACGATCCGTTTAGAATACGGAGTTGAGATGGATCATTTCCGTGCGGCCAGTTCACGGACGTTCCTGAGTCCTGCGTTGAGAGCAAACTGGAAAGCTTGGGCTGGCGGGGAGGTGGTCGCCCGCGTGATGAGCAAGTACTCGACTCGCTACAACACCTTACGCTTGCCCAATGGAAGCGATGTCGAGGTCGGCGATTCAATTCATCTCACGAAGGTAGGTAATACGGTGCGTGTTGGGACAAGCCGCCGCTACGAGATCATAGGCCTACAGGAGTGGGGACCCGCCCGCGGAGAATTTTCGGTGTTCCGTGACCAACTTTGCGGGGGCGCTCCTTATCTTCTGTATCTTCTGTCTGATCCTGCGCGAAAGGATATCGTTGTCCAGAGTTTACCCCTTACTTATTCCGTACAGCAGGGAATTCGTGCCGGTGTGACCGGTGGTTCGGACACCCTTAACTATGCGGTGGATTATGTGTATGGCACGGCGCTCGGATTTGATGAATCCGTGAGTACGGCAAAATCTGTGTCTGAAGCGATGAAGATTCACCGGTACCATGGTGTAATGGGGCGGGTGCAGGGGACCGTGCCGAGATTGCATACGGTTGTTGCCGGTATGGTTCGGATTGTCCCTGGAAAGCCAGTCACCACGGTCGATCAATTCAACGACACCTGGAATATTTCTAACCAGAGTGTCAACTTTTTCCTCCGTCAGGTTATCCCCTTCCCGGATTTGCTTGGCTTTTCTCCGCGCTTAGAGGCGCTCCTCGATCTGCGTAATGTGCTCAATCAGGATGTGGGCACGGTACACACAGAGACCGGTGACTTTGTGCTTGTTCGAAATCCTCGTTCGGTCAGAGGTGGCATCTCTTTGAATTTTTGACTGCTCCAATACCTCTGAATCGAGGTACTTAGAGCGGATCTTCTCGCGCCCTTGAAGCAGTGGATCAAATTTGTGCGTACCGTGTGTCCTTCCAGGGTTGTCTCGGTGACGAACTTAAGCGGGACTTCTGTACAACTCTCGGCATCCAAGCTTTTGGATAGGATACGAAGTTTTGTATAATTGTGTTGAATTAGTGACGATAGTAAAAGGCCTATGTTATTGATTAAATGAGCTTTACTCCAACGATGCAAGACTTGGATCATGGCACGGATTTTGCTTTGGGGTGATTTCAACCGAGTCTTTGCATGACACATCTTTCGGTCAAAATAAAGATCATTGGCGCCTGGGTCGTTTTCGCTCTTGTTGTGTATGTTGCTTTCCTCAATTTGGAAAGTCGCTTTCACTGGCAAGAGATTTCTGATGGGATCGTATGGGAGGGAAGCCACGATGGAGTCAGCGCTCGGCGGGTGGGACCCGACGGGCCCGGAAAAACCTCGGGCGTTGGCTCGGGTGATATCTTGCTTGGGATTAACGGCCGGGCTGTCCATGACTTGGACGACTACTATCGCTGGGTGGACCACGTGCGTCCCAATTCTGATGCGATCTATTTGGTCCGCAAGGCGGGAACGGGTGTGGCGGTTTCCTACGCCGTTCCGCTTAGACTGAAAAGCTCTTTGACCCGTACCGATGTATATTTGGCGGTAGTGGCGCTCGTATATCTGGTCGTCGGGATGGGAATCTTCGTTAGAAACTGGCGAGGCGAATTCGCGTTTCATTTTTTCCTCGTTTGTTTACTTTCTTTTATCCTCTATCTTTTCCGCTACACCGGAAAAGCTGACAACTTTGATGTCTTCGTCTATTGGCTGTCCGGAAGCGCGTTGCTGCTGCTCCCACCCGTTTTTTTTCACTTTTGTCTGAACTTTCCAATCCGAAGCGCCCGACTGCCGCGCCGGCCGCTGCTGGCTCTGGCCTATGGAAGTGCTCTCGCGCTGCTGGTGGCGCACTTGTTTTGGTTTTCTGGTTCTTTCAATGTGATTGGAGTTCCTCGCAGTCCATTCTTTCGATCCCTCTTCGACCGGTTCCACATCGCCTATTTTACCGTTTGGTTTTGCGCCGCGGCTGGAGTCCTGATTCATTCCAGACTGCATCCTGAATCCATCGAACAGCGCCAGCAGCTAAAGTGGATCGTCGGTGGGACGCTGCTGGCCATTGTTCCTTTTGCAGCCTGTTATGCTCTGCCTTTTTCGATCGGGATGATTCCCAATTCTCTGCTGGAGATATCCATTTTAAGCCTAACTCTGATGCCGTTGGGCTTCGGCTATGCCATCATCAAATATCGGTTGATGGACGTAGACGTGATTCTGAAGCGGGGGGGGGCTTACTTTATCGCCAGCAGCGGGCTGTTGGCTGTTTACTTTGTGCTGGTGTTGTTGGTTGGCAAGCTGGTTTCGGTCTATGCGCCCAGTGCTGGTTTTCTTCTATTCGCCTTCGCGGCTCTAGTTACCGCTTTTCTGTTTCATCCTTTGCGCAATCGGGTACAGACCTTCATCGACCGGCTTTTCTATAAAGAACAGTACGGCTATCGAGCCTCTTTCTCGGATTTCAGCAGAACTCTCTCGTCTGAAATCAGCCTGGACCGCCTTTCCGCCGTGTTGTTACAACGGGTGCAGAAGACGATGAATGTTGACGAGGTGGCCTTATGGGTCCTGCAGGAGGGCGACTGGTATTATATGCGCCACGCGCTTAATGTTCAGAGCGAGAAGAAGATTTTCTATCTCCCGGAGCGGATCTTCCGAGACTGTGACCGAGAGTTGAAACCTCTCTACTTGTCGTATCGCGATGATGCTCCCCTTCGCGAGTTGCGCCAGATGTTTCACCGGATGGGGTTGAACTATGTCCAACCCTTGCGCGCGCATGACCGCGCGATTGCCGTTCTGGCCTTAGGCAAGCGGCGTGGCGGTGAGTGGCTTTCGACGGAAGATCTTGATTTGTTGCAGGACATCTCCGGATATGCGGCGATCGCCATTGAAAATGCCAACCTTTATCAGAATGTGGAAAGTAAAGCGCGCGAGTTAGAGCAGCTCAAGGTATTCAGTGAGAGCATTATCGAAAGCATTCAGGCAGGGGTGTTGACGGTAGACCCGGAGGGAAACATCACCAGTTTAAATGCAGCAGTAGAGACATTACTGGGCTGTGCGCGCCTGGAATGTCTTGGAAAACCTCTGAGCGTGCTGTTCCCCGCCAGCCTGTCGGATCGTATCCGAACGACTGCGGGTGACCCATGGGTGATCACGGAACCAGTAAATCTTTATAAAGTTTGCGTTCAAACCTTCGAAGGACAGACGCGCATCGTTAACTTGCATATCGCCCCCTTTGTCTCGCGCGACGATATCGTGACTGGAACGCTCATTGTCATCGACGACGTGACGCAGAAAACCCGCCTCGAGGATCAATTCGTTCAGGCCGAGAAGTTGACCAGTCTGGGCTTGCTTGCTGCGGGTGTGGCGCATGAAGTGAACACTCCGTTGACTGGCATTTCCAGCTATGCGCAGATGTTGTTAAAGAAACTGCCGAAGGGACATCCCCACCGTCCCATTCTTGAGAAAATGGAAAATCAGACCTTCCGTGCGTCCGAAATAGTGAACAACCTGTTGAACTTTGCCCGTCTTAGCGGCAGTGAGTTCAAGCAGGTGAATCTCAATCACCTGGTGTTGGAAACCCTTTCTTTGTTGGATCATCAACTGAAACGGCAAAACATTCAGGTGTCAACGGATCTGGATCCAACCTTGCCCGTAACGTATGGGCACGGGGGAAAATTGCAGCAGGTTTTTGTGAACCTTTTTCTGAACGCGAAAGACGCCATGCCGGAAGGGGGCCGGCTCGAAGTGCGCACCGAACAAAAAGAGAACAGCGTGGTCATCCTCATCAAGGATAGCGGCAGAGGCATTGCCAAGGAGAATATCAAAAAAATTTACGATCCTTTCTTCACTACCAAAGAAGTGGGAAATGGGACCGGTCTGGGGTTGTCAATAAGTTATGGGATCATCCAAGAGCATTCCGGAAACATCCGGGTGGAGAGCGAACCCAATCAGGGAACGGAATTCACACTCCAGTTCCCCGTTGGCAGAATCCACTGAAACCAAGATCAAGAGTCGTGGTGACATCCTCATCATCGACGATGAGGACATCATGTGTGACGTACTCACCAAGTTGCTGCAAGACGAAGGGTATCGCTGTCAAACAGCGAGGACGGGAGAGGAAGGGATCGAAAAACTCTGCCAGGAATTTTTCGATCTGGTCCTTCTGGATCTGATGATGCCGGGGATCGGTGGCATGAAGACGCTGGAGAAAATTCACAAAGCGGATGCCTCGATTCCCGTCGTGATCTTGACCGCCTACGCTTCGATTGAGAGCGCGGTGCAGGCTACGCGGGCTGGCGCGTTCGATTTCTTGGCCAAACCCTTTAAAAACGAAGAACTCCTGTTGGTGGTGAAAAACGGATTACAGAAGCGAGCGTTACAACTGGAAAACGAGCAGTTGCGGCGAACTCTCAGGGAGCAAACGTCTTTTGAAAACATTGTGGGCAAGAACGAGAGAATGCAGCAGGTGTTCGATCTGATCATGCAGGTGGCGCCGCGTCGTAGTACGATTCTGATCCAGGGGGAAAGCGGGACGGGCAAGGAGTTGGTGGCCAAGGCAATCCATCACCGGAGCCCTCGGGCCGACCGGCCCTTCGTGGCGGTCAACAGTGGCACCATTCCCAGCGAACTGCTGGAAAGCGAACTCTTTGGTCATGTCAAGGGGGCATTTACCGGGGCGACCAACGCGAAAAAGGGTCTATTTGAGGTCGCCGATGGCGGGACTGTTTTTCTAGACGAGGTGGGGACCATTCCCTTCGAGACGCAGGCAAGGTTGCTGCGTGTGATCCAGGAGCGCGAATTTCGCCGCGTCGGCGGCATCGAGAATATTAAAGTCGATGTGCGAATTATTGCTGCCACCAATAGTGATCTGCGCAAGGGGGTCGAAGAGGGGCGCTTTCGCGAGGACCTCTATTATCGTTTGAATGTGATTACGATACCGCTTCCTCCTTTAAGGGAAAGAAAAATGGACATACCTCTCCTTGCTGATTTCTTTGTCCGTCGCTACAGCAGGGAAAATGGCCGCGAGTTGTGTACGCTCATGCCGGAAACGCTGAAGGTCTTGCTCGAGCACGACTGGCCGGGGAATGTGCGAGAATTGGAGAATGCAATTGAGCGCGCCGTGGTGTTAGCGCCCGGCAATCAAATCACGCCTGATTTATTTCCGCGCGAAGTTTTGGAGTCGGAAGGGAGCATGCACGATCATTGGGGGTTGCTTCAAGGCGGCGCCAGCCTGAAGGATCTGGTCGCGGATTTCGAGCGCAACCTGATCCTTTCCGCGTTAGAAAAGACCGACGGAAATCAAAAGAAAGCAGCCCATCTGCTCCGGCTCAAGGCGACAACTTTGAATGAGAAGTTGAAGCGCCTAAAGATAAGGATTGGCAAGCGGAACGAAGACTCCTCGAAGTAGTGTCTCGCCTTGGTGCATTTAACAAATCTGCCGGGCATTTCACCGGCAGAGGAAGGATCCACCCCATGATTTCTGACCCAATGGCATCGCCGCGGTCTGCAACAGATTTTTAAGAAAAGAAGATTCGGGGTTGGAGCCCTATTGAAAATCTGCTAAGTTTTCCTTCGTCATGGGCCTTCTGGAACAAATTCGGCGTCGTGCAGCACAAAGTCTGAAAAAAATCGTGTTTCCTGAGGCGGAGGAACCGCGCACGCTGCAGGCGGTAGCGCGTCTGGCCCAGGACAAGCTGGTTGTGCCCGTTCTCGTAGGAGATCCGGATAAGATCTATCGCAGGGCGGAGAAAGAGAAAGTGGCGCTGCCTGCGGTGGAGATGGTCGATCCCAAAAGCTCGGCACAGTCGCGCGATTTCGCGCGTCGATATTACGAGCGGATGCGCGTGCGAGGAGTAACAGAAGGAGAAGCGAGAGAGCAAGTGCTGGATCCTCTGTATTTCGGCGTGTTGATGGTTGCTTGCGGAGCTGCCGATGGGTCCGTGGCCGGAGCAACGCATACGACGGCGGAAACAGTGCGCGCTGCGTTGCGCTGCATCGGCTTGCGATCAGAAATTTCTATTGTTTCGAGTTTTTTTTTGATCGTGACTCAAAAGCAGGAGATGGGAACCAATGGTGCGTTTATTTACGCCGATTGTGGCGTAGTGCCAAATCCGTCAGCCTCCCAACTGGCTGATATCGCTATTGCCGCGGCGGAAAACGCCCGCATCTTTCTGCAAGACGAACCGCGTGTTGCTCTGCTCTCATTCTCAACCAAAGGAAGCGCCCAGGATCCGCTGGTCGAGAAAGTGGCGCAGGCAACCAGAACAGTGTGGGCGCGCCGACCGGACTTGTTAGTGGATGGAGAACTGCAGGCCGACGCGGCGCTGGTACCGGAGGTGGCAGTCAGCAAAGCGCCGGGAGGCAGGATTCACGGCAGAGCGAACACCCTGATTTTTCCTGATCTGGATGCGGGAAACATCGCTTACAAGCTAACCCAGAGATTGGCAGATGCAGTTGCCATTGGCCCCATTTTACAGGGTTTGGCCAGACCCGCCAATGACCTTTCACGAGGTTGCACGGTGGAAGACATCGTCAATGTCGCAGCAATCACCGCGGTCCAGGCTCAATATGTGGGATGCCGCTCATCGTCTGCCCCGCGTCATATGTCGCGCGAATGAGGTAACACCCGACACGTGGACTTGACACCCGGATGCCGGCACGCGAACGCCTTTGAGAGGCCCAACTTTCGGTTAGGAAAGAATGGCGTAAGAGCCGAAGGCATATTCCCATGACGACCATCACCCGCGTGGGCGCCCGCGAAATTCTCGACTCTCGAGGAAACCCTACTGTGGAGACAGAGGTGGAACTTGAGAGCGGCGCCGTCGGCCGCGCTGCGGTGCCCTCCGGAGTTTCAACCGGAGTCTATGAGGCATTGGAGTTGCGTGACGGCGACCAAAGACGTTATCTCGGCAGGGGGGTTTTGACAGCGGTAGAAAACGTGAATGAAAAAATAGCCCCCGGACTGCTGGGTCGAGACTGCAGCCAGCAGCAGGCCATCGATTCGTTTCTCATCGAAATCGATGGAACACCCAACAAGGCAAAACTGGGAGCCAATGCCATTCTCGCAGTCTCGATGGCCTGTGCTCGCGCCGCGGCAGAGCATTTCCAATTGCCGCTGTACCGCTACATTGGGGGGCTGGATGCGGTGACCCTTCCGGTCCCGATGCTAAACATCTTAAATGGCGGGGCGCACGCAGACAACAATGTGGATTTCCAGGAATTCATGGTTATGCCGATTGCTGCGCGCACCTTTCGCGACGCGCTCCGAATGGGGGTGGAAACATTCCATCACTTGAAGCATGTGCTCAAGAAACGAGGATATAACACCGCGGTGGGCGATGAAGGGGGTTTCGCCCCAAATCTGAAATCGAATGAGGAGGCGGTTGAGCTCATCATGCTGGCCATCGGAGAGGCGGGATACAAGCCGGGGACAGATATTTGTCTGGCGCTGGATCCAGCAGCGAGCGAATTTTTCATGGACGGCGAGTACATTTTTAGGAAATCCTCCAGGGAAAAAAAGACGAGTTCCGAGATGGTCCAATTCTATGCGGATTGGATACGCCAGTATCCGATCGCATCGATTGAAGATGGACTGGCTGAGAATGACTGGGCGGGATGGAAGGAACTGACTGCCAGGCTGGGTCAGCAGGTACAACTTGTAGGCGACGATATCTTTGTAACCAATGTGGAAAGGCTCAAGAAAGGGATCGAACAGTCGGTCGGCAACGCTATTTTGATAAAGCTGAATCAGATTGGAACGCTTACGGAGACTTTGCGGGCGATCCAATTAGGGCGAAGTCACGGATATCAATCGGTGATCTCCCATCGCTCAGGCGAGACGGAGGATCCCTTTATCGCCGATCTAACGGTTGCGACAAGCGCCGGCCAGATTAAGACCGGCTCGGCAAGTCGCTCGGAGAGAATTGCAAAGTACAACCAGCTTTTGCGGATCGAGGAACAGTTGGGCTCCTCGGCCCGGTTTTATCGTTTTGCTGAAAGAACAACAGGATGAAAAAGGGACGCCGACCTCTAATTCTGGTAGTGATGGATGGGTGGGGAATCAGCAAGATCAGGGAAGGCAACGCCGTGGAACTTGCTCAGACCCCGAACTATTCTTTCCTGTTGGAACGATATCCGGCGACCCAACTGGGGGCCAGCGGACCGGCCGTGGGTCTGCCTGAAGGACAAATGGGCAACAGCGAAGTTGGCCACTTAAACTTGGGAGCAGGCCGCGTCGTTGATCAGGACATCACGCGCATCGACCGAGCCATTGATCGTTGCGAGCTTTCATCGAACCCGGTCATCGTACAGGCAATGTCGGTGGCTAAGAACCGTTCGTTACACCTGTTGGGCCTAGTGTCTGATGGCGGAGTACATTCGCATATTCGTCATCTTTTTGCGCTTCTGGAAATCGCGAAATCTGCGGGTGTCTCTCGGGCTTACGTACATATGTTTACCGACGGGCGCGATACCTCTCCCGCATCGGGTGTCACATTCGCGCGCGCCTTGGGAGAACGGATGGAAAAGCTGCGACTCGGCAAGATTGCTTCGGTCAGCGGACGCTATTATGCAATGGATCGGGACAACCGTTGGGATCGGACGGAGAAAACTTATCGCGCGATTGCGCATGGCGAAGGACGATTCGCCTCCAGTGCGGAGGAAACCATTCTTCGTTCCTACCGGGAAGGGGTTACCGATGAATTCCTGGTTCCTGCCGTGGTCATGGAGCAGGGAAAGCCGGTGGCCGTGCTGCAATCCCAAGACCAGATGATCTTCTTCAACTTTCGCGCTGACCGGGCGCGCCAGTTGACTCGGGCTCTTACACAACCTGATTTCACCCTGTTCCCGCGTTCTTGCACCTACCCGCATTATGTGACCATGACGGAATACGATCGGACCTTTCGTCTGCCGAAGGCGTTTAAGCCCATCATCTTGGACCGAATTCTGGTCAAAGTTCTCGCAGAGCACCGGCTGAAGAATCTGAGGATTGCGGAAACAGAAAAATACGCGCATGTGACTTATTTTTTTAATGGAGGAGAAGAACAACTGTTTCCGGGAGAGCGGCGTATCCTGGTTCCGTCTCCCAAAGTGGCGACCTACGATTTGAAACCAGAGATGAGCGCCTTTGAGGTGACCGATCGGTTGTTGGTGGAACTCGAGAGCAAGCAAGATGATTGCATTATCTTGAACTTTGCCAACGCTGACATGGTGGGACACACGGGCGTAATTTCTGCTGCCTGCCGAGCGGTGGAGGCGGTTGATGAGTGCATTGGTCGGGTTTACCGCAAGATTCGGGATTTGGGAGGAATTATGATGGTAACGGCAGATCATGGAAATGCCGAGCAGATGATCGATCCGATCACGGGCGGGGTTCATACCGCGCACACCACCAATCCGGTACCCTTCATTTTAGCGGATGAAGATTTCTGTGGAGGACTGAGAGAGGGGGGCGCCCTGAAGGATGTGGCTCCGACCATGTTGCGCTATCTTAATCTGGAAAAACCGAATGAGATGACTGGATATTCTTTATTGCCGGGCTAGAAAAGGCTCCTGGCGCAAACGGACAACGGAACTATGAATGTTTCCATTATCGTGCCTACTTGGAACGGCGTTGATTTGCTCAAGCGGTTCCTTCCCCCCCTGCTCGAGCAAGCGGGTCGCTATCGGCGGGAGGCGGGCGCATGCGAAGTGATCATCGTCGATGACGCCAGCGAGGACGGGACCCGAGAGTTTGTAGAATCTCTGCCCGTGTGTCTGGTAGTGATGCCAGAGCACGGAGGGTTTTCTCGCGCCTGTAATGCGGGTATTCGCGCCGCACGTTTCGCATTCTGTATCCTTCTGAACAATGATGTGCGGGTTGCTTCAGATTTTCTGCTCTCTTTGGTGCAGCCGTTTTCCGATCCGAGTGTTTTCGCAGTCACCGCGCGTATTTTTGAGCCTCTCAGCGGGCTGCTGGCGACGGCGGGGAAAATAGGCGAGTTTCGAAAGGGCTTTTGGTCGGTGTACTTTAACTATGATCGACCAGTCGGTGATGGCGCCTTTAGCTCAGAGCAATTTATTTCTGCTTATGCGGTCGGTGGATTTTGCGCCTTTCGAACCGCTGAAGCCAGGAAATGGGGCGGCTTTGATGAAACCATGTCACCCTTTCACTGGGAAGACGTGGACCTCTCCTATCGCGCGTGGAAGAGGGGCTGGAACATCGTTTATCAGCCGAAGGCCGTGGGTTGGCATCAGGCTAGCAGTACCATTGGGAGGGCGTTCCGCGGCGGCGATATAGAAATCATAGCAATCAAGAATCGCCTGTTATTTCACTGGAAGAACCTTCACGATCCTCTCATGCTTTGCCAGCACATCGGGATGTTGCTGTTCATGCTTCTGAGTCGTTGGGCGGCTGGCGATTTGGCATTTTACCGCGCCTTTGGAAGAGCGTTGCAAAAATGGCCGCAGTGGCGGCAATCTCGAATGCGGGAGAAATCTGAGGCGCGGCGCTCGGACCGTGCCGTAAAAGAACTGCTGCATGAGTTTGCAGCGCGTTCCGATATTGACGTGTTTCGCAGCCAGCAAGAAGTAAAACAGCGACATCATGAACGTCTCTGCAGTCCTGATTACGCTCAATGAGGGAAAAAACATAGAAGCGGCCATCGAGAGCGTCTCGTGGGCGGACGAGGTCGTGGTAGTGGACGCCTTTAGTTCAGATGCCACGCCGGAGATTTGCCTTCGCCATGGGACGCGCTTTTTTCAAAGAGAGTGGCAAGGCTACGTCGATCAGAAAAATTTTGCGACTGCGCAGGCAAGACAACGATGGGTGCTTAGTCTGGATGCTGACGAGCGAGTTCCTCAGCAATTGCAGGACGAGATTCGATGGTTGCCGGAAGACCGGATGGGCGGATATCGGATCCGGCGCAAGACGTTCTTCTTAAACCAGTGGATGGAGCACACGATCTGGGCGCCTGATTATCAGGTTCGCCTGTTTGACAAAACACGAGGTCAGTGGCGAGGCGAGCGGCTCCACGAATCGGTGCAGGTGAAAGGTCCTGTCGGCCGCTTAACTCACCCTTTGCTCCATTATTCCTACCGCTCGGTGAGTGATTTCCTGCAAAGGCTCGATCGCTATTCCCAGTTGGCCGCGGAAGATTGCTGTGATCGCGGCATTCGTGTACGGAGCTACCATTTGCTCGCTGAACCCGCGGCCGTTTTTGTCAAAAGCTATTTCCTCAAGAGCGGTTTTAAAGATGGGCGCGCGGGCTTTGCTGTTTCAGTGTTGGCGGGAATCTCCGTTTTTTTCCGGTATCTTAAATTGCTTGAGATGGAACGCAGGCGACGATCCGGCTAGCAGTCATGAAAGCAGCCGGGTCTCTCGATGGCGGTTTCACTACGAACTTGGTTCCTGGAACCAGTGTTTGTAGCCGATGACCGATGACAAGGGAACATAGACGTACGGCTACTAGCGACGGATCACCGAGCGGATGAACGTCCTTTTTTTGGACAACGAAACTACATGGCGAGGAGGGCAGGAACAGATCTTTACACTCATTCGGGGCTTGTATGAGCGTGGTATTTATGTGACGTTGCTGGCGCCGAAGGAAGCGCCGCTTTCACAGCGCGTTCGTAAGCTGGGGATCGCGCATTTTTCGGGGCACTGGCGGGGCGAGCTTAGTCTGTGGGAAATTCGTACGTTGCGCCGTATTCTCGAAGACAGGCAATGGGACATTGTGCATTTCAACACCCCATGCGGGATCGCTCTCGCTGCCTTTCTCAGCCGCCGCGCTCGGGTACCGGTCCGTATCCTTTCCCGCCGCGTGAACTTTCCATTGCGTGGGCGAATCAGCCGCTGGAAATATCTCTATGCGGCAGACTACATTATTACCGTATCCAGTGGAATCGCTGCGACGCTGGTGGCGTCAGGAATTCCACGGGATCGAGTGGAAGTGATCTACGAGGGGGTAGACGCCGTGGAAGTTGGAAGCGCGTCGTGTCACCGGCTCTATCCGGATTCGAACATTGTGATTGGTTGCGCGGCTTCTCTTAGCGAGGAAAAAGGTCACACTACGTTGTTGGCGGCATTTTCCCGGCTGGTCAGCCAGCGCCCAGCGGCGCGGCTGGTCCTCTTAGGTGACGGACCTTTACGTTTTTCTCTAGAGGACCAGGCGCGGAAGTTAAGCATTGCAGAGGTTGTGCAATTTCTGGGATTTCAGGAACGGGTAGCGTCGTTTCTTCGAGGTTGCGACATATTTGTGTTGCCATCGTTGTCCGAAGGGTTATCGTCGGCAATTCTCACTGCAATGGCCGCATCGCTCCCGGTTGTGGCGAGCGATATTGGAGGAATCCCAGAGCTGGTACAGCATGGGTTGACTGGATTGCTGGTGCCGCCTCAGCGACCGCAAATTCTGGCGGATGCTTTGCAATTGCTCGTTGATGCGCCCGAGTTACGTATGCGTTATGGTAAGGCAGGGCGGCAGCGCGTGCTGGAGCATTTCACGCTGGATCGAAAAGTCATGAAAACCCTGCGTATTTACCGGCTGCTGTTATCCAGGGCAGGGCGGCGGATTGAGGTGGATTGAACGGGCCTGCTAGAATTTCCCATGAACTTGTGTCAGGTACGTGGAGTTTGATTCTGCGTGCATTCACCGCGTAAAAATCGTTATCATCGTCAAGTTTAGTGCGGGGGTAGGAATGAAGGGAGTAATACTCGCTGGCGGACTGGGGACAAGACTGCGACCACTCACCAAAGTGACGAACAAGCACCTGCTTCCGGTGTTTAACAAGCCGATGATTTACTATCCCCTGGAGACTCTGGTGGATGCCGGCATTACCGATATCATGATTGTGACTGGTGGGAGCGATGCCGGCGACTTTCTGCGACTGCTCGGTAACGGGAAGCAGTTTGGATTGGAACAGATCAACTATGCGTACCAGGAGGGAGAAGGGGGCATCGCCGAGGCACTTTCTCATGCAGAATATTTCGCCGACCAGGAGCTGCTCTGTGTGATCCTGGGAGATAATTTGGTTGAGAAGAGCATTCGGCCGTATGTGGAAGACTTTGAGCGTATTGGAAAGGGGGCGAAAATACTACTCAAGGAGGTGGAAGATCCGCAGCGCTTCGGCGTGCCCGAGTTAAACGGCAAGCGCGTGATACGAATCGAGGAGAAGCCTGCCGTTCCTAAGTCCTGCTATGCCGTGACTGGGATTTACATGTACGACTCGGAAGTTTTTGACATTGTGAAGACGCTCAAGCCTTCCAATCGTGGCGAACTGGAGATCACCGACGTTAACAATGCATACATCGAGCGGAACCTGATGACCTACGACGTGTTGGACGGATGGTGGACCGATGCCGGAACTTTTGACTCTCTCCTGAAGGCCAGCAATCTGGTCGCGGAAACAGAACGGAAGCTTGGACGGGGGCGCTAGACATGCGACTGCTGGTCACCGGTGGCGCCGGCTTTATCGGTTCCAATTTCATCTCCTACGTCTTGGAACACACATCGCATTCGGTCATCAACCTGGACGCCCTTACCTATGCAGGCAATTTGGAGAATCTGGCGGAGGTGGAGAAAGACCCTCGCTACCGTTTTGTGCACGGGGACGTAGCAGACGTGGAGATTTTAGAATCGGTTTTTTCCATGAAGCCGGAGGCGGTGATCCATCTTGCTGCTGAAACTCACGTAGATCGGAGCATCCTAGAAAGCGGCGCCTTTGTTCGGGCCAATGTGAATGGTACGCACCGCCTGTTGGAAATAGGCCGTCGCCACGGAGTTTGGAAATTCATACATGTGTCGACGGACGAAGTTTATGGATCGCTGGGTTCCACCGGCAGATTCACCGAGTCCAGCCCGCTGCAACCGAATAGTCCGTATTCTGCGAGCAAGGCTGCCAGTGATCTTCTAGTTCGGTCCTATTTCCAAACTTACAGTTTTCCTGCCGTGATCACTCGTTGTTCGAATAACTACGGTCCTTGTCAGTTTCCCGAGAAGATGATCCCTTTGATGATATGCAATGCCATGGATGGCGTACCGCTGCCCGTTTACGGGGATGGAGGGAATATACGCGACTGGATCCATGTGAGTGATCACTGCGCGGCTCTCGTACGGATGCTGGAAGTAGGCGAGCCGGGAGAGGTGTACAATATTGGAAGTGATAACCAGCGAGATAATCTCTCGCTCGTACGTGAAATCCTTTGCATACTCGGGAAGCCGGAATCTTTGATTCAATTCGTCGCCGATCGCCCGGGTCACGACCGCCGGTATGCCATCGATTCTTCAAAAATAAGGCACGCGCTGGGATGGAGTCCTAAAATTCAACTGCCGGAAGGCCTGGCCCGGACCGTGCAGTGGTACCGGGATCATCCAACTTGGGTGGAGCGCGTTCGCACGGGCGCATATCGAACCTATTACCGCAAGATGTACCACCAACGTGACCGCACGCTGTCGAGTCTTTGACTGCAATGCGGACCTTAATTACCGGGGCCCGCGGCATGCTCGGGCACGACTTGATAAGAGCGTTGCCGCCGCAGGATACCGTGGGTCTGTCGTCACGAGATTTAGACGTCACCAGTTGGGAGCAAGTGAGACGCACGTTTTGCGAGCAGGCGCCCGAATTGGTTATCCATGCCGCCGCGTACACGGATGTGGATGCCTGCGAGTTGCATCCTGAGGTCGCCTACCGCGTCAACGGTCTGGGTTCGCGCAACGTCGCGCGGGCGGCCGAGGAGGTGGGCGCGGCTTTGGTCTACATCAGTACCGATTATGTGTTCGATGGCGCCCAGGACGATTCCTACACGGAATTTGATCCAGTTCGGCCGATTAACGTTTATGGAAAGTCGAAATTAGCAGGAGAAGTATTCGTGCGCGAATCCTGCGGTAGCCACTATATCGTGCGTACTTCATGGTTGTTCGGAAAAAGGGGAAAGAATTTTGTAGACACCATCTTACGGCTGGCCCGAGAAAAAGAGGAAATCCGGGTGGTATCGGACCAGATTGGATCCCCGACGTACGCCTACCATCTGGCTCAGAAGATCGGCCAAATCGTCTCTTCTTGCGGCTGCGGAACCTACCACGTGACCAACTCCGGAAGCTGCTCTCGTTTTGAATTTGCTGAGGCGATCATGCAAAGGCAACGGTGCAGTGCCCGGGTGATTCCTATCAAGACCGGCGACTATTCGGTTTCAGCGCGGCGACCGCGCAACAGCGTGTTGCGCAACTTGGCTCTGCAATTGGAAGGGGTGACTTTGTTGAGTTCCTGGCGGGACGCGCTGGCAGAATATCTTGCAGAAGCATCGTGAGTGAAGCGGAGAAAGTCGTCGTCACTCATAGGAAGGCTCTCCACGACTACCATATCTTTGACCGTTATGAAGCAGGCGTCGTTTTGACTGGGACCGAAGTAAAGTCGTTGCGCGAGGGACGCGTCAACTTGAAAGACAGTTATGCTCAGGTAAAGCAGGGAGAGATTTACCTGTTGAATTGTCACATTAGTTCCTATTCTCACGGGAGCCGCGAGAGCCCCGAGCCTACCCGCGCCCGTAAGTTGCTGCTTCATCGGAAGGAGATCAACAAGCTGATCGGCAGAACCGTGGAGAAGGGGTACACTTTGGTGCCTTTGCGCATCTATTTTAAGAAGGGGCGGGCCAAGATTGAAATCGCTCTTGCCAAGGGGAAGAAGCTTTACGATAAGAGGGAAACGGAAAGGAGGAAAGAATCCGATCGGGAACTGGCGAAGGTGATGAAAAAGGCACGGCGCTAAGGTTGGTCCGTCGCACGAAAAAACGGGGCCCGAATAGAACTCGATGAAACTAGAGCTAGAACTGAAAACAGGAAAGCCGGAAGAGATCGAAGCAGATGTTCTCGCGGTTCCGGTGTTCGAAGACGAAGATGTGGCATCTCAGGAATTTGCCGTCTTGAGAAGTGGGACGGATGGTTTGATCGCGGAGGTGTTGCAGTCTCGCGAGTTTCGGGGGAGACCGGGGGATTTCTATCTGGTTCCAAGACCGCCCAAACTGCACGCCAAGCGGTTGTTGTTGTGCGGCGCGGGAAGGCGAGCGCAATACGATGCCGATAGAATCCGTCAATTGATGAGCAATGGTTTTGCAAGATGGCGCCAGGTCATCTTCAAGCGAGTTGCACTCTGGAAACGACAGGGTGTGGAGGTGGACCGCACCGCTTGCGCCGCCGTGGAAGGCCTGATTCTGGCGAGTTATGATCCGGAGGAATTTAAAACCTCCGATCGCGCATTTGGAAGTTCCGAAGTCACCTTCATTTTGGGAGGGTTGGGACCGTTACGGCGGGGCCGGGTCCAACACAACATTGAGAGGGCCAGAATTCTGGCCGAGTGTGTCAATTTTGCGCGGCATCTCACCAACCAGCCTGGCAACATCGTTACTCCGGCTGTGCTTGCCGAAAAAGCCGAAGAAGTGGCACGCCAGGGGAATCTGAAGATCGAGGTTCTGGATGAAAAGCAGATGCAACGGATCGGGATGCATGCCCTGCTTGGCGTCGCCAGGGGAAGTGTGGCGCCTCCACGTTTGATCGTTCTCAGTTACATGCCGGCGTCTGGCCGCGCCGGCCGGAAACAACGGAAGGGACCTTTAGCTTTGGTCGGCAAAGGAGTGACGTTTGACACCGGAGGAATCAACATTAAACCCTCCCAGTCAATGGAGGAGATGAAGGCGGACAAAGCAGGCGCCTGCGCCGTGCTGGGCGCGATGCGAGCCGTTGCGCAACTGAAGCCCCAGCGGGAAGTCCTTGCCGTCATCCCGTCGGTGGAGAACATGCCCAGCGGAGCCGCGCAGCGTCCCGGAGATGTCGTTAAGTCACTGAGCGGAAAGACCATCGAAATTACCAATACCGACGCCGAGGGCCGGCTGATCCTGGCAGACGCGCTCACGTATGCTCGCCAGCTTGGGGCGAGGGAACTGGTAGACATCGCCACGCTGACTGGCGCCTGTGTCGTAGCCCTAGGCCATGTTTGCGCCGGGTTGTTTGCTTCAGATGACACCCTTCGGGATCGCCTGATGCAAGCAAGTCGTCGCGCCGGGGAAAAGTTATGGCAATTCCCTCTCTACGACGATTATAAGAAAGAAATCCAGAGCGACATCGCCGACATGAAAAACAGTGGTAGCCGCTGGGGCGGCGCCATCTATGCCGCGAAGTTCTTGCAAGAGTTCGTGGAGGACACCCCCTGGGCGCACCTGGACATTGCGGGAGTGGATCTGTTCAAGGATGACACGTCGCCGTTGAAGGGCGCCACCGGTTTTGGTGTGCGCACCCTTGCAGAGCTCTGTTTTTTGTAGGTGGGTTTGTGATCGTTGCCGTCGAGCGCATGTTCACCTGGTACCCATAGGCGAGGGCGCCGGGAAGCTCAAGTACTTCAGCGATCCAGCGACCGTCTTCCTCCTGCTCGATCTCAACCTTGAACGTCATTGGCGCTTGTTGTCTCCTTGCACCCATTGTACTCCCAGCAGTGGTGGGGAGGGTACTCTTGGTTCAAGCCAGCTAATCGGCATAGGGATGTCCCTTGCCACACCACCGGACATGACTACTACGGCCTCTGCTGACTTCTCGCTCCGCCGGTCGCCCGGCGGCGCCCTTTCAGGCGTCAGGCGAGACCTCCCCGGGCAAGAACGCCGACTTTCTCCGCACCACGGCCGGATTTACGCTCACGGGTTCCGATCGCAAGAGCTTTGCGGTTACGCCTGCCTGTGCGTGTCCGCACGCAGACAGGTGCCCACTCGCCCTCCCGCGTACGCCTCCAATCCAGTTTCTGTACGCCTGCCTGTGCGTACACGCAGACAGGTCCGCCCGCGGATTCGCTACACACTTTCTCCAGCCTCGACCTCGCGATCGACACCTTGCGCGTCGCTTGGATCCCTGCGATTAGGTTTCCGGAGGACTTCCACCTCCAAGCCAGCGCCCATGCCGGGCGCACACGGTCTGGGCGTTGAGCGGCGGTCGCCTGCCGACACAGGCGGAAACATCGAGCCGTCCATGCGGCGGTCCGCTCGAACGCCGTGTTATGCCGCAGCGTCACTGGGAAGCTGCCATCCCGGAAAAACCAGAACCCCAGGGTGGCACTTCAGCGCCTTCGCCAAGACCTTCGCGCGCTCGACTCCGAGGCGAACTCGGTCGTTCTCGATGGCCGAGATCGTGGCCTGTGGAATCCCTGTGAGCTGAGCAAGCTGATTCTGGCTCAGTTCCTGAAGCTGGCGAACGACACGTACTGACTCGCCGATCGAAACGGAGATTCGCTTTTTCGCAGGACGGTACTCCTTCATCTAGGGCCTCCGATAGTCATGAGTGGTTATCGAAGCGACTTGCAACAATACCTCTTCGCCAATAACTCGGTAAATTATCCGCCACTGCAGCCCCAGGCGGGAGGATCGGTAACCTTCCCACTTACCCGACAGAGCCTCGTCATGAAACCCTCTGATTAGACGTAAGCCAGGCGGGCCGGACAACGTGGCGATGTCTTTCCACTTCTCGTAGCGCTTCAAAATCTCCTTTGGCGCGAACGCGATTTGCTTGTCGAGGCGGCGGTGCTCTTCGATTCGCCACATGCTATATCATGACTATACCTAAGATGGTATGTCAACCACAGTTGTGGCTGCGGCCTAACGTTCTCGGCATCAGCTGCGGTGCGCAGAGCCGCCAGTCTGGATGCCGTTGTTATGCGACGGTCAACGGCTTGATCTGCTTGACCTCGGGCCCGATTTCCCGGGCCGCATCCCAGAGATCCACCGCACGCTGCGCGTTGAGCCAGAACTCGGGAGAGTTTCCGAACAGACGTGAAAGCCGAAGCGCCATTTCCGGAGTTACCGCCCGATGCTCACGAAGCAGCTCGTTGACGGTCTGACGCGAAACACCCAACGCCTCAGCGAGACCCGAAACTGTGAGCCCGAAATCGGGGAGGAAGTCCTCCCGAAGCAACTCCCCCGGATGGATGGGGCGAACCTCCTTTTTTCTCGTGTTCGGAATGCTCATTGGTGACCTCGGCTCAGTGATAATCTGTAACCTCGACATCGTAGGCATCGCCATCGACAAACCGGAAGCAGATGCGCCATTGGTCATTGACGGCAATCGCGTACTGGCCTCTTCGGTCTCCCCCAAGCTTGTGGAGTCGATTACCCGGAGGAACTCGAAGATCATCTAGGCGCGCCGCCAAGTCGATGTATTCAAGCTTTCTCCTCGCCCGCCGCACGATGTCTGGCGACAGCCGCCTGGAGCAGCCGGTCGCGAACAGCTCCTGCGTGTGCCTGTCCGCGAACGTCTTGATCACCCATCAACTGTAATTCGTCACGTGACGCTTGTCAATCCCCACAGCCCCGTCGCATAACTACAAGTATAACTGCTAAAAGCCCGCATATTATACGGTTAATGGCAGGTATAAAACACCGAGTGATAGGATTGGGTTCTTTTGATTCGCAGATTTCGCGCAGCGGCGGTTTTGTTATACGAAAAGAGAGGTCGGGTATGAGTAAGAGAGGGGGAGCTGATGGCGAAATTAGTAGAGCAGGTTCGCGAGGTGATCCGAATCAAGCATTACAGCATTCGGACCGAGCAGGCGTACCTGGGCTGGATCAAAAAATACATTCTTTTTAACAACAGGCGGCATCCCTCCGAAATGGGTCCCAAGGAAGTGAGCGCCTTTCTTTCACACCTGGCCATCGATCGCCAGGTGGCAGCTTGCACCCAGAATCAGGCTCTCAGTGCCCTGCTTTTTCTCTATCGAGACGTTCTCAAACGGCCGCTCGGGTGGCTCGATGATGTGGCGAGAGCAAAAAGTTCGGTCCACCTCCCGGTGGTACTTACACGGCAGGAAGTCCAATCAGTGCTCGCATTCATGGAAGGCTCCGCATGGCTAATGGCCAGTCTGCTGTATGGCGCCGGTCTACGGCTGATGGAGTGCGTTAGGCTCCGGGTCAAAGATGTCGACTTTGGATACAATCAGATCCTCGTTCGCGACGGAAAAGGCAATAAAGATCGAGTGACGGTCCTTCCACATTCTCTTGAGGAACCGCTGCGAAAACATCTGATTTTGTGTCAGTTTTGCCGTCAGATTTGGCTGCTTCGCACCCTCTGTCCGGGAGGCTCATTGGTGATGCGACAACTACGAATCACCGGCAGGGCCGATCCCTGTATCACCCTAGACAGCCTTGCATCGCCTCTTACAGGCAATCGCCTTATTCCACCCAGTCGGCCAGGAACACGTTCGTTTCCCCGGGCTGGTTGCTGGCGCGGTTGGAGGCAAATACCAGTTGTTTGCCGTCGGGACTAAACATGGGAAAAGCGTCAAATGTATTGCTGAATGTGATCTGCTCTAGCCCCGTTCCATCGAGGTGGATGAGATACAGGTCAAAATGTCGACCCGTGAGATCATTCATGTTGCTGGAAAATAGGATCTTTTGTCCGGAAGGATGAAAGAAGGGAGCAAAGTTCGCCGCTCCGTTATGCGTGACTTGTCTTTTGTTGGAGCCGTCCGCGTCCATCACATAAATCTCCAATTGAGTCGGCTGCACCAGTCCTTCCTTCAGCAATAGACGATCACGGACTAATTCCCCTTCCTGCGGCCGCGAGGCTCGATAGACGATCCTCTTGCTGTCGGGCGAGTAAAAGGCCCCACCGTCATAACCCGGTTCGTGAGTCAGCCGCCGCACGCCGCTACCATCCAGGTTCATGGAATATATTTCGAGATCTCCGTCCCGGACCGAGGTAAACACGATGCGCTTGCCATCGGGACGGATGGTCGCTTCGGCGTCGTACCCATCCAACTGGGTCAGCCGTTTCACGATATGTCCCTCCAGGTCGGCTTTGAAAATGTCGTAGTCCTTATAGATCGGCCATACGTAACCTCGCTCATAACCGGGTCGAGGCGGGCATCGGTCCGACGCTAAGTGGGTTGATGAATAAATCACGTGTTGGCCGTCGGGTAAGAAGTATCCACAAGTGGTACGTCCCTTGCCTGTGCTGACAAGTTTCTCATCTCCCGATCCTAGATCCCGAATGAACATCTGATCACATGTATACGGGGGGTGCGTAGACTGGTAGATGAGCCGCTTCCCCTGGAAATCAAAGTAGGCTTCGGCATTTTCGCCGCCGCTGGTGAGTTGGCGAATGTTTTTCAAGTGCTTTTCCTTCGCTTGTTCCTGGGAAGGGGTGGCGGGCGAGTTTTGTATTGCCCAGGCTGCCGCCGATGCCAAGATGAGTACAAGAATCGTGATCTTCATGGTCCGATCTCTCCGGGCTCCATTATGTCATTTCCTATGGTAAGCTAGCCCCTGATGAAGAAAATTATCTTTTGGTTGTGGTTGTGCTGCACGGCCCTTGTGCTGGCGGCAGACACGCGTTTTTCCGCCGAGCAATATTTGGCCCATGTGCGCTATCTGGCCTCCGATGAACTGAAGGGTCGCGGAAATAATCAGCCGGAACTGGAGAAAGCGGCCGATTACATTGAGCATGTGTTCCGCCGGTCCGGCGTAAAGGCGTTTCCCTCCCTCGGAGGCTATCGGCAATTTTTTGAAATCACGGCCGAGATCAAGGTTGGGACTGGAAGCGAACTGAGGGTCGGGGAGAGGGTGTATCAACTTGACAAGGATTTTTCGCTTCTGTCGTTTTCGGATCTTCCCGCGGGACGGAGTGAGGCCGTGTTTTGTGGTTATGGGATCGTTTCGGCAGACGGCGGTTACGATGACTACGCCGGTAAAGAGGTGGAAGGGAAAGTTGCGGTGGTCCTTGACGGATCCCCACAGCTACCGCAGAAGGAGCATTGGATTGCTCCCTTGGCGGACGTGATGTCGAAGATTGTAACCGCCAAGCACCGGAAAGTAGCGGCTCTTGTGATCGTCCGGGATCCTCGCCAGTCGTCCTCGCGCGCCGCTGAACGCATGGGAATTCCCGCTTTTGCCGCTTCTCCTGGCTTGGCATCAGCGCTACTGGGCGTAACTCCCGATCAATTTGGCGACCCGCGCGCCTCGTTTACTCCCGCCTCCCTGGCTTGGAATTTACAGGTTGAAGAGAAGCGGAAGAAGGTGGCCAATGTGGTCGGGTACGTGGCGCCGCGCCGCCTGCCCGATGAGTGGGTGGTTGTGGGAGCTCACTACGATCATTTGGGCCTGGGTGAAAAATTTGCGCTCGATCCGTCGGCGATCGGTCAACCTCACAAGGGCGCGGATGACAATGCGAGTGGTACCGCAGGAGTGCTTACCTTGGCTCGAGGAATCGTCAAGGAGGCTTCTCATCTGCGGCGAGGCGTTATTTTGGTCACATTTGCTGGAGAGGAACTTGGGTTGCTTGGCTCCGCATATTTTGTAAGGCATGTACCGTCCGAAGTACCGCGTGTTATTGCCATGATCAACATGGACATGATCGGGCGGTCGCAGGGGAAGGTTTACTTGGGCGGCGTGGGAAGCGCGCGGGAGTTTGGGGAACTGGTAAAAGATTTCACGTCACCTTTGAAAGTGGAGAAATCATTGAAAGTGGAAGCGTCTCAAAGTAGTCTGGGGGGAAGCGATCATATGTCGTTCACCCAACGTGGTATTCCCGCACTGTTTTTCTTTTCCGGCCTTCATACCGACTATCACAAGGCGACGGATGACTGGCAAAAAATCAATAGCGAATCCGCAGTGCAGATATTGGAGCTGGTTCGCCAGGTGGTAGACAAGTTGGCCGCTTCGACCACCGAGCTGCATTTTGTCCAGGTTGCAGAGCCCCGTCCCGTAGGGGACGGATCGGGTTACGGGGCCTACTTCGGATCCGTTCCCGATTTTGCCCAGGAGATCAAGGGAGTCCGTTTTGCCGATGTGCGGGCGGATAGTCCGGCTTCCAAAGCGGGCCTCCAAGCCGGCGATGTGTTGGTAAAGTTTGCCGGCGCGGCGATCGAAAATCTGTACGACTTCACGGTTGCTCTGCGCACTCATGCGCCGGGCCAGGTCATCGAGGTGGAGTGTATTCGAGGTACCCAAACCGTTCGCGCTCAGGTCACGCTGGAGGCAAGACGATAGACGAGGACCACAGCCGGCGCCGCTGACCGAGGAAGCGCCGTAGTAGAGCGGCGAGCGCGCGCCTTTGAAAAATGTGCTGCGGAGAGGGCGAGGGATGAAGTTGCAATGGAGCCTTTGTCTCAATTACAGACGCTGGATCGCGTCTCTTTTTTGTGAGAGATTTTGATGGATCTTCGTAAATTTCTAATCGTCGGCTTCGTGATGTCTGTGGCGTTCGTTGGCCTGTTCTCTCAGCAAAAAAAGGCCCCAGCGAGAGCAAAAAGAGCTCCGGTTGGCGGCGTGAAGGCTGAAGCTCCCGTAAAACCGAAGACAACCGCAGAGAGGATATCCGACATTCTCCAGGAGTTCGTTGTACAGGCCGATCTACGCAACCATGGCAAGAATCCACCACAGAAAGTTGTGCGTTTGAGCGAGGAGGATGTGAATGCTTATATGCGGCAGGCGATAAAAACCAAATCACGCTATGGGGTGACCTCCGTGTACGTGAAGCTGATCGGGCCTGACTACGTCGGCGCCACCACGACCATTGATTTCGCAAAGGTGCAGGTCGAAGATCAGAGTCTTGCGGTACGTATGGTCCGGTCGCTGCTGTCCGGTGAAAAACAAATTTATGTTGAAGGATCGATTGCCTGCAAAGATGGAAAAGGTCAGTTCAAATTGGAGAAGGCTTACTTTGCCAGCGTGAGGCTTCCGGTTTACTTCATTGACAAGGTGATCCACTATCTCGGACGCCGCCAAAATCCCCCCGTGGACACGTCCCAACCGGCGGCTTTACCCTACGGCTTAAAACGAGTAGAAATTAGCGCTGGCTCGATCCTGTTGGTCGGATAAGTCGTGCAATGCACGGTGGTCGTTCTTAACTGGAACGGTCTGGAGCATCTGCCGACCTGTCTTCACTCATTGCGGCGTCAGACCTTTGGAGACTTCAAAACCCTGCTGGTCGATAATGGTTCGACTGATGGTTCGAGGGAATGGGTACGAAGTGAGTTTCCGGAGATCTCTGTGCTGTCGCTGGAAGAGAATCTGGGTTTTGCTGCCGCCAACAACCGCGCCATAGAAGCGTGTGATACGCCCTGGGTCGCTCTTCTCAATAATGATACGGAAACGGATCCCCGCTGGCTGCAAGCGTTGATGGAGGCCGCCGGAAGTCATCCGGGGGCAGCCTTTTTTGCCAGCCAGATACGCCTGTTCGGTGAACGTCATCTGCTGGACAGCGCAGGGGATGGCTTACCCATTGCCGGCGCGGCGTTTAAAATTGGACATCTTCAGCCGGCGCAGCTTTATTGCCAACCCAGATATGTGTTTGGCCCCAGCGGCGCAGCCGCCTTATACCGGACCGACTTGTTGCGGAAACTGGGCGGCTTCGACGAAGATTTCTTTTGCATTTATGAGGACGCCGATTTGAATTTGAGGGCGCAACTCTGCGGTTATCGGTGTTTTTACGTTCCCGCCGCGGTTGTCTATCACAAGGTGAATGCCACGCTGGAGCGCGATCGCAAACGCATGGTCTTCTTTGGTCAGCGCAACAGTGAATGGCTGATCTGGAAGAATTTTCCTGCAAGCCTTTTGCGTAAATATCTTCCATCGCGGATTCTTTACCTGTGGGTTTCGGCGGTGTACTTCGCCTCGCGTGCCGAGCTGGGGACCTTCTTGTGCGCCAAATGGGCGGCCTGGAAGGGCCGAGACTCTATTGAAGGCAAAAGGGACCAGGTGCAAAGACAAAAGGTAGTGACGGACGAATACCTGGACTCATTACTGGAACGTCGCTGGTTGGGAACACGGCTGGCGGGAAAATAAGGGCCCCACCGGCTGGAAGCGGTAAAACCGTCGTATTTTCCTGCGCGCGTCGCGAAATAGTGGAAAATCGTAAAACAAAACCTGACTTCCCGCCTCAAAAGAACATCGCAGATTCTGCGCAGAGAAATTTTGGAAGATTCGCCCCTTGGTCAAGGGAAAATCCTTGACTCCGGTAGCCGTTGTCATGCGGATTCGCACGTTTCCGGCCATCAGATGAAAAGTGAAGGGTTGGAAGGCGGTCGTGGGAACATGGAAACTGCTTTGCCGAAAGAAACGCCATACCATCAAGTAGAAATCCGCCATCGCGAGGATATTTTTTATTTCCACCACTGGAGATTTCAAAGTGGTTTCAGTTCCAAGGAGAAAAGCCTTCAAATCCTTGTACGTGAAACGAAACAATTTCGCGATTCCATTCAACTTCGCCGTTCCCCCGCGGGTCACCATCTCGCCGCTGTTTCTCAGCAACAGGATGTCCACCAACTCGTGCAGGTCCTGCAAGGCCTTCGCGTCTAGCGCGTTCAGTTTTTTCAGCAGTTCCAGACTCTCTTCTCTCATGGGTTCCTCGCCCGATCACGCCGGGATGATGTTGGCGCCCCGCATACTCCGAAGTCCCGATGGACGCGCTCCTGGATGTGCGCGTGAACGACCGCGAGATGGGTCCCGCTGGAGGCGAAAAGCTGGTAAGAGGCGCCTGGGCGAACCTGGCTTACCTGGTTCGGAGACAGGCAAAAATGGAGATAACCCCGCCGCCGGTGTAGCGTTAATTCTATGGAGCCTTGTACCACGTAAAAGATCTCCATCAAATCCGGTTGAACAAAATTGTCCATTCCGGCGTCTTCGTGGAACAGGGCGGAGAAAACTAAAAACTCACTGCCACTGTAAAGATTGACGAGGGACGCTTTGCGCATGGAAACGTGGTTAACCGTTCCTCGGAGGAATTTTTTTAGCTCTTTTCTTTGTCCCCCAGTGATCTCAACCCAACGTTGCAAATATTCGTCATGAAGCTGGCGGGCCAGGATTGTGACGAGGCGCGATGCGCGACCTGTGGGTTGCTGCAATGCTTCCAATAGCGTCCCAATATCCCGGCGCTGCTGGACGCCCAATAGGTTGATCTTGTTTAGCAACTGCACGGCGCGCTGCATCGCTTGGATCCAGGATGAAGCCTAAAGCGGCTTACGCGCCGAGGCAATCGCTTTTGGCAATTCCAATTTGTGCAATCCGTACTTTATAATCCGTGCAGTTTATGGACCTGAGTGTCATTATCGCCGGTTACAATTCCTGGCGATATGTTCCCGATTGTTTAGCATCGATCCGGTTGCATGCGGGTGGCATCGATCTGGAGGTTATCTTCGTTGATAATGCCTCTTCCGATGGCTCCATGGAGAAACTGGCGGCGTCGTTTCCGCAAGTCCGGCGCATCGCGAACTCGAGAAATCTTGGATTTTCGCGCGCCTGCAATCAAGGTCTAGAGATTTCTACGGGCGAGTTTATCCTGCTGCTGAATCCTGACGCTTATTTGATGTCAGGAACTCTCGCTGAGGCGATTGATTATTTGCGCGCGCATGACGATGCCGGCATCCTGGGCGGGAAGGTCTTGAACGAGGACGGCACGCTTCAACTTGCTTGCAGGCGATCCATTCCTACGGTTCGCTCCGCATTTTTTCACTTCGTAGGTCTGAGCAGCCTGTTTCCCCGCTGTCGCTCCTTTGGCGCGTACAACCTCACGTATACCGACGAGGATACGAGGATGGACGTAGAAGCGGTATCGGGGGCCTTTCTCATGGTTTCGCGTCAACTGATACGTGCGGTCGGAGGTCTGGACGAGCGATTCTTCTTGTACGGGGAGGATTTGGACTGGTGCCTTCGCGCCATGCGCGCCGGGAAGCGCGTCGTCTATTGGCCGAAAATTGTTCTCCGACATCGGAAAGGGCAAAGCACCAGAAGTCGGCGCTATGTTTCGCTGTATCACTTCTATCATGCGATGTGGCTCTTTTACCGCAAGCATTATTATGAGGGAAATCCATGGTGGGAAAATTGGGCCGCTTACGTGGGGATCTGGACAGCGGGACTGGCGGGGGTGGTGTGGAAGAGCTTTACAGATCCGTTCCGGACGCGCGCAACAGACAAGATGGAAGAGGGCGCAGGGAACCGGGGGTGATTCTTGCGCAAGTGAAGTTTGCTTCCGTTCTTGCTTGCGTCGCCGTATCTGCTCTGGTACGGTGACGCCTGTTGGTGAGAGGAGGTTGGGATGGCTGCAATAGGCGCCGCGCCGTTGCGTTACAATTGGATCGTTGGTGAGATTGAAAGCATTTACAACCTTCCCTTGCCGGAATTGATCTTCCGCGCGCAAACCGTCCATCGTGTTTATCATTCTCCCGATGAAGTCCAGGGATGCGCCCTTTTAAGCATTAAGACGGGCGCGTGCCCCGAAGATTGCGCCTATTGCCCTCAATCGGCGCGCTACCCAACGGGGGTCACGCTTCGTTCTTTGATGACGGTGGAGGAAACATTGGCAACTGCGGCAAAGGCGCGCCGGCAGGGGGCAACGCGTTTCTGCATGGGAGCGGCGTGGCGCAATGTTCCTGACGGGGCGGATTTCCAGCGGATCTTGGAAATGGTCCGTGGTGTGCGCGCCCTTGGTATGGAAGCCTGCTGCACGCTGGGAATGCTCCACCAGGAACAGGCGGAGGCTTTGGCGGCAGCGGGCCTGACGGCTTACAATCACAATCTTGACACCTCGCCCGAATTTTACGGCGCAATCATTACCACCCGCACGTATCAGGATCGGCTGGACACGTTGGCTTGGGTGAGGCGCGCGGGGATTGCTGTATGCTGTGGCGGGATCATTGGCATGGGCGAGGGGCGGCAAGATCGTTATCGATTGCTCGAGCAATTGGCGAGGCAGCGACCTCATCCGGAAAGCGTGCCCATCAACTTGCTCGTGCGCGTGGAAGGCACGCCGCTAGCGACTCAACCCATGGTGGATCCTTTTGAGATGGTTCGGATGATCGCGACCGCGCGCATCCTGATGCCGGCCTCGATGGTGCGCTTAAGCGCCGGGCGTCTTTCACTCTCCGAGGAAACGCAGGCGCTGTGCCTGCTTGCCGGAGCCAACTCTTTATTCATTGGCGCAAGGCTGCTCACGACCTCGAACCCGGAAATTGGGCATGACCGTTTGTTTCTGGACAAACTGGGGATGCGTCTGCGCTCTCGGCCTGAAGCAGACGCCGAGCGGACTCCGCAATCCGAGACGCGTATTGGAGAACTAGCGAATGACGCTACCTGGTGAACTTGAGCGACGCGTGCGCCATCACTTCGAAGAGCTGGACGCCGCCGGCTTGCGGCGCTACCTGCGTCCTCCCACGGGCATCGATCTTTCGTCCAATGATTATCTCGGGTTATCCACGCATCCGTTGTTAAAAGAGCGCATGGCGGAAGCGGTGATGCGCGAAGGCTGTGGCTCCACCGGCTCGCGTTTGCTGCGGGGAGAGCGAACCACTTTTAGCGCCGTCGAGCGGCGCTTCGCGGCGTTCAAGGGAACGCAAGCCGCGCTCTATTTTGGAAGCGGCTACGCCGCAAACATCGGCGTCTTGACCACCTTTCTCGAACCGGGAGATGTGGTGTTTTCCGATGAGTTCAATCACGCCAGTCTGATCGACGGCTTGCGATTGGCTCAGGCGCGGAGGGTCGTCTATCCCCACTGCAACGTCGCAGCCCTGCGGCAACGGCTGGAGGCGGAGAGGGAAGGAGGGCAAAAATTTCTTGTCACTGAATCACTCTTCAGTATGGATGGTGACCAGGCGCCGCTGCGCGAATATGCCGCCTTGTGTCGCGCCACCCGTACCGCGTTGATCGTGGATGAGGCGCACGCCGTCGGCATCTACGGCTCTCGGGGAAGTGGGCTGATTGAGGCCACCGCCGTCGACGAGAATGTTTTTCTGTCGATTAACCCCGCGGGCAAAGCGCTTGGAGTCGGCGGCGCCTTTGTGGCGGGCCCAACCTGGGCAGTTGATTTTCTGATCCAACGCGCGCGGCCGTTTATCTTTTCCACCGCTCCTCCTCCGGCAATGGCGGCAGCCCTGGACGCCGCTCTCACGGTAATTGCGGATGAGCCGGAGCGGCGAGTGAACCTCATGAGTCGAGTCGGACTGCTACGCAGGCTGCTGACTGAGAACAGCGTTCCTTTGCCGGCAGCGTGTTCGCAGATCCTCCCGGTGATTCTTGGAGATAATGCGCGAGCCGTTGCGGTGGCTGCGGCGTTACAAGCGGACGGTTTTGATGTGCGGGCGATTCGCCCCCCGACGGTACCCCAGGGCGCCGCACGCCTTCGGATCGCGGTCAATGTGAATCTTGAGGAAGCGGAGCTGCGCCGCTTTGCCTTGGCATTGGCGGCGGCGCTTGCAGCCGCCGAGTCCACCGAGGATCTAAGTTGGCCAGGGTGATGGAGAGATGTTGCATGGCGTCTTTATTACCGGGACCGACACCGCAGTCGGCAAAACAGTGTTGGCGGCGGCATTCATGCATCGCTACCGTGGCGCAGCGCAACTATGCTACTGGAAGCCGATCCAGACGGGAATCGATCAAGAGGATGATACGGCCAAGGTACGCATGTTGGGGAAGTGCGCGGACGCGGAGATTTTTGATGGGGGGGTTCGGCTGGCGCGTCCGCTCTCACCCCATCTGGCGGCGCGGTTGGCGGGGCAGAGAATTGTAATTGAAGAGCTTTTAGGCCTGCTACTGCCGCGGCCCAAAACGATCGGGTGGGTAGTGGAAGGAGCCGGCGGGATCTTGGCTCCCGTGAACGAGACGCACCTGATGATCGATTTGATGGAACGGCTGGCTCTTCCAGTGGTCGTGGCGGCGCGTGCCGCCTTGGGCACGATCAACCACACGTTGCTTACACTGGAGGCGCTGCGGCGCCGGTCGTTGCGTGTCGCCGGTGTAGTGATGGTTGGCGATGCCAACTCAGACAATCGCGCCGCAATTGAGCAGTTTGGTTCCGTCTCCGTACTGGGTGAGATGCCACGTCTTGAGCCGCTTACATCTGCGGCGCTAGGTCGATGGGCCCAAACCCAACTCGATCCAACCGGTTTACTAACAGAGTTTTTGCGGGAGTGATGCTGGCAAACACAAGAACCGATGCCAGATTCGACCTGATCGTTCGCGACGCCTCACATGTCTGGCATCCGTACACGCAAATGCAGACTGCGCCTCCGCCGCTTCCGATTGTACGCGCCCAGGGAGTTTACCTGTACACCCAAGACGGTCGCCGATTGCTGGATGGTATCTCGTCCTGGTGGGTGAACATCCATGGACACAGCCACCCGAAGTTAAACGAAGCACTGGCAGCGCAGGCACGCAAGTTGGAACACGTGCTGTTTGCAGGCTGCACCCATCTTCCGGCTGTGGAGTTGGCGGAACGGTTGACCGATTTATTGCCCGGGGGTTTGACGCGGGTGTTTTATTCCGACAACGGCTCCACGGCGGTAGAGGTGGCGTTAAAAATCGCGTGTCAGTATTGGTTGAATCGAGGTGAACCGGAACGTCGAAATTTCATCGCCCTTCGCCATGCTTATCATGGCGACACGGTGGGAACCATGTCAACCAGCGAAGACTCTTCATTTACGCGGCCATTCGCCCCGTTACTCTTCCCTGTGGCTCGGGCTCAGTCGCCCTATTGTTATCGTTGCCCCCTGGGTCTTGAGCGCGCCACATGTGGAGTGGCATGTCTCGATGACCTGCAGCGGCTGCTGCGCGAGGGCGACGGCGCGATCGCGGCGGTACTGGTCGAGCCGATGCTGCAAGGGGCGGGCGGCATGATTGTGTGGCCGGTGGAGTTCCTCTCCGGGGTTCGGCGACTGTGCGAGCAGTACGGAACCCTGATGATTGCTGATGAAGTGCTGACTGGGTTCGGTCGCACAGGGCGTATGTTTGCTTGCGAACATGCGGGAGTGCGCCCTGACATGATTTGCCTTTCTAAGGCGCTCACCGCGGGCTATCTGCCGATGGCAGCGACGGTGACGACGGAGCCGGTCTATGAAGCTTTCTTGAGCGACGACCGACGCAAGACATTCTTTCATGGGCATTCTTACAGCGCAAATCCGCTGGGCTGCGCCGTGGCGCTGGCCAGCCTCGAGTTGTTCCGTACCGAGAATGTGTTGGAACGCGTTAGAGCGCTGGAACAACAGCTCCGCTCCCGGCTGGAGCCGCTTCGGGCGCTGCCACATGTAGGAGATGTGCGGGTGATTGGTGGAGTGGGCATTGTAGAGTTGGTGCAAGACAAGCAGGCCCGCGCCGCCGGAGGGTACCTGGATCGTGTTGGGCCTCTTCTGGCCGCCGAATTCCTGCGACGCGGCCTGCTTCTCCGTCCGCTAGGCAATGTGGTCTACTTCATGCCGCCCTACGTGATCAGCGATCAGGAGACCGCGTGGGCCCTGGATCAAATTGCGCAGGCGCTAGAGACGTGGCGCTGGCCGGAGCCCTGCTGATCTGCTTTCGTCGGTGCCGCTGGCAGCGTCGCCAGTAGGCGGAAGGCAGTAGGCAATTTCAAATCGTTCCTTACAGAGTTCGGATCAACAGCTGCTAATGCCGGTCTAGCCGAAAAGAGTTTTTTGGCCTTAATAGCAAGGCGGTTGCAAACATATGATTCTCTCATGAATCAAGGCATCCCGCAGTGGACCGACTCACTTTCTCAGCAGATCTTTGAAGCGATAACTGGCAAGCGAGCCGACACCGCTTTGTATGCTGCAGTAGGAATAATCATTCTCACTGAAATGAATGAGACGACAAAGTTCCTAAGAAAAGTATTGGGTTGAGGCTGGTGCGTCTGCCTGACCATTTATAAGACCCTGTTGTCAATAGGCTATTCCTATGAGCGCTTTTGCTGTTTCTTTCCTCACTAACTTTTGTTTCACAGTTGCGGGCAGCTTTTCAGAGCGCCGCGCAGCGGCGCTAAAAAATTGTGGCCGGGGGCGTCAGCCCCCGGGGAGAGATCCATTTTCACAGCCAGAGAGCCGCAAAGCGCCGACAGATTTCTCAACCGAGCAGGTACCGCTCGTCAAAGGCAATCTTGTGCCTGCGGAGCAACGCTAAAAGTTCTTCCCGAAACGAAATCTTACGGTGATGTTGCTCCTGACTAACTATGTATCTGTAGAGCTGGTCCAAATCCGAAAGGCTCACGCTGAAAGCAGCATAGCCATCTTGCCATGCAAATGGGCGGTAATGCGGCCAGTTGTCGTGCATCCACTTTGAAGAATTTGATTTGAGCACGTGTACCCATTCAGAGATCGACACAGCGGGGACCATGCCGACAAGCAAATGAACATGATCGGCTTCAGGCCGATATTTCGAACAATTCCTCCCAGATAGCCCCACAGCGGCGCCCGCATCTGCTTGCAGATAAACTCAGCGCGCCCCTTGGTGCTGAAGACGATGTGGACAATCAGGCTGCTGAATGTCTGTGCCATAGTCAGACATAACTATCTGGCGGCACGGTTTGCGAAGAAATATTTCGCCGTTTCGCGGCTTGCTTGATTGATCGTTGCTCTCTTCCGGGGGCAGACGCCCCCGGCCACAATTCTGAAAAACGCCGCTACGCGGCTTCTTTCTATCTCATATTGCGCCTTTGAGACGACCTTATCTTGTGGCGAGGGCAAGCGAGGCACTGGGTCCGCGCTTCACCACTAGCGTGCTTCTCCTTATCCATGGCTGACCACTATACCCCTGCGCTGTTCCATGATCAGGAGTGACGAGCTGCCGAAGGAATGAAGAATTCTGGTCACGCTGGCGCGACAAGAATTCTCGGTTGAAAGAGGTAAAGCAGACCGCCAGAGCCTCAGCCAGGCGGCTGGCAAAGGACATTGTCAATTAATCGCGTCGAACCGATCCAGATGGCTCCGGCTAACCGTGCTGGGCCGGTAATCTGCGTTACGGCCTGCATCTCATCCGGGTCCACCAGTTCCAGGTACTCGACCCGCGCCAGCGGTTCCTGCTGCAAGATCGCCAAAGCCGCCGCCTGAACCTGACGCGGATCCGTGGCTCCGGCGGCAATCTGATTTTGGGCCGCTTGCAGAGCACGATAGAGGACAACCGCGGCCTGACGCTGTTGTGGATTGAGATACCGATTGCGCGAGCTGCAGGCCAGACCATCATCTTCACGTACGGTGGGTACTGCAACAATCGTGGTTGGCAGGTTCAAATCCAGAACCATGCGGCGGATCAATGCTAGCTGCTGTGCATCCTTCTCGCCGAAGTATGCCCGATGGGGCTGAATCATATGAAAAAGCTTGAGCACCACGGTAGTCACTCCACGGAAATGGTTCGGTCGGAAGCGCCCGCATAGTGGCTCGCTCATCCGGCTTACCTCCACGAAGGTAAGCTGGGGACGTGGGTAAATCTCCTCTGCCTCTGGAGCAAACAGAATGTCGACGCCGCGCGCGTCACAAAAAGCGCAATCTTCCTGCAGAGTCCTGGGATAACCGGTGTAGTCTTCCTTCGGTCCAAATTGCAGCGGATTGACAAAAACGCTGACCATCACTTGGTCGCATTCTGCGCGCGCCCGATGGATCAGGCGACCATGGCCGGCGTGAAGCGCCCCCATGGTGGGCACAAATCCACGCGTTTGAACGGCCGGGAACGCTGCGAGCTCCTTTCTGAGGACTGCAATCGTGTGAACCAGCCGCACTGTCATTCTGGTACCTCTCGTGGCTTGCCCGGCGGGCCGTTCGGTTCTAATGTTGGAAAGCGGCCCGCGCGGACATCTTCCGCATACGCCCTGCCGGCTGCAATGATCTCCTGGCCAAGCGATGCATACTGTTTCACAAATGGAGCGACGAAAGTGTCGAATAAGCCAAAGGCGTCATAACAGACCAGTACTTGCCCGTCACAATACGGGCCCGCGCCGATGCCGATGGTCGGGATTCCCACGTCTAGGGTGACCTGCCTTGCGACTTCGGCTGGGATCGATTCAAGAACGATTGCAAAAGCCCCAGCTTCTTCCAAGATCCGAGCATCCTCAATCAGGCGCGCAGCGGCCGGTTCGGACTGAGCTTGGGGTCGGAATCCGCCCATGAGATGTACCGACTGAGGTGTCAGTCCCAAGTGGCCCATGACCGGGATGCCAAGCTCCACCAGCCGCCGCGTGACAGCGACCACCGGACGTCCTCCTTCGATCTTCACCGCAGCGGCGCCCCCTTCTTGCAGCAGCCGTCCCGCGTTGCGAATTGCCTCGGATTCGCTGACTTGATAGGTGAGAAACGGCATGTCGGCGATCACGAGCGCCCGCTTGGCGCCGCGACTGACTGCCTGCGTGTGGTGGATCATTGCTTCCAGCGTCACCGGAAGGGTGGTTTCATATCCCAACACCACCATTCCAAGGGAGTCGCCGACAAGCAGCACGTCGATCCCCGCCTGATCCAAAAGACGGGCCATCGTGGCGTCATACGCGGTGAGCATGGCGATCTTTTCACCGCGCTCCTTCTTGGCCTTCAGATCAGGTACACGAATCCGTCTGCCGGAATCTGCCATACTAGTTATTTCCTCCCTTTAACAGGTTCTCCAATTCCGTTGCAAGGGCTGCGGATAATCCGCGTTCCTTGGCAAGCTCCAGTGTCTGGAGTCCCGCTGCGCGATACAACTGTAACACCGCTCCCGGCAGCGGCACAGCGCGTAGCGCCTCCAAATGCGCCGCCACGGTCTGAATGTCGCCTCTCTGGATGGGGCCCGTGAGCGCATTCAAAGGCCCAAGGCACAAAGCGTTGTCGGCGCTGGCGCGTATCATTGGGGCAAGAGCGCGGAGCGCTTGCTCTCGTTCAATCCCGCCTGCGCGCATCAGCATCGTCGCTGCTTCGATGAGCGCCACGATGTAATTGCTGGCCATCACGGCGGCCGCGTGGTACATGGGTTTGTTCCGGGATTGAATCGAAAGAGTCTGGCCGCCCAGGAGGGCAATGATATGTGCTCCCCAGGCGGCGGCCTCGCCGGTACCGGTGAGGGCGAATGCGCATCCTGGTAGAGTTGTCACGCCCTGTTCAGGGGACGCGATGGTTTGTAGCGGGTGCAATGCCGCGCACGAGATACCCTGGTCGGCCAGTGGCGCAACTGCTTCGAGACCACGCGCCCCGCAGGTGTGAATGACGGCGCCGTCTTTCATTCCCCCTTCAACAAGTGTTTGGGCTACCGCGGTAACCGCATCGTCCGGAACGGCGATGAGCACACGCCTGGCGCGAGAAGGTAGCTGAACGTAAACGAGAGGTTCCACCGCAGGGCCAATGAAAGCGGAGGCGGCCTTTGCGCGGTGATAGCTCCGGCTTGCCACGGCGACCACAGGCTCACCTTTCTGGTACAACAACCTTCCCAGAGCCTGAGCCATCCGCCCGGCTCCAGCGATGCCAATTGCTTCCTGTGACACAAAACTCAATCGGATCTCCAGATTGCGACGGGAATCGTCAATTTCATTTTGATCGATAGATATAAATGTTGGACTGGCTCTCCGTTATTTCCCTGCTGGGCACATCTTGATCTCCCGTAACCACCAGCTTACCTCTCGCATCTTTCACCAGCATGACCGCTTCGATCGAGTATCGTTGCCCGATCATGTCGTCGAGCCGCTTAACGATCTGTAAATCTGCCTTACCGTCCCATAGGATCGACGTAGGTATATTAACCAGCAGGATATATTTTGGGCGATTTTCCTGGATTTCCTGCCAAGCTTTCTCCTGGAACTCACGGTATCGCGGATAACGGCTCGTCAGTGGGTAAATCATAACGAAGCGCGTCGCGCTTTTCCGCTGTGAGTAAAGCAAAATTTGCGGCTCTGAGCCGAAAATGAAAACAGCGTCCTTGGGGCTGGTCCGATCGGCGAGGAAGCGCGCTATTTGCTTTGATTCAGGAAAAGGGTTATAGCCGAAATAGCGGCGGCTTATCTGATCGGAGGATTCTTTCAGGAAGTACTCCTGGTGAACGCTTAGCGGAATGCCGACGATGAGTATTCCACAAAGCAATGTCGCACCTACTCGATTTCTTTTGTTCCGGATGCCCGCGACCAGAGTCGACCATCCCCATCCCCCGGCGAGGGATGCGGCCGGCGCAATCTGGGCGAAATAATGGGGATACGCATAGCCTGGCACGGCCGCCAGCAGAGAGGCCGCAAGAAATCCGAGCACAAAATAACTGTCTGCATCCGTCTTGAACAAGCGCCATAGCGCAAAGACTAGACCCAGGCCAAGAATCAGAAAATCACCGCGGAGGATCTCAGTCATCGCGGTGGCAGCCCATGTGAGACTTTGCCAAATAGGAACGTTGCCAGCGTAGGAGACATTATGAGTAAAACTCCAGTAAAGGAACTCTCGGAGGAGGTTTCTTTGGTAGAAATATCCTGCCAGGAAACATGAAACGACTACCGCTCCCATACTCCAGACCAGCAGTGATTTTAAAGCGTCGAGGAGGCGTTGTCTCTCCTTCCTTTGACCGCTCTGTAGCGAGCCGGCTGCGACATAGATGACCACGAATGCGAGCGAGGTGATTGCTGTCTGCTTGGTCCAGAAAGCGAACGCTCCGGCAACGCCACTGAAAGCGAGAGAAACCAAGCTTGCCTTTCTCACCGCCATGACCGCAAACAAAAGGCTCAGCGTGACCGGAAGGAGCATGAACATCTCAGTGGAGGCGGTAAATCCTTGAATAGCCGGACTGGCGCTGAAAACTGCGTAACTGAAGGCCACCCATAGAGCCGTGCCCGGAGACCTGAAGTAGATCCTCGTTAGAAAGAAAAGAGATATCAGTGCGAGGAAGTTATAAACATGCAAAAAGAGATGGATGCCCGCCGCTGTTGCAGGGACAAGAAGCAGCGCCAAAGCATAAAGATAGAAAACATAGGGAGGCTTATGGTCTACAGCGTCTCGATAGGGCAGGCCGCCATCCAGGATCACTCGCCCAATGTAACCGAAAGCTCCTTCATCTCTGTCCAGGGGAATGGTGAGGGTGTGCATCCGAAGTACGAAATAAGCGAATGCAATCGCGATCACGACCAGCGCAAACCATGCCTGATTCGTGAGGATGGACCTCCACAGAAGGGCAACTGGATTCTTTGCAGGGATATCCTTTGCCTGAGATTTCTTAGATCTCGCTTTGTGTGCCACCTAAGTACCTCGATTCAGATGGCGGTATGTTAACAAACCTGGCAACGCGCGCCTTGCAAAGTTAGAATCACTGGTTTGCAGGGGCCGAAGAGCAATCGCCATTGATGTTGTTGCCGTACGTGCGAATTTTGCCGCAGGCACTGTCGGGGTTGAGCCGTATCCTGCGCTCTTGCATTCGATAGTTTAATGATGAGGGCTTGGCTCGCAACCAACGTTATCGTATTTATGAATCGAGTTGGTAAGAGGATGGCTGACAAGCCGCCAAACGCTGGGGAGGTTTAGGATCTATGAGCAAAGTCACTGTAAGGCTCGTGTTCGCATGCCTGATACCGGTATTGATGTTCACAAAATCGAGGGCCGACACTTCCACAGCCGATCCGACTTTGGGCCAGCCCGCGGATCGTCAAACCGCGTTGCAACTTAGCCTAAAACAGGCGGTTGACCTTGCACTGGCGCCCGAGGGGAATGCGCAAGTTCAACTGGCCAACGAATTGGTTCGACAGACGCGAGATCGTCTGGCTCAATCCCGCGCTCCCCTGTTGCCAAACTTCGAATCCTCGGTTTTGCAGCAAAATCTGACGCGGAATTTGGCGGCATTTGGAATCCGCATCGCCACTCCAATTCCTGGGTTCAGGTTCCCTGAAATCGTCGGTCCCTTTGATGTCTTCGACGCTCGCCTTACGGTCAGCCAAAGCATTTTCGATTTCAGTTCCATTCGGCGCTTCCAGGCGGCGCGGATCGGTGTCAGGGTGGCCGAAACGGAAGTCGAGAATGTCCAGGATGGGGTAGCGGCACAGGTTGCACGGTTGTATGTGAGTGCGCTCCGGGCGGAAGCGCGGGTGGGCGCGGTTCAGGCCAATGTCGCGTTAGCCGAAACCCTTTTGAAGCTTGCCAGCGATCAGAAGAATGCCGGTACAGGCACAGCAATTGAGGTTACGCGGGCCCAGGTACAGCTATTGAATGAGCGACAGCGCCTCCTGATAGTGGAAAGTGAGCGTCGGCAGTCACATCTCCAACTGGCGAAAGGGATTGGGCTGGATCTGGACGTTCAGATTCAACTTACCGACAAGTTGACCTATGACCGGGTTGAAACGCTTGCGTCGGAGGCAACGACCATCGCTTTGCAGTCACGCGCAGATTTGAAAGCCCAAGGGCAGCGGGAGGAAAATGCCAGGTTGGCTTACAGCGCTATCAAAATGGAGCGTGTCCCCTCGATTGTCGGCTTTGCCGACTACGGGACGATCGGTTCGAGCCTTGACCACGCCAGCCCGACACGGACCTATGGCGTCTCTCTGCGTGTCCCGCTCTACGATGGGGGACGCCGTGACGCAAGGCGCGCGGAGAGTCTTTCTCAACTGGCACAGGAACGCATCAAGACCAAAGATTTACAGCGTCAAATCAAGTTGGAGATTCTACTGGCGCTGGACAATTTGCGTTCTGCCGAGGAGCAGGTGAAAGTAGCCGAGGAGGGACTGCAATTGTCGCAGCAAGAGCTGGCCCAAGCGCGTCGGCGCTACCAGGCTGGAATGACAAGCAGTGTTGAGGTTGCTGATGCCCAGACGCGGTTGGAGCGAGCGACCGACAATCGGATTGCCGCTTTGTTCAGTTATAACCTGGCACGGATCAGCCTGGGCGAAGCCATGGGTGTGATTCGGCGCATCATTCGTTGAATTGAAAGGGCCGACGAAGTGAAACCGCTTTTGGTTTTTGAGTCAGCGCGAAAAGCCACACTCGCTGCCCTCGTAGCAATAAGGGATTGTGAACGATCGTACGATTGCCTGCCACATCGCAAGACATCGGAGGGTCCGTATTGATGAAATTGAGTCGCAAGCATTTCGCTGTCGTTGTACTTCTCGTTGTCGCCGTGATTGGGGGCTTGGTCTCTCTCAGGCGTTTGGGCCGAGAAGGCGAAAACACGATTTCTATTTCAGGGAATATAGAGCTCACAGAAGCAAGAATCGCGTTTAAAGTTCCTGGCAGACTGGTCGAGCTGGCGGTGGGTGAGGGAGACGCAGTCAAGACGGATATGACGTTGGCGCGGCTGGACCAAGATCAAATGCTGCAGCAGCGTGATCGTGCCCGCGCCTCGCTGATGTCTGCCGAGTCCCAGTTGACCCAGCTTCGTACCGCCATTGAATACCAAAGGGAAACTCTCGAGGGCCAGCTTGCACAGCGGACGGCCGAGATAGAGCAGGCGGAAGCTCGGTTGCGCGATTTGCTGGCCGGCTCCCGGGCTCAGGAAGTGGAACAGGCGCGGGCGGTGGTCGATCGCGCCCGCACCGAATATGAAGTGGCAAAGGCGGACTGGGAACGGGCTCAAACTCTCTATAAAACCGAGGATATCTCCACTTCTCAATACGACCAATTTAAGATGCGCCATCAAGCCGCGGTTGCCTTGTTGAAACAAGCGGAAGAGCAGTTGGCATTGCTGGTAGAAGGTCCGCGAAAGGAACAAGTAGAAGCGGCGAGAGCCGAAGTATCCCGCACGCGTGCGGGCCTCAAGCTGGCGGAGTCGCTCCGGTTGGAACTGAAAAGAAGGGAGCAGGAAATTGAAACCAGGCGAGCGGAAATTAACCGCGCTCGGGCCGAATTGGCGGTGATTGAGTCGCAACTGAAAGACACAATCGCGGTCTCTCCCATCGATGGCATGGTTCTGGTCAAAGCCGCGGAGGTGGGTGAGGTGCTTGCTGCAGGGACTACGGTGCTGACTGTGGGCGACTTGGACCATCCCTGGGTTCGGGGTTACGTCAATGAGACAGACCTGGGACGAGTCAAGTTGGGGGGGCGAGTCTTGGTCACGACCGATTCTTTTCCAGGGAAGATTTACCATGGTCGCATCGCATTCATCTCGTCTCAGGCCGAGTTCACACCCAAACAGATTCAAACGCCGGAAGAACGGGTCAAACTCGTGTATCGCGTTAAGATCGAGGTTGCTAATCCAGAGCACGAATTAAAGTTAAACATGCCGGTCGATGCGAAAATTGTCTTAGGAGAATAGAGTGTCGTACGGTATCGAGATGACTTTGAAGGATTCCTTGGCCATCCAGACGAAGAATTTGACCCGCCGGTTCGGCGCGCTGACCGCCGTGGACCGACTTTGCCTGGAAGTCTTCCGTGGAGAAATTTTTGGTTTGGTCGGTCCCGATGGCGCGGGAAAAACGACTACTTTGAGATTGCTGTGCGGTCTATTGGATCCCACCGACGGCTGGGGCTGGGTGGCGGGCTTCGATATAGCACGCGATGCCGACGCAGTGAAAGATCAGATCGGATACATGGCCCAGCGCTTTGCGCTTTATGGGGATTTGACCGTCGATGAGAACATGCTTTTCTACGCGGATCTGTTCGGTATCATGGGCGCCGAACGGCGCGATTTGATGGCGCGCCTCCTGAAAATGACCCGAATGGAACCCTTTCGGAAAAGGCCGGCCCAACAGCTCTCCGGTGGAATGAAGCAGAAACTGGCGCTCATGTGTACGCTTCTGCACCACCCCAAGATTCTCTTCCTGGATGAGCCGACGACCGGCGTGGATCCGGTATCGCGCCGCGACTTCTGGACCATCCTCTATCAACTCGTCAAGGAAGGGGTGACTATTTTTATGACCACGGCTTACCTGGATGAGGCAGAGCGGTGTAACCGGATTGGCTTGATGCACCGAGGACGTTTAATCGAGTGCGATTCTCCCGAGGCGCTCAAGAAGCGGATGGAAGAGCTCTGCTATGAGGTGCGATGTCGTGACCTGCGGGCAGCGAGAGCTTTTCTCCGAGATTTAGAGGGTGTGGCAAACGTCGCGCCTTCGGGTGAGACCCTCCACGTTTTTCTGTCGCCTTCACGCACCTCTGCCGAAATTGTTCAGGACGCTCTTGCTGCGAATGGGCTGGGCCCCAGTGTGTTTCGGTCCATCGTGCCCTCCGTGGAAGACGTCTTTATCGCGTTGATTGAGAAAGCCGGCTGACCATGCCCCCGTACCAAGAGTCTTTCCCAGCCGTGGAGGTGGAAAATCTGGTCAAGAGGTTCGGCAGCTTTATGGCGGTTGACGATATTTCCTTTACCGTTGGCAGAGGAGAAATTTTTGGCTTCCTGGGTCCAAACGGGGCAGGCAAATCCACCACCATTCGAATTCTCTGTGGTCTTCTCTCTCCCTCCGCCGGGCGAGCTCAAGTCAGCGGTTACGATGTAGGCACCCAGGCCGAGATGGTGAAGAAGCATATTGGGTATATGTCGCAAAAGTTCTCACTCTATGACGACTTAACCGTGGAGGAGAACATCGACTTCTTCGGCGGTGTCTATGGCGTTGCGGAGGGGCTTCGCGAAGAACGGAAAGAATATGTCCTGCGCATGGCCGGATTGGAGGAGAAACGGCAAACTTTGACGCGCCTGCTTGCGGGAGGGTGGAAGCAACGACTGGCGCTCGGCTGTGCCATTTTACATCGGCCTCCCATTTTGTTCCTGGACGAGCCCACTTCAGGTGTGGACCCGATTGCCAGGCGCGTCTTCTGGGACCTGATTTATCAACTTTCTGAGGAGGGGCGCACGATTTTCGTTTCCACGCACTATATGGATGAAGCGGAGTACTGCGCTCGGTTGGCGCTGATGTACCGTGGGAAAATTATCGCCCTGGGCGCGCCCGCCGCCTTGAGGGAATCTCTCCGATCGCATCATTTAATGCACCTGGATTCATCGGCTCCCTTGGAGAGCATGAAGGCGCTGGTAGGGGAGCGAGGGATTTCAGACGTGGCAGTGTTTGGCGGCGGGCTTCATGTAACCGTGGAAGATCCGGCCGACGCGGCGCCTCGGATCCGGCAAGCCCTCCAACGCCAGGGAGTCGTCGTTCAGCGGCTGGAAGAGATCCCTCCCTCCATGGAGGATGTATTTGTTGCCATGATCGAGCAAGAGGAGAGGAAGCGGGCGTGAACTATCGGCGGACACGGGCAGTGGCCCGAAAGGAATTTCTGCATATCGTGCGTGATCCTAGAAGCCTGATCATGGCGCTGGCGGTACCTCTGGTGATGCTCCTTCTATTTGGCTATGCCTTAAGTCTCGATGTCGATCGTATTCCTACTCTGGTATATGACGCCGACCAAAGCCCTCAGAGTCGTGAGTTGATCGAGCGATTCCGAGGCTCTCGCTTCTTCGAGATTTCAGCTTCGGTCGGCGAATACCGAACGATTGAGGCCAGCATCGATCGTAATCAGTGTCTCCTCGCGCTGGTCGTTCCTCGGCATTACGGGCGCAAACTCTTGTCTGGCAACGAAGCCGAGGTGCAACTCCTCATTGACGGGAGTGATTCAAACACGGCGAGCATCACACTGGGTTATGCCGAGGCCCTGTTGCAAACCTACGCCTTTGAACTGCGATCGGCGGCGCTTGACCGCGGGGGAGGGGGAGCCCTCGACGCGTCGATCGAACCCCGGTTGCGCGTCTGGTACAACAGTGAATTGAAGTCGAAAAACTACATTGTTCCGGGGTTGATCGCCGTGATCTTGATGATTATTGCGTCGCTGTTGACTTCGCTTACCATTGCGCGAGAGTGGGAAGCGGGAACCATGGAGCAGTTGTTGTCCACTCCGCTGAGATCCGCAGAACTCGTGCTGGGGAAAATGGTGGCCTTCTTCGTGATTGGGCTGATCGACATGCTGGTGGCCGTCGGTGTAGGAGTGCTTATTTTCCGAGTCCCTCTGCGGGGGAATCCGATATTTTTGTTGTTTACCGGCTGTATTTTCCTGTTTGGCGCCCTCTGCTGGGGAATCCTGCTCTCGGCCATGGCGCGCTCCCAGTTGCAGGCTTACCAGATGGGAATGCTTACATCATTTCTGCCCGCTTTTTTGCTTTCCGGGTTTGTCTACGCCATCGAAAACATGCCCGCCATCATTCAGGTCGTCACGTACATTGTCCCGGCGCGCTACTTTGTCACCATCGTCAAAGGGATTTTTTTGAAGGGCATCGGCATCGAAGTTCTTTGGGGGGAAGTTGCACTCCTGCTGGGTTACGCGGGAACCGTTTTCCTGCTGGCCACAAGAAAACTGAAGCAAAAACTGGCCTAAGGATGATGCGCAAAAGACTGCGAGAAATCATCAAAAAAGAACTCTACCAGGCATTGCGGGAGCCCCGAATGCGTGTGCTCTTGTTTTTGCCTCCACTTGTGCAACTGATCATTTTCGGCTTTGCCGTCAATTTGGATGTGGAACGTAGCCGGATTGCCTGGATGGATTTTGACCAAACCCCCGAGAGCCGCAGGTTGCTGGCCGCGTTTGAAGGATCGCGGTACTTCCAAGTCATCGCCACGCCAGTTGGTCAGGATCAAGTGCAGCAGTTGTTGGATCGGGAGCAGGTGCAGGCGGCTGTGGCTATCCTCCCGGGTTTTGCCCGTGACATCCGGCGTGGCAGTCCAGCGGGAGTGCAGATTTTGGTCAGCGGCACGAATTCCAATACCGCATCGGTTGTCTCCAATTACGCCACCGAAGTCGTGGCCCGTTACGCCGGTCAGGTGCTGGAGGAACAACAAAGGGCGCGGCTTGCTGGCCGTACCGGTTTGAGCGCAGACGTGGCGCGTACGAACCTTCCGCTCTTGGTGCCCCGCAGCCGTGTCTGGTTCAACCCCGAACTACGAAGTCGCAACTACTATGTGCCGGGCGTAATCGCAAATATCATCGCGGTAGTGACGCTGATTCTTACTGCTATGGCGATTGTGCGCGAGAAAGAGATTGGCACGATGGAACAACTGATGGTGACGCCCATTCGTCCCATTGAATTGATCCTGGGCAAGACATTGCCGTTCGCCCTGGTGGGGCTGCTGGATATGGCTCTGGTGACGGTGGTGGCGCTGTTTTTGTTTCACATTCCATTCCGAGGCGCCGGTCCCATGCTGCTGGGTTGCTCCATTTTGTATCTCTTGACGACATTGGGGGCGGGTCTTTTTATCTCCACGATTTCGCAGACTCAGCAGCAGGCAATGATGGCGTCGTTCTTTTTCTTCATGCCCGCCTTTATGCTCAGTGGCTTCGCGTTTCCCATTCGTAATATGCCGGTGCCCGTTCAATATCTGACCTACGCAAATCCGGTACGGTATTTTATCGAGATTCTTCGCGGCATCTTCCTCAAGGGCAGTGGACCGGCCGTGCTTTGGCCGCAGATGTTCGCGCTGTTAATTTTTGGAGTCGTCGTTTTGGGACTGAGCGCTGCGCGATTTCAAAAGCGTCTGGATTAGTCCCCATTTCTACCGAGATTTGAATTGCTACTGGAAGCTGCTAGATCGGCGTTTGTTGGCTAGTAGAGACGCCCCGGCGGGGCGTCTCTACTCTGGAGTTTCTACATTTTTACCGTAGAGACGCCCCGGCGGGACGTCTCTACGGTATCGATATCGCCAAGGGAATCTCACACAGTAAACGCACTGGGATTCCAGGTTAAAGGACACGCCGGTCCCCTACCCGGGGATGCGGTCGGCCCAAGTTGGTGACCGCGACCGCGACCACGATCTCCTCAGGGCCGGGCGCGTCAGGCACACGGACCTCGATCGCGTCAAAGTTTGCAAAGCGCCACACGTCATCCTTGAAGTGCAGTGGCACGTCGATGCTGGTACCCGGGCCGCCGCGTTTGATGCTGGAGGGGATGATCGCCTCGCCGCCTCCGACTGCCGCACGGAACGGCTTGCCCAGCTTTGGATGCAGGATGGCAGCGCAATGCTCCAGTTCTCCCGCAAAGCCCACGATGGCCGCCTTCCCGTAGCTTTGCACTGGGTTTGCGCCGAGCGCTTCCACGGCGCGCGTTCCGAGCAGCTCGCCCAGCTCCCCGCCAGCCTCGATCAAGAGAGACAAGTCCTCGATATAGCGTCCCGCATATGGGTTCGCAATGACCGCCAGGGCAGCCGCCTTGCGCAAGGGTGGCGTGACTTCTTTGCCACTCTCCGTGAGTGTGTCTTCAATCACCAATAGAATTTTTCTAATGTGTACTACGCCCATCATCGCACCTCGCACAGTCCGGTAATTTTTAATTCGGCTGGTCGCTGGAGCCCAAATTCGCCAACCTCAGTTTCTTGAGGTTTACTAAAACGGAGTCGATTTTTTGGGCCGCTTGCTGAATTTCGCCCAAGCACAGTCTGGCCGCAGGCGAGAGATCTTCGTCTTTGAGTAGGGAGACATTGCCCAGGATCGCAGTCAGCGGATTGTAGATCTCGTCCATCAGGAGCAGGAGCATGCGGCGCTGTTCCTGGGCTACGGCAAGCTTTTCGCGCTCCTGCGCGTCCTTGAAAGCCAACAAAAGATAAGTGACAATCAAAAAGAATCCGAGCCTTACCAAGGCGTTCCAGTAGGGAAAGAGGGCGCTGGTATAAAGGGTTCCTCCCACTATATCCGCCCAGAGCCAGATGGCGGCCGCGACAGAAGACATAAAAACCCCGGGCTTTTTGCCGGCAAGCCAAACTACCAGGCAAACGGGGATTAGGTAAAATATTGAGAAAGATAGCTCGGCGCCGGTTGTGACATCGACAAGCCCAATCCCCAAGGCGAGCAGCAATCCTATCGCGGTCACCGTGATAGGAGACAATTGGGATAGCCTGACAGGAAATCCCCTGATCTTCATCATAAACTCCGCTTGTTGCAATCCGAATGGAACCGACCATTGATATTTTTAAAAATTTTAAGCTTTGTCCCTATTAGCTGAGATCGAAAGTTGTAAATTTTACCTTTACTTGCTGTAAATTCTTACCGAAGTGTAACACACCTGATTGCCCGATAGATTGCCAATTAAATGCCATGCACGCGAAAATTAACGTGTGGACGGCTATTTGTCATTGACCTGGGTAATATTGGCTTGCGGAATGCTTAAGGCAAAACAAAAGTCCTACCAATCTCTCGACACCGGGGGCCACTGTGCTCCCGGTGTATTCAGGTTTAGTTTGGCCTATCGATTGCCTTTTCAAAAATTTGAATAATCTGAGAAAATATTTGCCCTCGAAATTCAAGGAGGGGCAAGATTAATGCCAATTTCAAACACGTTAGGCATCCTCACGCGCGTTGATCTTTTCCCCTGCGATCGAGAAGCAAACGAGAGGGATGGTAAGATCACGACAGTACCGTGTCGGAAGGAGCCGTCCTCACTGAAAAAGAACTATGATGCCCAAGGAACTCACCGAGAATGCGCTACGTGTACTGGAGGCGCGATACCTACGCCGTGATGCTCAAGGACGAATTGTCGAGACACCTGCGGAGTTGTTCCGACGGGTGGCGCGGGCCGTCTCCAAAGCGGAACTCGCCCATGGAACGGCCGCCGATGCCGATCGGTGGGAAGAGCGCTTTTACAAAATGATGGTCTCTCTTGATTTCCTTCCCAACTCACCGACGTTGATGAATGCAGGTACCTCTCTGGGGCAACTTTCCGCTTGTTTTGTGCTTCCGATCGAAGACACGGTCGAGTCGATCTTTGGCACGCTGCGGGACATGGCGCTTGTGCAGCGCACGGGAGGAGGAACCGGCTTCTCTTTCTCACGACTGCGACCCGAAGGGGATATTGTTGTTTCCACCGGCGGCGTGGCTTCCGGCCCTGTTTCCTTCATGAAGATCTATGATTGTGCGACTGAGAATATTAAGCTCGGAGGAAAGCGGCGCGGCGCAAACATGGGCGTGCTTCGCGTCGACCATCCGGACATAGAACAGTTTATTGGCGCTAAGCATGGCGCTTCGTTGCGGAATTTCAACATCTCGGTTGGCGCGACCGACGATTTTATGACCGCGGTGGAGTGTGCGGGGGAGCTGTTGTTCCGCCATCCAGCGGATGGCCGAATCGTGGGGTCTCGGCCGGCGTCCACGGTGTTTGATCGTATCTGTCAGGCAGCGTGGGAGACGGGGGATCCGGGCCTGATATTTCTGGATACCATTGAGCGAGCAAATCCGACACCGGCGGTTGGCCGCATCGAAAGCACGAACCCCTGCGGCGAGGTGCCGCTGTTGCCCCACGAGTCGTGCAACTTGGGCTCGATCAATCTGGCGCACTTGGTCTTGGAACGTGACGGTGATCCGGAAGTCAACTGGGAACGGCTACGTGTGCTGGTTCATGATGGTATCCGGTTCTTGGATAACGTGATTACGGTAAACCGTTTTCCGATGGACGCGGCGGAGCAGGTGACTCTGGCCAACAGGAAGGTGGGACTGGGAGTCATGGGCTTTGGAGAGATGTGCATACTCTTGGGCGTCAGTTACAGCACGGATACAGCCGCGCACTTAGCGGGCGAGTTAATGAGCTTCATTGCGCGGGAAGCTCGTCTTGCGTCATCCCGCTTGGCCGAGGAACGTGGTGAATTCCCCAACTGGGAGCACAGTGTTTATTACCACGCCGGCCTGCGGCTACGGAATGCGACGCAGACTTCAATTGCCCCAACAGGAACTATCGGAATCATCGCAAACACGAGTTCAGGAATTGAACCGCTGTTTGCGCTGGCTTACCGTCGCGCCACTCTCGATGGTCAGACGCTTACGGAATTTAACCCGCTTTTCTTGAGATACGTTAAGCGCCGGTGGCTCGCCTGGGAGGAACTGCTCGATTCTGTGGCACAGACGGGGATGTTGAGCAGATCACCCGGAGTGCCGAAAGATCTTCGCCGGTTGTTCGTCACCGCATTGGAAATATCTGCCGAGCATCATGTTCGCATCCAAGCCGCATTCCAAAAGTATGTGGACAATGCTGTTTCCAAGACCGTGAATCTTCCTGAGGAAGCCACACCCGACGACATTGCTCGCGTCTATCGGATTGCCCATCGGCTTGGATGTAAGGGAATCACGATCTTCCGCTATGGATCCAAGGATGAACAAGTACTGCGACTGGGGGTTACTGAAAAGCCCTACCAGTATGAGCACTTTGCCAAGTGCGACCCGGAGGCGTGTCGACTGTGAACTGGCTGGATGTTGAAGAATACAGGACGGAAATCGAGGGACAGTTTACTCATTGCATGAGTTCAGACGCGATTTATTGAATGCATTCGCAATGAGTAAACTGTCCCTCGATTTCCATTATTTTCTAAGCAGCGCCCGAAAAGCCTCGAACGGATAGGTGTTGGCCACGTCGTGCGGTGTGCACCAGCCCCGCCGCGCCTGGTCGACCCCATAGTGGAGATTATCGAGTTCCTCAATGCGATGCGCGTCCGTGCTGATGACGATCTTTACGCCGGCATGTTTTGCCATTTGAACGTGCAGATCATTGAGATCCAGCCGGTCTGGCTGCGCATTAACCTCGAGCAGTACGCCACAGTCACGGGCAACCCGAATGACTTCGTCCATGTCGAGAAGATAGGGTTCTCGCCTTCCCAGCAACCGGCCCGTGGGGTGGCCCAAGATATGAACTCGTCGGTTTTCAAGGGCGCGCACGACCCTCCGTGTCATTGCTGCTTTGCTTAGGTTGAATTTCGAGTGGATCGACACAACGACAACGTCCAATTCACCCAACGTTGCATCGTCGAGATCCAGAGATCCGTCCTCCAGGATGTCCACTTCGGCCCCCTTCAATATCGCGAGCTTATCCATCTTCTTCTGAATGTTCTCGATATCGCGAAACTGCTTTTGAAATTCTTCCGCCGTCAGACCACCGGCCACACGCACGGCTTTGGTGTGGTCGGTAATGGCGAGGTACTGGTAGCCCCGGCAACGGCATGCCTCGACCATCTGTTGCAGCGTCGCTTTTCCGTCCGTGTATGTGGTGTGCATCTGGAGGTCGCCTCGAATATCACTGACCTGAACGAGCTGCGGTAGAGTGCCGTTCTGGGCGGCCTCGATTTCGCCGCGGTCCTCACGGAGTTCCGGAGGGATCCATGGCAATTCGACCGCTTTGAACACTTCGAGTTCAGTTCTGCCGCCGATCCGTCGGGAGCCGCTGAAAATGCCGTACTCATTGATTTTCAGTTTGCGCTTGACCCCAAGCGTGCGGATCGCGATGTTGTGAGCCTTCGAGCCGGTAAAGTAGTGAAGAGCGGCGCCATAGGATCGTGCTGGAACCACTCGGAGGTCCACTTGGAAGCCGGATCGCAGCACAATCGAGGATCTTGTAGCTCCGTGAGCGAGGACTTGTCTTACTTCCGGGTAGTGGACGAAATGGTCCGAAACAGCGGCGCCGCTTTTTGCGGCCACAAGAATATCAATGTCGCCCACGGTTTCGCGGCGTCGGCGATAACTGCCTGCCACCTCGACCTGTTGCAAGTTTGAAAGACGACTCAGGTATTCAATCAGAGGTCTCACGTAAGCTTCTGCTTCGGCTAGGCGATGCCGTGCAGCATGGGCCCTTTCTTCTGCGATTCCCTTGAGAATTCGCGCTTCCAGTGTGGGTCCAAGACCGCGCAATTCGCGGAGTCGCTTCGCCCGTGCCGCACTCTCCAGCTCATCAAGCGTCTGGATTTTCAGTGTTTTATAGATCTGCTTTGCGCGCTTGGGACCGAGACCCGGGACGCGCATCAAGGTGATCAAGCTCTCTGGAATCTCCTTTGTCATCTCCCGGAGCAGTTCCAAACTGCCTGTTTCGATGATCTCTCGGATTTTTCCCGCCAAGTCTTGCCCGATTCCGGGGAGTTCTTCGAGCGCTTTCTCGTCCCTTTTCAGCAGCGATTCGACGGAAACACTCAGCGTTTCAAGGGTGCGCGCCGCCGTGCGGTATGCCCGAATCCGGAAAGGGTTAGCCCCCTGAATCTCAAGAAGGTCGGCTACTTCGTTGAAAATTCTCGCGATATCGATGTTTTCCATGGTTCCCGAAATGCAAGGCAATGTTTGTGGCGTGAGGCGGTACGACGATGTAAAATGGGCGCCGTTTCGCTATCTGGGCGGATGCGCTGATTTTTTTGACCTTGAACCAAAAGGTTGGCCCTTTGGTTAGGTGGGGAGGCATCCGCCCGGAAAGCCATGCGCACGGGCACTCCAGATGCGCCCTTCCTCTTTTTATAGTAGCACATTTCGCGTCCCGCTTTCGCCGGACGGCGTGCGAAAGCGGGCGTGAAAGCAAGGCTTCGATTCAGGCAGAGAAAAGCGCTATATCTCGCTGAATTCTTGTCTCGGTAGACCGGCAGGGCGTGGGAATTCTTACTTGGTTCCCTTTGTGCCTCCTACCAGTTCCTCTTTCCGCAGGACGAATTCCTTGTCGAGCGAGGCCAGTGTTTCCATAATCCCCGTGTAGGCCAGCTCAGCATGGGAGGCCATCGTTGAACCGATGAAACCCTGGCGCCTCCACTCATCTGCTTTTTGTTGGACTTTGAGGCGCGTCGAATCCCAAACCACATTGCCGAATAAGTCGACGTAGTCTTTGGCAAAGACACCCTCGGCATCCATGGAAAATGCCAAGCAAGAAACCACCGGCAGGCAGAACGGTCCGGCTACCGGAGTGTTGATCGCTACCGGCATAATGGGCATGACGTGGGAACCCCGGCAGTCGCCGGTTACAAAATGCCCCAATTGGTAGGGTTCTACCACTTCCTCTGGAGCGGGAAAGATTCCCTGCGTTCGAACGATCGCTACCGGATCGTCCTTACCGGTGTACTTGCCTGCAATGTTGTGCAACCGGGTCGCCGAAACCGAGACTACCTGCTCGTCTGGCTGGTACCGCGAGTGGATCGCTTCGATGGCAAACCGGTCAGGGTTCTGCAGCAGGCAGGCGACATCCCATGTCCGCTCGGGGACATGGAGCCGCACAATGCGATCACTATCTTTTGCGGTGTGGTCCATGTCGATAATGCTGAGTGTAAAGCCCTGATGCAGTTTTGGACTTAGGAGCAGTCCGCCGTTGTGCATCGGGTCACAAAAGACGGCGTAGAGAGGGAAACTGTAAGCACCCGGGCTGCATTTGTCCGCGGCAAAAATGAGGAATGCCTCTGCCGGGCGATCCTTACTTTTCGGGTCACGCGTGAATTCGATCTCTGCGACCGCTGGGCCCGCGCCTCGCACATTGCCGGACGGAGCATCTACGAGCAAATCTTGGCCGGCGCCGTACAGGCCTCCAATCTGGGCTTCGCTGGTTGCGGCCAAAAAACAATCCCAGGCGAAGCGGTGGATCTCCGAAGCACCGACTCCTCGTTTGTGACTCATGATAATGGCAATGTCGTCGCCAGTGCAGGTGACAAGCCCATCAATCAGCATCTTTCCTATGGCGCTGCGAACACGCGATTGCACTGAGCTCAGCATCGGCTCTGAGGGTCGGGTATGCCCACCGATCGACCCGACGTCCGCTTTAATGACTGAAAGGGTCACTTTGTTCATGCAAGCCTCCTAGTTAGAAAAGTATCTATATAACTTACGTCACAAGAGAAGGGACGCGAAAAGCAACCCTTCGCTTACCAGAAAACTCCATTCTAAACCGATTTCGGAAATCTGGCACTTGGAAACGGCCAAAAGGGTGCGCGACATATTTATGAACGTCAAGTGGCACGGCGCTCATCCCAGTAGTCTGTAAACTTTCGACTGAGCCGATTGCAGCGCAATGCGATGATGGCGTTAGCGCCCGCGTACGGTCCAAAACATTCCCGACATCTTCAAACGTTTGGCGATAATGGTCTTGCAACCGGCTTCAATGACACCGGAGCCAACAAAGAGTTGGTGGGCTCGAAACTGAGCGTAGCGTATACGCTCAGCATTACGCTCAAAATGATCGGCTTCAACCGACAGAAGATAACCCAGGTCGGTGTCAGCCGGTGCAAAGTTGCGTAAGACTTTGACGATTGGCTCGATCCTGCCGGCGTCCAGCTTCCTCTCCAACCCAGAGACCCACCGCCTGCGCGGCCGTTCATCGGTTGGGAAAAGTCTGGCGGCAAGTTCCCACAGGTGCTGCCGGGCGTGGTGCAGATCCACGATTTGAACTGCCCCGGGAAAATGCTCCTCGGCGATATTCCAGATTCAGCCAGCGCCGTCACCAATCACTACTCGCTTTTTGGCACGGCTCCAGCCTCGATTCCACGATTCCACACAGAGGCGTCGCCCAAACTGATCGCTCGAAATACGTTAAGACAGAGCCCTAAACCTAACTTTCCTGTTACCCCTTACATTTTTGTCGCGCACCCTCGAAAATTTGTAGGGAACAATTTGGGGAAAAATTGATTCGCCGCCGAGATCTCGCCGGTAAAGCCTCAACCTAGATGAAGACGACTACATCCGCCTGTGGGATCACGTCTACCTCTCACGTTGACGTGCACGCCGCCCATCGGATTACGGTTAGGGCGCGACACAGCGACGCAGCCACTCAGCTTTGCGCCGGCGTTCCGTGAACGGACATGACGCCCTGCCAACGACGGACGACATCCGTGTGGATGTCAAATTGGTCCAAAACTCGCATCACCGTTTGATTGACAATATCATCAATGGTGCGGGGATGGTTGTAAAAAGCAGGCACAGGAGGGATGATGACCACCCCCATACGCGACAGCTTCAACATGTTTTCGAGATGAATATCGTTCAGGGGCGCTTCGCGAACCACCAACACCAACTTTCTCCGCTCTTTCAAGATTACGTCGGCGGCCCGATGAATCAGATGGTCGCCGTGACCATGAGCAATTGCCGATAGAGTCCTCACACTGCAAGGTATGACTACCATTCCATTGGTGAGAAATGACCCACTGGAGATGGCCGCTCCCTGATCGCTCTCCGGATATGTGCAGGTAGCCATTTGCTTGATCTGCTCAAGTGTATAGGGGGTTTCGTGGACCAGAGTGCGCCCACCCCACTTACTCATCACCAGATGGGTTTCAACCTGCGAACCTTGTAGTAACTCAAGAAGGCGTACGCCATAAACGCTGCCTGTTGCCCCTGTGATGCCTACAATGAGTCTTTTGCCATCCATGGCTGCCATTCTAAAGGGATCCCTGAGAGATAGCGAGCGCGAATTTATTCCAACAGCTCTCGTAGCACTCCGCTTGCCCTCAGTCGCTCTGCGAGCATATGAGGATTCCTGAAGGTAACTCCGCTCGTGATGTACACATCCGCCTCCAGTCGTTCATCCGCGTGATCCGCGAGGACTTCCTCGACTACGAGGTTCAGCTTCGCAATTTGGGGCGAGCTGTTCAATGCTGATTTGATTTCCTGAACGTTGCCCTTGATGTAATAGGCAATCCTTTCATCCATGACCGAAATCGTCAGCTTGCCGTTGTGGCGCATGTTGCCGGTAGTGGTGCTGTTGCGGTACGTTGCCAGTCGGATATTCCGCCGGTCTTTGGCGATCACCTCAAAGTAGCTGAGCATCGCTGGATGTGGCCATCCCCTGTTGTCCACGGTGCAAATCAAAATCGCCTTGTCGACGCTCGCCTCAAGATGGGCGCCATTCAGTCTCTGATACAGGTCCTCGGGCAATTCCGTGCCTACAAGCCTAGCCATTCTCTTCTCCTCATCCCAAAATTCTGAGAGCTAAATCGTTGGAACAGTATGATATTCCCAGCGATGGAGCCGTCCCGCGTTCAGGTTGTCCACTAAGTGAGCCTCCAGTGTTTAGTGTCAGCTTTATTGTAGCGCCAATATTGAAAAATGCCTGCTGACAAACCGTGGGAGGGTGAGGCATAATTGAGTTCTCAACTCGGTTTGCTCTCCTTCCCCATTAAGGGATGGCAGTGGATGCGGAGGCGAGCGGGCCTATTCAGTCCGGTGACAGTGGCCATTGCGACCGGAAGTCGGAATAGCTTGCGAGTGAGAATTCGTCGGGAGTGGCGCCTATGTTGTCTCGTCTGTTAACCCCATCAGAAAGCCGGCTGAAGATTGGTTGGTTGCAGTGGGCTCTGTTACTTTTTGTGGCCTTTGGATTTGCTGTGGCACAGCCCCAGAAGGAAAAACAAAAAGAAGAAACAGAGAAAGATTACTTTAAGAAGTGGCAGGAAGAGGATGTCGTTTACATTATTAGTCCGGAAGAGAAGGATATTTTCAAGAAGCTGCAGACGGACGAAGAGAGGGAAAATTTTATCGAACAGTTTTGGTTCCGGCGGGATCCCACACAGGAAACCAGATACAACGAGGCGAAAGAGGAGCATTACCGCCGGATTCAGTACTCCAACGAGCACTTTGCCTCGGGGATTCCAGGCTGGAAAACGGATCGTGGCATGACCTACATCAGGATGGGGCCCCCTGATCGCATTGAGGCTCACCCATCGGGAGGCAATTATGATCGGCCATCCTGGGAGGGAGGTGGTTCGACCAGCACGTATCCCTTTGAACGATGGGAGTACCGCCATATTGATGGGGTGGGTGACGACGTGGAGATCGAGTTTGTCGATGATACGTTGACCGGCGAATACCGGATGACGATGAATCCGGATGACAAGGACGCGCTCCTGCGTGTTCCCGGAGCCGGACTGACCGATGCTGAAGCATTGGGTCTGGCCAATCGAGTCGATCGCATTGTAAGAAAGACCTCGCCGATGCCATGGACCAATCCGCTCCTGATCGGCTACGGAAGGTCCAAAGATCAGCCCTTTGAAAAACTACAGACTTTTACAAACCTGCAGCGCCCGCCTGCAATCAAGTTCCGTGACCTGCGCCGTCCGGAGGAACTTGTCAGCGCAAGCATCAGCTACCAAATCTTGCCGTTTGAGCTGCGTGTCGATTACCTACCGGTCAATGAGAGTTACATGGTTCCGATCAGCATCGTCGTTCCGAACAAAAGTCTTCAGTACCTCAACAAGGATCAGGCAAATCGTGCGGTGGTCGGTGTATATGGCCGCGTCACCTCTTTAACCGGACAGGTGGTCACGGTTTTTGAGGAGACCATTGTCAGTGAGATCGACAGCACAGGACTGGTTGACAACCAGAAACTGAAATCGATTTACCAAAAATCTCTGCAGCTTCCGCCCGGACGCTACAAGCTGGATATGATTCTGCGCGATGAGAATAGCGGGAAAATCGGAACGTTGAGCACAGGTATCATTCTTCCCAAGGCCACTACCGATACACTGACCATCAGTTCGGTGGTGCTTGCCGACCGTATTGCTTTGCAAGCGGATCAGACGGGTGCCTTCGGAGCGGCAAAGGTATTCCCGAATGTCTCCGCAATGTTTCGTCCCGACCAGGCAATGTACGTCTTCTTCCAGCTCTCAAACTTTACGATGGACGCTGCTCGATCAGCTCCCTTCTTGACGAGTGAAGTCAAAATCATGCGCGGCTCGCAGGAAGTCCTGCGGGAAGAGATCAAGGTCGACAGTTCCAATGCTCAGAATCGAGATCGTTTGGAGCTGGTTCACGAGTTGAATTTGCGCGGCATGGATACAGGCAAATATGAATTGAGCTTGCACGTGCAGGACCAGATTTCAGGCCAGCAACTGGAGCGCCATATCTCATTTCAGATTAGCAATCCCTGAACCTACCTTCCTTGGTCACGCGTCGCCGGTTATCGATCGCTGGTCGGGGTACGTGAGTTGCGTCAGGGTGTTGTGACGTCGAGAGGAGAAATCAACGAAATGTTTTTCTGTATACTTCTTTTTTCCATAATTTTAGGCAGCGGGGAACAAGGCAGCGCGGCCGCGCAGGCTAAAGCGTCGACGTCAGAGGAGTACTTGTCCAGGCTGACCCAATATATCAACGCCGGTCAGCTCGATCAGGCTCGCGAAGCGATAAAGGAGGATCCGGCGAGATCCAAGGAGACGCTGCAGGCGTTGATTGCGCAATTCGACTCCTCGATCCATTCGTTCCGAGATAAACCAGAGCAGCGCCGAGTCCAATATTCCCAGTCTTTTCTGGAAGTAGGGTTGAAATTAAGCAGTATTTTGGCCGAAGTGACGCACGATGACTCGTGTCTTAGGCGCTTTCAGGCACGCCGGGATCGGATGACGGCTACCGCGCTTCTCAATGAGAAGCAGTATCAAAAAGCTCTCGACGTGACTCAATCGGTCCGCAAGACAGCGTTGGAACTCGAAGACAAGTCGTTCTTATTTTCCACCTATTTGACCAGCGCGTACGCATACCTCGGACTGGACAAGCGAGAGCAAACCTTGGCCGACTGCGAAACTGCGCTGCGTCTAGCGCGTGAGATCAGCGATCCCGCCAAAATGGCGCTTGGCCTTTTCAACCTGGGTACGGCTTATTTGCATGCGGGCCGGATCCGCGAGTCGCTTCCGTACTCGGTTGAAGCGGCGGAAACCGCGGCCAAGGTCGGAAATAAACTTTGGGAGGCAAATGCGCAGCTCAATGCGGGAAGCGCCGAAATGATGTTGCAGGATTACGAATCCGGGGAAAAAGCGTTGCGGCAGGCGCTCCGGTTAGCCCAAGAAGTAGGCGACCGGCTGGCGGAGGGGCGCGCTCGTTATAACCTTGGCGTGCTCTATCACAATTGGGGTCGATGGGAAGCGGCCTCGGACTACCTGGAACACAGTTTGCAATTCATCCGGACCGTCGATATTCGGCACTCTCACGACATCGACGCATACAATTATGTGGAAAAAGACGCGCTGGAGTTGTTGCTTCATTCCTACCGCGAAATGAATCGTAATGACGCCGCAGTTGAATCTGTCCGCGCCCGGCTGGAGGAGTTGAAGGATCTGCCAAAGAAGCAGAGGCGCGACCATTCACACTGAGAAAGTGTGAAAAACTGGCACAATTGAAGCAGCCGCGGTAGCGGCGTTACAGGTGTTGTTAGCCCACCGACAGGTCAAGCCGCAAGAGAAAGTAGCGTGCGGCGTACAAGTGCTTTGGTAAGGGGAATCTTGTAACCGTTCTTGGCCAGCGGGTGCGCCCCCGATACCGCGACTTCACCCGCCTGAGCCGCCAGTTGTGCCGTCAATTTCTGCCCCGCCAGCATCTGTCCCACCTTAGGGAGAGGCCATGGGATAGGAGCTACGCCCCCCAAAACAATGCTAGCTCTCTTGCAGACTCCATTGCTCATTTCAAGCGAGACGGCAGCGCTGATCACGGCGTGAGTCCATGTTGCCCGATCCATGATCTTGGCATACGTGCTCTTGGTCTGCTGGGGCGGCGCAGGAATGTGGATTTCGGCTAGTATCTCGTTCGGCTGCAGTATGTTTTCCGTCGCAGCGTTTTTGGATGGCAGAATAAAAAATTCTGCCGCCGACGCGACTCTCTCACCCGCCGGACCTATGACGTGAAAGCTTGCGTCCAAAGCAACCAAAGCCGGAGCAGTGTCCGAAGGGTGTACGATAAAACTTGGTCCACCTCCAAAGATGGCATGAAGCTGATTTTCTCCCATCACGGAGTAACACTTCCGGCCCCCGGCTTTGAAGCAAGGAAAGCCGGCGCGGAAGTACCAGCACCAGGGTCGCTGGCAGAGATTTCCTGCCAGAGTCGCGGTGTTTCGGATTTGTGGGGTGGCGACAGAATCGGCAGCTTCAGCCAGCGCCTTATACTTTGATCGGATGAGCGGATGCTGGCTGAGCGTCGCCAGCGTCACCGATCCGCCAATCTTGAGCCCACTAGTGTTGCTCTCAATCTTGTCCAACCCGCCCACGCTCTTTAGGTTCACTAATAAATCAGGAGAGACAAGATCATCCTTGATCATACCCAGCAGATCGCTTCCACCGCCTGCAATTGCCGCCTTCTTTCCAGATTCTTGTGCTTGACTAAGCAGAGTCACCGCCTGGGTCAGATTTTTCGGGTTGACGTTTGTAAATCCTTTCACGCAGTAACTCCCAATATCTTTTCACGGGTGATCGGCAGCTCCTTAATCCGCCGCCCGGTAGCGTTAAAAACGGCGTTGGCGATGGCGGCCACGGAAGGAGTAATCGGGGGTTCTCCCACCGACTTGGCGCCGTACGGCCCGTAAGCATCCTCGGTCTCGACAAAGTGAACCTCGATCTCCGGGGCGTCCATGTGCGTCATGACCCGAGCACCGTAGTAGCCTGGGTTGATGGGGACACCAGTGGCGCGGTCATACAGCAACTCTTCATGCAGCGCCATTCCGATCCCCATGGTTGCGCCACCTTTAACCTGGCTGGCAGCAGTCAACGGATTGACGACGCGACCGCTGTCGTGTACCGCCACATACTTGAGAATTCTCACATTCCCAAATTCAGCATTCACCTGGACTTCCACGAAATGGGCGGCAAAGCTGTATCGGGCCGCTCCCTCGAGTCGTGGGTTCGGCGTCGACTGCGCAATCAGTACGTCATTCCCTTGCGGCGCACCCTTTTCTTTCAATTGGCGTTGTAGATCCCTGGCCGCTTCTACGACCGCATAACCGGTCATGTTGGTGGTTCGGCTCCCGGATTCACCCACCGAGTAAGGACAACGGTCGGTGTCGCCCCAGACGACATGCACCTTTTCAAGATTAATTCCGGTCGCCTCCGCAGCCAGCAACGCCATGGTCGTCTTGGCCCCAGTACCGATATCCGTCACTCCTACGTAGACCCAGAGATGACCGCTGGCGTCCAGCCGCAACGTCGCGCTGCTCTTGCCAATGCCAGCTCCAAAGGCTCCCATGGCCATTCCTACGCCTCCTTTGATGAGACCAGGGTCAGCACCTGGAGGATGCAAGTGTTTTTTCCACTCGAAAATCTCCGCTCCCCGGCGAATACAATCTTGCAGGCCAATACTGGTGTATGGCACCTCATCGTGGTATTTCTGGGTGCAATTCTTGAGTCGAAATTCGACCGGATCCATTTTCAGTTGGTAGGCGATGTGGTCCATCATGGATTCGATTCCGAATATTCCTTGTGGGTATGCCGGACCACGAAAGTTGGCGCCGACGGACATGTTCGTATAGACAGGGTGAACGGTTTTCTCGACGTTGGGACAATGGTACAGTTCCGTTCCAGCGATATCGCCGCTGCTCTTGCGGTAAGGCCCCATGCCGCTGTATCCTCGCAGTTGAATCGCCTGCAGCGTGCCATCGTTATTTACACCCACCTTGTAATATTGGCGAGTCGGCCAGCGGCCGTGGACCCCGATGTAGTCTTCTTTCCGTGTGAACTCCAGCTTCACGGGCCGCCCCGTCTCCTTGGAAAGCACCGCGGCCATCAGGTCAAAGTCATGGTTCTGATTCTTATTGCCGAAGCCGCCACCCATGTATTCGCAGATGACACGCACCTGTTCCGGTAGGAGGTTCAGGTCTTTCGCCATGTCCGCCTGGCAGTTGGAAATTCCTTGCGTCGACGCCCAAACGGTCAACTTGTCCCCTTCCCAGTGGGCAATACTGACCCGGGGCTCCATCTGGGCATTGTTTACGTGCTTGGAGACATAGAGATCTTCAAACACATGGTCGGAATCCGCGAAACCTTTTTCGACGTCCCCGCGCCGGTAACTTTCTGCTTCCCGCTGCCCCTTGGAATTGGGAGAGAGGTTGCCTCCGGGTTGGATCTCAACGGCGCCTGGCTTTAAAGCTTCTTCGGGGTCCAGAATAAAATCCAGGACCTCGTAATCAACGACGATGCGCTTGAGAGCCTCTTCGGCCAAATGACGATCCGTTGTCGCCACCGCCGCCACCGGATCCCCCACGAAACGAACCGGGTTGTTGAACAGGTAGCGCTTGTTGCGAGTGTCTCCTCCGGACCAAACGACTTGGCAGTTTTCGCGGGTCAGAACCGCTTTGACTCCGGGCAAGGCTAAAGCTTTCGACATGTCAATGCGACGGATTCGTGCATGTGGATGTGGGCTCCTTAACACGCGCGCATAAAGCATGTTTGGGAACCGGAGGTCTCCGGCATAGCGCGCCCTCCCGGTCACTCTTTCGACCGCATCGATCCGCGGGGTTGCCTTCCCGACGGCGTGAAATGCATCAGGCATGTTTCTGTCCCCTCTTTGCTGCCGCCAATATCGATTCCACGTAGCGGTTGTAATTCGAACAGCGGCAGATATTTCCGGACAATGCGCGGCGAACTTCCTTGGCGGTGGGCGAGGGATTGTGGTTCAATAGCGCTCTTGCCGACATCAACTGGCCCGAAGTGCAGTAGCCGCACTGGGGCCCGTCGTGTTCGATGAAGGCTTGCTGCAACGGATCGAGGTGATCCCCATGAGCCAGCCCTTCGACGGTTTGAATCGACTGCCCATCTGCCCAGACGGACAAGTAGCTGCAGGAATAAATGGGTTTTTCGTTCAGCAAGACAGTACATGCGCCGCATTCTCCACGATCGCACCCGATCTTGGTTCCCGTTAACTCCAGATGATCCCGCAAGGTTTCAGCTAAAGTCCATCGATCTTCCACCTCCAGATGATGGCTGACGTCGTTGACCTTGATGGTTATTTTGGTGCGCGGGGCGGAAACTGCGGGGGAATTTACCTGGGCTTCGACTGGGGAGCCCGTCACGGAGGGGAGCACCGTCGTAGAAAGAATTCCGAGCCCGGTTTCTTCAATAAACAGGCGCCTCGAGATAGGTTTCATTTTGTTCCCAGATCCGATGAACTATGGAGCTAGATATACTATGAAGCCTTCCGATGTTGCAATTCTATTTCCTCTTGAATTCCCTCCACATGTAAAAGTTGAGGTGTGGATCGGCCAGGTAGGCCGCAAGTTTCTTGGGGTCCTTAGTACGCAGTTCAGACAACCGACTGCTAAAATATTTGGTCTTTTCCGGCTGATTCAATTTCTTGTAAATGTCTATCAAAAAATTCAGGCCTTGATATTCGACGACGGTCTGCTCGGCTTGGCTGTATACCTTCTGATTATCCTGGTACCATTGAAGAGTCTCCTCCATCAAGCGAGAGGCTTCCGGCCACTGCTCGAAGCGTGTCGCTGTAAGCGCTAAGTTGAAAAGGGTTCTTCCGTGGCTGCGACGATCCTTCGCCTCCTGTGCCTTTAGCAGCGCTTTTTGTAAATAGCTTTGCGCCTCTTCGTTTCGCCCCAAAGCGAGGTACGCGGATCCTAGATTCAGCAGAGCATTCGCCTCCCACGTCTTCCGGCCCGTCTTATGAGTTGTTTCCGCGGCTTGTGAAGAATAACGCAGTGACTCCTCGGCCTTGACGGTATACAAATAGAAGGTTCCCACATTAAGCAAGTACAAACCCTGGTAGATAGGGTCGTTCCTCTGCTCTGCGATTTTTAAAGCCTCGGAGTAGTTGCGGATGCCCTCGGCTTGGTTTCCCGAAAATATCTCGGCGTAGCCGATGTTATTGAGGCAGGAAGCAACCAATTTTTGATCCCTTACAGCGCGAGCTAAAAGAGTCGCTGCTTGCAATTTCTTAATCGCTTCGCGGTATCCCTCTATCGCTTCGTCGTACTGCTGGCGGTCCCAGAGCAAGTCGGCGCGGGTGGTGTGCTCGGCTCCATCGATGCGCAATCGCTTGGCTTGAAAGTGCGTGCGGAAATCTTGCTGCCCCGTGGCCTTGCTGTGGAGCTGGAATATTTTTTCGTAATGCGTCAACTCGACGTTGAGTTGGGTGAATTTCTCTTGAAGTATGTCACTGCGCGCTTTTTGTCTGCCAAGCTCATCGAAGTCTCGATCGATCCGGTCGAGAACCGTGTTCAATTCCTGGGTTAGACGCTTATTATTCTTTCGAATGAGATCTTCGGCCCCAGCCGAGTCGTCCCGCTCCAAAAGTGAGGTAATCTGATCGATCAGGCTGCTCTCCGGCTGCCGTGGTTGACGCGGCGATGAAACCCCTTGGGCTGCGAGGGTTAAACAGACCGGGAGCAAGGTGAAAGTGAGGCAAGTTGTTCTGATCCATCTGCGTGTCAACTTCACACAACGCTCCTTAGAAACCCCATCGCAATCCAAGTTGCAACTGCCGTGAAGATCCAACGGTAGAGAAGATCGTACTGGCATTTCCAACCGGGATGCCGTCAAGGCTGTTGAATACAATGACTCCGCCGGTGGCCGAGTTTTGCGGCGCCGCAAAGTTTGGCCGATTGAAAAGATTAAAAATCTCAAATCGAAACTGCAGGCGCTGCGCTTCAGTCAGGCGAATATCCTTGGTAATAACAAAATCAACGGAAGCATAACCCGGTGCAATCAAGGTATTGCGACCCAGGGTTCCGAGATACCCCGGCCGCTGTAACTGGAAAGCGGATACGTCGAAATAGCGATTCGGTCCACCGAGAACAGGATTATTGCTGGCGCCGGACACCAAATTGGGACGATGACCTTCTCGAACCAAATTGTTGGCAATATCGAAGGACACATTGAGCGTAAACGGATAACCGCTGGAAAGGGTGACAATGCCGGCTGTCTGCCAGTGGTTCAGCAAGAACGCTGCGAGCGGACCTCTTGAAACGTGAAGCGGCAGGTCCCACGTATAGTGGAATACTGCTTGGTGGGCGATGTGGAAACTGGAGAGAGCTCGTTCGACAGTGCGATAATAATAATCAGGCGGCACGTCACCAATGCCGGTGCTAAACTCGCGCCGGTAGGCTGACGCGTCGTCAATCGATCGGCCAAACGTGTAATTGAGTCCCAACTGAAGTCCGTCTTTCCAGCGGCGCGCAAACCCAATCTGGAGAGAATTGTAAACGGAGTTTGCATCGGTAGAGGTGTAGCGAACCAGGTCAAAGGCCGGATTTCGACGGGGTCCCGCCACACTTCCATAGTAAGGACGTCCGTCTGGATCCACAGAGATGGGAGCGGCGCTGTTCAAGTCGCCAACTCTGGGAAGGTGGACGCCACGAGAACCGGAGTATCCAATTCTGAGCACCAAATCTGGCCCCAGCATTTGCTCCAGTGTCAAATGATAGCGCATGACATAAGGCGTTTCAGGCTGGAATTCCAAGGGGTCGAGCCGTGGCCTCCCCTGCACTCTGGAACTGAAGGGTCGGGGATAAGGGGGACGAATGATGGTGCGGATGGTAACAAAAGGGGGCTGCAGCCTGGCATTGTAGCCAAAGATATTTTCCTGGATCGGCTCGTGAAAAATCCCAAAGCCACTCCGGATCACGGTGTGGTTTCGGCCGCCGATATTCCATGCCACACCAACCCGTGGAGCAAGATCCACACGCGAGGGATTGATAAAGAGCGGATTTCCGATGACGGGTGCTGGATCAGTAAGACGTCGCAGATTGGATAGCCGCCCTCCTTCTTCAGTCGGTACGGTGAACCACTGATAGCGCAGGCCGTAGGTTAGGGTCAAGTCGGCGCCCAAGCGGTACTGGTCATGCAGGTACAAAGCGAACAAGTTCTGCCGGTAGTTCTTGTGAGCATCGGAGCCGGGTTCAGCTCCTACGAAACGCTGCGGTTGGTTTGTAAGGAAGCTTTCTAAGTTCTCATAAATCAGCAGGCCGTCGAAGAACGCGTCATAGGACCCGTTGCTTCGGTAGTGCTTCCAGTTGAAGCCCCCGCGGAAGTCGTGCCTTCCAAACGCATAGCGCACCGAGTTGCTTAGTTCATATTGGTTCGTGGAAAAAACAAGATCGCCTGTATCCGTGCCAAAGCTGCTCAAACCTCGGATATTGACACGCCCAAAGCTGGAGCGTCCGTCAATCAGCGGCGCCACTGCGGCCAAGTCGGGTCGTGTTAGGGTGAGACCCCTGTAGTGGCTCCGGTTGTAAGCGAGCTGGAAAGTATTCAGGAGTCTGGGAGAAAAGATATGACTTTCTTCTAGAGTCACATATTGGTTGCGGGCCGCTAGATCGCTGTCAAATCCCTGGATGCTCAAGCCCAGCGGGGTGAGCTTTGCACTGTCATAAAAGGTGTAGCGCAAAAACAACGAGTCGTCTCTCCGTAAGTTGAAATCCGTGCGAGCGTTTATGTGATGATCATCGGTCGGCTGCACCTGTTGGTAGCCGTACTGGGCGGTACCGTCGCCGAAGTCTGGCCCGTTGGGTAAGGGGTAGCGATCCAAAATCGGGCGCATCTCGGCTTTAACCGGGAATATTTTCCCTGGCAGTACGCCGCCCCTTGCCGCCAAGTTGGGGACGGTATTGAAAAGGGTGAGACCCAGACGCTCCCGCAATCCTTCATAGCCGACTAGGAAGGTGTTGCCTGTTCCCGGCAGCGGACCTCCCACAGACCCCCCGAATTGATGACGGGTAAACGGAGGAAGCTCGTCATCGAAAAAGTTTCTGGCGTCTAGGTCGCTGTTCCGGTAGTACTCAAAGAGCGAGCCATGAAAATTCGCGGTGCCTCGGCGTGTGATTACGTTAATTACAGCTCCACCCGTGTTTCCCAGGTAAGCGGGATAAGCATCCGTGAGCACCTCGAATTCCTGCACGGAGTCCATTCCCAGCAGCAGGCCAGAAACTCCACCTGGTGTCCCTCCCTGGAAAATGCCATGTCCAATGTCAGTTCCATCGAGCAAAAATGCCGAGCCTCGTGATCCGTTTCCGGCAATCTTTTGCGTAAAGCCGTTGACAGGACGATCGTCCTTGGCCCTGACCGGGATCATTCCTGGGGCTAAAAGCGCTAGCCGATCCAAAGTGCGGCCGTTTATCGGAAGTGAAGTGAAGGAAATCTCGTTGACCGTATAGTTCAGGTGGGGACTGGACAGGTCCAGTGGCGCCACCTCTCCCGTCACTGTGATAGTCTGTTCTATTCCTCGCACCTCCAAGACCAGATCGAGCGAAACAGCCTGACCCGCATTGAGAGAGAGGCGCTTGCGTTCGGAAGGCTGGAATCCGTGATAGGAGGGGGTAATTTCGTATTGTCCCGGGGGAAGCCGCAGGAATTCGTAGCGACCCTGTTCGTCGGTAACCGACGTATAGACCGTATCGCTTTCTTCCTGCCGCGCTTGCAACACGACGCCCTTCATTACCGCTCCTGTTCTGTCACGGGTAGTCCCTGAAATGTAGCCGGCGGAAGACTGGGCCCAAAGCGACGCAGGTAAGGTATACGAAAGCAGCAGCACATACGCCCAAAAAGAATTTCTCATGCACACGTCAAACTCCTTTGCCGATGATCCAAAAAACTTGTATTCTAACTGACGCTGTGGTGGCGATCAATTTTTATCCCTTCGCGCCTTCTCTTCGTAATAGTGCCAGGCGTGTTCAATGGCGCGCGTATCTTTAAAGAGATCGGATTCCTCTGTGGTGTAAAAGACTGGTTCTCCCGCCTTGCGGCTTTCCATCTGAGTGCGCGCCTCAAACTCGAGGTAAATTGCCCTTAAGACCGCTTGCTCCAGCGAGTGGCCCACCACCACAGCACCATGGCCACGCAACAGAATGCCGTTTTGGGCCCGCAGCGCATCGGCGATCCGAAAGCCTTTTTCAGGATCTCGAACCAAGCCAACTTCTGGAAAAATCGAAATGAAGTTTCCCAGATTTGCTCCCGGATTGGTAGTAGGGAAAATTTGGTTGCCTGGCACTCGCAGAGTTCCCAGAGCGACGGCTTGAGGCGAGTGCGTATGCACGACCGCGTTGATGTCAGGGTGGCGTGTATAAATCGAGGAATGGATAAAAACTTCAAGATACAGATCCCGCTCTTTTGCCAATTGAGGAGTGATATTGTTGTCCACTTCAACAACATCTTCCAAACTTATCTGAATCGCGGATTCGTGCCTTGCGATAAAAAATTTAGCTTTGTCCGTTGAACGGACGCTCACATGGCCGAAAGGTCCAATCAGCCCCTCCATGGCAAGAATCTTATGGGCCATGACCAATCGCTCACGTAAGTCTCTTTCAGGGCGGGTTTGAGTCGCTAGCAGGCTCTTCCAGAAAAATACGCCGAGTAGACTGGCAGTGAGAATAATTACGCTAAAGCGATACAGTCTTGACATGAGCGCCGCGCTCCTTTTTGCTTGACAACCTAAGTACCTCGATTCATAAATACGATAACGTTTGTTGCGAGCGCGATGGCCCCGATTTCGCGGAGCGACGACGAGTCAATGCGGGGCCCATTGCCGAGGAGGAGCGACAAAGAAAGCGGGGCTATCCCGCCGCAACCCTCCAGGCTGATGGGGGTTGCGGGCGATCTCGGCGTCGCTCGTCGTCGCCGATGTCCCCTGCATCGACTCCTCCTCGCTCCTGGATCTCGCCTCGCAAGCACCATCAGCAAACGTTACCGTATTTATGAATCGAGGTACTTAGTGCCGGATATTTATTTTTTCTCGGGCCATTGGGGCTCCATGAGTGAAAAATGCATACACATTCAAGCGTGGTAGCGTAAGAACATGAAAATCGATGCCAGTCACAGTTTTGCCACCGACAAGACGCGCCTCTGGAATCTTTTAATGGATCCAGCCTTTATTAAAAAGTCCCTGCCAGGTTGCGAGGAATTGCGCTCTGTTGAACCTGACAAATATGAAGCCATCATGCGTGTGGGGGTAGGTTCTGTCAAGGGCACGTATCGGGGGCGGGTTGAGATCTCCGCAAAAGATCCGATGTCAAGTTACAAACTTCAGGCACAAGGGAGTGGATCGGGTAGCTTCGTCAAAGGGGGAGCAACGGTCCGGCTTACTGACCAAGCGGACGGGAAAGTAGTGATGACGCTGGAAGGGGAAGCCCAAGTGGGAGGCCTGATTGCTAGAGTGGGTCAGCGATTGTTAGACACCGTATCTCGCTGGATGGTGAGCGAATTTTTCAAACAGATTGAGAAAGAAATTCGTTCCTGAATCCTCGCCTGCATCGATTGGCTCAATGCATGTAAAAAAAGCAACTGAAGATGGAAGGAGGCTTCTCCGCCTCTTCCTTGGAGACTTTTAGCTCTCCTTCCTCGAAAACGAGTTGGGGCAGTTTTTGGCCGTCGGCCGCCGTGGCTTCTCCTCTATGACCCAACGTGATTGTCTGCTCCTCTAAAGACGAGGGTATCTTAAAAGTAATCTCAACGACCGGCCCGTCAGGGAGTGGGCGTTTGCCGGAGACAGAAAGATACAGCGTGCCGATCTCACCTTTGTCTTTGTCCTGGCCAGGTTGATCGTCCAACTCTGCGGCAAGTTGCGCCTCCGCCAGATCCCCTGCTATTCCCAGGCGGGCGCGGACGAAAGAGAGCTTGCTTTTCGGGAACTCGATCCAGTGTTTCAGTTGTGACACATCGACTCCCGGCGAGTTGCTGAGCATCACGGTCACATACACTTCATTTCCCGGGGCAACCTGCGCCGCCGTGAGGGCTAGGATTGTCTTTTCACCGCCAGCCGACCCTTGAGGCTTTGAGAAAACCATCAACAGAAGTGCCGCTGTTATCCAAAGACGCCCAGTCTTGTACATGATGGTTCCCTTGGATCTTCTTGTAATTCGACTGCTTCCTGGATCGCGCGTGTGTTGACGCAAAAAGTTCAAAAAAACGTAAACCTCGCGCTGCGCGCGGAAAATTCCATCTTGTTGCCGAAGATGGGATGCATGCCTTACGTCGCCATTCGGATCGCCACCATCTGGATGTTGGTCATCTCTTCTATGGCAAAACGCAGCCCCTCCCTGCCAATCCCGCTCTGGCGGATTCCGCCATAAGGCATATGGTCGACGCGAAAGGTGGGTGTCTCGTTGATAATGACGCCGCCGAAATTCAAGCGCTCGATCGCCCGGAAAATGCGCTGGATATCGCGCGTGAAAACTGACGCTTGTAACCCGTATTCCGTCGCATCCGCTTGGCGAAGCGCATCTTCAAAATCGTCGTATGGGATGACGCTGGCTACGGGCGCAAACACTTCGTCTTTGACCACCTTCATTCCCGGGGCGACATCCGTCAATACGGTGGGCCAGTATACCGGTCCTTCCCGGCGTCCCCCAGTTAACACCTTTGCGCCTTCCTGTTGCGCCTCGCGCACCCAACCCTGGATGCGCACGGCCTCATGCTCGTCGATCATCGGGCCCACATCGACACGCTCGTCCAGCGGATCGCCCACAACCATACTTTCGCTGGCCTTCAGGAAAAACTCAGTGAAGGGTTCATGGATGTGACGATCACTGTAAATACGTTGTATCGACAGGCAGACCTGCCCTGAATTGTAGTACGCTCCCACAGCACAGCGCTTTGCGACCGACTGAAGATCGGCATCCGGAGAGACGATGACCGGCGAAGTGTTTCCAAGTTCCAGAGTGACTTTCTTGATGCCGGCTACCCGAAGGATGCGCTCTCCTACGGAGGGACTACCTGTGAATGTGATCTTTGCTACTCGCCGATCACTCACGAGCCACTCTCCCACGGTGCTGCCGGAACCCACCACCAAATTTATTGCGCCCGGAGGCAACCCTGCTTCCTCTAGAATGCGGCACAGGAGCACCGACGTCAGGGGTGTGCTGCTTGCTGGTTTTAGGACGATGGCATTGCCGGCGGCAATGGCCGGCGCCACTTTGTGCGCGACTAAGTTCAACGGAAAATTGAAAGGAGAAATCGCAGCCACTACACCCACCGGACGACGTACCCAGAATCCAAAATAGCCTGCTCCAGCCGGTAGTGCGTCTAACGGAATCGTCTCGCCATGGATGCGCTTTGCTTCCTCGGCGGCAATGGTGAAGGTGCCAATTGCCCGGTCGACTTCAATTCGAGCAAATTTGAGAGCTTTGCCGGCCTCAGCGGAGATGGTCCGCGCAATCTCCTCGGCTCGTTGCCGCATGAGCTGAGACGTACGAGCCAGGATCTCACTTTTTTCGTAGGCAGGCATCTGTGCCATCTTCGGCGCCGTCTCGGCTGCTGCGGCCACAGCCGCATCCACGTCTTCTCTTCGAGCAGTAGGTATCTCGCCAATCGTCTCGTTGGTGTACTTATTGCGCACCTCGAGGGCCGGACCGGCGTCAACCCAGTGTCCGGCAATAAACAGTTGCGCTTCACCAAAGTGGAATTCTGTTGTTGTGGCCATGGTTCATTCCTCTTCTCAAATCTTAAATTCAGTAAAGGTGCTGGGGGCAAAAAGCGTCTCGAAGCGCGGTGCTTTTTCGACGATACGTTGCTCGACGAGATAGCGCATCAGGGTTTCCACAGTTTTGCGATTTTTCTCCACACCGTTGGCCCACGCGTCAGCGCCCAGCAGCTCCCTCTCCTGCTCCCAATAATGGTTGAGCCATGCAAGACTGTAGCGCAAGGCGGGTCCTCCGTGGAGGCCGTCTAGGGAAACGCTCTGCGCTTGATTGAATGCCTTGTACAGGCTCAAGGCGAGCCAAGGGTGAGTATCGTAAAGGCTCTTGCGAATAACCATGGTGTGCATGATGGGGAAAATGCTCGTGCGACGGAAGTAGTCTTGTTCAACTGTTACAAAATCGTCGAATAAGCGCTTTACCCGCTTCGATCCTCTCAGGAACGGCGACGGCGCTCGAGCTGAAATGATCGCATCCAACTCTCCTTCTTCCAGCATCTCGCTTAGTGTGCGGTACTCCGGAATGGGTTGGATCCTGATCTCTGGTGGAAGCGGCAGAGGAACACGCTCCTCGCGCCCCGCCTGCTCTAGTCCACCGGTATACCAAGTTACGTCCGTAACCTTTACTCCATAATCATCTGAGAGAATGCCCTTCATCCACACCAAGGCGGTCATCTGGAACTCGGGTAGGCCGACGCGGCGTTCCTTGATCTCTTCTGGCTTGCGAATTCCGGTGTCTCTGTTGACATAAATTGCAGAATGACGAAACATGCGAGAAGGGAAGACTGGAATTGCGATCAAATTATCTTTGCCTTGGGCTCGACTGCAGATGTAGGAGGCGAGGGACATCTCCGCAGCGTCGAAGTCTTGGTAGCGGGCCATACGGAAGAAAATCTCTTCCGGCCCCAAGGGCACAAAATTCAAGCACACGCCCTCGGGCTGCACGCGTCCGTCCTTGAGGGCCGCCACCCGATCGTAGTCGCCACAGGCCAACGTGATTTGTAGTTGATTCATTGCTCCCCTTTCTGGGTATTCATCCTTTGCATCGCCTGCGTACTTTTACCATATTCTGCACCCCACGCAAATTCGTTGCTTGACGAACAGACGCTGGCAGCTATAATCGGCCCCTGCATGTTTGGTGAACTGTAACACTGGAATCGATAGCGCTGTGGAGACGCGACATGTCGCGTCTCCACGAACGGAGCCTGTTTTCAGCGCGGCACCGAATCTTCTGCTACAGGCAACCAGGAATGAGAATCGTGGCGCCTTTACCTTCCGTAAGCGGGATTATCGGAGCTTGTCTTACGCCGTTTGATCCAAACGGCCATATCAACTACGACGCTCTGGAACGCGAGATCGAATTTATTGTGGGTGACGCCGATGCTATTTCGATTGCCGCGGTTGAGGCGGCCGAATACACAGTGTTATCCATCCAGGAGAGGAAAGAACTGCTGCGGCGTGGAACGGAGATGGTCGACAGGCGAATTCCCGTGATTCTGGGCGCCTCCAGCGCGTCACCACGCGGCGTCATCGAACTGGCGGAGTTTGCAGCCACCGTGGGCGCTGACTTAGTCCAGGTGCTGATCCCGCTCCGCCCATGGGGAGGGCAGCCGACCATGGGAGAACTGGTGGATTTCTTCACCGAAGTGGCGTCATCGAGTCCGCTGCCGATCCTTGCCTATCACAATCCCGTGCGTGGGGCCGACCCAAGTGTCGAAACCACCGTTCGGTTGAGCCAGATCGATAAGGTGCAAGGCTTCAAAGAAAGCTCGCGCGATATCACAAAGATCTCCCGCTTAATTGAAGAGATTGAGCTTTCAGGCAACGCCCGCTACTTCACTACGATGCAGCCCCTGTTGATAACCCTTCTGATGGGCGGTTCCGGCGCCACGATGCCGCCACCGGCGACGCGCATCGGCGCAGAAGTTGTGCGCGCATTTCGCGAAGGCGATCTGGAACAGGCAAAGTATTGGCAGCGTTTTTTCTCGTTGTTTCCTGGCAAATGGGCCGTTTATGGATTTCCGCCGGTGATGAAGTGTGCAATGAAACACTTTGGAATCGATTTAGGAGATCCGGCGAAACCCTACCGGTCGGTCACGACCCAGGATCACGCTCAGATTGGTGAATTCTTCCGTCTCATCGGACTGCTTGAGAAAGGCCCCCGGCCTGTCACAGTTTCCTTCAGTGAGGTCGTGGCTGCTCTGGAGCGAAAAGGGCCGTTGCTGCCCTAAGGAGGTACAATATTTATGCTTACCGTTAAAAGGCTGTCACTGGAAGATGCGAAAACCTTGTTGGAAGGGGCGGAAAAGAAATCGCGTGAAATCCGCGTTCCGATGTGCATTGCGGTAACGGATGAATCGGGACACCTGATTGCTTTTTCTCGCATGGATGGTGGAAAGATCACCAGCATCGACATTGCGATCAATAAGGCTTTTACCGGCGCCTGCGCGAGGCGGGGAACCCACGAATACAACCAGCTTGCTGTTCCAGGCAAGCCCACTTTTGGCATCAACACCACCAATCAGGGGAGGTTCACCATTATTGGAGGAGGCCTGCCTGTCGTGGTGGATGGCGAAATTGTGGGTGGCGTGGGGTGCAGCACCGGCACCGCGGAGGAGGATCAGATCGTAGCGCAAGGAGCCATCGATTACTTTCTCAGTAAACTAGCCGGTCAAAAATAGTTTTACATACCCGCCAATTGAGCTTTACCATGGTACTCTGGGGTCTTGAAAAGGAGACGATCGACGGGTCCGAAGTCTGGCGTCGCATAAACGACTTTGCCACCGAGGACCGTCATCATTACCTTGATATTCTTGATCTCCTTTTCCGGTACAGTGAAATAGTCGCGATCGATCACAATGAAGTCAGCCAACTTTCCAACCTCCAGCGAACCCAACTCTTTCTCCTTAAGCATGTAATAAGCAGGCCATATGGTAGACATCCTCAGAGCGCTGTTCCGGTCAATTTTCTCCTCCGGGGCCAGCACCTTGCATTTCTCCACCCCGATCTCTCCTTCGCCTGGAAGCCTTGGGGTAAAACAGGCTTCCCGGGTAATTAACATCTTCATTGCATCGAAGGGCTCCCCGAAGGCTTCGCCGATGACGGTTCTGATACCCGCATTAATGAAGCTTTTTGCCGGCAAGGACCAGCCTAAATACTGTTCACCGTAGTTCTGAAGCACATTGGCAGGGGCGACCGGATTCAGGTTGTAGGGCAAATAGCCGGGAGTGTTGGACATGATGATCCCGTATTCCTTTAGCTTGGGAATCTGATCGGGTCTGACCATGTGGAGGTGCTCCATGGTAAGCCGCTTTTCGCGGATTTCCTCCACGGTCATTCCTGTTTCACGCCGGATCTCATCGATGATCTCCAACAGAATTTCTACTGTCTTGTCTCCACTTGCGTGATACTCCACACCTCTGCCATATTGGATTTGGTCCTTCACGGTGGCCCGCTTAACGGGATTGTGGAGGAAGCAGGGATCAATCTTTGCCTTGGCAAGCCTTTCTTTCAGTTCACGATTGATGATGGGAAGGGTAGTGCACAATGCTGTGGATGGGGAGTCGGTGACTTCCTCTCCAGATCCCAGGCCCCAAAGGTACTTGGTACCGACTCCTGCAAAGTTTGGAAACCGCTTATAAAAACCGTCACCGTTATAAAATGAGCCATCGCTAAATAACCAGCCAAAGCGCACGGGCATCTCCCCTCTTTGATCCAGTAAGAAAAGGGAGTTCAACGGCGTCCTTGTAATTCGGGTCCCCAAGGTCGTGATTCCTTTGGGAGAGGACTCGCCCATCAATAGTTTCTTGATGGAACTGGAATATTCTTTTTCTTTTCTTTTTAAAAGGATGTCCTTCGTGATGAGACCGCTTAGGTTTACACCATCAAATACGATATCCCGATCAGAGAAATACTTGAAACCTGGCAGTTCCTTTTCAATGATTTCCCGGGCCTTCGTGCTGAAGAGGATCTGGCTATTCGCTCCGGAGCCTGTCTCATTGAGCATGACGGGATTTTCGGGCGCCCAACGGTCCAAGTCTGTGCGGGTGATCTCCTCGTATAGAATCACTTGCCGCGCGGCGTCCCCAGTAGGATTGATAATAATCCACTCGCCCGGTTGTACTTCCTTGACTCGTTTCTTAAGCGCCTCCTCGATGCCTTTCTTGACCACGCCCGTATCGTGGCTGGGTGGCACGTTAATTCCCTTTACCTCGGGAAAGTCTTGGGGCATAAAACCAGTCATATGCCAATGAGGATCTATAAAACCGGGCAGCACCGTCCTACCTTTTACATCTAACTTTTTGGAGTCAGGACCAGCCAGCTTGAGCATGTCCTGGTTGGCGCCCACGGCGATGATGATATCGTCACGAATGACCATGGCCTCAGCCATGGTCATGTTCCCGTCAACCGTGGCGATCTTTCCGTTGAAAACGATCAGGTCCGCCGTTTGAGCTAGTACCACGTTTGCAGATCCAGATAGGGCGAAAGCGAAAAAAACGACAAGCCAGATCACGTTGCCGCAAATGGTCGTACCCTTTTCCCCCTCCAGAGTTCTGGTCATCTCATTAATGCCACACATATTTACCTCCTCGATACACGCAGTTTGTGCGCTCTTGACACAAAATCAATCTTTATTGGAACTATGCTCTCAGTCTCAGTATGCACATTCTTTACCCTCAGCAAGTTTCCGCCTATGCGGCATTGGCCTGATCCTTATCATTCCGAGCCCCTTTTGGGACCGCAATCAAAAACTACACGGGAAACGTCTACATAAATCTCCGATTTTGCTTTTCTAAACGGTTGATCAGAATGACTCATTATAGCACTGATGTTTCGAGTAAGAGTAAAGGGAAAATGGACGTTGCTCTCACACTGGAAGGCAAAGTAAGGTACTACGCCTCGGGTTGACAAACGTATTTGCGGGCGAATGGCGTGACGGCAATCTCGTGAAAATCCGAACCCCGAATTGTCGGGCACATGGTAGCACCCAATTTGCAGAATTCTCAATTTGTGGTTTGCACATGTTTCTGGTATCATTTTCTTATTGGAGAGTTGCTCACACCAGTACCAGTAAAGGTCAGTTACTAAGCATTACAAATCATAGTGACAATCGCGCCGGCCGCGAGACGCGGAGACACGGGGACGTAGCGAGTGCCAGATGTCACTGGATTATGTAATGCTTAATAGGCGGGTACGGACTGCAGGTGGCTCGAGGTGTAAGCAACTAATCCGCAATGCGGAGGTGTCTATGTTCGGTAGACGATTCTATCTTCTCTTGGGTTTATCTTTCATTGTTTTTTTTAACCAGAGTGTTTTGGGGCAGACGACAACGGCAACGATTTTGGGCGCGGTCAAGGATGACACCGGTGCGGTGCTGCCTGGTGTTTTGGTTGTGGTCAAGCATCTGGATACAGGAAGAACAAGGACCATCATTACGGATGATGAGGGGAGGTATCGTGCTCCCAATTTAGCAGTAGGCAGCTACGAAGTGCAAGCGGAGTTGGCCGGCTTCCAGACGACGATCAGGAGGGGCGTTACACTGACCGTGGGACAAGAAGCCATTGTTGATTTGAACCTGAAGGTGGGCAGAATCACAGAACAGGTGGTGGTCACTGGGGAAGTCCCCCTCGTTGAGACTAGGACTGCAACTGTAACAGCTCTAGTGGATGATAAAAAGATCCGTGACTTGCCTCTGAATGCGCGCGACTTCAGCCAGCTCGCAATGCTTCAGTCCGGTGTCTATGCTCCCCCGTCAATGGGGCAGGCCATCGATTCAATCGCTGGAGCTGGACCTAAGATCTCTATTTCGGGTGCTCGTCCCAACCAGAATAACTTCCTGCTAGACGGAGCAGATGTTCAAGATGCCGTCGGAAGAACTCCAGCAGGGGTATCGGGCATTACATTGGGCGTGGAAACTGTGAGGGAATTTACCGTGTTGACCAGTATTTACAGTGCAGAGTATGGGAAGGTTGCTGGAGGCGTCATCAATGCCGTCACCAAGTCCGGAACTAATGAATTGCACGGATCTATATTTGAGTTCCTCCGCAATGACAACCTGGATGCCCGTAATTTTTTCGATCTGAGAAAACCAGAGTTTAAAAGAAATCAGTTCGGGTTCACTTTAGGAGGCCCGGTTATCAAAGACCGCACCTTCTTCTTTGGGAGCTACGAAGGTCTTCGAGACCGGCTGGGCCTGACGAAAATAGCGACGGTTTTAACCGCTGACGCTCGCCAGGGAAACTTTCCCGATGGAACTGTTATTCCAGTGAGCCCGCGCGTCACACCCTATCTTGAGAATACGGCGCTGAACCCGCTGCCTAATGGAAGGGATTTCAGGGATGGTAGAGGGGAGTTCATCTTCTCGGTCAACCAACCCACCAGTGAAAATTATTTTCTGATCAAGGTCGATCACAACTTTTCCGACGCTCATTCCATTTTCATTCGCTACAACTTGGATGACTCGAAAATTATCACGCATAACCGTCTTCCAGCTTTCCAGGAAGTAGGCAAAACCGACCGGCAGTTTACCACTATTGAGGACAAGATTGTTATTTCGCCCACCCTGCTCAACGAGGCCCGATTTTCCTTCAACCGAAACATCTTCGGAGTCATATCAGAACAAACCATTAGTCTGCCCCCTTCGCTGAGTTTTGTTCCTGGTCGACCGTTGGGAGATCTTAGCATCGGCGGGCTTTCCGCTTTGGGTTACTTTCCCTTCCAAGACCGGGTCTTAACCCAAAACATGTTTGAGTACATTGACAATGTGACATACAACCATAAGAAACACTCGATGCGCTTCGGCACGCAGGTGAAGAGGATCCAGTTCAATACGTTCTCCGCCTTTGCGCAGAACGCAAGATGGATTTTCGGAAGCGTTGGGGATTTTCTCCGGGCTAGACCCTTCCAACTAGACCTCATGCTTCCCGGTTCAGACACGGTTCGTGGGTGGCGCCAGGTGTATTTTGGCGCTTATGTTCAGGATGATATGCAACTCACCCCGACTTTTACCGTCAGCCTGGGAATCCGCTACGAGCTTTCGACGGAACCAAGGGAGGTCAATGGAAAGGTTGCGAACTTAGTCAATCCGCTCACGGACAGGGAAACATCGGTATTGGATACGCTGTACAAAAACCCCTGTCTCAAATGCTTTGCGCCGCGGGTGGGCTTTGCTTGGGATGTTTTCCGCAATAAGAAGACGGCGTTGCGGGGCGGCTTTGGAATTTTCAATAATGTTTTATTGCCTACCGATTGGATCTTTCACGCCACCAACGCCCCGCCTTTTTTCAAGAGGCCACTGCTCTTCAACCCTCCCGGCTTTCCCAGTGTTCCAGAGGCGCTGGCTAGTGTGAGCATCCCTCCGTTCGGATTCCAGACCACCGACGCTACGCCAAATCAACCGTACCTCATCAAGTATAATTTGAACATTCAGCGAGAGCTACTTCCAAACCTCGTACTGAAAATAGGGTATATAGGATCAAGAGGGGTTCACTGGGGAAGAATTCAAACCCAGAACATTAACCAATTTGAAGTTCTTCCGGATGGCAGGAAATTTTTCCCAGTAGGAGCGCCACGGTTCAACCCTGCGTTTTCCGCTATTGCAATGGGGGTGTTTGACGCTAAGACTACTTACAATGCGCTTCAGTTTTCAGTCAACAGACGCTTTAGTCGTGGCTTTCAGTTTCAATTGGATTATACATTCTCCAAGACGATGGACGAGACTTCCGGGCACGGTGCCGGTCTTTCGGAGTCGCCGGGGACAACCACGAGTTCCATGGATCCCTACGACCGGGGTCGAGACTATGCACTCTCAGGTTTTCACGTTCACAATGCAGCAACGCTAAACTTCTCTTATGATGTGCCGATAAAGGCAGCTGGTGCGCTGAACAAGCTAGTTACAGGTTGGCAAGTCAATGGCATCCTGAGTCTAGCGGATGGAAATCCGGTGAACATCCAGAACACGTTTGATCGAGCACGTTCCGGTAACGCGCCTCCCGGCTCCGGCCTGCCGGAGCGACCCAATTTACGGCTCGGGGGCAACAGCAATCCGTACCGTCACCGCAACCCGGACAGATACTGGGATGGAACTCAGTTTGAGCTCCAGGATGCGGGATTTTTTGGGAATCTCGGGCGCGATACTGGGATCATTCCGGGTGTGGCGAATTTCGACTTTTCACTAAACAAAAACGTTTCCTTCGGTGAACAACGAGTACTACAATTTCGTTTTGAATTCTTCAACATTCTGAATCGCGCCAATTTTGGTGTGCCAGACAGAAATGTCTTTGTGGACGCTTCAGGCATCCCCAGCCGCACCTTCGGACGTATCACGAGCACCACGACGACCGCCCGGCAAATACAATTCGGCTTGAAATTTCTTTTTTGAGGCCGGATCAATGGGTTCTAGCGGGAGTTTACTGAGAACGACAGTCATAGGAAAGTCCACATCGAGAAAATCCACGTCTGACGCTGATCCGGCTTCATAGGGGGATCAGTGCTTGCGTATTACCCTATTTTGCGACGCCAGAATAGATCAAGTGTATGCAGTTTTGTGTTGACAGAGGAATGAGATCCATATAATGTATTACCCTATATGGCCTCGCTCATTGCCAAGAAGAAAGCCAACAAGCTTTACTACTACGTGGTGGAAAGCGCCCGCGTCGATGGCCGGCCGCGCATCGTGCAACAGACGTATCTGGGAACCGCCGACAAGGTGGCCGCTTTGCTCAAGGAGCGGACGGCGCCGGTTCCCATATCGGCGTCGGCGCGGGAGTACGGTTTGCCGGGAGCGCTTTGGCTGGCAGCGCAACGTTGCGGCGTCTGGGGAGTCCTGGAATCGATGTGGCCCAAACCGCGGTCTGGCCCGTCGACAGCGCATTATCTACTGTTGGCGGCCATCCATCGAATCTGTCAGCCCGGCCCGAAGACCGAGGTGGCCGATTGGTACCGCGGCACGGTCTTGCATACCTTATGGCGGCTCCCGCCGGAACGATTCAGTTCGCAAGCCTTCTGGGATGCGTTCGACCAGATTCGGGTCAACGAGGATGCAAATGCATCGGATAGGGATGATGAACTTGACGAGGCACAGTTGCGGCTGATGGCTGTATGGAAAGAAAAGCAGCTGGTAAGTCGGCGGCTTCTGGCGTATGACACGACCAACTTCTACACCTGGGTAGCCAGCACCAACGAGCGCAACCGGCTGGCGCAGCGCGGCCATAACAAACAATGGCGGCACAATCTGCGTCAGGTGGGATTAAGTTATGTGCTCGATGGCGAGAACGGTTTGAGCCTGTGCCATCACGTCTATGCGGGCAACGTGTCCGATGCAGCCGAATTGCCTGAAGCACTGGCACGAATTCTCAAGATGCTGGACCGAAACCAGATAGAGCGGGACAGTGTCACTCTGGTTTTCGACAAAGGCACAGCGGCTCTGGACAATACGCTGCAGCTTGAGCAAGCCCGCGTGGGCTGGATTTCGGCGCTGCCCTGGAACCAGGCGCCGACTGATTTTCGCGAACGCGCTGTAGAGCAACTGTTGTTGTGCAGCAGCAATCAACCCGGGGTTCGAGCTGCCGCTGAAAAAATGATCGTTCATGGCAAAAAATATCTTTGCGTGCTGAAGTATTCCTCTTCCTTTGCGGGTGAACAACTGCACAGTGTCACCACCAGCCTCAGCAAGGTGCTGCAGTCGTTGCGCCGACTGTCGATGGACTTGGCCAAGCCGGCAAGTCGTCTTAAAGAAACCCAGATCGGCAACAAGATCCGACGTTGGCTGTCGGCTCCCTTCTTGCAGGATTTGATCCGTTGGCAGCTCGATTCGGATGGAACACGCTGGCGCTTACAGTTTGATTTCGATTATGCCGCTTTCCAAAAACTGCTCGCCCAGCGTCTGGGCCGCACCGTCCTGCTCACCAATCGTATGGACTGGACCGCCGAGCAAGTCGTGGCCGGCTATTCAGGCCAGCAACAAATCGAACAGGTCTTCCGAGGCTTGAAAGAGGGCGACTGGCTGGGTTGGGGACCGATGCACCATTGGACCGATACTAAGATCCGCGTCCACGCCTTCTACTGCATGCTTGGCATATCGTTGTTGAAGTTTATCCACAAGGAAGCCCAAACCGCTTGGCCAGGCCTGTCCATGGAACAGCTGCTCGAAGAGCTTCGGCAAATCCGGCAGTTCATTCTGCTCTATCCACCTCAAGGCGAAAAAGGCCCTCCGCGCGCTGCTACGGTACTGTCCAAACAATCACTGCCGCAGCAGCAGCTGGCCCAAACTCTAGGTCTGGAGCAACTCGGTATTACCCAAAAAGTCGGTAAGACAGATCGCCGATCCTAATCCTTTTAGAACATGCGTCTTGAGACTCCAACCTATTTCGTTCTCAGTAAACTCCCGCTAGGAGAGCTCTGCGAGCGAAATTTCGCAGAGGTTCAATAGCTGAATTTGTTCGTCGACGACCGCGCTGTGGAGAAGAATCTGTTGGGAGCGCAACCACACGGCGCTACTTGGCTGCGTTCAGCCTGGTTTGCGGAATATGCCGTTACTTCGCTGTCACGGCATCACCTTGAGATCCCGTGCGGCGATGATCTCTTCATCCTTCCACCAATGCTTGAATATGCCCTCGGGTCGCCCGATGTAACGCTCCGTCGGTTTGATGCCCAGTTCCGCCCAACGCCGGTTGACGTTGAGAGCCACGTTGGAGCGGGGACGGGTCGTGGGCGGGAACTTCAAGGGTATCCCTTTACCGATGCCGTCGGTGCCCCAGATCTCGCGCGGCGCCCAATGATAGGGGCGCGTGGCGTCAATGAGCATTCGATCCTGGAAACCTTTCTCTTCTGGCGCGGCCCGCGGGTCAAGCCGAGAGCCTTTATGTCGCGGCCAAATCTTAATGTCCTCACTCGGCTTTACGCGCCAGGCAATTGACCAGTTCACCTGCTCTGAGTTCCACGGATCGATGTCCTCGTCGACCACAATGACGTACTTGAACGACCAAATATTCATCTTTGTGCCCCAAATCGCACTCGCGACCCAGTCAGCATGTCCTTCGGTGACCGGCTTGATGGAAACAACGCAGGTGGCGTAGCCGCAACTGTCTAGCGGCATGGCAACATCCTTAACCCCAGGCACGCCGCCCTTGGCCAAAGCATCAAACACGTAGACAGAGCTATTAATCGCCAACATCATGTGGTCTTCGTTGATGGGGTGACCCTCGGGCGTGGCGCGGAAGATCGGGTCATTGCGGAAGGTGATCGCCTTGCAGCGGAACACGGGCTTCATGCCGGGTTGGTTCGCGTAATAGCCGGCATATTCCGGACCGGGTCCCTCCATTTTCCGCTCCTTCGGATGGATCGTCCCCTCTAAGACGATCTCAGCATTGGCCGGAACATATAAGTCATTGGTCTCGCACTTGACCACTTCGATCGGCTCTCCACGAATGGCGCCGGCCACTTCAAATTCGGAAACTGGTTCCAGAGTCGGTGAGGCTCCCATGAAAGTGAGAGCTGGTTCCTGACCGATGACAATGGCAACCGGCATTGGTTCATTCCGCGCGACATACTTGTAATAGTGCTGTCCGATGTGCTGGTTGGCCGGGTCGATCTGCATGCCGGTTTCCTGGCCGTTATGCATCATCATCCGATAGGTGCCAACATTGACCCAACCCGTATCGGGATCCCGGCTGATCACGGAGTGCATGGTACCGATGAACCGGCCTCCATCGCGTTCTCCAAAGAACGGAACCGGGAAGATGGTCATGTCGACCTTGTCGCCCTTGAGGATGTTCTCCTTGACGGGTCCGGATGTCACAATCCGAGGAGCAAGAAAATTTGCTCGGTTGTTGATCCGATCACGCAGCATATGGATCAAGTCGGAACGGGTGGTTGTCTCGGGATTGAGCCCGAGCATCATCGCGGTGCGGTACCAGGATCGAAAAGTCCCCACGAAAATCTTATTTGGGGCGGGCGCCTTGTAGTCTTTGATGTTCTCAAATAGGAGTGCCGGCGATGCATCCCCATAGTTGTCCCAGGTGCGCCGCGTAATCTGCGCCAATTCGTACTTCCAGTCGATCTCCGCCTTGACTCGCGCAAGCTGACCAGCAGCATCTAATGCTGCGATCCACTCCCTCAGATCCTTGTATGCAACTCTTCCGGACTGCACCGGTGGTCGTTCGAGTATCGTTGCCATGGCTGCTCCTATTTAAAATAAAGGGTATAACTAAACGCATTCCCGCACTTGGGGCAAGTGAGGGAATAACCCACAAAAAATGAGTCTTCTCGATTGAAGCTGATTTCACTGTCCTCGCTGATCTTGAACCCGCAGCGAGGACAATCCACCCCGACGAGTTCTTTGGGGATTACGCCTGCTTTGCCTTCTTCTCGTTCTGGCATTGTGCTCCTTAGCTGCTGTGACGCTCGCGCTTTTCGGCTCCCACTTAGATGCTCTTATGCGCGCTGATGCGCAACTCGTTTGCCAACTGTGAGAGCAAACAGTCCTGAGTCCGGAACCAGGTATCGGCATGGAAAGCGACAAAAATCTGCAATTCTGACTCGACAGCCTGCGCAATGACAAACCGCCATCCTGCTAGCTTTTCTACCGCTCCGGATTAGAGGCCACACACTACACTGGACGGCGCAATCTTGTCAAGCTCTCGGACAGTTCTCGCAGCTCGGCAGCTCACCGGCGGGCCACCGGTTCGCGCACCCCTCTTTGGTTATGGAAAGTTGGTCTCTTGTGTTGGATGCAAAGGGCGTACCAATGGATGGCATTAACATCGTGTGGCGTTCGATGGCGACATACGATTTACGTGTTTGCACCTAGGCGGAATACTGGTATATGATGCGCCCGCATTCCCAAAGGCGCGCCGGTCCGTTGGCAATCATTGATCGCTTGAGCGGAAGGATTGGAACGGATGTTTGAGCGGTTTAAGGCGCACAGCAAAGGAGGATTAGGATGCCCTATGAGAGTTTGCGCGCTTATCTGGAAGTCCTAGAGCAGAGGGGTTTACTTCACTGGATTGACAAGGAAGTCGACAAGGATAGTGAGATTGCCGCTATTGGCCGGATGATGTTTCTTGCGCTGCCCGAAGAACAGCGCTTTGGCCTCGGCTTCCGCAATATCAAGGGATATCCGGGCGGGCGTGTTGTCTCGGGCGTCATTGCTGCCTCCACACAGATGATCGCTACGGCTCTTAAGTGTGATCCTGTGCCTACTGAGATTTACGAGAGATTGATGCATGGAATCAACCATCCGATTGAAGCCGTGATGGTCGATTCGGGGCCTTGCAAAGAGGTGATTTTGGGGCCTAAAGAAGTCAACCTGTTGTCCTTTCCGATCCCCGTTTGGACGCCTACCAAGGATGCCGGGCCTTATCTTACTCCGATGTGGGTCACCAAAGATCCGGACACCGGCGTGCGGGATATCGGCATCCGCCGCTGTCAGATCAAAGGGCGCAACAAGACCGGAGTGCTGTTTGGGGCGCCGGATCGTTATGGCGCCATTCACCACGCCAAGTGGAAGCTGCGCGGAAAGGCTATGCCGGCAGCTTTGTTTATCGGCGCAGACCCCGTGCAGTATTTGGTGGCGCCGTCTCGTTTTGGCATCGACGAGTTGGCGGTAGCCGGCGGCATTCGGGGCAAGGCGGTCGAATTGGTCAAGTGTGAAACAGTCGATCTTGAAGTTCCAGCTACCGCCGAAATTGTCGTAGAGGGGGAAATCTTGACCGATGCCCTGGAGTCGGAGGGTCCTTTCGGAGAGTTCACCGGTTACGTGGCCGGGGAACGCCTCGGTCCCGTGTTTTGCGCCAAGTGCGTTACCCACCGCAAAGATCCCATTGTCCTTGGCCTGATCAGCCAATTTCCACCCAGCGAGAGCAGCATGATCAAGCGAAACCTCCTGGAAGCCAGCATGCTGAAACACCTCAGGCAGAACTTGAGCATACCGGGAATCGTTGACTTGCATGCAATCGAGGCCTCAGGTTGCACCGCCATGTTGTGGGTAAGCCTGAAGAAAATGTACACGGGCCATGTAGACCAGTTGGTCTTCGGAGTGCTTGGTTATATGGGCATGAGTTATTTCAAGTGGATTGTAGTGACTGACGAAAACGTTGATATCCGAGATCCCTTCATGCGCGACTGGGCGCTATCCTGGCATGTCCGTCCCGACAAGGATATGCGCTTTATTTCGGACACGGCAGCAACGGAGCTGGATCCCTCGTCCCTTCCACCGGATGCTGTTCCCGGCGATTTACGGGGGACCAAGGTCATCATAGACGCGACCAAGAAATGGAAGTATCCTGATATTTCCCTGCCTCCGCGGGAGTACCTGGAGCGGGTCGTTGCCAAGTGGACCGACTATGGGCTCCCGCCTCTCGGCAAGGTGAAGCTGCCAAAAGCGATTTAAGCGACGGCCGGAAGTGATCAAGATTGGCATGAAGACGTTGAGCATCGCGGGACTTGGCTGGATCTTTATGACGCTCTCGTCTCCCGCAGCGGCCTGCGAGCCACAACAGGAGGGTGCAGCGACTGTCACCAGCATCGATCTGGGTTCGGACAAAGCGGCACCCGGAAGTTGGGTCGTGATACCCATGACTTTGAGTGTGCCGGAGGGCGTGAAGATAGGCACCATCAAGAGCGGAATTACCTTCCCCATCAAACTCCTTTCTTTCGAGATTGCAAGAAAAGGCATGTCGGCCGAATCGGCAAACGCTGAGATAGAAACTCTCGTAAAGCCCGATGAGACGAATGCTGAGAATTTGATTCTAGAGGTGATGGTGACAAGCAAGGAAGGAAAGGAGATCCCGGCTGGTTTGATTACCAAGCTGGTGTTCAAGATTCTTGAAAGCGCCCCGGGAATGCAGACGGTCAACTTGAGGAACGTGACCAGCGCTTTCACAGCGGACCACCCTTCCAAACCAGTGGTTCCAATCTCGGGTAAGGACGGAGAAATAAAAATTTCCGGGGGTGTGCTTTCGACCTTTGGTTGTTTCTTTTACATGCATTGAGGTGTTGTAGGTTTTTAATGTCAAACGCGCGGGACAGAGATTGACGAAGGCGCTTTGCAGATTACGGCCCAGCCAGGAGTCTCAGGTGAAATTGGTCGATCAGCCGCGGGAGAGTCGAGAACATGAGAGTCATTGAACAAAACCACAGACAGACCGCATCTATCAAAGTGCCGGCCAGGGTAACCGTGTTTATGTTGTTGTGGCTTTCAACCCTCGTGGTGGCCGCTGCGCAACAATCAGAAGGGACAGCGTCAACGCGTCTGGATCTTGGGTACGATAAGTCAAATCCGGGTGGTCAAGCTTTCGTACCTCTTATTTTCAGCCCTGGCGTTGGAGTTCAAGTGGGGAGCGTGCTGGCGGAAGTCACTTTCCCTACGAAACAACTCGCGTTTGAAGAGGCCAAGAGAGGCGCATCAGCCGACTCAGGCGATGTCGAGCTGCATACCGCGGTCAAGAATGACGACAAGAACGCCGACAGGTCAATCGTGGAAATTAAGGTTGAGAATAAGGCGGGGAAGCCACTTCCCGGCGGGGTCATCGCCAACCTCGTGTTCAAAATCTTGGACGGAGTTGATGTGGGACAAAAGATCTCCTTGGAGAATCGGGCTCAGGCTCTGACCACTGACAATCCTCCCAAAACGATGAACTTGGTAGCAGCCAATGGGGAAATCGAAACCATTGCGGTTCCCGTCATCTTTGCATGCTTCTTCTATATGCACTAGTGAGGTAAGGCCGCAGCATGGCGGTGGCGGGCGCGATGGTAGCTGGTTCGCCGCCATCACTTTTAACGAAAGAACCGACCATTAGGAAGAGAATCCGGTTATGTAGCCTCTCCGCAGGCAGTGCTCCAAATGTAGTTCGGGCTGAGTGGGAGTGTCCGTATCTTCTTGCCGAGTGGCCTCAAAGCGTCTTCTAGAGCGTTCGCCAAAGCAGCCGGTGGACCCACGGTTCCCGTTTCTCCTGCTCCTTTGGAACCGTAGGGCGTAAAGGGATTCGGTGTGATCAAGTGATCCAGGGTGAACACCGGCACTTCCATAGCGGTAGGCACAATATAATCCTTGAAATTCTCCGTTAGTAACTGACCATTTTTATCATAGAGGATCTCCTCGTAGAGGGCGCCTCCAAGGCCATGCACCAGAGCCCCAATGTGTTGACCTTCTACAATGGCTGGGTTGATCAGACTTCCGCAATCGTGTACTGAAATGTATTTCAAGATTTTGAGCTGCCCGGTTTCTAAATCTACCTCCACGACTGCAAGATTGGCGTCATAGGGGACGCTGGAAAACATCGCGACCCGGCCACGCTCATCCGCGTGAAAGGTGATGTTGGGATCGCGGTAGTGATAGGTCAGTTGCAGTCCGGGTTCCATCCCTTCCGGGAGTAGATAGATTGCGAAATATGCGGTTTTGGCTACTTCGACGATGCTGAGGCTATGCTCGGGCCGAAGTGTTGAGTAAACGCGGCCATCACTAATTTCAAGGCTTTCCTGTGGCTCCTTCAAGAGACCGGACGCGATGCGCAGGATTTTATCTCGAAGCTGGCGTCCTGCCAAGATTGCTGCGGAACTACCAACAACCGCAAACCGGCTGGAATAGGAGCCTGAGCCATACGGGCACTCCAGGCTGTCTCCTTCAAGCACATAAATGTCATCAAGTCCCACGCCCACTTCGTCGGCCACGAGTTGAGCAATCGTAGTCTTGTGCCCCTGTCCTTCGTCATTTCCACCGGTGAAGACATACACTTTTCCTGTCGGATCCATGCGAAGCGTGAGGCTGTAATATCCTGGATTGTAGGAGCCCATTCGGGTTGAGCTGGAAGGTTCGATAACCAGGGACATGCCGATGCCCAGGTACCGCCCCTCGTTTCTTGAAGTTGCCTGTTGCTGTCTCAGTTGCTGATAGTTTGCTAATTCTAAGGCTCTGCGCAACGCTTCTGGATAGTTGCCGCTGTCATAGCGGGTTCCGGTCACAGAAATGTAGGGAAACTCCCCGGGCTGGATGAAATTCTTGAAGCGGACCTCGGCGGGATCCATGTTGAGACGATTCGCCACAATGTCCATCGCCCTTTCAATCACATACGCCGCCTCGGACTTTCCAAAACCCCGATGAGCCCCATACGAAGTTTTATTGGTCACCACACCGCAAACCTCTCCCTGGTAATTGCGGATCTTATAAGCGCCCGGCACAAACATCGTTGTGGTCACGATCGAGGCGAGTCCGCCGTTCGGGTAAGCTGCCCCCAGGTCTGCGATGATTTTGTCCTTGACCGCAAGAACGGTACCATCTTTTTTTACTGCGATTTCGATGTAATGGACCTGGTCACGAGCGTGGTGGGTCGCCTTCATGTGTTCGCTGCGCGTCTCGACCCATTGAATCGGTCTCTCGGTAAGCAGGCACAGCAAAGGAATCAGAACTTCCTCGGGATAGAAGTCCCATTTCTGGCCGAAGCCGCCACCTACCCGTGGCGCGATCACTCTTACCGTTATATTCGGCAAATTGAGAGTTTCAGCAATCAGCGTACTGAGATTGTGAGGAATCTGCGTGGAATCGACCACGGTGAGCAGGTCTGTCTCGGGGTCCTTGTGAGCGGTGATCGCACGAGGCTCGATCGGTGTGCCGGTGAATCTTGAGCTCTTAATTCGTTCTTTGACCACGAGGTCGGCCTGGCGGAAAGCGCCATCAACGTCGCCTCCAGTTACTTTGAACTTGAGCATCAAGTTATCGCCCCATTCCTCGTACAGCAGATGCTCGGTGTTTTCTAGAGCTGCCTCTGCGTCCGTTATCGGCACGCAAGGTTCGTATTCAGCCGTGATCAACTCTATAGCGTCCTCTGCGACGTAGCGATTGACGGCAACAACCACGGCCACTGCTTCACCCACGAAACGTACCTTGTCCTTGGCCAGGCAGTGATGGTTAAAAAATTTGATGGTGGGATTCCCTTTTCGGAATGGATCCCTGCTTTGAAAAGGAAATGGCGGCATCGGCTTGACATGGGCTGGAATATCCTTTGCGGTCAAACCCATGACCACGCCGGGCAATTCCAGCGCCTTACGTAGGTCGACATCGACAATTTTGGCGTGAGCGTAGGGACTCCGATAGATGGCTGCGTAGAGCATGTTGGGCAGCTTGAAGTCTGCGGTGTAGCGCTCTTTGCCAACCAGAACGTCATAATCTTCTTTTCTCTTGACGCTCTTTCCTACGAACTTGCTCTTGGGTGGAGCTGCAACTGCGGTTGTGTCGTTCATTCATTTACCTCGTAAAGTTTGCCTGCCTGAGAGACACGCGTTTTTATAACGCACTGTGGCGCCGAGTCAACGAAAACCTAGCGGTTGGATGCCACAGGGTGTTTGCAAGTTTGCGCAGGAACCTTATTTATGAATCTAAGTACTAAGCGCCGGAATGCATCTACTTGTCAGGAAGGTTCGCTAGTGATACAAGAATCGGCGGTTGGCAGGGGCGGAAGGTAGTCCGATCGGTCATCGGTCCGGACGGGTTTTGTGTTTGGTTCCACATCTGTTGAGGATGAAGGAGAGAGGATCATGGCGCAGGGACTTCTTGTAGAGCGAAAAAACAGCGTGGTTACTGTCACTCTTAACCGGCCTGAAAAAGGAAACACGGTTGATGATGCAACTATGGATGAAATGATTACCGCCTTGAAGCAGGTCGCGGCGCAGCAGGATACGCGCATCGTTCTGCTGCGTGGGGCAGGTGAAGACTTCTGCCGGGGCCGCGAAGGCCATTCCACTGCAGCCACGCGGCCGACCGCCATGCAGATCCGAGACAACTTGCGCAAGATCACAACCGTGAATGACCTCCTTTCTTCTCTTGCTGAGATTACGATTGCGGTGGTTCAGGGACGAGCGCTCGGTTTTGGAGCCGGCTTGGCCACCCGGGCTGACCTGAGTATAGCCGCGGATAACGCGCGCTTTGGTTTTCCCGAAATCAAGGGGGGGCTTCCCCCGGCCGTGGTCATGTCCTATTTGTCGCGGTGGATTCCCCGGAAGAAGGCGACAGAAATGGTGCTGACAGGGATGGAGATCGACGCTGCGGAGGCGGAACGGCTGGGTATGATTAATCGCGTCGTTCCCGCTTCAAAACTTGAGGCGGAAGTTGAAGCGTGGGTATCCCTTCTCCTGAAGGCTGACCAAGCTGCGCTGCGCGCTTGTAAACAGTTTCTCTTCGACAGCCAGCAGATGGGTCCTGCGGAGGCGGCGACGTACGGGATCCATCTACTGGCAACCTACCTGTCTTCGCGCCCATCGTAAAGCTCCCCTGAAGGAAGCATCGGAGCGTGGCTTTAATGTAAAAGTGATCCAGTTTTCAATGCATGTAAAAAAAACAGGCGAACATACGAGGTTGGTCCACGACCTCAACAGATCCATCTAATACCTTAAGAGGCTTTGTGTCAGCCAGATCCTGCTGTAAGCTACCGTCAGCCAGAGTTTTTAGTGCGATTTTTTCTCCCAACGGCGCCTGACTGGAAACCTTAAACGTCAGATACGCCAAAACACCAGCCGCAATCGGTTGATCCGACTTGCCCTGAATACTGAGGGTGGTTTGTGCAGAATCCTGTTTATTTTCTCCCTGCGTCGTCAAAAGCTCCCCCCCCACGGCTACAAGCGCGGCGCCCTTTTTTGCTTCTTCAAAGGAGAGTAAATTCTTAGGAAAACGGATCTCCACACGAACTGCCCGAAACTCATCCTCCGGCGCCGGAACCAGATTCAAAGCAATAAAAACTTGTTCTCCCGGAGGTGATTTGTCCGTGCCAACACTCAAGTGGCTGCCCGTCGATTGGCCTGCGGTGGAACCGAAGGTTAGGAGAGAAGAGATGACGGTTCCAATTAGCCAAATTGCCCACATGAGTCCCCCTAGTTTGCCGGCGCGTTTCCGGGCCAGAGGTCGGAAAGACGACGACTTCGAACTTTCCCGGACAGGCGCCTACATTCCACCCTCTTGAGAAGGACGTTTTAAGTCAATGTATTCCTGAGATTTGAATAGAGCCTTATCGACGGACCCAAACTTGGGGTCTGCAAAGACAACCTTACCCCCGATGGCGGTGAGCAGGACTTGCGTCTTTCCAATCTCCTTCTCCGGGATGGTGAAATAGTCCTGGTCCAGAACAATGAAGTCTGCCAGCTTTCCGGCCTCGAGAGAACCCATATCATTTTCTCTAAGAAGATAATAGGCGGGCCACCGGGTCGCCATTTTCAGAGCCGTATTTCGATCCACGGCCTGTTCGGGAGCGAGCTTGGCGCACTTCTCCACGCCAACATCTCCCTGTTCGGGCAGCCGCGGAGTAAAACACGCTTCCCGTGTCACATATAACTGCAGCGCCTCAAATGGGTAACCAATTTCAGACATCACGGTGCGGATTCCATTGTCGAGAAAACTTTTGGCTGGCTGGTGCCACTTCAGGTACTGTTCGCCTAAATTTTGGGCGATATTGGCAGGCATCGACTTATCGAGTTGTCGCATAAAGTAATTTGGAGTGTTGGCCATGATGAAACCGTATTTCTTCAAGCGAGGCATCTGATCCATCCTGACCGTATTCAAGTGCTCCATGGTCAGCCGCTTCTCACGGATCTGCTCATCGGTCATCCCGGTTTCACGCTGAATCTCTTCAACAATCCCCAACAAGAGGTCGATCGTTTTGTCTCCGGCGCCGTGATATTCGACCCCCCTTCCATACTGGATCTGGTCTTTGATCGTGTTCCTTATCACAGGATTTTCCAACCGGCAGAGATTGAGTTCCGCCTTCTTGTAATGCTCAATCAAGGCTGGATTCCGCCAGGGGATGGTCATGCAGGGTCCGGTGGTCGGGGATTCGGTCACCTCTTCGCCGTTACCGATGCCCCAGAGGTACTTGCTGCCTACTCCAGCCATGTTCGGGAAGCGCTTGTAAAAGCCTTCCGGATTGTAGTAAGAGCCGTCACTGAAGAACCACCCAAAACGAATGGGCATTTCTCCCTGCTTGTCCAGGATGAAAAGCGCGTTGAGGGGAGTTCGCAGGATGCGAGTTCCGACTGCCACGATTCCCTGAGGCAACAGACTGCTCATGAGGTACTTCTTGATCGACGGGGCGTAGTCCTTATCACGACCCTTCAAAATGATATCCTTGACCACCATCCCGCTGAGGTTGACTCCGTCCTCTTGGATATCGTTATCTGAAAACTTCGCAAAGGCGCCAAACTCCTTTTCTATGATCGCGCGACCTTTGCTGTTGAACAGGATCTGGCTGTTTGCTCCCGAGGAACCTGACTCGTTAAGCATGACGGGATGGTTCGGAGACACCTGATCCATTTCGGCCCGAGTGATCTCGCCATAGAGAATCATCTGCCGCGCCGCGACTCCGGCTGGGTTGACAATGATCCACTCGCCCGGCTTCTTCTCGGAAACTGCCTTCTTGATGGCTTCCAAAATTCCTTTCTTAATTTCGACTTTATCTTGACTCGGCGGCAGGCGGATACCGCGCGCCTCGGGGAAATCCTGTGCCCTGAAGCCGGTCATATGTCGGTGGGGGTCCACAATGGCCGGAATGACGGTTCTTCCACTCACATCTAGTTTCTGCGTCTGGGGACCTGCCAACGCCAGGACCTCATTATTGCTGCCTACCTTGATGATCGTGTCTCCGCTAATGGCCATTGCCTGGGCAAAGGTCATTGCCTCGTCCACAACGGCAATCTTACCGTTAAAAACGATCAAATCCGGCTCATTCGCAGCGAGCAGTGGGCTCATAGGAATTAATAGCAATGATGCCAAGTAGATCGCGAATAGGCCTTTCCCGCGGCTGATGGATTTCTTGTAAGCTGCTCCAACGGCTGAGAACATGGTTGCCTCCAAAGATTGTTTTAAAAAAGGTTCGTTAGACTCGCAAATCTCCACGTGTCCGTTATCAAATGCGCCAATTGCGTTAACTCAAATCATCATCGCACTGCGATTCACAAGATGGGCTGCGTGTTCGTAGCGCCGCTTTCTCTAAAGAGCCAAAAACCGACGATCGGCCAACCCATGGATCCACCGAATGGATTTACGTTGAAACGGATCCTTGCGTTCCAAACAATCAGTAAACCAACGTAATCCAACCGCTTTGGATTATCTAAACCGTCTTCCTGTTCCTTTTTCGCCGATCGCTCATAAAGTTTCAAATCGATCCACGATCGATTTACTCACTAAATTTGTTGGCGCACTATACCGAATCAGCGCCTCGGGGTCAATTACAGAAGGTAGTTTGTTCGATACGCGACGGCTGCGTCTTTGCAGGCGCGGAGATCTAAGTGCTGACAATTCATAAGGTAATCTCCCCCGACAAAAACGTCCTCTTGCGTGAAAACATAAAAGTCCCTGTTGAGAAACTGGCTGTCAACGTTGCTTGCCATCAAGTTGCAAGGCGCTTCTATGGCATATTCCCGGCGAGTGTACGCAATACTGGTACCGTTTTCCACCTTGCGCCAGAGCGCGGCATGCCTGGAAAAATTTTTGAGATTTCTTGGCCCAGCAGCAGAGGCTGATCCGTGAGCGTGAGGGAGCACCTCGAGGATTTGACAGGTTTGAAAGGACCCTGTGCTGTAAATGGCGGCAGGATTTTTCCGTATGCTCCCCAAAACAGGACCAACAGTGCGAGTCTCAAAGGGGGAGATCCCGGCCAATCTTGGCATACTCAATCAATCGGCGAGGAGGAGACCCAAAATCTTCACCGGCTCCCTGCACGCACGGCTCAGTTTTCGGTAACACCCCTTGCGCCGCAGGCTACAGAAAAATTTGCCACTCAAGACTGTAAAAAATACCCAGGGTGCTAAGCTAAAGTGGCCGCTCAGATTCCAGCACGCGCTGCCGGAAAGTTGTCCCCCCGAACCCGAATTCCGAAGTTGACCTGCGGTTTGCATCATGAAAATTAGGTTTCAACTGGGTTTTTCAGGTCAGGTTGCAGGATTTATTTGCAACTTCGGCGAAGTTAGAAAAACATACGATAAGATCCTGTCCAGTAGAACAGCTGGCCCTCCAAACGGAGTCACCGCACGTTTGGTTTCCCGCTATGATTAATTGGATTGGAGAATTCACAATTTTGGAAATCGGAGCTTCCAAAGCACCTTAAATCCTTTATTCTCAACAAAGTTCTACTGGCACAAGGATTGCTAGCGTGAAGAGGCAAGTTCTGGCCTTAGTGTAGGAAGGTTACCAATGCAAAACAAGCGCGCAGCAGTGAGCATTTCACCACTACAGACAGCGGACATCTCATTTGTTACCGACAGAAGGCAATGCAATTCCGTCGCTTGACATACGAACTGGCGCGTCAGTAAGATTCACGCTTATTCGCAGGAGGAACGATGATCCACAGCTACAAGGGTTTATTGGTGATCAGTTTGCTATTCATTGCATTCATTCCAATAGGACTGGCTCAGGGGACCACGGCATCCATTACAGGAAGGGTGGCCGATGAGAGTGACGCGGTGGTGCCCGGGGTGACCATCACGATAACCAATCTGGACACAGGTGTCTCGCGAACAGCCATCAGTGACGACGCCGGTCGATATCGTACTCCGGAGCTGGAGGTTGGCAGCTATGAAGTCAAGGCCGAACTGGCTGGTTTCCAGACCTCGATCCGCAGGGGGATTCAGCTCACCGTCGGAAGAAGCGCGGTGGTGGATCTTACCTTGAAAGTGGGGGAGGTAAGCGAGCAGGTGACGGTCACCGGAGAGGTGTCGCTGGTGGAAACGCGCGAGGCAACGCTGGCGGGAGTTGTCACGACGCAGTCGATCGGAGATTTGCCTCTCAACGGAAGGGACTTTGTCCAACTGACGTTGCTCGAAGCAGGCGTGGCGAACGCCATTAAGGCCTCGACTGCAACGATCAGCACCATTCGCGGTTTTGGGATGAACATTACCGTGGCGGGTTCTCGCCCGACGTCCAACAGTTTCCTATTGGACGGTGCCGACATTAACGATCACCGCAACAAAATGCCGGGCAGTATTTCCGGTGTGACGCTGGGAGTCGATTCGGTGCGCGAGTTCAAGATGTTGACGACCAACTTTAGCGCCGAATATGGGCGCGCCGGAGGTGGGGTGATCACCGCGATCACCAAATCAGGGACCAATGAGTTTCACGGCAGCCTGTTTGAATTTCACCGCAACGACAATCTGGACGCGCGCAACTTCTTTGCCCGGGAGAAGGATCCCTTCGTTCGCAATCAGTTCGGGGGTTCCATCGGAGGACCGATTGTCAAGGATCAGACCTTCTTTTTTGCCAACTATGAGGGACTGCGCGATCGATTGGGCCAGACAGCGCGGATCAACGTGCCCACCGCCGCAGCGCGCCAAGGGATTTTACCTGGACTGCCCCCTGTCCAGGTGGCGGAGTCCGTAAAGCCCTATCTTAGTTTATGGCCTCTGCCGAACGGCCGGGACTTCGGAGACGGCCGCGGCGAGTACATCTATTCATTTAGCGAACCGACCGACGAAAACTATGTTGTTGGGAAGGTGGACCACAATTTCTCGCAGGATCATTCCTTTTCGGTACGCTACACATTCGATAACGCCACAGCGCTAAAGGATTTCAATACCCGTTCGTGGGGCAAGTATTTTACCCGGAACCAATATGCGACGCTGGAAGAAAAGGCGATTATTACGCCACATCTGCTCAACGTCGCCCGCTTTTCTCTGGTGCGTTCCCGGCAGGGGGATGTCAATCAGGTGGATCTTCCCACGGATCCCTCGTTGTACTTCATTCCTGAAGCAGGCGAGATTGGGGATCTGGGTGTCTCCGGGCTCGGCAGTGTGAATCCGGATGACAGCCGTCCTCGCGAGTTTGTGCAAAACCTTTTTCACTTCAATGACGCCATCACATATGACTCAGGGAGACATTCCTGGAAGATGGGCACGGACATTAAGCGATACCAATATAATGGCTTGTCTGTCTCTCGTTACGGAGGTCGTTGGAGTTTCGATTCGCTGGTGGATTTCCTGCAGGCCAACCCGCGACAAATAGAAGCGCAGCTTCCCACGGCCGATTCGCGCCGGGGGCTGAGAAACTGGGTGATGGCATTTTATGTGCAGGATGATATGCAGCTTCGTTCCAATTTTGCGCTTAACCTGGGGCTGCGTTATGAGTTCATCACGGTTCCCAATGAAGTCAACAACAAGATCAGCAACCTGCGCTTCAATAGTGACAGGGAATTGAGCTTCGGCGAGCCCTATTTTCCCAATCCGTCCCTGCGAAACTTTGATCCTCGGATCGGGTTTTCTTGGGATCCTTCCGGCGATGGAAAGACGGCGATCCGATCCGCCTTTGGAGTATTCCATGATCAGATTGCCATGGTCTGGTTCCAACAGCCGGCATTTCGTATGCTTCCGGCCGCGACCGTGGGAGTGACGCGACCTTCGTTTCCTCATCCTTTCGGCGCGCGTCTTCCCCAACCGGGGATCGATGTTCCCCTGCAAGTGTTCAACTTCCCTTGGGACGGCATCAACAATCCTTACCTGATGAAATGGAACCTGAACATTCAAAGGGAGATTGTTCCCGGGACGGTGGCCACCATCGGTTACATCGGCTCGCGTGGAGTCAAACTGGGGAGAATTGACCAGTACGATATTGCACAACCGGAGATCTTACCTGACGGGAGGCGTTTTTTCCGGCAGGGAACTCCTACCAGAAATCCCGCCTTTGAGGGGATTGAGGTGCGGACCGCCAGAGCGAACTCTTTTTACCACGGAATGGTGTTGAAGGTAAGCCGGCAATTTGCCGAGGGATTTTCCCTGCAGGGTTCCTATACTTTAGCCAGGTCGATCGATGACATCTCGACGGTGAGCAATAGCACGGAGTTTCCCGGCGGAACGTACCAGGGAACCATCGATGACCCGGATAGCATGCGTGGTTTGTCTGAGTTTGATGTTCGTCACAGTGTGGTTATTAATGGCTCCTGGGCTATTCCAGGGCCGGCGGGTGACGTCTGGGCGGTACAACTGGTGAAAGGTTGGCAACTGAATGGGATTTTGAGCCTATCCAGTGGCCCCCCTCTGACGGTCGCATTGGGCAGTGGATGGGTGTTTGATGCGGCTCAAGGACAAGGTCAGACCTACACACCGGATCTGATTCCGGGGGGCAACAACAGTCCTGTCCTGGGCGGGCCGGATCGCTACTTCGATCCCACACAGTTTGCGCTGCCGTCGCGTAATTTCTATGGAAATGTTGGAAGAAACACATTGATAGGCCCAGGGAGGGCCACCCTGGATTTTTCGCTGATGAAGAAAACGCCATTTCGCCTGCTGGGGGAGAAGGGGGAAGTGGAATTTCGGTCCGAGTTCTTCAATATTTTTAACCGGCCGAATTTTGCTTCTCCCTCGTTGAGCGTCTTCGACGGGCGTGGTCGGTCTCAGGGAGCTGCCGGCCGGATTACAAGAACGACGACAACGGAACGCCAGATTCAATTTGGGCTGAAGATCACCTTCTAGTTTCGATTTTTCGGACGTGCCTTCACTCCCGGCTGGTCGCCTGAGCCGGGAGATGTGGGCAACAACTATCTTGCAGTTAAAGATAGGGAAGGAGAATCGCGGGCCTTGTCTCCAAAGTTCCTTAAAGGCAAAGGACGAAAGTGCTTCGGGTCTCTCTGGCGCTGGACGGAAGTATGGTTTCTTCTCGTCACTTGTCCGTTGCGGGCCGCCGCATCGGATCCCCTAGTGAGACTGCAGGTCGTCGCCAGTGGTGTTTGGCAGCCGGTGTTTGTCACGCATGCCGGAGATGGAAGCGGTCGTCTGTTCATTGTTGAGCAGGATGGCCGAATTCTCGTTTTCAGAGACGGTCAAGTCCTACCGAGGCCTTTCCTTGACATCACTGCGCGAGTGGAGTCCTTAGGAGAAAAGGGCTTGCTCGGGTTGGCCTTTCATCCCAGTTTTAGAAGTAACGGCCGCTTTTTCGTCAATTACACCCGAAGCAGCGCGGGGTTGCTGCAAACCGTGATCGCGGAGTACCGAGCCTCGACGATCAATCCTGATGTCGCCGATTCCAGCGAACGGGTCATCCTGGAATTTGGCCAACCGTTTGAAAACCATAACGGCGGCATGATCGCATTCGGACCCGACGGGTACTTGTACATCGGCAGCGGGGATGGCGGCTCGGCCGGCGACCCTTTCGACAACGGCCAGCGCACCGACACGCTGCTGGGCAAGGTGCTCCGGATTGATGTCGATCGCGGCACGCCTTATGCGATTCCGCTGGATAATCCGTTTGTGGATCGCCCCGGCGCCCGAGGCGAGATCTGGACGTATGGGCTGCGCAATCCCTGGAGGTTTTCTTTTGACCGCCTGACCGGGCGTTTATTGCTGGGCGATGTGGGGCAATCTGCGCGGGAAGAAGTCGATATGATTGTCAGAGGAAGCAACTATGGATGGAGGATTATGGAAGGGAGCGCCTGCTTTTCTCCTTCCTCGGATTGTAATCGGGCGGGCCTGCTGTTTCCTATTGCCGAATACAAGAATCCTGATGAAGGCACGGCTGTGATTGGCGGTTATGTCTACCGAGGACTCCAGGAGACTTCACTGAGGGGCGCCTATATCTTTGGCGACCTTTCGTCGTCTCGTATCTGGTCGCTCGTGGAAGCAGGTCCGGATACTTGGAAACGAAAAGAAATCCTGCGCACAAATTTTCCAATCAGTTCCTTCGGAGAGGACGAACAAGGAGAACTATATGTCGTCGACTACGGGGGAGCGACTGGCTCGATTCGCCGTATGATGTTCGGCTCGACTCACGCTTTTCCCCATGTTCCTGACGGGGGAGGCTACACGACCACGTTTACTTTTACCAACACGAGCAGCTTCACTTCAGAAGCGACGTTGGATTTCTTCCGTCTGGAGGGTACGCCTCGCCAAATCACTTTGGTCGGTTTGAGCACCGGCAGCTCTTTTCCCATCCAGGTACCTGCGGGTGCAACCCGGGTACTACGGACCAGCGGTGTCACCCCTGGAGCCACATCGGGGATGGCGCTGCTTCGATCCGTTCCTACGATGGCCTCCGCTGTTACCTTCCGTTTCAGCACTGCAGGCCAATTAAGGGCTCTGGCTACTGTTTTAGACGCGCAGTTTTCCAGCCGATTTACTATCCCTGTCACGACGGTAGCCCCGGCAGAGATCGCTGTGGCGATTGCCAACCCCGGTGACACCGATTTGAACCTTCGCATTGCTTTGATCCGTCGCGACGGGGCGGTAATCGAGACGGCGGATCTACCTCAGTTGAATCCGCTTCCAGCCAAGGCCCAAGTGGCGCTGTTGGTAAGCCAAATAGGTTTCAAAGATGCTGCGGCTCTTTCCGATGGTTCCCTTGTGGTGTTCGTGCAAGGAGTTGGCGAAGCCAGTGTCATGGCCTTATTGTTAGAAGATGGTCTGCTATCCACGATGCCGGTGATTCTTACAGAGGCGAATCGAATGCGAACGAATTGAGTATGTGAACAAACCGATAATTGACGGAAGCGAAGGAAGATGTAATAATCCGCCCCGTTTTGAATCCGGTCGGTGCCTGATGGGCGTAGCCAAGCGGCATTGTCTGGCTTTTCTGGGAGCAGTCGGAGCAAACGTGTGCCGCCAGGAGCCATCCCTGAGAAGAGGGCGCCGCCGACCTGCTTGGGATATCGAGTGTTACAATCAGCAGTTTGAGGACATGTGAGGAGGAGGAATGTTTTCGATTTGTGGGGCTGGCAAAGCCAGATGGAAGGCAGCAGGCAAAGTAGCGTTAGTAACTGTGTCTTTGTATGCGGTAGCGCTAGGGTTTTATAGACCGGTTCTCGCGGAAGAAGCAAGCTGGGTTGTATTTAATGGAAAAATCGCCACTGTGGACGAAAAGAATACGATTGTGGAGGCAATGGCCATCAGGGATGATGTGATTCTAGCGCTTGGCAAGAATGAAGACATACTCAAGCTGGCGGGACCGAATACGAAAAAAGTCGACGTGAAAGGGCGAACGGTCCTGCCTGGCATCGTCGACCCGCACTGGCATTTAGCCAACTATCTGGACGAGGACTTCCCGGAAATTAGGGGCATTAGAATTCCCCCCAGTCCTACGATGGCGGAGACAAAAAAAGACATTGAAGAAGCGATAAAGAAAAAGGTTAAAGAACTGAAGTCCGGCGAGTGGATCCTTGTCTACCCTACCGGGAACGTAGCCCGCGAGTTGATTCTTTTTGAAGAAATTACGCATGCGGATTTAGACCGTGTAGCCCCGAATAACCCTGTGATGCTGAACGAAGCGGGATCGGGTCCCAACAGCCAGATTCTACTCAATAGTAAGGCGAGGGAACTCACCGAGCACGAGTTCCCAGGTTTGAAACGTTTCTCTGACCGAGACGTAAAGGGGGTCGGGACGGACCTGTCCGCCACGGTGGTAAAAGATGTGGTCTTTAAGGGGAGAGAGGAAGATTTCGCAAAATCACTCAAGAAGTTTCTCATCAGTACTACTCCCTCCTCAGGTATCACTACCGCGGGCACGATCATTACCCGGGTGCCATTGAATGCGTTCGGGATCCTGGACCGCAAAGGGGAGCTTCCTCTGAGATTTGGTTGGCTGTATGGTTATGCAGCTTATTACGACCCGGATGGTTTCTACAAGCGATTCCCAGACATATCGGGAATCGGCAGTAAGTACCTTTTCAATATGGGAGTTGGCGAAGAGTTAACCGATTCCCCTGCGACGGGTCTGTGCACGACTCTTCCGATTGAGAACACGGAGTTAAAGGAAAGATTTGGCAAGATGATGCTGGACACCTGTTTCTTGAATCACCCGGCCAGGCGTGCGACCGTGAAGGACCAAATCCAATATGGAAGACCTGTCGAATATCATGCGGGCGGCGATAAGTCCATTGACATCCTGATCGATATCATTGACGAGATACGGCGCGAAACGGGGATGACAGCAGAGGAGATCCGCCGAAAGCGGATCACCATGGAGCACACCCTGTTAGTAAGGCCGGATCAAATTCCCAAACTCAAGGAGTATGGAATTATCATGACGCTGGCCAGTGGGCACATGACCAATCAGTTGAACCCAAACTGGCCAAGTAATATAAGGAAGAATTACAACTCCGAGTACATAAGGTGGCACCAGCCGGCCAAGGATCTCATCAATGGCGGCGTTCACACGATTCTGGCTGAAGTGGGGGGGAAGCCGTTTGCCGCGATGCAGAGATTTATTACTCGTGAAGCATGTTTCACGCCACGACTACCAGGGGAAGGGGAAATCGGTAAGGAGAAATGTGAAACCCTAGTCCCAGGGCAAGCAGTTGATCGAGTAACCGCTCTCAGGTTGTCAACGATCTGGCCTGCATATTACGCTCTCAAGGAGAAGGAAGTGGGATCTTTAGAGAACGGCAAATTCGCGGATTTGATCGTGGTCGATCAGGACTTTTTTGAAGTTCCTGAAAAGGAGCTGAGCAACATAAAGATACTGATGACGGTCTTGGGGGGGCAAGTAATCTATGCTGCCCCGGAATTTGGACCAGTGGATCGGGCTCTTTTTAAATCTCCGGACTACTTTGGGAAGGCTGTGCTCTCAAACTGAGCGGCGGCTGCCCAGTTTGCAACAGAGATGGGGGTGACAGAGATGCTTTACAAAGAGACGAATATTCCAGCCTGGGTACCGCGAGTGGTAACGTTAGCAATTTCCATGGTTGTCATTCTTAGCTCGCCGGTTCAGGCACAGAATCCATCATCAAAGGATTGCAGCTCCTATATCGGGCCCACCAAAACTGTCAGCGGCAGGACGGTTGGACCCAAGACCTGCGCCATTGTTGAGAAACGCAGTATTCGCAATGTCTATGGGGTCGCCTATACCCGGATCGAAATGGGGATCAGCGGGTCGATTGAAGGTTATACCGTTAAAGATAATTCCAGGTATAGCGGCTATTTCAGCGATGTACCCGAATATTCTTTGGCTCAAAGATGGCATTTTGGCCTCTACTACCATGGGATCGGCGCCTATCAGTCTGAGCAGGGGAGCGGCATGACGATTTTCATTCCCGAGTCGCCTGCCGACTGGAATGGCAAAATGTTCATTACCGTGCACGGGTCTGCCCAATATCCCCCGGTGGGTGAGCTGGTGGCTCGAAAACCCGATCAGTATAATCGCCTGATGGGCAATAACTCCTATGTCGGCTTGATGATCGATCAAGGATATGCTGTGGCCTACACTCGGCGCTCGGGCACGAAATTTGGCTCGCGATCTGGCAGCGAGCAGGTGACCCTTGACGACGGCACGGTCCTGAATGACAAAGCATACGATTATCACGTCGGCTTGATACAGGATTTCACCCGCCTCGCGCGGAACTTCGTTCAAGCCAGCTTGGGTCGCAAACCCACCCATACGTATTATTATGGTCATTCGGCTGGAACCGCTTTAGGTCACTTAATCAACTATATCCCTGGGGCCAATCTTGATGCGGACGGAAACAAGATCTACGACGGCATGCTGGCGGATGATGCCGGCGGCGGTTTGTATATGCCAACGCTGCGGGTCGTGCGCAGTGGGGACCACAGCGTGTTTTCAGTCAAACCTGACGATACGGATCATCTTGTATTTGATGAGGCTCACAAGAAGGCGTTTGCCTATCAAATCGATATCGCGCACCAGGCGTATGCCGGCAACGACTATGTGCTTGGGGACTATATCTCCAACAAGCGGCAAAATGCGCGTCTCCTGGTTGAAAAGGGGCTGAGCGCCAAGACCCGGACCTACGAGATCGTTGGGGTCAGTCACTCCGATGCGGGTCGCGTCTGGCCGTCTGAGGCAGCGTCGCAGAACCTGGACTTGAGCGGGATTTTTGATGGGCTGATCGATGTTTTGGACCGGTGGGTGGAGGCGGGTGTAGAGCCACCTGCGACGCGATCCGATGCGTATGATTTGGGGGATGTCAACCGGGATGGACGCAACGAGAATGCAGCGATTGAGTTGCCGGAGGTGGCTTGTCCGACTGGAGTGTATTATGAGTTTCCCCCAGGGGTGAAGACTCCCGGGCGTACCGGATTTGCGGCATATCTGCGGGAGCCGCGGCCTGCAGTAAATGCGGACACGGAGCCGCTGCCTGCGGGTTTTGACAAGGAGTGGCTAGAGCCACTCGATAGCCGAGGTTATCTGGTGGATTTGAACAAGAATACGGTACGGGACACGCGGGATAGCATGGAGCAGGCGTGGCGGAGGCGAGGCGCGGAAGGGAAGAGATATGGGGTGTTGAGACCCAACGAGAGACTGACCCATGCGCGGTATGTGAGTTGTGTGGCGGCGTCGGCGTCCGAGCTATTGCAACAAGGGTTGCTGAAGGATCACGCCGCGTTGGATTACATTCGGAGGGCGATCGATTCTGACATTGGGATTTCTGCTTCGCAGGCTGACAGGCCGCGAGTTGCGTCGGAATCGATCCAGAAGGCCTCGGTACCGGCTCTGTCTCGATGAAGTGAATGGGTAGCTGAGTGCCGGGAGCCGGGTGAGCGGCTGGGAGATACTCCACTGATAGGATTACGTGACTGAATTTCGTCTTCGTTAGTTTTATTTAAGTTAACGCCCTTCCGAGATAGGAGCCAACCTTTTCAGGCTCAACGCCCTCCTTCACACCGCTTTTGCGGTCGCTGGCCCCATGTTGAATCGCGACGATGTGGTTGGTTAGAAAAAAGTGAACAGAAAAAAAGCGAACTTCTATTCCTTATGAATCTGATTGTATGGATCTGATTCGGGAAATTGGATTTTAAAGGCCGGATCCTCCTACATCCTATTGATTCTAAAGTACCAAGATTTCGGCACAGGAATTGCTCAGAAAAGCTCAAAAGAGATCCTAAATGGGAGGGGAATCTGATCATGGACAATCCTTCTTTGCCTGCAAGAAGGTTTCAAAAACGCTTCGTCTTGCCGCCAACGCTTGCAACACTGGTGCTTGCATATTTATCTTCACCAGTCTGTTTTGCCCGCAACATCTATTTTGCTCAGGTTGCCGATGGAGGTGGGTTCTCAACCACCTTTGTACTGGCAAACATGGGTAGCTCGACTGCCATAGGAACACTGAATTTTTTTAACCCGGATGGATCCCCGCGCACGCTTCGAATCAACGGAACAGAAAGGTCACAATTTGCGGTCACGATTCCATCCGGCGGTTCGGTTCGACTGAGGAGCGAGAATGTGGGTGATGCTCTCGCAGGTTGGGCGATGCTCGAGTCCGCTGACCAAATAGACGGAGTAGCCACGTTTGATCTTCGTGGTCCGGCGGGAAGCCTGATGACTACGGCTGCGGTGCTCGGTGGAAAGGGCTACAAATTAGTTGCTGTACCGGTTGAAACGAGCTCTTCCACAAACACCGGAGTTGCTATTGCCAACATCTCTCGTAGTTCATCAGTCGCAATAAAATTACGGCTGTTGGATGAAGCCGGCATCGAAGTCGCCGCAATTCTGGAACCTCGCCTCAGTCCGCTTGGTTCGCAAAGGCAGATTGCAGACTTTGCGGACGCGCTGTTCCGCAGCGTTGCAGGCATTAGTAATTTTCGAGGGTCGCTTATTGTCGAAGTCGTTGACGCAGGCGAAGTCTCCGTGACCGGCTTGGTCATCAAAGAGGGACTGCTTTCCGCTCTTCCTGTCATTGAACTGTCTGCCTTGCCGGTCGCGCCCGCGCCATCGCCGGACGACCCCTATGGCTACTAACCGGCAGGCTGATTCCCGGGGCATTGATCATTGCACTGCCTGCACAGCGCTCGCCGAAAACGGGACCCCAAGCTGCAAGCTGGCACCGTGACTGGCTCTTTATCTCATGGTAAGGAAGCAAGGAACCTCCGAAATTCATCTTCCGTGAAGGCTCGCAGCGTCTCACTGTGGACATTTCCCTTTGATACCAGGAAGAGCGCAAACTTCGCGTAACTTTCCTCGTCGGGAGCGTCGACGACAAAAATCGTATCGTAGCGGCCCATGGTTACAAAGACCTCTCTAACCTCGACTCCGAAGGTCTTGGCAGTCTGTTTAGTCTTCTCCACTCGAGACGGGCTTTCTTTGACGTTCTCTCCGCCCTTTCTCGTCCAGCGAAACAGCGTGATGTAAGTTGGCATGGTGGTTCCTCATCTTGAAGTTCAATATCAGGAGAATCTCCGCGTCTCTCATACTCTTCGTCTCCAAGGCAGTCAAGCAATTCGGGGGAACATTTTGCGTTGACAAAACTTCTCCTGGGCTGTAAATAATCCGAGCACATGCGCGAGGGCTGGAAGCTTTCGGCGGGTGACGCTTATGTGTCCGGGGCTGTTTTCCCGGGGGTATCGGCTGACATGAGGCTGAAGCCACAAGGAGTCTAATATGCTTGTGATTAACAGGTTTTGGAGAGGCGTTTTGCCGGCTCGTCGTCGAATGAGAATTGCCGCTTTGTGTTTTGGACTTCTGTGGGTGGGCTATGTCGGGCTGGCAAGAGCTGACGACGCAGATCTGATCGTGTTCAACGGAAAGATCGCCACTGTGGATGGCAAAAACGCCATGGTGGAGGCGATGGCCATAAAAAACGACCTGGTCATGGCCTTGGGTAAGAACGAAGACATGTTAAAGCTTGCGGGGTCCCAGACCAAGAAGCTTGATGTGAAAGGCAGGACGGTTCTTCCCGGTATTGTGGACCCGCACTGGCACCTTGCCAACTTCATGCCCGAAGATTTTCCCGAAGCTGCGGGGATCGCGGTGCCGCTGAGCAAGGATAGGAACGAAGTGAAAAGAGGTATAGAAAGTGCGATCAACAAGAAGGTGAAAGAAGCGAAGCCTGGGGAATGGATTCTGGTGTATCCCATGGGAGACGAAGCCAGGAAATTGATTCTATTTGAGGAAATTACCCGCGCAGATTTGGATCGGCTTGCTCCCAACCATCCGGTCATGCTCAACGAAGTGGGCACGGGTCCTAATAGCCAAGTTCTACTTAATAGCAAAGGCAGAGAAGTTGTGGAGAGAGACTTTCCGGGTCTCAAACGCTTTTCTGACCGGGACATAAAAGGGTTGGGCACAGACCTGACCCAAGTCGTAATTAAAGATGTAGTTTTGAAGGGACGCGATGAAGATTATGCGAGATCTCTTAAGAGATATCTGATTGAGAATGTGCCGCCGTCAGGGATAACGTCCACGGGCAGCCGGATTGTTCGCACTCCACTGAATGCATTTGCCATCTTGGACCGAAAAGGAGAACTTCCGGTAAGGTTTGGTTGGTTCTATGGTGAAAGTGCTTATTTTGATCCGCCGGGCTTTTATAAGAGATTCCCAAACTTGGCCGGAAACGGCAGCAAGTATTTTTATAACATTGGAGTGGGAGAGGAGCTTACAGATTCGCCGGCCACTGGCTTATGCACCACCGCGCCAATCAAGAATCCTGAGTTGGAGGAAAGATTCAAAAAGGCGCACATTGATCCCTGTTTTTTGGATAACCCTGAGATGCGAGCGACGGTAAAGGATCAGCTCCAGTACGGCAGGCCCGTGGAATACCACAACGGTGGAGATAAATCGATCGATATTTTGCTTGAGATCATCGATGAGATCCGACGTGAGACCGGCATGACGGTGGAACAAATCCGTGAAAAGAGAATAACCATGGAGCATCTTCTCATGGTGAGACAGGATCAGATTCCTAGGCTTAAGGAATATGGAATCATCATGACGGCTGCGAATTTCCACATGACAAACCAGCTTGACCCGCTTTGGCCGAGCAATATCCGCCAAAATTACGGTGTGGAGTACGTAAAGTGGCATCAGCCTCTAAAGAGTCTTCTTGATGGGGGCGTGCACACGGTAATTGCCGAAGTGATGGGAAGTCCTTTTTCTGCCATTCAGACATTCGTTACTCGTGAGACCTGCTTTACTCCTAGACTGCCGGGCCAGGGGGAGATGGGGGTGGAAAACTGCGTCGTTATCGGGCCGGAACAGAAAATTGATCGGGTCAGCGCGCTAAAAATGTTGACGATCTGGTCAGCGTATTATTTGTTCAAAGAGAAAGAAGTAGGTTCCTTGGAGCCGGGTAAGTTCGCTGATTTTGCGGTTCTTAATAAAGACTACTTTACCGTACCCGATAAGGAGATTGGAAACATCAAGGTGTTACTTACGGTTTTAGGAGGAAAGGCAGTCTACGCAAGCCCTGATTTTGGCTCTGTCGATAAAACCCTTTTTAAATCGCCGGAATATTTTGGAAAGGCCGCGTTGGCGCCGCTGCAATAAAATGGAGGGACTCGTGCGAGTTGCATTGTAAAGTGGAGGCAAGATATGTATCCAAGACCGTTTGAGTATTTTTCTCCTCAAACGCTTGATGAGGCGGTCGCGTTGTTATCCCAGCTTGGAGAGGCGGCAAAAGTTCTGGCTGGAGGTCAGAGCCTTATTCCGTTGATGAAGCTTCGAATGTCGAGCCCTCGATATCTGGTGGACATTAATAGGATAGGAGGACTCTCGAGAGTCGCTCAAAGGAACGGCGCCATGATTTTCGGGACGCTGGCCCGTCATGTTGAAATTGAGGATTCGATTGCGATCAAGTCAAAGCTCCCGATTATGCATGATACAGCGAGTGTCATTGGAGACACCCAGGTTCGCAATCTGGGGACGATTGGGGGGGCTTTGGCTCACGCCGACCCCGCGGGCGACTGGCCCCCTACGCTGCTTGCATTGAACGCAAAAGTCAAATGTTGTGGTCCCAAAGGAGAACGAACGCTTAGCACGGATGAACTGTTGGTGGACGCGTATTCGACAAATCTGAGCGCTAGTGAAGTTCTGACCGAGATATCTGTGCCGTTGCCATGGGCTGGAAGCGGAGGCGCGTATCTGAAGTTTGAGCGCAAAGCGGGGGATTTTGCCGTGGCAAGTGTTGCAGTGCAGATCGCCCTGGACAACGGTGAGACCTGCCGCGACATCGGGGTGGGTTTAGGCGCCGTGGGGCTGACAGCGATCAGGGCCCGAAAGGCGGAGTCCTTATTGCGAGGGAAAAAACTCAGCAAAGCTCTGATTCAAGACGCAGCAAAACAGATTTCCGCCGAAGCCGATCCCTTTTCGGATATCCGTGGAACAGCCGACTACAAGCGCCATTTGGTGACGGTCCTTTTTGAAAGAGCCATGAACGTTGCGATGAGGAGGGCTCATGGAGAGGAGGTGGAAACCGTTCATGTCTGAGGAAAAACAAGTGATTCTCAAAAAGAAGGTTGTCATCAAAATCAACGGGAAAGATTGCGAAAGAGAAGTGGAACCCCGAATGTTGCTCGTGGACTTTCTACGCGATGAGCTCGGACTTACAGGGACTCATATTGGTTGTGATACGAGTAACTGCGGAGCGTGTACGGTCCTTCTGGATGGGCGCAGCATAAAGTCGTGCACCTTTTTGGCGGTCGCGGCGGACGGTCGACAAGTCAAGACGGTCGAAGGCCTTGCTGAGGATGGAAAACTGCATCCGATTCAGGAAGCCTTTTGGGAGCATCACGGATTGCAGTGTGGCTATTGTACGTCCGGTATGCTGATGTCGGCTCTTCATCTACTTTCCCATAACCCCAGCCCCACGGATTATCAGGTCCGGAGAGGAATTGCAGGCAACTTGTGTCGTTGTACAGGGTACCAGTTTATTGTCGACTCGGTTAAAGATGCTGCGAAGAGAATGAAGGCAACAAGATAATAGGGAATCTCTGGGGAGCACGCCGTTGGAACTCTGCCCGTGAATCTCTTAACTTTATATTCCTACAAGAGGTAACTTTCGATGCAACTGGAAGGGACATTTACAGTGAAGGCGGGTCGAACCGCGGCCTATCGTTTTCTTATCGATCCCAGTCAATTCGCGCGTCATATGCCCGACTTGGAGGAGGTCAAGGTAGAAGATGAGAATCACTTTACGATGAAGGCTAAAGTCGGAATTTCCCACATTAAGGGCACCATGTCGATGAAGCTTGAACTGGTGGAAAAAGAAGAACCAGTTAGCGCTAAAGTAATCGGCAAGGGCGCCGGGCTTGCAAGTGTGGTGGACATGGTGACCACTTTCAAACTGGAGGAAGCGGAAGGAGGGATGACTAAAATCCGGTGGTTTGGAGAAGCAAGTGTGGGGGGTAAGATCGCGGCTCTGGGAGGCGGCCTTCTGGAACGTCTTGCCAAGAAAAACCTGGAAAAATTTATCGCCGGCATCCAGCAAGGAATCGAATCCCTTCCAGCATAGACAGCAACCCGATGCAGCAGAGGTAACAACCAAGAACGATTCGCGTAAAGCGATTTTTTCTCATAGCTTCTACTGCCACACTCGCATGAATTGGCGCCTGCCCAGGCGGCTAGAAAATTTGGCTGTTCATTCCACTACAATTGGCTCGTCGGAAATAACCTGGATGCTCACAGCCAAAGGGATCGGCGCGGCAACCGAGTGTCCTGCGGCGCCTCCGATCCGGCGTACCCTCGAATGGGTTCAAAGCAGCCTCTACGACCGAATTGTTTCTCCTTTCCCCTTTATGTTAACTTGTGTGAATGAATCGCGCCGCCGACTGGTTGCGACAGGCCAAGAAGGATTTAAAGCACTCGGTCCATGCCAGGGCGGACGGTGATTTTGAGTGGTCTTGTTTTGCCGCGCAGCAGGCGGCGGAGAAGTCACTGAAGGCAGCCTTCCAGAAACGGGGAAAAGAGGGTTGGGGGCATTCGCTCATGGGGCTGTGCCAGGCACTAGCCGATGACATCCCGGTTCCACCCGAAATAGCAGGCGCCGCAAGGCGACTGGACAAGCACTACATCCCTTCGCGGTATCCGAACGGTTTCGCCAGCGGCGCGCCCTCGGATTATTACGCGGATGAAGATGCGGAGGCGGCGATTAAAGATGCGGACGAGATCATACGGTTCTGTGAAGGTCTTCGAGCCGGAGCCTGCCAAAGTTGAGCATGCGTTGCAGTCGCTGCTGGAAGAGCTGCGCTCCAGAAAAGAGGTATGCGCCGTCTGGCTCATCGGATCATACCATCGCAGAGATTTTGGACCTTTTAGCGATGTGGATCTGGTGCTGATCGTCGAAAACTCCGATAAGCGGTTCTTCGATCGCGCCGCAAAGTACGTGGAATGCGCTTTTCCAGTGCCGATGGATCTGTTCGTTTATACGGCGGCCGAAGTGAGGGAAATGCAGCGGACAGGACATCCCTTCTGGAAACATATCGAGAAGAACCACACTACTTTGTTTGAAACTCGATAAGCATAGGAGGAGTGCTGCCGCCGGTTCCCGCCTGTTTTTTTACATGCATTGAAGCGTAATTGCTCGGGTTCGACCGAGTGTGACGGAGCCGAGCGATGCCTCGCTGGTATTCCTTTAACTGATTCCCGGTCTATACTTAGAAACGAACCTTGAGCGAGCCCGAAAAGACTCGTGGGGTGTAAAATTGTCCTGGCGAGAAAATATTTTCTTGCGCTACCTTGTAGACGTTATCTGTCAGATTCTCGACATTGAACTGCAAACTGAACCGTGATTTCTCACTCTTTCTTAGCAGGTCGACCCCAATGCTGAAGTTTTGCGTGAAATGTGGCGACACACGCTCCGGCACTGCCGCGGTCACCTCCGTCCCTTCATGTTCTTCCATCTCCGTTGGAGTGCCGCTGCCGTACTCGAGGACGAGGCTCGTCCACAGACCACTCCTTTGATGTCGGTAGGTGAAGCCAGCGTTCAGAGTGTGGGTTTGGTCCATCGGAGCGAGAAACCGCCCGATATCCACAGCGTGATGGACTTCAGGAATAAATCCTGCTGTGACGGGATTATAAAAATAGACCCGGCCTAGCGCATAGTTCAGGTAGCCGGACAAGCCGAGTTTGTTAAGCTCCGGCACGTCCATTTTTGCCTCTACACCATAAGCTCTTTCACGATCAAAGTTGGCATAAGCGTAAATGCGAGAGTCGGGAAAGAGAACGGTATGGACTGGATGGTTGCCCGTCCGATAATAGCCAGTCAGCCCCACCAGAACCTGGGGATGGAGCGGATGGGTGAGCCCGAGTTCAAATTGGTTCTCCACAACCGACTGTACCGGGCCCAACGATCTGCCGATTTCCCGGATGAAGCGTGTCAACCCGGCGCTGCCCACCATGACGTTTTCAATTGGAGGCGGCGCAAAAAAATGGTTGTAAGACCCGTGGAGCATGGCGCCTTTTTCCGAAAAGCGATAAGCGACATTAAAACGAGGGCTGAAGTGAAAGTCCGACACTGCCAGACTGTATTGGTCATAGCGCAGGCCAGCGTCTACGGTCAGGTGGCTGGTCAACTGCACCGCATCCTGCAAGTAGAGACTGATCTGTCCTCCGGTCACTCTCCCAGTGAACTGAATGGGCTCTGTGAGATGTACATGAGGGAGGTGAAGCTGGTGAGTCAGGCGTCGGTATCCTTCAACGTCATAGAAAAGCTGCTCCTCCGGCCGCAGCAACACCAGGTCGATTCCACCTTTGAATGTATGATGGCCAAGAAGCCGGGTCAGATCGCTTTTAACCCCCGTTGTGAGGAGGGTTCGCTCCGAAAATGCCGTGGCCGACAGTGGATCGACTGCAGGCAGCAGCAAGGAGCGAGACCAGCGTTGATAGAAGGAGGTATTGAGCAGAGTTTCCTTGGAGAACACGTGGCTCCACGTAAAGATGGAGGTTTGCGCGCGAGTTCGTTGAGAGGCGTTCGCGTTGGGGCGGACTTCATCGTCCAGAGCTGCTTTCGGAATCTGAAAATTGCTCCCATCTCCCATCAGCACCAGTTTAAGGAAGTTATTGGCGTTGGCATTGACGTCGAGCTGAAAGAAGTTGTGGGAACCTCGGCCGGTATTATGAATTGACCGCGGGTCAGGTGGACTGAGAAATCTGGCTGACTCGAATCCAGAACTGGACAGATAGTAGGCAATCTTTCCAACATGTCCGCCATACTCAGCAGCTAAGTTGTGTCGAAGGGCGGTGCCAATGCCAAAGCTGAGCGATCCCTCGTTATCCATGGAAAAACCGGACCTTGTTACAACATCTAATACTCCCCCAAAACGGTTGCCGTACTCGGCCGAAAAGCCGCCGGTCATCACATTCGCAGACTGGATCGCGTCGGGACTGAAGCCTCCAGAGAAGACCGAGTGGGGATTTTCCCAAAACGAGACACCGTTGATGAAAGTGTTCAATGCGAGCTCACTACCCCGCACGTGTACAAAATCATCATGGCCACGGATCATACCTGGGGCAGCGGCAATAACTACGTCTGGGATGTTATTCCTCTGTGCGAGCGGGAATGAATTGAGCTGTCGCTCGTCGAGGACCGTGGAGCTGGGCGAATGAACGCTGGGGAGAGATACCGATTCCGCAGTTACCTCCACCACAACGTTGAGAGGACGAAGCGAGAGGCTCAGGGTAATGTTTTGCTCCTCGCGTGGCTTCAACGTGAACCGGACCCGTTCCTCCATAAACTCCTCGTGTTCAGCGACCAGGGAATAGTCACCCGGGAGCAGGTGTTGAAATCCGAAATGCCCATCTTCACCCGTGTTGGCATCTAAGACTTCTGCTAAACTGGAGCCTTCCAGGCGGACCTTCACATTAGCCAGAGGAGAGCCGTCTTCTTTGGCGACTACCGAACCGTGAACACCTCCCTCTCCCTGTGGAAAGACTAGAGAAACGAAGCAAAGGACCGATGAAAATGTGAAGAGAAGTGAAGACTTTCTCATGTTATCTGTACTGGTCTTGCTCGAAATTTATACCTTAATGATGAAGGAGATCAACGTGGATGTCAACTGTGCGAATTGCCTGCTCTGTGCACAAGAAGTCAAGAGCCTTACGCTGAGCTTTCGAGTGGAAACCCGAATGCAGAAGGCGGAAAGCAGAAGGCGGCCTCGCAAGATTGATAATACCGCGGTTTAGTATGGAAAAGGCTAAGAAGCTAAGGAATGGATGGTGAAGACGGGTAACTATGTATTCCCACGCTCCGAGCCGGGTCGCGATGGCGCACGGATATAGGGACTTGCGGGTTTACCGCTTAGCTTACGCGCTGGCAATGGAGATTTTTAACTTATCCAAGTCATTCCCTAAGGAGGAGCGTTACTCCCTTACCGACCAACTTCGCCGCTGTTCTCGAAGTGTGGCCACTAACATCGGGGAAGGATTTCGAAAGCGGCAATATCCAAGCATGTTCGCCAGCAAACTGGCCGATGCCGATGCTGAAGCAACTGAAGCGCGAGTTTGGCTCGATTTCGCGCGAGACGGTGGCTATTTATCTTGCGAGCGCCGCTCCAAACTCATGGCGGAATACGAAGCACTGGGTCGAATGTTAGGCAGGATGTTGGCTTGCCCGCGCAAATTCATGCCGCGTGGATAACAACGTATCTCGCCGCTCAATTTCCGCCAACTGCCTTCTGCCTACGGCTTTCCGCCTTCCACGTGCCGGAGGGTGGTCCGCCGCCTTTCGCCTACCTTCAGCCAGAGGGGGCGTAGGAGTGACATAGACCTTTCGCGCTGCCTCCAAGCCGATAAAACGAGGAGCCTCGCTTGACTTGAGCATTATTTTGAGAGGACCCTGAAAAGGCAATTTCTCTACCAGAGAAAACCGGTTCGAAGGGACGAGGCCTTCTCTTTCCAGATAGGAGAGAAACTCCGGATCGCCGCTTGTGACACGTCGGAGTGTGTACTCCCCAGGTTTGGCCTCGGCAAGGCAAATGTCCTCGAGGGTGGCGCGAAAGCCCTGAGCGTCTGGGATAACCTCGCCGTGCGGATCCTTGACCGGAAAGTTTAGCAATTGGTCGAGCCGTTCCACGAACAACTCTGAGACTGCATGCTCCAGCTTCTCCGCCTCTTCGTGGACTTCAGCCCATCCGTAACCCAGGACCTTCTGCAGAAACAGCTCGATGAGACGGTGCCGGCGAAGAATCTTCAAAGCGATCATTCGTCCCTGCTTTGTCAGCGTCGCTCCGTAGTAAGGCTTGTACTCCAGCAATCCGGCCTTCTGTAGCTTTTGAAACATATCAGTTACGGTGGCGTCGGCCACGGAAAGATCCCGCGCAATGTTTGAAGTACTTGCCTTGCGACTCTGGTCTTCAGTTTTTAGGATTGTCTTAAGATAATTTTCGACAACTATAGAAATCATTGTGACCTCGGCGCCTAGTCGCGGAATATCCAAATCATTTTTAAACTTTAATCGAAAAAGTTAGACTTAACAAGCCTAAATTCTACGGATTTCTTTGCAACCTAGGCCCCTATTTTATAGCAAGAAAGGTTTTATCTCCCTGTTCGGTTTTCTACTTGCATCAATTTTTAGATAAGACTAATATAAAAATCTAATATCCAGAAAGATAACCACTCTAATTGGCGCTGGAGGTGATCTCGGTGAGCTGGATCCGTCAAGGAGCAGAGAGCGAGAAATTTATGGATTGTGCCACGAGGATATGCATCTGCATTTTGTCTTTTGCCTTTTCCGTGGCACCTGCGGCGCCGCAAGACCGTGAGTCGGCGACCGCTGAAACGGAAAAGCGGCTGGCTTCCATAGAGGAAAGGTTGGCGCAACTGGAACAGAATCTAACTCGACTGGTCGAGGAACTTCGCAACACTCCGTGGGGGGTGGAAGCGGAGAGGCTGAAGACCACGGCTGCCTTGTTATCCGAAGATCTGCAAACGGCCAGAACGGACGAGCCGCCATCAACAGAGGCTGCAGGGTCTGAGCCGACCGGAGAGAAGCAAAGTGGTGACAGAGACGCTCGTCCGACCATCACGGTAAAAGATGCATCCTCTGAGATAACCCATGTTCCCTATGCCGGTTACATGGAAATGCATCTGAACCGCGACGGCATCAATCCGGCTACCCTAGATTTCCATCGCTTTGTGCTTCTCTTTGGACATGGCTTTGGCGATCGCATTCGTTTCTGGTCGGAACTGGAGTTTGAGCATGCCTTCCTGGAAGGGGCAGAGCTGGGCGGAGAACTGGTTCTGGAACAGGCATATCTGGACTTTCTGGTCCATCCTGCGTTGAACTTTCGCGCCGGCATGCTGCTTGCGCCCATCGGCATCATTAACGAACGCCATGAGCCTCCGAGCTTTAACGGCGTGGAGCGCCCCTTTGTGGATACATTTGTCATTCCTTCAACCTGGTTTGGATCGGGCGCAGGCATCCTGGGTGATCTTGGTAAAGGATTTGCGTACAGAGCCTATACGATGACTTCTCTGGATGCAGCGCGTTTCTCGGCGGGAGAAGGATTTCGGGATGGGCGGCAGCGTGGTTTTCTTGAAAATGCGCGCCATATGTCCTTTGCCAGCCGGCTGGAATATCGTGGAATTGCTGGCCTCGCACTTGGGACAAGCTTCTGGACCGGCCAGACAGGTTTCAACCTCAGAGGCATCCGCGGACAAGCACGAATCTTGGAATTTGATGGCCGCTTTCGAAGGGGTCGTTTTGACGGTAGGGCACAATTCGTCTCTACTCGTCTTGACGATGTTGCCCAAATTAACCGAGCGGTGCAGCGGGAGACCGGCGTGAATCCCAACATCGCCAGATCCATGCGTGGATTTTATCTGGAAGGCGCAGGGCGCCTGTTACCTTCCGGATTCAAGCATGATCTGGTGACTTTTTACCGCTATGAAAACTTCGACACTCAGCACAGAATGCCGGCGGGATTTTTGCCGCTCAAACAGTTCGATCGATCCGCTCACGTCCTCGGTCTGACCTACTATCCTTATCCCGATGTGGCCATTAAATTCGATTATGACTTTATGCGCAGCGCCAGTGAAGTGTTCAAACCGAACAATGCTTGGAATTTTGGTATCGGATGGTGGTTTTGAAGGGTAGCAGCTTGTATGCAAATTTGTGTAAATCAGGGGACAGTCATTCATGTCAGAAGTCAGGCCCGAAGGGCGGACAGGCGATAGCCCCGCCCGTAAAGGCGGAGTATCCCGGTTCTCATTCAATCCTGAGGCCCGAAGGACCGGCACAATACAGGCAATGCCGACCTCTGCGGTGCCGCACCTTCAGCGCTTCCTTCTTGAGAGAACTCCAGGGGCCCGCGCTCACGCACGGGCCCCTTTCCTTTCGGCCCTTCGGGCTTCCTTTCTTCAACGTGTTTCGGAGACAGATCTTCAGATATAAACCGAATAATATTTGTTTAGCGAACTTTAGAGACAGGACACGAGGAACGTTGGTTTTGATATCGTTTCTTCTCCTTATGCCTTTACTGGGGGGAGGCGAACCGCAGGAGGGCAAGTCGGTTGAAGGAGAGAAGACGCCTCAGATCCAGAAGATTCGCGTGGTCGCTGAGCGCTTCAGTTTTACTCCATCCCGAATTAAGGTGAAGGAGGGCACAGTTTTGCAGATCAACTTATCGAGCGACGATACTTTCCATGGGTTTAGGATCCTATCAACTGGCATCGATCATGTGATTCCTGCGCGAGGCAGAGGTGTGCTCCGTGTGATGTTCGAGGCGAACAAGAAAGGTACTTACGCGTTTGAATGTTCCCGGTCGTGCGGAGCGGGCCACACGATGATGCGCGGCGTGATCGTTGTGGAGTAAATCAATACCATGTTAGAAAAGTTTAGAATTTCGATTCTGTTTTTGACGATCTTTGTTGCTGGACTTCAAATAACGCGGAGCGGGGCTTTCGCAGTTGGCCCGGATGAGATTGTCACCGGCAACGAGTTTGGGGAGCCACTGAAAGACATCACCGCCACGGAGTTCGAACTCTTCCGCCTCGGGATGGATGACTTCACCGAGGTGGAAACTGCAGACGAAGGGTTGGGACCGCTCTTTAACGGCCGCTCCTGCGCCCAATGTCATAGCATACCGGCCGTAGGCGGATCGAGTACCGTAATGGAAGTCCGAGCCGGAGTCGGGCAAGAATATGGAGCTTTTGAAGAATTGTTCGGTAATTCCCTGTATCACATGTTTTCCATACCGCCCCACCGAGTCCAGAATCTGATTCCACAGCAGGCCAATGTTGTCGCTCATCGCAAGTCCGTCCAGCTTTTTGGCGCAGGGCTGATTGAGGCTATCCCCGACGAGGCATTGCTCGCTCTGGAAGATGCCCAGGATAGGGACGGGGATGGGGTCAGCGGGCGGGCACATAGGCTTGTAGATAAAGCCAGCGGTCAACTGCGAATCGGACGCTTTGGCTGGAAGGCACAGCAGGCGACCCTGCTTGCTTTTGGCGCTGAGGCTTATCGCGATGAAATGGGGATCACCAATGCTCTGTTTCCAGATGAAGTTTGTCCTGGTGGCGATTGTGACGCAATCAGGCTTGTCGATGCTGTGCGCGATCCCGAGGACCGTCTTGACAGAAACACGGGACTGAGGGGAATTGACAACTTTGAAAATTTCATGCGCCTGCTCGGGCCCCCGCCCCGAGCCGCGATCAACGCAGAGATTGTGCGTGGCGAGCAGTTATTCCAATACGTTGGATGTCACTCATGTCACGTCCCTTCTTTTAAGAGCGGTCCGAGCCCGGTGAAGGCCCTCAGTTTTAAACAGTTCTTCCCCTACGGAGACTTTTTGCTGCATGACATCGGAACCGGAGACGGAATCCGTCAGGGAGAGGGGGGGCCTGAAGAGATTCGAACCCCACCGTTGTGGGGGGTCCGCTTTCGCGCCCCCTTTTTGCACAATGGGAGCGCGCCAACAATCAAGCGAGCGATAGAAATGCACCGCGCCGAGGCGGAGTCGAGTCGCGAACGATACGAGAGGTTGTCGCAGATGGACAAAGACGCGCTGTTTGCGTTCTTAAATTCACTGTAGTAGGACCCGCAGCGCCCCTGTTTAGTTGTACAAGTGAACCTATGAAAAGCTGGCCTAGTTCACCTGGGCATCACCGGCTTAGTTAGCTACTTTCCGGTTCTTGATCGAGCCAACGTAACAAACGATTCCTGCGTGAGCCCTCCGGGGTCGCTATTTCCTTGATGAGCAACTAGGGGTATAATGCCACGTTGTTTTAATAGAGCCTGGTTTCAGGAGAATCTTGCGTGCTCTGCCTTGATGGGCGAAAGGGGAAGCAAATGGTTTGCACAATCCGTAAGGGTGAAATTTGGGTTATTTGTCTTCTAATCATGCTGTTTATTAGTGTTGGAGCACCTGTGGTATACGCTCAAGGAACGACGGCATCCATTTCGGGCAAGGTCGCCGACGAGAGCGGCGCGGTGGTACCGGGGGTCACCGTCACGGTGACGAACGCAGATACACAGGTTTCGCGAGCCCTCGTCACCGATGATGCCGGCGCATACCGAGCCACGGAGCTGGAAGTCGGAAACTACGAGATCAAGGCGGAGCTGGTGGGTTTTCAGACCTCGATACGAAAAGGCATTCAGCTCACAATCGGAAGAAATGCAGCAGTGGACATTGTTTTGAAGGTAGGGGAGGTCAGCGAGCAGGTGACTGTCACCGGAGAAGCCTCTCTGGTGGAAACTCGCGAGGCTACGCTGGCCGGCGTTGTCACCACGCAGGCTATCGAGGACCTGCCCCTGAACGGCCGAAACTTTGTTCAGTTGACAATGCTAGAGGCAGGCGTAGCGAATGCCTTGGCAGCGACCACGAACAATGGCGTTACCCACAAAGGTTTTGGAATTGATATTACGGTGGCCGGCGCGCGGCCTGTCGCCAACAGCTTTCTGTTGGACGGCGCGTACATTAATGACCATCGAAACAAGCTGCCGGGTAGTGTCGCCGGCGTGACGCTGGGTGTGGATTCGGTGCGTGAGTTTAAGGTTATGAGCGCCAACTTCAGCGCGGAGTATGGGCAGGCTGGAGGAGCGGTAGTCACAGCAGTTACCAAATCCGGGACCAACGAGTTTCATGGCAGTTTGTTTGAGTTTCACCGCAACAGCGCCCTGGACGCGCGCAATTTTTTTGCGAAGGCAAAGGATCCTTTCAAGCGCAATCAGTTTGGAGGATCCATTGGAGGACCGATCGCCCGGGATCAAACCTTCTTTTTTGCTAACTATGAGGGGTTGCGTGACCGGCTGGGACGAACCAACCTGATCACGGTGCCTACCGCAGACGCGCGCCGGGGCGTGATCCCGGGACGCGCTCCGATCCAGGTGGTGCCGTCAGTTAAGCCCTATCTGGATTATTTCTGGCCCTTGCCGAACGGCAGAGATTTTGGGGATGGCAGGGCGGAGTACCTTTACTCTTTCAGTGAACCCACCGATGAGGATTACGTCGTGGGCAAGGTGGACCACAACTTCTCTCAGGACCATTCGTTTTCCACCCGCTACACGTTCGATAATGCAACTGCGCGTAAGAGTTTCGACACTCACGCCTTTAATAAATTTTTCACTCGCAACCAGTATGTCACTCTTGAAGAGAAGGCGATTATCACGGCTCAACTGCTTAATATCGCCCGGTTTTCCTTCATTCGCTCCCGACAGGGGGACGACAATGATGTAATTGTGCCCATTGATCCTTCTCTTTACTTCATTCCCGAAGCGGGTCAAATTGGAAGTCTGAGTGTTACAGGATTATCAACCACCACGGCTGATGATCGGCCTCGAGAATTTGACCAAAACCTCTTTCAGTTCAGCGATGGAGTGACCTACAACAAAGGTCGCCAATCGTGGAAGATAGGCGCCGACATCAAGCGCTACCAGTACAACGGCCTGTCTGTTTCTCGTTTTGGGGGACGCATCAATTTTAGTTCGCTCACCGATTTACTATTGGGGACACCCAGAAATATCGAAGCCCAGCTTCCCACGGCTGATTTTAGGCGCGGGCTAAGAAATTGGGTCGTGGGACTTTATGTGCAGGATGATTTTCAGATGCGATCCAATTTTACATTCAACTTGGGCGTTCGCTATGAATTCATCACCGTTCCTACCGAAGTGAATGGCAAGATCAGCAATCTGAGGTCGAACTCGGATTCAAAGTTGACCTTTGGTGAGCCTTATTTTCCGAATCCCTCGTTGCGAAACGTGGCGCCCCGGATTGGATTCTCCTGGGATCCTTCCGGCAGCGGGAAGACGGCGATTCGAGCGGCCTATGGAATCTTTTACGATCAGATCAACATGTTCTGGTTCCAGCAGCCCGTTTTTCGGATGCCTCCGGCCGCCCAGGTGAGTCTTCTCAGCCCGCCATTTCCAAAGCCTTTTGCGGGAGGCACACCCGCAGGTACGACGACGGATCCTCATAATTTTCCGTGGGATGCGATGAAGGGTACGGGTTATCTGATGAAGTGGAACTTAAACGTCCAGCGGGAGATTATTCCTGGGACGGTGGCTACAATCGGCTACGTTGGTTCCCGAGGTGTAAAACTGGGCCTCTTTATGGAGGCCAATCTAGCCCTTCCGCAGTATTTGCCCGATGGCCGGCGCTTTTTTCCAGCGGGGTTAACCCGCAGGAACCCTAATTTCGGTTCCATAAACACCCGCTCCTCGGAGGGAAACTCTTTCTACCATGGAATGATTCTTACGGTAAAGAGAAGGTTTGCGGAGGGGTTTGCTGTGCAGGTTTCCTACACAATGTCAAAGTCGATCGATGACATGTCCAGTCACACACAGGGCAGCGAATTTTCGAGCACATCTTGGCAGGGAATGATCGATGACCCGCAGGGGATGCGGGGCTTATCTGAGTTCGATGTTCGCCATAATCTGGTGATTAACGGCTCCTGGGCGCTGCCCGCTCCTGATGTAAGTGGCTGGATGGGACGACTAGTGAAGGGCTGGGAACTGAATGGGATTGCCACCATGTCTAGTGGTTTTCCGCTTACTCCGACAATTACGGGCACTTGGATCCTGGATCAAAACCCTGCGCCGGCAGGTTATGTTCCTGATCTGATCCCTGGAGGCAAGAACAATCCGGTGTTGGGCGGGCCCGATCGATATTTTGACCCAAGTCAGTTTTCGCTGCCTTCGCGCAATCTTTACGGAAATCTCGGTAGAAGCACGTTGACGAGTCCGGGTTTGGCCACGATAGACTTTTCTTTGGCGAAGAAATGGCCTCTTCCGGGGCTGGGAGAAGGAAAGCAGTTGGAATTTCGGTCCGAGTTCTTCAATATGTTTAACCGGGCTAATTTTGGCGTGCCAGCTCTGAATGTTTTCGATGGGCGAGGCACCGCCGTGGGCACTGCTGGCCGGATCAACACAACAACGACGACAGCGCGGCAGATCCAGTTTGGTTTGAAGATCACGTTTTAGTTCGACGAGCGTTTGGGGAGTACGCGTCAGCAAGCGGGGCGCTAACTCATTGAACTTTCGTGCCGCTCCCTGATGGTCGCGGTTCTGTGAGGAACTTGCGTTAGGCTGGGCTGAAGACAATATTGCCTCGGGAGGAGGTTCAGCGGATGTATATCCAATTTGTGAAGTTCAAGAGTGGGCTCTCTGACGGCGAAGTGCGGCGGCTGATGGAAGAACGCGCACCGCAGTTTCGCGCGTTGTCGGGCCTTGTCCAGAAATACTATGTTCGCGATAGCCAAACTGGCGAGTACGGGGGCATCTATTTATGGGATTCGGAAGAGTCGATGAACAAGTTCCGGCAGTCTGAGTTGGCTCGGGGCACACCAATAAGCTATAAAGTCGTGGGGCAGCCTCGGGTCGAGGTTTACGAGATGGTACTCCCGCTACGGCCAGAGAAGCAAGTTTAGGTCAGCGCGCGGCAACGGAACAGCAGAAATAGGATGCGAAAATAGGAGCGTTGCTGGTGTAGGTTCCAGGCAGTGAAGCCCACTCACCTGCAGTCCTGTCCTTGGACATTCAGGATTTCCTGTCATATCTGTGAGGGAAGTTATTTCATGGCGTATCGTGATCTGCGTGAGTATTTGAAGGTCTTAGACGAACGCGGCAAGCTGCACCACGTGAAAAAGGAGGTTGATCCAGAATGGGAAGTGGCGGCGGTAATGCGGAGGGTATTTCAACGGATCCCGCCTGACCAGAGGCCGGCTGTTATGTTTGAGCGCATCAAGGGACACGGTATGCCTCTGGTCGCCGGCGTGTTGGGCGCTTCTCCGGAAGTGTATGCGCTGGCTCTTGAAACCACCGTAGACCAAATTGCGGACAAATGGAGTCGAGCCCAGACCAACCCAATTCCTCCGGTGCGGGTAAAGGCGGGACCGGTAAAAGATAACATCGTCAAAGACGACCGAGTGGATGTTTCCCAGCTTCCTCTTTGTGTGTGGACACGCGGGCAGGATCCAGCTCCTTATGTTACTGGGCCTTGCGTCGTCTCCAGGGACCCTGAAACGGGCGAGCGGAACATGGGAACGTACCGCCTGATGCTCAAAGGAAAACGTCGCTTCGGGATTTACTTTACCAATACTTGGCGTCATATGTATGTCCACGTCATGAAAAACGAAAAACAGGGCAGACCCACGCCATGCGCGGTTGTGCTGGGATGTGATCCGACGGTACCACTCACTTCGGTGGCGCGAGTGCAGGGGGATGAGTATGGCGTCGCCGGCGGCCTACGGGGCATTCCCCTTGAAGTTGTCAAGTGTGAGACGAGTGATCTGGAGGTTCCCGCGCATGCGGAAATTGTAATCGAGGGAGTGGTGCCCTGCGGGGTGCGGGAACCAGAAGGCCCCTTCGGGGAGTACACCGGATATATGGGGGCGGCTGCTCCTAGTTTTGTGATCGACGTTACTTGTGTCACTCATCGAAGCAATCCTGTATACCAGGCCTTTTTCAGCCAGATGCCTCCCAGTGAGTCTAGTTGCATCAGGGGGACGGGTCGTGACGTGGCCTTCTATAAGCACATGGCGCGCGACTTGAAGCTCCCGGTGCGCGACGTGCACTTGCTAGAGGCAGGAGGCGGAGCGGCCTTCCTGGCAATCTCCCTCCGCCGCGATCACCCGGGTCTACCTCATCGCGCCATGTGGGCGGCCTGGGCTTATGAACCCTCTCTGTCCAAGTTCGTGGTGGTAGTCGACGAGGACATCGACATTCGCGATCACTTCCAATTACTCTGGGCGATGTCCTGGCATGTGCAACCGGATCAGGACATCCATATCTACCGAAATACCGCCGCTACGGCCCTGGATCCATCGCTGGCTCAAGAACACGACGGAGAGTTTGAGCGAGCCGACATCCTGTCATCGAAGGTCGGAATTGATGCCACTCGAAAACACAAATTTCCGGCGCGGTCCATCCCACCTAAGGAGGACTTGGACAAAATAGATGCTGACTGGAACGAATACGGATTCCAGTCTAGCTTAACTCAACGAAGTAAGGAATGACACTTAAGAAGAGGCCGAGGCTGAGGAGGCTCAAGGAGACAAAAACAAAAATCTCGTAAACCGGAACGTCCGTTTCGATCGTGCGTTCCACAAAAACTCCTTTTTCAATGTGATCGATGGTATTGTTGGCTTCGGCCAGTTGCGGTTTATCATGCGCATCAAAATATCTGCCACCGGTGCTGATGACCCCTTCGATGAGTGCTTTTTGGGTCTCCTTACGTGTGACTTCCGGAGGAAGATCCACCCCGATGAGATAAACTCGGTAACCTCTGAAGCGCGCTTCGCTGAGAGCTTCCATGGGATCTCTTCCAAAGTTATTTTCACCGTCGGTAAAGACGACGATCACCTTATTCTTCGTGTCTGCCGCGTCCTGTTCTCGCTGCAACATTCGCATCGCACTGGTAATTCCTTCTCCGATGGCGGTCATCCCTTCGCCAATGAGAATTTCCGGATCGATCATCTGGACGTATTTCTCCAGATAAGAATGATCCGTGGTAAGCGGACTTACCACATAGCTGTTTTCTGAAAATGCAACTAGGCCTAATCGGTCATTTATTCTCTTCGGTATCAGATCCAATAGGGCCTTCTGCAATGCTTGCATGCGGGTCTCCCATACCGTTCCTTTCTTGTCGGCGTCCCTCAGCCTAGCCTCATATACTCTTCGCAGTTCCTGTGCGCCCATAACCTCCTGCATACTGGAGGAGAGGTCGACGACCAAGACGATATCCAGACCTTCAAAACGTGATACCCCTTCCCGATATACGATGCGAGGATCGAGCAGCGCGATGCCCACAAACACTACACCGAGTAACAGAAGGATTCTCGGTGCAAACCTCAAGTGGGAAGGCTTCATACCCAATATCATTGGATGATGGGCGAGGCTGTGGGCAAAGTAGTGCCGCTTCTTCTTCCACTGGATCAGCGCCAGGAGGAGAAGGGTTCCTGCCAGCACATACAAAAATTGCAATTGGGCAAACTGGATGCCCCACTTCGAGAAATTAATCAATCTTCCATCCTCAGCGTTGCCTTGTGCGCAATGAGTTTTTCATTTCTCGCAGGTCCTGTTGAAAGGCCGCTCCCCATTCGGTGCCGTCGGCCTGCGAATAGCGGCAATTTTGCCCGTGGTCGAGCAATTTGCCGAGATATTCTCTCTGTTTGGCAGAGATGTTCACTTTTTCCAACCTGTAAACCAACTCGCTACCAGTAAGTCCGGCGGCTTCCACGTTCCAGAAGTAACGGATATATTGCTGCGCCACTCCTTCAAGTGCCTGGTATCGTTTTTTGACTTCTTCTCCGTCCTTGTCCAGTCCCTTTCCCAGGGTCTCAAGTGCCTTGCCGCATTGCTGCAGGAACTTCCTCTGGCTGAGTTGTCGTTCGCGTCTTCTCCACTGAGGCAAGTGGTTCCATGTCCATACCAGTAATGGAATTAGGCTCACGAGGATTCCGCCTAACCCACTGAGGGTCAAAACCAGCCATTCTTGACTAGGGCTAAAATCCCCGGGCAGCGATTCCAGGATCCGCAGTTGTTTGAGCGGCTGATTCAACGTAGAGCGCACCGCAATAGGTAGTGGCGGGATTTCCATCTCGGCGGTACTCGGCTCTTTCGCCCCTGGGGCAACCGACTTCTGGTAGCGGAATATGAGACGGGGGATTTCCAGGGCACGGTCTCCGATCTCATAATTTGCAAGCATGTAATCAAATTGGTACCGTGTCACGCCTCCGGCTAGCTCCTCTGTCACTCTTCGGCTATCGGTCAAAGTGAACGGCTTGAAGCTGACCGTCCTTCGGTCAAAGTCCTCTAGGGATATCTTCATCCCCTCAGGGACCAGGAGAGTGACCCAGTAATGAATGCGGTCGCCGGGCCACACCGAGGTTTGGCTGACACTCGTTTGGAAAGTGATGTTTTTCGCTGGCGCGTCCGCCGGCGCCTTTTTCTCGGCGCTGGCGGTCGGAGACTCCTCGTCGCCGGTTTGCGCGGCTATGGGCGCAGTCACAGCGCCTACCAGAAACAGTGTTGCGATGACTAAATTTCGAATCATTTTCTCTTCCTCATCAAGAACAAGCCAGCCATCAACTCATAAAATGGCTGGTCTGTCCGGACCTCTAGAAAATCTAGGTTGTATTGGTAAAACCTTTGGATCAGCTCTCGATGCCTATCTTGAAGGAACTGCTGGTAGACGATCCGATTGTGTTCTGTCAACCGTATTACCCGCTCCTGGCCCGTCTCCAGATCTCGAAGTCGAAGGTAGCCGTGTCCTTTAGGAAGACGTGCTTCCACCGGATCGTTGAGAAGAATGGGGATGAAATCGTGGCGGGAAACAATTGACTTAAAATTGATCTGTTCGAAGATATCTTCCTCGAAGAAGAAATCTGAAATAAAAAATATAATGCTCAACCTGCTGAGAGCTTGGCGTAGTTGATCCAAGATTGGAAGGACGCGAGTCTCCTTGTCCTGAGGCGCAAAGTCCCACAACTGGTTAAGCATGACCCATAAGTGCGACTTGCCCTTCTTCGGTTCAATTTCAATTTCAACCTTGTCGGTGAATCCCAAAAATCCGATACGAATATGATCCGATAATGCGGAGTAGGCAAGTGCGGCGGTAATGTACAAGAGTAACTCTCTCTTGGAATACGTACCGGTGGCAAAGTTCATGGAATTCGACAAGTCGGCTGCGATAAATATGTCCAGGTCCTTCTCTTCGTGGGTGTTCTTGATCAGCGCATATCTGGTGCGCGCCAAAGCGTTCCAGTCAATCTTACGGATGTCGTCGCCCGGCGTATACCTTTTGTGATCCACGAAGTCGTAGCCGTGGCCTTTGAGCGCACTGGTGTAATTTCCTACCAATAGGTTGCGGATCTTCTTTTTGGTAAAGAATTCAATGTAATGAAGGTTTTCTTCGACGTTACTTGGGATCACGAGACCGCTCGCTCACGGGATGGGGACTTTTTCCAGAATCTCCGTAACGATCTTATCGGAGCTCAGCTTGGCTGCCTCGGCCTGCACACTGCGAATGATCCGATGTTGGAGTGCCTGCACTCCAACTTCCTTGACATCCGAAGGCATCACATAACTTCGTCCATGGAAGAAACCTACGGTTTTTGAAAGGGCCATCAAGTGATGGTAGGCTCGGGGAGAGATTCCGACAGTAATTGCGTCTTTAATGCTGTTGATCCCGAATTCGGCTGGGTTCCGAGTTGCTCTGCCGACGCGCACAATGTATTCTCTCAATCGTTCGTCAATGTATGTTTGTCTGATCAGTCTTCGAATTTCAATCACGGCACTCGGCTGGACCAGGGGTTTCAGTCCAATCCCGCCGATGTCGATCCTAAGCATCTTCAGCTCGTCTTCATGTTTGGGATAACCAACCTTTAACATCATGGAGAATCGGTCCAACTGAGCCTCTGGTAGTATGTACACGCCTTCTTGCTCGACGGGATTTTGCGTGGCCAGCACCCAAAAAGGGTCGTCCAGCTTGAACGTGTTTTCTCCCAGCGTTACCTGCCGTTCCTGCATCGCCTCCAAAAGAGCGCTTTGTGTTTTGGGGGTGGCGCGGTTGATTTCGTCCGCCAGCAGGATATTGGTAAAGACCGGTCCATGCTCTACCCGGAAAATTCCAGTGACTGGATCATAAACGCGGGTTCCTACAATGTCGGCTGGCAAAAGATCGGGCGCCAATTGAATGCGCTGGAATTTGGCTTGAATAACATTAGAAATGGCGACGACGGCAAGCGTTTTGGCGACCCCAGGTACGCCTTCCAGTATGATATGGGCGCATCCGCCTCTGTGTCCGTTTGAACCTGCATCCTTTTTGAACGAGTACGGTATTTCCGTGAACAGACCGATCAAGAGGTTACGAACCATTTGTTCCTGTCCGATGATGATTCCGTTAATTTCCCGCTCGATCTCCGTCAGCAACTGTAATGCTTCTTCCTTGGTCATTGCTTTTTGAGTTCCTTTGTTATTGATTTGTTCTAACGTTTCGTCTTTTCTCATTATTTTTTCGATTTCCTCGTTTTTATTTCGCGATCCAGCAGTTTCGAAAAGCTCTCCGCCTGTAAAGTAGATTCATAGCGCCGGAGTTAAGTCGTGGCGTCCACCTCTGACCGAGATCAGTCAATTAATGAGGAAGAGCGCCAACGCCGCAAATCCAGCCATCAAGAACCAGTAATGAAGCGGCGTCTTCTCCCTGACTGTTTCGATACCCACAACTTCTCGCGCATTCCACAGGATGTCGCTCAGATTCTGATAAAGCTGGTTTCCAGTAAAAGATCGGTAGTAAAGCCCTCGAGTTGCTTCTGCGACCCAGCGCAGCGTTCCCTCGTCGAAAGTGGCCAAAATCTTCTTTCCACGCTCGTCGACGAGATAAATCGTCTGCCCATCCTGCTCACCCAGGGGAATATAGCCTCCAGTCTGGGAGCCAAGTCCGATGGAATAAATCCGCAGGCCTTCTTCGGCGGCCTTAGCGACGACGTCCTGAAGCCCTTTGCCATTATCTTCGCCATCGGAGATCAAAACGAAGATAATGTTCTCCGTTTTTAAGGATTGATCCAAGACCTGCTCTTTTTTCACCAGCATTGTGCCGTTCTTAATTCCTCCTGCGATGTCTGTTCCAAACGTGGGGAGTCTTTCCGCCTCTAGGTAATCAAGATAGAAGAGAATATTGGAGGCGTCTCTTGTCAGATAGGACAATATGACGCTGGAACCGGAAAAGCTAACCAGTCCCATGCGGCCAATGTTCGCATTCGCCTTATGTATGATGAAATTTTGGATCTCCTCGCGGGCGCGTTCTAATCGCGATGGAGCGAGGTCGCGAGCTCTCATGGATAGCGAGTTGTCCAGAAGAAATACCACGTCGATTTTTTGGTAAATTTCTCGCTGTTTTTGGTGTTCGACCTGCGGCTCGGCAAGCGCCAGAATTAGACTGGCGCATCCCAGTACAAACAACAAAGTGAGGCGGAAGTAGCGGGCTCGGGTGGAGAGATTACTTGTCCGCAGCACCTGCCGCATCTGGAACTGACGCCGCACTCGTTCCACCTGGTGCAGAATAATCCAGAACAGTAAGGCCGCTACGGGCAGCGAGAAAAGCAAGTAGAGAAATTTCGGGGCACCAAAGGTCACAGCGCCTTACCCAGCCACCTTTTTAACGTCTTTTTCTATTCGCTCCTCCTTGCGGCGCAGGATTTGCTGTGGCTTCTCGTCTTTGTTCTTGGTAGCCTGTTCTATGACTGTTCTGACCAGTTCGTAGTTGTATTTGATATTCCAGTGCTTGCCGACATCTTCTTCCAACCCTTTCTGGAACTGAGCCATTGCTCGGTGAAACCAAGGAAACGCGTCTTCGGGTGCTATCTCTGTCGCACCGCGCTGAATCAACGCATTGCCGCTCCAAAAATACACTGCCCCAGGATCTGAGAGTTTTTCTTTGCTGCAGCTATCAGCCAGGTCAATTACCTTGTCGTAGCTGCCTGTTTGGTAGAGGAGCCTTAATTGAGCAATCTGCGCGGCGCTGTATTCCTCATTAAATTGAGACTTGAGCCAATTGATCTGTCCAAGATACTGGGCTAAATCCCGATATTGTGCGAGCGCATCCTTTGTCATCCCTTTCTTTTCTAATTCTTGCGCCTTTTGCCAACGTTCCACGATCGAGTGTTGGAAATATCCATAAGCCAGGACGACCCAGGAAGCCATGAAAACAAACGCCAACAGTAAAGGTAGTAACCGTTTCATAATCGATCCACAACCCTGGTTGCGGCAAGCCGCAACACGGCTGAGACTCTCCTTTCAATATATATCTTGTTCGATAAGCTTTTTGTAACTTCCAGATACGGTCCTCCGTCGATTCTAGCTGTTTCCCCTGCTAGCCACTCACCATACCGTTTTGTGCTGCTGGTTGGAGCGGTTTTCCCCAAGCGTACGGTTGGATCCAATCTGTTGCGTTAATCGAAGCGAATAAACTTTTACTTTTATCACAAATGATGGCGGCGATCCATAGTTTTATCGCCTTCAGGAAACGCGGATTTTCACCTAAAACAGTGATCCTTCCCCTCCTGTCTGTAATTCTGCGAGTGGATCCAGCAATCGACGCGTCAAAAATACGAGACTGTACCGTCGCAGCCACAACACGACGGCAAAGGCATAACGCCATCTTTCTGACATCCTGCTCCTGCCAGCTTGCGGAGTTTAAGATCAAGACGCGAGCCCTACCAATCAGATCAAACGACCGTCCAGTTTTGGCCCGATATAGTGGATCGGTCTAGGGTAATTGTCAAGTTTAAATAACTCGTACCACCCTCGCACCTCGAGGTACTAAGCCACGGATAAATCCAAACTGTCGTCCTCATCCGTAGTAAGGCGCGCTTCTGGGAGACACGCTTATGGAACAGGGCAAGTTGCCGGAGGCCACGGAAGCTTACCAGAAGATGATGGACATAAAACCTTTCTATTAATCCTACGCGTCTAATCCTACGCGTCCGTAATGGGCGATGCGATCTCCAGCCTGGAGGAACCGGCAGTCGATGTTATAATTAGCTGTTAGCTTCTCAATTGTGTTGCGAGGGAGCCCAGCCAACCGAGGACTGAATGTATGAGTCTGTTCACATCGTATTCCGTCGCATGGCTCTCTTGATTCCCGTTTGGTTTACGGCAGCCGTCCCGGCTCTCGCCCACGATCCGGGGCTGAGTTCAGCGGAAGTGCGACTGGAAAAGGATCATTTGGCGGTGTCGGTCACCTTTGCGCGCAGTGATATCGAGAAGTTGCTTCCGCTGGATGTCGACGGAGACGGCCGAGTGACCGGCGTCGAATTCCGGGAAGCACTGCCGCGATTACGGCAAATCGCGTCGGGCTCCCTTCAAATACAGTTCGACGGCCGGAGTGTCCTCCCACGAGTGTCTGATTTGCAGTTTGACAGCAGCGATGCCGTCCACTTTTTTCTCGTCTATCCAAGAAGAGCAAATCCGCGACTCGTCATTCGCTCCGTGATCCTTATTCTCCTTCCGCTGGGGCACCGGCAGTTCCTCTCGCTGCGGGACGGAGAGGGGAAACTGTTGGGCGAACGCATCCTCGATGCTAAAGCTAATCTCTTCGAAGTGGATGTGAACTCCTTTTCTGCGAGTCGGGCCCCTTCAGCAGGGCCGTTCCTTGTGCTGGGCGTAAAACATATTCTAACCGGGTATGACCATCTGTTGTTCTTGTTCGGCGTTTTGCTTGTGGCACGCAGCCTCATCGAAGCCGCCAGAATTATCACCTCTTTTACCCTTGCCCACTCCATTACTCTGGCGCTGGCAACGTTAGATTTAGCGAGAATGCCGCCTCGATTAGTCGAACTTCTGATTGCTGCCTCCATTGTGTACGTGGGCGTGGAAAATATCTTCGGCGCCGACCTGAAGAGGCGCTGGCTGCTGACCTTTGGTTTTGGTCTGATTCATGGTTTTGGATTTTCTTCAGTACTGCGTCAGTTGGGTATCGGTGCCGGCGGAGGTGGTGTGGTCCTGCCGCTTTTTTCCTTCAACCTAGGCGTGGAATTTGGACAAAGCGCCGTGGCACTGCCAATACTGCCGGTGATCTGGCAGCTTCGAAAGCAACCCGCTTTTGTGGCGCGCTATGTGCCGGTCTGTTCGTTACTCGTTACGGTGATTGGCGCATATTGGTTGATCCAACGTACCTTGCTTGGTTGAGATTGGCCGGCATCTACAGATCCCGTGTTGGCTGGCTGTCGATGTCGGGTCATCAGCGCTGCTCAAGTGCTAAAATAAACACCAGCTTCGTGTGAGGTGTAATTGCATTCGTCATTGGAGAAGTTGCGGCAGGCGTTACAGTTGATCATTCGTGGAAAGGCTGATGTCTTAGACCTTTCACTAACATGCATGCTGGCAGACGGGCACCTGTTAATTGAAGACGTTCCTGGAGTTGGAAAAACCACACTAGCGCACGCAATCGCGCGCGTCTTGGATTGTAGCTTCCACAAGATTCAGTTCACCAGTGACCTGCTGCCTTCCGATCTAATCGGCGTATCGGTTTTCAATCCCAGCCGTAACGAGTTTGAGTTTCGTCCTGGACCGCTTTTCGCAAACATCATTTTGGCGGATGAGATCAACCGCACGACACCCAAGACGCAGAGTGCGCTCTTGGAGGCAATGAACGACAAGCAAATCACCGTGGATGGAACGACGTACCCGCTTCCACGGCCGTTTATTGTGGTTGCCACTCAAAACCCGATTGAGCACCATGGCACCTATCCGCTTCCCGAATCTCAACTGGACCGCTTTCTGATGCGCATCCGGATGGGCTATCCTGACCGGATAACTGAAAAGGAAATATTGCGCGACCAGATGCAGATCGCTCGTGCGGAGATTACTCCGATCATTACTGGAGCCGATCTGCTTTTGATGCAGGAGAAGGTTGCGCAGGTGGTGGTCAATCAATCTTTGGCAGACTACCTAATATCAATCATCGATCGAACGCGCCAGACCGAATATCTGAGTCTCGGCATCAGTCCCCGTGGTAGCCTCGGTTTGTACCGCGCAGCCCAGGCGTTTGCCTACCTGAAAGATCGAGATTACGTCGTGCCGGACGATATTAAGAGGTTGGCGATACCTGTTTTGGCGCATCGAGTAGTGATCAGCGCGCGTTATTCGACGCCTCTGAAAAAAAGCCAAGAGGCGGAATCCATTATTCATGAAATCCTCGATGAGGTGGAAGTACCGGTGTGACAGGGCGCTTCAAGCTAACTCCAGGATGGCAAGACTTTTTGCTGGGATCCGTTATTCTTGTGCTCGCCCTTGCCGCGGCGCTCGCGGCCTCAGGTGCGACCCATGCGGGAAATCGCCCGTTCGCGGTCGCGCTGTCTCTGATTGCTCTCCTGATGGCAACGATGGCAGGCTTGATCTTGGTCCCGAGGTTGCTGGCGCAGGGTCACTGGCGGGTGCTCGAATCGCTGCAACTTTTTACATTCACCGGATTGGGAATCTTCTTTACCCTTTTGGTCGCCATACTGGCGCTGGCCGCTCTCAATACCCGTAATAACTTGCTCTTTTTGATAGTCTCGGCGCTGTTGGGCTCGTACTTGGTCTCCGGGATCCTGGCCAAATTAGTTCTAAGTGGCCTGGCGATTGGATACCGCTTTCCCGACCAGGTTTATGCCGCCAGGCCCGCTTATTTTCTCTGGGTGTTACGGAATGAAAAACGGTGGGTTCCTACTTTTTCTTTGCGCGCTGAGACTTGCCTGCGGCGAGCGGATGAGAGTCTCGATGTGGTGAGTCTTTATTTCCCTTTCCTGGAAGCCGATCGGACTTATTCCCGGACAATCAAGCACCAATTTCCCCTCCGGGGCCTTTATCGCGTCGCTCGGGTCAACCTAACGACCCGGTTCCCTTTTGGGTTTTTTCAGCGCGGCCGAGTACTGCATCCCGACCATGAAGTCTTGGTTTATCCTGAGGTGCAACCGATCGAGAATTTCATGCACCTACTTCCATTCTTGCAAGGGGAGTGCGAAGAGTTGCTCAAAGGTCAAGGAGAGAGCTTGTATCAAATTCGCGATTATCACGCTGGAGATAGCTTCAGGCATATCCACTGGCGCTCTAGCGCTAAAACAGGCCGGTTTATGGTCCGAGACTTTTCAGAAGCACATGAAAGGCGAGTCTGCGTTTGTTTGGATGATACGCAGCGACACGAAAAATTTGAAAGGGCGGTGATCTTGGCGGCCAGCATCGTATCGCATTTTCATGATGAGGGGGCACACATCCAGTTGGTCACCGCCAATGGTTCGAGTAACCCAGAGCGGTCGCGAAACGAGCAAGTGGTGGAGATTCTTGAGATGCTGGCAAGGGTACAGACGAAGCCCTCCGTCATTTCTTTTTGGGAACTGATATCTCGCCAGGCCTTGTTCATCCGCCCTGACGAGGTTTTCAAAATTGTGCTGACCGCGGTGCCCGCAGGTTCGGTGCCACCGCCCATCTGGCGTACGTCGCACGTCGTTTACTTCCAACAGTTATGAAATTCGAGCGCCTTTTTAAGATCGCCTCCTACGGTGTGTTCCTGAATGGCTTTTTGGCGCTGGCATTTACCGGTGCGGTGGAGCTGACCGGCATACTTCTCTATGCGCTGGTTCTCGTGATCAGTTGGTGGTGGGACGAGCGAAAGAATCTGTTACCCGTGCGCGTGCAAAACCTTTTGATCTTGGCTTACCTCGGTTTTTACCTGTTGGATCTCCTCTATCTTTCCCTGCCAATACTGGCTACGGTCCACCTGGTTTTTTTTGTTTCGGCGATCAAGTTGTTCAGTCAAAAAAGCGCCCGCGACTATCTGTTTCTTTACCTTTTCTCTTTTGCGCAGTTGTTGATCGCAACGAGCTTTACGATCAATATTCTCTTCTTATTGCATGTGTTTTTGTTCCTACTATTTGGGATTGCCTGCCTTGCCCTGCACGAGATTTTTTCTGCCAAGCAGGATCGCGCTGACCGTACCGTGGCGCACGACTTTTGGAGTGCGGGCTCCTTCTTTGGCGGCGCGGCGCTGGTGGCGGTTACGGTGTGCATTGTGGCAATGCCCTTCTTTTTTATTCTTCCCCGCTTTCAAGGGAGCTTTCTTGGGAGTGCCGGTAGAGGGGAGGCGCTTTCTGGATTTAGCGACCACGTCAATTTGGGTGATATTGGCCGCATAAAACTCAACAGCGCAGTGGTAATGCGGGTCAAGGTAAACCGGGCACTGGGCGAAATTCCGGCGAATCTGAAATGGCGTGGTGTCAGCCTTTCATACTTTGACGGTTCTGGATGGACTCGCGGTGTGGAAAAGTATTCCATTGCTGCCAACATAAGCGGCGGGTATCAGGTGGGAGGAGGACCGTATCAGCCAGGCGACCTGCTCCAGCAGATCTTTGTAATTGAACCAGAGAGTCCGGCAATCCTTTTCCATGCCCCGCGGTTGATTTCTGTTTCCAACGAGGTACAAAACCTGTTAACGGATACGGGAGGAAATTTCTTTTACGCAAAGCCGCAGCATTTGGGAGGCAAGTACACGCTATTTTCCTCGGTCAGGGATCGGGCGCAGCAAGGGGCGCACCCTCTCCGAGGGGAAATCCCGTTGTCGACGGCCCGCCGTTATCTGCTACTTCCCGAGGTTGACCCGCGTATTCGGGAACTTGCGCTGCGAGTAACCGAACATGATAAGGACATTTGGGACAAAGCTAGGTCGATCGAGCGATTCCTAAAATCCAATTACCGCTACAGTCTGAACATCGACATGCCGCGTGGTGCTGATCCCTTGTCTTACTTTCTTTTTTATTCGCGGGCTGGCCACTGCGAGTTCTTTGCGTGCGCGCAAGCTGTCATGTTGCGAAGCTTGGGGATTCCAGCTCGCCTGGTTAACGGATTTAGGCGTGGGGAGTTCAACGCGTGGGGCCATGACTTCATTGTCCGTGAGTCGGACGCGCATAGCTGGGTGGAAGCCTACTTTCAGGGAATCGGCTGGGTGGAGTTCGATCCCACTCCTCCGGACCCGGCCCGTGCCTCTTCACAATGGATTGCAATGCTGAGACATCTCTTTGATGCCATCGACCTTTTCTGGACTACAGAGATACTGACCTACGATTTTTGGAAACAGGTTTCTTTTTTCAGATCCGTTCGCGACAACCTCTCCGGGGTTTCGGCGACCGCCGATCGCTGGGCGAGGGATTGGATGCAGGCGCCGGAAGATTGGTGGAATGCCGCAAAGCGAGCGCTTCTAGCGAACTCGCATTCCAGAATTGGATGGCTTGTAGTGATTGCAACGTTGACCCTGTTGCTACTGCGATTTCGGTTCACTGTGCTGGCGGCAATCGCTTCTCTGTTGCCTCAGTCCCGATCCAAGAACGTAGAGGTGCTGGTGATTTCCCGGTGTTACTTGCGCTTTCTTCGGAAATTAGAAGCCCGCGGCTTCAGCAGAAAATACGGTGAAACAGCGTGGGAGCTGGTTGCGCGGATCGACCGCGAGGATCTTCATTCGAGAGCCAGAAGGTTCACCGATCTGTATTATCGCTTACGCTACGGGCCTGGAACAGGTGACAGTATACGGGACCTCATGATGGCGCTCGACCAAGTGTGACCATGGGACCAAGAGAGAGGCGGATCACTCGATATTGGCCATCCGGCAGGTCCAATCGTTTAGAATGGCCTGGGAGAGGGGTATCGATGCCAAAAGTGAGCTTCATCAGCCTTGGTTGTCCCAAGAACCTCGTTGACACCGAGGTAATGCTAGGAATGCTTTGCCAACAGGGATTTGAAATTACCAATCAGCAGTCCGAAGCGGAGATCCTAGTGGTCAATACCTGTGGTTTCATCGACGCCGCGCAGCAGGAGTCGGTCGATGCAATCCTGGAAGCAACCCGTTGGAAGGAGGAAGGGAAGTGCAAGAAACTGATTGTTGCTGGTTGCTTGGTAGAACGATTCCGCGATGAAATTCTCAAAGAGATACCTCAGGTGGATGCAGTCATCGGGCCCAACCAGGTTCCTCAGATTGTAGCGCTGTGCAGTCAAGCCTCCGACGGGCTATTTGCGGAGGAATCCCCTTTTCTCTACGATGAGACAACTCCGCGAGTTCTTACAACCGGCAGGCATTTTACTTATTTGAAAGTGGCTGAAGGGTGTGACCACGGATGCACGTTTTGTGTTATCCCGCAGTTGAAAGGGAAGTTCCGCAGCCGCAGGCCAAGTTCAGTAGTGAGCGAAGCGAACCAGATGGCCCGGCAGGGAGTGAAGGAGATTAACCTGATTGCTCAGGACACGACCCTGTATGGACATGACCTGGAACCACGCGCTACTTTGTCCGCCCTGCTCCGCCAGTTGAACGACGTCGATGGCATAGAGTGGATTCGGCTTCTCTACTGTTATCCGCACAGCACGACAGACGAGCTGCTGGAGGCCGTGGCACGACTGGGAAAGGTCTGCAAATACTTTGATATCCCGTTTCAGCATGCGAGCGCAAAGATCCTAAAGCTGATGAAGCGGGGTGGAAATGCGGAATTTTTGCTGCGCCTTGTTGAAAAAGTCCGCCGCTGTGTGTCAGATGTGACTTTGCGCAGCACAATGATTGTTGGGTTTCCCGGAGAAACGGAAGAGGATTTTGAAATGCTGATTCAGTTTGTGAAGCAAGCACAGCTGGATCGGCTGGGTGTGTTTCTCTACTCGGATGAAGATGCCAGTGCGGCTTTTCATCTCGGCGAAAAAGTGCCGCGGGGTGTGGCGCGAAAACGGCGCGACCGTTTGATGCGTCTGCAACAGAAGATCTCGCTTCAGAAAAATCATCGGTGGATAGGGAAGCGGGTACGGGCGATTGTCGACGGGCCAAGCGTTGAGACTGAGTTGTTGTGGCAAGCCCGTATGCAAGGACAAGCCCCGGATATCGATGGACATATTTTGATTAATGACGGGCCCGAGAATGCTTTTCGGGCCGGTGAATTTGTGACGCTTGAAATCAACGATGCTCATCCCTACGATCTCGTCGGCAGGATCGTTGGATGAGGACTGTGGGAGAATGTCGATTTTCACATGATGGAATCGTGGTGATACGAAATTCGACAATAGAGATATCGACGTCGCCGATGCGTTGCGCTTACTGTGGTAAGGAGATTTCCAAAGAGAATAATCCCTTCTTTCCTTTCTGCAGTGAACGTTGCCAACTGATAGATCTTGATAAATGGCTTTCGGGGGATTATGTAGTGCCGGGAAAAGATGGCGAGTATCGATCGGCAGATGAAGAACTCTCCCAGAAACAAGATCCCAAAAAATAGACTATGGTTCTGGATTGCGAGTGGATTCGGAGTAGGACTCTTTCCCCTCGCGCCTGGAACCATCGGGTCCTTGTGGGGAGTGTTGCTTGCTTATCCGGTGCAATTCCTCGCAGGCTTCTCTTTTTGGCTCGGTTACGTTGCTAGCCTTGTCGTTCTGTTTTGGCTAGGACTGGCAACTTCAGGGAGGCTGTGCCGTTTCCTTGGAATCAAGGACCCTCCGGTAGTAATTATTGACGAGATTACAGGTCAGTTCATGGTGACTGCTCTGGTTGCGCGTACGTTTTGGAGCATCCTTGCGTCCTTTGTATTGTTTCGTTTCTTCGACATCTGCAAGTTTGCGCCTTGCAAGCGGGCTGAGCGCTTGCCTGCTGGATGGGGAGTGATGTCGGATGATGTTATCGCGGGCGCCTATTCTCTGATCGCGTACCATGTAATTGGCGCTGTTGTAAGGGCCATACAGGGGTGAGAACCAACCATGGTGCAGCGTGCAGAAGACTTCGCCTGCTGTTCCGGTATCGAGAAGTGAAGGTTCTACGAACCGACTCGCTTGATTTACGTAAGCAAGTCAGACTAGTCTTGCAAGCATGGAAGTTGTGAGCATCAGCGCTGCGGAATTTGTGATTTGACGATTCAATCATGACTTCTCCCTTACCTGGCTCGATCCATAGAGCGTCGCTCGTTGCTGAGGTCATCGCCATCGGCTCGGAGATGCTGTTTTCCAACCGCGTCGACACCCATTCCGTCTACATTGCCGGACGGCTGGATGGCTATGGTGTGCCTTTGATCGCAAGAAGTATCGTGGGTGATGATTCAAGAGTAATCAAACAAGCCCTGGGTCTTGCCTTGACTCGGTCTGACTTCATTTTTCTGACTGGAGGATTAGGTCCCACAGAAGACGACGTGACGCGACATGCCGTGTCGGAATTGCTCAGCTTGGAGCTCAAATACCATTCGGAAATCGTTGAGCAGATCAAAGATCGCTTCCGCAGATTGGGCCGGACGATGAATGAGATTAACAAGCGCCAGGGCTTTATCTTGGAAACGGCAACAGCATTGGAAAACACCGAGGGGACGGCGCCAGGGCAGTATTTGAAATATGAAGGGCGGCACATATTTCTACTTCCAGGTCCGCCGCAAGAGATGCAGCCCATGATTCAAAGGCATCTCATTCCCTTGCTGGACCAACTGGGCCTGCGTCCGGCATCACGCAAATATTTTCGAATCGCCGAACTGCCTGAGTCTCATGTGGAAACGCTGGTCGCTCCGATTTACCGCCAGTATCCCGAGATCCATGCCACGATCTTGGCCGCTCCGGGGGACATTGAACTGTTTTTTCGAGCTGAGGACGACAGTTCTCGGCTCTCTGAATTAGCTGACAGGATAACCCAAGTCTTGGGAGACAGCGTCTATGCCACGGAAGAGATCACATTGGAAGTCGTGCTGGCCCACCTGCTGAAAGAGAGGAGGTCCACCCTCGCAGTCGCGGAATCCTGCACCGGGGGAATGCTGGGAGAATGGATTACGCGGATACCCGGCAGTTCTGAATTTTTTTTGGGGGGAGTCATAGCTTATAGCAATACCTTGAAGTCGCAGTTGCTCGAGGTGCCGCCAAAACTATTACACAGATATGGAGCCGTTAGCGCTCCCATAGCCGAAGCGATGGCGGAGGGCATGCGGAAGCGAGTAGGATCGGATTATGGAGTTTCCATCACCGGTGTGGCAGGACCAAGCGGCGGTTCCGAGGCGAAACCCGTGGGAACGGTCTTTGTGGGTTATAGCGATGGCGAAAAAAAGCAGTCGGTGCGGTTTCATTTCCTGGGAGACCGTGAAGTGATCAGAATCCAGAGTACTCGGGCGGCCCTGAATATGCTCCGGAAGGAGGTGTTACAATCCAAAAGACAAGCTCGGGGTCGAAAGTCGAAAGCCTGAACTTATGGAGCTTGCAATCGTTGTCCCTCGAAGTTGATTGGAAGCTGAAGCTAGGATCTATCCTGGATGGCCGGACAGAGGGCTATGCGCGCCGTCGTAAATAGTATGCTCTCCCGCTGCTTTGTGGCGATTGATATTAATGATTCTATACGAGAAAAGGTGCGCACGCTACAAGCGGAGATGCGGCAATTTCACGCACCGGTGCGATTTCCCGATCCGGTAGGAATTCATATCACGCTGAAATTTCTCGGCTCGGTCGATGAGGAAATGCTAATGCGGATTAAGGAGAGCCTAAGCCGGTGTAGGCCGTCCGCTGTGTTTGATCTTCGCGTCGGTGGGGTAGGAGCGTTTCCTGCGCTGAATTCCCCGAAAGTGTTTTGGGTGGGGATCGAGTCGGCAACTCCGCTTCAAGGCCTGTACCGTTGCGTTGAGGCTGCGTTGTCTTGGATGGGGATTTCCGAGGCACGGCCATTCCGCCCGCACCTGACGTTGGGGCGCGTGAAGGGTAGAAAAGGATTGGGTCCCTTGATTGACTATATTACAATCAAGTGCGAAAACTTTGAGGCTGGGATCGTGACTGTGCGCGGGTTTCATCTTTATCGGAGTATCTTGAAACCAGACGGCGCTCAGTATGTAAAATTGGCTTCTTTCTCGGTGGAATGACGCCGTCGGCAGCAGGAGGAGATTGATGACCATTAGTCAAGAATTGTTGGATATTTTGGCTTGTCCGGCATGCAAACAAGAGGTGAAACTGACCCCGGACGGACAAGGTTTGAAATGCGTAAATTGTTACCGCGTTTATCCTATTCGAGATGACATTCCGGTTATGCTTATTGATGAAGCGCGGATCGAAAAGCCTGACGATTGATTCTCCATTGCGAAGTTCCCCTCGCGATTCAAACGCAGCTTCAGCGGGTGCGCAAGGTTCTGCTGGTGCGCCTGCGTTCCCTGGGAGATGCGGTGCTAATGACGCCGGTACCGAAAGCGTTTAAAGCGTGGCGTGCGTCCACCTATCTGTCAGTGCTGATTGAGGAACCTTTCGCAGCGATCTTTCGGTATCACCCTGATGTGGACGAGGTGATTTCCATCCCAAGGTCTTGCTCTCCGGTCGAGCGATTTCGATGGATTGCGTACGTTCGACGGAAGCGTTTTGATTTGGTCTTCAACATGCATTCCGGTTCCACTGCCGGCCTGTTTACGGTTCTTTCGGGAGCGCCGCTCCGTGTAGCCTATGCCTCTGCCCGCTATGCCGCAGCATGCAACGTACGCATTCCCAAATCGGGAACGCTTTGGAACACAGAACGCGTCCACACTGTGGAGCATCAACTTTCCCCGCTGCGCTTTTTGGGGATTCCGGTACCTCGGGAGATACGGCTGGAGGTCGGTTTGGCTGCGCCGGCGCAACAGCGGGTACAGGATCAAATGGAAGCCCTGGCAATTCACCCTGGTCAGTTTATCCTGATGCACCCGTTCGCGACGCTCTTTACCAAAGAGTGGGAACTGTCTCGTTTCGCGGAGCTGTCACGCAGGTTATGCGAAATTTACCGAGTGCCTGTGGTTGCTGCGGCCGGAGCATCTGAGAGAGAGAGGTTGAGGCGCCTCGCCTCGATGGCGTATGGAGTCATAATCACGCTGCCACCACTCTCCCTGGAAGAGCTGACTGCCTGGATTGATCGGTGTGGTCTATATATTGGTAACGACAGTGGCCCCACCCATTTGGCGGCGGCGCGAAAGAAAAAGCTGGTAGTCCTGTGGGGATCCTCTGACTTTAGCGTCTGGCATCCATGGGCAACGGAGTACCAGGTGCTGCGGGCAAACCTTCCCTGTATGCCGTGTCCGGGTTATCGCTGCTACCGATTTGATACACCCCGCTGCATTGAAAGTATTTCTGTGGATCACGTGTTGCGAGCAGTAGAAAGATTAAGGCCTTTCAATTAGAGTATGAGAGAGTATCCGTTTCGGCTGGGAACTCAGGTGCAAGCGGACAATGGAGGCTGGATTTTCTTGCGTTGATTCTGGGATCCGAAGAGGTGTCCTGAAAAGATAAACAAGGAGGTCGCTCATGAAGAAAACCTCATTTAGTCTAGCTTTGTTATGGTTCCTTGCCTTTCGAGTACTGTTGGCGGCGACCGCCGACGCTATCGAAACTGCCGACGGACCACTTAAAATTACGCCTATCAAACACGCCAGTTTAATGTTGGAGTTTCAAGGGAAGACGATTCATATTGACCCTTGGAATGAGGGAGACTACACCGGTCTCCCCAAGGCGGATCTCATCCTCGTCACGGATGTCCACCAGGATCATATGGATCCGGCTCGCATCCGCGATATCAAGAAGCCAGGTACGATCATCGTGGCGCCTGCGGCCGTCGCCAAGACAGTGACGGAAGCCGTGGTTGTAAACCATGGCGAGAGCAAAACACTGGTGGGAATCAAAATCGAGGCGCTGCCAATGTACAACCTGGTGCGTGGACCGAGTCAAGGGAAGTTTTATCACGATAAGGGAAGGGGTAATGGCTATATCCTTACTGTGGGCGGAAAACAGATCTATATCGCTGGAGATACCGAGTGCATTCCTGAAATGAAATCTTTGAGAAACATTGACATTGCTTTCGTTCCTATGAACCTCCCCTACACCATGCCGCCCGAGGAAGCTGCGGAGTGCGTGAAGGCGTTCAAGCCAAAGATTGTTTATCCGTATCACTACGGGAATTCTGATCTGACGGTCTTTGCCGCCGCTCTAAAATCCGAACAGGGAATTGAAGTGCGTATGCGAACGTGGTATTGAGACAAAAAGTAGGATTATCGACTGAGAAAGGAGTGACCTATGCGCGGAAATTCGAAAGTGATCGCTCACCTGAATGGGGCCCTCAAGGAGGAATTAACAGCCGTAAATCAATATTTCCTTCACGCCGAAATGTGTCACAACTGGGGGTACCATCGATTGGGCAACCAGATCAAAAAACAAGCCATCGGAGAGATGAAGCATGCCGAGGAGTTGATTGAGCGGATTCTTTTCCTGGACCACACTCCGACCATGGAACTGATGACCCTGCAGGTCGGTGACAACGTCAAGACCCAACTTCAAGCTGACGTCGATTTGGAGCACCAGGCCGTCGCCATGTACAACAAGGCCATTAACGTGGCCCGCGACGCCGGGGATGATGCTTCACGCGATCTTTTTACGCGCCTGCTTAAGGATGAGGAAGAGCATGTGGACTGGTTGGAAACCCAGCTTCATGTGATCAAAGAAGTGGGGTACGAGAGATATCTTACCCAGCAATTGGAGGGGGAAGAAAGTTAAACGTACGCGTGACTCGAGGCTTTTGTCTTTCATCAGAGACGTTTTAACTCTGCCCGGCTGATTTATCGGATGCGGGCAGAGAACTGCTTCATCAGCTCCTGCGCTTCACGGTAGCGGTGAAATGTTTTCTCCCGGATTCGGAACTCCCGATGGTGCGCATACCTTTTCCCATTGTGGTACCGCTCCCCGCTGTAAGCGTGGAGCATCTCGTGGAAGAGGATGAATTCAAATAACAAGAGTGGAACCCATTCCGTGTCTAGGCTGCGAGAGATGACAATCGCGTCATGGAAGTGGTCATAATGCCCCAGGGTGCGCCTGGTTTTCCGGGCGCTCCACGTGAGTAGCGAGACTCGGAGCGAGCTCTGAAAGTACTGGCGGTTTAGGCGGTCAAAGGTTGTCCGCAAATCGAAGTATTTTCCGTTGTTGAGGCTCAAGAGCTTTTGCGCCCGCTGACGGCGGATCTGGTGAATCCTGTGACGCACTTCCTGGCTCCCCGCATAGGAGCGGTATGTGGCTTGCAACTCGGGAGTAATTTTTCTGTGATTTAGCTTCAGCAGCAGGATTGCGATGATGGCGCGAAGCGCCCATCGGGGGGCATCCTGCATGACATCGCTGATGCGGAAAAAAATCTTTCCGCAGCGCAGACGCACCGTGTGGTTCAGATTGGCGTAGGGGTAAAATTGAGCCTCCAGCGGAAGGGCTGGTTTTCTCCTTTGTTGATCCACATAGATCTGAAGGGCCAGTTCTGTCAGCTCTTCATTGCTCATCGACCAAACGATATGCATTCATGCTTTGGGTTTGATGCTTTTTTGGAGGAACTCAATTACTTCTTCGGTCGTGGTGCCGGGAAGAAATATCTGGGCCACGCCCATTTGTTTGAGTCGCGCTACGTCCTCGGTGGGGATGATACCGCCGCCGAAAAGCAGTATATCTTCCAGTTGATGCTGTTTCATCAGTTCGAGGACCCGGCCAAACAAGCGCATGTGGGCTCCGGAAAGAACCGAAAGGCCAATGGCGTCGACATCTTCCTGCAGCGCGGCAAACACAATCTTCTCGGGCGTTTGTCGCAGGCCGGTGTAAATTACCTCCATTCCTGCGTCTCGCAGGGAGCGTGCGATGACCTTGGCGCCACGGTCATGCCCATCCAAGCCAGGTTTCGCAATCAGCACCCGGATTTTCCTGGTAGAAGTCATCTATTGGCGGATCAGGTAAAAAAGACTTTGTCCCTCGACTGTCTTGACCCTGCAACGTTTACTTTTCGACTGCCGTGGTGGTTTCCGTCGGCCTGGACACGCTCGTTATCGTATGCGTGGTCATTATCAACGAAAAGGGAAACAGAATTCCCATTTCCTCCTTTATAACGATCTAGAAATTCGGCTCCTGATAAATTCCAAAAACTTCCTTCAGTGCATCGCAGATCTCTCCCAAGGTAGCGTATTCCTTGACGGCTTCCACCATGACAGGGAGCAAATTTCGATCCGTCTTGGCCGTTTCCCTCAGCTCATGTAACAGGGCAGAAACACGCCGGTTGTCCCGTTGCCGGTTGACTTTGGCAAGGCGGGCTTTTTGATGCTCCGCAACGTCTTCACCGATTTCCTGAATCGGCACAACATAATCCTTTTCTGTGGCGAATTCGTTGACGCCGACTACGATTTTCTTCTTCGCTTCCAGAGCTCTTTGATATCTGTACGAGGCTTCCTGGATTTCCCTCTGCGGAAACCCTCTTTCTATGGCGGCCACCATCCCGCCCATCTCATCGATCCGCCGAAAATAGTCGTTGGCGTCTTGTTCCATTTCATTTGTTAACCTCTCAACAAAATAAGAACCTCCGAGGGGATCGACCGTGTTGTCCGCGCCGCTTTCATGAGCGATGATTTGCTGAGTTCGCAAGGCTATTTGTGCGCCCATCTCTGTGGGCAATGAGAGCGCTTCATCTAGAGAGGTGGTGTGCAGAGACTGCGTTCCCCCCAGGACCGCCGCTAACGCCTGGATGGCGATCCTTATGATGTTGTTATAGGGTTGTTGCGCGGTCAGCGTGCAGCCAGCCGTCTGGGTATGAAAACGACACAGCCAGGATCTCTCATTCTTGGCATGAAAGCGATCGCGCATGACTCGTGCCCAAGTCCTCCGGGCGGCGCGGAATTTTGCAATCTCTTCGAAAAAATCGTTGTGAGAGTCGAAGAAAAAGCTCAGTCGTGGGGCGAATTCATCTACGTTCATTCCCGCGTCAATTGCCCACTGGACGTATTCGATTCCATCTCGCAGGGTAAACGCCAGTTCCTGTACTGCAGTGCTTCCGGCCTCGCGAATGTGATAGCCGGAGATCGAGATGGAATTCCAGCGCGGCACATACTCGGCACAAAACTTGAAGGAGTCGATTACCAAGCGCATCGAGGGTCGCGGCGGGTAAATCCACTCTTTCTGGGCGATGTATTCCTTCAGAATATCGTTTTGGATCGTGCCGGATATCTTTCTTATATCCGCTCCTTGCTTTTGCGCCAGCGCCACGTACATTGCGAATAGAATCGCGGCTGGAGCGTTGATAGTCATCGACGTGGTAACGTCTGCAAGGGGGATGCCGTCAAACAGGATTTCCATGTCTTCGAGTGTGTCAATTGCCACTCCGCACTTGCCGACCTCCCCTTCCGCCAAAGGATTATCCGAGTCGATCCCCATCAGGGTGGGTAGATCAAACGCCACCGAAAGGCCCGTTTGTCCGGAGGCGAGCAGATATTTAAATCTTGAATTCGTATCTTCTGGCGTTCCAAAGCCTGAGAACAGCCGCATCGTCCAAAGTCTGCTTCGATACATGCTGGGATGGATACCGCGCGTGTATGGGAATTCTCCGGGGAAGCCGAGATCACGGTTACTGTCCCATCCTTGAAGGTCTTCCTCGGTATACAGAGGCGCAATTTCTTTGCCCGAAACGGTAGTAAATGGGATCTCTCTTTCCGGGAGGTATTCCAGTGCCTGCTTTAGAATCCCCTCTTCCCACTCCTTTTTACGTGTGAGCTGCTCTGCAGTGCGACGGTCAGTTGGCATTTTTCTGCTCCATCCTCAGGAATCATAAAGGATGCATGGAAGGAATTCAAACGGCGAGCGCATGCCGCAGGCCTGCGAAATGTGAAGGGAGAACACGAAATGTAAAGGCTGAAATATAGAGACCCTGCTCGCTTTTATTACGTACGGTAAACTCTGTTTCGAGACGGTGTGCTCGCTGGTGTCAACCTCGACCCTTCAACCGTGATCCGCATTCTCGCCATGGAATCGGAGAACGTACCGGCGAGATCGAGGTGAGATGTGCTTGGTGCTCTCAGTGTGCCGTTTCTAAAGCGACGGATTGCCTAAAATATCTGAGAGCCTCCGCTTCTTTCCCTTCCTTCTTCAGGATGTAGGCCTTTTTCTTCAAAACAGCAGCCTTGTTCTTGTTGAGCCTCAGAGCGTTCAGCCCTTCATCGATTACTTGGTGCGCGATGTCATACTGCTTCTTGTGCATTAAGGAATCAGCCACGATTTCGATTTCCTGACTCAACGCTGATTCGTATTTTTCAGGGAATCTTAGAGCGTAGACTTTGCGCATCTCTGGCAGCACGTGACTAAAATTATTCTGCCGTATCGTGAGCGCTACGATCTCGTGCTGAGCTTCCGCGATTCTGCGGATCTGCTCCCAAATCGAATCTTGCTGTTGTCCTCGCGTCTCCTGAAGAAAGCCAGAAAGCGCCAGAAGGTTGAGCAGGAGAAATTTTTTCATCTAGCTTCCTTGGTCTCCGATTCGTCTGTGGTGAAATTTGTCGTACCACCTTTTAACAGGTCATCAACTAGTTGATCCGTGGCGCGGACTGTCTCTGTTTGGAAAGGATTGAGGTCCAAACTTGCATCGTGTACGGCAAATGGGTTCGAGCCGTATTCCTCTCCGGTGGGGGAGAGGAAGAAATTGTGAGGCAAGAGCTCTTGTTGGTCCATTCGTTCGATCATTTCATTTAACTGTTGTTGCAGAGCTTCCGTCTGCGGGTCGGAACGACGATCGCTTTGTTGAAATAGGAGCATTGAGCTAGCCAGCAGTATGATGGCAAAAGATGCAACACCGAATCGACGGAGAGGAGTTCGAAATAGGCTCGAGAAGATCTGCTGCCAACCGGCTGAAGGGACACTCTGGGGCTGAGGTTGAATTGCGGCTTCGATGCGTTTCCAAAGTTGCGCTCGCGGCTCGATTACTTCAAGGGCGTTGGTAACTAGCTGGTAGGAGCGTGACAGCGATTCAAATTCCGCTTTGCAGGGGACGCAGTGACCCAGGTGTTGTTCCATCAGTTCTTGATCCTTCTCGATAAGTTCGTCGTCGAGGTAAGCAGTGAGGTTATCCTTGCATGCCGGACATTCCATAATTCTCTCCCAAGTACTTCTTCACTTTATCCCTGACTTCGACACGGGCGCGATGAATGTCAGATTTGACCGAGGGCAGTGAACGGCCCACAATTTCAGCGACCGTTTCGTAACTATATTGATGGACGGCGGATAGGATGAACACTTGTCGGTATTTCTCCGGAAGCTCGCTAATCACCCGCTGCACGACAGTTCGCAATTCTTTGGAAAGAGCCGCGCCTTCTGGCGTCTTCTCCGGACTTGGCATCTCTGACATCCCGGAATCCTCTTCGCCGCCTTCAATGGACTCAATGCGTCGAAATCGAGTCCTGTACTTTTGGTAAATGTTATTTTGAGCGATCCGGTAGAGCCAGGACTGGAACTTGGAGTTGTCCTTCAGCTTTCCGAGATTTCTGTAAGCCAGGATAAACGTGTCCTGCGTTAGATCCTCCGCTTCCTCCCGCGAACCGGTCATCCGGAAAATATAGTTGAGGATCTTCCGGGCGTATGCGCGGTAAAGTTCCTGAAACGATGCCAAATCGCCACATTTCGCCTTTTCCACCAGCAGCTCGAGCTGCCGGGCAGGAAACTCATTCTTTTTCTTCGGTCGGCTGGTCCGCCGGGCGACTGTGCTCTGCAAATCGCTCACTTTCCCTGATAGATGGTGAGCCCCAAAAGTTGCAATAATTTACGAAATATTCTAACGCTGATCTGGTTGAGTTGTGTTTTTCTCCGCTTGGTTAGCCTCGGCGCTGTCCGCTCCTGAAAAGGGTCCTGACGAAGATGACGGGGGCATAAAGTACTTGTCGTAAATCTTGACTTTGTATCTGGATTTTAACTCTTCTCTTTTGGTCTGAAACCACTCCCGTTGTTTTTGTTGCAACAGTCGGGCCTCGATGGTTTTCTTCGCGTCGGTAAAGGCTTGTACAGTTCTTGGACGAACCTCCAAGACTTTGATCACATGGTAACCAAATGTGGTATGGACTGGATCGCTGAGTTGTCCCGGTTTTAAGCTAAACGCGGCTTCTTCGAAGGGAGGCAACATCGTGCCTCGCAGAATGAAGCCGAGATTGCCGTCATTATTCTTGTTGGTCGTGTCCATGGACTTTTGCTTCGCTAACTCTGCAAAATCGGCTCCTTCATCCAATTGTTTTCTGATTTCGCGCGCCTCTTCTTCCGTCTTCACCAGGATATGGCTGGCGTTGACGCCTTCCGGGATCTCGAATTCTTTCTTATAATCTTCATAATATTTCCGCAATTCTTCCTCGGTTGTCGAAATTTTCTTCAACTCTCTGCTCAAGTAGGCATTTGCGTAAATCTGTTGGCGCACCAGTTCTAGCCGGGCCTCGAGATCCGAACCTGGGTCTTGATCCACCTTGCTTGCCAGAGATTCGAGGTAAAAAGCGCGGTTTTCCAGGTAATTCTGTAGGAGTTGCTTTTTGCTCGAGTCCCCGCTGCGAAACTCGGCTTGCATCTCGGGAGTGCCAAACTCAATAAGACGATCAAGGTCTTCCAGGCTAACGGCCTGGCCATTCACCTCGCCCAACGCTGTTTTCCGATCGAGGTTTGCCAAGTTATTGGTGTCTGCAAGCCGCGGAACGTCGGCTTTCGGTTTCTTCGGATCTTCAAAAGGGACCGGCTGATTCGATTTCTGTGTTTCAGTTTTGGGTCGTTCCTGATCCTGGTGTACCTGCTGTTCTGACGCTACCTGGGGTTTAGACTGGAGTTGGTTTGAATTGGCGGCCAGAACGAAGATAAAAATTGTTGAATACCAGATAATGCTTACGACACGTAAGAATCCAAGCACAAAGCCTCCCGCGCTCTTGTTGAGTCGAATTAAGAATAGCAAAGGGAGACTCCTTTTGCCGAAACAATTTTGGAACTTGCCGTTTCTGCTGACGTTCTATTTAAAGGCAGTGGAGGATCTTGAAAATGAACAGCATAAAGTTCTTACTTCCAACATTGATTTTGGGCGTGTTTGCGTGCGCCCCCTCGCAGGTTACTGCACAGCAGTGGCGCGGCAGGGACGGCAGCGGATTTGGTATCTGGCGAGAGGCCGGCGGGGGTTATTTAGGAATCCATCTCAGAGACGTTCGCAGCAACGATGTGTCGAATTTGAAACTTCCTTCGGAGGATGGGGTTGTCGTGGAAAAAGTTCTGTCGGGAAGTCCTGCAGCCGAGGCAGGCTTACAACAGAACGACGTGATTGTGGAGTTTAACAATGAGCGCATTCATAGTGCTGTCCAATTGAGACGTCTTGTCTGGGAAACTCTTCCCGGCCGGAGTGTTCTGTTGGCTGCGATACGAGAAGGCCGACGCAAATCCTTCAATGTAAAGATGGTGGAGGGGCCGCGCCAGTTCTTGCCGGGAATTCCGGAGGGAGCTTTCGAGTTCGAACTGCCTTTTGGGCTTGGCTGGATGCGGCGTTTCACTCCTCCGGCCTCTCAGTCAGTTCGTTTAGGCGTGCAGGTGCAAGATCTTACCGAACAGTTGGCAGAGTATTTTAGAGTTCCTGGCAAATCAGGAGTGCTGGTTACCAGCGTAAATGAGGGGAGTCCGGCGAAAAAAGCTGGTCTCAGAGCCGGTGACGTAATCACGGCAGCCAACAGCAAGGCAGTTACCCGTACGCAGGACCTGTCGGGGATCTTAAGAGAAGAAAGGTTGAGGACGTTGAAACTGGAGTGTATTCGCGGCGGTCAAAGGCTGACCATCGACGTGGCCGTGGAACCGGTGCAAAAGAAAACCTGGGAAGGAGGATTCCAATTGTAAGAGCCTGGTGGCGACTGCCACTCGGATATCAGGCGCTGAGCCGAAGCATCCAGCACAATGCATTTTCCAGATATTCAAGATCGAAGGGTTTGAAGATGCAGTCGAACGCTCCATTTTCCATCGCAATTCTCCCGGCGGCTTCATCGCCGCCTCCCGTAATCATGATTACGCCGATGTCTTCTTCAAGTTGTCTAATTTCCCTTAAGACCTCCAACCCGTTGCCACCCGGAAGCAGAATGTCGAGAAGTACAATTTGGGGACTTTGTTCCTTGAGCTTCGCAAGCGCCTCGTCGCCTCGGGACGCTGTCACCACCTCATAGCCTCTTCTCTCTAAGAAGTTTTTCAGAAGGAAGACAACAGAAGGTTCATCATCTACTACAAGGATCTTGGTAGTGGGCGACCATGCGAGTGTCATGCATACAAAATAGAACTCCCAAGGATGCCAGAGAAAGGGGTTTTGGTATTTCCAAATCATTTCAATATGCAATGGGTCATAGGTCACGGGTCGCATATCCCAGGCCGACAATCGTGGCCAGGACGCCGAAAAGGACAGGCTCGCGGAGGTTTTTCGTCTAACAGTAGGAGCAAGGAGCGGAACCGTGATCCACGGTTCCGTTGAAATTTCTTTACATTTAGGTAGTTTTCCATTAATTTTTTGTCAAATTAAGGGGGTAGATTATGGCTAGGCATAGAGCTGTGAACCATTGTGTACGGCAGAAGCTGCGCGAACTTCGCCTCAGGAAGAAAATCAGTCTCCAAGAACTGGCTTATCAGGCGGGTATTCCGTCAAGCTCGTATGCTTGCATGGAAGGGGGCTTCTACAACATCAGTCTTGACAACCTGTTTCGTATCCTGGGAGTGCTGGAAACTGATATCGATGCAGTTTGGCCAATAGAGACAGAGCAAGCCCCGTCTGGTGGTCACCCCTTTTATCTGAAAAAGATTCAGGAATTTCGTCTTAACGAAATAGTCTCGCTGTCTGAAGCCGAGGGGGCTGCGCTGTTTTCATTGCAAAATGGCAAGTGCTCCGTCGTTCTCCACCAACACTTGAGTGACTTCCTGTTGGACCGATTGATTCTTTACCTGGAAGAGGGACGTCGCTATGAGCATGGCCTCTGGTTTGAGAAAAAGCAGGCGGCTGCGACTTTTTATCTATTTCTCAAGACGCAAGATTGCCGGGACTATGTGAGAAAGCTGATCGAACATTACCTGGCAATTTGGTCACAATTGTTTGGCGGGCCACTGGCTGGGGCCGATGTCCGCAACAACCGTTAGCGCGCTTCTTGCAAGGTGCGGAAGAAGGCTAGTTCCAGACCGGAAAGAAAGCGCAAATCTTGGCGGCTGCAGAGCAGCCTCGCCTTGAAGCGGATCAAATAGTAGCAAACAAAGAAAATCCCGGCGTAGACCAGTGATTTTATTCCCAACGCACGCAGCCGCACCAGTTCCAAAACATCTTTTTTCAGAGAGTCGGAAAACTCTAGGAACAGCGAATGGCGTGACTGAGGAATTTCCATAAGCAGGCGTACATCGGGCGCATCTAACAGCCTCAGAATGTGTGCCAGATGTAGCTCCACCTTCTCTAAGTGTCGCACCTCGCGTTCGTCGCAGCGGAGCGAGGCCACGTGCTGGTAAAAAACGTGGAAAACCAGCACCAGAGAGATTGCCGCTACGTAGAAATAAATCATCGGGGCAGAAGTAACGATTTCAGAGCCTGCTGCAGTTGCTCGTTTACTTTTTGAAGCCGCTCCTCCAGCGAGGCGATTTCGGATTGGTAAACCCTCGTTTGCATAAATGCCGGTTCGTAGCTCCACAGCATGTATGCAAAGACGATCAGGGCCAGAAAGTAAATAAACGGGACAAAGAAACTGAAGCTCTCAAAAGTCTCTTGTCTCACCAGAAAACGTGTGAAGTTAACGGCCTGGAACGCCACCATGAGCGACAGTCCTGCCAAGATCCCTTTTAGGTTCCGCCCCAGGTTGAAGTCACATCGGAAGCATACCGTTCGGTAAACCAAGATACACGCTCCTACCTGCAATGACAGGGCCACCGCGTGGTACCGGGTGAAGAAATCAACTCCGTGTAGCGCGAAGACCTTCCACATCACAGGCGCCGTCATTGCAGCCAGTAGAGTAACGGAACTGGAAACGGCCCACAAAGAAGTTTTGTCATTTCCAATGGTGCGGCGGTGGAGATCCCACAAGACCCACAACTGGAATAACGGAATGAACATGTTGAGAAGGTTGTAGAAATAGTAGTACCGGCGCGAATGTATTCCGAAAAACAACGCGGCTGGAATACAGGCAATGGAAATGAGGAGCGCAAGACCTAGATACGCAAAAAAAACAGGGTAGCGGCGTAGCATCTCATTTTTAACAAACCGGAAGAAAATAAGCAGCAGTAATGCAAGATTTCCAGCCCAGCTAATATAGGCGTACAACATATTGCCGACAGAGTAGTGCGAAACCAGCCTGCAAATCAAGTTTCTTGCATAGGTCAACCTGTTTTGTAAAAACCAACGAGATATCAGATTTGAATTGGAAACTGCAAAAAAAGTGTTTCCGCCCTTTCCTGTCTCTTAGTCTAGTCCACATTCAGACAATTCAAACTTTGCTGAGGAGGAAATATGTTTAACGTTGCTTTGTTGTTGCTTTCACTGTTCGTGTGGAGCGGATCTGGAGATTTGCGGCACTCGCCGGATTTGCAAAACGGTCAAACTGGCGCCTATTCCGCGGCTGATGACTGCTGCCCGGTACCGCCACCGCCGCAAGAGTAAAAGGGATAGAGAAGTCGAATTTGGACTTGAACTCGGGGGGAACCCAAAGCCCTCAGGGCGTGCGCTTGCCCGTTCTGAGATACGCAAGAAATGATCCCCGGAACGCAGAGAGCCGCGGCCACTGTGCAGAGTTTTGTTTCGCCGCGCCCTCTCTGCGTTTTCCGCCTCTCTGCTGCTTCGAAAATGGACGCAGGTAGTCCAGGATCTTAGCACCTCGATTCATTCACCGCTCAGTCGCTGCCGAAACTCTCATTTTCATGCTCGCGGGTGTCGCAAAAAGCGACATGAATGACTTGTTCCGAAAATAATCGTGCGCAGCCTCATCAGATTCCTGAGAATTACTTTCTGATGTTCTCAGAAGAGTGATAAGAGCGCTTGCTCTGTTTTTCTCCAACGTAAATTTTGATATAAATTTCAGTTGACATTTCACCATTTCTCCACCCATGCTCTTCTGTGGTGAATAAAAGGGGAAAATTACTGTGAATCTAACTCGTCGGCAAAGGGAGATCTTGGACTTCATCGAGCGTTTTGTGGAGCAAAGGGGTTACTCTCCATCCCTGGAGGAAATCGCCGGACAATTCGAAATCGCCTCGGTCAATGCGGTTTTCAAGCATCTCACGGCACTTGAGAGGCGAGGATGTATCCATCGTGCCAGTAACCAAGCCCGGTCTATCCGACTTTTGAACCGGTCCCAGAGCGTAGAATTGCCGTTACTCGGCCATGTGGCAGCGGGCGTTCCGATCGAAGCGGTTGAAAATTCCGAGGCCATCGCAGTTCCCGAACATTTCGTTTCGCGCGGCCAAAGGAATTACGTGTTGCGGGTAACCGGGAACTCGATGATTGACGAACACATCGAAGATGGTGACTTGATTATCGTCGAGCAGCGCAATAGCGCCAACAACGGCGAGATGGTGATTGCGCTGGTGGACAGTGATAAGGCCACGCTCAAACGGTTTCATCGGGAAGGATCCAAGATTCGCCTGCAGCCGTCCAATCCCGATTTCAAACCGTTAGTCTTGGCCGAGGATCGTGTGCGGATTCAAGGAGTGGTGATTGGGGTGATGCGCAAGTACAGGTAATGTAAGCGGCGCCGTCAGAATGGCCATCGCCATTACCGTGCAGCGACCTGGTCGGTTCATCGATATTCGATACTGGGCGTTCCAGGTGGGGAATCTGGGGCTGGGCTTGGTGGAGGGCCTAGACCTGGATTCCCCACCGCCATGTTGGGGAGACTTTGAAATGAGGAGCTATCGTGTTCGAGTGGCTGGGAAGATCTTTGAAGATGCGGATCCGAAAATTTTGATCAAGCGCGCCGTTGCTGCGAAGAAGTCGAGACATTGCGGAGAGAGCTGCAAGAATTGTGGTAACAACATCACAGAGTTGGAGCTGGCGGGCTTTGGATATTGTATTGTCTGTATCGAGCGGGCAATTTCAATTTTTCAATCACGCAGGAGGGTTGCCGTGTAACGTTGGTGTTACAATGCCAGCAATGAGTGACTTACAAGAAGCGATCTTGGAAGAGCAGAAAAAAATCCGTCGTCTCAGGTTCTTGGTGGACTTGACGAGCAGTATCTTATATCAAGATTCTAATTTGACTTTGTCGCAGGCGATACAACTGGTACGCAATACCGAGATGGCCATTCTCCGGATGTTTCCAGATAAGCAAGCTACCTATGATCTGATCCTGAAGCCCCGTTTTGAGAGAATATTGAATGAACGCTGGCCTTTGGAGCCGACCGGGAGCGTTAACTAGCCGAACGATCGACGAAGAATGAGAAGCAATGTGTGTTTGGTGACGGCCCATGGAAAATATCCAATCGCAATGCTTATCCAAAAATTCAGCCCGAATTGCGAGGTTCACGAATGATCCGCGCGGGCTAAGTACTTTGTTTTTGAACCTTACTCCTTGTTTACCTTCGCAATCTAGGCTGTTTCGGTATCTGTCAGGCGCCGCAGGCAATCGGCCAAAGCATTAAAGCTCACGGCCGTCCCGATGATGAATATGCCCGGCAAGAGAATCCAGGGGCTGGCAGTTAGGACGGTTAATGACAAGCCTTGGCGGAGAATGTTTCCCCAGCTTGCGTCCGGCTCGGGGATCCCTGCGCCCAGGAAGGAAAGAGTCACCTCACTCATGAGGAACGCTGGGATGAGTAGGGTTCCCTGCACTAACCAATAGGGGATAAGGCCAGGCACCAGATGTCGCCAGATAAGGCGTGCAGGTGACACGCCAATGGCAAGAGCCGCCTGAACGTACTCTTCGGATTTCATCAACAAGACCTTGGCACGCACCATGCGTGCGACATCTGCCCAACCGGTTAGCGCGAGGATGGAAACCAGGATCAAATAAATCGCCACTGTGGTGACTTCCCATGGGAATAGCGCGCGCAGTGCAAGTAACAGGAAGAGTGTTGGGAGCGAGAGTACAAAGTTCGTCATCTCCATGCAAACGCTGTCCATCCATCCACCGGCGATGGCTGCTAGCAAACCGACAAATGTGCCTGCCAATAGTGTTAAGAATGTTCCCAAGAGGCCTACGGCGAGAGAAATTCGTGCTCCATAGCAAATTCTAGTAAACAGATCCCTGCCGAAGATGTCTGTGCCAAGCAAGAAGAATTTTCCAGACCTGGCACGGTACAAGTGCCTCCGGCCATCTGGGCCGAGTCCGAACCATTGCAGCGGACCGTTGTGTGGCGAGTGGAATAATGGAGGACGCAGAACGTTCTGGCGATCCTGTTCGTGAGGGGCATAGGGAGAAACGAACGGGGCACATCCCGCCAGGCAGCACAGAAGTGCCAAGAAAAGGAGAGCAGCTCTCATTGTATTGGCTTTCGCAATCGAGGATCGGCCCAGATGGTTAACAAGTCGACAGCCAGGTTCCCTAGGATTACCAGACTGCACCCCGCAAGAACCCCGGCTACCAGAAGGAGGGTGTCACGATTGAGCATCGCATGCCAGGTCAATAGACCAATCCCTGGGATATCGAACACCGTTTCGGCGACTACTGTTCCACCCATTAGAGATGTGAATAGAAATCCGGTGAGGTTGAGGAAAACGGGTATCGCCGGCTTCAAACCGTTCCGCAGCAGCCCTGGGATTGGCAATCCCTTCGATCTCGCAATCATAAAGTACTGCATGCGCAGTATCTGTCTGGTTTCGTTGCGCATTTGCTTGCTGAGGAACGCAGTGAGCGGAATGGAAAGAGCCAGGGAGGGCCAAAAAAGCCGCTCTAACATATAACCCATGCTGCCAAATTCCTGACCGTAAACTGGCGGGAAGATGACGATGTGGACCCAGTTGACAAAGAGACAGGTCAAAACGACAGGGAACGCAAGCAGCATCGGAATCAACTTGGAGTCTAGCCAACGTTGCTGCCACCTTCTTTGAAAAACTGGAAAGCACAGTATCAGAGTCGCCACGAAGGTTATGACCATGGTAGTCGTAGCTAAAGCAACGGTACGGCTCAAACGCTGCCAGAGCAACGGGGCAACCGCCTGCTTTTCTACCGCGGAATAACCAAGGTTTCCATGTAAGACCTGCTCCAGCCAGAGCAGATATTGGATGGGCTCCGGCCGGTTCAGGCCATAACTGTCGCGGAGCTCCTTGATGGTGGCGGGGGAGATCGAGGGGTCCATCTGCAACTCGGTCCAGATATCGCCCGGCATGGCGCGACTCAGCAAGAACACCAGGAGGGAGAGCAAGACCAGCGACAGTACGGCGTGGACGATGCGAAGGAGCAGCGAACGAAGCATTAGTCGACGTATAACTCCCAACCGTTCCATAAAAGATGGGGAACCAGGACACTGGGACGCACATTCTTTACGTTATTGCGCAGACCGATCAGCACGTTCTCGGATACGAGTGGAATCACCGGCATCTGCTCCACGATGATCTCTTGAATGCGGGCAAACAATTGGCGACGCCTTTCAACTCCCGGGATCGTCACGATATCGTCAACCAGTCGATCGATCTCCGCCTCCCAGAGTGTTGCGGGTGTCTTTTGAGCTGGGTTCCACATATGCTGCTCCCCGCGAGACTTCAAAACGCTTTGTAGGTCGGCCGGTTCCGGAGGAACCGCGATTGTGAACAGCACCATTTCGTAATCGCGCTTATTCAAGAAGCGATTAATGAGGGCGCGCTGGTCGCTCTGCGAGATCTGCAATTGAATGCCCACGCGCAGAAAATCTTCTTGCAACATGGTTGCGATCGCTTCCTTGATGGGATTCGTGTTTATGAGGAGCATCAATGTGAGGGGCTTCCCTGCGGCATCCAGGAGCTGTTTACGGCCGTTCTGCTCGATCAATTTTAGACCCGCGCGCAAAAAGAACGTAACTGCTTCGTCTGGATTGTAGGAATAAGATGGGAGATGGGTATACCACTGTCGCAACGAAGGAGGCCAGAGTTCAGACAAGATTTCCGCCTGTCCGTGGTAGACATTTTCGACCAGAGCCCTTCGGTCAATGGCGCGCGCCAGCGCGCGGCGAAAAATGGGATTGCCGAAATAAGCGCGCTTGGAAGAGGTGAAGCCCGAGTTTTGGTTTACCCAGAGCAGGTCTAGTTTCGTGGAAGCTCCCGCATTCTGAACCTGAATGCCTTCCAGCTTCTTGTTGGCAAGAGCGAGGTAGTCTTCCACTCGCAAGCGATCGATCAGGTCAACGATCCCGGATCGAAATTGCAGGAACGCAGAATCCCGACTGTTAACCACGGGCAAGATCAATTCATTCAAATAAGGAAGACGTCGGCCGGAGGAATCGGTTTTCCAGTAATGGGGGTTGGCCTCCAGCACGATCCTTTCGTTGGCGTTGATTTGCTTGAGACGAAACGGTCCCAAGCCGACGCATTTGTCGGGCGCGGTTTCCAAACCCATGAGCGCTTCCACGGGTCTGCCGCTGAGAAGCGGCTGCAGAAGGTGCCGAGACAAGATGGGGATCGTAGTTAGCAGATACAAAGCCGGAGCGTAGACAAATGAAAACTCCAGGAGTATTTCGTAATCCCCGACGCGGGTGTACTTAATTTTGTCATCGCGCAAAGTCAAATCATCTTTGCGTACGTTGTGGGAATTCTCTGCGTAGATCACATCAAAGGTAAAGATAACGTCATCGGCGTTGAACCGCTGCCCATCGGAAAAACGGACGTCTCTGCGCAATTGAAGTCGCACATCTCTGCCGCCGTTTTCCGGCTGCCACGATTTTGCTAGACCCGGCATGATCTGCATTGAAGATCGGTCGATTTCCAGCAAAGTCGCGTGAATCAGCGAGGTGACCGTGACGGTATCTTCATCGGAAGCGGCAAGAGGATTGAAAGTTCTCGGAGGTCGGAGCAAGGGGTAAACTAGTCGCCCCCCGAATTTTCCCTGGAGAACGTCGATTTTCTCGGCATCCGCAGGGATAGGATAGAGATCAGCGCGATGGCGTTCCAAAGGGGATCTGGCTCTCGTGCAACCAGCAAGTGCGACTACCAGCAGCAGATAGAACATGAACGAGGCGCTTCGTCGAATCATACCAGGCATGAACTGAGCGCTACTATAATCGACCAAGGCGTTGCAATCAACGGAAACACCGTGACTGAAATCAGACGCAGAGCGCGAAACACCGAACTCTGGTACAAAACTGAGTAGGTGTGACGAGGCGGCATCACGGTAGAGCGTTTAGACGAGCGCGAACGGTGGCGGCAACGCGCGGGTCTCCTTTCCAGTAGCGGAGAAAGTCCAGGTAAGCCTGGCGCTCTTTTTCTTTGTCTCCCTGCTGTCGATAGAGATCGGCGAGGTTGAAATAGGTGACCGGATCAGAGGGCTGGAATTCCCTTGCCAGGATAAACTGTTCGAGTGCCGCTGCCAAGTTTCTTTCCTGCAGAAAGATGGCTCCGAGACGATTGCGTATTTCGGCGCTGTCTGCTCCCGCGGCGATTGCGGCTCTGTATGCCGTTCTTGCTTGGGCATTGCGCTGCAAGCCTTCCAGGGCCATGGCGCGCTGTGTTAAGGCAAACGCATCGTTTGGCTGCTGTGCCAGTATTTGGTCGCTAGTTTTTAAAGCCTGATCGAATCTGCCGCTTCCACGATAGGCCACTGCGAGAGCTTGCATGGCTTCCAGGGAATATGGGTCCTGCTGCACGGCCTCCCTTAAAATTTGCTCCGCTCTCGCAAAATTCTTGGCGTTGATCTCCGCTTGAGCCAGCCCCAATTTAGCTTGCAGATATTGGGGATAAATTTGCAAAGATTTCTCAAAATAGGCGCGCGCGGCTTTCGGATATCGTTCCACCAACTGCAGACCGGCGAGAGTTTGAGCTTTAGCGCTCTGGGGAGCGTTCGTCGCCATCACAGCGTACACGGTGTTGTTATCTCTCCAATCCGGGTTCCGGGTAACGGTGCGCACAAAGAAAGCAAGGAGAAGAACGGCCAGTAGGGACCATGCCTGCGTCGAGAGCCGGCGGGTCGCCTGTAGATGATCCACCGCCGCCGCCGCGGCAATGGAGAATCCGAGCAGCGGGAAGTATGCAAGCCTCTCGGCAAAGAGTGTCCCGGTGGGGAAAAATAGCTGGATCACCATTGCTAGGCCGGCGCAAGCAGCCAAAATGCCTCCCCAGATCCAGGAAGAGAAGCGAGTTTTTATCGCGAGAGTGACACACAAGCAAAAGGCCAGCACCGAGGTCCAAAAAGCCGGATCGTACCATGTGGCCAACGAAATCTGGTTAAACGAATAGTCAGCGGAGAGATTCCATGGCCAGAGCATCTTCCACAAATACAGTCCAAGCAACTTCATGGAGGTCAGGACGCGCGTTGCCGCCGATGAATATGCGAGTGGATTTTCCGCAAAAGGAACCGTGTCTGCCGTCTTGGGTCCGACCTGTCCAAGCACCACCCAGCGTGCAAAGATGAAAGCAGTCGCAGAACACAGGAAAGCCAGATCGCAAGGACGGAAGATGCTGCGCCAATGGAACCGGGAGTGGTCCTGCATGGACAAAACTGACTGGGAACGTACCGCACGAAAGCACGATGCAAGAGGCAGGAAAACCAAGGCGCTTTCTTTTGAGAATAAAGCAAGTAAATACAGGGTAGCGGCAACCGTTATTCTCCACCACGCTAGTTTTTGATTTTCTCTCTCCAAACTCGTCCACCATGCCAACAGTATGAAGAGACAACCGAGGAGTTCCGCGCGCCCACTGACCCAGGCGACTGCTTCTGTATGCAGCGGGTGCAGCGCAAAAATCAGCGCCGCCGCCAGAGCCAGCCGGTAGCTGTTGGTTAATCTGCGCAGCAGCAGCAAGACGATCAATGAATTGAGCGCGTGTAAGATGACGTTTGTCAGATGATAGAAGAGTGGCGCAAATCCGTTAACCGCATAATTAAGAGCGAAGGAGAGCACAGTAATCGGACGGTAAAGGTCCGTCAGTTTTGGGTTCGGGTACCAGTAGGCGGTCGTAAAAATTCCTCGAAGGTTAAAAGACCCAACCAGCGGATTTCCCTTGATTGCAGCGCCATCGTCCCACACTAGTTCGTGTCCCAGGGTGTTGCTGTAGGCGAGTACACATAAAGCTGCGATAATCCAAGGATGCCAGCGGGCAGCAGATTCTGTCTCGACGAACACCGTACGGAGCCAAGTCATCTGCCCCATCTTCACATCGGCGGTTCCAGATCTTTTTTTCTTTGCCATGAATTGACGAATTTACACGAGTATAAGTGCCGATGTCATCTTCGCAACCACCGGATAGGCGGGCTATTCGCTTTCGGCCCTTGGAGCCTGTGGAGATCTGCCCGGCGGCTTCAAATCGGCGCCTCGACATGTTCAACGGCCTTCTGGTACGGGAGTCTAGGCGGGTCTTGTTCATCTGTTGACTCATCCGATGGACACGTGGGATAAAATTGGAGTGTTCGCAGAGGGCGCTTATTCGGTTCAACATTGGGATCTTACAATTGTGGGGAGAAGGTTATGAGCGTAAAAGTGGGAATCAACGGTTTTGGTCGTATTGGCAGGATAGCGTTGCGTGTGGCGATGGAAAAGGACACGCAGTGCGACATTGTTGCAATCAATGATATCTTCCCGGTCCAATCCCTGGCGCATTTATTTCGATTTGACTCCGTTTTCGGGAGATTCCCAGGCGAAGTTCGGTGGGACAGTGAAAATCTAATTGTGAACGGCAAGAAGATTCGTGTATTTGCCGAAAAATCCCCTGAAAAAATACCATGGGGGCAATTTGGGGTGGAGATGGTGGTGGAGTCTACCGGCCTCTTTACGTCCCGTGAGGCCGCGGCGAAACATTTGACTGGATCGGTTCGCAAGGTGATCATTTCTGCGCCCGCAAAAGACGCCGATATCACTATGGTCTTGGGAGTGAACGAAGAACAGTATGATCCGGATCGACATCACATTATCTCCAACGCCAGTTGCACCACGAACTGTCTGGCGCCGGTGGCGAAAGTATTGCTTGAGAATTTTGGAATCCAAAACGGATTGATGACGACGATCCACTCTTATACCAATGACCAGAGACTTCTGGATCTCCCTCATAAGGATTTGAGGCGGGCACGCGCAGGCGCGCTCTCCATGATCCCCACAACGACCGGCGCTGCAGAGGCGGTTGGCCTTGTGCTGCCGCAATTAAAGGGAAAATTAACCGGCATATCAGTTCGTGTCCCCACGCCCAATGTTTCGCTGGTTGATTTCACTGCCGTGCTGGAACGCCCGGCTTCGATAGAAGAAGTAAAGACAGCCTTCAAGAGAGCTGCGGAGGGAGATTTGCGCCATATCCTCGGATACTCGGAAGATCCTGTCGTCTCGGTTGATTTTCTAAAAGATTCCCGTTCCGCTATTGTCGACGCCCCTTTTATACTACTGGTCGATCAACGCACCGTAAAGGTCCTGGCGTGGTATGACAACGAATGGGGCTACTCGACACGTCTGGTGGAACTTTGCGAATATGTTGGCGGCCGCGCCGGTAAGACCAGAACCACTGCCGGTCCTGCGGTAGCCCGTCCGGTTTAGTTAAGTTTTGCTCCAGTTTGCTCTCAAGAGTTGTTTTCCGAGGGTGGAGTTTGCTCTTCTTCAGCGTGAGCAGCAGGGTCTCCGTATCCATTTCTGAAAGCGTTGGGAAACATGTCTCTAACTGTCAGATGCCGGGTGTACTGCGCGCATTCGACCGGTTCGGTCGAGATAGTGCAGGAATTACGGTGGTCGACGCATACAGGGATCGGAGGCAGATCATGAGTTTTATTTATGAATTTTGCTCTTGATATTGGTAAATTAGATGCGTATTTTAAAAAGCTGTATCCGTTGCGGGCGTCGCGGACGTCGACCTTATGGGGTGACGACTTTCAAGCGATCAAGCCCGCTTGGCGAAGTGAAGTTCGCTGCGGCAGTATTGTATTGTGGCGCCGGGATCTAGCCTTACATTCGATCATGCCTTGGCGGGACAGAGAAGCCGGAATTTTGGGGAAGAGGGTGGTTTTGTATGACATGGATGCGAAGCCCAGCAAAGCAGGGGCTGTACGATCCGAAATTTGAACACGACGCCTGTGGAGTTGGTTTTGTCGTCGACCTGAAAGGGCGAAAGTCGCACGCAATGATTGAGAAAGGGCTCCAGGTTTTGATGAATCTGGCTCACCGCGGGGCGTGTGGTTGTGAGAAGCATACTGGAGACGGCGCCGGCGTCCTGCTGCAGACCCCGCATCGCTTTCTTGAGCGGGCATGTAAGGAACTGAAGATTGAACTGCCTGGCTACGGGGAATATGGCGTTGGAATGGTTTTCTTACCCACAGATCCGGAAGGCCGCCGCCAATGCGAGCAACTGTTTGAGCAGATCCTTCGGGAAGAAAACCAGCATGTACTTGGATGGCGGACGGTGCCTACGGATAACTTTCTTATCGGACCCACAGCCAAGGCGGCTGAGCCGGTGATCCGGCAGATCTTCATCGGCGGTGGCGGCCAGATTTCAGATGAGTCTGCTTTTGAACGCAAGCTTTACGTAGTCCGTAAGCGGGTGGAAAACGCGGTCAAGGCATCCAACATTTCTCAGCGCTCCATGTTCTATATTGCCAGCTTGTCGTGCAAGACCATCGTCTACAAAGGCATGCTCATGGGCGACCAGGTGGCAAGCTACTATCCAGACTTAAGCAACCCGACTTTGGAATCTGGGCTCATCATGGTGCACTCCCGGTTCAGTACGAACACGTTTCCCAGTTGGCCTCGCGCCCACCCCTACCGATACCTCTGTCACAATGGCGAGATCAACACCCTGCGAGGCAATATCAACTGGATGCACGCGCGCGAGAGCATGTTCCAATCGGATCTGTTCGGTGCGGATATGAAGAAGATTCTGCCCGTGATCGACCCAGATGGCAGCGATTCGGCGATGTTTGACAACGTGCTGGAGATGCTGGTTCTCACCGGACGATCGCTGCCCCATGCAGTGATGATGATGATCCCGGAACCTTGGTCTGGCCACGAATCGATGAGCGACGAGAAAAAAACGTTCTATGAATACCATGCCTGTCTGATGGAACCTTGGGACGGGCCCGCGTCCATTGCTTTCACCGATGGACTGCGTGTCGGTGCGGTGCTGGATCGTAACGGCCTCAGGCCGTCCCGCTATTACGTGACCAAGGATGATCTGGTGATCATGGCTTCCGAGGTAGGAGTGCTGGATGTTCCAGCGGATCGGGTGCTGCAGAAAGGTCGGCTCCAACCTGGGAGGATGCTCTTGGTTGACATCGAGCAAGGCCGAATTATTGCCGATGACGAATTAAAGCACAAAATCGCTACCGAAAAACCCTATCGTCTCTGGTTGCGAGAAAATCTGGTCTCACTGGAAGATCTGTCGGACCCACCCCATATACATGAGCCGGACCATGAGACCGTGCGACTGCGTCAGCTTGCGTTTGGTTACACAACGGAAGACCTGAAAATTATCATGGCGCCCATGGCTGCGGAGGGGACGGAAGCAGTTGGTTCGATGGGTAACGATACGCCGCTGGCCGTGTTGTCGGATCGGCCGCAGCTTTTGTACAACTATTTCAAGCAGCTGTTCGCGCAGGTGACCAACCCGCCTGTGGACTCGACCCGCGAAGAGCTCATCATGTCGATGGGGACGACTATCGGCCCGGAACAGAACTTACTCTACCCAACACCGGAGTCGGCTCGGCAAATCAAACTGAGGTCGCCGATTCTGATTAACGAAGAGCTGGAGAAGCTGCGGCATCTTATCACTACCGATTCGGGCGAGACCAATTCTCGGCGTCGTTTCAAGGCGGTCACGTTGCCAACTCTGTTTGAAGTGAAAGAGGGTGGTCTGGGACTGGAACGTGCGATGGACGAGCTGTGCCATCGAGCGAGCGAGGCAGTGGCCACGGGTCACGAAATCATCGTGTTGTCGGATCGGGGTCTGAATCAGGAGTGGGCGCCGATTCCGGCTCTCCTGGCCGTTGCTGGCGTCCATCATCATCTGATCCGCGAAGGTACCCGGACCCATGTTGGTCTGGTGCTGGAAAGCGGCGAGCCACGCGAGGTACATCACTTCTCGCTGCTGATCGGCTACGGTGCGAGCGCGATCAATCCCTACCTTGCCTTTGAGACTCTCGATGACATGATTCGGCAGGGAATGCTTGTTGGCATCGACCATGCTGGGGCCGTCAAGAACTTCGTGAAGGCTACGAATAAGGGAGTTCTGAAGGTGATGTCTAAAATGGGGATCTCGACGGTTCAGAGTTACCACGGTGCGCAAATCTTTGAAGCAATCGGATTGAGCCAAGGGGTTATTAACAAGTATTTCACCTGGACGGCCTCGCGCGTGGGAGGGGTCGGCATCGATGTGATCGCAGAAGAAGTCAGGCGGCGGTATGAAAGAGCATTTCCGGAACGGCCAGTAAACGGGCACTTGCTCGAGGAAGGCGGCGAATACCAATGGCGACATGACGGTGAACAGCACTTATTCAATCCGCAGACGGTGCACACATTGCAGTACGCGTGTCGCACCAATAACTACGGGATATTTAAGAAATACAGTACGCTGGTCGACGATCAGTCTAGAAAACTCCGTACGCTGCGAGGGTTGTTCCAACTGAAGTTCGCAGAGAAACCGATTCCCATCGATGAGGTTGAGCCGGTCGGGTCCATCGTAAAACGGTTTAAGAGCGGCGCCATGTCGTATGGGTCAATCGGCCAGGAGGCGCACGAGGCGCTGGCGATTGCGATGAACCGTATCGGCGGAAAGAGCAATACTGGGGAAGGGGGAGAGGATCCCGCGCGCTACATCCTCGATGGCAGCGGCGATTCGCGCAACAGCGCAATCAAACAGGTCGCGTCTGGGCGCTTCGGCGTTACCAGTGAATACTTGGTTAACGCTCGGGAACTGCAAATCAAGATGGCCCAGGGAGCAAAGCCGGGCGAGGGAGGACAGCTTCCCGGCCAGAAGGTGTACCCATGGATTGCCCGGGTGCGCCACTCGACGCCGGGAGTGGGACTCATCTCTCCACCGCCGCATCATGATATCTATTCGATCGAAGACTTGGCCCAACTGATCCATGATTTGAAGAACGCGAATCATCATGCGCGAATCAGTGTGAAGCTGGTAGCCGAGGTGGGGGTTGGCACAATCGCCGCGGGCGTAGCGAAGGCTCGCGCCGACGTGGTCCTGATCAGTGGGCACGACGGCGGCACCGGCGCGTCACCGTTGACGGGGATCAAGCACGCCGGGATTCCCTGGGAGCTTGGCCTGGCGGAGACGCATCAAACACTGGTGCTTAACGATCTGCGCAGCCGCATCGTCGTAGAGACGGATGGCCAACTCAAGACTGGCCGTGACGTCGTCATCGCCGCATTACTAGGGGCGGAAGAGTTCGGCTTCGCCACAGCGCCATTAGTGGTGCTTGGCTGCGTGATGATGCGTGTTTGTCATTTGAATACCTGTCCGGTTGGTGTAGCAACGCAGGATCCAGAACTACGCAAGAAGTTTACCGGTGATCCGGCGCATGTCGTCAATTTCATGTACTTCATCGCCCAGGAAGTTCGTGAGCTGATGGCTCAACTCGGTTTTCGCACCATGAACGAATTGATCGGACACACCGAACGGCTCGAGGTGCAACAAGCAGTGAAACATTGGAAGGCGCGCGGCTTGGATTTCTCCCAAGTCTTCTACCAGCCGACGATGCCGGATCATGTGGGCCGCTATTGCCGGATACCCCAAGATCACGGTCTGGAAAGAGCATTAGATAACACCGCACTGCTGCAGTTATGCAAGCCGGCGCTGGAAGAGGGAAGGCCCGTCGCAGCGACGCTTCCGATCCGTAATACGAACCGTGTGGTTGCCACGATTCTCGGTAGCGAAGTGACACGGCGTTTCGGCGCTCAAGGACTTCCCGAGGACACAATTAAGCTCCATTTTAAGGGTTCGGCGGGCCAGAGTTTCGGCGCGTTTGTGCCGCGTGGCGTGACGCTCATACTGGAAGGTGATTCGAACGATTACATTGGCAAAGGACTGTCCGGGGGTAAGATCATTGTGTACCCGCCTGAAGGCTCCACCTTCGTACCCGAGGAGAACGTCATCATCGGCAATGTAGCGCTCTATGGAGCTACCAGCGGTGAGGCCTACATCCGCGGAATGGCGGGTGAGCGCTTCTGTGTGCGCAACAGCGGCGCGCGGGTGGTAGTTGAAGCCGTGGGAGACCACGGTTGCGAGTATATGACCGGAGGCTGTGTGCTTGTGCTTGGTCCCACAGGCCGCAACTTTGCCGCCGGCATGTCCGGTGGGATTGCTTACGTCCTGGATGAGTCGGGCGACTTCGCGCGGCATTGCAATGTGGACATGGTCCAGCTTTATCCCGTGGAAGATATGGAGGAGCTTGATTTGGTGCGGAGCATGATCCGCAAGCACGTGGAATATACGCGCAGCCAGCGTGGATGGTATGTCCTGGCTTCCTGGGGCGAACTGGTGCCTCGGTTTATGAAGGTCTACCCGAATGACTACAGGCGAGTCATCGAAGCACAGAAACGCGTCACGGAGGCGGGCATCTCCGAAGAGGACGCCGCAATGGCGGCTTTCGATCAAAACGCCCGCGATCTGGCCCGCGTGGGAGGCACCTAGTCGCATGGGAAAACCGACCGGATTCATGGAATTTAAGCGGGAACTGCCTCCGGATCGCCCGCCTGCCGAGCGACTTTGCGATTGGCTGGAATTTCATGAACCACCCAACGATGAGCTGCTTCGAAAACAGGGGGCACGCTGCATGGACTGCGGCGTTCCTTTCTGTCATGCTGGCATTGAAATTAGCGGTCTGGCAACGGGGTGCCCACTCCACAACCTGATCCCCGAGTGGAATGACTTGGTCTACCGCGGGCTCTGGCGCGAAGCCTTGGATCGCCTGCACAAGACCAACAACTTCCCTGACTTTACGGGTAGGGTTTGCCCTGCTCCCTGTGAAGGTTCATGTGTGTTGGGCATCAGCGAGCCGGCGGTGACGATCAAGAACATTGAGTGCGCCATCATCGACCGAGGCTTTAACGAAGGGTGGGTCGTAGCCGAACCGCCTGCTTGTCGGAGCGGCAAAAAAGTCGCGGTCGTTGGTTCTGGTCCGGCAGGGCTTGCCTGCGCTGCAGAGCTCAATCGCGCGGGGCACTTGGTCACGGTGTTTGAACGGAACGATCGCATCGGCGGGCTGCTTATGTACGGAATTCCGAACATGAAGCTTGACAAACGGATCGTACAACGCCGCATTGACCTGATGACTCGTGAAGGTGTGTTGTTCGTCACCAATACTGAAGTTGGGAGGAACTACCGCGCGCAGAGGCTGAGAGATTTCGATGCGGTGGTGCTCTGTGGCGGGGCTACGCAAGCGCGAGATCTGCCGATTGAAGGGCGCGACCTGAAAGGGATCCACTTTGCCATGGATTTCCTGTTGGCCAACACCAAGAGCTTACTGGACAGCGATCATCAGGACGGCAAGTTCATCTCGGCCAGGGACAAAGATGTGATCGTCATTGGGGGCGGCGACACGGGTACTGACTGTGTTGGTACCGCCATGCGCCATGGCTGTAGGAACCTGCTGCAGTTTGAGATTCTACCGAAACCGCCCATCGAGCGTGCGCCCGACAATCCGTGGCCTGAATGGCCTAAGATCTTCCGCATAGATTACGGTCAAGAGGAAGTGGCTGCGGTGTTCGGTCGTGACCCCCGAGAATTCTGCATCATGACGAAGAAGTTCGTAGGTGATTCGCGCGGTCATGTGAAGGAACTTCATACGGTGTTGATCGAGTGGGTAAAGGGTAACAACGGTTGGCCGGTGCCGCGAGAGATTCCAGGCACGGGAAAGATCTACCATGGTCAACTGGTCTTACTTGCGTTGGGCTTCCTCGGCCCGGAGAATGATCTGCTCGATCAACTCGGAGTGAAGAAAGACGCTCGCTCAAACGTCAAGGCCGAATACGGAAATTTCGCTACCAGCGTTCCTGGGACTTTTGTGGCCGGCGACATGCGTCGGGGTCAGAGCTTGGTAGTTTGGGCAATCAAAGAAGGTCGGGGTGCGGCACGGGAGTGTGATCGCTACTTGATGGGGAAAACGGTTCTTCCGGGATAGCGCGGTCGATTGAAAGGGATGGGGGAAAATGAGCGCCGGCCATGAGGGTGACTCTTTTTTGTTCCCGTCTTTGTCCCTCCGTCCCTTTGAGACCTGATTCCGCTCGCTGTAATTCCACTATGGATCTACGACAGTTGGAAGTCTTGAAAGCCATTGCGGAGACTGGTTCCTTTACAGGAGCGGGTGACAAGTTGCATGTGTCGCAGTCGGCCGTTAGCCGTCAGGTCTTGTTGTTGGAAGAAGAGCTGCAGGAGCCGATTTTCTTGCGTGTGGGCCGAAGAATCCGAATCACAACGGCGGGAGAGGCATTGCTGCAACTGAGTAACCGTGTTTTCCAGGATCTGAAAGAGACCGTGGCGGTAATAAGCGACAGCAAAGAGTCGTTAAGCGGTACTTTGCGGCTGGTGGGAGGGATGACAGTGTGCCTTTATGTTTTCCCCGTGTTGTTGAAAGAATTTCGCCGTATCCATCCGAACGTGGAGATTAACGTTACTGCCGGTGTGAGTGAGAAATTTATTGGGGATCTCCGAAGCGGATCAGCGGATCTGGGATTGCTTACTTTGCCGATTGGGCAGCCCGACTTTGTGACTCTCCCCGTGCTGAAAGAGGAGCTGCTCCTGGTAACCGCACCGAACCACGCGTTATCGCGGCGCAAGAAGATCACCCCTCAGGATTTGGTCCGGCAACAGTTTGTGCTGTTTGAGGCCGGCTCTAATACGCGGAGGGCGCTGGATGAGTTTTTTGTGAAAGAACAGATTCGCCCCAAGGTCGTAATGGACACAGAAAATGTCGAGATCATCAAGGCAATGGTGCACAGCGGTTTAGGCATTAGCATTATTCCCTATCAAGCGGTCGCGCGAGAATTACGCAACGGACGTTTTTTCTGCTCGCGCATCGAAGGACACAAATTATTTCGAGAGACCGGATGGGTTTATCTGCGATCCAATCCCGTTCCCAGAATGGTGCAGGAGGTGCTGTCGGTATTCCAGCGGGTTCTGCCGAAGTTGCGCCTTACCCCTCCGTCCCAGAAAATATTATCCGCACATTAGGTCGTTTGGTAATTCAACTTTGACAATCTCAGCAAGTATGGTATAAGTTCGCGCGTTGACAATATGCGAAGCTGTCGTATTTGTGTCATAAGTCAAGTGAATGTTGCGCTGATGACGCTGGTCATGACGTGCCGTCAGGCGGTGGGCCGGGATGGAGGCGTCGCTCCCATCTAGCAAACAGCATTCGCCTTTAGCCCACCAGCGTTTGTGTTGGTGGGCTTTTTTTTTATACAAGCAATGATTCGGGAGGGCAGCTCTTTTAGGTATGAAAGAAGAAGCAACCGGTGCGCCGCGGCGCGATCGCGTATCTCCTTTTAAGGTTGCCATTGTCGGCTTTGGGACGGTGGGTCGTTCCGTGGCCAGGATCCTCTGTGAACATACCCCGGTCGAGTTGCGATTGACCCACGTCTATAACCGTGATGTGGAGCGGAAAAGGGTTTCCTGGGTACCTCCTCACGTGGAGTGGACTGGCAGCATTGAGGATGTGCTGTCTTCTAACGTCGATGTTATGGTTGAATTAATCGGCGGCTTGAAACCGGCTGAAAATTGGATCCGTCGTGCACTGCTCTCCGGCAAGTCGGTTGTCACCGCAAACAAGCAACTGATCTCACAGCGCGGGCCGGAACTGCTTGAACTAGCGCGACGGCAGGGTGAGCGGATCGGGTTTGAGGCGTCAGTGGCTGGTGGAATCCCCGTGGTGTCCGGCTTGCAGGCAGGATTGGCAGGAGACCAACTTTTCAGGGTTGCCGGCATTCTGAATGGTACCTGCAATTACATACTGACGAGAATGGAAGCCTCGCGTTGGCCGTTTGTTGCCGCCGTGAAAGAGGCTCAGGATTTGGGATTTGCAGAAGCGAATCCCGCCGAGGATGTGGATGGCTATGACGCGCGCGCCAAATTAGCAATTTTGGCGCGAGTGGGGTTGCAGTGCCAGATTCATCCTTCCGACATCGTATGTCGATCTATTTCAGTCATTGAAGCGATTGATTTTACCTATGCGCTCCGCCTGGGCTGTACCATTCGTCAGGTGTCGAGAGCCGAAAAGGATGTCCATGGGGAGGCGCAACTGTTTGCCTGTGTTCAGCCGGCGTTGGTTCCGCTAAGTTCACCATTGGCTCGAGTTCAGGGAAGTCAGAATTTGGTCATGACGACAGGTAAGTTTGGAGGTGAAACCGTGTTCTCCGGTCACGGCGCAGGCGGCGATCCCACCGCCGTTGCGGTTGTGTCAGATTTGATCGGCATTGCGCGCAGCCGAAGAGAACTGGACAGGCTGGGGCGGAGTAAAAGTAAAAACGCTATATATCGAATCCCTCGGGGTAAGTCACATCGCGTCATTGGTGAATTTGCATCGTCCCACTACGTGCGCTTTACAGTGCGGGATCGTCCAGGAATCATTGCTTCGCTGGCCACAATCTTTTCCAATTACGGAATCAATATTGATGCGGTGTTTCAGGAACCCGGGTCGGACAAGTCCAGACTTCCATTTGTGATAACGCTGGAAGAATGCAGCAACTCTGTATTGGAAAGCGCGTTGGGAGAGATTAAGAATTTTGATTTCCATGTTCAGCCACCGGTGAGCCTGCCGATCCTCGTCTAGAGGTCTCATGTATCTTCAATGCAGTGACAGGCGTTGTTCCACCGTTCTCGATATCCATGATCGCTCGCTGAGTTGCCGGCGTTGTGGGAACTTGTTGGAAGTTGCTTTCGAGCCGGAGCTTCGGGATTGGCCGGGGCTGAAGCGAATCTGGTGGGAGCGGCGGGTTTCCGGTGTTCCGCTGGATCGAAGCGGGATATGGCGTTTTCGTGAGTTTCTGCCTGATCTGTATAGGCCGGAAGAGGTTGTCACGTTGGAGGAGGGAAATGTGCCGTTGCTTTCTGCTCCGCGGAGCGCCGCCTATGCCGGTTTAAAAAACCTTCGATTCAAACACCTGGGGTGGAATCCCACTGGTTCCTTCAAGGATGGAGGCATGACTGTGGCGATCACACATGCAAAATACCTGGGTGTTACCCAGGTGGCGTGCGCGTCTACGGGGAATACCGCCGCCTCGATGGCCGCTTACGCCGCGCGCGCAGGAATCTCTGCCAGAGTCTATCTGCCCCAGGGCGCGATCTCGAAGGCTAAGCTCGCCCAGTCGGTTGATTACGGTGCGGAGATTGTGCAAGTGGAAGGGAACTTCGATAGCGTGCTGGAACATCTGTTGCGCACCGCTGGAGGCGAAGCTTACTTCTTGAACTCCATCAATCCTTTCCGGATTGAGGGGCAGAAGATCTTTATACTCGGGCTGATGGAGCAAGTAGATTGGAATCCACCCGATTACATCGTGCTCCCAGGAGGAAATCTTGGGAATGCTTCCGCGTTTGGAAAGGCGCTAGACGAATTGAAAGCAACCAATCTGATTGGGAAAGTTCCAAGGATGGTGGTAGTACAGGCTGAAGGGGCAAATCCATTTGTTCGGACTTGGCGATCAGGAACGGAAAGCTTGCAAGTTCTGTCAGAGCCGCGTACTGCCGCCTCCGCAATTCGCATCGGCGCTCCACGCTCGTGGAAAAAGGCATTGCGCGCTCTGCAGTTTACCGATGGTATGTGCCTCGATGTCAGCGAAGCGGAGATTGCGGAAGCAAAAGCAACGATTGGGAGGGAAGGTGTCGGTTGCGAGCCGGCGTCGGCGACTACGCTGGCAGGGATACGCAAACTGATTTGGCAGGGACAGTTGGACAGGGACGCCGATGTGGTGGCTATTCTGACTGGACATATGCTGAAAGATCCCGATTATGTTATCCGCATGCGCGAGAGTTCTGTTGGTGATCTTGCATCTCGGAGGTCGACTTGACCGGGTAAATCATCAAAAGCGCGATGTTGAGCACTGACACGGAAGAACGAGGCTCGCGGTGATGCGGCCGTCGTCGCCCATCAACGTATCGCCCTTTTGCGCGTCCGATTCTCTGATCATGGCGGGTACCCGAACGGTGACAATGCAATTAGAAAGGACTTTGGAGGGAACGGAGATTTCTATTCCCGCGTCCATTGCCAACCTCGGTCCAGGGCTGGACACGCTGGCTGTAGCCGTACAGCTTTATTTGCGCGTGCGCCTCTGCAAAATGTCTAGCGTTGGCACGAACGATCTGAAGTTTGATTTTGTTGGGCACACATTGGATGGGGAGAACCTCATCGAGCGCGCATTCCGCTTTCTGGCCATGAAAGACAGTACGGACTTCCCGTCGATGCGTTTAGAGGTGCGGAGTGAAATTCCTATTCGGGCAGGACTCGGAAGCAGTTCTGCCGCGATTGTGGCGGGATTAGAGCTGTACCAAAGAATTGCTGGCTCCCGATCACTGAGAGAATCGTTAGCGGTGGCTGCTTATCTTGAGGGACACCCTGATAATGTTTCAGCGGCACTGCTTGGAGGTTTGACCGGTAGTTGCCAGCTAGCGGATGGCACCGTATCGGCGCTCTCCTGCCGCTGGCCAGACGAGATCCGTTTCATTGTGGCCACTCCTGAGACTCAATTGCAAACAGAGGCTTCGCGACGCGTTTTACCCGAAACCATTTGTCGAGCTGATGCCATTTTCAATCTGCAACGAGTGGTGCTGCTGCTTCAATCGCTTCAAAGTGCAGATTACAGCTATTTGAGAGAGGCGTTGCGTGATCGATGGCATCAGCCCTATCGCCAGCCGTTAGTGCCGGGACTAGAGGAGGCCCTGGCGTTGGAACATCCGGATTTGTTAGGGGTTTGCTTGAGCGGCTCCGGTCCTTCTGTAGTGGCTTTAGCGGCGAGAAATTTTTCCGCAATCGAAGAATTGTTGTTGAACTCGTACGCGGCTTTGGGAATTCCTTGCCATGTACGGACCCTGTGCGCGCATCAGGTCGGCGGCCAGGTGTCAGGTGGCCAGACTCGGTGTTCGTGACCTTTTCTTCGGTACCGCACCTTGAATCCCTGATCATGGGCCACAGGCGGTTGGATTAATTTCTGAAGATACCAAGGGGAACCGCATGACAGATCGGAGTGACATTCTAGTACAGAAATACGGGGGCAGCTCGGTAGCGACTCCGGAAAAAATTCGAGCTGTGGCGGATCGCATCTGCCAGTGCCGTCATGACCATCCTAGGATGGTCGTGGTTGTCTCCGCCATGGGAAAGACTACCGACCAGTTGGTTTCGCTGGCGCGTGAAGTTACCTCCCGGCCGCGAGGTAGGGAGATGGATCTTCTGTTGGCTTCCGGAGAACAGGTCGCTGTTTCTTTGCTTGGACTGGCGTTACAGGAGCGTGGTGTACCGGCAATTTCGCTGACTGCTGCACACTGCGGCATTCGGACCGATGATGCGTTCAATCGGGCGCGCATTCAGTCGATCGATACTCGACGCATTCACCAGGAATTGGACGCAGGCAAAGTGGTGATCATCGCTGGATTTCAGGGAATTACCGAGGGGCATGAAATCACCACGCTGGGACGGGGTGGAGGGGACATCACGGGCGCAGCCGTCGCGGCTGCTTTGAACGCATCGGTCTGTGAGATTTGCACCGACGTGGACGGGGTATTCTCCGCCGATCCCTCCACAGTCCCGGGGGCAAAGCTCCTGCCGGAAGTGAGCTTTGAAGAAGCGATTGAAATGGCGTCCAGTGGAGCTAAGGTATTACACCCTCGGGCGGCCGAAATTTGCATGAAATATAACATTCCGATCCATGTGCGCTCTAGTTTTCACATGAGGCCAGGAACATGGATCCATGGAGGAGAGACGTTGATGGAAGAAGCCGCAGTTGTAGGCGTCAGTGCCGACAGGAAAATCGCCAAGATTACGTTGCTGGACGTGCCAGATCGTCCTGGAATCGCAGCGACCGTTTTCCAGCATCTTGCTAACGCGGATATAAATATACGATTGATCATTCAAAGCGCCGCTGCACAGAACCGCGCGCGGATCACTTTTATTCTCGACGAAGATCTGGTCGACAGCGCGGCGGACCTGTTCCAGCGATGGAAGGACGAAGGGATTGCCGGACAGGTTGTCGTCGAGCCGCATGTGGCTAAGATTTCGATCATTGGATCCAGGCTGGCGTCCAAACCGGGCTTGGCAGCTCGCATGTTTGCCGCGCTGGCTCGAGAGGGTATCAATATCGACTGCATTAGCTCATCAGAGATGAAAGTTGCCTGCGTTATAGGCGCGGAGCATCTGGATCGCGCAGTTAAGGCGGTGCATGAAGAATTTTTCGGCAGACGCGGGGAATTGGCTAATGGGGATTACTTAATTGGTAGCGCAGCAGAATAGGATCGCAGGTTGGCGTAGATTAGAACACGATGCACGAAATCCTGCGACATCTTCCTCAGGGATCGTTTGTTCTGGACCTGGGTAGTGGTGCTGGGAGCTTCAACGCCACCCTTTATCCGATTTTTGCCGTCAGGCTAGACTTGGAACGCCCGCCAAACGCTTCGGAGAGGAACTTGGTACAGGCGGATGCAGCCAGTCTCCCTTTTAGGGCGGGATCGTTTCAGGCAGTCGTCTGCAACCACAGCCTTGAACATGTTCAGGCCCTTGACGCGGCCTTGCGTGAAGTGGGCCGCGTGCTGAAACGCGATGGCGGTCTGTACGTGGCTGTTCCGGATTGCACGACCGTAAGTGATCGCCTTTACCGCTGGCTGGCTCGTGGTGGAGGACATGTCAACGCTTTCTCATCCCTGTGGGATTTAGTTTCCAAAGTTGAGCTGAATACCGGATTGCGGCATGTAGCAACGCGCCCGTTGTGCACATCACTATCGTTCTTGAATTCCCGGAATCAAACATCACGACCTCCTAAAAAACTGTTACTTGTGGGCGGTGGTAGCGAGAGCGTATTGCTGCTCGTCAATGTTCTGTTTCGGCTCTGCGATCGCTTGTTGGGCACGCGGATGGCAATCTACGGTTGGGCTTCATATTTTGGTGTGGTAGGGGAACCGGTCAGTACCGAGCTCTGGACGAACGTTTGCGTCCGATGTGGTGCGGGTCATCCGTCAAATTGGCTCATTTTGTACGGCGCGGTGGCATCGGGCCGCTTATTCCATTCCTATTCATGCCCCGCCTGCGGAGCAAGGAATGTGTTTAGCCGCGATGATCGGTATCGCAATCTGAAGTAGATTCTTGGTCCGCCTTCATATTGCTCTTCACCCCCGCAGCCGCGCTAAAGCGCGTTTGTAAATGTTTCGCACCTGTTGGGTGGTCTGCCGATATCGCCGCAGCAGGTTCTGCCCTTCGGGCGCAGGCAGTGCCATTCGCTTCCCCAAGGAGGAGACGACGTCTGGATCGTTCGCAATCCAAGTGACGTTGGAATCCGACTCCATTCTGGCAAGAATTTCCAGTCGGCATAAGAATGAATAGGCCTGTCGCAGAGCTACGATCTCTTTTTTTGTCAGCCTACGCGTTGTCGCTTGCTCCAGAACGGATAGAAGGTGGTTGGTCCCACCGATGCGGAATTCTGCTCTTTCCCACCCCTCGCGGATCTGGATCATTTCTAGCAGAAAATCGATATCGGCCAATGCTCCGCTTCCCACCTTAAAGTCCAGCTTGCCTCCTTCGCCCTCCTTTGAAAGCTCCTTTTCCATGCGCGCGCGAAGGCGGTCCATGTAATCGACCAAGGCGGTATCCCAAGGGCCATAGACGAACGCGGCCACCATCTGGGAAATCTCTGCGGCCACGGTCTCGGATCCTGCGATGAAGCGGGCTCGTGTCCAGGCAAGCCTTTCCCATTTTTCAGCTCGAGTTCGAAGATAGTTCTGAAAAGTCATCACGGGCATTGCCAGCGGCCCTTTGGTTCCTTCGGGCCGAAGGCGCGTATCGATTTTGTAAGCCACTCCGTGCGGCGTCGGCTGCCCTAGAAAATTCTGAACCTCCTGTACAAAGGCTTGATGGCGTGTAAAAGCCTCGGAGTCGGACGGATCACCCCGATAAATAAAAACCAAATCGAGATCTGAATGCACGGTAAGTTCTCCACCACCAAGTTTTCCGAGAGCGAAAATGACCCAATCAGATTGGTCGGCTTTGCGGTGGCTGCCACTCTGCGGCGATGCGGAAACGGGCACGCGTAACGCGGCAAGTTTGCCTGGGCGATATCCTTGTGCCTCCGCATGTGGGCGTCTCCGCGTCTCAATGTCACTGGCTCGTCTCGTCACGCCTGGACGATGCGCGGCTCGGTCGACTTCGGCAACTTTCTCCGGCGGCCTCCGATGGGCGCAGGGATCGTGCCATGATGCTACGTGACAAACGCAGCACTGGGCCAATAACGAGAGCCGTGCTTGAATTTCTTGCAGGGAGTCACCCAACAGCCAGTTCATTATTATCTTGAATTCTTGGGCCGCCTTGAAACGCCGCAGCGCGTTCATGCGGTCTGCCCGCTCCAGCGGGGCCATTTGGTTGAGCGCAGAATTGCAGAACTGTTCCAGGTCTGCAGATCGTCCAGATGCCAGGTCCTGGGCCTCAGCGGCGCTCGTAGCCGGTCTGCGTTTGGCAGAAATGTGTTCTCGGCGGTGTATCCCGTCGTCATCCACGCTCGAGGTGAAGAGGCCTTCCCAAAGGGTCGCTGGATTACCATTGTCAACCACCAGCGAGTCGAGCAATTCCGGATAGCGAAGCAGCCGCTGTGCAAGTAATTCACCGGAATCCACTACTGCGATGAGTCTGTCGCGTAAAACCGTGTCCTCCAACAAGGTTCGAAGGAAAGATGAGGCAGCACCGGTGCGCGTAGCCAGTTGTTCGATGCGGTTCAACACGCGGGTTGGCGCGGCGCAACTGGCTACTTGCTCAAGCAAAACGGGCAGCAGATTGGCTAGCAGATTCCGCGTGACCGTCGGAGAATGAGCAAGGGACGGTGCCTGGTCCCAGGATTGGATTGCAGACAGGATCGCCTGGGAATCACGAAAACCGTAACCGGCGAGCGTTTCCAGAATTTCTTGATCGGCAGGCTCACCGCAGAGGATGCGAAAAAATTCCCTGGCAGGAGAACTTTTACGGCTTTTCTTTTCATGTAGCAGACCCTGGTAGATTTCGTGGACGCGGTCGCGGTGAGCTGACAAGGTTACCTCCAAGCTCGCGGCGGTCGGAAACCCCAATCGTCTGGCGCAGATCTCCAACTGGACCTTGTCTGTAGGGAGTAAATGCAGTTGGCGTTCTTGGACAATTTGCAGGCGGTGTTCGACGGTTCGCAGGAAAATGTATGCCCGCGTGAGGTCGTGGCAAGCTGACTCTGAAATGAGCTTCGCGTGTGCCAGTTTTTCCAGACCTTTCAATGTATTGGGCTCGCGCAGTTCGGGCTGGTGTCCGCCATAAAGCAGTTGCATTACTTGGGTGAATAATTCGATCTCACGGATACCTCCACGGCCGGTTTTTACATTTTGTTCCGGCTCCCGCCGCCGTCGGCTTCCAGCATCAGCTCGTGCCTTCATGCGTGCAATCTCTTCCAGCGCAGCCTGGTCTAAGTATTTTCGGTAAACGAAAGGTTGAACGATCTCCAGGAACCGCTCTCCCAAACGGATGTCTCCGGCAATCGGCCGAGCCTTGATCATGGCGAATCTTTCAAAAGTTTCTCCCCAGCTTTCGTAATAGTGCCGGTATTGCTGCAGTGAATAAGCGATCGCCCCGGTTTTTCCCATCGGGCGGAGCCGTAAATCAACACGATACAGGTAGCTTTCGGCAGTGTACTCCGTTAAAGCGCGAGTCAAATTGCGCGACAATTTCTGGAAAAACTCTTCGGTTGCAGACGATGAAGTATCGGAATCATACACATAGATCAAATCAATGTCGGAGCTGTAGTTGAGCTCCTGTCCTCCTAACTTCCCGAGTCCAATGACGGCAAAAGTTCCCGGTACGTGACCCGCCTGCTCGGCATACTCTTCGGTCACGAGTTGAAGGGACTGCCCTACCAAGACATCCGCCAGATGTGACAACTGGGCGGTAGAGAATTGCAAAGTATCCTTGCCAAGAATGTCACGGCTGGCGATGCGTAGAATCTCTCGCCTCTTGAAGCGCTTCAAGGCATTCAATATGGCTTCCGTCCCTCTGAGATTCTCAAGCAAATACCCCATCTCTTCCTGGTATTGTGGCATCTCACCGGTGGCGCGATTGTAATCATGACGCACAGAGTGGAGGTATTCCGGGTTACGGATTAAAATTTCGCTCAAGAAGGGTGAAGTGCCCAGCAGTTGCGTGAGCAAGTCTAGTGCTGGGGGATCTTCGCGAAGGTAGTCAAGGAAATTCACTTTGGCGGTCCGGCCTGCGAGATATCGCTCAAATGCCACCAAGGCTGCATCGGGGTCCGGTGAACGACTAAAAGCTTCCATCACTGAATCCGCCATTGCTCCCAGTGCCTGACGAACGGCGTAGGCTTCGGCCATCAATTGAAGGTTTCTGTCTGCGGCCGCGGGGTCGCGGAAACCTAGAGAGCGTAAGTATTCATGGATCCGTTGTTCGGCTAACTCGGGAGCGAGAAAAAGATCGGAAGGGGAGAGGATTGCCGTGTGGCGGTCGCGAGTCATCGCTTATCTTGCTTGAGTCATCAGTCTTCGGTCCACGGTCATGGGTGGTGGAAAGCACCGTAGTAACAATTGTCGAAGGAAAGGTGGTCGGCTGGAGCGGAAAATCGTTCCAACCGACTGCGTTTCTCTATCGTCTAGAGTGTATGCTCTTCGAACCCGAGACCGATGACATGGACCGGTAACCCGGGAGCAAAACACCGGCCACCGGCGATCCCTGACTAAACATCGAAGTACAACGCAAATTCCCATGGATGCGGGCGCAAGCGGATGGCGTCGACTTCATGCTCACGTTTGTAGCGGATCCACGCCTCAATCACGTCAGGCGTGAAAACATCCCCTTTAAGAAGGAAGTCGTGGTCTTTCTCCAACGCGTCTAAAACCTCTTCCAGACTTCCCGGAGCTTTGGCAACATTTGCTAAATCTTCCGGCGGCAAGTCATAAAGATCCTTATCCATCGGCTGTGGCGGCGCGATCTTGTTTTGGATGCCATCCACCCCTGCCATGAGCATCGCGCTAAATGCCAGATAGCCATTGGCAGCGGGGTCGGGGAAGCGCACTTCGATTCGTTTAGCCTTCTCGCTTCGGGAATATGCCGGGATCCGCACTGCTGCGCTGCGGTTTCGTTGCGAGTAAATCAAATTAATCGGCGCTTCATATCCTGGAACCAGTCGCCGGTAGGAATTCGTGGTGGGCGCGCACAGGGCAAGCAGAGCCGGAGCGTGCCTTAGAATGCCGCCGATGTAGTAGGTGGCGGGCTTGCTCAGATCCGCGTAGTTTCCCGCTTCGAAGAAAAGATTCTTACCATTTTTCCAAAGGCTTTGGTGCACGTGCATTCCTGAGCCGTTATCCATAAATATCGGTTTCGGCATCAATGTCACGGTTTTTCCGTGCCTGCGAGCAACATTTTTAATGACATACTTAAACTTCAGCAGCTTATCGGCCATATTCGTAAGAGTGTCAAAACGCATATCAATCTCGCACTGTCCGGCCGTGGCCACCTCGTGGTGATGAATTTCCACCATCACTCCAATCTGCTCGAGCGTCAGCATCATCTCATTGCGAATGTCTTGATGGCTGTCCATGGGAGGCACGGGAAAGTATCCTTCCTTGTAGCGCGGTTTGTAGCCAAGGTTAGGTTTTTCCTCGCGGCCGGAATTCCAGAACCCCTCGCTGGCGTCGAGAAAATAATAACCATGTTCGTAAGACTGGCTGAAGCGGATGTCGTCCAGAATGAAGAACTCGGGTTCTGGACCAAAGTAAGCGGCGTCCGCGATTCCAGCAGATTTCACATAGTTCTCCGCTTTTAATGCGATATACCTGGGGTCGCGTGTATAGGGCGCCCCAGTGACGGGATCTTTAACGTTGCATATTAAAACGAGCGTGGGCACTGCCGCGAATGGATCCAAAAAGGCGGTGGCGGGATCCGGTACCAGCAACATGTCGCTTTCTTGAATCTCCTGGAAACCTCGAATACTGGACCCGTCAAATCCCAGGCCTTCCTCGAAAGCGTCTTCGGTGAATTCGTTGGTGGAGGCTGAAAAATGCTGCCACAGGCCGATCAAGTCGACGAAACGCAGGTCAATAACCGCAATCTTGTTCGCCTTAATCATCAACATCACATCTCTGGATCTCAGTAACTGTCCTGGCTCTTTTACTTTATTTCTTGGTGATTCTGCTCCTTTGGTTCTAGGCATCGTTTCCTCCGAAATTGATAGCCATGTGTGAAGAACAAGAATAAAAGACTACGAATTCTTCAAACTACATCCTTTTCCCCCGTGCGTATGTTGTAACCATAATCGACAGGAATGACGAACACTCGCCCGTCTCCGATCTCGCCCGTGCGCGCCGTTCCGATGATTGCCTCAATGACCTCGTCCACCACATCGTCCGGTACGACAACTTCGATCTCCATTTTTGGGAGCAGGCTTACGCTGTATTCCTTGCCCCGATAGATTGCTTTGTGCCCCTTTTGCCTTCCGTGCCCTCGGACTTCAGTGACTGTCATTCCGGAGATACTCAATTTGGCGAGCGCATCCTTAATGTCATCAACTTTGTTTGGACGGACAATGCTCTTGATCAGCTTCATAAATTCCCTCCAGCATGCTCAGCAAATCTGACTTTAATTCCCGTTGAGAAAGTTCCGAGAGCCTGCCGTTCTTCCCAGTGATGTGGAACACGTCAATTGCCTTGTCTCCTTCGGTCGAAATCAGAACCAAGTCGATGTCGTAGCGGTGTCGAGAGATTGCCCGACTGATACGGTACAGCAACCCAAGAGCATTTTGCGTGACGATCTCCAAGATGGTATATCGCTGGGAATACTGGTTGTCAAAAACGATCATGGTGGAAACACGTTTTTGGGTCTTTCGATAAGGTACACCACGTTCTTTCCGCTGCAGCAACGGTGGTAGCTCTACCTTCCCGCTGACGACATCCTGCAACAGGCACTCGAATTGAGAGATTCCTTCTGGATTGAGTTGAAAGAAACCTTCGTGATCGGTAAATTGAAAAATATCCAAGATGAGGCCCTTTGGATTTGTCATTGCCTGGCCTCTTAGGATGTCCATGCCGAAGTAGGACAATACACCTGAGATGTTTGAGAACAAGTAGGGTTTGTCCAGCGTGACCACGGTCAGTTCCCAAACGTCGTGCTGCTTTGCCAAAGATAGATGCACTTCATCGGGATGGATGTCGTGTGAAAGCCGGACATGACGATAGATGTTCTCCTTGTCGGTGGCCTTCAGATAGCGCCGTGGGAATCCCTCCAAAAAACTGGAAATTTCTGAAGCGCTTAAGTCCGCAGGGTGATCTGCCAGAAGTTCGCTCACGCTGGCGAGATTTTTTTCGATCACTTCATCGCCATATGCGAGCGTGAGCTGGTTGTATGTGTCCACATAAAGCTGCCAGATAAGTTCTTCCTTCCATGGCGTCAGGGTTTCGGGGCTGACGGCCTCAATATCAGCCAGGGTCATCAGGCAGAGCATCTTAAGATTCTCTTCTGTTCCCACCAGGGCCGCAAACCTTCGCACTACTTCGGCATCTTCTGTATCCCGACGAAACGCTACCAGCGACATTTGAAGATGGTTTTCAATCAAGAACTGGACCCGGCGTGCCGAGTCGGGAGATAGATGAAGACGCCGAAACACGTTTTGCACCATACGCGCGCTTTCTTCAACGTGGTTCTCATCTCTCCATTTTCCAACGTCGTGAAAAAGCAGTGACAGGACCAGGAGTTCTGGCGAATCAAGCTCCTGCAGGATGGAGCTGAAACGCCCGCGGGCCGAACTGGACGGCCGGACCAACCGCTCCAAATTCCGGATTGTCAGCAGTGTATGCTCATCGACGGTGTACTTATGGTAGAAATCACGGATCACCCGGCAGAAAACAGATTGAAACTCCGGGAACATTCCACCCAAGAAACCGCAATCGTGCATTTCTGAGAGGCGTTCGTATAATCCCTGCCTGGGATGGAGAAAATCCAACAGAAAATCTCGTTCTGCTTCCGTGGGGAAGAAGTCGTCAGGATTGTAGCGGCATAGGTTTCGCTCGATCAGGGAGAGCGCCGTATCGGAGACTTGGCACTGCTCATTGAGAGCAACCCGAAAAGCCTGCAGCCAGGAAGCGGGCTCCCGCGATGCTTTCTTCGAATTACGGAAGCGGATTTCGTCATGAGCCCGCTCCAGGTTTTCTCCCACTTTCCTCGGTCGAGATTTCTCGGAGCGTGGACGAATTGCCTCTTGAGCAGAATCGAGAAACCGGGCAATCGCGCGCGCGTGTCTGAAATAGTCGCTCATCAAAATTTCCACTTGCTGGTGGGGTAGACCGGTGTAGCCGAATGAATCAGCTACTTTTTCCTGAAGAGCATGAGTCAGGACGTTATGGTTGCGGCCGTTGAGCCGGTGGAGGTGGATCCGAATTCGAAGCAGGAAGTCTTCTGCTTGGTCCAGGCGCTGCAGGTTGCTTAGCGGTGAGACCGTTTGCGCTCCCCAGTCGCACTTCCCATGGCCGGTAGTCAAGAATTGAATCCAGCGGGCAGCTACCATGTCCCAGAGTCCACCGGGGGCCTCCTTAACGTCGGGCTCTAACTGGTAGAACGTATTGTTGAATCGAGCATGCCGTTGCTCGATCAAAGGGAGCAACAGATCAAGAATCTGACGATGGGATTGAGGGTTGGAACGATGGAATAGTTCTTGAAAGCGGTCGTAAAGATTGGGATCACCTGCGACGAGGCGAGCATCCAGCAACGCGAGAACAAATTCCGGGTTGTCTGACTCCAGATCGCGAAAATCCTCTAACTCCCGGACTTGGTGGCCGAGATCAAGTCGCAAATCCCACAGGGGGTGTAGGAGAGCCTTTGAAAAATTCTCTTCTTGAACGCCGATCTTTCCGTCAAATAGTATTAGAAAATCGACGTCAGAATAAGGGCACAATAAGCGTCGGCCATATCCCCCCAGCGCAACAACGGCCAGCGGCAGCTCGCCCTGACCGTGCGCAAACGAGAAGATGTGGCGTAACAATTCGTCAATGCGCTCTGAGAAATGGTGCAGGGCCTGCCTGCCGCCGGCGCCCAACCGAGCATCTTCAAATAATTCAATACGTGCCGCCTCCAGATCCTTTTCCAGCCTGCGCCGGCTTTCTGATTTTTCCTGAGCTCCTGTCTTGCTAACACGCATTCGTTTGCGGCGATATGAGAAACACAGCTTCAAGTTTATCTCAGCGGGCGGGCCGGTACCATCAGATTGGTGTCGGCTCGGAACAGTTCGTTTCGCCTTCTTTTCCGTCTTGGCTCGGCGGCCGTCCATGGGCTTTCTTCGTTGCCGGTCCCCCAAAGGTGTTACCGGCTCCCGGCGTCTCGCTACCCGGCCCGGAGGCAAACCACGCGGGCGCATTTGACGCAAAGCAATACAGCCACCAATTTCGCAATGCTGAAACCGTTTTCTTTCCTAAAGCTATCTAATTGAATTTACAATATTTAACGACTGCGACTTCTGGGTGGGGAGATTGGCAGTAACGCAAAGGAACAAAACTGTGAGATTTTTTGCAATAAGCTACAAAATTGTAGATCGACATCTCAACTCCGGAACCGGTCGCAATCGACGCCGTACTTCTTGACTTTGTAGTTGATAATACGCTCGGTTGTGTTTAGAAGCTTTGCTCCCTTTGCCCGATTACCGCGCGTGGTCTTAAGGGCATCCAGAATCAGATCTTTCTCGTAGGCCTCCACTGCTTCCGTAAGAGAAATGCTCATCACGGTGCCAGAGGCTTCAGCGGTTTGAAGAGTTGGCGAAAGGTGGTGGCCATGGACAACATTACCGTCGCAAACCAGTACCGCCCGTTCTATGGTATTCTCTAACTCGCGCACATTCCCGGGCCAGTGGTAGCTCATGAGCATATCGATTGCTGGGGTTGAGATTCTCTTGATGCGCTTGCCGTGCTCGATGGAGTATTTCTCAAGGAAATGATCGGCGAGGAGCATCACGTCAGGCTTCCGCTCTCTGAGAGGAGGAACAAAAATCGTGAAGACGTTGAGTCGGTAGTAAAGATCTTCCCTGAAGGCGCCCCCAGCGATTGCCTTCTCCAAATCCTGGTTGGTGGCTGCAATCAATCGGACGTTTACCTTAATTGTTTCGGTTCCTCCCAAACGCTCAAATTCCCGCTCCTGCAACACCCGTAGCAGCTTAACCTGGGTGGAGACATTCAAATCGCCGACCTCGTCAAGGAAGAGAGTTCCTCCTCCAGCCATCTCAAAGCGCCCCTTTTTTCGATCCTGTGCGCCGGTGAAGGCCCCTTTTTCGTAGCCAAACAGTTCCGATTCGATTAGGGAGTCGGGTAATGCCGCACAGCTTACTTTGATGAGGGCCTTCTTGGCCCGGGGTGAGTTATAGTGTATCGCGTGGGCGATCAGTTCTTTGCCAGTTCCTGATTCTCCCCGAATCAAGATGGTCGTATTGGTTCCGGCCACCTGGGCTACCTGTTCGTAAACCTGCCGCATCGGGCCGCTGTTTCCGATGATGTTAGAAAAGTCGTAGCGTTCTCTGAGTTCTTCCCTCAGATGGATATTTTCATCCAGCAGGCTCTGCTTTTCGGCGTCCACGAGGCGATTGACCTTGATCGCCTGCGCGATCATGGAGGCCACCACACCCAAAAACTTGAGCGCATGCTCATAGTCAAGGTCCCTGCGAAAATTTAAATCGACCCCCAGGGCGCCTACCGGCTTGCGATTGATAACGATGGGCATGCAAATGAACGTGAGTTCCCGCTTGTGCAGGTCTTTTCGCTGCCCGGCGCGATTCAGGAACATGGGCTCTCGGCTTACTTGAGGAATGACGACCGGCTTGCCGCTCTCCACCACGCGGCCGGTGATTCCTTCGCCGACCCGATAACGAGCGCGCTGCCCATCGGCAGTCAGACCGCTACACGCCTCAATATAAAGGTCTCCTGTCTGGTCGGACAGCAGCATTACGGCGCTGCGGATCACTCCATGGTGGCGTGCTAAGATCTCCAGTACTCGCTGAAGCGCGGCCTTGAGACGGGGCGTGCCAGAAAGTGTCTGGCTTATCTCGATGAGCGTCGTTAGCTTCCTTATCTCTTTGGTTTGAGCATCCATCGGTGAAATACAAGATCTGCCCCGGCCGTTCTTCTGGCGACGAGAGCCGATCGGCATACAAAGTTGTCGTCTTAACTTCCAAAATCATACAAAATTGTAGCTTCTAGGTCAAGCCTTGCAGATGAAAATATGACTGCTTCCCCGGCTGGCAGGTTACAGACGATACCTCTGCGGCTCGTAATTTTGCCATTCAGCTAGACGACAGCCACATTTTCCGGCAGTCGATGCCTTACTTGCGGTCTTGGGCGGGCCGCAAACGGGGAGAGCTACGATCCTGTTGTTGTCCTAGATAGAACCGGATGCCGTCCACCAGTGCCTGCCAGCTCGCCTCCAGCACGTTCTCTGAAACGCCGATCGTGTTCCAACGACTCTGTCCATCGGTGGACTCGATAAGCACCCGAACTTTGGCCGCGGTTCCACGATGGGTGTCGATAACGCGCACCTTATAATCATTCAGATGAATTCTTTCGATGGAAGGAAAGAATGGCGATAAAGACTTCTTCAGCGCGCGGTTGAGCGCATTAACCGGGCCGTTCCCTTCGGCGATCACGTGCTCGACCTCATTGCCCACCTTGAGCTTTATCGAAGCCTGCGACCTGAGCTTGCCATTCCGATTCTTGTCGATGAGAACCTGCCAACCTTCCAGAGTAAAAAATTTCGGGGCCTTGCCGACTAGATCCTCGACCAGGAGTTGGAAGGATGCTTCAGCTCCTTCGTACTGAAATCCTTCATACTCCTTTTGCTTCAGTTCCTGGATCACCGCATTCAATTGCTCGGGCGCAAGCTTGGTTTCCCAGCTCAATTCTTTTGCCTTGTAGACGACGTTGCTTTTGCCCGACATGTCGGAAATAAGAACGCGTCGCCGGTTTCCCACCGACTCTGGCTGTAGGTGCTCATAGGTAGATGTGTGTTTTAAAACAGCGCTAACATGAATGCCGCCCTTGTGAGCGAAGGCGCTGGTTCCGACAAAAGGGAGATTGCTCGGCACGTAGATGTTACCCACTTCGGCGACATAGCGTGACAACGTTGTCAATTCGCGGACTTTTTCTTTTCCAATGCAGTGGCGATTGAGCTTCAGCTCAAGGATGGGGATCACTGAGCAAAGATTGGCGTTGCCGCAGCGTTCTCCCAGTCCGTTGACGGTGCCCTGGATCATGCGACAGCCGGACTCGACGGCGACAATCGAATTTGCCGTCGCCGTATCGGAGTCGTTATGAGTGTGAATGCCGAGGTTGCAGGTCACCGCTTGGCGAGCCACCAGCACTCCAGCTTTGATTTCATCGGGCAGAGAACCTCCGTTGGTGTCGCACAGAACGACAAAATCGGCGCCGGCGACCTCGGCGGCCCGCAAGGTTTTCAGCGCGTAATCCGGACGCGCTTTCCACCCGTCGAAGAAATGTTCCGCATCGTAGATGACCTCTTTTCCCGAATCTTTCAAGTAGGCGACGGTTTCGGAGATCAATTGTAGGTTTTCCTCTAGAGAGATGCCGAGCGCCTTGCGTACATGCAGGTCCCAGGTCTTTCCAAAAATCGTTACGGTGGGGGTATGGGCGTCCAGAAGCGCTTGCACGTTCGGATCCTTCTGGACCTTGTTTTTCGCATGGCGGGTACTGCCGAATGCCGCAATCCGCGCACGTTTCCATTGCTGGCGCCGGGCGCGCTGAAAGAATAGCAGGTCCTTGGGATTGGAGCCGGGCCAGCCCCCTTCAATGTAGTGAAACCCTGCCTCATCCAGTCGCCCAGCCACGTGAAGCTTATCTTCTACCGAAAAGGAGATGTGCTCGCTTTGGGATCCGTCTCGTAGCGTCGTGTCGTAAATAAAAATCTTCATGGTGCGAGAATATTCTATTGTATGTTCTTACTGTTTTTAAGTCATGGAGAAAAATCTGATGAAAAGAATGGAGCTAACGCTGCTTTCGACAACGGGTAGGATGCTGCTTTTGCTGGTCTTAGCCTCCCCTCTTGTCGTTGCCGATGAGGGAATGTGGACATTCAACAATGTTCCGAAACGGTCGCTGAAGGAGCGCTATGGCTTTGAGCCGACCGACGCATGGCTGGGACATCTCCGCCTGGCGTCGGTGCGTTTCAATAGTGGGGGCTCGGGATCCTTCGTATCTGCGGATGGTCTGACAATGACCAATCATCACATCGCTGCCGATTGTTTGCAGAAACTCAGTTCTAGCGGCAAGGATTATTATCGCAACGGTTTTTATGCCGCCGCCAGGCAGCAAGAGGGAAGATGCCCCGACCTGGAATTAAATGTTTTGACTGAGATTGAGGATGTAACCACCCAGGTCAACCAAGGGGTAAAGCCGGATATGGACGCGGCTCAAATCTTTGCCGCGCAGCGGGCGGGGATGTCTACGCTGGAGAAAAATTGTACGGGCGCGACCGGCTTACGCTGCGACGTTATTACTCTCTACCAGGGGGGCGTTTTCAATCTTTATAAATATAAAAGATACACCGATGTGCGCTTGGTCTTTGCTCCCGAGTCTGATGTCGCATTCTTCGGGGGGGATCCGGATAATTTTACCTATCCCCGCTACGATTTGGACGTCGCGTTTTTCCGCGTGTATGAGGACGGCAAGCCGGCAACGATTTCCCATTATTTGCGCTGGAGCAAACGGGGCACGGCTGAAGGTGAGCTGGTTTTTGTATCAGGCCACCCGGGCACTACCAATCGCATGAATACACTGGCGCGGTTGGAGTATCTCCGCGATAAAGGATATCCTTTCATTCTGGCAAGTCTGGATCGCACGCGGGCGACGCTGCAGCGTTTCAGCGAGGAAGGCGAAGAGAATGCGCGTATTGCGAAAGAGGAATTATTCAGCGTAGAAAACAGCATCAAGGCTCTTTCCGGCGAAGTAGCGGGCCTGCGAGATCCGGAAGTGATGGGCAAGAGGGCGGACGCAGAGAGAGAACTGCGAGCCGCAGTCGCAGCGGAACCCAAAAAGCAGGCCGCCTACGGGAAGGCTTGGGACGGGATTGCAGCGGCTCAGGCTGAGGTCGCTGCATTCTATCGCGAGCGCGCTTTCTTTGAGTCAGGCCTTGCGTTCAACTCGCGTCTGTTTGCGATCGCGCGCACCCTGGTGAGACTGGCGGCAGAAAAACAGAGGCCGAACACAGACCGCTTGCGGGAATATCGTGAATCGAACCTTCCTTCGCTGGAACTGAATCTTTACTCTCCCGCTCCGATTTACGACTCGTTTGAGAAAATAAAGCTGATCGACTCGTTGGAATTTTTGCGTAACCAATTAGGGGAAAGCCATCCGCTGGTTGTAAAGGTTCTCGATGGAAAAACTCCACAGCAGTTGGCCTCCGAAGTCGTTTCCGGGACTCGGCTGATGGAGGTCGCTGTCCGCAGGGCAGTGGCGGCGGGAGGCGAGCGAGCGATCCTCGAATCAACGGATCCGATGATCCAACTGGCTGTTAAGATTGATGAGGACGGTCGTGCCCTGCGCAAGCGTTACGAAGATCGGGTACAAGGAGTGGAACGCGTCAATTATGCCCTGATCGCTAAGGCAAATTTCGAACTGAAAGGAACATCGGTTTATCCCGACGCCACGTTCACTTTGAGGCTGAGTCTTGGACCCGTCAGAAGGTATACAGAAAATGGTAAGAACATCGCGCCCTTTACAAACTTTGCGGGACTGTACGATCGGGCTTCGCTGCACGCCAATAAGTCACCCTATCAGTTGCCTCAGCGATGGCTGGAGAGAAAATCCAAACTTTCCCTGGCAACCCCTCTCAATTTCGTTTCAACGGCCGATATCATCGGAGGAAATTCAGGCAGTCCCGTGGTGAACCGAAGTAGAGAAATTGTAGGTCTCATTTTCGATGGCAACATCCAGTCGCTGGTCTGGAATTTTCTGTACGATGACCGCCAGGGGCGCGCGATTGCCGTGGATTCGCGAGGAATCGTTGAGGCTCTGCAAAACATTTACAATGCGCGGGAACTGGTCCAAGAACTGCAAAAGTAGAAATATTTCTGGCAGGGGCAAGTCGGGCGGGTTAGATGCAGTCCGGCTGATGGCCTGGAACCATCCAAGGAAAGGCGTATGCCTGGAGGAGAATAATCAGACCCACCAGGCGTGCGAGTGCGACGGAATGCCAGCACGCGAATCGCAGGATTGCGCCTTCGTGACCGCTCTGTCTCGTTGAAGCCGTGCTGAGTCGAGAAATCGCCAGTAGAAATCATCCGCTCCGAGGTTCGGGCCAACGACAATTTTCCAAATCTAACTTGGGTCTTTTCGGTGCGCGTTCCGTCCCTCCTCGATATAATGAACGCTGACATGTGTTGGCGCCGCGCGCAGTGGTGAAGCTCCAAGGAAGGGTGGAGTTAGTCCCTATGAAAATTGTCGAACTCCCGGCAGTTTGTTGAGTACCTTTAGAAGTATGGAGAATTACTCTGGTTTCTTCTGCTGTCTAGGTCTTGCGATCTTGATGGGTTCTCTTTCTCTTTGCCAGGATCCCGGTTCGCTGAGTGACCCCGAGCTTGACAGGTTGCTTGATGTCTACCGAACCCTTCACGCAAATCCGGAGCTCTCCTATTACGAAGAAAAAACTGCCGCCTATCTGGCCCAGCAGTTACGGGTCCTGGGTTTTGAGGTTACCGAACACGTCGGCAGGTATTCCAGGCCTGGATTGCACTCCTATGGCCTGGTAGCGCTGATGAAAAATGGAACCGGTCCCACCGTGCTGGTGCGCACCGATATGGATGCGCTGCCGGTGGAGGAGAAAACCGAGGTTTCCTTTGCCAGCAATGTGAAGACAAAGGACGAGGCTGGGCAGGAGGTCGGTGTGATGCACGCCTGCGGTCATGATGCCCACATGACTTCCTTCCTCGGCGCCGCCAAAGCACTCAGCCAGATTAAGGATCATTGGCGGGGAACGCTTATGCTCATCGCTCAGCCTGCAGAAGAGCGTGGAGCGGGCGCAAAGGCGATGTTGGAGGATGGCCTCTACCTGCGTTTTGCAAAACCTGACTATGCGGTTGCCTTGCATGCCGATGCCTCACTTGAAGCAGGAAAGGTTGGAATCTGTGAAGGGTATGCCCTGGCCAATGTAGATTCCATCGATATTATCATTCGAGGCATCGGGGGACACGGCGCCTATCCGCATACCACCAAGGATCCTGTGGTGCTGGCCTCTCAGTTTGTGCTTGCGCTTCAGACCTTGGTGAGCCGTGAGAACTCTCCGTTGGATCCCGCAGTTGTCACCGTAGGATCCATCCACGGAGGCAGTAAGCATAACGTGATTCCAAATGAAGTACACCTGCAGATTACCGTGCGATCGTACAAAGAAGACGTACAAAGAAGATTGTTGTCGTCCATTGAACGCATCGCGAAAGGGCTTGCCGCGGCTGCGGGCATCCCACCGGAGCAGGCTCCCATGGTTCGAGTGAACGAGATGGAATCTCTTTCGGCTACTTACAACGATCCAGCGCTCACGCGCCGGCTTGCAAGTGTCCTCAAGAAGTCCCTTGGACCTGAGAATGTAGTTGCCAGGGATCCGGTGATGGGGAGTGAGGATTTCGGGCGGTTTAGCTTGCAGGGACAGATTCCCATTTCACTGATCTGGCTGGGAGCGGTAGATCCGTTACGCTTGGACCAGAGCAAGAAGCGGGAAATAGCATTGCCCTCACTTCATTCGAGTGAGTTCATCCCACTTTCGGCGCCCACGATCAGGACCGGCGTCAAGACCCTGACCACGGTCGTGCTGGAGTTGCTGAAAAAACCGTGAGGATGAAATGCAGATTGGAAAAGGATTGTGGATTCTTTGCTATATGATCGTCGGCGGTTTTTTGTGGGCATGCGCGCGAGTCGAGTCGCCGGGTGGCAGTACTGGCGCGGGCCTGGTTGACGAGGATTTGAGATCCGCGCTTGATAGCATCCGGACCGACGATATGCTCCAACATGTCAAAGTGCTTGCGTCGGACGACTTTGAAGGGCGGGCTCCAGGAACAAGGGGCGAACAACTGACGGTTAACTATCTGATTGAGCAATTCAGGAAGCTGCGGCTTCAGCCCGGCAACCCCGACGGCACCTACGTTCAGGAAGTACCGCTGGTCGGTTTTACCGCGACGCCAACAGCAATCTTTGTTTCGGGTCGCAATAGAATGCTGTTGGAGTTTCCGGAGCAATATGTGGCCCTCTCCCGGCGTTTTCTAGGGGAAGTCAAAGTTGAAAGTTCCGATATGATCTTTGTCGGCTATGGTGTTGTCGCTCCCGAATATGGGTGGGATGATTACAAGGGCGTGGACGTGAAAGGGAAGACCCTTATCATGCTGATCAATGATCCCCCTGTTCCGGATGCAAGGGACCCTTCCAAACTGGATGAGATAATGTTCAAAGGGAGAGCGATGACCTACTATGGTCGCTGGACCTATAAGTACGAAATTGCGTCGGAGAAAGGCGCTGCAGCGGCCATCATTGTCCATGAGACGGGACCTGCGGGCTACCCGTACGAAGTGATATCGGGGAGTCAGGGCCGCGAGAATTTTGACATCCAGACACCAGATCAGAACATGGGCCGCGTGCCTGTCGAATCCTGGATCACCTTCGAGACGGCAAGAAAACTGTTCACCATGGTTGGGCAGGACTTTGAGGCTCTCAAGAAGGCGGCTGTCAGGATAGATTTTAAGCCGGTACCGTTGAATGCCAAGGCTAACTTCGTGATTAAAAACGCGCTGCGGGAGATTCAGTCACGAAATGTCATCTCCAAGATGGATGGCTCCGATCCAAAGTTGAAAGACGAGTACGTCATTTACACTGCCCATTGGGACCATCTTGGGAAAGACGAAAAACTGAAAGGGGATCAGGTCTTCAATGGGGCGATTGACAACGCGTCGGGCACCGCCTCGCTGCTGGAAATGGCCGAGGCGTTCACCAAGCTGGCAAGACCGCCAAAACGGTCAATCCTTTTTCTGTCCGTCACGGCTGAAGAAAAGGGGCTGTTGGGGGCCAAGTACTATGCGGAGAGTCCCCTTTATCCGTCAGCGAAAACACTGGCCAATATCAACATGGACGGTGTTTATCCCTGGGGCCGGACCCGGGATATTGTCGTGGTTGGGTTGGGGCAGACTACGCTTGACGATGTTTTGGTGGAGGTCGCCGGATCGCAGGGCCGAGTTGTCAAGCCTGATCCTGAGCCTGAAAAGGGAATGTTTTATCGTTCGGATCATTTTGAATTCGCCAAGACGGGCGTCCCCGCGCTGGATTACAAGCCTGGAACTGATTGTATCGGTAGACCTGACGGATACGGTATTCAGAAACGTAACGAGTATTACGAGAAGGATTATCATAAAGTTTCCGATGAAATTCAGGCTGATTGGGATCTCTCGGGTGCGGTCGAGGACCTGCGGCTACTTCTTCAGGTGGGCCATCGCGTTGCGAATGAAGCAAAATTCCCCCAGTGGAAATCTGGCACGGAGTTTCGGGCCAGAAGAGAGGAGACGCTGAAGTAAAAGCAGCGGGGAAGCTCGATGTTGGGCAAGCCAACATCCGGTTACATCTCCACAATGTCGAATTGCTCGAAGTGAAGCAACGGATCGGTCTTCACGCTGATCTCTTTGCCGCTCATTTCTTGGATCTCCTCAAGGACGGTACGCTCTTTGTCGCGGAGAGCCTGCCCCACTTCTGGGTTTACCCGAATCATGATTTCGTCGCCATCGCCAAGAGTCGGTAAGAGTTTCTTAACCTCCGCATGGATGGAATAGCAGACAGTTCGTACTGACTTGACCATCCCAGATCCGTTACAGTAGGGACAGGGCTGGCACAGGGTTCGTTCTAAAGACTGTTTGACGCGTTTGCGCGTGATGGCTACAAGACCAAACTCGTTAAACTGCAGGATCTTGGTGGGGGACTTATCATGCGCCAACTCCCGCTCGAGCGCTTCCATGACTTTCTGCCGGTTGCGCCGTTCGTCCATATCGATGAAATCGATAACGATAATTCCACCTAGATCTCGCAATCTGATTTGTCGCACCACTTCTTTGACCGCGTCCAAATTGGTTCGGGTGATCGTTTCTTCCAGGCTATCCCCTCTCCCTACAAATTTTCCGGTGTTCACATCGATTGCCACCAGCGCTTCGGTTTGATTGATGACGATGTAGCCTCCCGACTTTAGCCAGACTTTTTGTTTTAATGATTTCTCAATTTCGCCGTTAATGCCATATTCATCGAAAATCGGCTGGGTCTTAGTGTAAAGCTTTACTCGGTTCACCAAACTGGGGTCCAATTTGTGGACGAACTCTAACACACGCTCGTACTCGGCTTCGTCGTCCACCCGAATTGCCTTGAAATCCCTGGAGACATAGTCGCGCAGGAGCCGCGGTACCAGGTCTAACTCGCCGTGAAGAAGGGCAGCGGCCACGGTGCGTTCCCCTTTTTGGCGGATCTCATCCCATAACTTGGTCAGGTACTGCATGTCGGCGCGCAGGTCCCTCTCGTCGCAATTCTCCCCTGCTGTTCGCACGATAAACCCACGCTTGCTGTCGCCGCGCAGGCGTAACACGATTTCTCTCAGCCGCACGCGCTCCTTCTCGGAGAGAATCTTGCGTGACACCCCGACATGATCGACCGTGGGCATATATACGATGTATCGTCCCGGCAGGGCGATATGCGAAGTAATGCGAGCGCCCTTCTTGGCAATTGGCTCTTTGGCAACCTGGACGATGATTTCTTGCCCCTCGCGCAGCAGATCGCCAATGGAAAAATGCCGCTCCTGCTGGTTCTTATCTTTTTGCCGTCGCCTTGTGGTAGATCTGCGTAACCTCCGCCGCTTTCGTTCGTACTCTGCAGGGGGCAGGGACGGAGGTGCTTGAATTGTTTTGGGGGCAGATTCCCCTGTTTTGGGAATGGACCCTTCTTTCTCCGGGACCCCTCTGTCTGCAAGGAGGTCTTCCGCGGTTATCGTGTCTGTTGCCGTCTCAGTGTCGACCGGTACAAGATCTCTGGACAACTCCTCTGTGTGATCCGACTGCGAAGAAGAGGATTCGGGATGCGCATCGGTAGAAGGCGTCCCGGCCCTATCTGGAGGCTCCGAAGTGGTCGTCAGTACATCCCTCAACTTGATTTCCGGATCGTCGGACAGTGAAAATTCATCCACTTCGCGATTCCCTCGTACCTGCGCCTCCCTGTCTTTTTCCGAACCGACGTCGTGCTGACGTAGTTCTTTTTTCGAAGTAACAGGGGCGCTCTTGGAGGGTACTTGACGGCTTTCTCGTTCTAGCGCCGCTTGGGCTTCCCGTACCTCGTCCAGCCAACTTGACGGCTGGCTGGCCTTTTCCGGCTTAGGTTTCACCGTCTCGAATGCTGGCCGTTGCTGTGGCGGCTCGATCGTCGGTGCGGGTTCTTCGGGTGTTCGTTCTACAGCCGCTGGCGCCGGCGGCGCTGCCTGAGGTTGACCTTGCGGCGCTGGTTCTCGCAACCGGGCTTGATACGGTCCTCCAGCCCGTTCGGCGCGTTCATCCCGACCTTTGCGGCGACTGCGTCCTCGTCCGCGCCTGCGGGGCTCATCGGGCTGGATATGGTTTTCTTGTATTTCGACTTTGAGGAGCTTTGCCGCCGCTTCCTCCGCGTCGGTGAACATCTTCTCGTATTCTTCGTAATCTTCGACAAAGTCCGAGACGTACAGAAACGCGTCCCGCTCCAGACCGATATCTACAAATGCGGACTGCATTCCAGGCAAAACTTTTGTCACTCTTCCCTTGTAGATGTTGCCGAGGATTCCGCGGTTCTTGCTGCGCTCGATGAAGATCTCAGTGACTTGATCGTCTTCGAGGACCGCCACTTTCGTTTCCAGCGTAGTGGCGTTGACGATGAGTTCTTTGGACATATACCTCCGTTACAGGATCTGCTTTGGAGATACACATCGGCTTTGCCCCTGTGGTGAGGAGTGTTCTCGGACGATGGTTCGGTGGTAGATAAGCTAGAGAACCTATGGGCTCCAATCCTGATTCTAGCTGGTCGGCCAGCGATGGGCCGACAATCCCGATGACCTTCAAACGCATCTCTCCCATTGCAGATGGGAGATGGATGCGGCGCAACGGCGGAGCGATTTTGTGGCTCTCGGAATCATCCTTACGCCGGCGCTCGGCGAAAACAAATGCCTGTTCTGTGAATACCCCGATCAGATCCTGATAAAAATTTTCTTGACTGTGAAGCTTTGAGAGTTCCCGCTGGCTCCTCAAGCTTTCCCGTACCGCAGCATATGCCGGGTCAACGGGCCCCGGGCTTCTTTTTTGCAAGTGGCGCAACTGAATTCTGGACTCCCGCACCCTGGGTGCAAATTTCTTGCGCGCGTCCGCGACATCATCTTGCGGAAACAGTTTTCGATTTCTTAGGGCTTCTTTCGTGCTGGACGCGCGTATTTCTCAGCTCCAAACTTTACCTGCTACAGGCCGGTATCCAATGTGCACAAAACACTTTTAGTATAGCAGTTCGTGCTGGAAACACTACAGAAAACATCGGAGCGTCGGAGGGCCACCTTGACAAAGCAGGAAAGCAGGCGCGGAATCTCCTACCGGTGCGACAACTGGCTGATTTAGGTGTCATTATGCTTTCTTGGATTGTAAGAACTTCATTGGATTCAGGGGTCGATCATTCAAGCGCACTTCGTAATGAAGATGGGGTCCGGTCGACCGCCCGCTATTGCCAACGTACCCGATGATATCTCCGCGCTTTATCCGCTGTCCCGGGCGGACTACAACTCTCGACATATGTCCGAACAAGGTAGACATTCCAAAGCGATGGTCGATAATTACAGTCTTCCCATAGCCAAATCGGGGGCCGGCAAAGGTTACCACTCCGTCGGCGGTCGCAACAATCTTGTTGCCGTAAGCGGCGGAGATGTCAATCCCGGGGTGAAAGTCCTTGGTACGGTTGAAGGGATCAAGTCTAAAGCCAAAGCCTCCACTGGTGTAGCCACGCACCGGCATGATGGAGGGGGTCGCCGCGATCAAGGTATTCTGCCTTTGGTAGAAATCATTCAACTGGCGAAATTCTGCCGCAAGATCGTTGACTCGGTCTCCTAAATAGTCAAGGCGGTCCGTAGGGCGTAAAAACGCAGGAAGATTTAGCGGGCCGCCCACTCCCGCAGCTACGGGAGGTTGCCCATCCATACCAGACATTTTTTTCAGCCTTTGAGAAATCACTTCCAGCGAGACTAGTTTGCCTTCCAGCTGACCGGTTATCGTCTTGAATTGTCGATTCTCACTATGGAGCCGGCCATTTTCTGCCTGGAGTCGGTCATAATCTCGAGTCCGGTAATTTAAAAAGGAATAATGAAGCGATGCAAAAAAACTGGCAACTAAGAAAAGAATGGAAAAAATCCCCCCCGCAAGAGCTATAGAATGGGGGATCTTGAACTTGTAGATTTTTCCATTGGTAGGGCCGACAACGACAAAAGTTAAGTTCTTCTTCCTCATGCAATCTCCTTGGTGCAACTGCAGGAAAAACAATTGCAACGTTTTGGAATAATCTCTACCAACTTCGCCGGCGCGACCCGGCGGTACAGAAACCTGGGAGGCAACTGTTGGGCGCAACAATCATATTAATCTGAACGAAGTTGTCAACCCAAAATTTTGGATTACTGGAATAATTTTTGTGGCAAGGGCAAGTGCTCCCCAGGACTGATCGCTCACAACAAGACTGGCCGCTAATGCTTTCAGGGCTTCATGCCGTGAACTCAAAGACGTGGTTCCACATTCGCTTGACCTTTCTATGGCACCTGGTGTTGCTGGGAACCGTATTGTTGATGATCTGGCTGCCGGTTCGATTCTTGACGCAGGACGGTCCTTCTCATGTTTACACGGCGAAAATTTTCCGTCAGTTGCTGGCCGGAATGAACCTCGATGATTGCTGTTACGTCGTAATCCCGCCGCCGCCCAACTCAATGACTGCATGGACCGGGGCACTGCTTGTCCCGCTGGTGGGAACTGCCGTGACCGAAAAACTTTGGGCTACTCTCTACGTTTTTCTCATGGTAGGTGGCGGTCTCTATCTTGGTTCTACAATGGATCGAGGCAACTCGTCGTTAGGAATCTACTTGTTTCTTTTGAACCCCTTTCTGTTCGCTGGATTTTGGAACTTTAACCTGGCGTTGGGAATTTTCTTGTTCGCCTTGGGATGTGCGGGCCGGCTGGTGGATTCCTTTTCCTTAAGCCGGGGACTCTTCCTAGGATTATTGGCGGTCGTCCTTTACTTCACCCACTTTTTCCTTTTTGCCGCTTTTGGGGTTGCGCTGTTCCTTTTCATGCTGACTGGGTCCCGGGAGCCGGCCAAGCGTTGGCGTGCAAGGCGCAGACTCGTTTTCTACCTAGTGCTGAGTGTCCTTGCCTTAGGGGGAACAGGCATTGTATGGAAGCAGGTACAGTCCCTGGGGACGAGCATGGACGTGACCGCCCTGAGGCGGCTCCCGGGCGCTTTCACTGAAATCTCGCTGGGTGATCTGAATGTCTGGTACCGATATGGTGAGCAAAGGGTGATGCCCGTGGTGGAGATAGGCGTGCTGGCGACGGTAATCTGGAGAATGGCAACTCGAAGATTCTCATTGCAATGGGTACTGGTTTTCTTCGCCTTTCTTTTTCTTTTTTTTCTATTCCCGGACCAGGTTGGTGTTGCCATGGCTGTGAAGGCCCGCTTCTGGCTGTTGCTGATGCTGTTTGGTGCTCTTTGTCTTCCATCGCGATGGACTCCCTGGATAGGTCTGCTTTGCAGCTTGTTATTGTCTTGGCATGCCTCCCAGATTGTGCCGAGGCAGTTCCAGTGGAATCGGCAGACCTCCCGCTTGCTTGAGGTTTCGCACAGACTGGAGTCCAAACAAACACAAGCGTCACTGATGGGAATTTATTGGGGACGGGGCGAGCAGCCACGGCAGGTCTTTCCCCTGCTGCACGCTGACCTTTTGTTGGCGGCCGAGACTGCCGGTGTCTCTGTTTCAAGTAACCAGCTCTGGTCGGGTGAATTTGCGGTTCGCTACCGGGGTCGATATGCCGTAGCGGCAGACAGAATCGTGGATTTGCTGATGCGCGAGAATTCCTCTCCCGATGTGCTTGTCGGCGCCGTCACAAACTCGCCGATCCGTTATGTCGTCGTCTGGAAAACAGGTAAACTCCCGTGGATGGACCTTAAGCGACAGTGGCATCTCGTCCAGGAAACGCCTGATTTTTTGGTGTTGGACATCGCCAGCAGCCGATAAAGCGTGGCTGGAGGGTCAGCACTCTATCGATCGTAATTCGTCTACGGTAATTGTGTTCCGAGGCTTGGTTGCGCGCTCAGAGTGGCGAGTGGCATGAAGAACGATTGATTGATCCATCCCATAACAGGGACAATCCAACCTATCTGCGCGACTGTTGCTTACAGCTATCGACGAAGCTCATTCTGCGGGCCAGTTTCTGGTAAGCCGACTACAAGGCCAAGTAGAGGTATCGGAGACGAGGATCGCCGAACGACCGAACCACTTCGGCATTTGCGGGGCCGCAGCAATCGCCCACAACAATTCCCTCCCAATTCTCATATTTCTGATCAATCAGCGACCCAAGGGTCTCGCGTAGAGCATCCGCTCGCTCGTACGTTGCCACAATAACGCTTACCTTAGGCGGGTTCCCCTTAATTGTTGCAGGCATGGGCTTACAGATGACAGTTACCTCAAGCCATCGCAAGAATCATGGATAGCACTGAGCGCGCTTCATTGGTGAAGATCCCAGAAAGCGGGAGGAGTTGCTGGACCTCTCCAAGGCTCAGCCAGTGGACATGCGAATAATGCCGGCATTCGACAGTCTCAAGAAAAACAATCGAGTACCTCGACACGCAGTGGTCGAAGCGCCCGCCCTCGTCCGACTGCAGACAACTGAACAGGCGCGTGCCCCCTTCGACAAGCTCGCTTAAAGCAACGTCCCGCTCGGAGGCACCGTCGACCAGCTCTAAGTCTGTGCCACAACTCTGAATGGTCGGCCCGAGTTGAGCACCCAGTGGAAATCCGGGTCCATGTCGAGCTACGAAACAAAACCGCAGAAGCCCGTCGAATGGCCCACATCCAAGAATCACCTGATGTTCCGCCGTCATCGCATGCGCAAACAACGGTTGATCCCATGCCGCCACCTCGCGCTGCCACGTGGTGACCCTAACGAAACGCACTTCAAACAGTCCACCGCGCACTGGACTGATGAGTGCGTCACTCACATTCCAATCTTGAAGGCTTGCGAGATCGACTTTCCGAATTGTCAACTGGCGGTTGGAGCGTCTCGTCATCACCCACTCATAGACGCGTTCGCAGAGTTGATGGTGTCTTTCCGGGATCGAAACTGTGAGGAAACGAAGACACGGGTTTGAGCGGAAACTGCACCAGCTCCGCCGATTCCCGGATAAAGCGGGCAATGGTTTCCGGGACCACGCGACGCTCCTGCGCACGAGCACGCCGTTCAATGAGCATTTCAAGATTGAGCTTCTTGGAAGCCAAGCCCTCAAGCGCGTTTTGGCAAATCGCCTCGAAACGACTTGCGTCGACATTGCGTAGCAGCCGTTCTTCCAAGTCTTCATCCCCAAGGCGACCGGCATAATAGTCTCTTAGAACACGCTCAATATCGGCTCCCGACTGTTCTACGGCCTGCGCTTGTTCGGCAAAACGCTTGAGCTCTTCGATCTCCTCCCTAACCTACTGCGCAGTGCCGGCAAGTGTGATCGCTTCCAGCATTTCCTCCAGTCGCTGGCGTTCGCTTTCCTCCATCTCTTCTAGTTCTTCCGGATCGGGAAGATCGGGCGGGGCCAACAGAGCCAGTTCCTGCGCGCGTTTCAGTCCTTCTTC
>JACQSX010000005.1 GCA_016211105.1 Acidobacteriota bacterium | reverse complement strand
GAATCCGGGAACCACCAAAGAAGTCGACTTCCGTGAGACGGCGCAGGATCACTCGGTCACTTACGTGGCAGTCACCGATACGACTCCGGTAAAAAGAAGAACCGTAGTTGTACGCGAGAACTGCAACGCCTGCCATGACAATTTGTCCTTGCATGGCGGGACTCGACACGATCCCGAATACTGTGTGATGTGTCACCAGCCCGGCCACACCGACGCCGACCGGCGCCCCGCCGATAAGCTTCCAGTGCAAAGCGTTCACTTCAAGTTCATGATCCACCGCATCCACACGGGCGAAGAAATGACACGTGATTTTACCGTCTACGGCTTTGGCAACAACCCCATTAACTTTAATGAAGTTCGTTTCCCGGGAGATCGCAGGAATTGCGCCAAGTGCCATGTAGGTACCAGCTATCAAGTGCCCGAAGGCGGCATGCCGAAGGATCGATTGCCCACCACTGCCCCGCGGGAATTCTACAGCCCGATCCCGCCGATTTCGGCGGCCTGCGTTGGCTGTCATGACGGTCTCGACGCGGCAGCGCACACCTACGCGATGACCACGCCTTTTGGCGAGTCGTGCGGCGCGTGCCACAGTGCGAACGCGGACTTTGCAGTGGCTAGAGTTCACGCTCGATAGGCGGGATGTATTCCCTGTCTGGATTGAGACCCGAGTATGGAGCCGCTCTGGCAAGGGGAGCGGTCGCCCGCTTCCCCTATTCCAATCAGCGCACGGCCATGCGGAGGTCATGAGCATCTCACCCCATGTGTGGCCGTCTGCACCATCTGCCCCATCCAAGTGACTCTTTACCTCGCCCAGCCCCGTATGTTATCTTCCGACGTTTCCTGCGCGCAGAAACGAAAGCCGCATTCGCTCGGCGTACACGGATGCGAGGGCGTACCGGGGAGCTCCAGGTGAAACGTTCCAAGGAGGAAGTTATTCGAGTCGGCGAAAGTCGGGATGGGTGGTTGCCACCGGCGGGCGGAAAAAACGATGTGCTTACTTCATCATCCACCCGCAGTGCCATATGCTCATTTTTTGTCGCGATCACTTTTTTTATCTTCACGGGCGCGCCGCGCGGCCAGGACCAAAAACAGCCGGAGAAGGTCGGCAATGAAATTTGCATGTCCTGCCACGACATGGAACCGGTCTTTTCCCGCACCGCCCACGCAAAACAGGAGTGCGAGAATTGCCACGGACCGGGGAGCGCCCATGTAGAGGCAGGAGGGGACCTCAGCCTCAGCTTCAAGGTCAAGCCTGCCAAGCTGGCAACGTCACAGTGTTTAAGCTGTCACCTTCAGAAGCTCAAACCACAAACATGGGACACGGCAGCATTCGACAGAACCGCTCACGCACGCGGCGGTATCTCGTGTGTCTCCTGCCACCAAATCCATCCACAACGGCCGAACTTTGGACTCATGCGAAGTGAAGAAAGGGAACTGTGCACGAGCTGCCATGCGTCGACGCGCTCCGAGTTCCTGAAACCATACCACCATCCAGTGATGGAGGGCGCCGTCAAGTGCACTGACTGCCACACCCCGCACGGCGAAGACACACGCCCGCATCGCCGTCTTGTGGTGGCTACCGAGGAGGCATGTGTGTCCTGTCACTCAGACAAGAAAGGTCCGTTCGTCTTCGAGCATGCCGCGATCAAGATCAACGGCTGCGAGACATGTCATCAGCCTCATGGCTCGGTCAATGCCAAATTGCTGCGGCGCTCTGAGGTTCACCAGCTCTGCCTGGAATGCCACAGCCGAACCCAGGGAGTCACCGGCGCGCAACCGCCGGCGTTCCATGATTTGAGAACCGCGCGCTTTCGCAATTGCACCATCTGTCATCGGGAAATCCACGGCTCCAACGCTAGCCCGATTTTCTTCCGATAGAGCTACTACTTATGTCCCTCCGCCCTTGGTCCGTGGTCAGTCATCAGTGGTCAGAAGTCGTGAAAAAATTCGAGCCGCAGCCGTTAGGGAGCGGACTTTCCAATGCGGATTTCGGAATGCGGAGTATAAGAACCTCGACCGAAATCCGAAATCCATATTGGAGTTGTCCGCTTGCTTACGCGCGCGGCTCAGAATTCTTTCACACGTTCTCAGTACTCCGTGGTCCGCGGTTCGTCATCTTCTCATGGATCATCGTATTGCTGCTGGCGGGGACCACATACGCAAAGGACGAGAATTACCGCTTCACTCTTGACTTCGGGTACCGCTGGAAATCAGAGGTGCGCGGCAGTGAGGATTTGTACCGCAGCCAGTGGAACTATGGGGAGGGACCCAAGCTGTTTGCAAGCGATCTGGTGATTGCCGCGCCGCAGGGCAGCAATCTCTATGCCGATCGCTTTGAACTGAAGATGAACAGTTGGGGCGGCGAACCTTACAGCACCGGACAGTTGCGCGTCGTGAAAGCGGGGATCTACGAGCTTCGGTTTGATTACCAAAACGTGCAATACTTCAACGCCATCCCTCTGTTTGCCAATCCTCTTTTTGGACAGGGGAACTTGCAGACCCAGCACAAGTACGATAGCTCGCAGCGCGTCTCCCGGCTTCAACTGACGCTCTTGCCGGGCGAGCGCATTTCTCCCTTTTTTGCGTATGAGAGCGCGGGGCGCCAGGGGGATGTCCGAACCTCCCTTATCGCCGATGGCGATGAGTTCCTACTCCATTCACACTTGGACACGCATTCCGACGACTTTCGTTTCGGCGCCAACTTCCGCTTAGACAAATTCTCGCTCCTGCTCGAGCAAGGGATCCGCTGGTATCGCGACGACACTCCTTTCAGCGCTTCGGGATTCCAGGGAGGCAATTCCAGCCGCAAGATTTTCGACCGCGATATCGTGCTGACCCACTACTTCGGGAAAAACAATGTGGATGCCACGGTCCCGTTCTCTACTGGAGTAGCTGCATATCACCCATTTGATTCGCTTCTACTGCGCGCCAAGGTCACTTACAGTAACGCGGATCTGGATTCGAGTTTCTCCGACCAATTGGCCGGCGTCTTCTTCTCCCTCCCGCTGGCCGCTTTTTACCCAAGCGGCGGCCAGCAAACTACGGGCGCGGTAAAAAAGCCGAGTCTATTCGGAGACTTTTCCATCGAATGGCAGCCGCTTGAAAATTTCCGCCTCCTGGAGCGTGTTAATGTCCGACGCTTTCATGTCGCAGGAACCGCTCTCACCAACTCGACTTTCGCGCCCATGGAACCGCTTTTGCAGCAAGGGATCATCGATCGACTGCAGACCGCGCGTTCCTTTGATACGTTTTTGTCGCTCGACTTCGACTCGCAGGAATTGCAGGGACTCGTCTACCTCACGCCGAAGCTCGTCGTCCGCCTGGGACACCGCTTCGAGCGCAAAGAAATCGAAATCGGAGAGCGCCGCAGTTGGGACCGCAATATCCTGATTGCGGGAGCAGCCTATGATTTGTCCACGCGCAACCGGATCGCCGTCGACTACGAATTCGGTCGCACGAGCGAACCGATCTTGCGCATCGATCCAGTCGATTTCCAGCGGTTGCGGTTACGCGGCAGGCTGTCGCCGCTACAGTCGCTGGAAGTCAATGGAAGCGTTACGCTGTTTCACAATGATGACGACACCGCAGCGATTGATTTCACCTCGCGCAACCGCGATTACAGCGTGCAATTCAACTATACCCCCGCGCGCCGCGTGTCACTGTCGGCCGAGTACGAGCGCAGTTTCATTCACAGCAACATCCTTTTTATCGTTCCCCAGACATTCCTGTCGGATCGCTCCATCTTCCGGGAGCGCGGTGATTTTGCTAACCTGTTTCTGTCCTTCCTGCTGGCGCGAGGAACTACGCTCAGCCTGGGTTATTCGGTCCTGGGCACGGTGGGGAATTTCCCCATCGGCTACCATCGGCCTTCCGCCAAGTTGGACATCCCGCTGGGCGACCGGTTTGCCGCTTATGCGCAGTGGAATTTTTACGACTATAATGAAAAACTGAATCTTTTTCCTCAAGACTACGGAGCGCATCTCGTAATTTTCGGCCTGCGGGTCACGCTGGAAAAAAGATGAGAAACAAACACTTGAAATCCGGCGAAGAGCCGCGATATATCGCATCTGAGAGTGCTCCGAAGCGGAACGTTCCACGCCATCCAAGTGGGGCGCGTCTGCGGCTGGGAAGAGCGAAAAGGCAGGAGGAGGCGGCATGATTGCCAGACTGATCCCGATTGCGACTCTACTGTTGTTTTGCGGCTGGAGTTCCGGACAGGTCAAGAAGCTCGCCGAATCGGATTTTACCCCTCCTCAAGAGTGCGGCGCATGCCACAAGGAGATCTACAACCAATGGTCCCAGTCGATGCATTCCCAATCGTTTACGGATCCCGTCTACCGCACGGTCATCGACCAGATGATGAAAGAAACGGGAGGAGCTCAGAAAGCCTTTTGTCTTAGTTGCCACGCTCCGATCGCCAGCGTCACCGGCAAGCTGCTGGAATCGAAATCTCTGGATTGGAACAGCTTCAGCGCGATCGAGGCGCAGGGAGTGATCTGCGATTTCTGCCATACGATTTCCGGCAATGAGAACCTGGGGAAGAACATTTCGGTAGGCGCTTACGTCTATCCCCGCAGGGGAACCACGGCCGTCAAGTATGGTCGGCATGCGGATGCGGACAATAGCAACCACCAGGTCGAAGTTTCGCGGTTCCTGACCAGTGCGGAATTCTGCGCCGTCTGCCACAAATTCAAACATCCGGTGGCAGGCGTCGAGATTCAAAACACTTACGAAGAGTGGCTCAAAGGCCCGTACAGCAAACAACAGGTTCGGTGCCAGGATTGCCACATGCCCGCTTACAGCGGGATCACGGCACTGGGGGGAAAGCAGCGTGATGAGATCCATGCGCATGCTTTTCTCGGGGGCCACAGCGAGATGATCCAAAGAGCCGCCACTCTGACAGTGTGGGGAGTGGCGGAGAAAAAAGAAGATCGCCCCAAATTGACGGTTACCGCTAACGTCACCAACAGCGGCGCCGGACACACCATTCCTACGGGCATTCCCGGTATCCGAGAGATCGCACTCCAGGTTGAGGTGCTGGGGCCCCAAGGGGAGCTTCTGGATCAAAAAAAATTTCGCTTTGGACAGCGGCTCTTAAAACAAGACGGATCCAGCGCGCTTCCCTGGGAGGCATTCAAGAGTTCAGAAGACACGGGTATTCGGCCCCGGCAATCCAAGCAGAGTCGCTATGACATTCTTTTGCCTTCGCAGGTGCGAGGAAATGTAAAGATTCGGGCGAAGCTCTTTATGGTGTTGATCTCGGCAGCGATGAGTCGGCGTCTGAGTATTCCAGCGCCGGAGCCGCTTCTGATGACTTCGGCTGAGGTGGATGTTTCTGTCGCCTCTGACTGAGACTCGTATCGGAACCTCCTCGAAGAAGCAACTCGCGGCGGCCGTGGGCGGTTGGGCGTGCAGAAACCGCAACCAAGATCCAAAACCGACTCATCCAGCATTTCTCTTCTTAAAATATTTCCTGTAGGTGGAGCGCGTTTCTGTGTGAGATTCACTTAGCGACGCCGATATCGCAGAGACGCCCCGCCGGGGCGTCTCTACACTGGGTCGGCGATTTACAGAGACGCCCCGCCGGGGCGTCTCTACCGGCTAGGTCAATTCGCGCATGAATGGGGCAAAGTCCACACTGCCAAACGCAGAGTCAGCGTGGGACATGGAGCGAGCACGAAGCCGTTCTAGCTGTATTTCCGTCATGGTTCCCAGTTTGGTATCTGGCAAACCGATTGCATACATTGCTATCGTTTGTGTCGAGAGAGAAACATAATGTCGAGGAGAGAAACATATATGAGAGCAAGATCGATTGTCTTGAGCTGTCTGGCGGTAGTGCTGGCCCTTTTAACCGTTCCCTTACTCGCGGCAGACGACGGCGCTGCCCTTTACAAGAAAAATTGCGTCAAGTGCCATGGTGACCAGGGCAAAGGAGACGGCCCAGCCGCAAAGTTGTTAAAGAATCAAAGCATGGGAGACCTCTCCAGCAAGGCGGAGATGTCCAAACTTTCCGACGATACGCTGCACAAAATGGTCGCCGAAGGAGGGCAGGCAGTCGGGAAATCCAAAGTGATGCCCGCGCACAAAGACAAACTCAGCGAAGCTGAAATCAAGGCCGTAATCGCGTACATCAAGACACTCCAAAAATGAAACCGTTTCTGCTTGGATTGGTCGGAGCATTTTTCGTCGGGTTACTGGCGCTGAACCCGGTACTACAAAAGGGCGTCCAGCAACCCATCCAATTCAATCATCAAGCCCACAAGGACATTGATTGCACCGGATGTCACGAATCCGCCAACGCGCAAGCCTTCGCCGGGTTGCCGACGATCGATCTCTGCATGACCTGCCATGAGACCGCGCTCACCAAGAATCCAGAAGAAGAGAAGATCCGAATTTTGGCCCGCGAGGGAAAACCAGCCCAGTGGCAGCGGTTATTCAAACAGCCGTCCCACGTCTTTTATTCCCATCGCCGGCATGTGGAAATTGCCAAGCTGGAATGCAAACAATGTCACGGAGATATGGGCGAGCGCACCGCGCCTCCTTCCCGCGTTCACAACCTGACGATGAATGAATGTATTGATTGCCACCAGGAGAAGAAGGTGCAAGCCGGGTGCGTCGATTGTCACCGCTAGATTAGGAAATCATGAAGCTAAGTCGCAGAGGTTTCGTTAAGTTTTCTGCGGGATCGGCCGCGGGGCTCGGGCTTGCCGGGTTCTCCCTGAAGGCCTTGAGCGCTCTGAACGCCACGGTTGCAGAGGAGATTTACCCGCCCCGAGGACCAGAGTCATTTGGAAATTCTATCTGCCAACTTTGTCCCGGCGGCTGCGGTATTACCGTGCGAAAAGTCGGTGCGCGAGCCGTAAGCGTCACTGGCAACAAGAGCAGTCCCATCAACAGCGGTGGTTTGTGTCCGATCGGCGTCGCTTCCTTGCAATACCTCTATCACCCGGAAAGGTTGCGATCGCCGCTGAAGAAGCAAGGAAACTCCTGGAGCAAAATCTCCTGGAAACAGGCAGTAGACGAAATCACCTCACGACTGCGCTCTCTGGCGGAGCGGGGAGAATCGGAGCGCGTCGCAGTGCTCTCGCATCCTTTGAGCGGAGTTTTGAAAGAGTCCGTATCGAAGCTGCTGCGAGGTTTGGGTTCCCGGGATCTCATCGAGCTGTCCGGGCCGGGCGACGGCACGCAGGTCGCGGTACGCATCATGCAGGGAGTGACTGAAGCCCCTGCCTACGACCTGGCAAGCAGCAATTACATTCTCACCATCGGTTGCGAGATCCTGGAGGGATGGACATCCCCGGTGTGGGACATGAAGGGCTTTTCGCAATTTCGCGGAAAGCGGCCGCGAGGCCGACTGGTGTACGCGGGACCTCGACAGTCGGTGACTGCGGCAAAAGCCGACAGTTGGATTCCTTTGCGTCCAGGCAGCGGCGGCGCCTTTGCGCTGGGAATCGCGTACGTGCTGATCTCCGAGCGGCTCTACGATTTTGAATTCGTCCACTCGCAATGTTTTGGTTTTGAAGATTGGCGTGACTCTGAGGGCAAACTGCATGCTGGTTTTCGCAGCAGGGTGCTGGATGGCTATCCTTTAAACCGAGTTTCAGAACTCACCGGGGTGGCGCCGGAGCAAATCCTGCGCGTGGCCCGTGAATTCGGATCGACCCGTCCCGCCCTGGCGCTCGCCGGCTCTGTTGAATCTGTCAGCCCGAACTCAGTCATGACCGCGCTATGCGTTCATAGTTTGAACGCATTGTCAGGAAGCATCGACCGCAGAGGCGGGGTCTTGCTCCAGTATCCCGATCCCCTTAAGACAGAAGAAAAATTAATTGCTGAGTTTCCTCCCTTGATGACTGATTTCAAAGCACGGCTTCGTTTTGGCGAAGATCCGCTGCAAGTCTTGGATCAGGCGTTGCAGCGGCGGGAACCTTATCTTCCCTCCGCTCTGCTGCTGCTGGAAACCGACCCCGTCTTTGATTCTCGAGAACCGGAAGATTTCGGCAAGCGTTTGCGACAGATACCTTTGATTGTCAGCATTTCTTCTCTCTTGAACGCGACGTCGAGTCTAGCTGACTACGTTTTGCCTGCGGCCACTTTTTTGGAGTCCTGGGTGGAACAGCCGGCGCCTCCCGGCGTGCCCTTCTCCTACGAGGGCTTGTCGGCGCCGGCCCTCGAACCGATCGGCGAAAGTCGCTCCGTGGGTGATATCGTTCTCACCTTGGCGCGGGCGTTAGCCGTCAAGGTGCCTGAAGGCGATTATGGATCCGCGGTGAAAAATCGGCTGGCCCGGCTGTATGAAGAAAAGAGAGGCTCCGTGGCAGGAACGGTATTCGACCAGCTTTGGCAGCAGCTCATGGAACAATCCGGATGGTGGGCCCCAACCTATGAAACCCCAGACCAGTTGCTGCAACAGATGGAAACCAAGGGAGGCTGGTGGGATTCCTTTTACCGCTACGAGGATTGGTCGCGCTCGCTTCGCACCAGTTCGGGAAAGTTCCAGTTTTATCTGCCAGAAGCGGAATTCTTGCGGGATTCAAACTCAGCGCCGGGGGATTCCTTCTACTTCCCCCATTTCGAATCTCCGCCCAAGCCGCCCGGAGGTGACGCCTATCCTTTCCTGGTGAATTTCTTTGATCCTCTGGCCGCCAAAACCCGCCAGTCGGCGCTGCCGCTGGTTCGCGAAATTGCCGGGGGTCAAGTGCAAAACAATATTGGCGTCTGGGTGGAGCTTGGACAAGAGGACGCAGGCCGCCTCGGCGTTCGAAGTGGGGATCTGGTGTGGGTGGAGTCACCTCGCAGCAGGATTCAGGCATTCGCTCGCACCAGTACTTCCGTACCGGCAGGTCTGGTCAACATTCCCAGGGGACTCGGGGGAAAGAATGGGCCGTGGAACGTGATCTCCACTCCCGGGGGAGCGAGCTTGGTGGAGCAAGGCAAAGCCAATGAGCCGACGGTTCGATGGACGGAGACTCGAGTTCGAATCACCCGGGCCTGAAACGTTAAGGGAGTTCTGATTCATGTCACGATGGGGAATGGTGATTGATATTGACAAATGCACGGCGTGCCAGGCCTGCGTGGTGGCCTGTAAAGTAGAGAATAACATCCGCACGCCATCGGAAGAGGATGCGTTAAAGAACCGTACGATCTCCTGGATGAACCTGATTTCCCTGCACGGCGAAGGTTCCGAACAGGAGCGGGCTACATTTCTTCCCCGGCCCTGCATGCACTGCGACAATCCACCATGCATTAAAGTCTGCCCCGTCGACGCAACCAATATTTCGGCTGAAGGCATCGTGCGCCAGGTCTATCCCCGCTGCATCGGGTGCCGGTACTGCACCAACGCCTGCCCTTACACGGTCCGCTATTTCAATTGGTCGGCTCCCCAGTGGCCCGAAGAAGCGCAACAATATCTCAACCCGGATGTGTCCGTGCGTCCCAAGGGCGTCGTGGAAAAATGCACCTTCTGCCATCATCGCCTGCAAAAAGCCAAGGAGAAGGCAAGGGTGGAGCATCGAGAGTTGAGACAGGACGATTATGTCCCTGCGTGCGTTGAAATTTGCCCCGCGAATGCCATGGCTTTCGGCGATCTGGATGATCCTAACTCGGAGGTTTCTCAACTCGCGAAAAACACGCGGGCCTTCCGACTTTTGGAAGAACTGGGAACCCAGCCGAAAGTCATTTACCTGAAGGAGGGAGAGTAGTCATGTCAGCAGCCACTGGATTGGACCGCACAGCAGTCATGCCAGCCCCGACGGACCTGGGGCCAGATGAGGTGCTTCTGCGTCCGATCCTTAAGAGCGGACCCGGTTTTTACTGGCTGGCAGCGATCTTGGCCGCTTTGGGATTTGGCGGCCTGGGCGCCTGGGTCTACCAACTTTACTTCGGCTTGGGAGTGACCGGTCTGAACTGGCCGGTATTCTGGGGAGTCTACATCACCAACTTTGTATTCTTCATCGGTATCAGCCACGCCGGGACGCTGATCTCAGCCATTTTGCGTCTTTGCCACGCCGAGTGGCGTCGGCCGATTACGCGCGCCGCTGAAGTCATTACAGTCATGGTGCTGTTCTTCGGAGCCGGCAGTGTCATCGTAGACCTAGGAAGACCCGACCGCGCCCTGAATGTCATCCTTCATGGTCAAATACGCTCCCCTCTGATTTGGGACGTAGTCAGCATTTCCACTTATCTCACCGGCAGCGTCATTTATCTCTTTCTCCCCTTGATCCCCGACATCGCAATCTTGCGGGACCGACTTCCCCACCGCAGAATTTACCGCTGGCTTGCGTTGGGCTGGCAGGGCACGGAACGTCAGAAGCACATCCTGGAAAAAGCGATCGCGGTAATGGCGGTCATTATCGTCCCGATCGCAGTCAGCGTGCACACGGTGGTCTCTTGGGTTTTCGCGATGACCATCCAGCCAATGTGGCACAGCACGATCTTTGGCCCTTATTTCGTTGTAGGAGCAATTTTTTCCGGCATTGCCGCTCTCATTGTGGCCATGGCTTTGATCCGCCGCTTCTACCACCTCGAAGATTATCTCAAAGACGTTAGTTTTAATAACTTGGGCTTGCTGCTGTTGGTCATGAGCCTCCTGTGGCTCTACTTCACCTTCGCGGAGTATTTGACCACGTACCGAGGGGGAGAACCGATCCATATGGCTGTCTTTTACACCAAGATCAGCGGGTCCTACGCGGTCCCCTTTTGGAGCATGGTCGTGGCTTGCTTTGTGATCCCCGTGGCACTTTTAAGCAACCGCAAGACGCGCACGGTCAAGGGGTGCGTGGTCGCGTCCTTGTTTGTTCTCGTCGGCATGTACTTGGAGCGTTACACCATCGTCGTTCCAACCCTTTCCAAACCGCGGCTTCCAATTGAAGTGATCGGCTACAGCCCGACTTGGGTTGAGTGGTCTCTGACGATTAGTTTCTTTTCGCTGTTCATTCTGCTTTATCTCCTGTTCACGAAATTTTTTCCCATTATCTCTATCTGGGAAATTCAGGAAGGTAGAGAGAAATCGATCGCAGAGGTAACGGAAAGAATACAGGGTTACTTGCCCGCAAACAGATTCCAAGAAAGAGGCGGCGAGGGAGCCGTCACCACCGCGCGATGACGCGCGTGAACATCACAATAGGGAGAGCAAACGATGTGTAAGATCCGTTCAGCATTTTGGGGGGGTTCTCTCGCGACGCTTCTTGTCGCATTCTGGTCCCCGGCGCTGGCGTCAGGAGTGGAAAAAGGGTTGTTGAGCGGAAATCCGGTCCACGGTCGGCAGCTCTTCGTTTCCAAAGGGTGCATCGAGTGCCATTCGGTCCGAGGCGTAGGCGGCAGAATTGGCCCCGACCTAGGCCTGAAGGTATTCAATAAGAGTGTCTACGAGATCGGCGGGATTCTGTGGAATCACTCCCCCTTCATGAGCCGGAAAATGGCGCAAATGGCGATCCAGCGGCCTCAATTTACTCCCGAGGAAATGCTGGACCTGATCTCCTTTCTCTATTTCCTTAACTACTTTGACCCCCCAGGTAATGTCCGCGTGGGACGCCAGCTCTGGGTAGAGAAAAGGTGCGCCGATTGTCACTCCAGCGGAGAGCGCCCCCTGGGTCCTCCGCTGGAGAAAATGCAAAGCCCTCCAACTTCGGTTTTTCTTGCTCAGAGCATGTGGAACCACAGCGCCCGGATGCTGGAAATGTTCCGGCGCTTGAACGTGGAACCGCCGACGTTTCAGGGCACCGAAATGGTCGACCTAGCCGCTTATATCCGCCAAGCGCATCGAAATCCACGTCGGCAGTTGTTCAGCCTGGGGGATCCTCGCCAGGGCGAGGGGCTGTTTGATTCCAAGGGGTGCGCGTCCTGTCACTCTTCATCCGGAGGCCGCGGCAGTCAGGCCCCCGATCTGAGTGGCCCCCAGTTCCAGGCCAGCGTCAGTCAAATCACCGGCCAGATGTGGAATCACCTGCCTCGCATGTACGATCGGATGATCCGGCAAGGTCTGCGCTTCCCAACATTTTCCGGGGAAGAGATGAATCATTTGATTTCCTATCTCTATTCCCTGGCTTATGTGGGCAAGCCGGGAGACGCCCAGAAGGGGGCAATCGCCTTTCGAGAGAAGCGCTGCGTCACCTGCCATGGCCAGCCAGGAAAAAATCAGCAGCGCCTTGGGCCCGACTTGGCGACGGTGCAGACCGATTCTCCACTGGGCGCGATTCCGCTGATGTGGAATCACGCCATGGAGATGGAAGGGAAAATGCAGCAAAACCAGATCGCTTGGCCTCGCTTTGAGGGCTCAGAGATGGCCGATCTTCAAGCCTATCTACGATCCGTGCAGCCGGCCAGAGCTGCCACACCTTAGAATTTCACGGGCGTTGCCTTGTAGCCCGTCGGAACTTCGAAAGTCGATGCCGGGATTGCGCCTTTCTCGACCGATGTAGTCACCGTGGTGGTCGTCATGTTCATTCCCATCATCTTCATGCTGGTAACCGACTTGACCACCATTCCATTGACCTTCTTAAACTCCTCGTACATTTTGCCCATGTCAAACATCGGGTTACGAGGGATGCCGAGCCTCATGGCGTCATAGTACACCGCGGGAATGGAGAGGCCTGGAGCTGCCCAAACCTGTATTTCCATTGGTGGCATCTTGATAAGGTACTTCTCGGTCGAATAGCCGGCAACCGTCTCACCCGGACCCAGTTTGGCGACACTGACCTCTCCCATGGTCTGACCCATTACTTGTCGCATCGCCTCCATTTCCTCTTTGCCCATCTTCATGCCGCCGAGGGCCTGGTCCAGCATGCGCTGCATCTCGTCAAAGGTCATCTCGCTGTAAGTCTTCTTCTTGTGATCAATGCTGATCGTTTTGTTCTGGTCATAGCGGATGATAAAGTCATGTCCATCCGAACCGGTGTGTTTCATCGCGTTGCCTGCGAAATAGCTTGTCCCAGTCGTTTGTCCACCACCGCCCATGGGAGCGCCAGTCGTTGTAGTGGTCTCTTGCAAAGCGATGTCCTGACTGAACAGGGCCGATATTTGCATCGCGGCCCCAAACACAACGGTAGTTCCGAACACGCCTGCGGCTAGAATGACCGTCGCCGCAATCCTATACTGTTTTGATTTCATATTCTTTCTCTCCCAGTCCAGGATAGGAACTTGGAGGGCCGTTGGCAAGGGAATTTCCTTCCGTTTTCAAATCCGAGCTGCGAGCGGCAACGAGCGCGCGGAGAATTTGAATCATCTCTCGAGATTTCCATTTCGCACAGTCGGACGCCCCCGGCGGCGCGCTAGCTTCATTCCTTGCGCATTTGAGATGAGCCAGCCATTATTTATATATAAGTCAACAGACCTCGAATTTAAACTTGATCTCGATCTCAATAACTGATATAGGGATTGCCAATTGCGAAATACATCAACATGACGCGGCCTCTCCGGATCATTTTACTTTTCCTCGGCACTGTCGCCGCTTCAGAGCCTGTTCTCACTTTGCCTATTTCGGCTACCGCAATGGTGACCGTCGGGACCACCACCCCCGCCCGTAAAAGGTCCGCTAGCGCCAGCATAATTGCGACGGCAAGGACCAAAACATTCTCAGTACCAAGTCCCAGCACAACGGCGCAATTGGGTGCCCGGCGCTCCTGGATTGACAATTATGATATCCGGGACAGTATGCCCACTGTGGCCTTGGCCAAACCGTCATCTGGCCAGAGGAACGTTCTTGATAAATTAAGCCGGTGGGCTGGCGGCGACGTTCGCGCCTCTTGGAACTCTCGCAACGGCACACCCACCTATCTACTCCGCTACCAAGGCTACTTGACTCCCCCCAGCCTCCGCGATCCTGAAACGATCGCTGTGGACTTTTTGCGCGCCTGGCGCGAACTGATGCAGTTGTCGGACGCCGATATCGTCAATCTGCAGGTAGACAACAAATATAGCGACATGCACAACGGCGTGACACACTTGCTTTACCAGCAATACTACCGCGGCATTAAAGTCTTCCAAGGAATCGTAGGTTTTAATATCGACAAGCAGGGACGCATTCTGACAGCCGGTGGCGAGTACGATCCTGGAATTGACATCGCCACTGAACCAAGTCTGTCGCCTGCAGAGGCCGCCCAAATCGCCCTCAGCACCATAGTGCCTCTGCAAGAGTTCAAGCCCAAGGCTGTTATGGGTCCAACCGGTCCAGACCGGGCTGCGACGCTTCAGCCCTTCAACCCTTCATCTCGCAATCCCCCCTTCCCCCTATCCTTTTATCCCCCCGCACAAGCGCCTTCCCTGAATCCGATTGAAGCAAGACTGGTCATCTTCCCTATGCCGTGGGGTCATCGCCATCGGCTGGCCTGGCAGGTGGAGATCGACGCGGGCAGAGGCGCTTACTTCATCATGATCGACGCCAACAGTGGGCAACTGCTGTTTCGCCACAACTCCGCTGCCTGTGCCCAAGCCGAAGGCCTGGTCTTTGAAGAGCATCCGGATAAGGGACCTCAGGTGCTGAAATTCTTCGGTCCCAATCCGCCTGCTTCGCCTAATGGCTGGCTCACCGGGATGGAGACGGCAGGAAACAATGTCATCGCGCAGAAGGATGCGGATCTTGACCTTGCAAACATCTACCGGGTAAACGAAGGATACTATCGTCCCAGTGCTACGGACCAGCGCTTCAACTATTCTTTCCAAAACGCCTGGGAGAGGAGCAATGGCACCAATGTGGATACTGACTTGGATGCCGCCATCACCAATCTTTTTTACGTGAACAACTTCATTCATGACTACCTTTACAACCTGGGATTTACCGAGGAGGCGGGCAACTTCCAAGAGGACAACTTTGGCAGGGGAGGTGTAGGTGGTGACCCTGTCATCGCCGACGCTGCGAAAATCTGTCCCAAGCCACCGAGCGATTACCCCAACAACTTTGATTCGTCCATGGTTTATGGTCCTTTCAGCCTCAGCGGCGCGACTGCCGCCCGGATGACCTTCAAGGGATGGATCCGGTCGCAGAAGGGCGGGGACGTTCTCAACTGGCTGGCCTCCAAAGACGGCTTCTCCTGGGATGGGTGGCAGGCCAGCGGCGACAGTAAGGGGTGGATTGAGAGAAGCTTGGATTTCTCCGCCCTGCCGGAGTTGGGCAGCCTGCTGGGGGAGCCACGGGTGTGGATTGCCTTCCAATTTAGCAGCGATGACAGCGGTACTGATAGGGGAGTGTTTGTAGACGACATAGCTATAGAGAAAACAACAATAGGGGGCAAAGAGACGATTCTGGCTCAGAATTTCGATGCGCCACGATGGGACACCCGGGGCTGGCAGTTTCTGTCCTCCAAGCTTTGTGAATGGGGGCGTACCAACGTCAACTCTTACAGCAGTAATTTGAGCGCCAACCCCGTTGCCTGGCAACTGCCAGGTCAGATTTTCGTCCGCCCTGAAGGGAAGAGTCCGCGGATATTCACACGGCCCTACGAGCCTGGATTCGGCGCCAGCCCAGCGAAAAGGTATGCCGATGCGGCCTTTGATGGTGAGTTAATCATCCACGAGTATGGCCACGGCCTTTCCAAGCGACTGGTCGGTGGTCCCAACACTGTGGCTGTGCTCAACGGCATCCAGAGCGGGGCGATGGGGGAGGGCTGGAGCGACTGGTTTGCTGCCAGCATTTACAATGACTCCGTCATAATGGAATATGTCACCGGCAACCCCAGCACCGGTGTTAGAAGGTACGCCCTCCACAGCAACCCCCTCACATATGGCGACCTGTGCAACGGGCCCGGCGGCTGTGAGGTGCATGATGATGGAGAGATCTGGGCAACGACGTTATGGAACTTGAGGGCTACGTTCATCGACGTCTACGGCTACGAGTCTGGCAAAGCAAAGGCAGAACAGTTGGTCATGGACGGCCTAAAGCAGCTAAATCTGCTCACCAACCCTGACATGCTGCAGGGACGTGATGCGCTGCTGCAGGCCGATTTAGCTACTTACTGGGGAGCCAACTTTGGAGTGATCTGGCGCGCGTTCGCTGCGCGAGGCATGGGCTACTCGGCAAAATCGGAAGGTGACAGTGACAAAGTCTTTCCCGCATTCGACCTGCCACCTGAGCTGAGATCATCCCGTGCGCGGCGGCGACCCTGACAAAGCAATGACGGATGTCAAAGGACGAATTCTGAATGACAGAGGTCAGTTGCACTGGCAATGATTGGTAAGACAATTTCCCATTATCGCATCCTCGAGCAACTTGGCAGCGGAGGCATGGGCGTCGTCTATAAAGCTGAAGACCTTCGCCTGGGCCGGAGGGTAGCGCTCAAGTTTCTGCCGGAAGGATTCTCAGAAGATCTCCTTCTGCTGGAGCGCTTCCGGCGCGAAGCCCGGGCCGCCTCTGCTTTGAACCATCCTAATATTTGCGCCATTTACGATATTGACGAATACGAAGGTCGACCTTTTTTGGTCATGGAGTTACTGGAGGGCAACACGCTCAGGCAGCGCATCGGCGGCAGGCCGCTCAAGACTGAGAAATTGCTGGACCTTGGTATTCAGATCGCTGATGCTTTGCAGACCGCACATTCGAAAGGTATCGTACATCGCGACATCAAGTCACTGAACATTTTTGTCGCCCAACGTGGTCAGGCCAAGATCCTGGACTTTGGTCTAGCCAAACTGACACCGGACCCGGCGTCACGCGATGTACACGCATCTACATTGCCAACCGTCCAGGTCTCCACAGAGCTTCTCACCAGCCCAGGCACGGCCCTGGGAACAGTCGAGTACATGTCACCCGAGCAAGCACTGGGAGAAGAGCTAGATGCGCGTACCGATCTTTTTTCTTTCGGTGTCATGCTCTACGAAATGGCCACCGGGACGTTACCTTTTAGGGGCAATACCTCACCCGCTGTTTTCGACGCCATCCTGCACAAGATTCCAACGCCGCTCACACGTTTAAATCCAGAATTGCCCGACGAGTTGGAACATATTATCAATAAGGCGCTGGAAAAAGACCGCAAGTTGCGCTACCAGAGTGCCGCTGAGATACAAACGGACCTGGCGCGATTGAGACGCGATTCGGAGTCAGGAAGTTCCTCTACGTTTGCACCTTCGGCATTCCGGGCGTTGCCACGTTACCGTGTCGCCGTGTCCCTTGCCTTGGGAGCTGTCCTGCTGGCGGCAATCCTATGGGTTCTGCTGCCACGAACCGACCGGGAATCCAGCGAAGTTCGGTTGTCACTAAAGAAAGCTGCGTTTACACAACTAACCACCCAGCCAGGCGAGGAGCTGTTTCCTAGCCTCGCGCCTGACGGCAAGTCGGTGGCTTATGCCAGCAGGATCTCGGGCAACTGGGATATTTACTTGTTGCGGTTCGGCGGCGAGAACGCGATGAATCTGACCAGGGACTCGACGGCCGACGATACGCAACCGGCCTTCTCGCCCGATGGAGAGCATATCGTGTTTCGCTCCGAGCGGGAGGGCGCCGGCATTTTTGTAATGGGGGCTACGGGCGAGTCGGTGAAGCGACTTGCCGACTTTGGTTTCAATCCCGTTTGGTCCGCAGACAGCAAACAAGTTCTGTTCGCGACAGAATCAGTAACCAGTAATCCCAACAACCGGGGCAGCGGCAGCCGTCTCTGGGCCGTAAATGTCGCTACCGGTGAAAAACGACAAATCGCCAAGGTGGACGCGGTTCAGCCTCATTGGTCTCCCCAAGGTTATCGCATTGCCTATTGGACTATTGAGGGACCGGATCATCCCAGCGGCCAGCGAGACATCTGGACCATGAAAGCCGATGGCTCGGATCTAATTGCCGTAACCAACGATCCTGCCGTCGACTGGAATCCGGTATGGGGACCAGACGGAAGACATCTTTATTTTTCCAGCGACCGCGGCGGCAGCATGAACCTGTGGCGAGTCCCGATTGATGAAAAGTCGGGGAAGGTCGCGGGAGAACCAGAGCCGGTAACAACCGGCGGCTCTGCTTTCCGGCAACATGTCAGCACCTCCCGGGATGGAAGGCGCATGGTATACGTAGAGCAGACTGTTACGGCAAACCTCCAGAAGGTTGCTTTCGACCCCACAGGGGAGAAAGTATTGGGTTCGCCCGCCTCGATTACTCATGGTTCCAGAGTTGCGCTCAGCCCTGCTCCTTCGCCGGAAGGCGAATGGCTAGTTTTCTGGTCAGGGGGGAGACAGGAAGACATTTTTGTCGTCCGCTCCGACGGCAAAGATCTTCGTCAGTTGACCGACGACCTCGAGAAGGATCGCGGCCCGCGATGGTCCCCAGACGGCAAGCATATCGCGTTTTACTCCAATCGCAGCGGGACGTTTGAAATTTGGACCATCAGACCGGACGGCAGCGACCTACAACGACTGACCGAAGGAGATGTCATCCATCCCGTGTGGTCTCCCGACAGCTCTCGCCTGGCTGCAACCATGGGCGACAGATCATGCATCCTACAAGTCCCCAAACCGTGGAAGGAGCAGACTCCCGTTACCTTGCCGACTCTAAGTGACTCCGGTGCGCCTTTCATCATATCCTCATGGTCTCCAGACGAGCATTTGCTGGCCGGAGTTTGGATCGGCCCTTCAGACACCGGCAATGGGATCGGCACGTACTCTTTGGATAGGCGAAGCTTGAGCAAGCTGTCTGAATTTGGGACCTGGCCCCAGTGGTTGAATGATAGCCGCCGACTCTTGTTCCGGGCCGAAAATGACATTTATCTGCTCGACAGCCAATCTAAACGACTCCGCAAACTTTTCTCCGCCAGCCAGGAACCGTTGGCCTTCTTTCCTGATACAGTTGCCGTCTCTCGTGACAACCAAGTCATTTACTTCTCGGTGAGTATTTCGGAGTCCGACCTTTGGGGCATCGACCTGAGGTGACAGCGTTGGGAAAACTGCGACAAGTGATTCCGAATTTAGAAGCCCCAAACATGATGCAAACAGGAGGTTTATCATTCTGTAAATAGGAAAAGAATTCTCAAAATCCTTTTTCGCTTGGCCAAGTTGAATTTCCGGTTGTGAATGTGTCACGACAAAGGGCGTAAATATTTCCGTAAATTTTTCCTTTAGATATCTTGCGTTTTCAGACGACCGCCGGCGGCAAATTGAGACCCTCTGCCGAGACTTCATTTCTTTTTGAAACAGTGTCTTGCATTTTGCAACGCCCATTGTGGTTCCCTTCTAAGCCGTTGCTGACGCCCTTCTAACGGGCACTTTCTCTTTTTACAGGTTCCTCCCATTTCATTTTGAAATGGACGTGCTGACGAGAACTCCTCAGAGCTTCAAATAAGATGTTGATATAAAACGACTTACAAAAATGACAAAGAGTGGCCCCCTGGTTGCGAAAGGGAGAGCGTGAAAAGAAAGGGGGTTGTAATGAAAGAGGCTCAAAAGTTCATTTTATGGGGTACCGGCATACTGCTTCTTATCAACTTCGTTGCGATTGGCTTGAGCTGGTGGCACTTTGGATATCTTGACTGGCAGATTGCGTGGGAGATGGCGCTGGTTATGTTGCCACCGGTCTTAGTTGGACTGGGTTCTTATTTCCTGCTCGGCATTGAGCTGGGCTCGGCGCAAGAAGAACCGAACGCTCAACAGCGGCAGAGCCATTATGGGGTGCCCCATGAAACGCCAACCCATTAACTTAGCGCCGTTTTCAGACCCGACCGAAGATCGAACGTTTCAATGGGTCATATGGACACTGGTCGGTCTCAGCGTATTCCTCTTTGGGTTCATGGTAGGGGCCATCCTGTGGGGCTACGTTCAGTATTCCAGCTAGGACCGAGGAGAAGACTTGACGCAGTAAGAATTTGGAGGAAAGTGTGAAGCAACAGCAGAATTGGTATAAAATAGTTCCTTTTTCCATGGAGCAACCCTTGCCGCGACCGCGGCAATTTCCCTCAGTCCTATTTCTTCTTTTGGCCTTGCTGATCGCAACCGGTCTTTTTTTCTACAAACGACAGTTAGAAGAAGGCCTGGGCGTGACAGGACTCAACAGCCAGGTAACGTGGGGAATTTACATTGTGAACTTTATTTTCTGCGTCGGGTTAAGCGCAGGGGGAATCGCCGTATCTGGATTGGTTCATGCGTGCCGCATTCGAAAGTTAAAGCCAGTGGCGTTGATCGCTGAGATCCTGGCGCTGAGCTTTCTCGTGATGGCTGCCATTTGCATCCTTTTAGATATGGGACACCCTGAAAGGGCGCTCTTTGTGCTTCTTCACGCCAATCTTCGATCCCCTCTGCTTTGGGACGCAACGGTCATTACTGTTTACTTAGCACTTTGCGTGGCGTTGCTGTGGTCCAGTTTACGTTCCGAGCTTCAGGAGTTACCCCCTCATTTTCAAATGGGACGCCTTCTCAGTTGGGTCGCCGGCCCCAGGACGGAATTGGCGCGCCAGAAGAACGAGCGCTTGCTGCAGCGCCTGTCGCTTATCTCCATCCCGGGGGCTCTGGCTCTCCACTCGGTCACTGCATGGATCCTGGGCTTGGCTAAAGGACAACCGGGATGGAACACTGCCATCTTGGCCCCCTTGTTCATTGCCTCGGCGCTAGTTTCAGGCATCGGGGTGGTGATTCTAGGAGCCGGGGCGGCGCGCCGCTTCTTTGGGCTCCCCATCCCTCGTGAGGTGATTGAGAACCTGGGCCGCTATCTTTTCTTGCTTCTCCCGTTACTCATTTATTTCCTGTTCAGCGAATTTTTGACCGTCAGTTACACCGGAGGGCTGAGCCATCAAAGAGTGATGCAGGAAATTATTTGGGGCCGGTTCTCGAAATTTTTCTGGTTCGACATGGTGGTAGGGATCCTGGCCCCGTTTTTCCTGTTGGGCTTATTTAAACGCTCCGCGTGGGCGATCCAGACCGCTTCCCTGCTCGCAGTCGTAGGCGTACTGGCCGAGCGCGTCAATATCCTGCTACCTTCTCTGATGCGTTTCGACCCCCTGCACGCAGAGGCGCGGTACCTCCCCTCGGTTCCTGAGATTGCCATGGTCGCAGCCGTCTATGGTTTGGGCCTGCTGGTATTCTGCAGCTTTGGATACACCCTAGGACGGCTGGAAGGCAGTCACGTCGAGGTAGAACATGTACAGAAAGCAGCCAAGCTTGCGACCGCATGACAGAGGCTGATTCACGGGCGCCGGCCAGCAGTAACACTGGATGAGATATGCGAGATCCGGGATAACAGCCCCTCTTCTAAGGGATGCTGACACGGACGAGGAGGTCAACATGCAAAAATCTTCTCTGATATTTCCACTGGCATTGGGAGCGCTGTTGCTCGGGTTTGCACCTTCACTCCTTGCGCAAGGAGAAGGAGCGGTCCACGGTTTAGTCATCGCCAAGGCGGATGGTTCTCCGTTGTCAAATGTGAAAGTCTCCCTGGAAGGTCCCACTTTGATAGAACCCATCCAAACCGAGACCGGCGAGGATGGACACTTTGGATTCCAGCACCTGGCGCCCGGCAGTTATTCGCTGGTCGCGGAGCGCGAGGATTTCCTCGAAGAACGCGTCCGATTCACAATCAAGCCCCGTGACGTCCAGAACATCACCTTGGGCCTCTCCCTCCGTCCCCTCACTGAAAAGATTGAAGTGACAGCGGAACTGGTTTCCGTACTCAGTATCCATTCGCCCAGTTCCACGACCCTAGAGGAGCAAAGGATCGCCGCGATCCCGCTGCCGCTAAGGAACAACATCCCCGACATGATCGTCACGACTGCGCCGGGAATGGTCCGCAGCCACGATGACTTTGTCCATGTGCGCGGCAGTGAGATCGCACTGAACACATTCATCAACGGCGTCTCTTTTTGGGAAAATCCACATAGCATGTTTTCCCCCGGCTTAAGCCCCGACCTGATTCAATCGGTCAACGTGATGACCGGAGGGTTTCCGGCTGAATACGGCAATCACTTTGGAGGAGTGCTGGATGTAGTCACCAAATCCGGTTTTTCCATGGACAATCGGGGGGCGCTAACCCTGGGAGCCGGTAGTGTCCTGCACCATAACGCAGGCGTCGAATACGGCGGGCACACGCAGAAAGTGGCCTATTATCTGTTCACTTCGGGTTTTGAGTCAGCGCGCTTTCTCAGCCCGCCGGATCCGCGCTCGATTCATAACACCGGCAGAGGGATGCGTAACTTTCTCCAGTTGGACTTCAACATCAATTCGGAAAACTATCTAAAACTTGTTTTTCTGGGCGACGGGACAAACTTCGAAATTCCAAAGACGCCCCAGGACGATGAGCTGCGCCCTAACGCGAACGCTTCCCAACGCAATCGGTCTCAATCGGCCATCTTTACATGGAGTCACGTGATCTCCAAAGATACACTGCTGGACACCTCGTTCTACCAGCGCTGGTCCCACTCGTTGCTGCTCCCCGCCGTCGATCCCCTTGCGGCCACCGCACGTTCCGAGCGAGCCCTACACACGACCGGTATTAAGAGCGATCTGGTGCGGTTCTTCGGGCGGCATACGATCAAAGGAGGAATGGATGCCGTATTGCTCAAGCCGGATGAGGAGCTATTCTATGACCACACCGGATATATGCGCCTGACTCGCCTGTTACACCTTTCTCACGTGCATATCCGAACCATCGACTTTGCGCGGCAGAAGACCGGCGGGCAGCTCAGCCTGTACCTGCAAGACAAGATGCAACTGACCGATCAGTTGACGCTGGATGCCGGCCTGCGCTATGACCGTTACAGTCTGGCCGTTTCCGACTTCCATTTCAGCCCTCGCCTCAACTTGGCCTATCGTTTCTCGCCTGCAGGCGCGGTGCTGCATGCTTCTTACAATCATTTCTTCGTGCCACCTGCGGTGGAAAATGTTTTAGCGTCAAGCGCCGGCCTGACGGGTCTTATCCCCAGGATCGGCGCAGCCTTGCCTCCGCTGCGCCCTGTCATCGAGAACCAATTCGAGCTAGGAGTCACCCAACCATTCCGCGGCCGGCTTCAACTGGGACTGACCGGCTACTATCGCTCCAGCAACAAGCCCCTGCATACCATTCTGCTGCCGGATTCCCGGATCTACGCGTACGCCAACTTCGACCGCGGGAAGGCTTACGGTCTGGAGATCAGGATGGAACTGCCGACGGTGGCGCGATTGGGCGTCTCCGGTTATCTGAACTATGCGCTGGCTCGTGTCTATCTCTATAATCCGGTCACGGCGGGATTGGTAAGCGAGCCCGACCTGGTCACGGCAACCGGCAAATTCCTTGCCCCCATGGATCAGACACATACCGTAAACGCCGGCTTCACTTACCGGCCTGCGCGGAGTCGCGTGTGGAGCAGCATGACCTTCGAGTATGGCGGCGGCACTCCTGTGGGGGCGCACGCGCACGGAGGAGAATCGATGGGACAGGCGATGGGGGCGGCGACGCCAACGCGCGTGCCGCCGCATTTTACCCAGAACCTGTCCATTGGCATGGATCTGCTGCGCAACGGGGATCGTCCTCGTTTGGGGCTGCAGTTCAACATCGAGAACTTGACTGACAACGTTTACAAGGTGGCGCAAGAAAGTGTCTTTTCTCCCGGACAATTTTCCATCCCGCGTCTTTTTTCTGGATCGGTGAAATTACATTTTTAGAATATGACTCCGCTAGAAACTGACGGCTTTAGAAAACACCTTCGCCCAAATCAGCGACTTTTATTTTTGCTTTTCATTTGCCTTCTGGGACAGGGCGCGCGGCTGACAGCACAGGAAGAAGCGCAGCATCGCCACGGCGCAGGGGAAGAAGCGCCGGCGCGAAAGACCATCCGGGCTGTGGCAATTGAAAGCCACATCACCATAGACGGAGAACTGAATGAGCCTGAGTGGAGAAAGGCGGCGCCTTCAAAAGATTTTTACCAGCGAGATCCCGAAGAAGGACAACCGGCGACGGAGCCAACCACCATCAGTATTCTTTATGACAAGCAAAACATTTACATCGGTGTGGTCTGCTACGATTCAGACCCCACAAAGATTCTTGCCACCGAGCGGCAGCGGGACACCGATTTGCGCAATGATGACACGATCGCCATTCTCTTGGATACCTTCCACGATCTTCGCAACGGCTACTTATTTCGAACCAACCCTCTCGGAACACAACAGGACGCGTACATCACCGATGAAGGGCGGGACGTCAACCGCGGCTGGAACGAGACCTGGTACGTTGCATCCAAGGTAGTGCGCCACGGATGGGTCGCCGAGTTTGCAATCCCGTTTAAGAGTCTCCGTGTCGCCGGCAACGGCGCGCAACAATGGGGTCTGGAGGCGGAACGAGTCATTCGACGCAAGAACGAGTTCACCTACTGGAATTCTTATCAACGGGGCTACAAATTCGAAAGTGTCTCGCAGGCAGGGCTCCTTGCTGGCCTGGAGGGCTTCAACGAGGGTTACCGGCTGCGCGCCAAGCCTTACTTTGTGGGTGGTTTCTCTCACCACTCCGACGGCTCGCGCTCCCGCTTCGGGAACGCTTCCGATCTTGGCATGGAGGTTATGAAATATCGTGTTACGTCCAGTCTCACTACTGACTTTGCTGCCAACAGCAATTTCATCGACAGCGAAGTGGACCGCCAGCAAGTAAACTTGGACCGCTGGGAACTATTTTACCCAGAAAGAAGAGAGTTTTTCCTGGAGGGAGGCGGCATCTTCAAATTTGGCGTTGCACAGGGCGAAATGCCTGCGCCCGACGTCTCCCTATTCCATAGCCGGCGCATCGGCGTGTACACCAAGCGGGCCGGAGTAGCTTCCAGAAATCTCACCGTCCCCATGGATGCGGGCGTTCGCGTAACCGGCAAGCTGAAGGGCCTAACGCTGGGCATCCTGAACGTTGAAACAGGAGAGCTTCCGTCCGAAGGGGTCCGCAATAGCAACTATGGGGTGGTGCGGGTGAAGCGTGACATTTTAGCGCGCTCCGCGGTGGGCGCCTTCTTCTTGAATCGTGAGATCTCGGGCAGCGGCGACTTCAACCGCGTCGCCGGGTTTGACACGAACTTTGTTTTTGCGCGACATTTCTTCGCTAATGCCTTATTTGCCCAGTCCCTTCAACCTGGGATCAACAAGGATCGTTGGGTAAGCAGCGGCGGGGCGAAGTGGGACAGCGACTTCGTTTTCGCGGGAATCGAGTACCTGGTCGTGGAGCCGAATTTTCGCGACGATCTGGGATTTGTCCCTCGACCCAACCAACGGCGGATTTCACCTGTTTTCGACATCAAGCCCCGTCCTCATAGCCGGCTGATCCGCAAGTTGCAATTTGGTTACCGGCTGGATTACGTTACTAATCAAGATTGGGTCGTGCAGACAAGCTACAATCACTACAACTTTCAGATTTTCTTCCAAAGCGGAGACCACTTAATGATAGCGCCCCACCGTCGCATGGAGCGGGTCAATGAACCGTTTGAATTGCGACAGGGTGTCACCATTCCCACGGGAACCTATCGTTGGAACAACGTCCGGATCGCTTACACCGTCAACCCCGCGCGAAGAATTTCAGGGAACTTCGTCTACCAGCCGATGTGGGGATTCTTCGGAGGCAACGTCCTTCACGAAATCGATTTCGCTCCTAGAATCAAAGTCAACTCGAATCTGACGCTCGATTTGGGCTACCGAGTCAACATCGCCGACTTCCCGCAGAAAAAATTCAAAGACCATATTGTCAATTCCCGGATTCAATACGCTTTCAACAATCAAGTGTTGACGCGGACGATTATCCAGTACAACAGCACCGATTCCATCGCGGGAGTGCAGTTTCTCCTAGACTATATCTTTCGACCCGGCAACGACTTTTTCGTGATTTACAACGACGGCCGCACTTTGGAAAACTTCGGTCCCAAGGATCGCACACTGGCGGTAAAGCTCACGTACTCGTTTGATTTTTAGAAATAGAGCGCGGAAGGTGGAGCGCCATCTTCAAGGATCAAATTCGATTGACCTCGCTCTGTGGCGGCGCTACGATAGGACCCACTAAATTAGACAAAAGCAAGAAAGGGGGCTCCGAGGATGATTGCCCACCTTCCGCGCCCCGTGAGAACAATGCCCGTCATCGACCCGGTCAGTTCTATCTTAAGAGTCAAAGGTCATCAGGTCTGGTCCGTGTCATCCAACGCATCGGTCTACGAAGCAATAGAAGTGATGTCCGACAAGAATATCGGGGCGTTGGTCGTTACATTGAATAATAAACTGGTCGGCGTCATTTCCGAGCGTGATTATGCCCGTAAAATCGCGCTTCGCGGCAAGTCTTCCAAAGAGACTCGAGTTATGGAGATCATGACTAGCCCGGTGATTTCCGTGACCCCTCATCACACCGTGGACGAATGCATGAGAATCATGACAGAAAACCGGACACGTCATCTTCCTGTCGTGGAAGATGAGAACGTAGTGGGCATCATCTCGATCGGTGATCTTGTGAATTGGGTCATATCCATGCAGCAGGAAATCATCCATCATTTGGAAAGCTACATTACCGGAAAGTACCCTGGCTGAAACGGAAAAGACCAGCGACAAGAACGCATGAAAAATGTGCAGATCAACTCCGAAATGAGGAGCGGCGCATGGACGACATTTTAAAGGCGGCCACTCAGGAAATTGCGGACCGATCACTCTACGAGCACGAGGCCAAACTTTTCCGCGAAAAGCTCATCGAGGGGGAACGAATTAGCGATACTTTCAAACGGTTTGCTGAAGAGGAGGACATTCATTCTGAAATATTTAAGGAAATCGTAATTACCATGAATTGTCGGCTACGATGCCGCTTTGGCACAAGACCATAAACATGCAGATGGGTCAGATTAATTCCACATTTTTAGGGGATTGCCGGCCCTTCGTTTTGCAGCCCAGCGTGAATATTTTCCATTGCCGTTCGGATAGAAACGCAACATATAATCCTGCCAGCAGTAAATCTTAATTTCCAATCCTTACACGCAAGGCAAGGAGGAAAGGCATGGGTGATGTCATTACCATCTCGAGAAGTAAGATTTATCAGGATAAGCGGCCGATTCGTCGCGCCTACATCGCGAGCTTCCAGGAACCCGTCCGTTACGGCGTCCACAGTGATATCAAGGAGTTTTACAAGATGGAGCCCGACGAGGAATTCCCATCCACACTCGATCATGTGGTCTCCGCGGTGGCCGGTTGAATGACTGGCACGCTAGCGGGCGCGCTGGAAGCGCGCGGAATTCCAAGTCATCCGGACAAGTTAATGGCCCAAGTAGAAGGGACCATCGAGAATAACGAAGGGCGTCCCTTAATCACGAATATCAGGGTGAAGTATTCTCTGAAAATCCCCAGGGGAAAAAGGGCCGACGCAGAACGCGCCCTTGCCCTCCATAATTCCCGTTGTCCAGCCTCGCAGAGCGTGCAGCGCGGCATCCAGGTCGAATGGGAGGGGGACATTATCGAGGAGTAGTTAGAGGAGAACAACAATGCCTTCAAACCGCGCAGTTGCATTTCAATACCTAGGACATTCAACTTTTCTTTTTACTACGCCGGCAGGAAAGAAAGTTCTCATCGATCCATGGGTAAAAAATAATCCCGCCTGCCCGGAAGCGGACAGGGATATCGGAGCCCTTCATACGATGCTCATCACCCATGGCCACTTCGATCACATTCAAGACGCTGCAGAATTAGCCCTCCACCACCGGCCCCAGATTGGCTGCATCTATGAGATTGCCGTTTGGCTTCAGCGAAAAGGCGTGGAAAATGTCAGCCCGATGAATAAAGGGGGCACCCAGCAGATCCATGATGTGCGCGTGACCATGGTCGACGCGCGTCACAGTTGCGGGATTACCGAAGATGACGGCTCCATCATCTACGGCGGCGAGGCGGTCGGGTACGTGGTGGAATTTGACAACGGCTTTCGCATCTACCACACCGGGGATACCTGCGTCTTCGGTGATATGAGAATCATTGCGGAGCTTTATCCATCCGATGTCATTTTTCTCCCTATTGGAGATCTGTTCACGATGAGCCCCAAGGAAGCGGCGTATGCTTGTCGCCTGATGAACGCCAAGAAGGTGGTGGCAATGCATTACGGCACATTTCCCCAACTGGCGGGAACGCCCGAAGAATTGCGCAGGCTGACCCGGGATCTCGGAACAGAGATTCTTGCCCCGCGCCCAGGAGAGACGCTGACCCAGTAGCTGCCTCCAATAGGTTTGACCACGCTGCGTTCAGGTCGGATGGAGGGGCAAAACCTCTTAATCCAGCAGATTCGAGCAAGGGGTTGAGGATCTCGGTTGGGAGGGTATAAGAATGACCTCAACCCCCTGCAAGTCCAACTTATGAAACTTGTCAAGCAATTTACGCGCCAGAGGCCGCCCACGCTTATCTCGGCTCCAACCACGGCTTTCTCGGCCCGGTGGCGTAGCGCCCGAGGGCGAAAAGTGGTGCTATGACTCAGTCACTTGGTCAGATAACCCAAAGCCTTACGCATCCGCCGCCATTCAGTTGGAAGGCTGAGTCGTAGGGCTGGGGTTATTCCTCCGACCCAGAGCCTTCCTCCTTAAGCTTTCTCCATAAGGTTACCGGGGAGATCTTTAGTACCTCAGCAGCGCGAGAACGGTTCCCATGGCACAGTTCCAAGACTTGGCGAATGTGAAGTTTTTCCATCTCACTGAGGGACGCAAGCTTGGGTTCGCCGGTATGGGAAGCGACGCTCTGTCGCAGGTAGTTCGGCAAGTGCGCAGCCCGCAGCACGGCGCCACTGGGCGCAAAGATCACCGCCCGCTCAATCACGTTACGCAGTTCACGGATATTTCCGGGCCAGGCGTGAGAGAGGAGTAAATGGAGTACGTCGGGTGAGATATCGCTGATGCTTTTTTTCAATTCTCTGGTAAAAAAGTCGAGAAAATGACGCGCCAACGGCTCGATGTCTTCAATGCGTTCCCGCAAGGGTGGAAGAGTCAGTGTCACGGCGCTGATGCGATAGAACAGGTCCTTTCGGAAGTTGCCGATGTTGACTTCTTCGGCAAGATTGCGATTACTCGCTGCGATGAGACGGACATTTACTCTGACGGGGGTTTCCGAGCCAAGCCGCTTGATTTCCTTTTCTTCCAGTGCCCGCAACAGCTTTACCTGGATCTCGGGTTTCATCTCCCCGATTTCATCAAGAAACAAGGTACCGAGGTGGGCGACCTCGAAGCTTCCGCGATGCATCGTCGTGGCCCCGGTAAACGCGCCGCGAACGTACCCGAAAAGCTCGCTATCGGCCAGCGTATCAGGAAACGCTGTGCAATTGACACCCACAAAGGGATGATCTTTCCTGAGACTGGCCTGGTGAATGGTACGCGCTAATACCTCCTTGCCGGTCCCACTTTCCCCAAGCAAGAGCACCGGGACGTCTTGCCTAGCGACAAGGAGAGCTTCATCCAGCAGCCTGCGCATCATCGGGCTGTTACCAACAATCATTGGGCCCTGGTTCTTCGCCAGCTCCCTTTTCAGCAGGACGTTTTCCACGGCTAGCCTCTTGCGGCTGAGGATCTTAGCCACGGCCGCCCGGAGTTCAGCGGGTCGAAAGGGCTTACTGACGTAATCATCCGCTCCCGCTTTCATCGAGGCTACCGCGGATTCAATGGAAGCATAACCTGTGATCATGACGACCGAGATCGACGGATCCAGTTCCTTGATTTTCAACAGCAACTCCAAACCGTCCATTCCAGGCATGCGGATGTCGCACAGGACCAAGTCCACACTTCGATGTTCGAGCAACTGCAGGGCTTGAACAGCGTCCGCGCAGGTGGCAACCTGGTAGCCGCTTCGTTCCAAAGCCTTCTCAATCGACTGGCATATATTGGGTTCGTCGTCCACCACCAGGATCGAGCCCCCATCGGGAACCAAAGCGGACATTGTAGGGTCTGTTTGTTCGCGTCCGTTCACCCTTGTCCTCCCACATCCTCGAGCGGCAGAGAAATCGAAACCGTGGTGCCCCTTGCTTGTGGATTGTCCGAACAGCGGCTTTCGATCTCGATGTTGCCTCCGTGTTCGACTACAATCCCATAGCAAATGGAGAGTCCCAGGCCGGTACCCTGGGGCTTCGTGGTGAAGAATGGATCGAAGACGCGGGAGAGGTTCTCGGGAGGGATGCCGCAACCGTTGTCAGTGAAAGATACTTTAGCATAGCCATTTTGCATGCCGCTTCGCACTTTCAAGACCCCGCCTTTAGGTAGAGCGTCCAAGGCATTCACAATGATGTTGGTAAACACCTGTTGGATCCTTCCTGCGTCACATCGAACCACTAGTCCCTCCTCCAGCCCCTCATACTGAACATCAATCTTTTTCTTCTGAATCATCACCTCCGACAACCGCAGGGTGCGGCGTACCAGTTGGGCAAGATCTAGTTCGTTTTTCGAGAAAACTCTTTCCCTGCAGAACTCGTGGAGGTCATCGATGATACGCTTGCACCGTTCGGCGTCCTCGCTGATCTTCTGCAATTCCTGCCATCGTCGGTTTCCCGCCTGCTCCTCCTCTTTCAAAAGATCGATGTTCATCAGAATACTGGTGAGCGGGTTGTTGATTTCGTGAGCAATGCCACTAGTCAAAAGCCCCATGGAGGCAAGTCTTTCAGAGCGGTACAGGACTTCCTGGCTGCGCTTTAACTCACTGGTTCGTTCCTGAACGCGGCGCTCCAACGTCCGGTTGGCCTCCTCCAGTTCCGCTCGGTACTGTTGTAGCCGCATCACCATATCGTTAAAGGAATCTGCCAATTCCTGAATTTCCCCCGCATCGGTGACTTCCACCTTTTGCGCCAACTTCCCTTCCGCAACGTTTCGAATTGCGGCCAAAAGATGACCCAGCGGTTGAAGCAAGCGACTGGCGCTGAAGCTGGCCGCCGCCCACGCCAGACCGACCCCTGCGGTGATCAGCAGAAAAAAATTGCGACGCGCGCGGGCCGGTACCTGCTGTGAGGTCTCTCTCAGGCGATCAACATGCGCCAACAGTGCCGAGGACATGCGCGATATCCTCGCCTGGGTCTCCACAATCAGGCGAAGAGAATCCGAACTCCATGCGGTGATCTGCTCCGGAGTGGCCGCTCTGGAGGCAAACAAGGCGTCAAACGTTTCTGAGGAGCGTATGAAGTCAGGCGCAATCGACGCCGCCATCTGTACCGGATTCGTCCGGGCTCCATGACAGGTGGAGCTGGCGCAGTTCTCCAGCTTGCTGCGCACCGCCGCCAGACTCTCGCGTACCGGCGCTATATCACTGGGGCTGATTCGGATTTGCTGCGAGTAAAGAAGAAGACGTCCTAATTCTCCGCTCAGATCGCGCGTGGCGTCCAGAGAGCGGGTGATCTCAACCAACTCCGCATTGAGTTGGGATAAGTCGGACAAAGCCCAAAAGCTCGCGATCCACAGTCCGACTGCCTCCGCTATGGCCACCACAAAAAAACCCATGCTCAGCCGCCTCAGCAGCGTCCTGCCGCGGAGCATGCCTTTAGGTGGTAACAAGCGCCTCATATCCCACTGAAAAATTATGCAATTCCGATGCCGTGTGCGGAACTGTAGAAAAGATCGCTGCAGCGCGCCTCAACTTGTGGGATATCAAACGCTCCGTTCCTCAGATTGCAACCTTCATTCCTGCTTCACAAATGTCGTGGTAGAGTCCCTGGAAAGTTGGTGAAATCACGCACCATGCGGGTGAATAAGCCCCGCCAGGACATACGAAAAATTATTTCACCAGCGAGACGCGGAGGCTGCCAAGGCTGCCCAGATTTTCTTTTTCCACGCCATCTCTGGGTTTTCCACACCTTTGCTGGGAACACGCGTCAAATCGTTTCACGCCATCGCCAATTTTTCACGTTCTCACTGTTCTGTGACGCCTTACCGCAGTCTACCGCTGCAGGACCGCCCTGTTGGAACGCTTTTTGCGTTGAATTTCTTAGTAAGGTTACAAGAAGGTTAGCTTTCGCGGCAGCGTTATGGAGGCAGTGGATGACTGAGCTACAACAAGAAGTGCAACAACGTCGGAAACCTACGTCCAAGAGTGCGCGCATTAATCCCTTGATTCGCCCGCCGGAGGAGAGAGTGTGTGACTTCTCGGAAATTTACCAGGAATTCACACCCGAGATGGTCATGGCAGAAGCCAACCGCTGCGTCAATTGTCGCAATGCCAAGTGTACTGAGGCATGCCCCTTGCACAACGATATCCGGATGTGGGTGGATCTGGCTGCCTACGGGAAGTTTCTCGAGGCTGCTGAAGCGTCGCAGAGAACCAGCAATCTCCCTGAGATCTGCGGTCGCATTTGCCCCCAGGATCGATTGTGCGAGCAAGCATGCATCATCGGGCTTAAACACCAACCTGTGGCCATTGGCGCAATCGAGCGCTTCATCAATGAGTACTATTTCCGGGAAAAAGGGCTAAAAGGGTCGCCGGTCACCATCAAGACCGACAGGAAAGTAGCCATCGTGGGTTCTGGCCCTGCCGGGCTGTCGTGTGCCGACGAATTAGCCAAAAGAGGTCACAAAGTCACCGTCTTCGAAGCTCTTCCCCATCCCGGCGGCTTGCTCATGTACGGAATTCCCGGTTTCAAACTGGAGAAATGGGTGGTGGAACGTAGAACCCGTTACCTTTGCGAGCTGGGGGTCGAGTTCATTTGTGACACCCGGGTGGGAAAAGACCTGACCTTGTATGAGCTGGAGACATTGGGTTATGACGCGATCTTTCTCGGGTGCGGAGCGCAGAAATCAAAAAATCCGGAGATCCCCGGCATTGACCTGCAGGAAATTCACGAGCCGCTTTCTTTTTTGATTCGGAATAACCTCCCGGCGAAGTTCTTAGCGCCGGAGTACGGACCGAGGGATGACCTGAAGGGGAAAAAGGTAACTGTGCTGGGCGGCGGAGATACCGCGATGGATTGCGTGCGAACATCGGTCCGGTTGGGCGCACACCGTGTCGTCTGCGTCTACCGCCGGGATGAAGAAAACATGCCCGGCAGCCGCCGCGAAGTGAAAGCCGCCAAAGGTGAAGGGGTGCAGTTCCATTTCTACACCCAACCGGTTCGGTTTCTGGCAGATTCGCACGGACAGGTCAACGCAATGGAATGCATCCGCATGGAACTGGGTGAACCCGACGAGAGCGGGCGTCAACGACCGGCGCCCGTTCCCAACAGTAACTTTATTCTGGAAACCGACTACGTGATATTGGCCTTCGGTTTTGATGCCCATCCGGTCCAGCACCGGCGTAAGCCTTTGCGCCTCACTCCGTGGCAGACCTATCAGGTGGACGAACGAAAGAAGACCAATCATCCCCGCATTTGGGCTGGAGGAGATGCCGTCCGCGGGGCCGACCTGGTGGCCACCGCGATCAGGGACGGGCGAGAAGCCGCGCTGTCCATCCACCAATACCTGACTGGATCAGGCAGCGCCTCACGGCAGACCCTTTGAGAAAAGAACAGCCGATTCCAAAGGCCGTTTTTCAACCTCAGTCGGATTGCCGGCCAATATTGGCCAATATCAGGATGGAATACCATTTGCATAGAAAGCCTTCTCTCGACTGTGAAACACGCCGGGCGTGAAACAACCGCGCGTGAGCGGATGCAACCCGATATCAGCAGAGCCACGAGCGAACCAACCTGACGGGTGTACGATGCAATATAGGGGTTGGACTGGATCAGCAGTGAGGCTCACCAACATAACATTTGGATTTGCCAGGTGGAAAAGGACTTTATTCTGGCTGGCGCTCTCATCAGTCTGCTTTCTTAGCCCTTACATCCTGCGAGCCCAGGCAACCTCCAAGGAGATGTGTCTTTCCTGCCACGGCGTCCAGGGCCTAGAAAAGGTGCGGGATGGTAAGTCTGTATCTCTTTACATCCCCGAAGAGACGCTCTCACGGTCCGCCCATGGTGCTCTTGAGTGCGTTGCGTGTCACGCGGATATCTCGGAGATCCCTCACGCCTCTGAACTGCAACCGCCACAGTGTTCTTCTTGCCATGCCGACGCTTCTCGAGATTACGCTGAAAGCGTTCATGGAACAGCTTACGCTAGAGGCGCCAAAGACGTCGCCACCTGCAGCGCCTGTCATGGGAACCACAACATCTTACCCGCCAAGAATCCAGACTCGCAGGTATATCCCCTGAATCTCCCGCGAACCTGCGGTGGCTGCCACGGGGATCCGGAGCTGGCCAAGCGGCACAGCATCCCCGTGACCAACGCCTACCAGCTTTACATGGATTCCATCCACGGCCAGGCGCTCACACGTAGTGGCCTTTTGGTGGCTGCCCAATGTTTGAGTTGCCACGGCTCGCATCGCATCTTTCCAGCTTCTGACCCTCGATCTACCGTGCATCGAACCCATACCCCCGACACCTGCGGGAACTGCCACGTGGGAGTACTGAAAACGTTCACAAGCAGCATCCACGGGCGAGAGGCAAAGGCGGGAAATCCTGCGGCTCCCGTTTGCGCCAACTGCCACACCGCCCACCAGATCAAGAGAGTGGAGATGGATTCCTGGAAGCTGGAAATTGTGCGCGAATGCGGGACTTGTCACGCCGAGTCGTTGAGAACCTACCGTGACACTTTCCATGGTCAGGTAACAGCCCTCGGATTTACACGGGTCGCTCGTTGTTCGGACTGCCACGGGTCTCACGACATTCTTGCCATATCGGATCCAGATTCCTCAGTGGCTCCCAGCCGCATCGTTGGGACCTGCCGCAAATGCCATTCGTCAGCAAACGCAAGCTTTGTCAAGTACGATCCTCACGCCGATCCTCACAAACGGGCGCGCAACCCTGTTCTCTACTATACCGCGCGGTTCATGACCTGGCTTTTAGCGGGTGTGTTCGGGTTCTTCGGTCTCCACACGATTTTATGGGCAGGCCGTTCCTTCTTGGAGCGCCACAGAGAGAATCATCACCATTCGGGCAGCGCATCATCCCAGGCGACAAATGCAGAGGAGGGCAAAAAGTGAGCAAGTACTACTTCCGCTTCTCCTTGAGCCACCGTCTCCTCCATGGCCTGCTGATTCTGAGCTTTTTGGGTTTAGTGGCCACGGGAATGCCTCTGCGCTATAACCAAGCGCCGTGGGCTGTGGCACTTTCCCACACGCTCGGGGGATTCCGTGTCATGGGGTTTTTCCACCGAACCTTCGCCATTCTTCTGACCCTTTGTTTTCTGCTACACCTGGCGCTTGTACTGTACCGCGGTTGGATTCGCAAGCAGTGGAAGATTCTTTGGGGGCCAGACTCGCTGGTTCCTCAGCCTACGGATTTGATCGATTTTTATCAGCACATTCGGTGGTTCATTGGCTTCGGACCGAAACCTGTTTTTGACCGGTTTACCTACTGGGAAAAGTTCGACTACTGGGCAGTGTTCTGGGGGATGGCGATCATCGGAACCTCGGGCTTCGTGCTGTGGTTTCACGGATTTTTCTCCAGGCTCTTTCCCGGGTGGCTCTTCAACGTAGCACTTCTCATTCACGGCGAAGAAGCTCTGCTTGCAGCGGGCTTCATCTTCGCCATCCACTTTTTCAACAGTCATCTTAGGCCGGGGAAGTTCCCGATGGATTTGGTAATCTTCACGGGGCGGTTAAGCGAGGAGGAACTTTGCGAAGAGAGACCCTACGAATATGGCAGGCTCCAGAAGGAAGGGTTGTTAGAGTCCCTGCAAGCCGATCCGCCACCGTTGTGGATGAAAAATCTTTCCCGGATCCTGGGGGGAGTCAGCGTCGCGATCGGTCTTCTTCTTTTCATTCTGATTCTCTTCGCGGTGTTTATGGGAAGGAACGCAGTTCATGTTTAAGGGTCGCAGGCATAGCATTCTTTCGCACCCGGTATGCCTGATTGGCGGAGGGCTGGTCTTCTTCAGCTTTTTCTCCATCCTCTCCATGTTCCTGATCGAAGCGATCTTGGGCAAGGCCAACCCTTACATTGGCGTTTTCACCTATATGATTTATCCCGCGCTGCTGATCCTGGGTCTCCTGCTGATTCCCGTTGGAGCGCTGCTGGAAAGGCGGCGCCGCGTCCTGGAGGGCGCACTTCCCCTCTTTCCCCGCATCGATCTTAACGAAGGAAGAACGCGGGGGATCTTCTTCTCCATCGTGGCAGTAACCGTCCTGATCCTTGCGCTGATTTCCACAGTAAGCTACCGTGCATACCAGTTCACAGACTCGGTGATTTTCTGCGGCCAGCTTTGTCATTCCGTGATGAACCCGGAGTATACCGCCTACCAGGCCTCTCCCCATTCGCGAGTGGCCTGCGCCGACTGCCACGTGGGACCCGGCGCCACCTGGTTCGTGCGGTCTAAACTTTCCGGCTCCTACCAGATCTATTCGGTGCTGTCGAAAAAATTTCCCCGGCCGATCACCACCCCCATCGAGAATCTTCGTCCCGCTCGGGAAACCTGCGAGCATTGTCATTGGCCCGAGAAGTTCTTCGGCGCCCAACTGAAAGTGATCAACCGCTTCGAATACGATGAAAAAAATAATGTACGTCAGATCCAGATGCTCATTCGCACCGGCGGCGGAAGTCCAACGACCGGAATCACCACGGGGATCCACTGGCATATGAATATTGCCAACGAGGTCTGGTATGCCGCCACAGATCCCCAGAGGCAGAAGATCCCGTGGGTCAGGGTGAAGGACATGCAGGGCCGGGTCACCGAATATTTCGATGGGGGCGCGCCTTTGAGCGACGAGCAGCTCAAAAAGCGGGAGATCCGAAGAATGGACTGCATGGACTGCCATAACCGTCCCAGTCATATCTTTCGTGATCCGGACGCCGCGGTGGACAACGCTCTGCTGACCCAGTTAGTCGATCGCACCCTTCCCTACATCAAGAGGGAGGCGGTTCGGGCCCTCGGCCAACCCTATCCCGATACCGAAACAGCTCTGGAACGGATCGCCACAACCCTGGACAGCTTCTATTTCACGCGTTATCCGGCGATTTACGACAGACGGAGGGACACAATTAAAAAAGCCATTGGACAAATCCAACAAATTTACCAAACCAATTTCTTTCCAGAGATGAAGGTGGACTGGCGGACGCACCCGGACAACATCGGTCACACTTTATACCCAGGTTGCTTTCGCTGCCACGAGGGAAAGCATATAAGCCGGGAGGGAAAGGTCATTCGCCGTGATTGCCAACTCTGCCATGCCATCATTGGCCAGGAAACACAGGTGGGAAATCCTACGGAAGTGGTCATGGCAGAAAAATTCAAGCATCCCTGGCCGTTTCAAGGGAAGCACGCTGAGATCAGCTGCACGCAATGTCATTGGAGGGGAAGAGGGCTGGTAGCGGAATGCGGAACGTGTCACGAACGCCCGGCGGATGCACCCATGGCTTTCGAGTGCAATCAGTGTCACTTGAAGGAACAGTACGTTAAGCCGATACAGGCTTGTACGACCTGTCACACTGGGTTGGGCGAACTGCACCTCAAGCCCACTCATTCGGCAGCAGACTGCACCCTCTGCCATATCCCGCACCAGTGGAAAGTAGGCGAGAAAGAGCTCTGCTTCAATTGCCACCAAGACAAAACCGCGCACAATCCGGAGGCCGCTTGCCAGGACTGTCACTCATTTCGACGAGGTGAAAAAAAGTCCTAAACCATGGATGTCAGCACTTTAATTCTGGGTTGGGGATTTTGCCCATGCCCTGGGGGATATCACCGAATTGACCGCGGGCTTGCACTCTGGCCGAGACGCCTCCGCCATTGGTACGGTTATTGCTGGGGAACTGGCGAATTGCACTTTAGACGCGACATGAATCGGGAATTCAATCGAGGACCCGCGCCAGGACAGCATTTCGGCCGCGGTTGTACCGCCATCCAACCCGCTTGCAGCACTCTTAGAAAATCTGCGCTGCCCACGAACCTTATAGACGTAGTCGCGTTGCTTCTGTTGCGTACACAGAGCACAAGCTCTGATCCGTAGGGCCGTTTCCATGAGCAGCTAGAAGAAGAACGCAATGCCAAAGAAAGTACCTGAGCAAATCATAAGACTCGGGATCGTCATCTCCATCATTTTTGGCAGCGTCGCACTGACGCTTTATCTGCTGCCTCCTGCGCTCAAGGACAAACCGTTTCATCGACGCTCCACCATACTGGCGGAGACTGCAAAGCCCATCCAGTTTGCAGGTTCGAACGCATGCGCAGACTGCCATGACGACAAATACCAACAGAAGAAGACTGGTTATCACCGAAATTTGTCTTGTGAAACATGTCACGGACCCGCGGCCGAGCACGCGGCAGATCCCATCACGATAAAGCCTTTCGTGGCGCGAGAGCGACGGGGCTGCCCGACGTGCCACGAATACGACCCGTCGCGACCCACGGGATTTCCGCAAATCAATCCCACGATTCACAACCCATTACAACCATGCGTGACCTGCCATAATCCCCATGACCCGGTGCCACCCAGAACCCCGGAGGAATGCGCCGCCTGCCACGCCGGGATTGTTCGCACAAAAGCCATCTCCTCGCACGCTCTGGTCGCATGCACCACATGTCACACAGTGCCAGAAAAACATAAGATCACGCCCCGCATTATCAGGCCGACGAAACCCGAGACAAGAGATTTCTGCGGAAAATGCCATGCCAAAGGCGCGCCGGTCGTGGACGCTCCCAAGATCGACCTCTCGACCCACTGGGAGAAGTATGTTTGTTGGCAGTGTCATTATCCGCACCTGCCGGCGGAAAGGCTGTGACATGAAGCGACGGGATTTGTTGAAAAACATCATTCTCTTTATTCCTGTGAGTGGGGCCTTCAGGGCAACGATTCAAGCCGCCCAGGCAAATTCTGACCTCAACGGTTACCATCCAGAGAACCACTACTATGGAATGGGGATCGAGGTCGCAAAATGCATCGGCTGCGGTAAATGCATCGAGGCATGCAAGATTGAAAACAATGTGCCCAGAGAGCCGTTCTTTTTCCGGACATGGGTAGAGCGATACATCATCAAGAAAGACAGCAGCGTTGCTGTGGAGAGCATCCACACCGGAGGGAAACAACCAAAAGAAACGATTGAGGAAAAGGATATCCTCCGTAGCTTTTTTGTTCCAAAAACATGCAACCAATGCGCCAACCCGCCCTGTGTACAGGTCTGCCCCGTCGGCGCCACGTTTTCAACGGACGATGGGGTGGTTCTAGTAGACCGAGATCGTTGCATTGGGTGCCGCTATTGTATTCAGGCGTGTCCTTTTGGAGCTCGCTATCTCCACCCCCAAACCCGGACGGCGGACAAGTGCACATTTTGCTATCACCGAGTCGTCAAAGGATTGCTTCCTGCGTGCGTTGAAGTTTGTCCCACGCAAGCGAGAATTTTCGGAGATTTACGGAGCCGGGCAAGCGAATTGGTACGGTTCCAGCGAATGAACAAGATCCACGTCCTGAAGCCCTATCTCAATACGGAACCAAAAGTCTATTACTCGGGTCTGGACGGAGTGGTGAATTGAATCAGGAATTGACTGAAAAGTTAACGGATCTTTTGAGCCAGGTCACGGGCTACATCTACCCCAATGAGATCGAGATTCACTGGTCGATCCTCATCGTGGTCTATCCCTATGTTACCGGGGTCGTTGCCGGGGCATTCATCCTTGCTTCACTAGTCAAGGTCTTTAATGTGGAAGAAGTGCGGCCTACCTACAGGTTGTCATTGTTGACCGCACTCTCTTTTCTTTTGGTAGCTCCTTTACCGCTCAATCTGCATCTGGGGCATCCCGAACGCGCCTACGAAATATTCCTTACGCCAAATCTCAGGTCCGCCATGGCAATGTTCGGGTTTGTGTACGCCTGGTATCTGATGGGCGTGCTATTGCTGGAAATATGGTTCGAATACCGGGGGGACCTCGTCGTGTGGTCCCGGGAAAAACAGTTCCCCATGAAATGGATCTACCGGCTGCTCTCCCTGTTTTCAAACGATATCAGTAAGCGGGCGCTGGAATTCGATCACAAAGCCGCCAAGGCGATCACGATCATTGGCATTCCGTCCGCGTTTCTCCTGCACGGATACGTGGGATTCATATTTGGATCGGTGAAGGCCAACCCATGGTGGAGCAGCGTTTTGATGCCAATCGTTTTTCTGATGTCAGCAATTGTCTCAGGCATCGCGCTGATCATTTTCTTGTATATGGTGATTACCCCAATTCGGGGTGAAACCATCGACATGAGATGCTTGGACAGACTCGCCTCATTCTTGTTTTACGCCGTGATTGTGGATTTTTCTCTTGAAGCGCTTGACTTTGTACACCGGCTCTACGAAAGTGAGGAATCGGTTAAGATCTTGGCTACCCTGATCAATCAAAAACTGTTCATGAGCCTTCTGATCATTCAGGTGCTGTTGGGAATGATCATCCCTTCGGCAATGCTGGTGGCAGGAAGAGCGTGGAGGTTAAGCGAAGAACTGAGAAAACTGCTCTATTTCACGGCCTGCATTTTGATTCAGGTCGGCATATTTAGTACGCGGTGGAATGTCGTCATTGGAGGTCAGTTGTTTTCAAAGAGCCTTCGGGGACTAACGACGTATAAAATGGAGGTCATCGGCTCGGAAGGACTAATGATGGCGCTGGCTCTGCTGGTGCTGCCGTTTGTCATTCTGACCATCCTAGTGAAACTCATACCTCCGTGGAAAGAGGCTTCCAGGCAAACCTCCTGACGCATCCCCTTGGCAGCCACATCTTGCCCGGAGTGTCGGATCTCCCGATTTCCCATTTTGACTTCAATCAGCAGGAAAAAAGGAATATCCTTTCTACCAACCGAAGCAGATTAGGCTTAAGCAGATCGTCGTTTGTCTTCGCCCTACGTGGTGATTAGGTGGTGAAATGGTCAAGATCAAACATTTTCAAACTTCCAGTCGATGTAACGGGATTGTTCAAGACCGCCCGAGTGAGACGGCAAGTTCAATTGCGGAAACCGTCTGCAGGACCCTACCGAGACAGCGCCGCCATACCCCTGGCTCGCCATGTCAAACCCATGACCGTTCCGGACCTTGGGGAGCCTCCTTGGTCGATCGGCTACCAGGCTGCTTTCTTCAGGAGGGGTGGGTGATTGCCAACCATATTCTGGTTTCATTTCACGTAGCGTTCATCTCCTCCGTGCTGGTCTTGCCAGCCGCCGCGGTATTGAAGGCCGAGGTCCTGCGGTTCATCTTCTACAGCCCGGAAACTTTAGTTTCGGCTCTATTCATGTACCTCAGCTTCCACACGGGAATTGCCATCCACGAAATTGGCCATTTTCGGAAAGCGGCAAAACTAAATGCTTTGAACCAGAAGGTGCTGGAAGAAGTAAGACAACAACTTGGAAAACCTCTCCCGCAACGTCTTCTGTACTATGCGAAGGTATTTACCTTTGCCCCTTATGGAAAAAGCGGCGGCATCAAGCGGGAAGGTCTGAATTATTATCCTGATGCCCCCTATAACCTGGCGGTCGCGGCGGAAGGTCCACGGGCAAGCCGCAATGCGGCATGGAGTGCGCTGCCTCCCGCTCTGCTCCTCATTGCCCTGGGGCTTCTATCGCACATCCCGGCTGCTGTCTATGCGGGGAGACTTCTGCTCGGCATCGGCATCGTGACGCTTCTGGACTTTCTGCTGGCAGACCCCGGGAAGTATGCGGCATTCAAAGAACAGGAGCGAAGAGCGCAACAATCGGCTCAAGCGGTGCCCAAGCTGTCCGAGTGGTACAAACTGGCCACGAAGGTCAAGCAAAAGATGTTGGCCGAGCGCGTGCGGGAGGCCAACCATCCTCACCTGGGTCCGGTAGCGGCGCCCTGGCAATTCCGGAACTGCGGCATGGGGGGTCGACATACGGAAAAAGATTATCCGGAGTCGAACATCAGTATGCAGGAGGCCATGTTCTTGATCCTGGGCGCGCCCGATTATCAGGAAGCCCAAGAGATGACTGTGCGGCTGCAGACCCGTCTCAAAGAGATCATTGAGAAGGAAGATGGGTGCCGGGTGATGGGTATCGGGTTGGAAGGCGGCCTGGCTCCCTACATTGACAAAAGAGATTATCCCCTCCCTGAAATCCGGCTCTGGGCAATGATGAAGCAGGCAATCGAGGAGTGCGGCTATCGGCCCGGTATCGATGTCGCCATTGCTCTGGACCCAGCGATGAGTGAACTGGAGAACGCCTACCGGACCGAGTACAACGTGCCTGACGCCGTGGGAATGTACCTTTTCTGGAGGGATAAGACCAAAATTGTCATGGATCGGGACGGGGTCTTGGAGATTTACAACCAGGCAGTTCAAAAGTATGAGATTCCGATCCTCTCAATTGAAGATGGCTTTTCGGAAAACGACCACGAAGGATGGAAAAAGTTACTGGCAGCCCTGGGAGACAGAATCTTCATCATCGGCGACGATCTGGTAACTACCAACGATCGAACCATCGAGATGGCCGCCTCCCAAGGGCTGATCAATGTCGCGCTGATCAAGGCCAACCAAATCGGTTCCCTCTACGAGACCCTGCTCGCAATGCTGGTGGCGTTAGGCAAGAATCTGGAACTGATCGTATCGCACCGGTCCAAGAGCCCGAATGATACGATGGAAGCCCACATTGCGCTGGCTGCCAACGCCTTGGGCCTCAAGGCGGGAGGTGGAGCAAACACGGAGCGGCTCGTCAAATATCAAGCCGTGACAACATTGATGGCAAAGCTGGCCGACGCCGGCAGGCTGGGCGCCATATCTGAAGGGCAGAACGCGGTGATTCGCAAAGTCACCGCTTACGAGGAGCCTACCAATGCCGGAGTTCCAACCGTTGGCGTCGAGGTGGAACTCCATCTCCCGAATGCAGGCGTCTGCCTTACGTTCAACGGCGCGACACCCCTTGGCACTTCTGCCGGCACCGGGGAAGCAGTACACCTTGTTGACGCCTTCGTCGAGTACGCGGAACACCGAGAATTGATTAAGAAGTATTCAACTTTCTTCCGAGAAGTGGAACCCGGCGTGTATGCCTTCAAAAAAGATGTTCCAGCAGGCCGAACTCCGGGCGACGAGCGGCTGAGAGCCATCTTCACCCGCGCCCAGCGTTACCAGGGAAAGGGCTGTCTGAATGCCGTCGACAATGTCCGTCAGACGGTCGCGCCATATTTTGAAGGGCGCGATATCGCCGCCCACACCGTCAAGGATATCGATCGAGCCCTTTTGCAACTGGAGTTACGTCTGGCCCGGCAGCGAAACAAGCTCGACCTACACGCTTCGCGGGAAAGCGCCGTTCGAGTCATGCAGCGCAAGCAGAATCTCGGCATGAATGCGCTGTTATCCGTCTCCCTGGCGCTTGCCCGGGCGCTCGCCCATGTGCAGGGAAAGCAACTCTATGAGCTGTTGCGTGAAGAGATGCTTGCCATCATCGACTCTCTGGCAGGGACTTACAAAATACCGATCGCTGGCAGTAGATTTTCCGACTATGTGTACGCCCTCCGAGAAGTAAACCGACTTTTGGAGGCGCAGGGAAAACCACTGTACCAGGCAATCCGCGAGACCACCAACATTTATGCTAACGATGAGCTCTCCCCCGCGGGTACGCTGCCACCTTCAAGGACAGAGATTGAATTGCCCGCCGGCCAACCGGCTTCCGAGGTGATGAATCCAGTGGCCTCCAGGCTTGACCGACCGAAGTCGACGCTACCCGGCGGAGACACGACCGAGATCTCGCCCGTCGGGTCGAGTTCGCCGCTGCAGAGATAGCGTAGAAGCGAGGGCTTTTTATGCAACAGAGCGCCGCCGGACCCGAAATATTCACTCTGGAACCCTTCACCGAAGAGGAGAAGGAGCAAATCGCAACTCTCAACCTAGCGTTGTACCGCGCCCATGTCCCCGCCGAGGCAGACGTAGACAGCAAGGAAGCGCTGCGTTACTACATCCACATCAAATCCAAAATAGCGGGCAGAGTGGGGCGGTTCGGGATTGTCAATAATCGGATCCTAAGAGACGCGCCTCTTTTGATTGTGCCCTATCTGGCTGTGGAAACGTTGGTTGTCTACATCGTTCGGGATGGAACAACGGATCGGGTCGTCGTCCGGCAATTTCCCGCCGGGACGATTTATACAGACGCTCTCATTGCCGGAACCATCGGCTTGTCTGGCGAACCCGTCGATTTGGAGCGAGAGCTGTTTGAATTCCAAGATGACCAGATTGCGGAAATCCATATTGAGCGAATCCGCGATATTGCTTTCCTGCTGGAAAGAGTGAACGCGTGTACGAACCGCAACGAAATGATCTACTGTCTTCGCTTCTTGGCCGCGAAATTGTGCAGTCTCTCCTTTGAAGCGTTTCTCGGGGCAAAGAACGTGCAGCCGGAAGTCAATAATCTCATCACCCAACTGGTTCGCCTCCTCAATGGGCCATTTTCACGCCGGCATCGGCTGCTCACACGAATTCTTGTCAGAAATTTATCCGGCATTATCCTCAGACCGAAAGTCATCGACGAGCTGTGGAATGACACGATTGATCTAGCTGAGATTCACATTCGGGGTAGCGCGATTGTCAATGAGCTGAGAAGGAGCGCGCATCATGCGCTGGGAAAAAGGACGCTTCTTCTCGCGAAGATGTACTTAGACTACCTCGACACGGGGAATGCGGAGCGACTGGCCCGCTTCGGTTTTGAGGCTCCGTCGCCAGCCGACATGCTGGCAAGAAGTCGCAAAACTCCCCGCAGGATTGTGGAGCGCGTCGTACTCGGTTTGGAGAAACTTCTCGGGATTTCGGAAGTGGTAACGAGAATCCAGGAGTGGCGGGACGCGTACGCCGAGAGCCTCTTACGGTGTGAATTCGGCAACAGTCTCGAGGACGAATTGGAGGCACTGGTCAACAAGGGGATTCGGACAAGAAACCGATGGGTCTACTATCACCATCTGCGGATTCTTATCAGGAAAGTCGAAGATTTTTCTTCTCCTTCGGGCCTGGCGGAAGGATTCAAAAGCCGATTGGAAGCATTGACGGCCCTGATGCCGGACCAGGCCGGTTTTGTTGTTGAAGGCACGGAACGGATCGCAAGAGACTGTGTGAGGAGTTTTAGCCGGGAAATCCAGAACGCTTACCAAAATGACCTCTTCCGGTCACTTCAGGAGGTGCTGGCTTGTTACGAACAAGGGGCCTTCTTTGAAACCTTCTCACAAATTTGCAAACTCCGCCAGACCCTTCACAGTGGCATCCAGCGGGGTGGATTTACCGAGCAGCGTTATTATCTGTATCAGTTGGACTGCTTGCTGGAAGAAATCGGATTTCTCGCTCTGCGACACGTGGCAGCCGCATATGACGACCGGGGAGTCGAACTCAACCAGTGCCTCAATATCATTCGGATGTGCATCGCGAATCTTGACTATGATGGCTTATTCTCGCGAGAGTTGGCCGACTTTGCCGCCATATTGACCGACCCGACCAAGACGTATGCAGAGGTGACAAATCTGCTGGAGAGCATCCAGCGTGATTACCACAAGATTCTGCAGCGCGCTACGATTGCCTACGAAAAGATGGCTCACCGGTTAGGGCTTGAGGCGGGCGAACTGCGCGCCGTTGTCGCCAACATGACGCGTTACATGCACGATCTGAACAGCATGGTTCACTTTTGCGATCTTGCAAGAACACACATCCAGAATCACATTGTGGACTCCTCACGACCGATTGGGAACCTGCCCCTTGAACCCTTAGAGGGCTTTGCCGGCAACGGCGTGGTTCACCTTTCTCACAAGGGAGATATACAAGAGCTGGCGCAGCGCGTTGAGAGTCTGCCGAATCCGAGAGACCAGTACGGTGGAAAGGGTAGCAGTCTCATTTATATCAGCTACATGAACATTCCCACCTGCGACGGTTTCATCCTTCCGACCACGTTCGCCCGCGCGGGGCTCTATCATCGCAACCGGCCGCAATTGGAAAAGGAGATTGCCGCTCATCTTCGGGTTCTGGAAGAGGACATTACCAGACGGGATGGCGTCGAAAGGCGGTTTGGGGACGCCAAGTGTCCGCTTCTGTTGGCAGTGCGGGGCAGCTCGGTGTTTTCCTTGCCCGGGATCTTGTCGACGATCGTTTTCGCGGGCATCAACGACTCAATCGCCGAAGGGCTCGCACAGGACGACGCATGGCACGCTTATGATTCCTATCGAAGGTTTCTTGCCAGTTACGGCGCGGCGGCGTGGGCCATCGACATCGAAGGCTTCCACTTGGTGGAGGAAATGAAGCGCCGCTACAAGGTCCCGTACAAATACCGGCTTCCTTGGGTGGCGATGAAAGAAATTGTTGAGATGTCCAAAAGCATCATTCGACAGCAGGGCTTCGGCCCGCAACTGGATGAAATCCTTAACGATCCCACGAAACAACTTTTCAGCGCCGTCCAAGCCGTGTTTCAGTCTTGGAACAGCGAGAGGGCAAGGCGGTACCGGACGATCAAGGGCATCTGTCACACGTGGCACACCGCTGTCATCGTTCAGGAAATGGCCTCAGGAAACAGAAAAAACGAGGAGGTTGGAGAGGGGATGGATGAAACCAAGGCCTCGCTCACCGGCGTGATTCCCCGCACCTACATGACCGATTGGGGAGTCCGAACATTCGCCGGAGAGATTAAATTCTCCGCCGTGGGCGACGATCTGGTCGGAGCTTTAACCACCTCCACCTCCTTCCAGCCGATGGGAGCATTGGGCAACCTGATGCCCATGCTGGAGCGAAGATTGAAGCACATCGTCGCCAAACTTAGAAGGTTGACGGGGACCGATCAGGAAATTGAGTTCACGGTGGAGCGAGGGGTGCTGAGCGTTCTCCAGTCCAGAACCGCTGAAACCAGCATGCAATTGGAGACGAACACCTTTGTTGCTCCCGGCGAGTCGGCGACACGCGGAATCGGCATCCGAGGCGGTGGTTTCAGAGGACGCGTCGCTTTTGACGAGATGGACCGGAAGGAGCTAGCCTCGACGGATTTAAACGAGCGGGAGGATGTCGACGGTGTGCTACTGGTGCTGGAAAACCCTGCGCCGGACGACATCCCTATGATCATTTCCGCAGATGGATTGCTGACCGCAAAAGGTGGGTCGAGCTCTCACGCCGCCGTCGCGATCAACGGAATTGAAAACAAGCGCTTTCACGCCGTAATGAGCGCCGTGGGCCTTCGCGTCAATCTGAAAGAACACACGGCCGTGATTGTAGACGCCACGGGAGTGGAGCGCTACCCCATCCGAAAGGGAGACATCGTCTCCATCCACGGGACATCGGGAGAGGTATACATCGGATCCCTGTCGCTGCACCGAAAGGCACGGTAACTGCAAGTTAATTTCATCAGGTCCGATATCGTAGAGACGCCCAGCCGGTGCGTCTCTACCCGCTTCCGCTATAGGCCCAGTCCGTGACCCGCCGGCCTTACGTAGAGATGGGAACGTGTTCTCTGCCCCGTTCGGCGCTGGATCTTCTTAACCTGTTTTTCTCCTCGGCCTCCTGGGCGTCCACTACCGCGATGGCCGCCATGTTGACAATGTCCTTCACCTCAAAACCATGCTGGAGTACATGCACGGGTTTGCGCATCCCCATCAGGATAGGTCCGATTGCTTCCGCGCCGCCCAGCCGGTGTACCAACTTGTATGCCACATTGGCTGACTGGAGCTCTGGGAAAATCAGCACGTTGGCTCCCCCCTTCAAAGGGCTGAACGGGTAGTGCTGCTCCATCAGTTCCGGGACCACTGCCGTGTCGGCCTGCATCTCGCCGTCGACGATGAGATCTGGAGCTCGCCGCTTGACGATTTCGGTAGCCTCCCGCACCCTGTCCACGAACCGATGCTTGGCGGTACCAAAGTTGGAGAACGAAAGCATGGCAATTCTGGGCTCAATCTGGAAGCGGCGGGCCACTTCAGCACTGCAAATGGCAATATCGGCTAGCTCTTCGGCCGTAGGCTCGATGTTGACCGTCGTGTCGGCAAAAAAGTAAATCTTCTCCTTGAAAATTATCATGAACAGCCCCGCCACGCGGGCAACATCCTCGCGCATTTGGATAATCTCCAGCGCCGGCCGAATCGTTTCCGGATACGATTGGTCTACTCCCGCAACCAGGGCGTCCGCGTCGCCCATGTGTACCATCATGGCGCCGTAGACCGTGGGGTTCCGCAATAGGCGCGCCCGCGCTTGCGCCAGTGTCACACCCTTTCGCTGGCGTAACCGAAACAGCTCCTGCGCATATTCTTCATGCTTTACGGAACTGGCTGGATCCACAATAGCGATGCCGTTGATGTTCAAATCGTGCTCTCTTGTCAACTGGCGAATCCGCTCCTCCTTGCCCAAGAGCACGGGCTGGGCAAAGCCCTCGTCCACGATGATCTGGCTGGCTCGGAGAACCTTTTCATGATAACCCTCGGGAAACACCACACGCTTAGGATTTCGCTTTGCCTGGTTGATCATGATGCGTGTCACTTCTTGCGACTTGCCCAGCCGTCTCTCGAGCTGTTCTTTGTAGAGTTCAATGTCGATTTTCGTCTGCGCAACCCCGCTTCGCATCGCCGCTTCGGCTACCGCGGAAGCCTCCCAAATCAGCACGCGCGAGTCAAACGGCTTAGGAATGAGGTATTCTGGCCCGTAACGGAGACGGCTGACGCCGTAAGCTTTCATGACTGAATCCGGGACATCTTCTTTCGCCAACGTGGCCAGTGCACGCGTCGCGGCTAGTTTCATCTCTTCATTAATGGCCGTGGCGCGCACGTCCAGGGCGCCCCGAAAAATGAATGGAAAGCCCAGCACGTTGTTGACCTGATTGGGATAATCCGATCTTCCCGTGGCCATAATCACATCGCGGCGGGCCGCCTTCGCCTCTTCATACGTGATTTCGGGGTCCGGGTTGGCCATCGCGAAAATGATCGGCCGTTCATTCATGGAACGCACCATATCCTGAGTGACGCAGTTGGCAATCGAGAGGCCGACGAAAACGTCGGCGTCGACCAGTGCCTCAGCCAATGTGCGGGCCTTCGTGTCAGCGGCCAATTGTTCCTTGTACGGGTTCATCCCCTTCTGCCGCCCTTTATAGACGACACCCGTACTGTCGCACAGCATGAGGTTCTCCCGTTTGACGCCTAGGCCGATGTAGTACTTGGCACACGCAATTCCAGAAGCGCCCGCCCCATTGAAGACCACTTTCACCTTATCAATGTTCTTACGCGCCACCTCCAGCGCATTGAGCAGCGCCGCACCCGAGATGATCGCGGTGCCATGCTGGTCGTCGTGAAACACCGGGATCTTCAGTTCCCGGATAAGCGTCTCTTCGATGTGGAAACATTCCGGCGCCTTGATGTCCTCAAGGTTGATGCCTCCAAAAGTGGGTTCCAGTAACTTGACAACTTTGATGACCTCATCCGGGTCGTGACTGTCGATCTCAATATCGAACACATCAATATCGGCGAATCGCTTAAACAGGACTCCCTTGCCTTCCATTACCGGTTTCCCTGCTGCCGCACCGATGTCACCCAGGCCCAATACCGCGGTTCCGTTGGACACCACCGCCACCAGATTGCCCTTGGCGGTATAGTTGTAAACCTCGTCCGGATTGTCTTTGATTCGTAGACAGGGGACAGCAACCCCCGGGGTATAAGCCATCGAGAGATCCCACTGCGTGCTGCAGGGTTTCGTCGGGACGACTTCAATTTTTCCCTTTCGTCCACGACTGTGGTATTCCAAAGCTTCGTTTTCCCTTACCATGAGTCCTTCTCCTAGACGCCGTTGTACAAAGTAAAAAGACGCGTTTCCGTTGCTGGTTGTTCCATGAAACAGAATTTGTTTTAAAGCAATTCTTGGCCCAACCGAAGCCTCAAGTGCCCTCTTTCTCCACCAGTTGCAAAGACAGCGACAAGTGTATCATCATAGCAAATTCTTCAGGGCGGCCAATTCCTCCCCTTTTCTGCTCCTGCTTACACCAAGGGGGATATCACCCGCTTTTGGGCTTATAGCACAGCTCGAGTCTTGACTGTGTCGAGCCACTGCCAAGCTCGCCCAGTTACGCAAACAACAGCCTCTCTTGCTGCTGGATTTGTCGGTTCCCAGGAACTTGGACCCCACCATCGGCCGGCAGGAATCGATTTTCCTATACGACATCGATGACGTGCAGACTTTGGTGAATGCGCACTACGCGGCACGCATCAAAGAACTCGACAGGGCGGAAAAAATTATTGCCGATTGGGTGCAAATCGTCTGGAGCAGAACGTCGGACGGCCGGGCGCGCGACTTCGTTGGCTCTCTAAAGCAAGGAATTCTACCTTTGAGCGGCCGTATGTCATTGAGAGCCGCATCCGGAGCGTTCCATAACGACTGAATTTCTTTCCACTCCCACAGAAGTAAAACGGCATCTCTTTCTGTATTCTCTGTTATGCCCTCTCCTGTCTGCAGACCCGCCGCAACACGCAACTATTGGGTCACCATGGGGAAGAGCCGTTCCCTCAGCGGCTGGTCCAGAAATTGCTTTAAGGGAAAAACGTACAAAGGGGAACAGCCATTAACTCGACAAAGTAGGAGGAAGTATGAGATTGAGGAACCAATTGTTATTCATGAGTGCGGCACTGATTTTGGCCCTAATCGATTTCACTGCCGCGCCCCTCGCCCAACAGGCAAGCACACCCGCCACCGGCAAGAAGGAGCAAATTATTCTCACCTCGGAAGTTCGCGTGGGAGATACCTTGCTCAAACCGGGGGATTATCAGATCCAGCATGTTTTTGAAGGCAAAGATCATGTTATGGTCTTCACTGAATTGGTGGGCCCGCGCAGCTACCTTTCGCCACGGCCCGGTAAAGAAGCCGCCCGCGCAAAATGCACATTCGGAGCGACCGACAAACGAATCGAGCACACACAGGTCTCCCTGGGCCTGAACTCATCTGGCCAGACCGTAATTAAGAAAATCTCCATCAAAGGAGAACAAACAGAACATCTGTTTGAGTCGAATGCTGCAGCTACTCAGTCGGAGCACCAACACGACTAGCAAAATGAAGTATAGGGATCGGTAGCAGCATAGAGGCGCGGTATCTTGCGCTTCTATAACAACGGAACAACTGCGTGAAAATCGCCACTAACTGCTGGATGTGACGTACTCCGTCTTTTTGAAGACCGGGTGCGCTCCATGTTATTTCGCTAACTTCCAGCGACAGGGTTCCAAACACAGTTACGAATCGATTGGTTTCCTGGAATACTTCGAAGCCTAATCCTGAGTCGGTCGATTACTGAAAATTGACTTCCCCCCTGCTCGAGCAAGCTCGTAAACATTCTTGGAACTTCCATCTCGAAGAATCTCAGGCATTCGCGCTGCATCGGTCCAAAGATAAACGCGCGTGGGTCCTTCCCATAGCTGCGCGAAGGAAGCGCCATCCTCAAAAATCCTTGGAGAGTCAGGGAACAAGGATCCGTACCAGAGATTGGAGCGCCTCCCATTCAAGATGTGCAATTGAATCCCGGTGTAAAAATTGAGAGTCGAACTCTCCTCGTACTCCCCGTGAATGACGACCACTTCCCCCGATTGATACTCTTTCCAAATGGCCAGCGCCAGGGCCTTTGACGACAGCACGGGTTCAAAGATCAACAAACCAAGGTGAGCGCAACATAGTACCGCTACTCCCATGGCCGCCAAAACCAGGTTCCCATGAAAAGGGGAGGCGCGTCTCCGAAACAGCCAATTCAGCCCTGTCCCCGTGACCAGCGCAAGCCCAGTGATCAAAAGCGGCAAGCGGAAGGCCCCGAGAGCCTGCGGCGTCAGGTCGAAGAAATGACCCAGCGAGAGCGCATACTTTTCCGGGTTCTTCGCTAACAGGTCGGCGATGTCCGCATGGGGCGGCGCGGGTTGAGATATAAGAGCGAGAGCGAGCGCCACCGCGGATCCGGCGACTCCAACGATGAACAAGACGAGGGAAGAAACTCTGCCGCTTCGGCCCAGCGGACTTTCCGCTGCAGCTTGAGACTCGCGCGCAAGCCAGTTCCCAATGAGTAACGCCAATGCGGGCAAGGCCGGAAGAGCGTAGTACTCCTGCCGGGTCGAGAAACTGAAAAAACCCAAAACGACTGCCATCCAGAGCCCAAAAAGTAGACTCGCTTGCCGCGGCGCATCGAGGCCGGAATGGATCCGGCGGAAACGAATTGGAACTTGCCCGAGCGCCTGAAGAACGAATACGCTCCAGGGAAACAGCCAAAGCAACATCAGACCCCAGAAGACAAACAGCGGCACCGTGTCGTAATCGCGCGGTACCCGCATGTTCAGGTAGCGTAGAAAATGCTCGTTGACGAAATAAAACCACAAGAAACCTTTTGCTTGCCCCATTGGAGGGTTTCTTACAGCCGCCAGAATGTGCCACGGCGCGGCGATTGCCAGAAAAACTACCGTGCTGGAAAGGGGACGCATTGCAAACAGGTGACGCAGGCGGCGGGTCAAAAGCAGGTAAATTCCAGCAATGGCCAGCGGAAATATCAATCCAATGAGGCCTTTTGTCAGGGCATTCAGCGCCGTTGTCGCAGCAAAACCCCAGCACACCAGCCGCGAAGGACGCTGCTCATTTACCGCGCGAAGAAAAAAGCCAAGGCCGAGGGCCAACCACAGTCCCACCAGAATGTCTGGGATGAGAATGCGGGTGAACAGATAAGGGCCAAACGCAGTTCCCAGAATCAGCGCGGCGTAAAATCCCGCCTCGTTCCCGCCGGTCCGCCGACCGATCGCGAACGTGGCTAACAGGAGGGCCAACATGCCCAACGCAAGCGGCAGCCTGGCGGACCACTCTGAGATACCAAAGATCCGGAAGCTGGCCGCGATGGTCCAGTACATCAGCGGCGCTTTCTCCAAATAGCGAAAGCCGCCGTTGATGTGCATCGTGACCCAGTCATGGCGTTGCACCATTTCTTTGGCTGCCTCCGCGTGAACCGAATCGGCATCATCCAGCAATGCCGGCCGGAATAGGCCAGGGACGTAGACAAGGAGCCAGACGCCTAGGAGCGATGCCAGCAAGAGAGAGCGTCGATTGAACTCGCGGGCGGCTATGTGCATCAGCGCAAGTGGCTCCTGCATGGATCGTGGTAAATCACCGTGCCCATTATAAATGCCAGGGAGTCCGATTTACTTGATTCTAGATCCTGACAAGCTGGGTTGCTCGTTGGCTGCAACGGGGCCTGACTCCAGGTAATAAGCCTTGAGCACATACTGCTGCAGCATCCGCTGCGTGTTGAAGAAGGAAGCATTCAGAGCGATGCAATGCAGCATCACATCGGTAAAACGCTCTCGATTTTGGTAAAAGATCGGAATGATCTGCGTCTCCAGCTTGTCATAAAGGGAATGAGCGTCTTTGGATGGTTCGCCTCCTCCCTTCTCCCCGATCGCCCATCCGGTTACCCCCTCGATGTGTCCTTCAATCCACCACCCGTCCAGACTGCTTAAACTGGGAACCCCATTGAGCGCGGCTTTCATCCCGCTGGTTCCAGAGGCTTCCATCGTCGGTTGAGGGGTATTCAGCCACAGATCCACCCCGGCCGTCAGCATCCTGGCCAAGCGCAGATCGTAGTTAACCACGTAAGCGATCTTGATGTCGCGCCTCAGCGCCTCCTTGAATTGGCAGATGCGTTGAATGAGCTGCTTCCCGCCGATATCCTGCGGATGTGCTTTCCCGGCAAAAATGACTTGAAAAGCTCCGGCTCGGGAAGCAATCCCCTTAAGCCTGTCGATGTCATGAAACAACAGGTCTGCTCTTTTATAGGCGGTGGCTCGCCGGGCGAAACCGATGGTAAAAACGTCATCATCCAATGTGGAATCGGTGTTGCGGTTCACGTGTTGGATCAAGTCTCTCTTGACCTTGCGATGAGCGTCCCACACCTCTTCTTTTGGAATGCTGAGAGCGTAGCGAAGGCTGAAGTTGTCGTCCCGCCATCCCGGAATATGGCGGTCAAAAAGCTCTTGGAAAGGCCCGGAAGTCCACGTATCCACGCGGACGCCGTTGGTAATCGAGTCGATCGTGTAATGTGCAAACATGAGCCTTGAAATTTCGCCATGCTTCTTGGCAACGCCGTTGACATAATGGCTTAAGTTCAGGGCGAGATACGTCATGTTCAGACGACCGTCGCAGCAGAAGACGTCTTGCCGGCTGTAGACCGCGCGCGGTCCGAGAACCCGGTTGACCAGATCCATGGGAAACTGATCGTGACCCGCAGGCACGGGAGTGTGAGTGGTAAAGACGCATTTTTGCCTGACCGCTTCGATGTCTCGCTGCATAATCGGTCCTTCTTCCGCCGCCTCCAGGAAGTTGGAATCCAGCCAAGCCACTCCGCCTTGGTCGTCCGCCGTGGCTGCCTTCCTGGTTTCTTCCTCCAGCAGGTCCAGTGTCAGCAGGCTGGCATGGCCCTCGTTCATGTGAAAGCGCTTGATTCTTTGAAATCCCAGCGCACGAAGTATCCGCAGGCCGCCCATACCCAGAAGGACCTCCTGGCAAAGTCGATAATGGGCATCGCCTCCGTAAAGATAGTGGGTAAGGTTTCGGTCCCACTCCGAGTTTTCCTGCAGATCCGAATCCAGAAAATAAACGGGCACTACAAAACCATGCGCTCCTTTGACCTGGTATCTCCACGCGCGCAGGTACACGGTTCTGCCTTCCACAATCACGGATGCCCTTGTCGGCATTTCCTCCAAGAAGGCCTGCACATCCCAATCCACGGGTTCCTCGGTTTGCCATCCGCTTGAGTCCAAGCGCTGGTAAAAGTAGCCTTTTCGGTGAAGAAGCGTGACTGCCACCATGGGAATGGCAAGGTCTGCCGCCGATCGAACCGTGTCGGCGGCCAACACACCCAGGCCGCCACTGTAAGTGGGCATATCCGTTTCCAGGGCAATCTCCATCGAAAAGTAAGCAATGCCGTAATCGTCGCTCATGAACCCGCCTCTAAGCGGCAGGATAACGCAATTGAAGGACCAAAGGTGGATTTTGCCGCCTTAACATCACCCTGCTAGTATGAGATCGCCATGAAGACGGATCTCTCCAAAGAAGAAAAACCAGCAATGGCGCAGGCGCCGGTCGGCCGAAGGCGCGTCTCTCCGGGCAGAGTCCGCCGTTTTTTTGCCAATCTGGGTCCAGGGTTGATCACCGGCGCGGCTGACGATGATCCTTCGGGAATCTCCACCTACTCTGTAGCGGGCGCCTCCTTCGGCTATACGGCGCTCTGGACGGCGCTGTTTTCTTTTCCACTGATGACGGCAGTACAACTGATGTGCGCGCGCCTCGGCCTGGTCACGGGACGGGGTCTGGCCGGAGTGGTGCGCCGCCGCTATTCACGGCGCGTACTCTGGGGCGCATGCTCGCTGTTGGTGATTGCAAACATCGTCAACATCGGCGCCGATTTAGGCGGCATGGCCGAGGCTACCGAGATGGTAACGGGGATCAACGAATTTGTCTGGATGCCGGTGTATGCCTTGCTGATCATATCCTTGCTGTTCTGGTCTTCCTATCGTCAAATCGCGCGCATCTTTAAAGGACTCACTTTGGTTCTGTTCGCTTATGTGGGCGCGGCGTTTTTAGCGCACCAGAACTGGAAGGCCGTGCTGCACTTCACCTTGCTACCTCATATCGAGTGGTCCAGCGCCTACCTTGCAACGTTTGTGGGAGTTCTCGGAACTACGATCTCTCCCTATCTTTTTTTCTGGCAGGCGGCGCAAGAGGTCGAGCAGGAGCGCGCACAGGGGCGGCGAAGTCTCAGCCAGCGGGTGGGAGCCACCGAGCGTGAGCTAGCCGATGTGCGGACCGATGTCGTGACAGGAATGTTTTTCTCTAATGTCGTCATGTATTTCATCATCCTCACGACTTCCGCTACATTACATGCGTACGGACAGACCCGCATCACAACAGCGCGTCAGGCCGCAGAGGCGCTGCGACCGCTGGCAGGAGACGGGGCCTATTGGCTGTTTACGCTAGGCCTGATCGGAACCGGAATGCTCGGTGTTCCCGTACTCGCAGGCTCTTGCGCTTATGCAGTCAGCGAGGCAAAGGCATGGCATGGTTCGCTTGAAGCGCCACCGCGCCTGGCGCCCAAGTTTTACGCCGTGGTCGCCATATCGATGATACTGGGATTGGCGCAAAACTATGCTGGCTTTGACGCAGTCGCAATGCTGTTCTGGGCTGCGGTAGTCAACGGAGTGCTCGCTCCCCCGCTGATCATCCTGGTGGTGATATTGACCAGCAATCCAGAAGTTATGGGCGAGAGGGTCAATTCGCCTCTGCTCCGCGCGCTCGGCTGGCTGACCGCGCTGGTCATGAGCGCCGCGACAATCGCGATGATCGCAACCTGGAGGACATAAACCAAACGAGAAACTCACGCGCTTACAAACGTCCTGCTCCAATCCGTTTACCTCAAATTCTTCTTTCCTCTTTTTGGCACCAATCTTGCTTGTAAGGGATCACCGCCCGGGCTTTGCCCGCCCGGCGTACCAAGATTATGAAAAAGAGACCGATTCTGGTCTGGATCGTCGCCCTGGTGAGTCTGGGAAGTGGGCTGATCAATCTGTCCTCCCTAACGTTCCCTGCCCTTCCAGAACGGACCACCTTGCTGCGAGAGGTCTTTCCTCTCGAGTTTCTACACCTTTCCCGATTCCTAACTTTGTTGAGCGGATTCGCGCTGATTGTTTCTTCAATCAACATTTACAAACGCAAGAAGCGGGCATTCCAAGGAGTGCTCCTTTTGGCCTGCGTATCGGTCATTTTCCACCTGACGAAGGGACTCGACTATGAGGAAGCCCTCTTCTCGTTGTTGCTCGTAGCGATCTTGCTGGCGTCGCGGAGGCATTTCACCGTCTGCAGTAGTGTCCCTGACTTGCGCTGGGCGTTAGTCCGATTTAGCCTGGCGGTGCTGGTAGCATTTGGCTACGGGGTAGCAGGATTCTGGCTTCTGGATCGAAGAGAGTTTGGCATAGATTTCTCCTTCGAGGATTCTGTCCATCGAGCGTTGTTGTTCTTCTCCTTGGTGGGCGATCCGCAAGTTGTCCCGCACACCCGCTACGCTCGCTGGTTTGTCAATTCTCTGTACCTAATGACCGTCACTGCGGTCGGCTACTCCATCTTCGCGCTGTACCGGCCGGTCATCTACCGATTCCGGACGCTTCCGCGGGAACGCGCCCTAGCGGCAAATATCCTCGCCAAATACGGACGGTCTTCGCTTGATTACTTCAAGCTTCGGTTGGACAAATCCTACTTTTTTTCGCCGTCACGGGATTGTTTTCTAGCGTACTGTGTGGGGGGGAACTTTGCCGTGGTGTTGGCCGACCCGGTAGGCCCGGAAGAGAAGATGGAGCAGACCATCCGTGGATTTTCAGAATATTGCGAACAGAATGACTGGGGGCTGGGATTTCACCAAGTCCTTCCCGATTTTTTGCCCATCTACCGGCGTTTCGGTTTTAGAAAACTGAAAATCGGCGATGACGCTGTCGTTGATCTGATGCGATTCAACCTGGATGGAAAGTCGATGAAGAGGATCCGTCACAATATCAATCTGCTGGACAAGTCCGGCTTTCGTATCCTCCATTTTGAACCGCCCATCTCCGATGAAATCCTGCGGCAGGTCAAGGAGGTTTCCGATGACTGGTTGCAACTTCCGGGCCGTCGAGAGCGCAGGTTTACAGTGGGTATGTTCGAGCCAAACTATATCCGCTCTACCCCTCTTTTTACCGTTGCAGATAAGGACAGCAGGATTCTGGCATTTGCAAATATCGTCCCGTCCTATCGCAAGGGTGAGGCGACGGTCGATCTCATGCGGCGGCGGCTGGATGTCCCCAACGGGATTATGGACTACCTGTTTGTCAAACTATTTATACATGATAAAGAGAGAGGGTTCGAACGCTTCAACTTGGGCATGGCGCCGATGGCCGGGTTTCGTGAGAAAGAGGAAGCCTCAAAGGAAGAAAGGGCGGTCCATTATTTTTTCCAGCACCTGAATTTTCTTTTCAGCTACAGAGGATTGTGGGAATACAAGTCGAAATTTGCCACTTTCTGGGAGCCTCGATATTTGATCTATCGAAATCCCCTGGACTTGCCTCGGCTTGTGATTGCGCTAGGAAAAGTGGCGGGATTTTAGCCTACGAGGAAAGAATGCATCGCCACTGCTTTTCGACGCTGGCCTTGACGCTGCTCCTACCCGTTTCGCTTTTTGCGCAGAGCCCGGTAGCGGGGAAGAATTCACCAATCATCCGCGCCCAGCGCCAGGACATTTATTTTTACCCTGCTGAGTCGGCATTACAGCGCCTGGATCGCAAAATCTTATTCGCTCCGGGAGATGGAGGATGGTTTGGATTTGCCGTTACTGTCGCCACCACTACAGCCTCCTGGGGATATGACGTATACGGGCTGGACACCAAGCGGTACCTGGAAAGCTTCACCGGAAAGACTACATTGAAGGAAACTGACGTCATGAGTGACTTTCGCCAAATCGCTGGGTGGATGACTCAGGGGTCCACAGAGCGGGTAACTCTTATCGGCTGGTCAGAGGGCGCAGGTCTCTGCCTGCTGGCGGCGGCTTCAGATGAGAATAAGAAAACATTCTTTGGGCTGATAACCCTGGGATTAGGAGAATCGTCCGTTCTCGGATGGCGATGGTCGGATGCCCTTACGTACATCACCGGAAAGGATCCGGCCGAGCCGACGTTTTTGAGCCTCCCATTTTTACCCAAAGTCGCTCCGCTGCCGTTGTTTATGATCCAGTCAAGCCAGGACGACTACGTTGCAGTGGAAACTGCAAGGCATCTGTTTTCCGCGGCGCACGAACCCAAACGTTTTTCTTTAATTCAGGCGCGTAACCATCGTTATGACGGCAACAGGGACGAATTCTTCCGTACTCTGCGCGAAGCATTGCAATGGATAAATAAGGCAGAGCGTTGAAGGGGCGACGAATGCGAACTGGCGGACTTTTCCCCAGGCTCATCAAGACAATGTTTGGGTACCTCTTAGCCGCGGCGTGCTTGGCGTGGGTTTTTCACGACATTCAAATATCAAAACTTCTGCAAGGAATGACCAACATCCATTGGGGATGGGCGGCGCTAGCTATTGTCTTGGATATCGTCAGTTATGTCTGCCAAGGTTTGCGTTGGCAGCTTCTTTTACAGCCGATTGGTTCCTTGACCCTGTCGCGACTCACACAAGCCATTTATGTCGGCCTTTTCGCCAGCGAAGTTTTGCCCATGCGACTTGGCGAATTGGCCCGCGCTTACCTGGTTTCCCGCTGGGTCCCCATCCAGTTTTCATTCATCATTCCCTCCATGGTTGTGGAGCGCCTATTGGATGGTGTTTGGTTGGCATTAGCCATCGGACTGATGGCCATTTTCTTCCCGTTGCCGAAAGACCTTCTCAAAGCTGGGGACATACTAGGAGTAATCGTCTTGATCGGCGCCGGGCTGTTCCTCTACGCTGTCCTGCGTAGCCGGCAAGCGCTGTTAGAACATGCCCCCGCAATTGGGGCAATGCAGGAGGAGTCCGGCTTCATGTCGTCACTGATTGGTCGCCTTGCGCGCGGTCTGCAGCAAATTGGCATGTCGCGTCTTCTGTATACGGCCTTTGCTGTTTCTCTACTCTTGCTTGTCTTTCAGTGTCTCGCTTTTTGGTTGGCCATGTGGGCCTATGGCTTGCCATTATCGTTGTGGGCGGGCGTCGTCGTTTTCCTGATCGTTCATCTTGGGACCGCTATTCCCAACGCTCCGGGAAACATAGGAACTTATCAATTCTTCTGTGTCGTGGGGCTCACGCTTTTTGGAGTCGAAAAGCATCTGGCCACCGGCTTTTCCGTGGTCGTTTTTGTGTTGTTGACTGCGCCCCTGTGGGCGATAGGCTTTCTTGCCCTCAGTCTTAGCGGAACGACACTATACACAATTCGAGATGGGATAAACAAAATAATGATCCGCGACAAACAGGGACAGCAGGTGGAATGATACCAAAATGTGAAATGGCAGATTTCGAGTGTGGAATATCACCGAATGTTTGATTTTCAACGTTGGATGTTGAAACTTGCTAATGCCGCTGCGATTCGATAATCGACAATCGAAATTCCCATTTGAAGGGGGTGAACTGTGATAACCGAAGCTCGATCGTGGGGGGGTCGTATCTGGCGCATCATTAAAGTGTTATTCTGGCTGATCCTGGCCCTGCTCCTCCTCCAGCAGATATGGGAACCGAATCGGATTGACGCAGCTCGAGCTAGCGTCCTGGACCGCTTTCAGCAACAACGAAAGTCCCGCGTGATCGCGATGATTCACCGGCAGGATACTATCAGCTTCCTCGGCGTACCTGTGAGCAGAGCCATTGATATCGAAGATTCAGAGGCCGTGCTGCGCGCCATCCGCCTCACTCCGCCCGAACAGCCTATTGATCTGATCCTGCATACTCCCGGTGGGCTTGTCCTTGCTGCCGAGCAGATTGCGCATGCCTTGGTTGAACACAAGGGGAAAGTAACGGTGTTTGTCCCGCATTACGCGATGAGTGGCGGGACATTGATTGCGCTCACCGCGGACGAGATCGTGATGGATCCCAACGCTGTGCTTGGACCGGTCGATCCACAGATCGGTGACCTGCCAGCAGCATCCATTGTGAAACTTCTGGATGTGAAGCCTCACGCCCAAATTAGCGATGAAATGTTGGTTCTGGCGGATATCGCAGCGAAGGCACGCCTTCAGGTTGCGGCCTTCGTTGCCGAGGTGCTGCTCAAACACTTGCCAAAAGAAAAGGCAGCAGACCTGGCCCTAGCCCTGAGCGAAGGTCGTTGGACCCATGACTTTCCCATCACAGTCCATGCTGCTCGTCAGCTTGGGATACCAGTGTCGACAGATATGCCCCAGATCATCTATCAGCTTATGGATCTATATCCCCAAGCTGGTGCAGGGAGGCCATCCGTTCTCTACGTTCCGCTCCGCCGCACTCCTCCGGGCCGCACTGAGACGCCTGGCGACTCTCGCGGGCCAGACCGCAGAGCGAAATGAAGCGCAGCTACACGTAAACTAGGAGCGTCGTTCCGGAATTGTTACCTCAAAAGCAGTGCCGGCTCCGGGCTGGCTCTTCACTGTGATTTGCCCTCCGTGCGAATGCACGATCTGCCGTACGATACTTAGTCCCAAGCCTGCGCTGCGGAGCTTGTCAGGCTGACGAGAACCACGGTAGAAGCGCTCAAATATCTTTTCCTGCTCGGCTTCAGAAATTCCTACTCCGCTGTCGACGACAGACAGGAGCACGGTTGCCCCTTCCACCTGGGTGCGCACTTCAATCGTTCCTCCGCCCGGCGTGCATTTCAAGGCATTGTCCACCAGGTTGACTACCAGGCGCCGCAACTGCGCCGCGTCACCCAGAATCGTAGCGCAACCAGCGGCGTGGCATTTCAAGTTCTTGCCGGACTGCTCCGCCAGTGGTCGGAACTGCTCGCACACATCCGCGGCAGTCGCGCTCAGGTCAATCGGCGTGCGCTGGATCTCCAGGTCGCCGGCGTCAGCGCGGGCCAATATCAGCAGATCACTGACAATCCGGTTCATCCGTTCCAGCTCTTCCAAATTGGAGATGAGCACCGTCCGGTACTCCTCTTCACTCAGGCGAGAACGCAACGCCACTTCATTTTCTCCCTGCATAACGGTCAGAGGTGTGCGCAGCTCGTGGGAAACATCGGCGTTGAATTGTTTAACGCGCTCGAACTGTTCCTGAAGGCGTGAGATCATCTCGTTGAACGTCTCCGCCAACGTGCTGATTTCATCTCGAGTCGGAGGCACCGCCAGCCTAGCCGACAGGTTGTTGCCTCCCAGTTGGCGGGCCAGGCGCGCCATCTCATCTACGGGCTGCAGCGAGCGCTTGGCCAGGAACCAGCCGCCCGCGACCGAGAGAGCGAAGAGGACCATCACCAACCCCACCAGACCCCAAAGCAACTGCCGCTGGTACTGTTCGACTTGAGTAAACGGAGCGCCTACATGGATCAAATAGCTGTGGCCGTGGGGATCCTGTAATGGAAGCTGCACGAACCGGACCGTCTCTTTCAACTCTGTGGGAAGAGTGGCAAAGCGCGCCTCCTGTCCCCCGGCTGCGCGCATAGGTCCCCTCTTGAACGTTGGTTCCAGCAGCAGCAGTTCGTCGGTCTGGTACAACACTTCCCCGGCATGGTCTGTGATCATCACGTAGCGAGAGACAGTACTGAAGGCATACTGGGACTCGCGGCCGCCCTCGATTTCAAAGACCGGCTTCTCTCCCTGGAAGCGGATGCTCCTTTTCAGCAGCGACGCCTTGGCCTCCAATTGCTGGTCGAAGTGCCGCTGAAACTGGGAGGATATGAGCTGATAGGCGAAATAGCCGCTGGCGCCAAACACCGCCCCGGCCGTCAGGCCGTAGTAGAGCGCCAATTTGAAACACAGGCTACGGAGGTTCACGGCTCTCTTTTGAGCGTATAGCCGACCCCTCGGATCGTATGAATCAGCTTCTCATCGAATCCTTTGTCGATTTTGTTGCGCAAGGAATTGATGTAGACGTCCACAATGTTCGTAAAGCTGTCAAAGGCCATATCCCAGACGTGCTGCAGAATCATGTTGCGGGTGACCGCGTGTTCTTTGTTGCGCAACAAATACTCGAGCAAAGCATATTCCTTGTTGCTTAGATCGATCTTTCTCCCCCTGCGCTTCACGGCGTGCGTCGCCGGATCCAGCTCCAGATCCGCCAGCGACAGGATGGGCTCCGTGGCTGGTGTGGCGCGGCGCAATAGCGCGCGGATGCGCGCCAGCAGTTCGGCGAATTGAAATGGCTTGACCAGGTAGTCATCGGCTCCCAGGTCCAAACCCGTTACCTTGTCTTCCGTTCGGTCGCGCGCCGTCAGCAACAGAATCGGACAGGTATTCTTTCTTGCCCGCAGCCGCCGGACCACCTCAAAGCCGTCCAGCTTCGGCATCATCACATCCAGCACGATCAGATCGCAGTCGCCTGCTTCGGCCAACTCGATCGCCTTGACTCCATCCGACGCTGTGTCAACCGTGTAACCTTCCTGCTGCAGTCCCTTTTGGAGGAAGCTGGCCACCTTGTATTCGTCTTCAACAACTAACACCCTCATGGAAGTAACAGAGTGGCAAATTTCGTCAAGAAAGGAAAGGCCGCCGTGTGGGACGGGAAGAGTTGGCAGGCGGAGACTCCAGTCTCCACCTGCCCGGTAGGGATCTAGGTCTTTTTCATTTTCGCGGTCTTAGCTTTGACCACCTTCACGGACTTCGCCTGCATGGCTCCACCCATCTCGGTGTACTTTACCGTGACCTCCGAGCCCACTTGCGGCGTTCCGGTCTTCACCATCCCGGCGCCGATCTGGAAAGTCTTCGACTCCGGAACGGCTCCGCTCGACTCGACGGTAAACGAATCGGCGCTCCATGCGGTAACCTTTCCGCTGAAGGTGTGGGTTGCACCTTTAGCAGTAGCTTTCCCGCCGTACTTTTGGGCCGCCAAGCCTACGAACGAGCTAAGAACCAGGATCCCAACCAATGCAATTACTTTGCGTGTCATCGTGTTATCCTCCTTTCACTGATTGAACGCATCGCAAGCATGGCTCACCAACATTAAGTACAAATTAACTGCAGATTAAAAAGTCATCATTAAAGTTTTTTAATGCCTCGCCGCGGTCCCCGGCGGTCAATCTCCTTAATCTTTAACACCAAGCCGCTGATCGCTACCAGGATGACTACAACGGAAATCCACAATCCACGATGCCGGAATCGAAGGTCTTCCAGAGCCTTGACCCCTTTGGCATTTGCTTGACTTGCAACTAGGATTCCCTCCTCTGTCAACGTCTTGACGACCGTGGGATCGAATTGATGAACCGCCGCTCGCGCTTTAAGAAGCACGTCCGTGGCGCCTGTGAGTTCGAACTTGGCTTGGCTGACTTCCATTCCGGCGTGTTCGGCCCGGTCCAGGATTGCCGTCGCGCGCTGCACCTCTTCTCGCAGCCTGTCCAGCGATGCCCGAATCTGTGCCGCCTTCTTATATCCCTCCGAGTCGGAGTCGTGACAGTTCACACACACTGCCTTCGAGTCGGTTCCCACCATGGTGTCGGTGGTCTTCATCACATCGTGATTGCCGTGGCAAGTCACACATGGGGCGAGGCCGATTGACGCGAAGGCTTCTTGGTGAGGGCTCTTGGCAAACATCTCAGCCGTTAGACTATGGCACGTACCGCATACGTTGGCGACCGAATCCACATTGGGCGGCGTCGCTCCATGGTTACCGTGGCACACGTTGCAGGTAGGCGCCGAGAGATCGCCCTTCTTCGTCAAGGTCTCGTAATGGATGCTCGCCTTGTACTGGTCCACTACATCGGTCGCGATTTTGTAACCTCGCAGGTATTGACGATCCGCATGACAGCGTGCGCAGGTATCCACTACCTTGGCTGGATACGTCCACGCCTGCTGATCCCTGACCGCCCGGATCCTGTGAACATCATGGCAACTGATGCAGGTCGCCACCTTCGGGTCACCCGCAAGCAGTCTCCTTCCATGGACACTGGTGAAGTATTGTTGCACCTGGTCGATGCGCATCGTCGGGTTGAACTTTTTCATGTAGTCGGCGCTGCTGTGGCACTTTCCGCACAGTTGTGGGATCGCCTGGCGCTTTGGCTTGCCTACAAAGCCTTTCGCCGGATCCATGGCGCCTTCACGCTCGGAAGTCGCCGCATCGCCGCCGTGGCAGTCCTGGCACAAAATCCCCTTGGCAAGATGGATATCCTGTGGGAACTTCTCAGCGGGCGGGGTCACCCTGGAATCGCCAATCGCCCGATGACATTCAATGCACGAATTTCCTTTGGGGAGGTCTTGCGACCACACCTTGCTCTCCTCAACCCGGACGAGCAAACTCACCATCAGCATTGCCAGTACTGCGTGCCACCGTCTAGGCGCCCCGGAATCGATGGCTCCTCGCGCCTTGACCCCGCCTTGCAAGGCCCATGCGCGCCACCCGCTGCAATGGTCGGACCGGCTGCTCCCAGCCTCTGCCATTTACTTCCCCCCAGGCGCTACGTAACCCAAGATGCTGAAGATCAAAATATAAGCCAGCGCGCTCACCCCGATCCAAAAGAACAGCGGACTGTCTTCTCCCCGAGCCGCTTTGTGATCCAGGAATGGCACCAACCACAGCCATAGGCCTACCAAACTGAAGACGACCACCCCAAGGATCTCCCCGTCAATCCAGACGATCTTGGCTGGGATATACTTCAGCGTTTGAAACATAAACACGAAATACCATTCGGGCTGAATCCCGGCGGGAGCGGCCGCAAACGGATCGGCTTTGGAACCTAAATCCCAAGGGGAGTAGGCCGCCAACGCTGCCAGGACCGCCAGGGCGGAGAGCCAGCCTACCAAATCCCGGAGCAGAAAGTTGGGAAAGAAGGGCATGGTTCGAACGGGTCGCCCGCCGCGCTCGATGTCAAGCGGCGCACTCATCCCCTGCTTTTGCACCAGAAAGACGTGTACTCCTAGAATGCCCGTTGTGAGCAACGGCAGGAGCGCCACATGAATGCCGTAGAATCGCGACAGCGTTGCCCCTGTGACTTCATCGCCGCCGCGCAGGATTCTGCCGACGGTGGGCCCAATCACCGGTAGCTGTGCTACCAAGTCGGTTCCCACCTTGGTAGCGAAATAGGAGAGTTCATTCCATGGCAGCAGATACCCACTAAAGCCGAAAAGCAGCATGATCCCGAGAAGGAGGACACCGCTGATCCATGTCAGTTCGCGCGGCTTCCGGTATGCACGGGTGAAGTAGACGCTAAACAGGTGGATCATCATCGTCGCGATCAACAGATTGGCCGACCAACCATGGATGGACCGAATCAACCACCCGAACTCAACCTGGGTCATGATGAACTGAACGCTCTCGAAGGCCTGCTCGGCACTGGGTTGGTAGTAAAGCAGCAGCAAGATTCCAGTCAGGACCTGAACGATAAAAAGAAACAGTGTCATTCCACCGAAGTAGTACCAGACGGTATGTCGGTGGACCGGGACCACCTTGTGTTCCACAAACTGCCTCATCCCAGCAAGATCAATCCGCTGGTCCAACCAATTTTTCAGAACTTGGACTCGATGCGCCCGTGCGCGCCGGCTTTGTGCCATCCTTAGTACCTCGATTCATAAATACGATAACGTTTGTTGCGAGCGCGATGGGCCTGATTTCGCGAAGCGACGACGAGTCAATGCGGGGCCCATTGGCGAGGAGGAGCGACAAAGAAAGCGGGGCCATCCCACCGCAACCCTTCGGGCTGATGGGGGTTGCGGGCGGTCTCGGCGTCGGTCGTCGTCACCGATGTCCCTTGTTGCATCGCCTCCTCCTCGCTCCTGGATCTCGCCTCGCAAGTCCCATCAGCAAACGTTACCGTATTTATGAATCGAGGTACTTAGACTCCCTTGCTCACGATCATCTGTTCTCCTCTGACGTTCACCTTGTACGCTTCCAGCGGGCGTGGCGGCGGCCCGCTGATATTCTTGCCGTTCAGATCGTAGATCCCATTGTGGCAAGCGCACCAGATGTCTTGTTTCTCCTCGCGATACTGGACGGTACAATTTAGGTGAGTGCAGGTCGCGCCGAATGCTCGCAGCTCTCCCGCCGGCGTCTTGATCAGAAGGCCGGGCCGGCTTCCAAATTTGAACAACCTTCCAGAATTGGCCTTGATTTCAGCCGGCTTCCACGGAATCGGGACGCTGGAAATCGTGGGCCCACCGATCTTGGGTGGGACCAGATAACGAACGATCGGGTAGAGCACCGAGACCACCAAGGCTCCAAATCCGCTCCATAGAAGGAACAGTGTGACGCCGCGTCGGGAGTTTTCCACGTTTTCCATCGGCAAAACCTCGGAATCATTATCGCATTGCTGGATTGTAAAGTGGATTTCGGAGTGTCAAACTCCAGATCAGGGGATAGAATGGTCTTGCGCACAACGATGACACCAGGAGTGCAAGACATGACCGTGAAAGCTTTGAACCCAGAGGAGCTATACCAGCGTTGTGATCCTGCTCAGTTCCCATTTCAGACAACCGCCGACCTACCCAACCTGACTGAGATCCTAGGCCAAGCGAGGGCGGTCGATGCCGTCCGCTTCGGGATCGGTATCCACCGCGAGGGTTACAATCTCTACGCCTTGGGCCGTCCGGGAACGGGAAAAAGTTCCATCTTGCGTCATTTCCTGGAGCAGAAGGCGGCCGCCGAAGCTACTCCTTCTGACTGGTGCTATGTAAACAACTTCGAGCAGCCTCACAAACCGTGCGCTTTACGGCTCCCGCCCGGCCAAGGGATGGTTCTTAGCCAGGACGTAGAGCGGCTAATTGACGACCTGCGCGCCGCCATCCGCTCGGTGTTTGAAAGTGAAGATTACCGTACTCGCAAGCAGATGGTCGAAGAGGAATTTAAAGAGCGACAGGATAAGGTGTTCGAGGAACTCCGGCAGCGCGCGCAGAAGCAGGACATCGCCTTGCTTCGGACGCCCGTCGGACTGGTATTCGCTCCCGTGCGTAAGGATGAAGTCCTCGATCGCGAGGAATTTGAAAAGCTTCCAGAACAAGAACAACAGCGGATCGACAAGGAAATCGGGAGCCTTCAGGAGCAGCTTCAAGGGATCATCCGTCAAGTCCCGCTCTGGGAAAGAGAAACCCGCGAAAAAATCAGGGCCCTCAACCGCGAGGTCACCATGTTTGCCGTCGGACATCTGATCGACGACTTGCGGAAGAAGTACAGCGCACTACCCGACGTCGTGAATTTCCTTAACGCCGTACAGCAGGACGTTGTGGAGAACCTGGATGACTTCATCAACCCCCAAGCGCCGGCGGCGCTACTAAGCCTGCCGCAGTCCCGCTCTCTGAAAGACTCGCCGTTTTACCGCCGCTACCAGGTGAACGCACTGGTACACCACAGCGTCAACCATGGAGCGCCGGTCATCTACGAAGACAACCCCACCTACCACAATCTGGTCGGACAAATCGAACACATCGCGCAGATGGGCGCGCTGATTACCGACTTTAATCTAATCAAGTCAGGCGCCCTACATCGCGCCAACGGCGGCTACCTGATGCTGGACGCCCACAAAGCGCTTCTGCAGCCCTTTGCTTGGGAAGGGCTGAAGCGAGCCTTGCGCTCCCGCCAAATGAGCATCGAGCCGCTGGGACAAATGCTCAGCCTGATCAGCACCGTCTCGCTCGAGCCGGAGCCAATCCCTTTGGACGTCAAGGTGGTTCTGCTGGGAGAGCGGTTGCTCTACTACTTGCTTTGCCAATTTGATCCCGACTTCAGTGAACTGTTCAAAGTCGCGGCAGATTTTGAGGAACAAATGGACCGCCGCCCTGAGAACCATCTTCTCTATGCGCAATTGATCGCCACGCTGGCGCGCAAGGAGAACCTTCGCCCCTTGGAGAGTGGCGCGGTGGCGCGCGTCATCGAGCACAGCGCCCGCATCGCGGGAGATGCTGAAAAGCTCTCTCTCCGCATGGGATCGGTCGCGGATCTATTGCGGGAAGCCGATTATTGGGCAGGAGAGGCTGGCCACGACCGTGTCTCTGCCCCAGACGTGCAACGCGCCATCGGCGCCCAAATCCATCGCCTCGATCGATTGCGCGAATTGATACAGGAAGAGATTCGGCGGGGAACGATCCTGATCGATACGCAAGGCGCAAACGTGGGACAGGTCAATGGGCTCTCCGTGATCACTCTGGGCCAGTTTGCCTTCGGGCGTCCCAGTCGCATCACGGCTCGGGTGCGATTGGGCAAAGGCGAGGTAATCGACATCGAGCGGGAGGTCGAGTTGGGCGGTCCAATTCATTCTAAAGGGGTGCTGATCCTTTCCGGTTTTTTAGGAGCGCGTTACGCGGCCGATCGCCCCCTTTCCCTTTCCGCCAGTCTTGTTTTTGAGCAGTCCTACAGCGGAGTGGAAGGAGACAGCGCATCCTCGGCTGAATTATATGCGCTGCTTTCAGCCCTGGCTAACGTTCCGATCCGCCAGTCCCTTGCTGTGACCGGATCGGTGAATCAATACGGACAGGTGCAGGCCATCGGGGGGGTCAATGAAAAGATCGAAGGCTTCTTTGACGTATGCAACGCTCGCGGTTTGACCGGCGATCAAGGAGTGCTGATCCCCATGTCCAACGTGAAACATCTGATGCTGCGACAAGACGTCGTGGAGGCTGCCAGCGCCGGTACGTTTCACATCTACGCGGTGGAGACGATCGATCAAGGAATCGAGATCCTGACCGGACTGCCCGCGGGAGAACGAGACAAGAATGGAAACTTTCCCGAGGGAAGCGTCAACCAGCGGGTAGAGGTTGGATTGGGTGCGCTGGCGGAGAAAAGACGGGCGTTCGGCGCACGAATGAATGAGGAAGCGGAGTGATGAATCAGGAAGAGCATGAGTTCCTGTGCCGCCGTATTTTGGTGGCTTTGGACGCTTCACAGCAGAGCCTTACGGCGCTGGAAGCGGCCGTTCAACTCGCCGCCAGAATGGGGGCCGAACTGCTGGGGCTGTTCGTTGAGGACATCAACTTACTGCGGCTTGCCGGATTGCCTTTCGCGCACCAGGTTCATTACCTTTCAGCGACCGGCGAGGAATTAGACCGACATAAGATGGAACGGCAACTGAAGGCGCAGGCCGAGCGAGCGCGCCGGGCGCTGGCGGCCGCAGCCGAACGAACGCGAGTACAGTGGTCCTTCCGCGTGGCGCGCGGCCGAGTCACGCTGGAGGTTTTGGCCGCAGCCTCCGAGTCCGACATGCTTACGTTGGGAAAGGTTAGTCGGCCTCTGACCCGACAGGCGCGCCTCGGTTCCACCGCTCGCGCAGTCGCGGCGGGCGCGCCTCGCGCCGTGTTACTGGTGGAACATGGCACATCGATCGGACGACGCGTCCTGGCCGTCTACGATGGCTCGGTAGGCGCAAAGCGCGCATTGAGCGCCGCCGCTCGCCTCGCTCAGGCTAGCAACGGCGGTCTGGTGGTACTTATCTCGGCAGAGAGCGTGGAGGTTGCGCAGCATCTTGAAGAACAGGTGGCTGCTCTCCTGAAAGGACGTGACTTGCACATTCGTTACCGCCGGCTGCGCAGTCCGAAACTCCCGGATCTGGCGCATGCCGCACAGGCAGAAGGGAGTGCGCTGCTGGTAGTAGACGCGCACAGCCGGTTGCTGCAAGGCGAGGCAATCCACGAGTTACTGCATGCCATTGACAGCCCTTTGCTACTGATCCGGTAGCAGGCAGCAGGTTCGATCCGCCTTACAAACCAAGATATGCGCTCTTGACCTGGGGATCGTTTAATAAGTCTTGACCGCGGCCGGTCTTGATCACCCTTCCGGTCTCGAGTACGTAGGCGCGATGCGCCAGCGCCAGCGCATGGCTGACGTTTTGCTCCACCAACAGGATCGTTACGCCTTGACGATTAATCTCTTCAATGACTTGAAATACCTGCTCCACGATTACCGGCGCAAGACCCAGCGACGGCTCATCGAACATCAGGAGCTTGGGGCGCGATAGCAGGCTGCGCGCGATTGCAAGCATTTGCTGCTCGCCCCCGCTTAACGTTTCAGCCAGTTGCCACTTACGCTCCGCCAAGCGGGGGAAGAGAGCAAAAACCCACTCCAGAGTCTGTTTCTTTTCCCTCCGCGCCCGCGCCACATAGGCGCCAAGTTCGAGAGTCTCCAATACAGTCAGGCCGGCCCACAACCGTCGTCCCTCGGGTACGTGAGCAACTCCCAGTTCAACGACCCGATGAGATGCAAGGGTATCCAGCCGAGTTTGGTTGAAATAAACGGCGCCACTGCGTGGCGTCAACAAGCCTGAGATCGTTTTCAGAAGGGTCGTCTTGCCTGCACCATTGGAGCCAACAAGCGTCACAATCTCGCCCGGGTTTACTGCAAACGACACATCCCACAAAGTCTGCACTTCCCCGTAAAAAACATTGATGGCTTCAACTCGCAACATACGGCTTCAATTCGCGAACGGTTGCCCAAGGTACGCTTCAATCACCGCCGGATTCTGTGCGATCTCCTTCGGTTGGCCCTCCGCGATTTTCCGACCATAATTTAGAACCATGATCCGGTCGCTCAAGTTCATAATAGCTTTCATCACATGTTCCACCATGATAATGGTGATACCGCGCGCACGGATTTGAAGAATCAGGTTCATGGTCTGCGCTATTTCGGTAGGGTTTAATCCGGCGATCACCTCGTCAAGCAACAACAATTCGGGATCGGCCGCCAAGGAGCGAGCGATTTCCAGCCGCTTCCGCCCTGCGAGCGTCAGGTTTTTGGCTAGCCTATCCGCCTGTGGCGCCAGCCCGGTAAACTCCAAAATCTCACGCGTCCATGCGTTCACATCACGGCGGCGATCTCCACGCCGGCCAAACTCCGCTCCCACACGCACGTTGTCGAAAACGCTCATCTCCCGGAATGGCCGCACAATCTGATGCGTGCTGACAATTCCGCGATGGCAAGTGGCATGCGGTTTCAAGCCCGCCACGCTACGCCCTTTGAATAATATGTAACCCGTCGTCGGCGAGTAGACGCCGCTGATTAGGCGAAACAGCGTCGTCTTGCCGGCGCCATTCGGACCAATCAGTCCGAAAATTTCGCCGTCACGAGCGTGACAACTGACATCATTGACGGCAACAAGCCCTCCAAAGTGTTTGATCAGTCCGTCGCACTCCAGCAGTACACTCATACCCAACCTCTAAACCGGGCGCTGATACGCAGACTTAACTTGCTGCGCCCGATGCGCCGAATCAGCCCCAGCACCCCCCCCGGCTCGAAGAGTATGATCAAGACCAACAGCAGGCCATACAACAGGAGATTGAACTGTACAAGGTTAATCGAGAGCGAGCCGACCATCAGGCGGGCGGTGGAAAGACGATCTTCCACCACTTTGAACACCACGGCGCCCAGCACCGGCCCCCACAGCGTTCCGACCCCTCCAATGATAGGCATCAACACCATCGCGATGCTGTTCTGAAAGCTGAACATTTCGCGCGGATCGATGAAAAGAAAATACTGTGCATAGAGACTGCCGACGATGCCAACCAAAAAGGCGCTCACCATCAAAGCCATCACTTTGTAGCGCGACGTGCTGATGCCAAGAGTCTCAGCCGCGTCAGGATCCATATTGATCGCCAGCAGCGCCAGCCCGAAGCGGGAGCGGCGAATCCACCAGGAAACTGCGAGCGCTACCAGCATAAAAGCAAACGCGCCGTAGTAATAGGCTAGCGCATAAGACCGGATGTCGGCCGGCATAGGAAGGGTCAAGCCGCTTGCGCCTCCGGTGAGCGGGCGAAATCTGACGACCTCCTTTAACACGGGGATACCGCGCAGCAGATCATCGAGATTGATCATTAAAACACGGGTTGCCTCTCCCACGCCGATCGTGGCGATCGAAAAATATGGGCCGCGCAACCGCAGAGTCGGATAGCCCCAAAGCAAACCATAGAGCATGGCGATAAGGCCCGCAACCGGAATCGTCAGCCACGGTGGTATGCCGGTCCGGAGCGCAATCGCAGCAGTCGTGAACGCGCCCAGCCCCAGAAAAGTTCCATGTCCGAAAGAAATCTGGCCGCCGTACCCCCCTAAGATGTTCCACGACACGCTCAGGCTCACGAACAGAAAGGTGATCAAACCGAGCGTCTGCCAGTAACTGCCCGGGTAGAGCATCGGAAGTGCCGCAACGAAGGCAAGCACGACGATCGCCACCAGCCAGGTCAAACTCCGGTCAGTTCTCATGACCCAAACCTTTGACTTGGGACCCGCACTTTGTACTTAGGCTCGTCTTCGAAATAAACTCATCAAGCCGTTCGGCATGACCAGCAGCACCAGCACCAGCAAGGCAAAGCTCACAAAATCCTGCAGTGCGGCACGCAACCACATCACGCTAAATGCTTCGACCAGCGCCAGCACCAGGGAGCCCAGCGCGACACCCACGAAACTTTCCAGGCCCCCCAACACTACGATGCAAAAGCTTTTCAGCAGATGCGAGCGGCCAAAGTCAGGATCAAATGAGAAAATCAGAGACATCAGACAGCCAGCCAACGACGCAAGGGCGATGCCGAGACCAAAAGCCAGCATACTCATCCGGCTGGTGTTGATGCCAACCAGAATCGCCGCCTCAGGATCCACGGCGAGCGCGCGAATGGCGCGTCCGGGATAAGTCTTGGTCAAAAAGAGGTGCAAGCTGATCAACGCGATCACGCCCGCGGCAAATACCATCAACCGATTAAAGGAGATTGGAATGCCCGCCGCATGGATCGTCCATAGCGTGTATTGGGTAAAGATCGAGCGCGTGTCGCTGCTGAAAATCAGATACGCTATATTCTGCATGATGAGCCATACACCAAAAAGCAGGAGCAGCGAGGCAATCATCGGCGCGCTGCCAAGTGGCCGAATCAGGAAACGGTGCATTGCAAGACCCAGGAGAAAGAAAGTCGGTACCACCACGCATGGCGCCAAAAACGGATTGAGGTGGAGTACCGCAACCAGCCAAAACGTCATGTAGGCAGCCAACATCATCACCCCGGCATGCGCCAGATTGATGATCCGCATTACACCATAGATCAAAGCAAGACCGTACGACATGGTGGCGTACAAGCCCGCGGTGAGAATGGCGCTGACGATCAGCGTGGCTAAATCTTGAACGGTCATTCTATTTCCCAGGATGAGGTAGAGGCATGGGAAGGCCGATTCTATACTCCAGGGTCGGGTATTCCTACGAAAATGGTGGCTGCTCTTTTGTTAGGCCGTTTGTAAAGCCGATCTGCAAATTTGGTAGAATGTGGCCATGACTCCGGAAGAGCGTTTTGACCGTATAGAACAGCAGATTGAATTCCTCGCAGGCCACCAGGCGCAAATGGCTGCGGCAATCGACCGTCACTCGGAACAAATTGGCCAGCTAGGTGATTTCCTTCTTAGACTATCCAGATTTGCCGAAGAGTTTGCCCATGAAACGGCGGAGCGATTCCATCGAACAGACGAGCAACTTGATCGTCTCACCAAAGCTCAACGGCAAACCGAGGAGGAGTTGAAGCGGCTGGCAGAATCACAGCGACGCACCGACGAGCGCCTCAATGTTCTCATCAACGTAGTCGAGCGCTACTTTTCCGGAAACGGGAAAAGTTAGTTCCACCACGATTCCACCCTCAGGATGCACGTACCCCCAGAGGAAGGCGGTTATGAAATGCGAGTTTGTCAGCCGATATCCTCCTTCCCCGCTACCGCCGCGGCACGGGCACAATGGCTTCACCCGTCGCTAGATTGGGCGGGTAAATGATTACAGATTTGCCATCCGGCAGGTTCTGCATCATCACGTACTCGTTCTGGATCTGCCCATTCGGTCCGAATTGGACGACGCCACCCACCACCAGGGAGGGTGAAAGTCGCATATTGGCCAAGGCAGCGCGCACCTTGACGCGATCGAGCGTCCCTGCATTGGCAATGGCGGCGAACAAAACACGCGCCGACTCATAGCCGAGCGCGGCAAACCATTCCGGATCGTCGTGATAAGCCTCACGGTATTTTCTTAGAAAGGCCTGCGACGCCTCGTCTTTGAGATCCTTGTCCCACCAGCTTGCGGAGATAATATAATCAGACGCAGGTCCCAGCGCGTCACGGGCTTCCTTCTCCGGGCCGCGCGGCCCATAACTGATGATCAGGTGCTGTAACTGTAACTCAGCGTAGCGTCGCTGGACCGTAATGTAGTCGGCCACGCGCGCGTCCGCCAGGAACACATCGGCGCTGGCCGCTTTGGCTTTTTGTAGAAGCGGATCTGCATCCTTGATGTTCTGCTCGAATGCCTCGTTGAAAACCATCTTGAATCGGTCTGGAGCCGTCCCGGCGGCATTCTCGATTCCCCTTGCGAATTCACGGCCGTGCGAGGTGTTCTCCGTCACCACGGCAATCTTTAGCAGTTTAGGCAATTTCCCGGCGTCCTGCTGCAATGCCAACCACTTAGTCAAAGTAGCAGCGAGTTTGGAAATATCTGCCAGCAGACCGAAGATATACTTCATCCCGCGGGCATAAATTTCTGCCGTCGCCCCGCCGCCAGTAATATATGGCACCTGATATTTTTCTGGGACGACCGTTTGCGCCTGCACCAGCGGCGTGCTGTAGCCTCCGAGAAAGAAATGAACGCGGTCCTCGGTGGCAAGTTTTTCGTACAGTTGCACTGAAGTGGTCGGATCACTCTTATCATCGTAGATAATCAAGTGTACCGGCAGTTTTTTGCCTCGCTCGTCTACCATAATCCCGCCAGCGTCGTTTGCCTCCCTCCATGCCAGTTCGTATGCCTTCTTGAAATACCCACCTTCGCGCGCCTGCCCGCCGCTCAAAGGAAGCGCGGTACCGACCACGATTTGATCGCCCGCCGATTCAGGAGCACGCCTTCCTGGGGCGCATGCCGAAAGAGCCATTACACTCGTCACGCAGATACTCGATAGGAGCTGGCAGCGGCAGCTTTGCATTTTTCTTCTCCTTCAGAATTCAATAGAATCAGAGTTTCGAGTCGCCCACAGCCAGTTCTCCAGCGGATGGCTCGTTGGACGGTGCATTATCACCCAGAAGCCTGGAGACGGCAACCGCTCGTCTGCGGGATTGTGATCGGGAAACGAGGAAGGTTTGGCAAGCGGATTGAACTCAGTGAATTCTGGAATTGACTCTGAAATCCCCGCAATCGAGTTTCGCCATGTCTCTCTAAGCTTCGGCGAAGTACGCGCGCTGCACGATGTCAGCTTTACGCTCAAACGCGGTCAAATGATTCTCATCACCGGTAATTCCGGCTCCGGCAAGTCTGTGCTGCTGCGTCTGGCGATGGGGCTCCTGCGTCCCGACCAGGGGCGCGTTCTGATTGAGAGACGCGAAATCGAGGTGTTGGATGAAGAGGAGATGCTTGCCATCCGTGGCGATCTGATGGGTCTAGTCTTTCAGGAAGATGCGTTGTTTAGCGGCATGTCGACTTACGATAATGCAGCATACCGCTTGGTCGAGCAACGCCGGGCGGCAGAAGTGACCGATCGTGCCGTACGTGAGATCCTGCGTTTCGTCGGCTTGCAGGACGCCATGGAGAAGTTTCCCGAGGAGCTTTCTGGCGGTATGAAACGGCGGCTGGAGATTGCCCGCGCGCTGGTCGGTTGGCCTTCCATCATGCTGTATGACGAGCCTACTGCCGGACTCGACCCGATCAATGCACGCCATATCCTGGATCTCATTATCCGCGCGCGCGATTTACACAAGAATTCATCGCTGTGTGTAAGCAAGCTGCTTTACGAGATCTCTTATCTGGCTACGCACTACGCGTCAGAAGACGCGCGCGGCGCCGTGCGAGTGAATCAAGCAGACGCGCCGCATGGAGCCGACATAAAGGTAATCGTGCTGGACCAAGGTCAGATCGCTTTTTTCGGTACCCCCGCCGAGTTTCACGCCAGCGACTTACCTTCCGTGACCTGTTTGACCCACCCGGAGCGACAAACGAAGATCCCATAGCAGCTCCAACCCGCCCAACCAGGGTGGGCACGCAATCATCTGGTGGTCGGAGATTTTTCGCTAGGAAGACCGAAGTATAACGAATATAATGCTTCAAACAAAACAACACAATTCGGACAGCAGAAATGGCGAGCACGGCGGCCAGCAGTGAGTTATTGGGGCAGCTAGAAAACAGCGGCGACGGTGTCTTCGCTGTGGGTCTTGACCAAAAGATCCTTTGCTGGAATCGTGCGGCTCAGGCATTGCTGGGTTTCCGCTCCACCGAGGTTCTAGGACAGTATTGCTACGACGTAATTGCTGGCTGTAATGGCAATGAGAGGCGGGTGTGTCGTCAGGATTGCCGTGATTGTCAGAAAGCGAAAAGAGGGGAGCTGATTCCAAATTACAACCTTTCAACCCGGAACAAGGCGAAAGAGACGATTTGGATTAACATCAGCCCGATCCTTGTAAAAAGTTCCGAACCCATGATTGTTCACGTGTTCCGTGACATCACGGATTACATACGACTCAAGGAATTTGTGAGGAAATTCTCTCTGGAGGGATCCAAACTCACTTTCCAAGGGGAAGGTGAATTGACGTTGTCTGCGCAAGAGTTGGCCCGTTATCTGGTCAAGCGCCTGGAAAACCTCGGCCACAAGGTGATCCTCTTGAACCCGTTGCGGCCTGATCAACCTATTTTCGAGATAGCAGCTTGACATGATCCGCTGAGCTGAGAATTTTCGCGGTAGCGCGGGGGCATAATGGATTACAATATGTCAAATAACAGTACAGCAGAACGGGCAGAAGTGCACGAAAGAGGCAGCCGAAATGCCTTACTCGAGCAGCTAGTAACAAACACGTGTAGCGATGGTGTGTTCGCCGTGGGTCTTGACCAAAAGATCATCTTTTGGAATCGCGCGGCTCAGGCATTGCTTGGTTTCCGCTCCACCGAGGTTCTAGGACAGTATTGCTACGACGTAATTGCTGGCTGTAATGGCAATGAGAGGCGGGTGTGTCGTCAGGATTGCAGGGAATGTCAGATAGCGAAAAAACGAGGGGTGATTCCTAATTCGAACCTTGTAACCCTGAACAAGGCCGGGAAAACGATTTGGATTAACGTGAGCCCCATGGTTGTCAGAACCGGTGAACTGACAACGATTATTCACGTATTTCGTGACATCACGGGGTACATAGAGATAAAGGAACTGCTGAGGAATTTCTCTCTCCAGGGATTGAAGCTCTCTTTAACGTCGGAAAGTGAATTGAATCTCTCTGGTGAAAACTGGGTTTCCTTTACGAGGCTCAGTAGTAGAGAACAGATCGTGCTAAGGCTAATCGCTGACGGTAGGGACACAAAAGAGATAGCTGATGAGCTTTCCATAAGCGTCGCCACGGTGAAAAACCACGTTCAGCACATCTTTACAAAACTACACGTTCACAGTCGGCTTGAGTTATTAACCTTGGCACTAAGATGCGGCTTTCTTGCTTCTTCTCCAGGCAAACTTCAAAGCAAGTCGCTCACTGCCACTTCCCTTTCCTGCGATTCAGACAGTAGCGGTAGGCCGCAGCGGGCGTCAAGCTAAGTCCACGATTTCATAGATACGATGACGTATTTATCTGACCGTTGCCGGCATGATCTGCTAGACTTCCTCGGAGGAAGTGCGACAGACTGCCAAGAAAAAGCCCATATGTCATCAAGCTGTCCTCCGACGAGCGCGCAGAACCGGAGTCTAGGGCCAGAAAGTATACGTCACCGTATAGAGACGTCATCCGGGCCAAGATTATCTTGTTTGCCGCCCAAGGGCTGGAAAACGATGTCATCGCTGCACGCATCCATACCCCTCGTAGATCAGGTGATGTCGCAACAGCCTTATCGCTCGGCTGATCGAGTTTTTTGGGTCGTCGACAACGGCTCAGCGAACTTGGCCCAACATTGTTCCCGTCCATACAGCCGTTCATGCCAGTTGGCTCAATCAGATTGAAATCTACTTTTCCGTCGTCCAGCGCAAGGTACTTACGCCCAACGACTTCCACTCCCTGACCGATGTTGAACATCGCTTGCTTCGTTTTCAAGAGCGCTACGAGCAGACTGCCCGCCCCTTCCACTGGAAATTCACTCGCAAAGACCTGGCCGCGCTCATAGCAAAACTGGCCACCAAATCCAAGAGGGCGGCCTGACATGCAAAACTGGAAAAAACAGGTCACCGTAATTCTGAATTACAGGACTAAGTGGAAAAGGAGGACGTAATGAGAAAGAAGAGATGGCACTCCGTTGCATTCCTTGTAGTACTCCTTTCATCGTGGCGGGCAGCTCTGGGATGGGGCGCACCAGCCGACCCGGATATGTCGGGGGACGAGGCCACCTGCCGAGTTTTGGCGAAACTACCGAACTTGACGATCCTCTCTGCCGAGCTGGTGGGGCCGACGGACACAGGGCCGCAGTACTGCTATCTGAGGGGAATTATTTCACCGGCTATCCATTTTCACGTGCAGTTGCCGCTGCCACGCAACTGGAACGGGCGATTTTTGAAGTGGGGCGACGGAGGGAAAGACGGTGACCTGGACTTTGCCGATCACCGGGTAGCGCAAGGGTACGCGGTGGCCAATAGCAACATGGGCCACGATAACGGGGCCGAACCGGGGGCGTCGTTTGCTCACAACAACCGGCAGGCGGAGATTGATTTCGGCTACCGGGCGGTGCATCTGACAGCCAATGCGGCCAAGACGGTTATCAAGGCATACTACGGGAGGGATCCGCAGTATTCCTACTTTGAGGGTTGCTCGGCAGGAGGGCGGGAGGGACTGATGGAGGCGCAACGCTTTCCCTACGACTTTGACGGCATCGTCGCCGGTGCCCCGGTCAACTTTTATACGGCGCGCAGCGTTACAAGCGTCTGGTTTCTCCAGAAACTGTACTCGGACAATTTTGCAGGCAATCTGGCGTTTGATAGAGACGGGGATGGAGTACCGGAGAGTCTGACTAAGCTGAACATGCTGCGCGAGGCGGTGCTGGCCAAGTGCGACGCCAGGGACGGGATTGTCGACGGAGTGATCGATGACCCGGTGGTATGCGACTTCAAGCCGGAGGTGGACCTGGCCGGCAAGACGTGTCGCGGCGACGTCAATGCGGACGACTGTTTCACCGAGTTGCAACTGAAAACCATCAAGGACATCTACCGGGGTTCGTACGACAGCAAGGGGAACCCGATTTTCAAGGGATACGCTCTGGGTTCCGAGTTCAGTTGGACCCAGAACATCATTCCGTATGCCGGCAACAAGCTTTACCCGGCGCTCACGGGACTCTCGGGCGATCACCTGAACTATCTTTTCTACGAAAAAGATCCGGGGGTCGTGCCGCCGGATCGAACCGACCTCGCGCATGTGCCCGACAAGAAGACGAACCCGCCGGAGTGGGCGTGGTGGGAATTCAATATCGACGATTTCACAGCAGGCAAGGGCAAGTTCATGGCGTCGATTATCGACGCCACAGATCCGAACCTGACGCGGTTTTTGATCAGGAAGGGCGGCAAGCTGATCCTCTATCATGGATGGGGGGACACGCAACCCCACCCGGAGCCGACGCTGGACTATTACAAGGACGTGGTCAAGACGACATTCCATGGCGACGTAAATGCGGCGCGAGAACGATCTCGCCTGTTCATGATTCCCGGAATGGGTCACTGCCGCGGCGGTCCGGGCCCGAATGACTGGGACAAGCTGGCACCGCTGGTGGAGTGGGTGGAGAAAGGGAAAGCGCCTAATTATGTGGTGGCAGTGCACCGCGCCGAAGACGGCAAAGGCAAGGTTGACAACGAACGGAAAGTCTGCGCTTATCCGCAGAAGACTGTCTACACGGGCCCGGGCGGCGATCAGAACAATCCCGCCAACTGGCTGGAGAAGAATTTTACGTGCAAGTGATCCCGTATTTGCTGGAGGAAAAAGTATGTCATCGCACAAATTGCTCAGGAAACAGTTATCACGACCAGAATAATCCGCGAACTGAATTGGAGAAAAACTTTGCGTGCAATCCCAGCGAGTAAGTTTAGCCCCAGATTATTCATGGCGAACTTGGTTCCAATGAGCGATGAAGTCCGAGCCGCCCGTGTATGCAAGTGGACCCTCCGCGTATCATTCTTCCGCAACCGGAACGGTGTCTACTGTGACTCATGCAAGTAACCCTGCTTGTCTGTCAGCCAAGCCAATTTCAAGTAGATGCGTAAGTGAGGTAAGGAAATCCTTTTCAGGCAGATTTTCCATGAGGCAATTTGTGGGTGGTGGGGTGGAACGGATTGATGAGCTTGCGCCACCGAGGTTAGGATGTTTTCAAAATATTTCACGATTTTGCAATCTTAACGAGGAGGTTCCATGCGAAACAGATCCGTTTCGGCATGTCTTTTGCTCTCACTGTGCGCGATTTTCCAGAGTGAGACAGCTCTGGCACAGACAGCCACAGCTACGATCTCGGGATCAGTCCGGGATGAGACCAGTGCCGTCCTGCCGGGCGTGTCGGTCACTGTCCGGCATCTCGACACGGGAGCTAGCCGGGCCATTGTCACCGACGACTCGGGGAGGTATCACCTTCCCAATCTGTCGCTTGGAAGTTACGAAGTGCAGGCCGAGCTGGCGGGCTTTCAAACATCGGTGCGCAGTGGGATTACGCTTTCCGTGGGGCAGGAAGCGGTCCTGGACTTCGTGATGCGGGTAGGAGAGATTAGCGAGAAGGTCATGGTGACGGGAGAAGCGGCTTTGGTGGAGACTACCAGCTCTGCCGTCCGGGCAACGGTCAACGACAAGCAGATCCGGGACCTTCCTCTCAACGGCCGGGATTTCAGCCAACTGGCGACGTTGCAGTCAGGGGTCTACGCCCCCCCAGCATGGGGCAGGCCAACACAGCCACACAAGGATCCGGCCCCAGGATCTCTATTTCCGGCGCTCGCCCAAACCAGAACGCCTTTCGCCTCGACGGCTCTGATGTCCAAGACAACTACAACCGAACTCCTGCGGGTGTGCCCGGTGCCACGCTGGGCGTTGAAGGGGTGCGTGAATTCGTGGTGCTGACCAACATCTACAGCGCCGAGTACGGGACCAGATCCGGGGGTGTGATCAACGCGGTAACCAAGTCCGGGACGAACGAATTTCACGGGTCGGTCTTTGAGTTCCTCCGCAACGACAACCTGGATGCGCGGAACTTTTTCGACCAGAAGAAACTGGAATTTAAGCGCAACCAGTTTGGTTTTACGGCGGGAGGCCCGATTCGAAAGGACAAGGTCTTCTTCTTCGGCGCCTATGAAGAGCTACGTGATCGGTTGGGCGTAACCAGTATTCAGAACACTCTCAGTGCTGCGGGGCGGCAAGGTAATCAAGGTAATCTCGGAGGGCGGATCATCCCTATCGACCCCGCCGTGAAACCCTATGTCAATCTGTATCCGCTGCCTAACGGAAGGGACTTTGGAGATGGTCGGGGCGAGTTGATTCGTTCCTTCACCCAGCCGAGCGATGAGCGTTACTACCTGGTGAAAGTCGATTACACTTTATCACCTTCCGACATGCTCTTTGTACGGCAGGTGGTGGATGATTCGTCAATTGTGACACAGCGGCCCTTCCCTGGTTTTGACAATCCGGGTAAGACGGACAGGCACTTTACGACAATCGAGGAACGGAAGGTCATCTCGCCTGTCCTTCTCAACGAGGCTCGCTTTTCATTCAATCGAAATGTTGTTGGGTCGGTTTCCCGACAGACAGCTACCATCGACCCATCTCTCAGCTTCGCGCCGGGGCGACCGTTGGGTGGGATTGACGTTACGGGACTTTCGTCTTATGGTTACTTCTTTCAGTCGGATCGGCTTATGACCCAAAACCTGTTTGAGCTGATCGACAATATCTCCTACACGCGGGGCCGGCACTCGTTACGCGTAGGCGCCGAGTTTAGGAGATACCAATTCAACACATTCGCCGCCTTCGCCTGGAATGGTCGCTTCCGGTTCAATAACGTGGAAAACTTCTTGAGAAATATGCCGGCGGGGTTGGACATCATGCTTCCAGAGTCGGACCCGATTCGCGGCTACCGCTTTCGGGGTTTTGCGGCGTTCGTCCAGGACGACGTCCGGCTGACTCCCCGACTCACTCTGAATCTGGGGCTGCGCTACGAGCTCACCACAGAACCGAGTGAAGTGCACGGGAAAATTGCTACGCTGGTCAATCCGTTGACTGACCAAGCGATGACCGTCCGCAGAACCCTGTACGATAATCCTTGTCGGACGTGCTTCGCCCCACGCGTCGGATTTGCATGGGATGTTTTCGGAGACGGCAAGACCGCCCTGCGGTGGGGAGGAGGAATCTTTTACAACCTCATGATGCCGGAATCCATCGCTCTCAACCTGGCTGCGTCACCCATTCTCCCGTTTTTCATCCAGTCTCTGGGTCCCGACGTGAGCCGGGGGTACTTGTACAAGTACAATTTGAACATTCAGCGGAGTCTCGCCCAGGACTTCGTGCTGACGGTCGGGTATTCCGGCTCAAAGACAGTGCACATCAGTCGGGAACAGATGACTAATATCTCGAGATTTCAGATTCTTCCCGACGGGAGAAAGTTTTTCCCCGCCGGCGCGCCCCGCCTCAATCCGGCTTTGGGCGCGGTCTCTTACGAACGAATGGATGTCCCCAGTATGTAGAATGCGCTTCAGGTGATGCTGAACAAGCGGTTCAGCCAGGGATATCAGTTTCAGGTGTCCTACACCTTCGGCAAGACGATGTCCGTCGCTAACGGGAATACAGGAACCAGCGAGGTCCCTGGCGCTACGACCGGTTCATCGGATCCGTTTAACTGGAAACGGGACTGGGGCCCTGCCGGATTTCATGTGAAGAATGTGCTGACCTCCAGTTTTAGTTACGACCTGCCGAGGTTGTCTTCGGGGAAGACAGACCTGCTACTCGGCGGCTGGCAGATCAACGGTATCGTCACCCTGGCAAATGGAACTCCGAGGAGCTTTACGGTCGGCATTGAGCGGGCCCGGTCCCAGATCACCTCTCCTTCGTGTTGTCAGGAATTTCCAAATCTGAAGCCGGGCGGCAACAATAATCCGATTGTGGACACTCGGAATCCTGATCAGTATTGGGACGGTACTCAGTTCCAACTTCAGGACCTGGGCTTTTTCGGAAACCTGGGGAAAGGGACTGGGCGTGGGCCCGGAGTGGCCACGCTGGACCTCTCTCTGGTCAAGAACTTTCAGTTCCACGAAGACCGGTTGTTACAATTCCGCTCGGAACTCTTCAACATATTAAACCGGGCCAATTTTGGAAGCCCGAGCAACAGTGTTTTTACCGACACTACAGGGGCTCCTTCCAGAACGTTTGGTCGCATCACGAGTACGACGACGACCTCGCGACAGGTTCAGTTCGCTGTGAAGGTTCTTTTTTGAGAGCTGGGAGCCTGAATTGCAGTAACTATATTTTACCGAAACTCATGATTCCCTCTTAAATGCCAGCGGCCAGCCGCAGTTCTTGTGCACACGCCCATTCACGCCAGTTGGCTCAATCAGATCGAAATCTTCTTCTCTATCGTGTCTATCGTGCAACGCAAGGTTCTTACACCTAGCCCCACCTAGACCCGGGCTAATGACTTTCTTTCACCGACCGAAGTAGAAAAACACCTCATGAACTTTCAGCAGCACTACCAGCACATTGCCCGTCCTGTCCAATGGACCTTCACCCGTCAAGAGCTGGCTGCCCTCCTGGCAAAGCTCACAAAGGAGGCACCTCCTCAAGTGGCCTAAAATACGTCACCGTAATTACGAAATAGAGGACTAAGACGCGCCCGAAGGGGCAAGTAGGCCGTCAACGAAGGGTTTGTCCCAAGAGGACTTTTTTGTCGAACTCCTTTTTTTGGGCTCCTCGTCGACGCGGGAAACGCTGGCTGTTACTGCGGCGTTGGAACACGGTGCGAGGATCCAAGCGCTGGGAGTTGGAAACACTCTTTGCCGCCAATCGCCGGGGAAACTTCGGTTAGTGTTAGTTTCCCCCCTGCAGCTTGCGGGTGCTCAGCGTCTGCAATTCGTACTGCTCTTCCAAGGCGATGACGCCGTGGCTGCGTCCCAGGCCACTCCACTTGAAGCCGCCGAACGGCATGTCAACAGCCGACGCCACAGCATGGGTGTTGACAAACGTCGTTCCCGCGTCGATCTTGCGCGCAAGCTCCCACGCGTGTTCGATGTCTTCGGTCCAGATAGAAGACGCCAGTCCGAACTCGCTATCGTTGGCCAGCCTGACAGCCTCTTCCTCGGTATCGAAGGATATGATGGGGATGATGGGACCGAACTGCTCGCAGGTGACCACCCGGTGGCGGTGGTCGACGCCGGTGACGATGTGGGGAAGGATGAAGTATCCGTTCTTCCATTCTTCCTCACTTACAGCCTTCTTTCCGACGACGGTCACCTTCCCAGAGCCAGCCTTGCTTTCGGCGATGAGGTCATTGACGAAATTGTACTGCTCTTTTGTGGTGATTGATCCCATTGTGACGTTGGGATCCAACCCGTTGCCCACGACGATCTCGTCCGCCGCTTCAGTGAAGCACTTCACAAACTGGGAGTAAATATCCTTCTGTACGTAAATGCGCTTGACATCGTAGCAAATCTGACCAGCGCCGGTGAACACTGCCCTCAGGATTCCCGGTACGGCCGTGTCGAGGTTGGCGTCGGGCAGCACGATGGCTGGATCGTTTCCACCCAGTTCCATGGTGCAACGCTTAACTGTGGAGGCGGCGTCCAGGAGCACCTGCTTGCCCACTTCGACACTTCCCGTGAAAATCATGCGGCGGACCAGCGGGTGACTGGCTAGCTCCTTCCCGATTGCGGCGCCGGGACCGGTAATCACGTTCAACACTCCCGGGGGAAGGTATTCCGCCATCAGGCGCACGGTATCGATCAGAGCCAGCGGCACAAAATTGGACGGTTTCACCACCACGGTGTTCCCCGCAATCAGGGCGGGAGCGATTCCCAGGTAAGCCAGCAGCACTGGCGCGTTCCAGGGCACAATGATTCCAGCCACGCCCATGGGCTTGCGAGTGACTACAACACGCCCGTTGGGGGCTGGCGGTTCCCACTCCAACTCGAAATCTTTCGACAGGTTAACGTAGTAATCGACACAGCGCTTGGCGCCCATGCAGTCGAACCACGCCTCGATCCTGGTTTTCCCGTTCTCCCGACTTAACAGGACGGCGCGGTCGTCCATCCCCGGCATGAAAGCCTCATAGGCCGTGGCCACCGTGCGCGCCCGTTCATGGATTGAAAGCGCAGCCCACGCCGGAAAAGCCGCCTGGGCTGCCTCGATCGCCATATGGCACTCGGCAATGGAGCCCTTGGGAATGGTGCCCACCACTTCAGTGAGGCGGGCCGGGTTGGGAATGGGAATCGGGTTCTGCACCGGTAGGGCGCGGCCGTTGATATACATGGCGCCCTCGTATTGCTGCTGGTTCGTAAGCTTGGTCTGAACTGTACTCATGGAATGACTCCTTGTCCCTGATAGAGGGATTATTATTGACCGAATCGGCACTCTCCACAACAAGTGCGGGGAGAAAAATTCTTTAAATACAGCGGGTTCCTGCCCTTTAGTCCGCGGGCGGTTAATCGCAAAGAACTGCAAGCCAGGTCATTTCTCAAAAAGGCGCCAATTACAAATCAATTACGTAGGGCGTTATCCGCGGCGGGCGATGACATGGCGTCGAAGAGCCAAGCTCAAACGTAGCTGTCTAATGACAACCATCGGTCAACTCCAGAATCCCCGGTCTAGTGCATAACATGACCACCGTCCACGTTCAACGCCTGACCCGTGATAAAAGCGGCGCGATCGGATGCGAAAAACATGACTGCCCCTACCAAATCTTCGGGCATCTGTTGTCGCTTGATCGACCGTGCGGCTACTCTTCCTTGAAGTGCTTCGTTCGAATAGTGGCTCTTGACACCTTCAGTCGAGACTAAACCTGGGGTTACCGCGTTGACGGTAATGCCGATGTCACCGATTTCTCGGGCTAAGCTCCGCGTCAGTCCCAAAATGGCCGCTTTCGATGCCACGTAGTGCAGAAATCCGGGAACCCCACTCAGAGCCGTGGTGGAGGAGATATTGATAATTCTTCCCCAACTTCGCTCTTTCATGTAGGGAAAAACGGCGCGGGATGCAAGGAAGACACCCCGAACATTGACCGCCATGACGCGATCCCATTCCTCCACCGGGATGTCGGTCCAGGGCTTCATAGGGAGAATGGCCGTCCAGAGCGCGGCGTTATTCACCAAGATGTCAATCCTCCCGTAGCGCTGGTGGGCTGTCTTGGCCATCGCCTCTGTGCTGACTTCGTCGGAGACATCCACCCGGATGGCCATGCCATCGATATCCTTGGCAACCCGCCCAGCGGCCTCTGCTGCAATATCGGCCACGACCACGCGGGCTCCTTCCTTGGCAAAACCGCGGCAATAGGCTTCCCCGATTCCCGTACCACCACCGGTGACGATCACAATACGATCTTTGAATTGCTCCATAACGTGCTCCACTTGTCCTTTAATGTCCCCTTGGGACTTCCTTGGCCGGCCTGTGCTCCCGAAAAAAGTTTGCTACCAGCAGGCGACCGCTTCCACTTCTATGAGTAGGTCTGGCCATACGAGACTGTCGATTATTAGTAGGGTATTAGGAGGGTACTTGCCAGATGGAAACCACTGCGAATACGTTTCCTTGCGGATATCAAAGAACTTGTGAACATTCTCGTAGCTGGTCAAATAGGTGCGCAACTGAACGATGTTGTCGAAAGTGGCGCCCTCGGCAGCCAAAAGATTTCTCAAGTTCTGGTACACCATCAGGTACTGGGCGCGGAAATCGCCCTTACCTGCCAGGTTCCCCTGAGGGTCATTTGCCACCTGCCCCGAGATAAAGCAGATGTTTGAAACACTCTTGGTATCTAGTGTGAAAGCGTGCGAATATGCACCAATAGGAGGCGCTATGGTCGCTGGATTTACGATTTTTATGTTCATGTTTCAAGTACCTCCGCTGAGTGAGACAAACTCAATTTTCATAGCTATGTAGCCGAGACTGTGGACGGCACCCCCGGAATCATCAAACTCCAGGTAGGCAAGAGCCCTCAAGGTGGAGAGCAGGCCGGGCTTTAACAATCAGCAGGCGGGGACCTCTCTTGCCCCGGTCTGCTCCAGGCTGCCTCCCTTAGTCCAGATGGCGCCATACTTTTCGAGGATCGGGTGGCTTCCACCACACATCCATGCCCAGATCGCGGAGGATCACCTGCGCTGAATTGTAACCCGGCGCCCCTGTAATATTCCCTGTAGGATGGGTTCCCGCTCCCGTCAGATACAAACTGTCAATAGGAGCCCGGTAATTCGAAACCTCCGGGAAGGGCCGGTTCGCCACTAGCTGTTCCGGTATAAGAGCGCCGACATGAAAGTCTCCTTCCCGCATGTTGATCAGATGCCGCTCCACATCCACCGGGGTTTGTGGGAAGGCATAAATAACGTTCTTGGGCTCAAGGTTGGGCGCGTACTCTGCCCAGCGCGCCAGGACCTTTTCCAAGTACGTGTGTTTAATGTTGTCCCATTCCTCCGGTCCCTTTCCGCATACCGAGTAAGGGGCAAATTGCCAAGCCAGAAGAACATGTTTTCCACGGGGGGCACGGCTCGGGTCAAAGAGGGTGGGAACTGCACACTGGATCCCGATTTTGTCCGGGGGCATGCCTTCAATCACTTGGTTGAGATGATGGATGACCTCGTCAGGAGTTTCATACCCTACACAGGTATTGAATGCCTGGTTAATCATCGGGTCATATTTCGATGAGGTATAGTTGGGCGGCTCATGGGTTGCCGCGTGTAACGTGAAAAGCACGCCAAAGCTCTTTCCGGAAACCCCGTATTTATAATTCCTGGCCCGTTCGACAATATGGGCATCCAGAAACTGCCCTTCGATGAAGCGGAGGAATGTCTGAGTGGGATCCACACTGCTGACCACAAACTTCTTGGCCATGAACTTGTGCCCATCCACGCTTTCAACGCCCACAGCCCGGTTATTTTGCACCATGATTCGCTCAACCTCAGTCGCCGGAAAAATCTTCCCTCCGTGGTGGGAAACCATGAAAGCCAAGGCGTGAGTCAACTGGCGCGCCCCGCCTTTGGGCAGCATGGCTTTGTTGCCCATAAAGGTCATGGCGACGGTGGCAAAGCCCGTACCCTTGATAGTAGGGGCAGGCAAGTAACCCCTCACCGAGAAAAGAAACAGATAGAAAGCCCGAAGTGCCTGATCCTCGAACAGCTCGTGAACGATTTCATAGGCGCTTTTTTTGTTGATTTCCAGAAACTCCCGGCCCATCTTGCTCTTTTTTAGCAAATCGGTCTCCTCATCTTGGGACAGCGGGGGAGAGTAATCTCGCACAAACCAGATTTTCTTACCCATGTCTTCGTACTTATGGTAGATCCGGTAATAGTTTTCAGCGTCCTTTCTTGAGAAGCGCTCAAGTGACTTTTTAGTTATGTTGGGATCCGCGTGAATGATGAGGCACCGGCCGTCACTGAGCGGCATGCCGTTGTTGACCGGGGGAAAGATGTACTCAACGCCATAATTGTCCAGTTCTAGATCCGTATACCATGGCAGGTTGGGCACGTTGCGATGAAACTGAGAGTGATATTCGTGAAGGAACCCGGGGTAGTAGGGACTCGGGAAGGTTCCTGCCCCGCCTCCAATAAATCCGGTCTTTTCCAAGACGGCCACCTTCAAGCCGCTCTTTGCCAAGTAACCAGCTAGAACAAGAGCATTGTGACCCGCTCCGATAATGACACCATCAAACTCGTGAGTTTTCATCTTTTCCTCTCTACATAGAGATTATCCGCGAAGGTAATCTCATTACTGTACCCGACGCGTAGTGCGCCGTCAGGTTCGAGTAGAATGTCGATTACATTCCCACCGTTGTGGTTGGACTTGCAAGCTGAGCGTCTCCGTAGTATTCGGGTGATTTGAAAAGCATCTGCTCGATGGGACCAAAGTTCGGACTGGCATAGACCACCTTTCCGCCGAGGACCGTCAGCAAGACTCGGATATCGCTGATCTCCTTCTCGGGAATCGTAAAGTAGTCTCGATCAATGACGATGAAATCTGCCCACTTGCCAACCTCCAGCGAACCCATTTCATTTTCCCGCAACATGTAGTAGGCGGGCCAGCTAGTGGCCATCTTCAAGGCAGTTGCCCGGTCGATGGCCTGCTCAGGGGCCAGCACCTTGCACTTCTCCGTTCCTATTTCTCCTTCCCCAGGAAGCCGCGGCGTAAAGCAGACTTCGCGTGTAACCATGCGCTCGATGCCCGAAAAGCCGCCGTACTCGGCGAGCACCGTGTAGACGCCATTGTCGATGAACCCTTTAGCTGGCATCATCCATTTCAAGTATTGTTCGCCAAAGTTCTGAATGACGTTGTCGGGCTTCTTGGGGTTCAGGCTATCAGTCATAAAACCGGGACTGTTGCCCATCACAACGCCATATTCCTTGAGCTTCGGGTACTGGTCCTCTCTGACCATATGGAGATGCTCCATGGTGATTCGCTTGGCTTTGATCTGCTCGGCCGTCATCCCTGTTTCGCGCCGAATCTCCTCAATAATCCCCAACAAAAGATCGACCGTTTTGTCCCCCGAAGCGTGGTATTGCCTCCCACGGCCGTACTCTATCTGATCCTTCACGGTCGCCCGCTTAACCGGGTTGTTCAAAAAGCACGTGTCCACCCCTGATTTCTCAAACCTCTCCTTTAACTCGCGGTTGATGATGGGTACCGTCGTGCAAAGACCTGTCGACGGGGAGTCCACCACTTCCTCGCCGTTCCCGAAGCTCCAGAGATATCTGCTTCCGCCACCCAGAGAAAAATCTGGAAAGCGCCTATAGAAACCCTCGCCGTTGTAATAGGAGCCATCACAGAATATCCAGGCAAACCGCCATGGCATCTCGCCTTTTCGGTCGAGAGTCATGTAAGCGTTAAGCGCCGTTCGCATTGCCCAGCTTCCCCCCGCTGTGGTGCCATCTCTCAGAAGACGAATGAGCATCTTCTTCAGAGATTCCGCATATCTTTCCTCCTTGCCCTTGAGAATGACGTCCTGAGTGACCAGGATGCTTACATTGACGCCATCCCCCTTTATGTCCTGGTCGGAGAAATACCGAAATCCCGGCAGCTCCCGTTCCAGCAATTTTCGGGCCCGAGTATTGAAAACAATCTGGCTGTTTGGGCCAGACCCTGTCTCGTTGAGCATCACGAAATGGTCGGGCGCCAGACGATCCAGGTCCCCACGCGTAATTTGATTGAACAGAATAAGTTCTCGTGCGACGTCTCCGGTGGGGTTCAAAATGATCCACTCGCCGCCCTTGGTCTTCGCCGCTTTGTCGCGCAAGGCCTCCAAGATCTGACGCTTCACTTCCTCGCGGTTTCCGCTCGGAGGGATCTGGACGCGGGCTTGCTGCACTTCAGGGAAGTCTTCCGGCAAGAATCCATTACGATGCGCGTGAGGATCAATCAAACCAGGAAGCACCGTCCGGCCCTGAACATCCAACTTTTTTGTCCTCGTGCCAGCCAGCCGGAGAATCTCCTCATTCCTGCCCACGGCGATAACAGTGCCGTCGCCAACGGCCATTGCCTGGAAAACTCCGCCGGCGGTCGGTGAGGTTCCCTTTTGGAAAAGGGGCTTTTCATCTACGGAGGCGATTTTGCCGTTGAAGACAATCAGGTCTGGCTCCTGAGCCATTACCCGAGTGGACAAGCTGAGTGGAAACAACAAGCAAAACGACAGGAAGCGTAAAACAAACCTTGTTACAACTTTCATGGTTATCACCTCCAAAAGACAGTGTGCTTTTCGTGCGATGTTCTTGCGGCAAGAAATCTCAGCCGTGTCTTTGGCAAAGTTCGTCTCCCAGCGAAACATCCCATTGCTGCGCAGCTCAGCAAGCTACACAGAAACCCCACCCCTAATATCCCGAAAGTGCATCTACTGTTTGACCTATTGCTGCAACAGTAAATCTCGGGAAACGAAGGGGGCTGCCCATTCTTGATCGTCTGCTCATACGATGCGGTGCCATTAGAAAAGATACTTGAGACCAAATTGAATCTGACGTGCTGTGGTCGAGGTACTGGCTATTCTGCCAAAAGTAGTATCGGGGACCCCGGAGTCGGTTCGGAAAAGGTTTGTACTTGGTTGCCCGAAATTGGCTCGATTAAACAGATTGAAAAACTCGGCTCGGAATTGCAGTTTTCGGTGCTCGCTGAACTCGATGTCTTTATTCACAGAAAAGTCAAAGCTGATCACTCCCGGAATAATCAGGGTGTTACGGCCTAGATCGCCCATAAACCCGGCGGGCTGAAGCTCAAACTGGCTGCTGTCCCAATAGTTTTCTGTATTGCGGCCTCGAGAAAGATTGTTATTGCCGCCGGGTTTCAGATTTGGCCGTTCCGGGCGGCTCTGCCCGATGGGATCGTTAGCCGCACGGGTACGATTCACACTGTTGGTTAAATTGACTGGGCTTCCGTCCGCCAAGACTAAGATACCATTGACCTGCCAGCCTCCTATTAGGTCCTTCAACGCCCCACCTACGTTTACGGGTAGGTCCAATGTGAAGTTTCCTCGGAACACATTCCCAACATGGAAGGCTGCAAGTGACCAGTCTCGCTTCCAGTCGTAAGGGTCCAACGGGAGCGTGCTAGATCCACCAACTTCATAACCCCCCTGGCGACCAGAGGCAGCATCCATCATCTTGGAAAAAGTATAGGCTACTTGAAACTGGAAACCCCGGCTGAAACGTTTGTTTGCGGAGACACTCAATCCGTTGTACATACTTCGCGTGTCAAAGGTTGTGAGCGCGTAGGCCGAAAAAACCGGGTTGATGCGCCTAACGGGACCGGCGGGCCAAAACTTGGTTCCCGCAGGCACCTGATTAGCGAGCGCGCTGCTGCACTGAGGGCAAATCTCGAACCGATTAACGTTAGGGTTGTCGGTCCTCCCGGCGTGGACCCCGTTAGAACCTGTGTATGCGATAGTCACCACGAAATCTGAAAGGATTTGCCTCTGAATGTTCAAATCATACTTGATCATATAAGGCTGATCCGGAGTGTAATCGATAATCTGAAGACCGGGAGGAGCAACCGAACGCCCCCCCGCCAACACCTCCAGAACGTTCGGAAAGGACGGACTGGATACCAAAGGCCTGACAAAAAAAGGCGGAAGATTGGTAGCAGTAAACACGTAATCGCCGGGAAGGAGAACGTTGTAGAAAATCCCCGTGCCTCCCCGAACGGCTGTCTTGCCGTCTCCAAAAACATCCCACGCCATTCCTAGTCGCGGCGCCAGGTTAGCTAAAGAAGGATTACGGTAGAGGGTTTTCAACACGGAGACTTCGGCATCCGTAAGGGGATTGACAAGATTGGCTACCTTCCCGTTCACCTCTTTGGGCTCGCTCGAGAACTCCCAGCGCAGGCCCCCATTGAACGTAAGGGTTCCTGTCAAGGCCCACTCGCTGTGCAGGTATGCTCCGAAATATGTTTGGCGCCATCCGCGGTGCTTATCAGCGCCCGGCGTCATGACATCCAACTGGAACGCTTGCCCCCTCAGGAGATTTTCGAAGCTTGTGAAACGATACTCCCCATATTGCGCGAAAGCGTTGAAGGGATTAAACTGAATTCTTTTCACCTGAAGGCCAAAGCGCATTAAATTTCCTCCCGAGCTGTAGGAAACGTTGTCGATGTACTCAAACATGTTTTGGGTCAAGATCTTGTTCGAGCGCGGATTATTGCCGTAGCTGGAAATCCCCGACACGGCGAGCATCCCGATCTGCTGGCCGGGAACAAACGTCAACCGCGGATCGAGTTGGATTGTTTGCTCGGTATCATCTCCATAAATGTTTCGATTAAAGGAAAAGCGGAACTCGTTAAGCCAATGAGGGCCAACAGTTAGCAGGTCCTGGATCGTGGCAAACTGCCGGGCGGTTTTTCCTCTATCCTGGAAACCGGGGAAAGAACCTTGGTTTATCAGCGAGGAATTGTCGCGGAGGTAGCGAACAAAGGTGGAATGATTCTGTGAGAAGCCGTGATCGACCTTGATGACAAAGTAGTCTTCATTGGTAGGCTTGCTGACCGCTCGAACGAACTCAGCACGACCGTCTCCGAATTCCCGGCCGCCGGGGGTCGGCAAGGGGTACAGTGCCAAGAAAGGTTTGACACGATCATCAACGGGAATGACCGTGCCACCCGGTAATATGCCGCGGCGAGCCTCAGGCGTCAATGTGATGCTTCTCTGGGTTATCCCTAAGCGATCTCGTAGTCCCTCATAGCTTCCGAAAAAAAAGGTCTGGTCCTTGACTATGGGACCTCCGAGGGTGAAGCCAAATTGGTTGCGCTTAAACTCTGGTTTCTTATCATCAAAAAAGACCCGGGCGTCCAGGTTATCATTGCGGTGAAATTCAAAGAGTGACCCGTGAAGCTCGTTGGTCCCTGACTTGGTTACCGCATTGATAACTCCTCCTGCTACTTTCCCGTATTCCGCGCTATAGGTATTGGTGAGCACGGTGAACTCGCGAACTGTCTCTACACCCAAAGTGGTCCCTGAAACCCCGCCTGGTGTTCTCCCGTTGACATCCATTACATCCGATCCGTCCAAAAGAAAGTTATTTTGATCGGGACGGGATCCGGATACAGATAGCCGCGGACCACTTCCGCCAACCGAACTCGACGTTTGTCCCATCGAAGGCGGGGCATACACTCCGGCCTGAAGCTGCGCCAACTGGCTGAAGTCCCTCCCGTTCAAGGGCAGGTCACGAATCTGATTCTGATCTATCAGCGCTCTCAAAGTCGAGGTCGTGGTCTCCACCAAAGGGGCTTCGCCAGTGACTTCCACCTTATCGGTGATCTCGCCTACCCGCAATGTGAGATCAACGACTGCCTCCTGTCCCACTGAAAGCGTTACTCCGCCCCGGACGGTTGTCTGAAATCCCACAAGCTCTGCGTTAACCCGGTAATTCCCCAAAGCCAGGTTCAGAATGCGGTACCTTCCCTGATCATCAGAAATGGTGGCGCTCGTTCTTCCCGTGTCCAGATGGGTCACGGTGAGGGAGACACCCGGTAAGACAGCTCCAGTTTCATCTTTGATGGTACCGGATATACTTGCCGTTGTAATCTGTGCAAAGGCCAAAGAGTTGAGCAGTAAAAGGCTGAGCAGTGAAAAAAGAACGTAAAACGATGTTTTGGTATTCATAAGTAGCTTCGTCAGCAGCCACAGAACACTCCATTTCCCCTTCATACTCCAAACCTCCTGTCTGTTTTGCGGAATCTCATTTTCGTCAGCTACGCGTCCTGTTTGCCCTTACTTCACAGAACTCGGAGCCCATGGTAGCGAGTCGTTGCTTCTTAGCTAGTAGCTCCTCCCGCGTTTCGACGTAATCCGGATCTGGGACACAAGCGTCTACTGGACAGATTGCAACACACTGGGGCGTCTCGCGGAACCCGACACACTCAACGCATCGTTCGGGATCAATCACGTAGATACCTGGGCCTTCGCTAATTGCGCCGTTAGGACAATCCTCTACACAGGCTGCACAAGCAATGCAGTCACACGTTATCTTCAGCGCCATAAAACTTTAGTCTGGCGAACCGCATCCCCGCTCTTCGAAAATGGGCACGCCTAGGATGTCGGAGACGTTGTGGATAAATTCCGACTCCAGTTTGGTTCTCTGGCCCTTGATGATAGCGTCATAGATGCGTTTTAAGTTACCGCTGGCGTCAGCCGTGATCGTATAGCGGATTCTAGTCTTCTGACCATCTAACTCCTCTAGGTCCAGCACCATCGAAATTCTGGTTGAGGCTTCTTTGTCCGCGATCCTAGCCGCTCCTGCCAATCCCTTACCAGGGATAGCAATGCCCTCAGCCACCAGACGCTTCGATGGAGTTCTTTCGGTGATTTCTAATGATAAGTTGTTGTCTAGCGGCAGCAAGCCCATCTTGAGCACTACCCCGAGATTGACATGATCGGCATCGATCACGTCCACACGACTTACAGTCGGGAAAGCCCAGGCTAGTTTGTCTATCTGGTTGAAGAGGCCAAAAATTTCCCGCGCGGACTTGTCCACTAGAAAACTATTCTCAATTGTAAGCATAAGCTATTGCCTTTCCCACCATTTGGGAAGTTTGAGGTCATCCAAGATGATATCGGCCGCAATCACCGCCGGTCCCCCAATGATGCCGCCGCCTGGGTGCATACAGGCCCCAGCGAGGTAGAGCCCCTTCAAGGGGGTCCGGAACTGACTGAGTTCTGGGACGGGCCGAAAGTGCTCAAGCTGAGCAAAAGCCATGCGACCCATAAAAACACCCCCTTCCGTCATATTCGAAATTCGAGCTTCAAGATCGACGGGGGAGACTGCTGTTGTCTTCAGGATGTTGCCCTGATGCAAGTTGGGCGCATACTCTTGCCATTTGGAGACACAATGTCGGGCGTAGTCCTCTTTGATCTTGTCCCAGCTCTCTCCATCCAGATGATAGGGAACAAGCTGCCACAGGAAGGCTGTGTGGAAGCCTTTCGGTGCCTGCGAAGGGTCAAAAAGAGTAGGCACACTGGCAATAAGAGCAACCTTTTCGGGGAGCTTCCTCCTCCTGATTTCCGAAAACAGAGCCGTAAAATCATCCGGAGTCTCAAAGCCGATGGCAAGCCGGAAGGCCTGGTTGACGTCCTCGTAACCCTCTTGCGTTTTAAAGCGGGGGGGCTCCCGGAGAGCCATATGTACAGCGAATACGGAAAACTCATCGAGGCGAAATCCCTTGATCTTGCCGAGCAGTCCGGGGTCTAGTTTCTCCTCGCCCACCAGCTCCAAGAGGGTCTGCTTGAGGTCGACAGTACTGACCACGACCTTTGCCGAGTAGCGGTGCCCATCCTCGGTTTCCACTCCCGCTGCCCTGCCGTCCTCAACCAGGATCTTCTTCACATGGGTGAGAGATTTTGCCTCCCCTCCATTCCGAAGCAGCGCCCTCCAGAGAGCATGAGCAGCAATGTGCGATCCCCCCAAAGCGATTTGGGAATGTTCTGCCTGGCTAATCACCAGAGGGACCACTGCCCCAACGCCTGCATAGTCGGGCAAGATTCCTCGAGGAATTGGCAAATGATGAAGCACGAGGGCCTTGACATGTTCATTTTCAAACCACTCGTCCACGACCTCCCGCGGTGTCATGCGGCCAATTCGCAGCCACTCCATCCCTTCGGGCGAGCCTTCTTGAGCCAACATCTGCACTGAAGGAGGAGAAGGGGGGCTGTAAAGCCCGGGGACGATGACGGTGGAAACAAATTCTCCATAGTTGTTCACTATCTCGCGCCAGGTCTTCGCGTCCTTGACGGAAAAACGCGCGATACTCTCACAAGTTTTGTCCAGTTTGTCGCTTTCGTAAAAGCAAAGCGAGCGACCATCGCCCAGGATCAGCCCTGCCTGCACAGGTGGCTGGTAATACCGCGCGTTGAACTGCGCCAATTCTAAATCTGTGTAAGCCGGCATGATGTTGATGGTGTCGTGAAAGTAGGAGTGCAAGTTGTGCAAAAAACCCGAGAGAGTGACCTCCTCCGTGCTAAGCCCTCCCCCAATCTCCAGACGGCGTTCGAACAGCAATACCTTGAGGTCAGCTTTGGCAAGATAATTCCCTAGAATCAAACCATTGTGCCCACCTCCGACAATGATTACGTCAAAATTGTTTTCCATCCTATCTCCTTCTTTTTTCTCCTCTTCCTGGGGAACGTTTAACTTCCTGTTTCCAGCATGAAGGAACTGGCCTAGTTTCTCTTTTTTTCAGCCTTCGCCAGCGCTTCCCAATGAGATACAGCGTCGATGGGCTTCCACCAGAGTTTAATGCCCAGATCCTCGCAGATGACGCGCGCCGCGTTGTAACCTGGACTACCGGTGATGTTGCCACTAAAGTGCATACTCGCTCCACACATGTAAAGCTTCGGGACAGGAGTGCGATACTGGCTGCACTCTGGCAAAGGGCGCTTGTCCAGAATCTGATCCCCAGCCATCTCGCCGCACTGGATGTCCCCGCCTCGCATGTTCGGCAGATGGCGCTCAATATCCAAGGGAGTTTGCCCGAACTGGTAAACGATATTTTCGCGTGTCAGATTGGTGGAGTAATAAGCGAGGTGATCTACACAACGCTGTGTAAACTCTTCGCGAATGTCATCCCAACGCTCTGGGCCTCCTTCCTCTTCACACAAATTCCCCGGTGCTACTTGCCAAAGGTAGGCCGTGCATTTGCCCGGAGGGGCCTGGGAGGGATCATGTTGGGCAGAGCAAGACCCAAGAAGTTGCAGAGATCGAGGCAAGCGGCGCGCTGCGCAGTCCTCATATAACTCCTCTACATCCCGCAGCCCCTCTAGGCCAGCAAGAATGTAGTAAGAGCGATCGACGTCCGGGTCGTATTGGGCCGCTTTCCAGTAAAGCCGCTCGTTCAAAGCCAGATGGAGAGTAAACAGGGGGGTTGTGTTGGAATACCTGAACTTTTCCACTTTTCCGGCAAAACCCGCCTGTAGATATTCCTTTCCGATCATGTCGAGAAAAGTCTGGTGAGGATTGACGCTGCTCACCACAACTTGCCTGGCGCGGAACTCGCGGCCGTCCACCGTATGGACTCCGACCGCCTGGCCGTTTTGCATCAGGATCCTATCAACCGACTGACTTTCCACCACATCGATGCCAGCTTTTGCAATCATCTTATGCAGCGTGTGAGCCATCTTATGTGTGGTGCCCTTGGGCACATAGGTCATCATTCCTGAGCCAATCATGGCCGCCATTAGCATTCCTGTTCCCTTGGAGTCAACCTCGTAGCCTCGGATCACAGAATTGAAGGTGAACACTCCGCGGATAATGTCGTTTTCAAAAACCTCTTTGAGGAAATCGTTGCATGAATAGGGCTGCCACTCCAGGTATTCCCGACCGGCCTTACTTTGTTCAAGCAATGCCTTTTTCTTTTCAAACGGCACGGGTGGTGAATAGATTTCGTAAAAAAAGATGTCCTCGGCCATGGCTTTATATTTTCTGTTGAGTTCCAGAAAAGTCTTAGCATCCTTTTTGGAGATTCGGGCGATAGAAGCGGCCGTCTTCTCTATCTCGGCCGTATGCCAGACAATCGCCTTATGGTTTCGCAAAAGCATGGCCGTGCCAATCGGCAGCAAGATGTATTCTTGTCCTAACTCCGCCAGTTCCAAGTCCCGATACCAGGGGAGGTTGGGGACATTGCGGTGTAGACAGGAATGCATGTTGTGCCAGAACCCTCCCTTGGGCCCTTCATGGGAATCCAGCCCTCCACCCAGCTCCAGATGTCGGTCGACAACCAATACCTTCAGACCGGCTTTAGCCAGATAGCCGGCACAGATCATCGCATTGTGACCTGCGCCAATAAAGACTGCATCGTACTCTTTATGCATTTCCTTTCTCCTTTCTGCACTCATTGACTTTTTTTGGCGAACAGATGTACGAAAGACAACCGACGCCTGTTGCTGGCTACCACGCAGCCTGAAGAGATGCAGACTATTTCCTCCACCTCGTCATGCAGCGCTTTTGGTGGCGAGTCGCTCCTCGCCGGAACTTTCCCTTTACATCGCTGCCGGGGCCTCATATTCTGTTTTGTCTGCCTTTGTCGTCCCTTCTAGGTCCTCACGCCGGAAAGACTTGAATTCCCCCAAGTCCTCAAGAATATTGATCGACAAAGGCCTTGAATACCTGTATCCGGTTGTTTTCGACAATAGCCACAACACATCGGCCTCTGCGGAATTCTCCGTCATGTTGGCCCGCACATAGCGATATCTGTACTTTTTCTTCCGATCGTCAGGAGTCAATTCCCTTATATTCAGGTCAATCACCTGGTTAAGAGGAATTTCATCTCCCCGGGAGACAAATGTATCGTATTCTCTTCTCATTCCTGCCCTCCTCAGCTCCTTACTAAAAGCCGTAAGCCTTCCAGTTCCTCAGCACTCGCTTTTGAATGAACTCCGGATAAATCATGTTGAAGCTGGACTTTCTCGGCCTCTCATGCATCGTGGACCATTTGACCGGCCAAGTGCAATCGAACACCGTCTTGACCCCTCGACCCAACCTCCGGTCGTCTGGATCCATAAAGGGAATCAGCGGCGATGACATCGAGAGAGGCTTGGTAATAATGTCCTTTTCCGGATTACACCGCGTCATCAGAGTATGAAATACCTCGTTCAGGTTGAAGATGTCGACATCCTCCTCCACGACAATCACGTGGGAACAATAGAGGGCGATCGAAGATATGCTGAACACGATGTTTCCTATCTGGTTCGCGAGACCGTAGTTTCTCACTTCCGTGGAAACGACAATGCAGTTCATAGCCAACTCGGGAGGCGCATAGACCTGCTTCACCGGAATCCCAAACTCCTCCAACCTCGCCTTTACGATCCCTCGCAGTGCGCACGACCATGTGATATCACACTCATCAATCGGCATCCCCATATTCGACATCGTCAGTACGGGCTCGTTCCGGTATGTCAGAGTGTTGATTTTAAAGATAAGTCTCGGTGCCCGTTCGGAAACTCGGTATCCGGTGTATTCGCCGAATGGGCCTTCTTCGGCAAGAACGTCTGGAAGGATCTCCCCTTCTAAGATGATTTCCGCATGGGCGGGTACGTGCAGGTCCACCGTCTTGCATTTCACCAGTTCGACCGGCTCCAACCGCAACGCTCCCGCCATATCCGCTTCGTCAATCGGACCAAAGGGAGTGCCGCCTGTCAGAGTTGTGATAGGATCCGCCCCAATCGCGATCGCAATGGGCATCGGCTTGTTGTACTTCGCATACTTCCCGTGAAACACTCTCCCAAGATCGGAAATCGGATGCACCAAGCCAGCGAGATACCGTTCTGTAACCAACTGCCCCCTGTACATGCCCCAGTTGACCCACTCCGAATCAGGGTCCCTGCTCACGATAATATGCCAGGTCAGCATGTACCGACCGCCGTCTCCCTCGTGGATCAAAGGGACTGGAAAATCAAACAGATTCACTCCGCTGTCTGTTAAGATGTTCTCTTGACAAGGCGCTTTGTTTACGATAACGGGTTTGATCGGCCTCTTGATCCTTGTGTCCCAGGCGTCCAATATTTCCGGCACAGGCGTATCCACGGGTAGGCCGAGAGCCACAGCCATGCGCCGCCAACTCGACAGGGCCCCCGCGAAGAGTCTCTTGCCGGGATAATCCTTCACATTTTCAAACAGCACAGCAGGGCCATGGGTCTCACTCAGTCGTCGATTGATGGCTCCGGCTTCATAGTCCCAGTCCACTTCCTTCGTGACCCTGACCACATCCCTCGTTTTCTCCAGTGCGCGTATAAATTCTCTGTTGTCCTTAAAGGCCATCGAACTTTCCCCTTTCAGTTCAGATAACAATTCCCCTGAAGCTTTGCTATCACTTCAACGCAGCCTTCCCGTAATACTCCGCAGACTTGAAGAGGCCTCTGTCTACCGATCCGAACTCTGGTGCGGCATAGACAACCTTTCCCCCTATCGCGGTCAGCAGGACCTTGATCTCCTTGATTCCCTCGGCAGGAATCGCAAAAT